>DINI01000026.1 GCA_002426755.1 Flavobacteriaceae bacterium UBA5544
AGCAGAGCGGCACCTATGTCGTGAAGGTGACCAATACCGCCACGGGCTGTGTGAACCTGGACAGTGCCGTTGTGGAGAACAGCTCGCCGCCGGTGATAGTGGTCGAGGTCGCCACACAAGCTTTTTCGGAAAACCACGTTATAACAGCGACGGCCAGCGGAGAGGGCGAGTACGAGTACAGCCTTGACGGGGGGCCTTGGCAGCAGAGCGGCACCTTTGTGGACGTCACCTTCGGGGATCACACGGTCACCGCCAGGGACACCAACGGCTGCGGGGAGGCCAGCGGCACGGTCACGGTGCTGGACTACCCGCACTTTTTCACCCCGAACGGGGACGGCAGGAACGAAACGTGGAACATTGTCGGATTTGCGGGTCGACCGAGCGCAAAAATTTATATCTTTGACAGGTTCGGGAAACTGTTGAAGCAGATCAGCCCGTCGGGCGCGGGGTGGAACGGCACCTACAACGGGGAGCCGATGCCGTCGAGCGACTATTGGTTCACCGTCGAGTACAGCGAGCCGTCAACGGGACAGCCCAAACAGTTTAGGGCACATTTTACTTTGAAACGATAAAAAATAAAGAGAAAAATACCGACTATAGTGTCGGTATTTTTCTCTCTTTTAATTGCAATCAATCAGATTTATAGACAATTTAAATTAGCGGATGAATAAGATAAAATCTAACTAACAGTTGATCTTAATACAAAACAAAAAGCACTTCAAACGAAGTGCTTTTTGTTTTGTATTAAGTTAATGTCTTTAGAGATTTAATCCTAGCGTTAAAGTTACGTTAGAATTTTTTGAATCTATTACTGCGGCATCCGTCAATCCAACATTATAAAGTTGATGATTGATAGATCTATCCGATTGGTCAAAAGCTAAATCCAATTTGATGTTTCCAAAATTGTATCCTAAACCTAATGAGAAACCTTTCAAATCACCATAAAAGTTTTCATTTTTATACGGGGTTTCTTCTAAACGATAGCCTCCTCTAAAACTGAAAGCTTTGTATCGATATTCGCCACCAATTCTATAAGTAGAAGCAACCTTAAGATTGTCATTAATGATACTATTTTGATCTGCAAAATAAGTATCTGAAGTAGGTTTGAATTTTACATTACCATAATCTTTTCGAGAATAATCAAAACTAATAAGTCCTTGTTCTCCAAAAACATACGCAAGACTTCCAGTTAATTTACCTGGGGTTTGAAGTTTGTAATCCGGAAATATGTTTATAATATTTGGATTAATGACCTGGGTTATATTAGAACCTGCATCATTTCTTACGGTAGCTAAATATTGAGTAGTTTCTTCTGCAATTGTGTACCATGTTGGCGAATCATATGTGAATCCGATTCTGAATTCATCTGTCAATTTTGCAATTGCTCCTAATTGAAATGAAAATCCCGATCCAATGGTAGATAAATTGTTTTCAAATTGTACATTAGATACTAATGACCCAGTGTTAGAATTCGATTCACTTAAGAATGTTGAACGTTCATAATTTATGAAATGAGAATTTAAATTTAGGCCGAAAAATAAATTGTCTTTATATTGAGATGCAATATTAAAGGTGAATTTGCCATTATAACCTCTAGCGGCATAGTTATACCTTTGGTTAAAAGTGCCAGGGGCAATATTTGACGTGTATAACGTATTATCATCTGTATCGCTGTTAGGTTCTAAAATATATGATTCATAACCTAAAAAAGCTTGTTGATTATTAAAACCAAATAAGGAACCTATTTCTGAATAGGCATCTGTATAACTTTCTCCCGAAAGAGCCGAAATTTCATCTAATCTTAAACCCTGCGCATTTGCTAAAAAATAAGAATCAATGGAACTGGTATTAACGCCAGAAGCAAACCAGTTGTCCTCAAAATTTGCTGTTTTATCATAAGCTACACTTAATACGAACTTTTTCCAATCAGAATTTTGATTGGAGTTATTAAATACAAACGCCGCTCCTGTTTGATTCAAATCTATTTTTGATTCGGATGAAGAACGAAATCCGTTAAAAAAACGAACATCATTATTAATATTAAGGCTTGATAGGGATATCGATGCATGGCTATTGGAAAATATCGCCGAACCCGCAGGATTGATACTTATGGCTGACATATCGCCCCCTAAAGCCCCAAATGCGCCACTCATGCTTCTAAATCTTGCTGTTCCTTGTACTTCGTCCAAGGAATATCTAACAGCATCAGAAATATCTTGGGCCATTACACTTGACATAGATAGGACACCTATGAATAGTAAACTGAACTTTTTCATATGATTTTTTTAAATTAAAATATAGCATTTTTATTTTTTCATCCGCCTCTTCTAGAAGAACCGCCTGAACTTCTACTCGTACTTCCTGAAGACGAAGATCTCGATGAGCCTGAACTTCTCATTGTAGAAGAACTACTGCTAGATCTACTAGGTGTATTGACCCTTGTACTTGAACGATTCGTAGTACTCCTTGTTGGTACATTGGCTCTTGAACTTGGACGAGTAGAAGTATTTGCTCTGGTGCTAGACGAATTAGACCTAACACTTGAGTTATTAGCCCGTGTATTTGCTCTTACACTGTTTGATGGATTATAACGGGATGTATTGGAATTTCTAATAGATGAGGATGTACTTCTTCGCGTAGTAGTGTTTCGAACGTTGCTGTTCCTGTTTGTACTGCTACTTCTACCAGAATTGTATACATAACTTCCACGACGACTTGAATTATAGGCAATATTATTTCTGTAATAATGTCCATGATAACCATTGTAATAATAGGGTTGATAGCCATAATAATATGGGCTATAAAAACCACCATAGTAGCCATACCCGTACCCATAAAAAGGAGTGTACCAGTCTGGATCATAAAATCCACCATAAGCACCCCATCCCCAATTCCAGCCATAGCTATATCTCCATGGGTTATAGTAACCATATCCATAATTGTTCCAACCGTTATATACGTTTATAGTTACATTATCGGTATCTTGNNGTTCCTTCATAGTCATCAATGTTTGTAAAAATCACATTATCATCATTAGCTATGTTCTCATATTTTTGAGATTTTTCAGCGAAATAATCTTTATAATAAGCCTTGTTATTTTCGGTTTGTTCAGGTTCTTCGGTAGTTACTTCGTCAGAAGAACTATATATACCATCATTATCATGACCAACGTATTGGTATGATCCACAAGAAGCCAACACAAATAGCGAGCTAAAAGCAAGATAAAATGGCAATTTCGATTGTAAATAAGTTTTAAATTGCATATCTCTTTAATTTAATTGTTGAACATTACAAAAATAGTTAGTTTTGTTGAACTATTTTTTTATTTAACATAAGCACAATTTTTGTGCCAAAATACTGACAATGAGTAAAAATCTCACATCGCGCTCTGAAGATTATTCAAAATGGTACAACGAATTGGTTGTAAAGGCTGATTTAGCGGAGAATTCTGCGGTTAGAGGCTGTATGGTAATTAAGCCTTACGGTTATGCTATATGGGAAAAAATGCAAGCAGAATTGGATAGAATGTTTAAGGAAACAGGTCATCAAAATGCTTATTTCCCTCTTTTTGTACCTAAAAGTCTGTTTGAAGCTGAAGAAAAAAATGCCGAAGGCTTTGCGAAAGAATGTGCCGTGGTTACTCATTATAGACTACAAAATGACCCTGATAACCCTGGAAAATTAAGGGTGGATCCTGAAGCAAAATTGGAAGAAGAATTAGTAGTGCGTCCGACAAGTGAAGCGATTATTTGGAGTACTTATAAAGGTTGGATTCAAAGCTACAGAGATTTACCAATATTAATTAACCAATGGGCAAATGTGGTTCGTTGGGAAATGCGTACACGTCTATTTTTGCGTACTGCTGAATTTTTATGGCAAGAAGGTCATACGGCTCATGAAACTAAAGCGGAGGCAATTGCAGAAGCAGAACAAATGAACAATGTGTATGCCGAATTTGCTGAAAATTTTATGGCGATTCCGGTAATAAAAGGAGTTAAGACTGAAAGCGAGCGTTTTGCCGGTGCTGTAGAAACTTACTGTATAGAAGCCTTGATGCAGGACGGTAAGGCTTTGCAAGCAGGAACATCACATTTTTTAGGGCAAAATTTTGCAAAGGCATTTGATGTGAAATTTACTAATAATGAAGGAAAATTGGATTATGTATGGGCAACTTCGTGGGGTGTTTCCACACGTTTGATGGGTGCGTTGGTAATGACTCATAGTGATGATAATGGTTTGGTATTGCCCCCTAATTTGGCGCCGATTCAAGTCGTAATAGTCCCAATTCATAAAACAGATGAACAGATGGATGAGATTTCCAATTTAGCCAATAGCTTAATCAAAGAATTCAAATCAAAAGGGATTTCCTGTAAATACGATCAGAGAACAACACACCGTCCTGGAGCTAAATTTGCACAGTATGAATTACAAGGTGTTCCATTGAGAATTGCCATTGGACCAAAGGATTTAGAAAATAAAACCGTCGAATTGGCGCGTAGAGATACATTGACCAAAGAAACCGTAAACCTCACTGATTTGGTTGAAATTGTAAATGGACTGATGGTCGAAATCCAAGAAGCTTTATTCAATAAGGCATTGAATTTTAGAAATTCTCATATCACTGAAGTGAATAACTTTGAAGAGTTTAAAACAGTTTTGGAAACTAAAACAGGTTTTATTTCAGCGCATTGGGATGGTAGTTCGGAAACTGAACAGAAAATAAAAGAATTGACAAAGGCAACCATTCGTTGTATACCTTTGGATGGTTCTGATGAGCGTGGAAACTGCGTGTTTTCTGGCAAACCATCAGCCAGAAGAGTACTGTTTGCAAAGGCCTACTAAAAAAATATTAAAAAAAATTAGATAGGTATTGCAACATTTAAAAATAGTTGTATTTTTGCATCCGCATTCAAACAAATGCAAGTTCATTTGAAATACATCAAATGGCCCGTTCGTCTATCGGTTAGGACGCCAGGTTTTCATCCTGGTAAGAGGGGTTCGATTCCCCTACGGGCTACATATTAAATAAGAAATAAAAAGACAATGGCAAATCATAAGTCAGCATTAAAAAGAATCAGAAGCAACGAGGCAAAACGTTTAACCAACAGGTATAAACATAAAACGACTCGTAATGCTATCAAGAAATTACGTGAAACTACTGATGCTAAAGAAGCACAAGAAATGTTCGTTAATGTAGCATCTATGATTGACAAATTGGCAAAGAAAAATATTATTCACAATAATAAAGCTGCTAACTTGAAATCTGGTTTGGCTAAATATGTAGCTGCCCTATAAGTTAAAGCTTATTACATTAAATAAAACAAGCCTTTTCAACGAAAAGGCTTTTTTGTTTTCTAAACCGTAGACTTTATTAAATAAAAACCCCTGAACTATTAATTCAGGGGCTCTTTTATATATTCACGTTTTTACCCATTCATTGATACCAAGAACTCTTCATTATTTCTGGTTTTTTTGAATCGATCATTGATAAATTCCATTGCTTCCACTGGGTTCATGTCTGCAAGATATTTACGCATAACCCACATTCTTTGAATGGTATTGTCATCCAACAATAAATCATCACGACGCGTGCTTGATGAAGTCAAATCAATAGCAGGGAAGATTCTACGGTTGGAAATTTTACGATCCAACTGAAGCTCCATATTACCAGTTCCTTTAAATTCTTCAAAAATGACTTCATCCATTTTAGAGCCCGTTTCGGTCAGTGCTGTTGCAATGATGGTCAATGAACCTCCATTTTCAATATTACGAGCGGCACCAAAGAAACGTTTTGGTTTATGAAGGGCATTTGCGTCTACACCACCACTCAATATTTTACCTGAAGCAGGTTGAACCGTGTTGTAAGCTCTAGCAAGACGTGTGATGGAATCTAAAAGAATGACGACATCATGACCACATTCTACCAAACGTTTTGCTTTTTCCAGAACGATATTGGCAATTTTTACGTGTTCATGTGCTTCTTTATCAAAGGTTGAAGCAATAACTTCGCCTCTAACATTTCTTTGCATGTCCGTAACCTCTTCAGGACGTTCATCAATCAATAAAATCATTTGATAAACTTCAGGATGGTTGGCCGCAATTGCATTTGCCACATCCTTTAAAAGCATTGTTTTACCAGTTTTTGGCTGAGATACAATCATACCACGTTGCCCTTTTCCGATAGGAGAGAACAAATCCATAATCCGTGTTGATATCGTGCTTTGTTTTTCTGCAATATTAAATTTTTCCTGTGGGAATAAAGGCGTCAAATGTTCAAAAGACACACGGTCTCTAACAACATCAGGACTTTGTCCGTTGATTTTACTCACTTTAATCAAAGGGAAATATTTCTCACCTTCTTTTGGTGGACGGACATGTCCTAAAACCGTATCTCCAGTTTTTAATCCGAATAAACGTATTTGAGATTGGGACACATAAATATCATCAGGTGATGATAGATAATTGTAATCGGAGGACCGTAAAAAACCATAACCGTCTTGCATGATGTCCAAGACACCTTCACTTTGTATAATGGCATCAAACTCAAAATCTGGCTCTCTATAACGGTTTCTGGTATCTTTATTTCCATTGTTTCCGCTAGGTCCGCTATTATTATTGTCGTGAACATTGCCGTCTTTTTCTTTAGGACGTGGGTTTGGCTTGTTTGTATTTTCTTTAGGGCGTGGATTTGGTTTATTTTGTTGCTTGTCCTTTTGCTTATGATGCGGTTTTGATTCGCTTTTTTGTTGTGAAGCTTCTTGAGGCTTCTTTTCAGCTACCGATTCATTTTTTGTAGTAGTTCCATCATTTTTAGAATCAACAAACTCCATTTTTTGCTGCTCTTTTTGCTGTGGCGCGGGCTTTTGAACTCGTGCTCTTTTAGGTTTTGGGTTTGGTTTAGGAGTTGCTGCAGTTTCTTTGTTTGCAACGGATTCATCCTTTAGAACTTCTTTTTTGACAACATCTGGATTGGCTGCCTGCATATCCAATATTTTGTAAACCAGTTCAAGTTTTTTTAGTGTACGGTATTTTGGTACATTTAATTTTTGAGCTATATCCTGTAAGTCGGAAAGCTTTGTTTCTTTTAATTGTGAAATTTCAAACATGTATGTTTTAGAATAATTATTTTAAACTGAAATTGGTCTATTCTGAACTTTTCAAATAAAAACTGAAAGATGAGGGTAAAACCAAGAAAAATTTGAAGATTTGATGATGTGTAACGTTCTGATGTACACATCGTCTATGCAATAATACAATTTTATTTTAAAAATTGATATAACTTTTAAAAAGAAACTGTTAATTTTGTCGTTAAATTTTTTAAAATAGATGTTGCAACGCATACAGACTGTGTATTTGTTATTAGCTGCCATTAGTTCAGGAGGCCTCATTTTTGTGTTTCACTTGTGGACCACAAATTCCGATGCGTTGGTATATGCTAAAGATAATATGTATTATTTGGCCTTGTTTCTGGGTTCGGCAGCACTATCTTTAATTTCTATATTTGGTTATAAAAACAGAAAGTCGCAATTCGTAATGAATCGACTAAACATCATATTGAACTTTATTTTATTAGGATTATTTGTGTATCAATCCCTAAATTTATCTGGAGAAGCTGACGTTTCGGAGAAAGGTATTGGGATCGTGCTTCCTGCTTTATCTATCGTGTTGTTGGTTTTGGCCAACAAGGCCATAAAAAAGGATGAAGATCTCGTAAAATCTGTGGATAGATTACGATAAACCCTATTAACTTAATTTTATTAGTGCGTAAGCCCAAGGTGGAGATCTTGGGCTTTTTTTAATGCTAAATTTAATGCTAAATTTATTGCTTATTATTATTATTATTATTATTATTATTATTATTATTTTTAATTCATTATTAATCAATTAAATACTTCTATTATGAAAAAGCTCAAATTTTATTTGAAGTGTGCGTTAACAGCGTTTTTTATGATGTGTGTTTTTTTATCTTGTAGTACGGATGACAAAGAATTTGTCGTATCTCAAGAATCTACTGATTTATCAAAAATAGCAAATGTAAAATTGGTTGATAAAGTAGGCCAAAGTGAAATTGAAGTTACTACTGATTACGTAAAAGAAAAATGGGAAAATGCATTGATTGATGAAGGATTTGATGTTAAATTGGAAAAGTTTCAAATTTTGGAAAGTTTTGATGAAATTAAACAATCAAAAGTTTATTTTTTGAAAGCGGTAAGTAAGGATGGAACTATTGAAACTGGCGCTTTTCTCTCTTCAACAGATGTAAAAGGAGTTTATGTATTAGAAAAAAAGACCTGTAGTTGCCAGGGTTGTCCAACAGGTTGTAATTTAGTTGTTAGTGGTTCTTCATGTTCTTGTTCACCCTGTACTGGGCCAAATAAATCTTGCACAAAGACTGAAACAGTAGTTATAGAGTGATAGTGATAATTTACATTTTTATTATATCATAAAGTCTGAAATTCTATTTCCGACTTTTTTTTGAATTCAATCACCTCCAAATTTTCGATTTTTTTTCCATCAATTGTAAATCGCAGCATGGTCCTTACTTGTTGAAACCCATGTTTGCCAACGGCTCCCGGATTCATATGTATTAGGTTGAGCTTTTTATCTGGCATCACTTTCAGTATATGCGAATGGCCACAAATGAAAAGTCTTGGTGGATTTTCATAAATCCTATCCCGAATCCTAGGATTGTATTTCCCAGGATAGCCACCAATATGTGTGATTAGAACATCCACCTCCTCGCACATGAATCGATTGTGTTCAGGAAATTCCAGTCTGGCTTTAGCATCATCGATGTTTCCGTAAACTGCCTGTAGAGGTTTTAATTTTTTGATGGCATCTGTCACTTTCAAATCACCAATGTCGCCTGCATGCCAAACTTCATCAGCTTGCTTGACGTATTTAAGAATATCATCATCCATATAACTATGCGTGTCAGAAAGTAGCAGGATTTTTTTCATTGATAGGTTAAATTCCATTTCCGCGTAGACGGAAATCTCTTGATGAATTTAGAGTCTTATTTTTTAACTTTAATTTGAAATTCGCAAAGCCATTAAAATTCTATCTTTGCCATTTACAAAAGTAAAGGTTTACATTGAGATATTTCATTGAGTTTTCATATAACGGAAAAGCATATCATGGTTGGCAAAATCAGCCCAATGCCATTTCTGTACAACAGGTTTTGGAAGAGGCATTGAGTAAGCTACTTCGGACCAAAATTGCCGTAATGGGTGCTGGTCGTACCGATGCTGGTGTACATGCTTCTCAAATGTTTGCCCATTTTGTAGTTGACCAGACATTTGATATCGATTCGATTATTTTCAAATTGAATTGTTTTTTGCCAAAAGATATTGCAATACATACTATTTTTGAAGTAAATGACAAAGCCCATGCGCGTTTTAATGCATTGAGCAGGACATACCATTATAGGATTTGTACTAGAAAGAATGTGTTTGCAAGTGATTTTGCCTATCATGTCTTTTTTCCTTTGGATATTGAGAAGATGAATAAAGCGTGTGATATTCTATTTCAGTATAAGGATTTTCAATGCTTTTCCAAAAGTAATACAGATGTAAAAACGTATCATTGTAGCATCAAGGAAGCCTTTTGGGAATTGGAAGAGCACGAACTAGTTTTCACCATTACTGCCGACCGTTTTTTGCGAAACATGGTAAGAGCAATAGTTGGAACGATGATAGAAATTGGATTGGGCAAATTGGAAGTTGAGAAATTGCACGATATTATCAAATCAAAAGATAGGAGTGAAGCTGGCTATTCTGTACCAGCCCAAGGTCTTTATTTGACAAAAATCTTGTATCCAGACACCATAAAACTAAATTAGTTAATGACTAAAAAACCAAAAAACATATATGATGTGTCGTTATTTAAACGACTAATGCAATATATAAGTCCTTATAAATTGGTGTTCTACAGCACACTTGTGTTTGTTATTGGCTTGGCCGTTTTTGGTGTGTTGCGCCCAAAAGTGTTGCAGGAAGCCATCGATACAAAAATTGCACTGCAGCAATATGATGGATTTATGTACTACATCATCCTTATGGTAGTGCTTTTGGTGTTGGAGGTGGTTTGCAACCTTTTGTTTATTTACTATGCCACTTGGCTCGGTCAATCGGTTGTGAAAGATGTGAGAATTAAATTATTCAAGCACATCATGAGTTTCAAAATGAAATATTTTGATAATTCATCGGTTGGTGTTTTGGTTACGAGAACGGTAACTGACATGGAGCGAATTGCGGATGTGTTTGGCGATGGATTGTTCATGATTTTTAGTGATTTGCTCAAAATGGTTGCCATTGCAGCTATGATGTTGTATATGAATTGGTCGTTGGCACTCATTGTTTTCATAACGATGCCAGTGATTATCTACGCGACCAATATCTTTCAGAAGTATATGAAAATGGCTTTTGAAGATGTACGTAACGAAGTTTCCAACCTCAATTCTTTTGTCCAGGAACGTGTTACGGGAATGAAAATACTTCAATTGTTTGCTCGTGAAGAAACGGAATACAAAAACTTCAAGGAAATCAACGAGCGTCATAAGAAAGGCTGGCTCAAAACAGTTTGGTACAATTCCATTTTCTTTCCAATTGCCGAATTTTTATCATCCATTACTTTGGGGCTCGTGGTATGGTATGGTGGATTAAACGTTGTTTTGGATGATACCGCTTCATTGGGTGAATTGACCGCTTTTATTATGATGATTCCGATGCTCTTCAGGCCATTGAACCAGATTGCCAATAAATTCAACACGCTTCAGATGGGAATGGTTGCTGCCAATCGTGTTTTTGATGTTTTGGATACCAATTCGCATATTGATGATGCCGGTAGAATTGAAGCGCCGCAATTTGAAGGTGACATCAAATTTGAGAATGTTCATTTCTCCTATATTCAAGACGAAGAAGTGCTGAAAGGGATTTCATTTGAAGTCTATTCTGGGCAAACCATAGCCATTGTAGGAGCTACTGGTGCGGGCAAATCGACCATTATCAATTTGCTGAATCGATTTTATGATATCCAGAAAGGTCATATCAAGATTGATAATATCAATATAAAAGACATTACTTTAAGTTCCTTAAGAGCTCAAATTGCTGTTGTGTTACAAGATGTATTTTTGTTTGCTGATACCATTTTGAATAATATCACCTTAAACGACAAAACTATTACTGAAGCGCAAGTGCATCAGGCGGCACAAGATATTGGAATTCATGATTTTATTATGAGCTTGCCTGGAGGCTATCATTACAATGTAAAAGAGCGTGGTGTGATGCTGTCTTCAGGTCAACGGCAGTTGATTTCTTTTTTAAGGGCATATGTCACCAATCCTAGTATTTTGATTTTGGATGAAGCCACGTCATCGGTAGATTCCTATTCAGAGCAATTGATTCAAAACGCAACGGACAAAATCACTAAAGGAAGAACATCCATAGTTATTGCACACCGATTGGCCACAATTAAAAAAGCAGATAACATTATTGTCATGGATTCTGGTAATATTGTTGAACAGGGCACCCATAAAGAGCTATTAAAAAGAAAAGATGGTTATTACAGAAATCTTTACGAGGTGCAATTCATGAAAAAAGAGGTGGTTTAAGAACCCTTGGCCGCTCTTTGTGCTTCAATTATTTTTTCAAAGTCACCACTAAAATACATCATTGCAGTCATGCCGATGGTAAATAATATTGCAATTATGCCAAAAACAATAAAAAATATGAGCGTTTTTAATATCAACTCCATTAGATTCAATTGATATAATCTCTTTAAACAATAGGCGGAGTAAGCAATCATTGTTGGAAACATTAACATGCCTAATACACTAAAATTGGCTCCCATCATTATCAATAGTGTGATGATAATTGCGCTTGTGATGGAGATTTGAGCTTGGATATACATGAACATCACCAACTGCTCTGTGTAATTATAAGTTTTCCTGTTTAAGAAGACTATCTTGCAAATCAAGGCATATACAGGCACATACATCATCATAATAAGAGATTGGTATTCTTGAGCATAAGACATGATTTTACTTTGGAATTCTTCAGTTCCATTTGTTGTCCAAGCAGACATATCCATAGCATCTGGGAAAAAATTATTTAAAATAAATAATTGTAATCCAGACAGTGTGATTGCTACGGCAAAGTAGCTAACAACATTCACATATTTCTTTCGAGTGCCATCAATATAACTCCCAATGACATCTTCAGGTTTTGTGAAAAGGCAAATAAACGTCTGTAAAAATTTATTGTCATAATTCAGAAAGGTTTCGGTGAAATGTTCAAACAGATTTCGAATGGTCAATCGATTCCTAATCACTTTGGCACCGCACTTATTGCAATAGTCACTTTCTGAATTCAATGATATAGTGCAGTTTTTGCAATTCATTTTTATTTAAAAAATTTAATATATATAACACCGACAATGATTCCTATGATAAAAATCAATAAGAATATTGCCGAAATAATCACCATTGACAACATAAAGCGTAAAATTATGGTCGTCACCTTTAATTGATGTGTTCTGTAAAAAACAAAACAGTAGTAGAAGACATATAATATTATTGATATGGTAACTAATACATTAATATCTAAATTAAATATGGCAAAAAACAAGTAGGTAAAAAATGAAAATACAACATATTGGGCAGTTATGTAAGTGTTGAGGACGATATGTTCAGTAAAATTATATAGCTTTTCTTTTAAAAACACTAACCTAGTTATGATTGCTGTAAGAGGAATACCCATTACATAAATCAAACTTTGATATTCATTGATGAAGGACAAGTAATCCGTCATAAATTTTTCAAGCTTCGGTCTGGTTTCTTCGGGATACATTGCTAAATAGCCTTCATTGTCAAAAACAGAATTGAAAAAATCAGGATAAAATTTATTCAAAATAAAAAGCTGCAATCCTAAAAGTGTAAGAGAAACAGCTAAATATTGGATAACACTGATGTATTTTTTTCTTGTGCCATTGATATAACCATTAATTACCACATCGGGTTTGGTGAAAAGATGGATAAAGGTTTTTAAAAATTTATTGTCGTAATTTAAAAATTGAGCACTAAATTCTGAAGATATATGATTGATGGTTAGTCTGTTATAAATCACTTTTCCACCGCATTCATGGCAGTATTTACTTGAATCTTTTAAATCAGTAAGACAATTTTTACACTCCATTAAGTCAAGTCTTTGGCAATGAGTTCCAGCAATTCTTCAGTATCTTTAAACATTACAAACTCACCATTGATGACATAAGAAATTTGCCCTGTTTCTTCACTGACCACTAAAGCGAGCGCGTCTGTTTTTTCTGAAATTCCGATAGCAGCTCTATGTCGTAATCCAAAACGTTGAGGAATATTTTTCTCGTTGTTTACGGGTAGAATCACTCTTGTGGCTTTTACTGTATTGCTAGCAATAACGATAGCCCCATCGTGGAGAGGGCTGTTCTTAAAAAAGATGCTTTCAATGATAGGTTGCGTTACAGTGATGTTCATTTCGTCACCAGTGCCAGTCAAAAAATCGAGATTGTTGTTTCGTTCCAACACAATCAAAGCTCCCGTAAAGGTTGAACTCATTTTTTCGCAGGCAGAAACAATGGCTTGAATGTCCGTTTCGGTATTGTTTTCGGTTTTAAGGAACTTCATTTTACTGAAAAACTTTCGCTGTCCACTTAAGTTGGTGGAGCCAACCATCAACAAAAATTTTCGTATTTCTGGCTGAAAAACCACAATCAAAGCAATGATTCCTACTTTCATAAAACCATCAAAAATATTGTGGAGCATGAACATATTAAGTAAATCGGTCAGCTTCCAAATGATATATACAATAATGATTCCAATGAAGATATTGATGGCAACGGTTCCTTTTACAAGCTTATAAATGTAATATAGAAGAATGGCAACGAGGAAGACATCAATAAAATCGATGACACCAAAATCCCAAAATTTAAGTTTATCCAAAGTTTTGTGGTTTGTGTAAATTTAACAAAATATACTTAATCGAATATATATTCGTCGTTGGATATGGTGGCGTGTTTCAGTTTGAGTTTTGAAAGCATCGACTTAAATGTAATATATTCTTGAAATGTCAAATTTTCGTTGAATTTTAAATAAACGATCCCCATGATTTGATCTTGGATGGAATCCATGTATTTCAAGCGATCGATAAATTCAGATTTTGTAGTAGGAGCCGAATTAATAGTGATGGAATCTTTGGATTTAAAAAGAATACTCAAGATGTGGTTGGTGGTTTCAGAAGGCAAGGTTTCATAAATTCCTTGGCTTTCCACAATGTTTCCGTCGATTCCATTGTGATAGACAATATCCGTAAAATCCAAAAAGCCCAAGTTTTTAATGGAGGTATCATTGCACGAATAATAATTTTTTGCAACTTCGTTTTTGTGCGTTTTTGCGTCTCTCTTTTTTTCTTGAAGCATAAGAACGGAAGGGATTGCTTGTCGCAACGTCAATCGTTTATCCACATTCACAAGCCAATTGGTTGAGGTGATCAAATTTTTGCGATTGAGTTCCACACTGTCCTTTTCAGTTTCATTATAAAAAATGTAAGCAGGTGAAACATCCAAAACTTCATGGATTTTAGAGTCTGCTATTTCTGGCAATTGAATGTTTTTTTCTTTTCCACAAGAAAAACAAAGACCTATTAAAAGAAAAAGGGCATACTTCATTTTTATATTTAATTTAAACAACCTACCAATTTAATACATTCCAAAGCTTCCTTTACATCGTGCACCCTTAAAATTGACGCGCCCTTTTGCAACGCTATGGTATTCAAAACCGTGGTGCCATTGAGTGCTTCTTTTGATGATGATTCTAAAGGTCTGTAAACCATTGATTTTCTCGAAATCCCAACTAATATTGGAAGTTCGAGCATTTTAAAAATTTCTAAATGATTCAATAGCTCATAGTTTTGCTCTGTTGTTTTGGCAAATCCAAATCCAGGGTCCACGACTGCATCCACAATTCCCAAAGCTCTGGCGGAAGCGATTCTTTCTGAAAAATAAAATAGAACGTCTTTGATCAAATTGTTATATTCCGTAAGACTCTGCATGGTTTGGGGCGTTCCTCTCATGTGCATCATTATGTAGGGCACATGAAGTTTTGCAACGGTTTGCATCATATTGTCATCCAATGTCCCGGCAGAAATATCGTTAACCAAGCATGCACCAGCTTCAACGCATTCTTTGGCAATTTTGCTTCTGAAGGTATCAATAGAAATCAAGGTTTCGGGAAATTCTTTCAAAATCAATTCGACCATTGGCAGGATACGCTGCAGTTCTTCCGCTTCAGTTATATCTACTGCTTTTGGTCTCGAACTGTAAGCACCAACATCAATAAAAGTTGCACCCTCATCCAGCATTTTTTCAACCTGCTTTAAGGCAAAGAGTTCATCCTGAAATTTCCCTCCGTCATAAAAAGAATCTGGGGTGAGATTGAGAATTCCCATCACTTTTGGAGTGGTGAGATCTATAAGATGTCCTTTGCAGTTGAGGGTCATAATCTTTTGCGGGAATATCATTAAGGATATTCGATTGTTGTGTCAGTTCTACAAATAGAATTCATGTGATTTAGTTTGAATTCAATTCATTTGACAATTATACAGAAAAACATTCGTGTATTCGTAGCCATTGGTTTTGAACTTTGAACTATTTAGGCGAAATTTACGCAAAATTAAAAAATTTAGATGCCAAATACTTCAAAACAATACGACGAAGTCATTGCACAATGTCGAAATTTATTTATCAATAAAATGACCGATTATGGCAGTGCATGGCGAATTTTAAGGTTACCTTCGTTGACCGATCAGATTTTTATCAAAGCACAACGCATAAGAGGATTGCAGCAAAATAGTGTGAGAAAAGTAGATGAAGGAGAGGCCAGCGAGTTTATAGGTATCATCAATTATTGTATCATGGCATTGATTCAATTGGAAAAAGGAGTAGTGGAACAACCCGATCTGAAAGTTGAAGAAGCCACAAAACTTTATGACGAAAAAATAGCACTGACCAAGCAACTGATGATGGACAAAAATCATGATTATGGGGAGGCTTGGAGAGATATGCGAGTAAGCTCCTTGACAGATTTGATACTGCAAAAGCTATTGCGAGTCAAACAGATTGAAGACAATAAAGGGAAAACGTTGGTAAGCGAAGGCATCGATGCAAATTATCAGGATATGATTAATTATGCGGTCTTTGCTATGATACATATTAATGAAAAATAAAAGCATGAAGTATTTAGTAAACATTAGCAGAATTTTAGTTGGCGTATTATTTATATTTTCAGGGTTTATTAAACTCAACGATCCATTGGGATTTTCGTACAAACTCCAAGAATACTTTGGCGCAGACGTATTGAACCTTACGTTTCTAGAACCTTACGCATTGGGAATTGCCATATTTGTTGTGGTTTTTGAAGTTATTTTAGGAGTGTTTTTGTTAATTGGATACAAACCAAAATTCACGATTTGGAGTTTGTTGGCAATGATTGTGTTTTTTACGTTTCTAACATTCTATTCTGCATATTATGAGAAAGTTGCCGACTGTGGATGTTTTGGAGATGCCTTCAAGGATTTAATAGGTAGAACTCTAAAACCTTGGGAAAGCTTTAAAAAAGATGTCGTGCTTTTGGTACTGATTATCATCATTATAATTGGTCAGAAACATATTAAGCCAATTTTTTCCAAGTTTGGATTGACTGCCATAGCAATGTTTAGTTTTATAGGATGTTTGAGTTTTGCATACTACGTATTGATGCATTTACCAGCAATAGACTTTAGAGCCTATAAAATCGGTAATAATATCCAGCAAGAGATGAGCACCCCGCCGGACGCTCCTAAACCATTGATTGAATACAGTTGGAAGTTTAAAGTGGATGGCAAAGAAAAAATTATTACAACCAATGGTGATTATCCAACTGTTGATGGCGAATTTCTTTCTGTGGACACCAAAGTTATAGATGAAGGTTATGTGCCATCCATTCAAGATTTTTCGATAGAATCAGATGATGAGGATTTAACCCAAGCTTTCCTCGCAGAACCTAAATTGGTCATGATCGTGATGTATGACTTGACCAAAGGTGAGTGGGAAGGCGTAGAAAAATTAAAAGCTATGTCTGAAACTGCCATGAAAAAAGGTTACAAGGTGATTGGGTTGACATCTTCCGGAGGCGATGCCAAAACACGTTTTAAAGAAGAAAATAAACTCAATTTTGATTTCTATCTATGCGACGAAAAAGTATTGAAAACTATTGTTCGTGCCAATCCTGGCATTGTCGTTTTGAACAAAGGAACAGTAAAGCAAAAAGTACATTGGAATGATATTGAAGATTTACAATTTTGATATTCAAAAAACATTTAAATATTAAGCCAACTGATAAGTTACCTCTTAAATAAGATATTTTACGCAATCCTTACTATGTTTGGAGTCGTAACTGTCATTTTCTTTTTATTCAATGTATTGCCTGGTGATCCCGCGCAAATGATGTTAGGCCAAAACGAAGACAGTGCACAATTGGCCATTGTAAAACAAAAATATGGTTTTGATAAACCAATCAGCACTCAATATTTTTATTATTTGAACGACTTGTCACTATTGTCATTTCATTCAAATTCATCAAATGATTATACGTATTTAAGACCGGGAAAATATACATCCACCAAATTGGTTTCTATTGGTAATACTACGACGGTTTTAAAATTTCCTTACTTGCGGGAATCTTTTACCAAACAAGGAAAAAAAGTCAGCCAAGTGATTGGTGAAACTCTTCCAAATACGTTTGTATTAGCAGTATCGGCAATTATGATAGCTATATTCATCGGAATCATTTTCGGAATTGTTTCGGCCTTGTTTAAAGATAGATGGCTTGATAAACTCATACAAGTTGTGAGTACGATAGGTATGAGCGTGCCTTCTTTTTTTAGTGCTATCTTATTTGCTTGGTTTTTTGGATTTGTTCTTCATAAATACACACATCTTGAAATGACAGGAAGCCTTTATGAATTGGATGATTTTGGTGAAGCAATGCACATTCAATGGAAAAATTTAATCCTTCCCGCGGTCGTTTTGGGTATTCGGCCTTTGGCGGTAGTCATTCAATTGATGCGAAATTCATTATTGGAAGTATTCAATCAAGATTACATTAGAACAGCCAGGGCCAAAGGCTTGAGCGAATTTCAAATTATCAAACGTCATGCAGTAAAAAATGCTTTGAACCCTGTGGTAACGGCAATTTCTGGATGGTTCGCATCCATGCTGGCGGGTGCAGTTTTTGTGGAATATATTTTTGGCTGGAATGGTTTAGGAAAAGAAATTGTCAATGCATTAAATACATTGGATTTACCAGTAATTATGGGTGCCGTATTAATAATTGCCTTGGTTTTCATAATAATCAATATTTTTGTAGACATAATTTACGTTTGGTTAGACCCAAAAGTTAAACTTCAATAAAGAAAAAACATGAGAAAACACATCGTAGCAGGAAATTGGAAAATGAATAATGATTTGGCCCAAACCGAAACATTGATAACCGAACTCAAATTGCAACAGTTATCTTCAGATACTGAAGTCATGATTGCTCCATCGTTTACAAATTTATGGCCATCCTTTCAGGCAACAAGAACCTCTGCAATCGAAGTGATTGCTCAAAATATGCATTTTGCTGAATCAGGAGCCTATACAGGAGAAGTGAGCGCCGACATGCTAAAAAGTGTTGGAATCAAAACAGTAATTTTAGGACATAGCGAACGACGTGAATATTTTAAAGAATCGGATGAACTATTAGCTAAGAAAGTGGATGCTGCTTTAAAAAATGAGATGCGAGTAATTTTTTGTTTTGGTGAAGAATTAAGCGATAGAAAATCTGGAAATCATGAGAAAGTGGTTGAAAGTCAAATTAAAAATGCCTTGTTTCATTTAGATGCATCAGCTTTCAAACATATAGTTTTAGCCTATGAACCTGTTTGGGCCATCGGAACAGGTGAAACTGCCAGCCCAGAGCAAGCACAGGATATGCACGCCTTTATCAGAAAAACGATTCAGGCTACCTATGGGGATGACGTTGCAAATGATATCTCAATTTTGTATGGAGGAAGTGTAAAGCCGAACAATGCAAAAGAAATATTCTCTAAACCAGATGTTGACGGTGGATTGATTGGTGGAGCTTCCTTGAATGCCAAAGACTTCTTTGCAATCGTAAATGCATTTTAGATTTTAAATTGTAACGTCTAAATTCCTATTTCTACCTGAAAACGGAGATACCAATTTTCGTCTATTTTGCTATCCAAATAGCGGAGATCAGTTTTGGTGATTTCCGCTTGAAGTTTTAGAGCATGTTCCCATATATATTTTGTGACACCAAAGCTGTACTGATTTGTCTGTGGTGTGAAGTTCTCAATAGATTTATGCGGTTCTTGATACGAAAATCTCCCAATTAATTCATAATTGTTTAAAAAGAGGTAACTTAACTGTCCATCAAAACCTTCACCTACAAATGCGTATTTCAAATCTTCAAGGTCATCGGGATTTATGGTAATGGGATTGTCCGCAATACGATTCATATATGCACCCTGAAAAGCCCATCCATCATATTTGAGGACTGTGTCAATGAATAAAGATTTTAAATCTCGTTTTTCAAAGAGCTCACTTCCGAGTGTTCCTTGGCTACGTCTCGCTTTTTCGTTGTAGTGATATGCTCCAGACAACATTAATTTAGGGCTGCTCTCACGTTTTAGATCACCTTCGAATAAAGTACCACTGTTTTTAAAACTTCCCAAAGGGAACAGTTCAACTCGACCCGTAAATGCCAAGCCGTTGTCAGGTTCCTTGGTCCAATTGCGACCTTCTCCTGTACTAATGGCTGTTTTAATATTGTACGAAAATCTATTTTCCAGCTCGTTTAAATAATAAATCTGCAATCCAAAATCGCGGTCAATATTAAAACGTGCATTATTGATGCTTCTATCGGTTAGTTGTAATGCGCCTGAAGAGTTGATACGCTGTCTATTTCCTGGTAATTTTGTTTGACCAAAGCCAATGTTCCAATGCTTATTTGGTCTATAAAAAACAATGGCATCTCTAATGATATTCAGATTTTCTCCTTCTTCAATAGCTCCAACATCTCCCGGTGAAAATGATAGTTGAATAACGTACACTATTTTTGGGTCTCCTACATAACCATCAAAACGTAATCGCAAACGTCTTATCAGCGCTTCGTAGGCAGGCTCCTCATCTTCATTATGAATATAAGTAACTCTATTTTGCATCCTAAAGCGAATATTTAATTGAAAAATACTGTCAGGTGATGTAATTCCCAATCCTTTACCATAACTATAATATGGCAATGCTGATAATTTGATATCATTGTTGCTTTGAGCGTTTAAAGAAACACACACTAAATAAAACACGCAACATAAGATAAGTTGTTTCACGAAATTTATTTTGTTGACAAAGGTAATAACTAAATTTATGATTAGTAGATTTGCAAAAAAAATAGATGGCACAAGATTATATAGGTTATTCTTTTAAGGTCAAACCATTAGAGCCTGGAACCGAAATTCTCATTGCGGAATTGGGTTATGCAGGTTTTGAAAGTTTTGTTGAAAATGAGGAAGGTGTCACAGCTTACATCCAAAAAAATGAATGGAAGGAAACTATTTTGGATGATATCCAAATATTAAAATCCGAAGAATTTGAGATAAGTTATTACTTTGAAGAAATTGAGCAAACCAACTGGAATGAAGAGTGGGAAAAGAATTTTAATCCCATTATAGTTGACGATAAATGTTCCGTAAGAGCTCCATTTCATCCAAAACCCGACACTGAATTTGACATTATTATTGAGCCAAAAATGAGCTTCGGGACAGGTCATCATGAAACCACCCACATGATGATTCAACATATCTTAAAAAATGATTTTGAAAACAAATCTGTCTTGGATATGGGTTGTGGAACTGGAGTTTTGGCAATTCTGGCAGAAATGAAAGGAGCCAAACCTATCGACGCCATAGATTATGATAATTGGTGCTACCTCAACAGTTTGGAAAATGTCGAACGAAATAAGTGTAGCCATATCACCGTTATGGAAGGTGATGCCAATTTGCTTCAACATCAAAAATATGACATCATTATTGCAAACATCAACCGTAATATTTTATTGAATGATATGGCCGACTATATAAGATGTCTGAACCCAAACGGGCAATTGTTCTTAAGTGGATTTTATAATGACGATATTGCAATTATTGAAGAAGAATGCAATAAATATAATTTGAAATTCGTTGAAAGTTTAGAAAAAAATAATTGGGTTGCCCTAAAATTTGTAAATTAGCTTTAGGTTAAGAGCTTGAAACTAAATTTTTAAAGAACCATCTATCAAATCCCAAATAGTACGGACTAAAAATTGCGAACAGAATACTTAAAATTATGAGTACAAGAGAGAAACTACAAGAAGACCTACTTGTCGATACTTTGGAACAACATCTCAACGAGATTGTCTTATATAATGATGATGTTAATACCTTTGACTACGTTATCGATACGCTTATTTATGCTTGTGACCACACACCAGAACAAGCTGAACAATGCTCCATTTTAGTGCATTATAAAGGACAATGCACAGTCAAAACAGGTGAGTACAAAGAATTGGAACCAAGATGCACGATGCTCTTGGAAGCTGGTTTAAGCGCAGAGATCGTTTAAATCTTAAAGTGTTGAAGGACAAATAAAATCAGTCATTGGCAAATCGGTGTTCTTGATTGCACCAAACCCTCCGGCAATATCCACCAAATTATTAAAACCACGTGCTTTTAAAATCGAAGCTGCAATCACAGAACGGTATCCACCCGCACAATGCACATAATAGGTTTTCTCTTTATCGATTTTACTCATATTTTGATTTATATCGTCCAACGCAAAATGTTGAGCAGTTTCAAGATGTGATGATTTGAATTCGCCATCTTTTCTTACGTCCAAAATATTTATATTATCGGCTTTTGCCCTTTCGGAAAATTCGTCCGCAGTAATTGATTCCAATGTTTCAATATCTTTTCCGGCCGATTTCCATGCTTCAATTCCACCCTCAAGATAGCCCAAAGTATTGTCATAGCCAACACGAGATAAGCGAGTGACCGCCTCTTCACTCTGACCTTCTGGAACAACTAAAATTAATGGTTGCTTTAAATCTGTTATCAAAGCTCCGACCCAAGGTGCAAATTGCCCATTTAGACCAATAAAAATTGAATTTGGAATATGACCTTTAATAAAATCTGCTTGGGTTCTTACATCTAAAACCAAAGCTTCTTCATGATTCGCCATCGCCTCAAAAGCTTCTGGGTTTAATGGCACATTTCCTGTTTTAAGAACATTTTCGAAAGCATCATATCCCGTTTTATTCATCATTGCATTTTTTGCAAAATACTGTGGAGGTGGAGGCATGCCATCCAAAACTTCCTTTATAAATTCTGATTTTGTCATGTCTGAACGCAACGCGTAGTTGGTTTTCTTCTGGTCCCCAACGGTGCCAACCGTTTCTTTGCTTAAATTTTTTCCGCAGGCAGAACCTGCTCCATGAGCTGGATAGACTATGACATCATCTGCCAAAGGCATAATTTTATTTCGAAGTGAGTCATATAGCATTCCTGCCAAATCTTCTTTTGTTAAATCAGATTTTATTGCTAAATCAGGTCGTCCAACATCTCCCAAAAATAAGGTGTCACCAGAAAAAATAGCATGGTTTTTCCCTCTTTCATCAATTAAAAGGTAGGTCGTTGACTCTAGTGTATGACCAGGTGTATGAAGCGCTTTTATGATGATTTTACCAATCTTAAATTCTTCATTATCCTTTGCGGAATGGATTTTATAATCCGTTTCCGCTCCTGGGCCATATATAATGGTTGCACCTGTTTTGTTTGCCAAATCAATATGTCCTGACACAAAATCCGCATGAAAATGCGTTTCAAAAACATACTTTATGTTTGCGTTTTCGGCTTTTGCTTTGTCAATATAAGGTTGGATTTCTCTCAATGGGTCAATGATGGCCACTTCACCTTCAGATTCGATGTAATAAGCGCCTTGTGCCAGACATCCTGTATAAATTTGTTCTATTTTCATGAGATAATTTTTTTAATCTCCCAAAGGAGAAAACTTTAATATTGACAGGTCAAAGATACAAAACCTTGAAATTTGTTAAGGTAACTTAAGTCACATTTCATTATGATAGTTCCATGTACATGATATAACATGCCATCACCAATGTAAAATATCCAAAACTCTTTTTCAACTGTCGGCTAGATATATTTTTTGAGGCGTAACCACCTAAAATAATCCCCAAAATAGTCAATGCTGAAAAGGTAAGAAGAAAGGTCCATTCTATATGGATGTTTTGGACATCTCCTGTAAAACCAATCAGAGAATTCAACGTAATAATTACGAGTGATGTTCCCACTGCTTTTTTCATAGGAAGGTGGGCCCAGAGCACAAGTGCAGGAACATATAAAAATCCACCACCAGCACCTATAAGACCCGTAATTGTGCCAATAACGAGCCCTTGTGTAAACGTAATAAAGTAGGGTTGAGATGGCCCAGTTGTTTCAATTTCTTTTTTGTTTCGAATCATCGAGATGGAGGATAGCAACATGATAATGGCGAAAAACAACATAATGGCAACTTCCTTGGTTAATGTAAAATCGCCAAATTGTAAAAATATTTCGGGCAAGTTGGGAACTAGATATCGTCGTGTTAAGTAAACCGCAAGAAATGATGGAAAAGAAAAAATCAAACCCGTTTTAAAGTCAACAAGCTTTTTTCTATACTTTTGGATCGTTCCCACCAATGACGTCGAACCAACGATAAATAATGAATATGCCGTTGCAATCACGGGATTGAAGCCCAACAAATATACCAATATGGGAACCGTCAATATAGAACCCCCACCGCCGATAAGTCCCAATACAAAACCCACCCAAAGTGCTCCGATAAAACCTATGATGTGCAATGTATCCATATCAATGGGGTAATTTGTCCTTTAGGACACCGTAAATATAAGTTCCCAAAATTGCAGCAATAATCACAATGAACATTGAAAACACACCTGTACCAACCAAAATATACATAGGTCCAGGACAAGCACCAGACAATGCCCAACCCAGTCCAAAGAGTGTTCCTCCGAGAATGTAACGGATGAAGCCTTTCTCTTTGGGAGGAACATTCATAAGAGAACCTTCGGTGTTCTTTATCTTAAATTGTTTTGACAACCATAATAGAAGTATCCCTGTGGCCACTGCAGTTCCCATAATCCCATACATGTGAAAAGATTCAAATCGGAACATTTCATATATTCTATACCAAGACACCGCTTCTGACTTAACAAGAACAATTCCAAAGATGACGCCTACGATTAAAAATTTGAATAGTTTCATGTCTTAAAATATTAGTGGAAATAAGAGGTGAATCATAATCAGTCCGCCAAGGAAAAATCCAATAACAGCGATAAGTGATGGTAATTGCAGACTGCTCAAGCCTGTAATGGCATGCCCCGAAGTACATCCGCCCGCATAACGCGTTCCAAAACCAACCAAAAAACCACCAATGATTAAAATGGATAAACCTTTAAAGCTGAACACGGCATCCCAACTATATAGTTCGCTTGGCAACAAGGCCTTTCCAGCATTATCAAAACCCAGCTCCGCCAAATCTTGAACAGTCTTTGGATTCAAATCGATATTAATAGGATTGGATACTAAAAAATGGGCAATGAATCCGCCAATAACGGCTCCCAATACAACCATCAGGTTCCATTTTTGAGATTTCCAATCAAAATTAAAGAATTCAGTTTTTTTTCCGGCACCGGCAATTGTGCAAAATGTGCGGAGGTTTGATGACATTCCAAAAGTTTTTCCCATGTAAATGAGAACGAACATGATAATTGCAATTAATGGTCCTGACACATACCATGGCCAAGGATTGAAAATGTACTCCATAACGTTTTAATTTGATGCAAAAGTAAGTTGATACAATTAGTTTTATGTCACAAATGTTACTTAAAAGTCCAGAACATCGATTTTGTTACGACTTAATTTTATTTTCTCTTCGTTTTCCAATTGTTTTAAAAGTCTTGATATGACAACCCTTGATGTATTTAAATCTTCTGCAATTTCTTGATGGGTTTTAGCAATCGTTTTGGATGCATTCAATTTCACATGGTCGATTAAATATTTCAAAAGCCGTTCGTCCATTTTCATAAATGCCAGAGTGTCGATGGTTTCCAGCATTTCATTAAAGCGCACTTGGTAGCTTTGTAGAATAAAATTGCGCCAACTTTCATTGGAATGGAACCATTCGGACATTTTCTCGTTCGGAATCATTATTACCGTGGAATCCTTATCAGCAACTGCACGAATTTTACTTTTCGATTTTGCCATGCAGCAAGTCAATGACATGGAACAAGTATCACCACTTTCTAATACATATAAAAGCAATTCGTTACCATTTTGGTCTTCTCTCAATACTTTTATGTTGCCCTCTAGAAGCAATGGAACATGTGTAAGTTCTTGTCCAATATCCATGATGATGTCATTCGTTTGAAATGTTGTGAGAGTTCCAAATTCTGAAATATTGGATAGGATGAATTCATCAAAAAGATAATGGAATTGTTCGAGAAGTGCTGCTTGTACCATACCTCAAAAATAAACATTTACAATTTTGAAATAAATTGTTTGGTAGATTTTTAATTAATGTAGTATATTTGCATCCCAATAAAAAGGCCTCGTGGCGCAACTGAATAGCGCATCTGATTACGGCTCAGAAGGTTACAGGTTTGAATCCTGTCGAGGTCACATTAATAAGGGAAAAGCAAGCTACTGATGGGGCTTGCTTTTTTGTTTTTGCTCAAAAATTTTCAATATCACATGTCCATAAGCATTGAATTTTAACATGGATTTAGCGTTTTCAATGTTAAACCTTTCATTGATGCCGTTGTCTTAATTGAGATGTAATTTCTGTTAAATAAAAATTAAGTAACGAAAATTTCGGGATTTAAAAATTAGATTTGTGCAAATCTAATGCATCATTAAGACGCGATAACCATCAACTTTAATGAAAAAAAGGTACATACTTTACACTATTCTTATCGGCGGAATTATTGCCCTAATTACTTACAGGGTCATCGCAAACAAAAAAATAAACAGCAAACCCGATAATAAGAGGGTAAGTTCTGCAATGAATGTAGAAGGGACGGTTCTCAAACCCCAGAAATTTGAAGATAATCTAACCTTATCTGGAAGTTTGGAAGCTAACGAAGAAATCGATATTCGCAGCGAAGTTTCAGGAGTTGTTGAAAGCATCAATTTTGAAGAAGGGGCAAAAGTTTCAAAAGGTCAAGTGCTTTTTCGTGTAAATGATGTGGAATTACGAGCACAATTATCGAAAGTGAAAACGGCACAGCAACTGGCATCCGAAAACCAAAGAAGAGCAAAGTTACTTTTGGATAAGCAGGCCATCAGCCAAGAAGAATTCGACATTTCCAATGCCGATTTTGAATCTGCGAAAGCAGAATCCCAATTAATTGCAGCACAATTATCCAAAACAACCGTTCGCGCACCATTTTCGGGAACCATCGGATTGCGGTCCATTTCCAAAGGAACTTACGTAACGCCAACCACTCCAATTGCAAAATTGGTCAATACGAGCCAGTTAAAAATCACTTTTTCCATCCCTGAAAAATATGCTTCGCAAATGAAAGTTGGAAATAAGTTGACTTTCACCACGTCTGATTCAAAAGATGAATATGAAGCTACAATTTACGCCATCGAACCTCAAGTGGATATTGCAACACGAACATTAAAAATGAGAGCAATTGCTGATAATAAAGAAGGAAAATTATATCCAGGAACTTTTGCAAATGTCTCATTGCCGCTTGAAACGGTGGATGATGCCCTGTTAGTGCCCACGGAATCGTTGATACCAATTCAAAATGGAAAGGTCATTTTTGTGTCGCAAGGAGGAAAGGCTAAACAAATTGAGGTAGAGACCGGAACCCGAACGGATAGTATGGTCCGAATTCTATCAGGAATCAAGGCTGGTGATACGATTTTGACTTCTGGTGTGATGTCCCTTAAAGATGGAACGTCCGTAAAAGTAAACTTAAGTAACACCACAAACTGATGAGTTTATCCACCTTGAGCATCAAACGTCCAGTACTCACCATCGTGATGAATCTGGCCATTATGCTTTTTGGAATCATAGGTTATACCTATTTGGGAGTTCGCGAATTTCCATCCATTGACCCAGCACAAATTTCCGTAAGCACCAACTATTCTGGCGCGAATTCTGATATCATCGAGTCTCAAATTACCGAACCTCTCGAAAAAGCGATTAACGGAATTGATGGTATCAGAAACATCACCTCTTCAAGTAATCAGGGTTCCAGTAGAATCAATATCGAATTTAATCTTGATAAAAATCTTGAGGAAGCTGCAAACGATGTTCGTGATAAAGTGTCGCAAGCGGTCAGGGGTTTGCCTCAAGATATCGATGCGCCGCCAGTGGTTTCAAAAGCAGATGCCGATTCACGTGCCATCATTTCGATGACGGTCCAAAGTGACAATAAAAACATTTTGGAGCTGACGGATTATGCCGATAATGTCCTTTCGCAACGCTTGCAAACGATTCCTGGTGTGAGTAGTGTGCAAATTTGGGGTCAACGAAAATACGCCATGCGACTTTGGATTGACCCAATTAAATTGGCCTCTTATGGAGTGACCGTTGCAGAAGTTCGCGAAGCATTGTTGTCTCAAAATGTGGAATTGCCATCAGGAAAACTGACTGGTGCCAATACTGAATTGACAGTAAAAACCATAGGAAATCTTTCAACACAGGAAGAATTCAATGACATTATTATCTTGGCGGATGATGAAAAAGTGGTCCGTTTCAGTGATGTTGGAAATGCCACTTTGGAGGCTGAAAACATGGAGACCAAATTGAGCGATTCCGGTCAGCCGATGGTCGCCATGGCAATAGTTCCGCAACCCGGTGCCAATTATGTGGCGATTGCCGATGCGTTTTATGCGGAATTTGAAAAGCTCAAAAAAGACCTGCCTGCTGATTTTAAATTGAACGTCGTCATTGATGATACACTTTTTGTAAAACGGGCTATAGTTGAGGTAGTTGAAACGCTGGCGATTTCAATCATTTTGGTGATTTTGGTTATCTATTTCTTTTTTAGAAATTGGTCCATGGCATTGCGACCTTTGATAGACATTCCTGTATCATTAATTGCGACATTTTTCATTATGTGGCTCTTCGGATTTTCCATCAATGTACTGACACTTTTGGCGATTGTTTTGGCAACAGGATTGGTGGTGGATGATGGGATTGTGGTGACTGAAAATATTTACAAGAAAGTGGAAGAAGGCATGACACCAATTGAAGCTGCCATTAGGGGTTCCAATGAAATCTTCTTTGCCGTGATTTCCATTTCCATTACGCTTGCTGCAGTATTTTTACCAGTCATATTCTTGGAAGGATTTGTTGGAAGGTTATTTCGGGAATTTGGTATTGTCATTGGAGCCGCCGTATTGATATCAGCATTTGTGTCGTTGTCATTGACTCCGATGTTGAATGCCTATTTGATGAAACCTGGAAAGCAAAAGCATTCAAAATTCTATGAAGTCACGGAACGGTATTTTGTAAAAATGAATACCGCCTACGCCAATTCCCTTCAAAATTTCATGAAGAAAAAATGGATGAGCTTTCCAATTCTTTTGGGATGTATTTTGATGATTGTTTTGTTTTTCAATCTGCTTCAAAAAGAAACTGCACCTTATGATGATAGAAGTTATATTCGTGTGAATGTGACGGCTCCAGAAGGTGCTTCTTACGATTATATGGATAGATTCATGAACGAAATGACAGAGCTGATAAACGATTCCATTCCTGAAAAGAAAGTAAGCTTGATTATTACGTCTCCAGGATTTGGTTCTTCCTCTGTAAATAGTGGCCGTGCCATCATTTCGTTGGTAGACCCAAGTGAGCGTGAACGTTCCCAAAAAGAAATTGCTGAAGATTTATCTCGTTGGACCAAAAATTTTGAAAATGCCCGTTCCAGCGTGTCCGAAACGCCGACCATTGCGGTGAATCGTCGTGGTGGTATGCCGATTCAGTACATCATTCAAGCGCCTAATTTTGAGAAATTGAAGGAAAAGATTCCTGAATTCATGGAGGAAGCGGAAAAGCATCCTGTGTTTGCCAATACGGATGTGGATTTAAAATTCAACAAACCAGAAATCTATGTCACGATTGATAGGGAAAAAGCTAAAAGTTTGGGGGTTTCGGTTTTGGATGTGGCGCAAACATTACAACTTTCCTTAAGTGGGCAGCGTTTTGGTTATTTTATGATGAATGGAAAGCAATATCAAGTGATTGGGCAATTTGATAAAAAAGATAGAGATGCACCAATGGATTTAAAATCCATGTTTGTCAAAAATGATAAAGGCGATTTAATCCAAATGGATAATTTGGTGACTACCGAAGAACATAGCAGTCCGCCACAATTATATCACAACAATCGTTATATGTCGGCTACGGTGGCAGCAAGTTTGGCACCCGGAATGAGTATCAACGACGGCATTGATGCCATGGAATCCATCAAAGAAAAAGTTTTGGATGATTCCTTTACGACCGATTTGGGCGGAGAGTCTCGGGATTTTGTGGAAAGTAGTTCCAATACCTTGTTTGCCTTTGGCTTGGCACTATTGCTTATTTTCTTGATTTTGGCAGCGCAGTTTGAAAGTTTTATCGACCCATTTGTGATTATTTTGACAGTCCCAATGGCGGTTGCCGGAGCCTTATTTTCACTTTGGTTATTTGGACAGACGTGGAATATTTTCAGTCAAATCGGAACCATCATGCTCATTGGTTTGGTGACCAAAAACGGTATTTTGATTGTGGAGTTTGCCAATCAACTTCGGGAAGATGGCATGTCCAAATATGATGCGATTATGAAAGCCTCTGAATCAAGATTGAGACCCATTTTAATGACAAGTTTAACGATTGCATTAGGCGCACTTCCAATTGCCTTATCGCTCGGTGCTGCATCCACAAGCCGAATTGGTATGGGCGTGGTGATTATAGGGGGAACTATGTTTGCCTTGATATTGACATTGTTCATCATTCCTGCAATCTACATGATGTGGTCCCGTGAGAAAAAACACCGCCCAGAATTTGATAAAATTGAAAGTTATGAAAAGGCTTAAGTTTCTGTCTATTTATATCAGTGCTTGCTATGTGCTTTTATCATTTCAAATGAAGGCCCAAGAATTGTTGACCTTGGAAGAAGCNNGGAATGTTGCCAAGGGTTTTTGCTTCGGCAGATACCAATAACAGCACCCAAAATATTTCCCAAACACGTTCAGATGGCACACAAATAGAATTGGACAATGCCAAAAACAACAACATCAGCTATGGCGTTGGATTGGACTGGACCATTTTTGATGGCTTCAGCATGTTTGCCCGTTACGACCAGTTAAAGGAGTTGGAAAAATTGGGTGAAGCAGAATTGCAAAATACCATCCTTACCCGCGTGAGTGAAGTGATGAGTACCTATTATGATTTGGTTCAGCAGCAGCAGCAATTAACGGCTTTGGACAGCACATTGGTGATTTCTCAACAGCGAGTGGAATTGGCGGACAATCGTTTTAGCATTGGAAAAGCTTCAAAACTGGAAGTGTTGAATGCCCAAGTGGACTTGAATACAGACAGAACTTTATATGTAAGACAAAATGAATTGTATACCAATACTAAAATCCGTTTGAATGAAATTTTAGCTCGCGATACCAAGACCGATTTTAAAGTGGCGGACGAGATGTTGATACAAGACAATTTGAATCTTTCGGATTTGGAACGTTTGGCACAAGAACAAAATCCGCAATTGCAGGCACAGCTCATCAATAAACGGATTGCAGAATTGCAATTAAAAGAAGTAAAAGGGAATCGATACCCAACCATTTCTGCAAATACAGGTTATAATTTTAGTGATTCAGAATCGAGTTTGGGATTTACAACGCAGAATAATGCCCAAGGTTGGAATTACGGTTTTAGTGCCAGCATCGACATTTTCAATGGTTCGAACCAAAATCGAAATGAAAAAATCGCAAAACTTCAATTGGAAAACAGCGAGATTGTAATTAAGCAGCAAACACAGACCATTAAATCGCAACTGGCTTCTGCATTTCAGACCTATTTATCCAACATCAGTTTGATTGAATTGGAAACACATAATGAAGAAATTGCGAAAGAGAATTTGGATATTACCTTGGCAAAATATAGAATCGGTACCATTCCGACAATTGAATTTAGAACGGCTCAACTCAATTATATCAATGCCCAGTTGAGATTGAGCGATGCCAAATATCAGGCAAAATTATCTGAAATTGCCTTAAAACAATTGGCAGGAAGTTTAACGCTTTAGCCGAGTTTCGTTATTCTTTTTTGAAGTTTTCGATGCCTTCTTTTAGCCACTCATAATACTCATTGGCGTCTGGAGTATACCCGACAGGTTCGATGAGGTTTTCTTCATCATGTCCCATCAATACATAAAACGGCTGCGTGTTGGTCTTGTAGCGAATGGTTTGAAACTCACTCCATTTTTGGCCAATGTATTTTAGTTTTTTGCCAGGTCTCAATTGGGACTCCACGATTTCTTCCTCGGAAAGCTTGCGCTTGTCATCGACATATAAGGATATGAGTACCACTTCATTTTTTAGAATATTTAGTACTTGGTCTTTAACCCAAACATTTTGCTCCATTTTTCGGCAATTGACACAAGCCCAGCCAGTAAAATCAATCATTACAGGTTTACCAACTTTTTTGGCGTATGCCAAACCTTTATCATAATCATTAAAAGCTAAAATTTGATGTGGTGCCAACAAATGTGCACCTTCAGGAAGCTCTTTATCACCACTCATCATGGCGCCTCCAACTTTAGAGTTGCCAACTCCGTAGGGAGATTCTGCATAATCCAAAGGAGGAGGGAAGGCACTAATCAAATTCAATGGTGCGCCCCAAAGCCCCGGAATCATGTATATGGTGAAAGATAGTACCAACAAGCCCAAGCTCAATCGGCCTACAGAAATATGAGTTAAAGGAGAATCGTGTGGCAATTTTATTTTTCCAAAAAGATAGAATGCTAAAGTACCAAAAATTGCAATCCAAATGGCTATAAAAACTTCACGTTCCAAAATGTGAAGTTGCAATACCAAATCCGCTTGTGATAAAAATTTAAATGCCAATGCCAGTTCCAAAAATCCGAGAAATACTTTTACGGTATTCAACCATCCACCTGATTTTGGTAATGAATTTAACCATCCAGGAAATGCTGCAAAGAGTGCAAATGGTAAAGCGATTGCCAAAGAAAAACCAAGCATTCCAATGATTGGAGCAATTCCACCTTTGGAAGCAGCTTCAACCAACAAAGTCCCCACAATTGGTCCCGTGCATGAAAATGATACAATAGCCAAGGCCAAGGCCATAAAAAAGATGCCAACAATACCACCTCTATCGGCTTGTCTATCAACTTTGTTTGCCCATTTATTGGGAAGTACAATTTCAAAGGCTCCCAAAAACGAAAATGCAAAGACAATCAACAACAGGAAGAATATGATATTAAACCAAACATTGGTTGCCAATGCATTCAAAGCATCGGCCCCAAAGATAGCTGTGACCGCTGTTCCTAAAAGTACATAGATGACAATGATGCTAATCCCATAAATGATGGCGTTGCGTATGCCAGTTGCCTTGTTTTTACTTTGTTTTGTGAAAAAGCTGACCGTCATTGGTATCATTGGAAACACGCAAGGTGTCAACAATGCCGCAAATCCCGATAAAAAGGCAATGAAAAAAATGGTAAAAAGCCCTTTGTTTTCATCCTTTTTTTCTTCTTTTTCAATTTCTTTGACTACTGGTGTTTCGGTTTTCTTATCTGGAACCTGAAAATTGATTCCATCTGCTGAATTCCCAGTTTCCTGAACTGTATTTGATTTTGATAAATTAAATTCCAAATCCACATAGGTAGGTGGAAGGCATCGCTCCTCATCACAAACCATAAACTCTACCTCACCTTTTACAATAGAAAGCTCTTTGTTAAGAACTTTGATTCGCTGTTTAAACTCTGCGTTATTCTCAAAAAACTTGATTTTCATCATAAAAACGGGGTCGTCAACCGTTTTGCCTTTATCTTCAGAAACCTTACCATTCAATTCAAAATCTTTGTTGGTTTCAAAGGTAAACACTGTGGCGATAGGTCCGTCTTCAGGAACATTTTGGGAATAGAGGTGCCAGCCTTCTTCTATGGAAGCTTTTGCAATTAAGATATATTCCGTGTCTGATGCTTTTTCAACAGAAGTAGTCCATTTGACAGGCTTCAAAACTTGCCCTTGCACTCCCAAAACGAAAGCAAGGGTTGTCAAAACGTATATAAATAGCTTTTTCATGCTGTAAAAATAATTTTTTAATTTTTAAAATTTATGCATCTACTCGACAATACATCAATATTCACATTTATTTATGAAAATTGGGTGTGGAAATCATCGGCCTTTGGCTTTTTTTTCTTCGCTAAAATAATTTCTTGAAATTTTAAAAAATGTAGTTCCGTAAAGAAAGGGAGTTGCATATTTTATTTCTAAATTAGATGAGCAAAGGATTTGCCATCAATCTTATTTTAATTTTAAAAATGTGCGAGGTAAGGTTATCTTTGTTGTCTCTTTAATAATGAAAAGCATGAAAGCACGTGAACTCTTTATATTGGTTTCTGTAATTGTAATTGTTGTCATTGTCGGAATATCATTTTTTTGGCTTCCTATTTTATGGCTATTTCTAGCAGTGGGGCCTTTAGTTATGATGGGAATTTTTGATATTCTTCAAAAGAAACACACGATACGAAGAAATTTTCCATTAATAGGAAGGTTTAGGTATGTGTTGGAATCCATTCGTCCGGAAATCATGCAATATTTTGTGGAAACTGATACAGAAGGAAGACCGCTCAATCGTATATTAAGATCTGTCGTTTATCGCAGGGCAAAAGGGGAGAATGACACCGAACCCTTTGGTACCCAAATGGATTTATACCATTCGGGCTATGAATGGTTGGAGCATTCGATGTATGCCAAAGTCAACCCAAAGCATATCACTGAATTTCCAAGATTGATGATTGGAGGAAAGGATTGCAAGCAACCATATTCTTCCAGTCTGTTAAATATTTCAGCCATGAGTTTTGGCTCCTTGAGCAAGAATGCGGTATTGGCATTGAACAAAGGGGCAAAAATGGGTAATTTTGCCCATAATACTGGAGAAGGAGGTATCAGTGAGTACCATTTGGAACACGGTGGCGACCTTATATGGCAAGTGGGGACAGGTTATTTTGGCTGTAGAAATGATGACGGTACTTTTAATGAAAAAACCTTTCGGGAAAATGCCACACGTCCACAGGTAAAAATGATTGAAATTAAACTATCGCAAGGAGCTAAACCTGGACATGGCGGGATTTTGCCCGCAATAAAGAATACGGAGGAAATTGCAAAGATCAGACACATAAAACCACATATTGCAGTACATTCGCCACCGTCGCATTCTGCATTTTCAGATCCTATTGAATTTATGCATTTCATCAAAAAACTTCGTGAGCTGTCCGATGGCAAACCAGTTGGTTTTAAACTGTGCGTCGGTAGAAAGCAGGAATTCATGGATTTTTGTGAAGCAATGGTCTATACCGGAATAAAACCTGATTTTATTACAGTCGATGGTGGCGAAGGTGGCACTGGAGCGGCACCAATGGAGTTTTCAAATTCTATGGGAATGCCATTGCGCGAAGGTTTGATATTTGTTCATGATACACTTGTAGGTTTCAATTTGAGAGATGACATTAAAGTTATTGTGGCAGGGAAAATAATTACAGGTTTTCACATGGCACGTGCCCTTGCTTTGGGAGCCGATGGTTGCAACAGTGCGCGGGGCATGATGCTGTCGATTGGCTGCATACAAGCCTTACAATGCAATAACAATACGTGCCCTACGGGCGTCACCACCCAAAATCCTTCTTTGGTAAGAGGTTTGGTCGTGGATGATAAGGCACCTCGAGCTCACCGGTATCACGAGGCAACCATCCACAGTTTCTTAGAGTTGATTGCAGCGGCAGGACTGACAGAACTGAACGAATTGAACCGTAGTCTGATTCACAAACGAGTCGGTCTTTATAATGTGCAGACCTACGAAGAGATCTATCCTTATATGGTTCCGGGATCACTTCTTGATATTGCCAATATTCCTGAAAGCTATAAGAAGTTTTTTCAATTGACTAGAATTATGAGATAAGTTAAAAAAGATGATTAATTCTTTTTTAGTCTAATGCATTTTTTGTTACAAATACACGCCAACCGATAATTGCAAGCTGCAATTTGCTGGCCTTGGACAAGTCAAGTTGACGTTTTGAATAACTTGGGAAAACAACCTTGTTGAATTTTGCCAACAATTTGAATAATGCTTTCTTCATCTTTCAAAGTTATTAAAAAAACATTTCAAAATGTTAAATTAAAGATTTAATAAAGCCCAGAAACTTTGATGTGTAAAGCATTGTCTATATTTGAAAAAAATAGAATAATGAAAAGAATAATTACTTTTTTAATAATTTGTTTTTTCACACAATTTAGCTTTAGTCAAATTTTAAGGATCAATGAATTGGACTGTGACACCCCAGGGATTGATGACCAAGAATTTGTGGAGATAAAATCACAAACGCCAAATTTCCCTCTGGATGGTTATGTAGTCGTGTTTTTCAATGGTTCCGATTCTGGCGGCAACATGAGTTATTTGGCTTTGGATCTGGACGGCCATGAAACTGATATCAACGGACTTTTATTGATTGGAAGCACTACGGTTTCTCCTTTTCCGCAATATGTTATTCCAGCAAACCTGATTCAGAATGGAGCAGATGCTGTCGCCATTTATCAAGCGGATGAAATTGATTTTGAAGAACCTGTTTTGGCATATGTCGATGATACGTTGATTGATGTTTTACTATATCAAACCAATGATTCCGATGGTGCTGGGTTGGTCACTATTTTCTCTGAATTCAATCCATCAATTCAAATCATCAATGAAGGTGCAGGAAACAATACAAATTCCATTCAATTGGATAATGGCAATAACGATATGGGTTACCTGATACAGACACCAACACCTCGTCGCCTCAATGATGGAAGTGGTTTTGTACTCAATGGAATTTTAATGACCCTAACACAAACAATGTATAATGAAGGCGAGACTTTTGATATTGTCTTTACATCTGAACAGAATGTAACTTCAGACCTTAATTTTACTATTGGATTCAATAATGGCACATTTGATACATCAGATTACACAGGGAACACTTCAATTACAATTCCAGATGGCTCTAATACTGCATCTACAACAATTACTTTAATTGATGATACATTGGATGAAGGTGATGAGGAAATGGTCATTCGTCTATCAGGGTTAACATCAATGTTTTCAGCTCTGAATAATAATCTTCGCATTCGTGCTGTGGACAATGATTTTTCAGTCGCCCCTTTTGGAACCCCAATCAATCCTACATATGGTGTTGTTGCAAGTACTCAACCTGATGGTTATTATGACAGCCTAGATGGTTTGTCCGACACAGCATTGAGACAAGGCATTCAGGATATTATTGCCGAAGAGGGTGTCGTTAGGGCACAAACATATGCCGACATTATAGAAATACTAAAAGAGGCTGATCAAAACCCAGAAAACAGTAATCAAGTTTGGTTGGTGTATAAAGAAATTGGAAGGGCAAAACTAGATTTTCAATTAACGTCGAGTAGCGTAGGAAAATGGAATCGAGAGCATACATACCCTCGCTCACGGGGAGGTTTTAATAGCATAAGTTTGGATGACATTGCAGACGGTAGAGAAGTATATTGGAATACGACTGCAGATTCCCTTCGTCATGGTAACTCTGATGCTCATGCTTTGCGTGCCGTTGATGGACCTGAAAACAGTACTCGAAACAACCAGCATTATGGACAATATAATGGACCTTTAGGAACCCTTGGTGGTTTTAAGGGAGATGTTGCAAGAAGTGTTTTGTACATGGAATTGCGCTATAACGGATTGCAGGTAGTTAATGGTTTTCCGGAAGGAACGGTTGGAGAATTGGGTGATTTGGCCACACTTTTGGACTGGCACAGAAATGACCCTCCAGATGATTATGAGATGAATAGAAACAATATCGTTTACACTTGGCAATACAATAGAAATCCGTTGATAGATTACCCAGATTTGGTGGAATATATTTGGGGAACTAATGTAGGCGATCCATGGGAGCAGCCTTTAGGAGTCAATGAAGTTGATAAATTATCCATTAAATTGTATCCTAATCCTGCATCCAATAAAATCTACATTTCAGGGATTAATGCTTCAGCAAGCGTTGATGTGTTTTCAGTAGAAGGACGCCAATTGTCTACTCAACAAATTGAAGGAAATACATCTTTGGATTTAAACCTGGCAAGTGGCTTTTATGTCATTAGGATTTCTTCGGAGGGAAAATCAGTGACGAAGAAATTGGTAGTGAAATAAAATAAACCTGATAAAAAAGCCCGAATCATGTCATGATTGGGGCTTTTGCATATTTATTCTTGCTTTTTTGTCGTTATCTCAATGACGCCATCTTTGGCTTTTTTGCCATGTTTTTCTATGGCTTTATCGCCTTTCAACACATTAACGTTCTCAATATTGTCGGGTTCTAGATTTTCAATCTCTTTTTTAGTGACTTCTTTCCCATCCAAAAATATTAATGGTTGCTCGTCACCGTTGGTAAATATTCTTACATTGTTTTTGCCATTTTCGACTGCTATTATTTCAACGTCACCTCCATCATCATCTGTCCAAACAATGTTCTTGACGTCTTGTTTTACCCAAATAGTATCTCTTTTGTTTTTTTTGACAAATAGGATGTCTTCATTTTCATTACTATTTTTTGTGGAACCAGATTTTATCACATAAACTTTCTTTTCTTTTTTTACTTCATGTTCTTCCCCGTCTTTCCCGATGACAATGACTTCTTTTTCAACTTCAACATCGTCATCATCTGTAGAATAGACAAATACATTACTGCCAGAGCCAGAAGTCTTAACTTTTTTTCCACCATCATCTTTGGTTATAATCTCAAAACTTTGACTTAAATTTTTCATGGCTTGACCTACAGTCAGCGTATTTTCATCTACGTTTAAGGTAATTGCTATATCCTTAATTGGGTCATTGGAATTGACAAAGAATTCACCAGAACCTTTTTTTGAATCATACTTAATTCTAATTGCTGTAATTTCTTTATTGAAGTTTCTTGCGATATTTTTATATTCAATCGTCACTTCTTGTTCGGCCATTTTTTCTTTGATAGATTCCAATTGCTTGTCTTTAGTGTCTTTAGTGATGACATACTTCAGAATATTTTGTCCGATTTTTGTCTTTTCAGTTGTGATTTTTTTTGTTTGGGCTATTGTTTCTGTATTGAAATTCAATACAAATAACAGTAACAACGGAATGACTAGGGCATATTTGTATGCATTCATTTTGTTTGATTTTGATTTGTGTAACATAACGATTCGTTTTTTGATTATTGAATTATAAAAATTGTTTGTCAAGGCCAGTTGATGGCTTTGGATACTTGTTTTCAAAAGGAGTTTTTGATAACTTTTTTCGCATGATGCGTTTGTTTGGGCTTCATGGTCTGCAATGAACTCAAGGTTTTGCTGTAAAGCTTTTTTGTACAACCATACCAGAGGATTGAACCAAAATAGCGCACAGGCTAACTGGGATAATAAAATATCCAAAGAATGGAACTGTCTCGCGTGAACTCTTTCATGGTTTAAAATGAGTTGCAATTCGTTTTCATTAAATTGATTCGGATTGTAGACAATGCATTTAAAAAATGAAAAAGGGGCGATGTCCATTTCTGTTTCAATATAATAGAACCATTTATCTCTGTTATACTGATGTTTCTTAAGAAGATTTGACAAAGAAATGAACTCAATTAATAATTTTCCCAGAAAGAAAATGACTCCTATTATATATATTGTTGAAATCAATTTTAAAAAGTCGAAAGAAGTTTCAATTTGAGATGCATAAACAATAGCTGAATTGGAAACATTTTGATTTGTGATTGGAACGTCTTGTAAAACAACTGGTGTCGACTCCACATATATAGGAATCACAATCAAAGGCACCAAAGCAGAAAGAATCAAACCCGAAAGTAGAAACCAACGATTGCCAATAAAAAAGGTCTCCCGCTGTAAAAATAATTGATAGCAGATAAAGAATAAGCTAAGTATGGCTGATGATTTTAGCAGATATTCCATTTCATTTCTTTTTTTCGATGAGTGCGATAATCTCTTTTAGGTCATCAACACTTATTTTTTCCTCTTTGGCAAAAAACGATACTACGTTTTTGTATGAGCTATTAAAATAATTCTCTATAGCAGTGTTCATGAAGCGTTTTTTATAGACTTCCTTACTAACAGTTGGAAAATATTGATGTGTTTTCCCATACGCATTGTAGCTTACATAGCCTTTATCTTCAAGATTTCTAATAATGGTGGAGAGTGTATTATAATGTGGCTTTTCGTCATCTTGCATTTCCGCCAATACATCTTTTACAAAAGCTTTTTCGAGCTTCCAGAGTATGTGCATGATTTCTTCTTCTTTGTTCGTTAGTTTTTGCATGATGTGGTTGTATCGTTATTCAAACATATAACTATTTTTATAGTTATACAACTAAATAAATAGTTATTTAACTAAAATTTAAGGATTCGAATTAAATAAAAGTAAATGGTATCTTCGCAAAAAAAAATTTATGAGTTTGCTTTGGGTCATTTTAGGATTGATATTATTGGTTGTTGGTGGGGAATTTTTGGTGCGTTCATCGGTGGCCTTGTCATTTAAATTCAACATTTCCAAATTGGTCATAGGTATGACAGTTGTGTCATTTGCTACTTCTGCTCCTGAACTTTTAGTCAGTTTGCAAGCGGCTCTAGATGGTTCTTCAGATATTGCTTTGGGCAACGTCATAGGTTCCAATATTGCCAACATTGGTTTGGTATTGGGTATTACTGCATTGATTTCGCCGTTGGGAGTTGATAAAAATTTCTACAAACTCAATTGGCCAATGATGATGTTGCTGTCAGTGGTTCTATATTTTATGTTGCAAAGCGGAAATGTACTGAACCGATGGGAAGGCTTGGCGCTGATGATTTCACTTATCATTTTTTTATATATTTTAATTAAACGTTCCAAACTAGAGCCTGAAACTCATATTGAAGACTTGGATGAAACCCTTCAAGTGACTTCAGGGTTCAAAATAACACTTTGGCTTATTATAGGTGCTGTCGCACTTTACTTCGGAAGTGAATGGTTGGTATTTGGTGCTAAAGAAATGGCACTTTCATTAGGTATCAGTGAGCGAGTGATATCTGTGACAATGGTGGCGATAGGTACTAGTGTCCCCGAATTAGCAGCTTCAGTTATTGCTGCATTGAAAAAGGAAAAGGCAATCTCATTGGGAAACCTTATAGGGTCTAACGTGTTTAATATAGCTTCCGTTTTAGGGCTTACTGCAATGATTCAACCAATTGTAGTTAATAACCCTAAAATTTTGAGTAGCGATATATTTTGGATGATTGCTTTTGCTGCAATTCTTATTCCAATGATATTCGCCCCAAAAAAGTTTGAGATAGGCAGATTTAAAGGTTTTGTTCTGCTGGCTGCTTACTTGGTTTTTGTGTTTATGGCTTTTGTGGGAGAATAGTATCTTTTTTAAAATTAAATAATATTTATAGAAAACAAAAAGCGTCTGATTATTATTTCAGACGCTTTTTTCTATGAACAAAAACAATAATCTATTAACTGATGTTTGCAGATTTAACTGTTTTGATAATTCTACCTGCAATTTTATATGGATCTCCGTTGGATGCTGGTCGACGGTCTTCCAGCCACCCTTTCCATCCTTTTTCAACAGTGATGATAGGAATCCTTATTGAGGCACCACGATCAGAAACGCCATAACTAAAATCATGAATGGAAGCCGTTTCATGCAAGCCTGTTAAACGTTGGTCGTTAAATTCGCCATAGACAGCAATGTGTTCTTCGACAACTGGTCTAAATGCTTCACAAATTTTCTCATAAGTTTCTTTGGAACCGCAAGTTCTTAATACGCTATTGGAAAAATTTGCGTGCATACCAGAGCCATTCCAATCCATATCTTTTCCTAATGGTTTTGGATGATATTCAATATAATAACCATAATCTTCTGTCAAACGATCTAAAAGATAGCGAGCAACCCAAATTTCATCACCTGCTTTCTTGGCGCCTTTTGCAAACAATTGAAATTCCCATTGTCCACTTGCAACTTCTTGGTTGATGCCTTCAAAATTCAAACCGGCTGCAATGCACAAATCAGCATGTTTTTCTACTAATTCTCTACCATGTGTATGTCTTCCGCCAACAGAGCAGTAATACATTCCTTGTGGTGCTGGATAACCACCAATTGGGAATCCTAGCGGTAAAAGAGTTTTGTTGTCCATGATAAAATACTCCTGTTCAAAACCAAACCAGAAATCATTATCATCATCGTCAATAGTTGCCCTACCATTGGAAACATGTGGTGTTCCATCAGGGTTTAAAACTTCGGTCATGACCAAATATCCGTCCTTACGCGCTGGATCTGGATAAATTGCAACAGGTTTTAATAAACAATCGGAAGAGCCTCCTTTAGCCTGACGTGTAGAACTTCCGTCGAAAGACCAAATAGGGCAATCTTCCAGTTTCCCGCTAAAATTTTCTTCAATTTTAGTTTTACTTCTCATATTTTGAGTTGGGTAATAACCATCCAACCAAATATACTCTAATTTAGATTTGCTCATAAATAATGTGTTTAATTTAGAAAGTACAAATATTAGTATTTTTTTCAATAAGTTTAAAAATACGGGGTAAATATAGTTGAAACGCTATTAATTGTCGATAAGACCCCTTAAATTTTAGGGTTAATTTATTTTTGTGATATAAAAATTGTATTTTTGCACATTATTAATATTAAAAAATGATAATATGTCAACCTTACGTTTTCATGCAATTAAAGAATCACTAAAACATAAACCTATTCACATAGAAGAAAATGAGCGACGCTCCGCCATTTTTGGTTCTAATGTGTTCAATGAAGCAACCATGCGTCAATATTTGACAAAGGAAGCTTACAACAGTGTTATGGATGCTAATCAAAAGGGCAGTAAAATTGATCGCATTGTCGCAGATCACATTTCAACAGGAATGAAAGAATGGGCCATTTCCAAAGGAGCTACTCACTATACCCATTGGTTTCAACCGTTAACTGGTGCAACTGCAGAAAAACATGATGCTTTTTTTGAAACCATCGGTAATGGTTTGGCAATAGAAAAATTTGGAGGGAGTCAATTGGTCCAGCAAGAGCCAGATGCTTCGAGTTTTCCTAATGGTGGTATTAGAAATACGTTTGAAGCTCGTGGGTATACGGCATGGGATCCAACTTCTCCTGCCTTCATTTACGGAACCACATTGTGCATTCCAACGGTTTTCGTGTCCTATACGGGAGAAGCGTTGGATTACAAAACACCTTTGTTGAGAGCTTTGCAGGCAGTGGATGCAGCAGCCGTGGATATTTGTAAATATTTTGATAAGAATGTCAAAAAAGTAAATGCTTCTTTGGGTTGGGAGCAGGAATATTTTTTAATTGACAGTGCTTTGGCAAATTCAAGGCCAGACATTGTATTGACTGGTAGAACATTGCTGGGTCATTCGCCTGCTAAAGGGCAGCAATTGGACGACCACTATTTTGGATCCATTCCTAGTAGAGCATTGGCATATATGAGAGATTTGGAAACCGAATGCATGTTACTGGGTATTCCGGTAAAAACAAGGCATAATGAGGTGGCGCCAAATCAATTTGAGTTAGCGCCAATCTATGATGAAGCAAATTTGGCTGTGGATCACAACTCATTATTGATGGATGTGATGGATAAAATTGCTGATCGCCACAATTTCAAAGTATTGTTTCACGAAAAGCCATTTGCAGGTGTCAACGGTTCGGGTAAACATAATAACTGGAGTTTGGGCACCGATACAGGCATTAATCTGTTAGGGCCTGGGAAAACACCAATGAGCAATCTTCAGTTTCTGACTTTTTTCATTAACACTATCAAAGCGGTAAATGATAATGAAGAATTGTTGAGAGCGGCAATCGCCTCTGCGAGTAATGATCATCGTTTGGGAGCAAACGAAGCGCCACCAGCCATCATTTCGGTATTTATTGGTGAACAATTGACCAGAGTGTTGAATGAATTGGAAAATGTAACCAACGGAAAACTCTCTCCAGAAGAAAAAACAGACCTTAAATTGAATGTTGTAGGCAAGATTCCAGATGTTTTGTTGGACAATACAGATAGAAATAGAACGTCACCTTTTGCTTTCACCGGTAATAAATTCGAGTTCAGAGCTGTAGGATCAAAATCTAATTGCGCAAGTGCCATGACAGTTTTAAATTCAATTGTGGCAAAGCAACTGATTGATTTTAAAGCTGAAGTAGACACTCTTATAGACAAAAAAGATATGAAAAAGGATGATGCCATCTTTAACGTGTTAAGAGAATATATCAAAAAATCCAAGAACATTCTTTTTGAAGGAAATGGCTATGGTGAAGCGTGGCATAAAGAAGCTAAAAAAAGAGGGTTGAGTAACAACAAAACCACTCCTGAAGCTCTAAAAGCCAAAATATCCAAAAAGGCGTTATCGCTGTTTGAAGACTTGGGTGTCATGAATAAAGTGGAATCTGAAGCGCGCTACGAAATAGAAATGGAAGAATATGTATTGCGTATTCAAATTGAAGGAAGAGTCCTTGGAGATATTGCGCGAAACCATATCGTTCCAACTGCAGTCAGATATCAAAATATTTTGATAGAAAACGTTAAGGGTTTAAAAGAGATTTATGGAGCAGACTTTAAGAAATTTGCTAAAGAGCAATTGAATCTTATCGAAGAAATTTCTGAGCATATTGAATCGATTAATTCTAATGTTACCAAGCTGATCAATGAGCGTAAAAAAGCGAATACAATTGAAGACATTGAGAAAAAAGCAATGGATTACTGTCATAAAGTAAAGCCTGTATTTGATGATATTCGTTATCACTGTGATAAACTTGAGTTATTGGTCGATGATGAATTGTGGCCAATGACAAAATATAGAGAATTGTTGTTTACGCGATAATTTAATAAGTATTGTATTACAAAAGCCTCATGTAAATGAGGCTTTTTTTTAGACTTTTTTTAAAATTCTCAAAAAACAATACGTAATCTTACGTATATCACAACACCAAAAATGCATTTCATCAATAGAATATTACAACTAATCGAAAAGTTGAAAATTAGAGGAACAAACCAATATTCACAGTAGGTTAATTTGCTAAATTTGTAGTGCTATTAATCAATATTCTATTAAAATGAAAAAATTACTTCTTAGCCTTGCGGCTTTGGCGTTTGCAACAATGATGTTTTCTATGCAGAATACTAAAATTGCTAAAGACAAAGTTTCGCATGAAAATACAGTGGCTAAAGTTGAAAAAGTTTTTCAGGCTTAATATCTTTTCTGACCATTACAAAAAAAAGTTTTTTTTGGAAAGGCGATGAAAAATTTAATATTCTGAAAACTTTAAAAGACAAAAAGATTAATTAATCTTTTTGTCTTTTTTTTTATTTGCATAACTTTAATTTGTTAAATTACAACTAACTCTACAGTAATTTATTATATTGCCGACCTTTCTCTAGATATGAATATTGATTTTCTTTCTTTTTCAGGTTAATTGATTTTTAATTTATATTAAATGATAGTAAAACAAAACATTGGTAAGCTCTTCTTCTTGATGGTTTTTGGAATTGTGCATTTAAGTTTAAATGCACAAACGGAATCTAATTCTTCAAATAAGCAAAAGATAGAATTTTATGAACTTCGTGGCAACAATGCAATTGATGTAGGAGCAGGTACTTCCGTTATCAATGGTGATTTAGTGGATCCTAAATTTGAGATTTATTTTCATGTCGGCTATAAGCGTTATATTCTTCCTTATTTGAATATTAATGTGGGGTACAATAAGTTTAATTTGGCGTACACCGATGTGTACAACGAAGGGTTTATGTCGTTTGATTTAAACTTGGAATCCACTTTGATGCCCCACAATAGATTCTCGCCTTTTATTTTTGCTGGTGGAGGTTATAATGCGTCAAATTATTTTAAACAAACCGCTTTTAAATTTCAAGGCGGTGGGGGGGTCGAATATATCGTTTCAGAAGGTTTGGGACTTAAACTTTATACGGACTATAATTATGTGTTGAGCGATGAACTTGACGGATTGATTGCCGGAGCTTCGGATGATACATATTTTAGAATTGGTTTAGGAATCAACTATTATTTTGGGGGAGGAACTAAAAAAGCTAAAATTTTAAAAGACCAACCATCGATAATCAATTCCAATCAAATAATTCCCGATAACTAAATTACTATTCCTATTTTTGCAAAATAACCAAAGTTATGAGCGAAAATATAAGCAAACGTTATGCTCAACGTGGAGTTTCGGCTTCAAAAGAGGATGTGCATAATGCCATTAAAAACATCGACAAAGGTTTATTTCCCAAAGCATTTTGCAAAATTGTTCCAGATTATTTGACAAATGACAATAATTATTGTTTAGTCATGCATGCCGATGGTGCAGGAACAAAATCTTCACTTGCCTATATGTATTGGAAAGAAACCGGAGATATTTCAGTATGGAAAGGCATTGCCCAAGATGCTCTGATTATGAATATCGATGATTTGCTTTGTATTGGTGCTACCGATAATATCATGTTATCTTCAACAATCGGTAGGAATAAAAACCTTATTACCGGTGATGTGATTTCTGCAATTATCAACGGAACTGAAGAATTGATTTCTGAACTTAAAAACTTTGGTGTCACTATCCATTCTACTGGAGGCGAAACTGCTGATGTTGGTGATTTGGTGCGGACGATTATTGTAGATTCTACTGTTACCGCTCGTATGGAACGTAGCAAAGTTATTGATAATGCAAACATTCAAGTTGGCGACGTGATTGTCGGCCTGTCTTCTTCGGGACAAGCGACTTATGAAAAAGACTATAATGGGGGCATGGGAAGCAATGGTTTGACTTCTGCAAGACATGATGTTTTTAGTAATTATTTAGCTAAAAAATTCCCAGAAAGTTATGACGCTTCGGTTCCAAAAGAGTTAGTGTATTCTGGTAATATTAAATTAACCGATGAAGTAGAAAATTCTCCAATTGATGCAGGCAAATTAGTACTTTCTCCTACTAGGACGTATGCCCCAATTATCAAAAAAATCTTATCTAAATATTCAACTAAAGAAATTCATGGGATGGTACATTGCAGTGGAGGTGCCCAAACCAAAATTCTTCACTTTATAGATGATTTACATATTGTCAAAGATAATATGTTCCCAATTCCTCCGTTGTTTAAGCTGATTCAGGAGCAATCAAAAACAGATTGGAAAGAGATGTATCAAGTATTTAATTGTGGCCATCGAATGGAACTTTATGTGTCCCAGAAAGTTGCAAAAGATATTATCTCAATTTCTGAATCATTCAATGTCGAGGCTCGAATTGTTGGTAAAGTTGAGGCTTCCAGCCATAAAAAATTAACCATCAAAAGCGAGTTTGGAACATTCGAATATTAAATAAGTTTAAATCTTTCAAGTATTTCCACATGAGGTCAATTATTGTAATCGTCCTAACTCTTTTTTTTCAAATAGCAAACGGTCAAATTTTTCAAATTGCGAATACCCAAGCGAATGCTTTAAAGGTTAAAAGCATCGATACACTTCCCAATTGGGAACAGAAAAATAGAGCTGGCCTAGACATCAATGAGGTTACATTTGTCAATTGGAGTGCTGGAGGTAGTAATTCCATTTCAGCTCTTTTAAAGTTTGAATCGGTTTTAAATTACACTGAAGGACTTTTACGATGGAAAAACAAAGCCATTGTGAATTATGGAATCAATAAACAGCAAGAGCAAAAACTTCGCAAAACCAGTGATGAATTAGAGCTGATTTCCACATTGGGGTTCCAAAAAGATAGCTTAAGCAATTGGTATTTTTCTTCGAGATTCAATTTTAAGACGCAGTTTAGCAATGGATATAATTATCCCAATCGCGACAACCCCATATCAAGATTTATGGCTCCAGGCTATTTGTTCATCGGAGGTGGTGTTGAATATGGGAAAAATATCGAAAAATTTTCAACCTATTTTTCTCCTTTAACCTTCAAGTCAACCTTTGTATTAGATAGGGATTTGTCCAATGCGGGTTCATTTGGTGTTGAAAAAGCAATTGTAGATGAAGAAGGAAATATCATCAAAGAAGGGGAGCGCGTCAGAACTGAAATTGGGATGTTGTTGACCAACGAATTTGAAACAGAAGTCTTCGAAAATATCGCAATCAAAAGCAGGGCAAGTTTATATTCCGACTATCTTAATAGTTTTGGAAACATCGATGTGGATTGGGAAGTGATGTTCAATTTTAAAGTTAATCAATATGTCAGAGCATCTTTGGGTTCGCATTTAAAATACGATAATGATGTCAAAACGATTGTAGATACAGAGGTGGATGATGAGGTTGCAATCGAAGGAGCGAAAATACAATGGAAGCAAATTTTAGGTATTGGTGTGGTAGTCAATTTTTAAGTCAGCGAACCAATAGATAGGTAGTTGTAATCTTCTAATTCCAAGGTGTTTTGGATGATTTTGGTACAGCCATTTTTCAGTAGATATAAGTTATCCGAAGTCTCAATCACATCTCGAAAATAGTGGTCTGTAATAATAATGGCTTTTTTGCGCTTCTCGATTTCGATCAATGCTTTGAATTTTTCAATATACAGAGGAGCGATATGTGAAAATGGTTCATCCAACAATATAATTTCTTTTTTACTTTTTAGAATTAAATGAGTTTCCAAAACCCGTCGTTCGCGTCCAGAAAGTGTGTTCATTTTACTGTCAGGATAAAAGGACAAGGATTCAAAAACATTGCTGAATTCAGACCAAACTAACTTCAGAAGCTTAAAAATGGTTTTGGTTTTCAGATTGTTTGGAGCCAGTGGATGCTGTGGTAAAAAACCGATGCTATTGGTTTGATAAAGTGGTTTTAAAACTGGTTTCCCGTCCAGTCGAAGCAATTTATATTTGGGTTGAAGTGAGCCAAAAATTATTGCCATAAGACTGGTTTTTCCACATCCGTTGTTCCCAAGAATTCCTGTGACTTTTCCAGTTTCAGCTTTAAGATAGATGCCATTGAGAATCCGTTTTTTAGAAAAATAAAGTTCAACACTGTCAATTTCTAAAATCATATAAATTCTTGCATAATGAGTAAAAACCCAATCGTAATAAAGATATCAATTAAAAACAGTGCAGCAAATAGCTTAAAATCGGATAGGCCAAGGTTTTTGTAAAAAATAAGTGTCTTTTTTGAGCTAGTTTCCTTTACAAGATACCAAACGAATAGTGTCAAAATGAGTTTGGTGATAATGGCCGAAACAATGTTTGGATTGAAAACTACTAATAAAACATTGATGGCAAACGACCAAAAAAAGAATGGACGATAGAACACTAATATGGCTTCCAAACGTTGTAGCATAATCTGAAAACGAATTATATCATGAAATATTTCAGTCTCTATTTTTTGTAATTGCAAAAGAATTCTGGTCTTGATTCTTTCAGAGAAATAATCGTATTTTTGCGTCACAATTCAAACACATACATGTTAGACAAATTAAACATAGTAAAACAACGCTTTGATGAGGTGAACGATTTAATCATTCAACCAGACATCATTAGTGACCAAAAACGCTACATAGCTCTAAATAAAGAATATAAGGAGCTGAAAGTTTTGGTTGACAAGCGTGAAGAATATAAATTATTGCTGGACAATCTTAAAGAAGCTGAAGACATCATCAACGAAGGTGGAGATGCCGAAATGGTGGAAATGGCAAAGATGCAATATGAAGAAGCCAAAGAAGCGATTCCAAAAATGGAGGAAGACATAAGGTTTTTGTTAATTCCTAAAAACCCTGAAGATTCCAAAAATGCAGTGGTAGAGCTTCGTGCCGGAACTGGTGGTGACGAAGCCAGCATTTTTGCCGGAGATTTATATAGAATGTATACCAAATATTGCGAAAGTAAAGGCTGGAAAATCGAAGTCGTAGATTTTAATGAAGGGACTTCCGGTGGTTTTAAAGAAATGATTTTTGAAGTCAACGGTGAGGACGTTTATGGCACTCTAAAATTTGAAGCTGGCGTGCATCGCGTACAACGTGTGCCACAAACGGAGACACAAGGACGTGTGCATACAAGTGCGGCAACTGTTATTGTGTTGCCTGAAGCTGAAGAGTTTGATTACGAATTGGACATGTCCGAAGTTCGAATTGAGCGAACAACTTCTACAGGCCCTGGTGGACAAAGTGTGAATACAACCTATTCTGCAATCAAGTTGCATCACGAACCTACAGGTTTGATTGTGAGTTGTCAAGACCAAAAATCTTCACATAAAAATCTTGAAAAAGCGTTGAAGGTTTTACGTTCACGTTTGTACGAAAGGGAATTGGAAAAGAAATTGGCGGCTGACTCCGAGAAACGAAAAAGTATGGTTTCTACTGGTGACAGAAGTGCAAAAATCAGAACATATAACTATTCTCAAGGACGCGTCACAGACCATAGAATTGGACTGACACTTTATGACTTGGGTAACATCATGAATGGTGACATCCAAAAAATTATAGACGAATTGATGTTGGCAGAAAACACAGAATTGTTGAAAGCAAATACCGATTTAATTTAAAACATGAGCCTCTTTTTGAGGCTTTTTTATTAGCATGACGACAAAACAACTCATCCAGCAAATCAAAAAAAAGAAATCCTTTCTCTGCATCGGATTGGATGTCGATTTGAACAAAATCCCAAAGCATTTATTGAATGATGAAGATCCAATATTTGCTTTCAATAAAGCAATCATTGATGCAACTCATCATTTAGCGGTAGCTTACAAGCCAAATACCGCTTTTTATGAAGCGCACGGCTTAAAAGGTTGGAAAGCGCTTGAAAAGACTATTATGTATCTTAATGTAATGCATCCGGAAATCTTTACCATTGCCGACGCCAAGCGAGGTGATATTGGTAATACCAGTAGTATGTACGCTAAAGCATTTTTGGAAGATTTGAACTTTGATAGTGTCACCGTAGCTCCTTATATGGGGAAAGATTCTGTGGAACCTTTTTTAGCGGTCAAAAACAAACATACCATATTGCTGGCATTGACATCCAACGAAGGCGCTTTTGATTTCCAAACCAAAAAAGTGAATCGAAATTTTTTATACAGGGAAGTCATCAAAACCTCCAAGACTTGGAAGAATAGTAAAAATTTAATGTATGTCGTTGGTGCAACAAAAGCAACGTATTTAAAGCAAATAAGAAACCTCATTCCTGATAGTTTTATACTGGTTCCAGGGGTTGGAGCCCAAGGAGGAAGTTTGAAGGATGTTTGTAAATATGGAATGAATTCCAATGTCGGATTGCTCGTCAATTCATCCAGAGGAATTATTTATGCGTCCAATAAGGAAGATTTTGCAGAAGCAGCCGCTAGAAATGCAGAAGAACTTCAAAAAGAAATGGCTTCGATTTTAATCAAACAAAAATAATTTCTGTTTCTAAAGTCATTTTTGGCGCCGTTGNNTTCCAAAGCGAATCATTTCTCTTGTGCCTTCCCAAACAGAACTGTTGCATGATTTAGGGTTGGAATCTTCCATCGTGGGCATTACCAAATTTTGCGTTCATCCTGTTCATTTCAAAAAAGAGAAGACCATTGTTGGAGGAACTAAAGATGTTCATTTTGATAAAATCAAAACCTTAAAGCCCGACATCATTCTTTGTAATAAGGAAGAAAATACGTTGGAGATGATTGAAGCGTTGCAAAAAATTGCACCAGTTCATATTAGTGATATTTATTCAATTGATGATTGCTTGGAATTGATTGAAATGTATGGCAGTATATTTTCTAAAGAAGAGAAAGCCAATGAAATTGTTTTAGATATACAGAAACAACATTTAGACTTTAAAGAATTCATTAAGGATTCACCCAAATTGTCAACAGCCTATTTTATTTGGAAAAAACCTTGGATGGTTGCTGCAAAAACCACCTTTATTGATGAGATGTTGACTTTAAATAAGTTTGAGAATTATTATGCGCACTTAAATAGATATCCGGAAATAGAATTGAATGAAAACCGAAAGGAAACCGCTGATTTGGTAATGCTCTCAAGCGAACCTTTTCCATTCAAAGAAAAGCATAAAGATTTATTGAGGCAGTTTTTTCCTCAAGCAAACATTTTAGTTGTAGATGGCGAAGCGTTTTCTTGGTATGGAACGCGACTTCTCAAAGCATTTGATTATTTTAAATCGCTGCATCAAGATCATTTGAATTGGAACGTTTCAAGTTCAAAATAATCTTTTTCAGTTTTGAAGCTTCGTGATATAGAAAATCACTCACGCCAGCATCTGTCTGAATCAAATTATAGGCTTCTTCCATAAACCGAAGATAGGTTTGTTCCACTTCCTTTAAATTCAAAACCTCGCTTAAGCTCAATTTTGTTTTTCCGACTTTGCAAAAATGTGTATTCATAATTAATCCGTATTAAACAGTATATACGAATAACTATGAGCTTTTAGTCTAAAGGGTTACGTTAAATAATTGGTAAAATTTTAATTGGATTTTTGATGCAAGGTATCCCTGTTCAAAAATTTTAACTGATTGAGCTTGTTCAGAAGTTTGATGGCCTTAAATTCCGATAGATCGCTCAACGCAGAATCTGTTTGACGGAAGTTGTAAGCTTGCTCAACAAGTTGTTTGTAGCGCCGTTGAAGCTTTAATTGATGCTCTTTTATTTCAGACAATGTTTTCATCAGTGTCAATTGCTATTAATGGTGGATAATGATTTAAAAGATTGAAATTCAATTTCTTGAAAACAATTCACATCAAAATTTTAGTTATGCTTAAAAACCATAGCTACAACTTTGTAAAATTAAATATATCTAAAATATTGTTACGGAGCAAGTTAAAAGTGGAATATGTTAATAAAAAAAATCGACTCAAATTAATGAGCCGATTTACAACTAACTTTTGCTAATCCAAATTAAAGATGAATATGTTTCTTTCTTGGTGCTACAAAGATGATATTTTAAAGACGATTCAATGTTAACTAACTATTAGGTTTAGATTAACAATGATTAATTAATCTTGTAACACAAAAACCTTTTTTAGTAAATCTGTGGTCCTGGAAGATACTTTGGTACGGATTTCTTTCTCTTCAACGGCAATCATTGTATAAACACCTTTTAATGCTTCTCCGGTTACGTAATCTGTTAAATCCGGGTTGACGTCTGTGGTAAAGGGAATCGCGTTATATTTGTTGATGAGGTTCGACCAAATTTGATCGGCACCAACCTTGGCAAAAGAGCTATTGATAACGGGTTGGAATTTTGCATATAATGCCGTTTGTGTTTTGCCTGTTAAATACTGTGTGGCTGCATCATCCTGTCCCAAAAGAATATTTTTGGCATCTGCAAAGGTAATTTCCTTTACAGCATTTACAAAAATTGGGGTGGCTTCCTTAACTGCATCTTCTGCGGCTCTGTTCAAGGCTTTGATGCCTTCATCTGCTAGATTTCCCAAACCAATATCACGCAAACCTTTGTCCACCTTTTGTAATTCAGCGGGCAATAAAATTTTTACCAATTCATTTCTATAAAAACCATCGGTCTGTGTCAGCTTACTGACTTGTTTGTCGATACCAAAATCCAATGCTTGTCTTAATCCTGCTGCGATGTCGGCATTACTCAACACACCACCTCCTTGAGGTAGGGAATCCACAACGCCTTGCAATTCTGCACAGGAATATAACATGAATGAAGTAAGGAAAATTGCAATGTATTTTTTCATTGGGATTTGAATTATGGGTTTTTTCAAAAGTAAGCTAAAATGCTTATAGAAAAAAACGAGAATAGTCTTAATGGCCATTCTCGTTTTAATTAGGTATTGAGTTTTTTATTATTTAAGGATTTTCAAAGTTTTTGATTGATTGCCTATGGTTGCTTTTACTAAATAGCTACCAGAAGATAAACTGCTCATATCAACTTTGGGTGATAATGTTCCTGGAGTGAAGGAAAGTATTTGATGTCCTAAAATATCATACACTTCAACCGAATCAACAACGGCATTTGTGGATAGGTATAAATAATCCTTTACTGGGTTTGGATACGCTTTGAAAGAGCTTAAAGAATTCTCGTCAACACTTAACACATCTTGATACACGATTGCGTCGATGTACATTTCATTATTGGTATCAAATGAATAGAAATCAAGACCGCCCAGAACATTTTCATCATCAAATGGTTGGGCAGGAAGTGCTGTTCCATTAATGCTCATGGTCCAAGTGCCTGCGTCGATGTTGAAATCAATGACTATTGGAAACCATGTAGCTTCTGGATAGCCCCAGGTGTATATTGCCAATGCATCGTCGACATTTCCATAAGCGCCACCAAGTCCGGTGGTTCCTGTTGCGCTTTGCACGTTATTGAAAATCAAATTTGGTGAATTGAATATCCCATTCCCACCACCACCAGCACCACCGCTGGCAGTTGTAGTTCCTTGAAAATTCATATATCCCGATTTTCCCGCTGGGATATAGGCTTGAAAGCTCACACGATATGTGCCACTGGTTTTATTGCCAAGTCTTAACACGGCATCCTGTGAGCCAGACCCCCCAATAAGTCCTGCTTTTGTTCCTTCATAAGCAAAATTGCTCGAAACAATAATATCTTCACCTCCAGCACTACCACTCCAGGAGGACCAATTGCCTCCATGATAGGTTCCTAACGGGTAGGATTCAAAGGTCTCTGAAAACTGGGCACTTGCCGTGCTGAAGGCCAATGCTGTTACAATTAAAAAGAATAGGTAGTTTTTTTTCATAATGATTTGTTTTAAGATTAAATGGAGTATGAAAGATACAAATAAAAATTAAATTTTTTAATATGATTTTATCAAATTTAAGCAGTTCGTTTTGTTATAAACGTAAGGGAATTATCGATTTTTCCGTATTCGTAATTTAAGAGACAACAGATGTCTTTTACTACCAGCAAAAAGGAAGTTTGCAAATCTTGCTTTTAAATGTGTTGAGGAAATCGAAAATTTGGTTGGTCACTGCAATTAATAAGAATGTTTGTCTTGTTCATTTTTAAAAGGTGGACAGAATACTGATTTACTTTAAAATGATATGTAAAAATGTATCTTTTAAAATTTTAGATAATTAGAGATGATAGGGCTATATTTTTGAATTATCCGTAAATTTGCAGCACTAAAATCAAGTTTTACAGAGAATGATACAAGAAGCACCATATACCCCTAAACATAAAGTACGAATCGTCACAGCCGCCTCCCTTTTTGATGGACATGATGCCGCGATTAATATCATGCGACGCATCATTCAATCAACAGGTGTGGAGGTGATCCATTTAGGGCACGATAGAAGTGTGGAAGAAGTTGTGAATACCGCCATTCAGGAAGATGCCAATGCGATTGCGTTGACGTCGTATCAAGGAGGGCACAATGAGTACTTTAAATATATGTATGATTTGTTGAAGGAGAAAGGTGCAGGACACATCAAGATTTTTGGTGGTGGAGGAGGTGTGATTCTTCCGGAAGAGATTAAGGAGTTGATGGATTATGGGATTACCAGAATTTATTCTCCTGATGATGGACGGGAACTTGGTTTGCAAGGGATGATTAATGATTTGGTTAAAACGTCTGATTATGCGATTGGTGATTCATTAAATGGTGAAGCAAAAAATCTTCAAGATAAAAACGCAAAGGATATTGCCCGTGTCATTTCGTCTGCGGAAAATTTTCCGGAGGTGGCGAAAGATGCTCTCAATAAAATTCACGAGAAAAATAAAACATCCAAAACACCTGTACTTGGAATAACTGGTACTGGTGGTGCCGGGAAATCGAGTTTGGTGGATGAATTGGTGCGTCGCTTCTTGATTGACTTTCCAAAGAAGACGGTTGGACTTGTTTCAGTGGACCCATCAAAACGTAAGACTGGTGGAGCGCTTTTAGGTGACCGAATTCGAATGAATGCCATCAACAATCCTCGTGTGTACATGCGCAGTTTGGCGACCCGTCAATCGAACTTGGCTTTATCGAAATATGTGCATGAAGCCATTGAAGTGTTGAAAGCTGCGGAGTATGATTTAATCATTTTAGAGACTTCTGGAATTGGTCAAAGTGATACGGAGATTATCGAACATAGTGATGTGTCTCTATATGTGATGACGCCAGAATTTGGTGCGGCCACTCAATTGGAGAAAATTGATATGTTGGACTTCGCTGATTTGGTTGCCATCAATAAATTTGATAAACGTGGCTCTTTGGATGCCTTGCGTGATGTGAAAAAACAATACCAGCGCAATCATAATCTTTGGGATGCGAAGCCAGAGGATTTGCCAATTTATGGAACGATTGCTTCGCAGTTCAACGACCCTGGGATGAATACCTTATATAAAGAGGTGATGGATAAAATCGTTGAGAAGACCGAGGCCGATTTAAAATCTACCTTCCATGTGTCGGAAGAGATGAGTGAAAAGATATTTGTGATTCCTCCATCGAGAACACGTTACTTATCAGAGATTGCAGAGAACAATCGTGCGTATGATAAGACAGCGAATGAGCAGGTTGAGGTGGCTCAAAAATTATATGGTATTTATAAAACCATTGGCTCCGTTGCGGATATTGACACCGATGCTTCTTTTTTGGCGAAGTTTGGATTGGATAGTGATGAGATTCTGAAACAAGTTCAGAAGGACGCTACAAAAGACTTTTTGAAGTTGTTATTTAATGAATTCGACCGTGTGAAATTGAATTTGGATCCTTACAATTGGGAAGTCATTACAGGTTGGGACGAAAAGGTGAATCGCTATAAAAACCCTGTCTATTCTTTTAAGGTACGAGATAAAGAAATCAAAATAGAAACACATACCGAATCCTTATCACATCTTCAAATTCCGAAGGTGGCATTGCCAAAATACCAAGCTTGGGGAGACATTTTGAGATGGACACTTCAGGAAAATGTGCCTGGGGAGTTTCCTTTTACGGCTGGGTTGTATCCTTTCAAAAGAACAGGTGAAGATCCGGCGCGTATGTTTGCGGGAGAAGGTGGGCCAGAGCGTACCAACAGACGTTTTCACTATGTAAGTATGGGATTGCCTGCGAAACGTTTGTCGACGGCATTCGATAGTGTGACCCTTTATGGTAATGACCCTGACCTTCGACCTGATATCTATGGGAAAATAGGGAATGCAGGGGTGAGCATTTGTTGTTTGGACGATGCGAAGAAGTTGTATTCAGGTTTTGATTTGGCTAATGTGATGACGTCTGTGAGTATGACGATTAATGGGCCTGCGCCGATGTTGCTTGGGTTTTTTATGAATGCTGCGATTGATCAACAGTGTGAACTTTATATTAAGGAGAATGAACTTGAAGCTGAAGTTGAAGCTGAAATTGAAAAGATTTATAAAGGGAGAACGCGTCCATCGTATAATGGAAACTTACCTGAAGGAAATAATGGTTTAGGTTTGATGTTGTTGGGCGTTACGGGTGACCAAGTGTTGCCAGCGGATGTTTATGAAGACATCAAGACCAAAACGATTGCCCAAGTAAGGGGAACTGTTCAGGCGGATATCTTGAAGGAAGACCAAGCGCAGAATACGTGTATTTTTAGTACGGAGTTTGCCTTGCGTTTGATGGGTGATGTGCAGGAATACTTTATTGAGAACAACGTTAGGAATTTCTATTCGGTGTCGATCTCTGGGTATCATATTGCGGAGGCTGGGGCGAACCCGATTACGCAGTTGGCATTGACCTTATCGAATGGGTTTACTTATGTGGAGTACTATCTGTCGCGAGGTATGGACATCAATAAGTTTGGACCGAACCTGTCATTCTTCTTTAGTAATGGTATTGACCCTGAATATGCGGTCATTGGACGTGTTGCGCGGAAGATTTGGGCGAAAGCCATGAAACATAAATACGGTGCGAACGAACGTGCGCAGATGTTGAAGTACCATATTCAGACATCGGGACGTAGTTTGCATGCACAGGAGATTGATTTTAATGATATTAGAACCACACTTCAGGCTTTGTATGCGATTTATGATAATTGTAATTCACTTCATACCAATGCGTATGACGAGGCCATTACTACGCCTACCGAGGAATCCGTGAGAAGAGCGATGGCGATTCAATTGATTATCAATAAGGAATTAGGGTTGGCGAAGAATGAGAATCCAATCCAAGGGGCATTTATTATTGAAGAACTGACCGACTTGGTGGAAGAAGCAGTGCTTTTAGAATTCGATAGAATTACAGAAAGAGGTGGGGTGTTGGGCGCTATGGAAACCATGTACCAACGCAGTAAGATACAGGAAGAGAGTTTGTACTATGAAACCTTGAAACATAATGGTGACTTCCCGATTATTGGGGTGAATACGTTTTTAAGTAGCACTGGTTCGCCAACGATACAACCGAAAGAGGTGATTAGAGCTACCGAGGAGGAAAAACAATTCCAAATTGAGACCTTAAAACATCTACATGATGCCCATGATACGAAGGATTTGTTGAAAGATTTGCAACATAAAGCCATCCATAACGAGAATATTTTTGCTGCCTTGATGGAGGTCTGTAAGGTATGCTCGTTGGGGCAGATTACGGATGCGCTGTTTGAGGTTGGTGGGCAGTACAGACGTAATATGTAATGTTCGCTTGATGCTGTAGGCTTTATGCAAAAGGCTAAATTAAATCCCGTTGATTAAGAAATTGGCGGGATTTTTTGTGGAGTTGGTTGGAACGCCTCTGCGTAACACTGGAACGGCTCTGCGTAACTCCGGAACGGCTGTGCGTAAGGGCGGAACGGCTGTGCGTAAGGTTAGAACGGGAGTGCGTAAAACAGGAACGGAAGTGCGTACGACTGGAACGGGTGTGCGTAAAAGTAGAACGCGAGTGCGGAACTTTGGAACGGCTGTGCGGAACTCTGGAACGGCTTTGCGTAGGGGAGGAACAGGTTTGAGTAAGATTTTATGGGCAATTGTTGTAAATGAGGGCTTGGGGCGGCTTACTGTTGATGGCAGGGATTGTGAATTTGGGCTGTGGGGAAGGCTGGCATAAATTTATAAATTTGAGTGAATTTTTTTTTAAAATGTTTATCAGTCTGTTCAATGCATTCAAATTTTATATATTTTTGATTATCTACTCATAAGCAGGTAGATTAGATTTGGACATCAAAGTGGTGTGTTTGCGGAACACCCTTTGGTGTTTTTTTTTTTTTGAAATGATTTAGGTTTTTTTCATAAGACTATTCACTCTTTAGTATTCTTATGTAATGCATTTGTTTTATGCCAATCTTTGACGGCACTCGTTGGAAACGAGCGATAGCGGGGGGCTTGGGGCGGCTTACTGTTGAGGGCAGGGATTGTGAATTTGGGCTGTTGGGCTAAACTTTATCCTCATCAAATAAAAACCCTTTTCGTTTTAAATATTTATTATAAATTTCATTAATATTCAATTTCTTTTGTTTAGACAGCCATTCCATTGGAGATTCTTCTTCTTCTGGAGGTATCAATTTATAAACCTTAATAGCTATTGACCTAGACATTCCTTTTGAAATCAAAAGAAGCACGAGTGAATTATAGGTGCCTAATTCAAGCATAGTTGGTAAAGAAATACTTAATTTATGCTTTTCCTTCTCTTCTTCAGTAAATATTGATTCTAAAATATCCGCTAGTAATTTTGTGTATTTAACTAGAACATAGCTTACTACGGTAGAATACACTTTTATAATTTCGTTTATGGTCTTATTTATATCAACTTTACTATCTCTATCAATTGATTTTAATATATCAGCTTTAAAATTTATTTCTTTTATAATCAATTCTTTAAAGCTTTTGTTTTCCATCCATAATACAGCATAAAAAACCATTTGAGGTAACGTTCTACTAATTCGATGCTTAAAATAGGCTTCAGCATTAAAATCAAATATTTCGTCAAGCTTGTATAATATATTGCTTAATTGACCAAAAAAATTTGTGCTTTCGTGAGATTTACTTTTGATTTTGTCTTTTCCCCATTTTGCATTAAAATTATCATTTTTGTGTAAAACCCATTCATCAATTCCATCTTTCTTTATTCTCTTATATAATTTATCTTGTAATTCAGGATCAATGCTTGGATTTAATCTTAATAATTCTTTAGGAATACTTATTTCGCTTAATCTATTTGAAAGGTTATCAATTATATTGTCTATCAATAAAGCGTTGACATTCTTACTTTTTAGATATTCAATAAGAAGATTGTCACCTCTCAAAAATTTGTTCTTTAAAAAAATAATACCATACTCAATTTCCTTATTTTTTTCATCTAATGGCTGATTAATAGCATTTATAATCTCTTCTGATGAATAATTTAAAATTTTATTAATTGCTGGGATAATTTCCTTATCTGGTTCATTTTCATAAAAGTTCTCTGCCCAATCTTCATCACCTTTCTCTATGCAAATTATGGTACCAGTAAGAGCATCTCTAATTCTACCCGCTCTACCAACTATATTACCAAACTCGAATGGACTTAAGTCTTGTATGTCTTTTTTTGGGTAAGGTATGAATACTTTTTCTGCTGGCAAATTGATCCCTTCCATCAGAGTTGATGTACAAATGATATTGTCCAGAGATCCTTTTTCAAAAAGATATTCTAATTCACCTCTAATAATTTCAGGCAGCTTTCCATGATGAAAAGCTGATTTAGTTCTTAATGCATCAATTAAATAATATTGAGGATGTATTTCTTCTTTAATTAATTCTATTAATTCACTAATTTCATTGTCTATATGGATTTTTTCATAACGCTCCCTAATTTCATTGGTTAGATAATTTGAAAATTGTTCAACATAGTTTGTCTTTGGAAAATATATAATATTTTTACTATTCTTACCAAACCTCAATACAACTTCAACGGCAGTTTTTAATTTAGTTTTAGAGATCTTACTCGCATAATCAAATTCTATTGGCAATTCTATTTCTTTTATTAAATTTTGTTGAAAGAAAATTTTGGCTAAAATCAGATTTTTGTCAGAAGTTGGTTTCAGAATGACTTTAAGTTGAAATACTGGCGAAAACATAGTTTTTAAATTTCTACTATCTTCTCTAAACAATAACTTTAATAAGGTATCTGGATTGTCTAAAAATGGGCCTGCTATAATCTTTCTTGACTTATTCCAATTAACTTCAATTTCATTTATTAGATATTCAAATAGGAAACCTCTATTGCCATCATCTTCAATGTTTTGGATTTCATCTATAAATATTAAATCAGGAACAAAATTATTATCATATGAATATTGCATTAATTTCATAGTTCTTTCGGGTGTCAATATAAATAGTTCTTTGTCTGTGAACTGTTTAGATTCTATGTCTTCCTGTTCGATAAAAGCCGTATTTATGCTAACATCGCTTTTTAACTCTCTTAAAAAATCTTCTGATACCTGAGAAATCAAAGCTCTAGTGGGAACAATATAAACTATAAAATACTTTTCTTTTTTAATGAATATTTGCCTTATGTAATTTTGAATAATGAAAGATTTTCCTGCGGAAGTAGGTGCAGAGATAGCTACATTATCTTCTTTTTTTGTTAAAATATTCCATAAATGTTTTTGGTAGTCCGATCCTATAATTTTCCCTTCACCACTATCTATTTCATTAATGGCTAATTTCGAACCAAGTTCGTAATCCACTATAGTCCCAAAGCTCTCACTAAATAAAAGGCTTCCATCAATAGAGTTAATTTTGATTAATTCGTTAAAGAACCTTGAAGCAATTAGGTTTCCGGACCTTGACAATAATATGTAGGCAGCTTTTCTATACTCTTTAGAAGTCTTTTCTAAAAATAGAGCTATACCAAAAACTGAACTTAAATATTTATCATTCTCATCTGTGCTTGAAGCTATTATACTTGCCAACCATATGGCTTTGTCTAATTTCTCCTTTTCTATATTATTTTTTTTTCCTTCAATTTCTAACTCAGAGTAAAATCTATTAGTTATCATCATATTCAAAACATCTCTGAAAACTTGATGGTTTTTGGCAGATTCAATTGTTAAATTCGCCATTTTTAATTTTTTGAGAAATCTTTCCCATTATGGAAAATTTTATAACACATCATTCTAAATGTGTTTACGTCTTGAACGGGCATCATAAAAAATTCTAATGTGATATTAGTATTAATAGGTAATGAATCCTTAATATAGTTAGACCTCCTACTTTTCATTGAATCTATAAATTTTAATACTTGACCTTCTGTTTCTGGCAAATTTTTTGCTATAAGATTTGATAGTTTTAACTCTTTATACATTAGAAATGCAGGATAACAAATGTTGTATTCTTGAAATTCTATTTGTTTTGTTCGGAGGCTTTGATAAATTAAATCTAAATCTTCAACATCTAAATTTTTCAAATCGTTACTTAAGTGATTTTTTGCAACATCTAATTCCCTATCAATCGACTCTGGCTTATTAATATATCTTTCAAGAGATTTGATTACATCACCTACACAAACGTGGAAATTATTACGCATTTTAGACTCACCAATTAACAAAGTCGCTTTATTGTTAATATTTCCTATAAATAGTCCATCGGAGCCTTTAATTTGGTCATTGTTATTATAAGTTTGAGCAATTTTATGTACTATCATTGGAGTCTGTAAAACTGCTTCAACGAAAAGATATAATATTAATTCACCGTATCGTCCGTCCCCCAACGGATCAATATCTCCGAAGTAGCTTAAAGCTTTTAAATAGGGATTATCGCCATCCTCTTTGATTTCTTTCACGGTTTTTTCATCAAAAACATACTTCTCAACATGTTGATATAAGTGTGAAATAAAACCTTCATCGTCTGGTTGGTTTTCCTTATATTTTAAACAATAAAATTTGATTTTAACACCTTTTGAAACTACGACTTCTTCTTTAAAGTTAAACCAATCAAAAAAAATGTCTTTATCAACTTTGAGAAGCTTCAACCAATCAATTTCATTGAGTTTTTTAGCCATATAATTTTAAATTAAGGCGCGATCAATTTTTGATGCAGATTTTATGAGAAATTAAATATAGGGAGAGTTTTATAAAAATAGCAATTTTTTAACTCGGTAAGACGTTTTGATTTTAAAAACGTTAAAGTGCTGATTTTTGGGGATGAGATGCTGAAACGAGTTCAGCATGACGGGAGCGATTTTTTTATGAGATTGCTTTGTCTCGACTTACTTCGTAAGTTATCTTCGATTGAAAACCTATTTTGAATTTTGATAGTGCTCGATACAGGCTGCTTCGCTTTTTGTAATGACGGTGCAAAAGGTGATTTAGGCTCCATTCGACAGATTGCTTCCTCGTGCCTCGTCGCAATGACGGATGAATAAGATGATTGAGGTTCTTTTCAAAAGATTGCTTCCTCGTACCTCGTCGCAATGACGGTGAAGTATCGTATGCGTTTAAGAAAGCTTCTTCCGCTCAACATATAACCAATCTACAAATTCGGTAATTTTTTTAAGGGCTAGGGCTTCGTCTTCGTGTTCGGTCATTTTGAGGCCTTGGTCTGTGACTTCGATGTTTTGGATTTTTTTAATGGAATGATAGGTGTTATCGAATTTTAGATATATGGACTCTCTGCTGAAGGCGTCATGATCGTAGGTGTCTGCGACCCTATTTGTTTCTTCATCAAAGGTGTAGGGGATATCTCTGGGGAAGCCTATGATGTCGCAGACGCTATCTAGAGTGTTGACGGTGATGTGGGTAAAGTCGATGCCTTTGTCTAGCAATTCATCAAAGAATCGTCTTTGTTTGAATTCTTGAAACAAGAGGCTGATGAGTGCTTCTTTCACAGGAAACGGGTTTGTGTAAATGTAGTGAAATGTTTGATTGCTTGATGGCTTCGCGCAATGACGGTGGATAAGATGATTGAGGTTCTTTATTGAAGATTAGCTACGCTGAATCTCGCAAGCTCGATTTGTCTTCTTGGTGCCTCGTCGCAATGACGGTGCAGAGGTGTCGCCTCTCGACTCCGCTCGAGGTGACACGCTTGACCTGATAATGAAACAAGAAAAAACCACAACCCCTAATTAGAGAGTTTTGGTTTCTAAATTTAATGAAGTGCGTTTATGAAAGCTTCTTCTGCTCAACATATAACCAATCTACAAACTCTGAAATTTTTTTAAGGGCTAGGACTTCGTCTTCGTGTTCGGTCATTTTGAGGCCTTTGTCTGTGACTTGAATCTTTTGGATTTTTTCAATGGAATCGAATATGTTGTCGAATTTTTGGTAAATGTATTCTCTGCTAACGCCATCTTTATCATAACTTTCTTCAATCATTTTTGTGGTTTCATTATAGATGTACCTAAAGTTGTCGGATTTTGGAAAGCCTATGATGTCGCAGACGCTGTCTAGATTGTTGACTGCGACGTCGGTAAAGTCTATGCCTTTTTCTTCCAATTCATCAAAGAGACGTGCCTGCTTGTATTCTTCAAATAATAGGTTGACGAGGGCTTGTTTCATATAAGGGTTCTTTTTGCAAATGTAGTAAAATGCCTTAATTGAATGCGATTTGATTGGTGAGATTGTTTCGTCGCAAAAAAAGCTTCTCGCCATGACGTTATGGAAGGCAAGGTTGATGGAATGGATGATTGGGTTGCTATTAGAGAGATTGCGTTCTGGTGCCTCGTCGCAATGACGGTACAGAGGTGTCGCCTCTCGACTCCGCTCGAGGTGACACGCTGGACCTGACAATGAAACAAGAAAAAACCACAACTTCATCTACAAAAGTTGTGGTTTTTGGGCTAACTCAATTTTCTAACGGCCTCCTCTCGATGCCTTGTTAGAACACGTGCATTACTATCTCTCTTTAATTCTTGTGAACTCCAAGCCGCTTACCATGTAGTATTGGGGGCTTTTGGCTCCGAAGATTGCTTTGACTTCGTTTTTAGCCAATAAACATGTGTCTACCAAGCCTGTATGTTTTGCATTGAACAGGGTGTTGCGTTCGATGCGTGCCAGTTTTAAGACGGCATTGGACTTGTTGAAGTTTTTGTTGGCCAACTGCATTTGTGCAAGACGTGCCTGCATACTTACGACCTTTAAATCTTCGGTTCTTGGATCGTACAATGGCTCACCTTGTGCAAGGATGATGAGCTTTTTGAAATGCCCTGCCAATTGTGGGAAGGAACGCTGACTGTCGCTGATGAATTTGTTATCAGCTCCGCGTTTGTTTGCGCGTTCCTTCTTTTTCTTGCCTTTGCTGCTGTTGCCTTGTATTTTATTGACATACAGACGTGCTTTTTTGATGGTGTCTTTTGAGGCACCGCAGGCTTCGAGGGCATTGATGAACCGGCTAGCGAACTCTGGAAGATCATCGAAGGCTAGGTGTCGATTGTAGATATCGATACTGTTATCGCTGTCCTTTTGGTCCACGTCTGCCACTGCCAGGGCTGCCTGTGTATGCAGGTTGAGGATGGCAAGTGCTGCCAGCAGGGGGTTGGAGGGGTCGTACTGTGCACCAAAAATGGTGAGGGTCTCGCCGAGCACTTGGACATTGTCCACGGTGTTTTCGATGCCTGCCTCTGAAGTGCTACGTGTAACGGGCACGACTGGAGGTGGAAGCTCCTGTTGGGTTGCTTCGGCAACGAGGTTAGAGACTAATTCAGTGACTTGTGGTCTAACGGAAGCGTAAACTTCGTTAGAGTCTGCTAGAGACTTGTGTAATGTTTCATTCATAACTAGAATTTAGATTTGGGGCCACTCTTTGTTTTATACATACGTTTGCACCGTGGCTTTGAAAGCGCATGTTTTTTTGTTGCGGATGCCCATAGAAGATGCTTCCGAGATATTATCGTTAAAAAAATTAAAAAAACTAAATGACTTCTTGAAGTGAATTATGAGGCTCTATACTTCTTAAGATTAGCTGGTTAGAGTCTCATAATTTGAAGCAATATTAAGAGAATGGAATTTAATTTCCAAATTTATTTTAGACGAACGGTTTAAAATCATCGATAAAGTGTCATTTTACTGAAAGTTAAAACTGATGAAACACCGCGCTGTTGTTCAGGAATTTAACAACTATACATATTTGAAAAAATATTTTAAATTTTTTTAAAAATGATATTAATCTTCCTAATTATTAACAAAAATGGTTGTGATTTATCTGGTTGTTAGGCTATTTTTTGAGGATATTTGTAATTGGTTTTTGTGCTGCCATGCGATGCTCTGTATCGAATCAATCAAACTGACATTCCTTTTCTATGGTATTAGTATTTGAAAGACTTAAAAAAAACAAACCCGTCTTCAATTTGAAATGAAGACGGGTTTAGAATTATTACAATATTTGGTTGGTACTATTGTTTTATGATTTTTTGTGTAAACGATCCTGCTGAAGTTTCTAGAGAAAGAACGTAGACACCTTTAGTAAGGCTTGAAACGTTAATTTCATTATTTTCAATTTTAACTGCTGTAGATCGACCAATAACATCATACACATTAGCTGTTAGAATCTCAACAGAAGCTGGGATTTTAACTTTCAATACATCAATTGCAGGGTTAGGATACACTCGTATCCCTGCGATCAAATTAGATTCATTGACGGATAGGGTACCGTCTGTTACCATCACTTCATCATAAAACACATCACTTCCATTGTTGGTAAAACCTAACAACACTCTAACAAAAGGAGCGCCAGCTGCATTGTATGCTGCTGTAAAGATTGAAGTTCCGTTTATAAAGTACTCAACTGTATTATTGGTGAAATCAAAGTCTTGACGGACTACAATATTTGTGTCACGTAAATAGGTTGCGCCAGTTGGTGCAATGACTAAAGTGCCTGTACCATCGTAATCTGTTACAGAAATTGTATTGTTAGCTGCAAATATCAATCTGTTACCTATAAGAGCAGCGGTCTGCGTTTGCAATACGGCTTCAGAGTTTCCGGTAGGGATATAAACTTTGCTCACAACGGTGGCCGTAGTTTGAGTCAAGGCAACTGCAGGAGCAAAGGCAAATAAAAGTGCTGGAGCACCAACAGATGTTGCTCTTAACGAGAAAGTGCCTTCAGTTGCTCTAATATCTGAAACTAAAAAGTTGCCGTCCACCGAAGTTGAACTTCGAGCCCAACTATTTTGACCTGCAATCGGGCCAAGGGCGAAACCTTCCGAAGCTTCGAAAGATGTGTTAATTTGTGCGAATGAAGCGAATGCCACAAACATGGTAAGTAATAAAGTAATTTTTTTCATGTATTTTTTTTTGTTAAAGATTAATATTGGGGTTAAATATAGAGAAAAACCCTATAGATTAGTTGGGTCGCATCTCATATTTCTGATTTAAAACTGTTATGGCTTATTTCGCTTTCATTGGTGGCAAATCGAATGCTGTGGCATCGTGCTCAAAATGGTTGCGGTGGGAGCCATCACAAAAGGGTTTATTGCTAGAAAGGCCGCAACGGCAAATTCCCAACACGGTTCTGCCTTGCAAACCATAGGCATTGCCTTGGGCATCTACGATTTCAAAATCACCTTCTACTTTTACGGACCCATTACTGTTAATGGTCAATTTTGTTTTGCTCATGATGTTGTTTTTATTGATGGTAAAGATGGAGAAAATTATGGTTTGTTTTTGGGATTGGATGGGAAATTGTGGTTTTGTGATTCTATTTTTATTGGATATAAATAATAGTTGGGATGTTTGTCAGGAATGCCAGCGAGGCAGAGCTCCAAGAAAACAAATATGAACTTATGGATTTAAGTTTTGGTTTACGAACGAAGGATCGCTGTTCTCGAAAACTTCTAACAGCTCTGGGATAAAATCTTTCCACATCGGATATGTGTCTCGATTGTTTTCAAACTTTTTTATGGCTATTTCCAATTGTGGAAGAAATATAAAATTCTCGGTTTCGGTATGGTATGTTCGCAGTCTGTTTTCTCTTTCATGGTCGTTTTGTAAGGCTGCAATTCTAATCTCACCCAATCTCACCAGGCTCTCAATAACATAGACATTCCAATTGCTGATGCCTTTAGATTCCATTTTTTGTTTAAGCTCGTCGGTGAATAGGTGTGAGGAGTTTGTAATGCGCGCTCTGTATGTTTCTAGGGCAGGATTGACGAAAGAATGACTGAATTCATGAATGGTAAGAAAAAGTGCAGTAGGTTGGTAATCATACCCAAACGATTGATATGAATTAGTGGTATTTACAGGAATCTGTACATAAGGACTCATAATTTCGGCTACGCTTTTTTGTCCTTGCCTGTCTACAGTTGCGCTAATGCCTCTGCCTTCATTCTCTTCGATGGGCCAAATTTCCATTGGGCTTATCAATGCTACATAGTTGTGTCTAGTTTCGCCATAATAATGTTCCATGGCATCTGTAAAGTTGGCGGGGATTATAGAATTGAGTTCTTGTATTGCCCCTTCATAAAAATGTGCGTGCTTTTTGAAGAAAGATGCTACGTCTTGATGTATGTAAAACTGGTAAAGAGCATCCAAATAATCAGAAATTATACTTACAAGCTCGGCTTTTTTCGGTGAATCAATAGGTAAATTGGATAATTGAAAATCCGTGGGTTGTTTGTGGGTTTTAAATTCCGGAATTTGTAGTAGAATAGGCATCATTATATCATTGCCATAACCATAGCTCACAAGCGTGTCACAAAATTTTGCAGTTATATTGGCAAAATCAAATGTGTTCTGGTTTTGAAAGGAATCGAGCGCCATGTTTACAATCGGCTGATAGTCCTTGCACGTAGTTAGTTTATAGGTTTCCCATTGCGAATTGGTGGTTCTGTATTCTACAGCTAACAATTCTGCAAGAAAATAAGTCTCAATATTATGGTTGTAACTGACCTCAAATTTATTGGTTGTATGTTCACTTTTTTGACACGACAAAAAACATAATATAACAATTAAAGTGAAAAGTATTCTGGCCATAATTACTAATGGATTTTGCATTAAAGATGGGAAAAATCTAGAAATGTTACAGTGGTTAATTTAATTGGATAGAATCTTTTAATTCTTTAAGCATTTGATTGAAGAAACTAATTGTTAGTCTTTAAAAGAACTTCGTGTGGTTTATTTTCAATATGTTAGTTTTAATTCTTAAAAATGATGCTCTTAATAATCTAAAGCTCGCCCCCTTGGCGCATCTCTTTTGAGAAGTACCATATCTGAATGCAAAAGCTCTGCGGCTGCGGCTGAATCCTTTACCTTAATCGCACTGCGTTCTAGCATGTCTGATTCAAACTTAGATAATACACTTTTTCTTAAACCGACCGCTCTCCATTGCGATAAGGGTTTGCAACCTTTTGAGATGGCTCGAGCCAATGCCAGCGCGTCCAATAAGGCTTGGTTGGCCCCCTGTCCTTTGAAGGGACTCATTGGGTGGGCAGCATCTCCGATAAGGGTTACTTGTCCAAGGCTTGATAGCATTTCGGGTGTCAATAAGGCGCGGTCATAGACAGGATACCCAGAGATTTGAGACGCTTGAGTGGCTGCAATGATTTGAGGAATGGGAGAATGCCAATTGGTTCTACGGGAGGCTTCAGCTTTAAGGGCATCAGCGCCTTGAGAACTCAATACTTTGGCCTCTTCTTCTGACATAGGAAAGCTCAATTGCCACATCACAGAATCTGAAGTATACGGCATCATATAGATACGCTCATTGCCATTCGCGGTTTGAAATACAGTTGCAGAGTCCAACAGCGGACTTTTCAAGTCTTTTAGTGCAGACAACGGGCAAATGCCAAGAATGACAATACAGTCCAAATAGCATAAGGGAGTTGAGCTTTCACCAAGCAGTAACCGTCTTACAGAACTGCGAATGCCATCGGCTCCGACTACTAGGTTTGCGGTGGCGTTTTTGGACTTGCCATCTACCTCAAAAGTTAGATGAACAACTTCACCGTCAGAAGTCTTAACTTCTATGAGTTGGTGCCCCCATTCTACGCTACCAGATCCTCCGAGTTGCTCTAGTAAGGCTAGGCGTAAGGACTGCCGTGCGATATGGATATTGGTATGTTTGGGAGATTTGTTGGCGTCTGAAGGCATCCATTTTCGCATGCCCCATTCGCCAATCACTTTGCCATCGGTAGTGTGGACTATATGCCGTGTTGAAATGACGCCAGCTTCCAATGATGCAATACCAAATCCTTTCATCACTTTACTGGCTTGTTGTAGGGTGAGCCCGTAGCCTTGGGCCCGCGCATCGAAGTTGTTGTCACGCTCATAAATTGTGAAGGGGATGCCGCGGTGCAAGCAAGCCACCGCAAGTGCTACACCTCCTATGCCTGCACCAATAATGGCTACATGTGGATAGTTTTCTTTATCCGGGTCGGGAGTGTTCTCTGAATGTACCAGCCCAGAACCGGTGCAGTTGATGCACATATCTTGGTGACGTTTGGGGCGAATAGGTGCCGTTCCTTTGCTTTGGTTTTTTTCAAATTCATCCAAGGCTCTTTGGTAACGGAGCCGTGCTTTCTTGCGGAGTCTTCGGCTTTTTTTACCCCGACCTTTGCATTCTGGACATGCAGACCAACTTGTGGATGTGTGTGTTGCCTTTTTCACTTTCTCTGTATATGAAGATATGAAATCATAATCATGGCAAGTAACTGAAAATAAATTATATGTACTATAAGTGACGCTCCTTAATTATTAACATCAGGTTGGTGGTTGTTGGTCGTTAAATTTTGTAGTGCGCTGTTTTATAAAGGTGTATTTGCTCTGTTTGACTAATTTTTATGTTTGTGTTTAGAACTGTCATTAATTTTGTTTCTCCCTCATTTATCAAATTATGTTTAATCAAATTGATATGATTATGGAAACTACATTACCTTACCACTTTAAGAGACGCTCCAGTAACTATTTTGATTGGTTGCTGAATACCATCAAATCTGAAAAGTATCATGAAGCAGATAGTCAGATTGTGAGCTTGCAGAAAGCCAGTTAAAGAAGGCTAGCCTCAAACCGATTTTTGTTTTAAAAAGAAATTGTCGGTAAAAAATGCATCTTTTTTATTGTTTTCACGTCTATTATATGAACTTTAAAATTATATAGTCATGAAAAATAATGAATGCACCTGCAACTGTGATAGTTGCCAAAAAGGACAATGTCAAAACTGCACTTGTGAGAATTGTACTTGCAGCAACTGCAACTGTTAAGCTTGATTTAAAATGTTAAATATCAGAGTCTATTTTAGTAATTTTATACTGAAATGGACTCTTTTTTGTATCAATCTATGGACACCCAACATATTTGGAAACTATACGCTGACGATATCAGACACTTTATAGGGAGTAAAGTGAAGGACACTGTGGTTACGGATGATTTGCTACAGGAAACTTTCATGAAAGTGCATACCAAATTGCACCTCCTTAAGGATGAAGAAAAAGTGAAGTCATGGTTGTTCTCGATAGCACGCTACACGGTTTTGGATTATTTCAGGGCACATGACATTACTTACGAACTGTCTGATGCAGATATGATTTTTGAAGACCACAAATTAGAGCATACGAAGGAAGATTGTTTGCAGGGCATTATTAAAAGTCTTCCAAAAAAGTATCGAGACCCTTTATTTCTCTCCGATATCAAAGGTTTGAAGCAGGCAGAGGTTTCAGAACAATTGCATTTACCATTGCCTACGGTAAAATCCCAGATTCAAAGAGGTAGAAAGCTCATCGCTCAAGGTTTTATGGACTGTTGCGATTTTAAAATGAATGACGAAGGATATCTAGTAGGCGAAATCAAAGACAAGCAAGACTGCACGATGTGTCATTAATTCACAAAGTAAGCATCCAAGTATGCTGCAGTTTTTTGAATTTACGCAACTCACTACGAAGAATCGGTAAGTACTCTTTGCCATCGCTATTGCAATGCTCTAATCGCTTACAATTGTTATAAAGTCTTGTGGTCAAACGCTCAAGCGAGGCGATGTGTTTGTGCTTTTTATCTGAATAACGTTCCAATTCTGCATTGACAATTTCTGGTGCTAAAGAGGAGGATTGTTGCACAATATCTCCGGAAAAATAAATATCAGCGTCTTCGCTTCCATCAGGTCTTAGATATGACAAATCTTGATTGAGGTATGTAGAAATGCTTCGCGATAGGATAATTATTTCCATCGCCTTTTTATAAATAGGCAAATCAGATAGGTGAGATGGGATCGGGTACAACATTTATTAATAGCAATTTCCTCAAAATTAGTGACAAGCAAACATTTAATACTATCGATTTTAAAGTAAATGTGTATATTTGCTTTAAATATTAAGGTTTTACTGTTATATTTCTTTAAATGAGTATCGATTCACTTAACTGGAAGATTTTGAAGTGTTTGCAGTCCAATGCACGGCAATCGAATGCCGAGATAGGAAGACAGGTTGGCATCAGCTCCCCAGCGGTTTCTGAACGCATAAAAAAAATGGAGGATGCTGGACTCATTAGGGGGTACCATGCTCATATTGCACCTATTGAAGTCGGTTATCAATTAAAGGCCATCATCACTTTAAGAGCTTTTATGGGAATGCTAAAACCTTTTTTGGAAAAGGTAAAAACCTATGACGAAGTATTGAATTGCTACCGGATTACAGGCAACGAGAACATTGTCATGGAAGTGGTCTTAAAAAACCAAAAGCACTTGGAATCCTTTATCGACCAATTGATTACTTATGGCGAAACAAAAACCCAGATAGTACTCTCTCATGTGGTTAGTTTTAATGATGTCAAACCTGTGAAATAGTTTCATAGGTCATCTGTATCCTCGTCATTATCGAATTCGTTTTCGTCATCTTCTTCTGCATTTTTTATAAGTTTGATATCATCACGGTGGAATAACCCCCAATCTTCACAATCATATTTCCACAATTCAAAGGTGTTTATCCACTCTCTAAATAATATTCTTAAGGCCTCAATTTCATCATACAAAAGGTCAAGATAATCAACCTCTTTAAGACCTTTATCCTCAATGTATAGTGCTACCTCAATGATTTCATGGGCAGCACTTTTGATGAACACAGCATTCTCCATTCTAAAATCATAAGGCATTGATGGGAGGGATGCCTCTGAAATTAGAACAGTAATTTCATAAGCGTTTTCTTTCATCTCTGAAAGTCTTCCGTTCATAATTTCAAGATCAAAATCATCCTCATGAGGTAAGTCGGAATCTTTAACGAAATCAATGATAGACAGCACAAGTTTTTCAATGTCTTGAGCTTTTTTATAAATAGGTGTTTGATGTTCTGGGCGCTCCATATACAAAAAAAATTACGCTGTGAATTTACTATTTTCTAGATGATTGGCAATGAGTTTTGCATGGACACGCGAATTTTCTATAAACCATTTATGGGTTTCCATGCCACCACAGATCACACCGGCTAAATATAGTCCTTTTACATTAGTTTCCATGGTTTTTGGATTGTATTGCGGCAATTTTAAATCGTCATTGGAGAGATGCACACCGGCTTCCTCCAGAAATTTGAAATTAGGACGATAACCTGTCAATGCCACAACAAAATCGTTTGGAATGATTATCTCTCCTTCGGGAATTTTAATGGTCACTTCATGCTCTTTTATGTCGATGATTTCTGAATTGTAAAAGACCTTGATGCTGCCTTCTTCAATTCTGTTGATGATGTCTGGACGTACCCAATATTTAACACGTTCTCCAATTTGATCTTTGCGTATGACCATAGTCACGTGGCCACCTTTTCGCCAAATTTCCAAAGCAGCATCCACCGATGAATTGCTGGCGCCCACCACAATGACATTTTGCATGGCATACGCATGTGCTTCTTTGTAATAATGTGTGACTTTATCCAATGCTTCGCCTGGTACATTTAATAAATTAGGGATGTCATAAAACCCTGAAGCGATGATAAGGTTTTCAGAATTATATGTGGTCTTGTCTGATACGATACAGAATTGATTGTTTTCCTTTTTTATAGAAGTAACCTCTTCATATAAGTTAATGTTCACTTTATTTGATGTGGCGACTCGACGATAATATTCCAAAGCCTCATCTCTTGATGGTTTTGGGTTGTTGCTTATAAAAGGAATGTCATCAATCTCCAACTTTTCTGATGTGGAGAAGAAGGTCATGTTCTTTGGATAATTGTATAAGGAATTGGTCAGTGGACCTTTGTCAAGTACCACATAGTCCCAATTCCTTTTTTTGCATTCCAGAGCGCAGGCAATCCCGATGGGACCTGCACCTATAATCACTACTTTTTTCTTTTCACTCATCTTTTAACCTTCTTCTTTTGAAGTTGTCATAAATTTTTTCAAGCTGAACAATAAAATTAAGCCAATTGTACCAAGTGTTGCCATTAAAATCCAAGTATTGTCAAATCCGAATGTATCAATAAAATGAAAGCCCAAATTATGTCCAAACACGTGCGAAATTGAAAATGCAATACTGTACAGTGCCATATATTCGCCTTGGAGTCCACGCTTGGAACGCTTTAAGGAAAAGGCATTCGAAAATGGAAACACAATCATTTCGCCAAAAGTTACGATAATCATACTAATAACGATCAAGGCAATCAGGGTATTGTACAATAAAAATAGGTAGCTGACCGTGGTCAATAACAATCCAAAAATCATCAGCCCAACTTTGGTATATCCTTTATGTTCCAACCATTTGATGAGTGGCATTTCAAAAACAAAAATTAAAATTCCGTTGAGTGCCATCAGTAACCCAATTTCAAATTCCGACAATCCTGCACCTTCTTTATAAAAATAAGGAAGTGTGGACAAAAATTGGAGAAACACCACTCCAAAAATAACCATAGCCACCAGGAATATCATGAAGGCCTTATCGGTATAGGCGGATTTTGGATTGTCATTGACTTCCATGTCTAATACCTTGGATTTTTTAGGGTGTAAGACATTTAACAAGGCAACGGCTGCAATCATACACGTAATGCCATCCACCCAAAACAGTCCACCATAGCTCATTTTTGTGATAATCAACCCTCCTATTGCAGGACCAGCTGAAAATCCAAGATTGATAGCAAGACGTATGAGCGTTACACTTCTCGTTTTGTTTTCGGGTTTGCTATACGCACTCAATGCCACAAACATTGCAGGACGGAACATGTCTGCTACGGTCATCAATATAAAAATACCGATACAAATACTGTAGAACGTGTTTAGGAATTGCATGGCTATAAATAAAAGCCCGCTCAACATCAAACTAAAGACCATCACTTTATAATAGCCAATTTGGTCCGTCATTTTTCCGCCTAACCACGAACCCGCTATAGAACCCAGACCGAATGCGGACATAATCCACGCCACGTCATCTAAAGTGAAGTGGAGATTTGTTGTGAGATATAGTGACAGGAATGGAACAACCATTGTCCCGGCTCTATTGATGAGCGTAATGAGCGCAAGCCACCATACTTCTTTAGACAAGCCTTTAAACGTATTGAAATAGGCTTGGCCTATGTTATAATATAAAAAGTTAAAAAGTTTCATCCGTTTTGGTTTATTGTTAGTAATTGTACAGATGAAACATTTAAAGGCTCATGAGCCTTTTTGATTAATAGTTGGTGTAAATGTTTCATTTTGATTGATTGGTATAAAAATAAAAAGTCCGACGTTATCGTCGGACTTTTATATATTGATTAAATGTATATTCATATCATCATAACATATAGCAAGTCCGCCTTCTCGATAAAGAGGTTCTCTTTTGGGTATATGTGACAATGCAGTTGCGCATACTTTTTGATTTATCGTTCATCAAAGCTAGGGAAAAAAAATGAATGTTGTATTTTTGAGCTTAAAATTTTTAATAATTTAATGTATGAAAACAATATTTTCACTCTTTTTTGGACTCGTTTTTTTATTGAGTTGTGCACAAGATAAACAGCGAGTACAAGGCGAAACCGAGTTTCAACGTGAAATAAATTCAGAATATAAGGATGCTTCCAAATCGCCATTAAAGGAGAAAGACTTAAAGAAGTTTAAAGGTTTGGACTTTTTTAAGTTTGACTCCGCTTATGTGGTGACCGCAACCTTTAAGCGAACTTTGGATGAAAAGCCATTCAAAATGAAAACCACCACCGATAGACGTCCTGATTATATAAAATATGGTGAAATTGCCTTTAATTTAAAAGGCAAGGATTATAAATTGAATGTGTATCAAGGACAAGATCTAATCAAGAAAGAAGGCTATGAAGACTATTTGTTTTTACCTTTTTTGGATGATACCAATGGAGATGAAAGTTATGGAGGAGGTCGCTATATCGATATGAGAATTCCAAGTGGCGACACTTTGGTTGTGGACTTCAATTCGGCTTACAACCCGTATTGTGCCTATAATGAAAAATATTCCTGTCCTATTGTGCCAAGGGAAAATTATCTAGAAATTGAGGTGAGAGCAGGAGTCAAGGCTTTTAAAAAATAGGCGTATAAAGTGTCAGTTAGCCAATACATCTTTTGAATCACACACTTTTTACAATGAAAATACCAGCAAACACCGCCAAAAAGCCTATCACGAAACTGGCGATGGTGTAGATTGCAAAACTTGTAAAATCTCCCGATTTTAAAAACACATGATTTTCGTATGCAAAGGTTGAAAAGGTAGTAAAGCCACCACAAAAACCTGTTGCCAAAAAGAGAATTTGATTTTGTGAAAGCGTATTTTGTTTGATGGCAAATCCCAAAATAACACCAATGAGCAGACTTCCCAAAATGTTCGCGGCAAAAGTGCCGTAGGGAATTCCTGTTCCGGGACTGTTAAGATATTTACCAATAAGGAATCGTAATACGCTCCCGATACCTCCACCAAGAAAAACTAAAAAGAGTTGTTTCACATCGATGTGTTTTCGGTAGGAGTTTGTTCTTTAATCGGAATATAGATTTCCGTTAAATAATCAGCAGGGTTTGGTGTGCTTCCTGGGTCATTTAAATAAATTTCAAAAGGATGTTGCTCTGATTGTTCAAGATTATTGTCCTTAAGATATTTCATCGCTACCTTCCAAGCTTCTCCGAGATTGGTGTAATCACCTTTTAAGGTTGCTTTCAGAGCTCTGGTTTTTTCAATATACCCACAGAGGACATTGCTATCATCTGCCACTATTACTTTATCTCTCACAGGAATGGCATTACTCATAATGACGTTCCCATTATCGTCCATTTCATTGTAGATAGTGAAAGGCATTCCGGCCATAGGTACGTTGTGGTCTTGCATAAAATTCATGATTTCAGCATATTGTCTTGCCATCATATTGCTAATGTTGCTTGCGGATGCTGAAGTTGTCTTATACATATAAAATCCACCGCCATATTCGGTAAGTCCATCTACTTTGATGCTGTAAACCTTCATGCTTTCTACAACTTCATCCTCCAATTGCTTCAGGTCATCGCTCATTTGTTTCATCAGTTCGTCACGAGAGCTACCTGAAAAAATGGACTTTGCCTTATAAATGAAGGATAAGTCATATGCCGAAATGGTTCTCGATACTTCAGTGGTTCCATCACCATTGGGACGCAACTTCCAAGAGAGTTCAGAATTACCAATATCTTTGCTGGTATAATTTTGTTGTATGAATTTTGGAGCTTCGTTTGAAGCACTTTTTAATTGTTCTGTTTTTTTCCAAAAAGCAGAATGATCTGTTGTTGCGGTATCTGCAATTGTTTCAAAAATGACAGCGGCAGGTGCTTTAATGTTTCGATTTGTAGTTAACACATAAGAATTTGGCTGTACGGCAATATATATGGAAAGTCCTATGATGGCGATTAATAGTAAAAATAAGATGTATTTGATGAATTTCATTGTTTTCGTGGGTGTTGGTTTTGTTGCCAATCCCAAAGTTTCAGGTTGGTATTCAAAGATAATGAAATTTATGCTAAAGTTTAGGCAATTGAAATTGTAGGGTAAAAAAAGCAAATCAAAAAAAGTGACTTTCAAAACAGATCTTTTGTGAACTATTGAAATTCAAAAAGTTAATCTAAAATTAAGAATGCTGAATAACTAAAACATTAGGTGTCTTTGTTGACACTAAACTTTAATAATAAGAAGTTGATTCCCAGTAGAACGCAAAAATAGATGATTACAGTCATGTGGTTGTTTCTGTAAACATCCCAATTTCTGAATTATGTCATCATTAATTCGAAAAAAAAATGAAGAAAAGACTATTTATATAAAGGCAAATTTTATAACCGCAATAAAAATGATAAACGAGATAAAAGCTATCAATACCCACACGCTACCTTTGTAATATTTTTTGTGAAGGTTGAGGTCTCTACGGTATGTATAAATCAAAGCAGCTATAAAAGCGATTGCGAATAAAATCGCAAAAATCAATTGACCGTTAGTAAACATATAGCTATTTTTATGCAAAAATAAATAAACTAATCTAAAATCTCAAGTATTCATAATATATAACACCTATAGATTTATAACTTCATAATTATCTACGAATACAAATCTGGTTTAGTTTTATGAATTAATTAATATTTCAATACGCAATGAAAGACAAGATTGAAGCCGTAAAAGCATTCCATACAGCATTTAAAATAGGCCACAGAGAAACTCCAAAGGCAAGTTTGGGAACTGAAAAAAATATGCTGCGATATAAACTGATGCGCGAAGAAAACGAAGAATATCTCGAAGCTGCCAATAATGATGATTTGGTGGAAATTGCCGATGCTCTGGGTGATATGCTGTACATTTTGTGCGGAACTATTATTGAGCACGGTTTGCAGCATAAGATTGAAGAAGTTTTTGACGAAATACAACGGAGCAATATGAGTAAATTGGGAGAAAACGGTGAACCAATTTATAGAGAAGATGGCAAAGTGCTTAAAGGGCCAAACTATTTTAAACCAGATATTATTAAAATACTCAACAGTTAAGGCATATCTACCAAAACTAAAATTCCAAATTCCAACAAAAAGACAGTTGGGATTTGGAATTTTTTTATTGGAATTTCTAATTTTGAAGACTAAACTTCATATCTCCAACCATGAGGATCTTCGGCAAGGTTGTGTTGTAAGTTCAACATTTTTTCTTTCAAAATTGATGCATACGAATCTGATCTTAATTCCAGTTCGAAAATATCGCCACCATGCTCAAAAGCCGAGATCGGACTGATAACGGCAGCAGTTCCTGCTCCAAAAATTTCTTTTAATGAGCCATTTTTAGCGGCTTCCTTAATTTCTTTTACGCTTACGGGTCTTACGTCCACTTTTATATTGTTATCTTTTGCCAATTGTATCAAACTTTTTCTGGTAACACCATCCAAAATACGATCGCTTGTTGGAGCAGTTATCAACGTGTCATTCACCCTAAAGAAGATGTTCATTGTTCCAGCTTCTTCTAGATATTCGTGTGTGTTTGCGTCAGTCCAGATGATTTGTTGAAATCCTTTTGCCTGTGCCAAAGAAGTTGGATAGAATTGTGCTGCATAGTTACCAGCCGCTTTTGCAAAGCCTACACCACCATTGGCAGAACGGCTGTATTTTTCTGCAAATAAAACTCTTACGCCTCCCGTGTAATATGCTTTGGCTGGCGAACAAATAATCATAAACCTATAAGTGCTTGCTGGCGAAGCCGAAATCGCTGGCTCGGTAGCAATTACAAATGGACGTATATATAAAGAGTTGCCCTTACCACTTTTAATCCATTGTTCATCCATCTTTAATAGCGTAGTCAAACCTTCAAAGAAGAACTCTTTCGGAAATTCTGGGATTGCCAAGCGACCTGCTGATTTATTAATACGCTCATAATTGTCTTGAGGTCTGAACAAGAATACGCTTCCGTCTTCATCTTTATAAGCTTTCATGCCTTCAAATACTGCTTGTCCGTAATGGAAAACTCTCGCGGAAGGCTCAAAGGTCATTGGGCCATAAGGTGTTATTTTTGGTTGTTGCCATTTTCCATCTACATAATCACAATAAAACATATGGTCTGTAAACGTTCTGCCAAAAACCAAATTCTCAAAATCGACTTTATCAATCTTTGTGGTTGGTGATTTTACTATATCGATTTCGGAAGTTGCAAATTTTGTCATTTCATTTTCTTTATTCTGCAAAAGTAGTCAAATTAACGAGTTTAAAAAACCGAATTTGATTTTTAAAAAATTGATATCTTTGTCCTTGATAAATTTTAAAATTCTCACCAATTATGAAAAATATTTTAATGGTTTTAGTTCTTGCTGTGGCTGTAGTTTCTTGCAAATCGAAAGAAAAAGAAGTTGCTGAAACGGAAGTTGTAAAAGAAGAAATTGCCTATGCATCTTTTGGTGATAAAATTACCGACGACAATGTGATGACTACTAAACAGATGACGGAAAAGTACAATTCGATGTCAGTAGGCGATACGGTCAATACAAAAATGACAGCAAAAGTCATTGAAGTGTGCCAGGCAAAAGGATGTTGGATGACCTTAAATTTGGATAATGGACAGGAAGCGATGGTGAAATTTAAAGACTATGCGTTTTTTATGCCTAAAGATATAGCTGGTAAAGATGTCATTCTTAACGGAAAGGCATTTGTAAATGAAGTACCCGTGGATGAGCAACGACACTATGCTGAAGACGCAGGTAAATCTGCAGAAGAGGTCGCTGCCATTACAGAACCTAAAAAAACTTATTCGTTTGAGGCTGACGGAGTGCTAATCAAGCAATAGTTGCAGCGCGAAATCATCACAACGGCAGATGGTTCCAAAACCATCCACTTGGTGGAATGGAACGAACACTATCACTCCATTCATGGCGCCATACAAGAAGCAAACCACGTTTTTATAAAACATGGTTTGCTTTTTTTTAAGGAATCGTTTCCAGAAACCAAACCTATCAATATTCTCGAAATAGGGTTTGGAACAGGTTTGAATGCTTTTATCACGTTACTTGAAGCAAAAAAACTGAATTTAGAAATTGATTATATTGGTGTTGAAGCGTTTCCGATTTCTTCAGAAGAATTGGAGACCATGAATTATTCCGAGCAATTGGAAGTTGATGGTACGGATGCATTTAAAAAACTACATCAAGTGACTTGGGAAGAAAAACATCAAATCACACCATATTTCCAGCTGACCAAACAGAAAAAGACATTTTTTGATATTGAGGACCGAGGGCAATTTGACCTCATTTATTTTGATGCTTTTGGAGCACGTGTGCAACCTGAATTGTGGACCGAAACCATATTTCAAAAGATGTATGATGCTCTAAAAACCAATGGTATGTTGGTGACCTATTCCGCAAAAGGAAGTGTTAGGCGAGCTATGTTGGCAACAGGATTTCAAGTCGAAAAACTTCCCGGACCACCAGGGAAAAGGGAAATGTTGAGAGCCATAAAGAACTTTCAGCATTCGAAAAATCTATAAGGTCTATATTATTGACAACAAAGTGCAAAGCATTTAACTTTCCTAACAATTATAAAGTTTAGTTAATTCTGTTAAACCTACATTAAAGTTAATTCAAACGGTTCGACTAATGACTAACTTTATAAAAATGGAATATTATAATATGACAGTTTTAATTACAGGTGCAACAGGTTTGATTGGAAGTGAGATTGTAAGACAATGTCATGAAAATAATATTATGGTTCATTACCTGACAACTTCTGAAGATAAGTTGGTCAACGAACAGAACTATAAAGGCTTTTTATGGAATCCAAAAAATGGCACTATTGATATTAAGTGTTTCCAAAATGTGGATGCCATCATCAATCTGGCTGGAGCATCCATCTCAAAACGTTGGACGTCTTCTTACAAAAAAGTGATTTTGGAAAGCCGTCTACAATCCTTACAAACTTTAAAAGAGTCACTTTCTAAAACTGAACATCAGGTCAAACATATTATTTCTGCCAGTGCCATCGGTATTTACCCAGATTCTTTGACCAATTATTATGATGAAGATTACCCTGAAGCTTCTTCAACGTTTCTTGGAAAGGTTGCAGAACAGTGGGAAGACAAAGTAGATGAATTTCATCAACTTAATTTAAGGGTTTCAAAAATTAGAATTGGGTTGGTGCTGTCCAACGATGGTGGTGCGTTGCCACAAATGGTAAAACCTATTGAATTCGGAGTTGGAGCCGCCTTCGGAAAAGGAACACAATGGCAATCATGGATTCACATCCAAGATTTGGCATCTATTTTTATACATGTGTTGGAAAACCAAACCGAAGGAATATTTAACGGCGTGGCACCAAATCCTGTCACCAATAACGACCTGACAAAAGCTATTGCAAAAACCCTTCATAAACCTTTGTTCTTGCCAAACATCCCAAAATTTATGATGAAATTGGTACTTGGAGAGATGCACATCTTGCTATTTGAAAGTCAACGTGTCTGTTCAAAAAAAATTGAAGAAAATGGCTTTAGTTTTAAATACTCCAATTTGCAACCCGCATTGGATGCATTATTATAAAGTTTAAGGCCTGGTTAAGTAGAAATAAACCATATAAACTGCTGTCATTTTTTACGTTTTTACACCAATTTCTTTTTGGTTAGCACAAGTTCTTTCTCTTTGCCCATTTCTGAAATGATAATGTTTAATTTTTCGGCATCAGTTATTTTTGGCCATTCCACATTCCAGAAATTGCAAAACTCTTGGTGTGAAAAATTGGAAACATCAGTTTCATTAATTTTTAGAAGAGTGGCTCCTTTTTCAATTTTGTGTTCTTTGGTAAACGATTTTAATCCTGTTGCAATTTCTATGGTGTTATTTTCAAAGTTGGGTTTGAAATTCAATTCAAATCCAATAGCTTCATCTGCCAACATTTCTTTTGTTGGCTCTAAATAAACTTGATGTTTGTCCCAATCAACCGTAACCATAAAATTTTCAAAAAACCGATTTCCTAAAAGTTGAAAATTGCCAACTTCGTTTTGCAAATTGATAGCTTGATCATTTATTTTTAGGTTTCCGAGTGTTACACTTTCTGCGATAAATTTATAATCTGTAGCTGATTTTTTAAAACCATATTCAATAATAGAACCTTTGTTCTTAACTTTAAACTCTTCTAATTTATTGGGATTTGAAACCATTTTCTCCCGCCCATTACCGGTATCAAAGTTAAATTGCGAAACATAACCGTCAACGTTCAATTCAATGGTTTCAGTTCCCCAACCTTTTGAAGGAAGCTTGGTTTCTACAGTGTATTTTGCTTCTTCAGATAGAAGGTCCGAAATGTCATTGGATAAACGGATAACCTGTTTGTCATAATCTATTTGCCATTTGGACTTTTTTAATAGTGTACTTCCAATTATCCCATCTACTTTGTTGCAAAATTTAGCCTTTGCAAAGTTCAATTCTACGGAAATAACGCCAATATTGACAAATTCCACATCGGAAATATAAATGCTTGATAAACTGATTGTTTTTATATGTTCATCCTTTATAATGGGACCAGAGACACTTGATGTAGAAAATGGTTGGTGTTCAAACGCATCAATAATGGACTTATCTATTACAGTTGCTTCGGCACCGGTATCAAAAAGGAAATTATATTTTTTATCGTTCTGAATAATGTCCAAAAAGATATATCCATCCACATATCTAAATGGAATTTCTGAATTGTAACTTTCGTTGGTAACAGTTCCTTGATTTGCCCATTCTAGCATTTTATCGGCTTGGGCGTTAGAAGTTAAGCTGAATATCGTTAAGAAGGCTACTGAAACAGCAAATTTTAATTTTGTCATCGTTTTTTGATTTATGAAGTTGATAGGGAAAGATGGATTAGCTAATTTTTCTTTCCTTGTTCGTTTTTTGTGGTTTTTGAATGTGAATATCTACAATGATACGAAAACGTTTTAATGGTGTTATTCAAATATTAAAAGAAATCGACTTTTTTTTAAGAGCAAATTCCATTAAGGACCAGTGTATTTTAAATGCTTTGGATTTTTTTACCACACCGTACCAAAAATTGCTTGAGAGGTGACAGATCCAATTCACCTTTATGAGATAGGTTTAGGGCAGATTTCAAAGCATTATAATTGGAATATTGGTAGGTCGAAAAAGAGTCCGCCAATTTTCCGTCTTTGATGAACCAAACAGCTTCAAAAATTCCATTTTCAGATTCTTCATGTACAACGTTATAATGGTCATATGTCTTCAGGTAAACTTCTTTGGTGTTTGAAGAAAACAGATAATTTTTAAATGCAATGTATTGGGAATCAATGCTTATAATCTTCATCTTCAAAAGTGGAAGACACCCACAAAATAAAATAGCAGCAGATAAAAAAAAGGTGAGTATAGATTGAGAGTCATTCCAAAATTCTGGTTCCATAATGTTTGGAGAGGTCATAAGAAGAAGTAGTATGGCCAAGACAAATGAAAGACTGAAAACAGAAAAAACCATCGCTCGATATTTTAATGTAAATGTGGATGTCACCATGATTAAATGAAAAAGCACGTTAATATAGATTGCATCGATATCTATTGAAATTGTCATCACTTAAATTAACTCCCAACCTTCACGAATGTAAAAGCAAAAAATAATGTGTGACATTTTGACATTTTATCAATAATGGCAGTACTTTTGCCAAATTCCTTTGAAGATATTTAAGAGATTGAAACAATGAGCAAAAAAGATAAAAACGAACACATAGATAACGAAGCCGAGTTAGAGAACGAAAACACCACTCAAATTGAGGAGCAGTCGGTTGAAGAGCGATTAAATGAAGAACTTGGTAAAGAGAAAGATAAATTCCTTCGTCTGTTTGCAGAGTTTGAAAACTACAAACGTCGTACAGCAAAAGAGCGTATGGATATGTTTAAAACCGCAAGTCAGGAAGTCATGGTGTCATTATTGCCAGTTTTGGACGATTTTGAGCGTGCATTATTGCATACAGAAGATGACAAGGAAGCGGAGCATTTGAGAAAAGGCGTATTGCTTATCTATCAAAAATTAGTGTCCACCTTAGAGAAAAATGGTTTGGAAAAAATTGAGGTCGCTCAAGGTGATTCTTTCAATGCTGATGAGCATGAAGCCATCACACAAATTGCCGCGCCATCGGATGAATTGAAAGGAAAAATCATCGATGTGGTCGAAAAGGGCTATAAACTTGGCGACAAGGTTATCCGTTTTCCTAAAGTAGTGACAGGATATTAAATTTTAATAAAGACATTCCCATCCGATAGCAAACGGAATTGTGAGGAATTGAATATATTTTTTCTATGAAAGAAGATTATTACGACATACTAAAAATCAGTAAGAACGCAACAGCTGAAGAAATTAAGAAGGCATACCGAAAGAAAGCCATCAAATACCATCCTGATAAAAATCCGGACAATAAGGAAGCTGAAGCAATGTTCAAAAAAGCTGCCGAAGCTTATGAGGTTTTAAGCAATCCTGAAAAGAAAGCGCGTTATGACCAATTTGGCCATCAAGCTTTCGAAGGTGGCGGATTTGGCGGAGGTGGCATGAATATGGATGACATTTTCAGCCAGTTTGGCGATATTTTTGGTGGAGCTTTTGGAGGTGGAGGTTTCTCTGGTTTTGGAGGAGGTTTCGGTGGTGGTCAGCGACGCGTGAAAGGAAGCAACCTACGAATCCGAATTACAATGACGCTCGAAGAAATTGCGAATGGCGTTGAGAAAAAATTAAAGGTCAAACGAAAAGTCCAAGCTGAAGGCACAACCTATAAAACCTGTTCAACCTGTAATGGTCAAGGTCAGGTAATGCGAGTGACCAATACTATTTTGGGTCGAATGCAAACAGCTTCAACATGCCCAACATGTGGAGGTGCAGGACAAACCATAGATAAAAAACCTTCTGACGCAGATGCTCAAGGACTTGTTACAAAAGAAGAAACAGTTTCGGTAAAAATTCCAGCGGGTGTTGTAGATGGTATGCAACTTAAAGTGTCAGGTAAAGGAAACGATGCACCAGGGAATGGAATTGCTGGTGATTTATTGGTGGCGATTCAAGAGGAAGATCATCCTACTTTAAAGCGCGAAGGCGATAATTTGCATTATGATATGTACGTTAGTTTGCCAGATGCTGTTCTGGGAACCTCAAAAGAAATTGATACAGTGACCGGAAAAGTTCGAATTAAAATTGATGCAGGTGTTCAATCTGGTAAAATTTTGAGGCTTCGAGGTAAGGGAATTCCTAGTGTCAATGGTTACGGCAAAGGAGATTTGCTCGTTCATGTGAATGTTTGGACACCGAAATCGCTCAACAAAGAACAAAAAGATTTCTTCGAAAACATGAAGAATGATGAGCATTTTACACCAAAACCAGATAGTGATGACAAATCTTTTTTTGAAAAAGTAAAAGATATGTTTTCATAAAAAAGGGTTTTTTGATAAAAAACACTATATTTGAATATCACTAATTAACTTTAGTGGTATTTTTCTTTTTCATAGCAATTTTTTCCCATCCTTAATTTATTGAGGGTGGGTTTTGCTTTTAGGCCCATTTGTATTTAAAACTATAATCTCGTTTAAGTTAAAAATATGTTCTATTTTGTTAATGAAAGCATTCACATTTAATATCTTTACATCACAAATTTTGTAATCCTCTCAATCCTCAATTTATGAATGACGTACTAGTCGCCAAAAATGTTTCAAAACACTTTGGAGATTTTAAGGCACTAAATGATGTGTCCATAGCAGTTCCAAAAGGCAGTATTTTTGGATTGCTGGGTCCCAATGGCGCAGGTAAGACTACCCTCATCAGAATCATCAACCAAATAACCATGCCGGATTCTGGAAGTGTATTTTTAGACGGCAATCCTTTAAAACCTACCGACATACAGAATATCGGATATCTTCCTGAAGAGCGAGGATTATATAAATCTATGAAAGTTGGTGAGCAGGCGTTGTATCTTGCACAATTAAAAGGAATGTCGAAACAAGATGCCAAGGACAGGTTAAAATATTGGTTCGATAAGTTGGAGATCGGAGATTGGTGGAACAAAAAAATACAGGAATTGAGTAAAGGACAAGCTCAAAAAATACAGTTTATAGTGACGGTATTGCACAGACCAAAACTACTTATTTTTGACGAACCTTTTTCGGGATTTGACCCAATCAATGCCACATTGATTAAAGATGAAATTTTGCAATTAAGAGATGAAGGCGCAACAGTCATTTTTTCTACGCATCGTATGGAATCGGTGGAAGAATTGTGCGATCATATTGCTTTGATTCATAAATCGAATAAAATTTTGGACGGAAAATTGAATGATATCAAGCGTCAATATAAAACCAATACATTTGAAGTTGGTTTGCAGACTTCAAACCCGGATGACGTGGTCAACAGTATCAAAAGCAAATTTGAGGTTCTTCCTGCAACCTTCAAAAATCTTAATGACGATATTAAACTCAATATCAAACTATCAGAGCCGACTTCTTCTAACGATTTACTGACATTTTTGACATCCAAAGCAGAGGTTCATCATTTTGTGGAAGTCATTCCCAGTGCTAACGATATTTTTATCCAAACAGTAACAAATAATTGAAAATGAACCATTTATCTCTTATAATAAAGCGAGAATACCTGACTAAAGTTCGGAATAAATCGTTCATTATCATGACGTTTTTAAGTCCAATGATTATGATTGGATTGATAGCGTTAGTGGCTTATCTATCGCAAATCAATAACAATCAAAATCGAAATATTTCCATTTTGGATGAAACAGGGCTGTTCAATACGGTATTTGCGGATTCCGAACATATTAAATACACTTTCTTAAATGACATCAGTCTTGATAATGCTAAAGAACTAGTCAATTCCAAAGAAGAATATGGATTGTTATATATCAAAAAAAGTAATGATTCCATTCAACCATACGAGGATGCAAAATTCTATTCAGAAGATTCACCTTCTCTGACCATCATTTCAAGTCTAGAGGATAAAATTGAAAAAAAGCTTACCGATTTAAAGTTGGTTCAAGATGGTGTGGATATTGAAAAAATAAAATCCTCACGTACTTATATCACTATTGGACAGGAGAGTTTTGAAGGACAGAAAACCTCTAAAATTGACAGCTATTTAAAACTGGCTTTTGGAGGTGCGGCTGGCTATTTGCTCTTTATGTTTATTATTATTTATGGCAACATGATTATGCGCAGTGTCATTGAAGAAAAGACAAGCAGAATCATTGAGGTCATTATTTCATCAGTAAAACCCATTCAATTGATGATGGGTAAGATCATTGGAACATCCCTTGCTGGTGTTACTCAATTTGTTATTTGGGTGATTCTTGGAGGCGTTATGGTATTTGTGGTTTCGGCTATTTTTGGCATCGATTTAATGCAGATACAATCCCCACAACAAGAAATGATACAGCAGGCAATGGCATCATCTGATGCTCAAAATCAGGCACAGGAGTTTATGACCGCATTCCTGAATTTGCCAATACTCAATCTCTGTGTTGCCTTTTTGTTTTTCTTTCTGGGAGGTTTTTTACTTTATAGTTCACTCTATGCGGCCATCGGAGCTGCTGTTGACAGTGAGACCGATACGCAACAATTTATGATGCCTATAATTATGCCCTTGGTTTTGGCTGTTTATGTTGGTGTATTTACGGTTATTGAGGATCCGCATGGTACGGTTTCGACAGTTTTTTCATTTATTCCTTTTACATCGCCAGTGGTGATGTTAATGCGAATTCCTTTTGGTGTTCCAATATGGCAACAGATATTATCGTTTACCTTACTAGTGGGCACATTTGTTTTTACAGTGTGGTTTGCGGCAAAAATTTATAGGGTAGGTATTTTGATGTATGGTAAGAAGCCGAGCTATAAGGAATTGTTTAAGTGGTTAAAGTATTAAATTGATGAAAGAGTTTTTAAACTTTTTAAATGAAGAATATCACATTGGTAAACAAGTGGTTGTGAGCCCGATGGATTTAATTATTCTCGTGGTAGTGCTTATTATCGCAACGACGGTATTGAGATTCATACGAAATTTAGCGACTCGAAATTTGCCCTATGATGATAAACGAAAGTTCAAAGCTGTTTTTGGTTATGTAAGATGGTTGGTGTATGTGGTTATATTTCTTTTGACCTTTCATTCGTTGGGTGTCAATCTTACGGGTATATTCGCAGCGTCTGCGGCCTTATTAATAGGTATAGGTTTGGCACTTCAGACCTTGTTTCAAGATATTATTTCAGGTGTTTTTATTTTGACGGACCAATCGGTGCATGTGGGTGATATTATTGAGTTGGATGGTAAAGTTGGTAGAGTGGAAGAGATAAAGTTGAGAACTACGCGTGCCACAACTGCCGACAATAAAGTTCTGATTATTCCAAACCACTTGTATCTTGAAAATAGCCTCTATAACTGGACTCAAAATGGCACTACCACGAGAGAGAATGTCAAAGTAGGAGTGGCTTATGGCAGCGATGTGCAATTGGTGAAGCAATTATTGTTACAAGCAGCCAAATCACAACCCGAAGTTCTTGAGAAGCCAGAACCAGCGGTTCTATTTACCGACTTTGGCGAAAGTTCTCTAAATTTCACTGTAGCATTTACCATAAATGATAGTTTCAACGCACGATTCCCTCAAAGCGCCATACGTTTTGAAATAGACCGTTTGTTTAGAGAAAATAACATCAGCATTCCATTTCCACAAAGAGATGTTCATATTATTGAAAAACCTAAATCTAAATCAGAATAGATGAAAAAATTAAAGATTGCTTTATCGTTTTTTATATTGTTTGCGTTGAATATTACAACGGTTTTTGGACAATCAGACGATTTGTTCAGGCTCGAATATTTAAATATTCCAAACAGCAGTACCAACAATTCAATCAGCAGATTTAGGGCTTTCGTCCAAGCTCCACTTAAAGTTAGTGAAGGGAACTACTTTGTTATTGGAGGCGAATATCGGTATATCGGACTAGAGCTGAACGATGTGCCATTTTCAACCGACGATTTAAATTCGGTTCAACTGATTGAAGGTTCTCTTGGATTTATACATAAATCCAAAACAACAAATTGGTATTATGCGGGTAACGTTGGAGCTCGCATCGCTTCGAATTTAGATACAAAAATAATAAGCGATGATATAATTTATATAGCGAGAGGCTATGCGATTTGGGACAGGACCAAAGAAGGAAAGGCAGACAAACCCAATCGCTTGATTTTGGGTTTGGAATATAGCACCACTCCAGGACGAAATTATCCGTTGCCAATACTTAACTACTACAGAGAGTTTCACCCAGATTGGAGTTATACTTTAGGAGTACCAAAAACAAATGTTCGATATAAATTCGATACTAAAAACCACATACAGGCTTTTGTAACACTCGACAATTTTTTTGCAAACATTCAAGCTAATAAAGAGGTTGACGGAAAACTGGCCGAGAACATTTCTGCCACCCAAGTACTTTCAGGATTGGGATATGAACATTATTTTACCAAGCATTTGATGTATTATGGCTATGTTGCTTATACAATTTCAAACGATTACCGATTAAGAAACGATGAAAGGGATGAGATTTATGTGATAGTGGACAAAAATTCGCTATATTTTAGAACTGGAATAAAATTCAAATATTAAAGATGCCAAAAATATTAGTTATAGAAGACGAAGCAACCATCAGAAGGGTGTTGATTAAAATACTGACCGAAGAAAATGATACCTATGAGGTTGAAGAAGCAGAAGATGGTCTTGCAGGCATAGAAAAAATCAAAAAAGAAGACTACGATTTGGTACTTTGTGACATCAAAATGCCTAAAATGGATGGCGTTGAAGTGCTGGAAGCTGCCAAAAAAATAAAACCAGAAACTCCAATAGTCATGATTTCGGGTCATGGCGACTTGGACACGGCTGTCAATACTATGCGTTTGGGAGCTTTCGACTATATATCAAAACCACCAGATTTAAACCGCCTACTTAATACCGTTAGGATTGCTTTGGACCGAAAGGAACTCGTAGTTGAGAATAAGATGCTCAAAAAGAAAGTGAGCAAAAACTACGAAATGATTGGAGAAAGCAAAGCGATTGCGCACATCAAGGATATGATTGAGAAAGTGGCGGCTACAGATGCACGAGTATTGATTACAGGCCCAAACGGAACAGGAAAAGAATTGGTCGCACATTGGTTGCACCAAAAAAGCGAGCGTGCCAACGGACCAATGGTTGAGGTCAATTGTGCCGCTATTCCTTCAGAATTGATTGAAAGCGAATTATTCGGACATGTCAAAGGTGCATTTACAAGCGCCGTAAAAGATAGGGCTGGCAAATTTGAGGCCGCCAATGGAGGAACTATTTTTCTTGATGAAATTGGAGACATGAGTCTTTCGGCACAAGCTAAAGTATTGCGTGCTTTACAGGAAAATAAAATACAACGAGTTGGTAATGATAAAGACATCAAAGTTGATGTGCGCGTGGTTGCAGCGACCAATAAAAATCTAAAAAAGGAAATTGAAGAGAACAGGTTCCGTGAGGATTTGTATCATCGATTGGCAGTCATTTTAGTGCAAGTGCCCCCTCTAAATGATAGGAGGGAAGATATCCCACTGTTGGTTGATTATTTTGCCAATAAAATTGCTGAAGAACAAGGAACAGCTAAAAAATCATTTTCTTCAAAAGCCATCAAATTATTGCAAGAATATGATTGGACTGGGAACATCCGTGAACTTCGAAATGTTGTTGAGCGCTTGATTATTCTTGGAGAAAAGGAAGTCAATGAAAACGACGTAAAGATGTTTGCATCTAAATAACAAGTTGATTAGGTTAAGTGGATTCGTTCAAATAGTAAATAATGAAAGACATCAATATACAAGACTTCAAAGTCACTGAAAAAATAAATATTCAAGATTTAAAGACCTCTTACGACCTCGAAGCTTCGGAAGATAAAATCGAAGACGAATTGGAAGAGGTCAGGGAAAAATTGGGTAAGCTACAGGACACCATGTACGCGCACGGCAAATATGCCGTTTTGGTTTGCTTACAAGGAATGGATACTGCTGGAAAGGACAGTTTGATTCGTGAAGTTTTTAAAGATTTTAACACGAGAGGTATTGTGGTTCATAGCTTTAAGGTTCCAACCGAATTGGAATTGAAACATGATTATTTATGGAGACACTATATCGCATTGCCAGAGCGTGGTAAATTCGGAATTTTCAATCGCACGCATTACGAAAATGTTTTGGTGACACGTGTACACCCGGGTTACATTTTAGGTGAAAACATTCCGACAGTGAACTCAATTGAAGATGTCAATGAAGATTTTTGGTCAAAGCGATTTGAAGAAATCAATAATTTTGAAAAGCATATAGCCGACAATGGAACTATCATCTTCAAGTTCTTTTTGAACCTTTCAAAAAAGGAACAAAAGAATCGATTGTTGCGTCGTCTCGAAAAACAAGAAAAAAACTGGAAATTCTCTCCAGGTGATTTAAAAGAACGCGCCTTATGGAATCAATACATGGACTGCTACCAAGATGCCATCAACAGAACTTCGACACCAACAGCTCCTTGGTATTCTATTCCCGCAGATGATAAAGAAACAGCACGTTACATTGTTGCAAAAATTATGTATGATACTCTAAAAACCTACACCGACATCCAAGAACCTGAATTGGACGATGATATCAAAGCGAATTTAGAGTTGTACAAAAAGCAATTGGAAAGCGAATAATAGATTAAGAAAATTCAACAATATTTTATGATTTCATTTTAAATTGATAAAATTTATAAATGGTATATTTAGTGCTTAATTAAATTTACCCTTCTTAATGAAACATTTTTTCTTAATAGCAAGCATCTTTTTTTCAATTCATTTAACGGCACAAAACGATGCCGAAATCATCAAACAAATTTATTCCACTTCATTGACCGATGGCAAAAGCTACAGTTGGCTCGACCATTTATCCAACCAAATTGGTTCTCGTCTTTCAGGTTCGTTAGGTGCAGAACTTGCAGTTGAATACACCAAAGCAGAAATGGACAAACTTGGATTTGACAAAGTCTGGTTACAACCTGTTATGGTGCCAAAATGGGTAAGAGGAGCTCCTGAATTTGCTTATATCGAAACCTCACCAGGAACGACGACCAACGTCAATATCTGTGCTCTTGGAGGTTCCGTGGCGACACCAAATGCTGGTATTAAAGCGAACGTGATAGAAGTGAAAAGTCTTAAAGAGCTTGAGACATTGGGAAAGGAAAAGATTGAAGGTAAAATAGTGTTTTTTAATAGGCCAATGCAAGCGGATGCCATCCGAACTTTTGACGCTTATAGTGGGGCCGTGGACCAAAGAGGAGCGGGTGCAAGGAAAGCGGTTAAATACGGAGCAGTGGGAGTGATTGTACGCTCCATGAATTTGCGTTTGGACGATTTTCCACATACTGGAGGCATGGGATATGGTGATCTGCCAGTGTCTCAACACATTCCAGCGGCTGCCATCAGTACCAATGATGCTGAAAAATTAAGTGCAATGCTGTCCCTTAATAAAGACATTAAATTCTTTTTCAGACAAAATTGTCAGCAACTAAAAGATGTTCAATCTTATAATGTCATTGGTGAAATCAAAGGAAGTGAGTTTCCCAATGAGTACATCGTTGTTGGAGGTCATTTGGATTCCTGGGATTTGGGCGATGGATCTCATGACGATGGCGCAGGTTGTGTACAATCGATGGATGCATTGCGTATCCTTAAACAGATCGGTGTGAAACCAAAACGTACAATTCGAGTCGTACTTTTTATGAACGAAGAAAACGGATTGCGTGGAGGAACAGAATATGCTAAAGTTGCCAAAGAAAAAGGAGAGAATCACATTTTTGCACTCGAAAGTGATTCTGGAGGATTCACCCCAAGAGGATTTTCGTTTGAAAATGGAGATAGTTTTGTGAAAAAAGCACAACAATGGAAATCATTGTTTGAACCATATTTTATTCACTATTTTGAAAAAGGTCACGGAGGAGCAGATATTGGGCCATTAAAAAATGATACGGTTGTTTTGGCAGGTTTAGTGCCAGATTCTCAACGTTATTTTGATTATCACCATGCCAAAAATGATACTTTTGACGCCATCAACAAACGCGAATTGGAGCTTGGTGCTGCAACAATGGCTTCAATGATTTATTTAGTGGATACCTACGGAACTAAATAGTATTTAATAAATTGTAAAATGAAAAAAATACTTGTAGTCTTTCTACTATGTTTACCAGCAATAACTTTAGCCCAAGAGACCGAAGCACCATTGCCCTATGCTGAACTTCCAGAATATCCTCAAACATTTACTGCAGGTACAATGGCAGGAAGAATGGTGGATGCACTTGGTTTTCGTTATTATTGGGCAACTGAAGGTTTAACGGGAGATGATTTGGATTATAAGTCTAATGATGATGTGCGATCAACAGGTGAAACTATTGACCATATTTTAAGTTTATCATACGTCATTGTCAATTCTGCCTTAAAGAAGCCGAATGACAAAAATGATTTTTCGGATATGGATTTAAATGAAAAGAGGACACAAACGCTTACCAACTTAAAAACCGCAGCCGATATTTTAAGTAGTAGTGATGATATTTCTCAATTCAAAATCATTTTTGGTGAACGAGAAATTCCTTTTTGGAATAATGTGAATGGACCGATTGCAGATGCTATTTGGCATTGTGGGCAGATTGCATCGTTTAGAAGAAATTCAGGTAATCCCATCAACCCGAAGGTGGATCACTTCAATGGTAAGATTAGGGATTGATTGGTAGTTAATCTTCCTATTTCTTTTAGATTTTTTTTTTTACTTTTAGATATTACCATGCCATAAGTCTCACACCCGATCTCGCGAATAGGATAGCGATAATGGCCATAACGATATCGAATCCCCTCACAAAGACAAATGAGTGATTTTTTATTCACCCTATGAGATTCAATAATCAGTAACCGTCTTCTATCATTTTGGCTCTATTATCAGAAACACTGCTGTGCTATCTCCAATATTCAATACTTCGTGCGTGGTGACTTCGTCATTTGAAAAACTGTAACCAGTTGGCACAACGACGTCTCTTGTGCCTTTTTGGTCGGTAATTCTAAACTTGCTTCCAGCAATCGTATAACCTGTATGTGGATTGTGATAATGCTTTTCATGGCCAACTCCTGGTGGAAACGTACATTTTAAAATTCTTACTTTGGCGTTATCTTCAATCACTTCGGCTACTTTTTGACCTTTCCAGCCAGCTTCCAATGGATCAGGTAAATCATTGGTAGCCGTTTGTTTGTCTTTACAACTTAAAAAGAGTAAAATAATTAGTGTAAATAATATGTGTTTATTCATTTTTAACATTAGTTGTTCTTCAATTCTATTTCAAAAAAATAATAGTTCTTCCTTATAGCATTTAGAGCAAAGATAGAATCTTTTGTAAAGTAGTGAAATGTCACTTCTTAGACTGTCAATTGAAATATTTTGAAGTCTTTCCTTCTGTCAGAAGGTTTTTGCGGATGTTTCTAAAGAGTTTAATCATTATTATAGGTGTTTTATAAATAGCTCAACCACCATTTATGTTTGTTGTTCGCTTTATACTTCATATACTTTTTGCAAAAAGGATAGAGCAGAAGGACCACCCCAATCCAAACTAGATAGGTAACCAAAAGCGAATAGCCATAACGGATTAAATTCTCATTCAAAAAAGAGTTGGCATCCAATATCATATCCTTCCAATTACCGCCAAAAATCAAAATGCCCATAATGGCAAACGCATGAATAACAAAAACATGCAAGAAATAGTAAAATAGCGGGACACGACCAAACACCAAAAAGAAATCGGTGAACTTGTTTTTGGTAGTCTCAAATGCGCACAAAAATAAAAACGCAGGTCCAAGAGTTGCACATAAATACAATAACGATGGCGGATATTTGGTCACATTTAGAAATGATAGAATTGTTTTCGTGGTTGTGTCTTGCATTGTCCAAGGTACTAAATCGCCATAAATATTAAGGCTTCTCAAAAGAAGAAACACACCAATGCCACCAAAACCCAAGTTGAGCAACCAGTTTCTCCGAATTTTGGCTTCAAACCTATTGGTATATAACTGCCCGAAGCAATAGCCTAATGCCATGACACCAATCCAAGGGATCAGGGGATATTGAATAAGGAACAACCTATCAGGAGAAATTAATATTTCGTGCTGTTGATGTAAAAAATACCAAACAACTGATTGAACACTGTCGCCTTCCATAACAATACCATCCAAAGCATTATGTCCGACCACGATGATAAGACCGATGGCAAGAATTAATTTCTTTGGAAGAAAAATCAAAAGTGATAAACAAATCATACTGACGCCAATGGCCCAAATCACCTGAACAATTGGAAAGCTATAAGATAAATCAAACGTCCAGATGAGATTGTTGACGACCAATTCCAAAAATATGAGCCATAAGCCTCGAGTGAAAAGAAATTTAAACAGTTCAACTTTGGTTTTTTTACTTCCATAGAGAAATGCAGAAGTTCCAGCTAAAAACACAAAAACGGGCGCACAATAATGGGTGATAAAACGAGTAAAAAATAATACAGGTGTAGTTGTTTCCAAATTGGTTGGATCATTAAAGAATGAACCATAATGGAAATAGTCGCGCACATGGTCCAATGCCATGATGACCATAACAACCCCTCTCAGGACGTCAATGGATTCTATTCGGTTGGTTTTAAATGACATAAATTCTGTGCTACGAGAAATAAAAATCTACTGTTTGGATGTCAACTCCATATAATCAAACACCAAGTTACTCAACAAATTGACTCCCGTTTTGAACCCAGCATCATCAATCAAGAATTGTGGTGTGTGGTGGTCGCCAGCAGTTTTGGGGTCTTTTCCTTTCGTTAAACCACCAATAAAGACATACAATCCCGGAACCTTTTGCGCAAAGAAAGAAAAGTCCTCTGCGCCTGTGATTGCTGGAATTAAAACGACATTCTCTTTTCCAGCCGTGTTTTCTAGTGTTGGTAGCATCTTGGCGGTCAGTTCTACATTATTGAACGTCACAGGATAGCGAGTGGTATAGGGCAATTCTACTGTCGCGGTTGTTCCAGCAGCTTCCGCAGTGTTCTCAATAATTTGACGAATGCGATTGGCAACCATCGTTTCATCTTCATTCGTAAAGGTTCGAACGGTGCCTAACATCTCCACTTGTTCGGGAATGATGTTGCTTCTATTGCCGCCATTGATGGCTCCAATGGTTACAGCTGCAGCATTCTCTGTAAGATTCACATTGCGGCTTACAATTGTTTGAAGATTATTGATGATTTGTGCGGAAACTACAATGGGGTCGATGCCAACCCAAGGGGATGAACCATGAGCTGGCTTTCCCTTAACAATGATTTTCATATCGTTCACACCGGCCATAATTCCTCCTGGACGGTAGCTTATTTTTCCAACTTCGGTGCCTGCATCCATATGAAGTCCGAAAATCACATCCACTTTTGGGTTGTCTAGAACACCTTCTTTTACCATTAACTCTGCGCCGTACTCTTCACCTTTTGGCCCACCTTCTTCTGCAGGTTGAAAAATGAACTTCACGGTACCTTTCAAATCTTTTTTCATGCCAGATAAAATCTCTGCAACGCCCATTAAAATGGCAACATGGCCATCGTGTCCACACGCATGCATCACATAGGTGTCTTTCCCATTGTAGGTGGTTTTTACTTTAGAAGCATAAGGCAAGTCATTCTTTTCTTCTACAGGAAGGGCGTCCATATCCGCGCGTAGGGCTACGACGGGTCCCGGTTGTCCTCCTTTTAAGATGCCAACCACACCTGTGACNNATTTCCCAATTCTGGATTTTGATGGATGTCATGACGCCAATTGATGACTTTCTGCTCAATGTTGTCAGCTGCTTTGCTGATGGCCGCGCTGTGGTCGGTGGTTTGGGAAAAGCTGCTATGGACAAAAGCAAATAGGAATACGAAAATTGATAACTTGCTACGAGAAAATGAAAGTGTTTTCATAAGATTTTTTAAAATTAAAACTGAAAATAAATAAATTGTTCTCCACTTCCTTGTGAAATCGCAATTAAAAAAAACATAATGGCCCAAACGACACCTAGAATCCATGACGGTGTTTTTAGAGAAACTTCCTTCATAGACGTATTTCGCATCACCCAATGACAGATAAACAAGATGCTGATGACACTAAATACTTTAATGATATCAGAAGAATAAAGAATTTTTTCTCCATCAGTATTCATGAACAACATGGACCAAATCATGTTTTTTGCAGTTGAAAATTCCCTTGCCCTAAAAAACACCCAAGTAAAATTGACAAGCGTGTAGGTAAGCAGTGCCAATACAATTCCATTGTAAGGGCCGATTTTGATATGGATTTTTGTTTTCAACATACGTTCTACTACCAAATAAATGCCATGCAATGCCCCCCAAATCACAAAGGTCCACGCGGCTCCATGCCAAAGACCTCCAAGCAACATAGTTATCATTAACGCAGCATACATTCTCACGATTCCGTGCTTGTTTCCTCCCAATGGAATGTATAAATAATCACGCAGCCAAGTCGAGAGCGAGATATGCCAACGTCTCCATAAATCTGAAAAACCAATGGCAGCATAGGGATATCTAAAGTTGTCAGGAAGAATGATTCCAAGCATCAATGAAATACCTATGGCACAAGTGGAATAACCGGCAAAATCAAAAAATATCTGCCCCGAAAAAGCGAGCGTTCCTGTCCATGCATCCAATCCGTTGAGCATATCTTTTGAGCCAAAAACGGTATCTGCTGTGTCGGATAGTAAGGTGTCCGCTAACACAACTTTCATAAACAATCCAATCGTCAATAAAAACAATCCCCAGATAAATTGGTTGATGGTTGCTTTCTTTTCTTCGTAAAATTGAGAAATTAAATCCTGCGCTCTAACGATAGGTCCCGCTACCAATTGAGGGAAGAACGTGACGTACAAAGCAAAATCCAAGAAGGTTTTGGCACGTTCGGTACGCTTTAAATACATATCAATGGTATAGGACATGGTTTGAAAGGTGTAAAACGAAATTCCCATGGGTAGAATGATATCCATCGGTTGCGCTTTGTAGCCGTAACCATAGCTATTCACCACAGACGTAAAATTGTCCAACATGAAATCTCGATACTTGAAGAACACCAAAAAACCAAGGTTGACAAACATGCTTAACAGTAGCCATAATTTGCGTTTTCGCTGATTTTCTTCCAAAGTAAGTTTGTTACCTGCAATCCAATCGACCATGGTAGAAATCCAAAGTAATATGACCAAAGGTGGATTCCATAATCCATAAAATATATAACTAGCAAAGAGCAACATTCTTTTTTTGTTGGTCCAATTGAATAGTTTTGAATAATAAAGTGCTAAAACTATCACCAAAAACACGACGAAACTTAACGAATTGAACAGCATGATTAGTTGGATTTAGAGTTAGACAAGGTGCCATCGGCTTTCATGATTTTTACCAATTCGGTCGTGAAATATCGTGCATCAGGTGCTGATAAATGAGACCATTCCGGACAGGTCAAATTTTTGAATTGTTCGTAGTCTTCAAAATAATAGGATTTGGCATTCGTAGCTGTTACCAATGGGTCCCAAAATTCTGTACGCGACAAAAATTTATCTTCACCCTGTTTTATCCAACCACTGGAAGGACATCGCACCAAAATGAGATTGCCCCCTCGGTTAATGAATTTTTTTGCGTCTGCAACAAAAAAGCTTGTTGTTGATTCTCTATCTGGAGGTTGTTGGTTGCCCATTATGACAAATTTCCAAGCAGCTTTGATACTGTTGGCAAACGCCGTATCAGTTGCAGTTTTTTCGCTCATTGGATTATTCCTGTCTTCCTCTATGTAGGCGAAAGCTTTAAATGGCGGATATTCAGGTTTTCCGGTTCTGTTTTCAGATGGAATGGCATATAGCAAAGATTTTAAATCAATATCATCTGACCAACCTTCTTCACTTGTGGAAACAAATACTAGGTTTTTTTGTAGTGGTAAAGAGAGCCAATGATTGAAGCGTTGTGCATATGTTCTATCCTCAAAATAATCCACACGATTTTGAGAACGTTTCCATGGACCTGCTTCGGGATAAGTAGTCGAGAAGAATAAGCCCGGCGTGACGCCCACTAAAACGGTGCCTTTAAAGTCAGTATTATTTACAATGTCATGAAACATAGGTAACGGAGACGTTCCCGCACTTGCCAATTGTATTGGTCGTGTGCCTGTTTCTTTTTCCCATTCATTGAGTTGAATGTCGAATAACACACGCGATGACCCGAGAAGCACGACATCGGTTTCTGAAGCATGGTTGACCTTCGCGCGTTGTACCGCCCAAAGGTTTTTGTCGTCGTCCAAGTCGGGAATTTTCCCTTGGCTTCTCCAATAGAGTTCCCAAGAGACAATGCTGATGACGCTTAAAGCCACAGCAATGAAGAGTGATTGTTTTAGATTCATTTTTGATTGGTTATAGAATTTGTTAGTTAAAAGGTTGTTTTAATTTTTGTCAAATAATATTAATTTTTAAGTGCAGTTAGATCCCGCAAGGTTTGTTTATAATGGCAAAACTGTCTAATTGGATTAGACTTGTATAGATAATTGAAATATAGTGTATTAGGGCATATATAAAATTAAATTATTTATTTATAAGAAACTAGAAATCTAGGACAAACACCCTTTTAATCTATCCGAAGGGTCGGAAATACTTATTGAAACCTTTTTTGTAAGAATTCAAAAGTATTACAGATAGTTCGTAGTTTGTTGATATTTCTATTTTTCTTTGGATGACTTGATGTTTTATGTTGGCTTTTGGTTATTTATTTTTGCTCAGCGTCATTCAATTGTTTAGTATCTACATATTGCTGGAAGGCTGTTATTTTTCCGTCTTTCAGTGTCCAGAGATGCGCGACTTGGGCATCGATTTTTTCACGTGTTGCTTTTACCGTAGCATCATATCGCAAGGTAGCAAGCACTTGGTTGTTGCTCATATCATGAAGTTTGACATCCTTTACTTTAAAACCATCATACATACCTCCAAGACGAACGAAAACTCCATTTAGAACGGCATCAGGACCGATGTACGGATTGTTGTCTGCCAGTGAATTGCCTTCAGCTTCGTTCCAAACGATTTTTGAATCCATCATGCCAAGAACCGCAGGAATATCTCCTGAAGCAAAGGCATTGTATAAGTCATCAATGATGCTGACATTTTTTGGGTTAGAAACCAATCCTAATTGTTGCATCATGATGGAACTATCTAAAAAATCTTGCTCCTGGACAACTTTTCCATTCTTCATTTTTGCAATCGTGACCCCTTCCAAATCAACAGTATTTCCTGTTGCAGGGATTCCGAAGAAATCGCCTGTATGCTTGCCCGTGAAGCGCCAATGCTTTACCAACTGCTCACCTTGACCAAAGATGTTCTTAACGGTAAACGTTCGTTCCGAAAAACCATTAATAAAATTTTGGTAATAAGCTTTAAAAGCATCGATGCCAATTATGTTTTCAGGACTTGTAACCATCACAATGTTGGTGTCGAAATGTGTATCGTTGATTTTGTCAATCTGTCCTTTGTTGACGATGTCATCCCAAAGTTGGGAATACATTTGTATATCCTTGTCAATGGTGTTTTTTTGTGAGAATGCCGATGTAATGCTCAAAAGCGCAATTGCAAACAATAATTTGGTGGTTTTCATTTTGATTTAATTTTAATGATTAGTTGATTAATAGTTCATTTCATAGAACTTAAGTTGAATAGTCGTTCAAGGTCTTTTTTACCGATTGAAAAGACGCGCCAAGGTCTCGTATTGCCAAATGGTTTTGGTAAATAAGTTTTGCTGGATATGTTGGTTCTTGATGATTGAGCATTAACGAAACATCGGAAACAGGATAGCTTTCACTTGAAAGCAAATAGTTTTTGCCATGCAATCCAGAAATTGTGGCTGCCTTATAGACACCTTCTGCTACATCTTTTACATTGACAATCGCAAAATCTGCATCTGTATCATAAAACATCTGGATGAATGGGTTGGGAGCTATTTTGTTTTTGAACAAAAACTGCAATCCCGTTGAGGTGGAATCTTCGCGATTTGATAAGGATTTTCCCATGACCATTACTGGCGAAACACTCACAATTTCAAAATCGAGATTTGGATGTGTTTTTATATAATCATTGACCGTTTGATTAGCAATGAATTTTGCCTGTGCATAGGGATGGCTTTCGTCACTTATAAATGGAGTGTCATTTTCGCTATAGGTATCTGTTGGGGTTTTTCCTCCTGCGGGCAAAGGGAAATTAGTATTCCAAGCAGCTACAGAAGCAATCAATACTACTTTTTCTATTGTTGGAGTTTCATTGATGACTTGTAGGAAATTTTCGGTTCCCTTAATGGTTGGATCAAATAATTCAATTTTGGCATCTTTAAAATCTAGCTGAAAAGGTGTACCACTATGGATTACGATATCACAATCTTTGACAAATTCCTTTAACTGCGATTTTACCTCAACGTTGAGTTCACAGATGTACAAATGGTCAGAATGATTCAATTCCATCAAATGCTCATACTTTTCCTGTTTTGAAATATCAGTAGCCGATACTTTAACTTCAAAACCATTTTCTAAAAAACATTTGGTAATGTGACTTCCAATAAAACCAGAACCCCCTATGATGCCTACTTTTTTCATGGTCTATTCTTTGTTATTTGATTGAGACTATTCATGCTGTTTCTTTTGATGACCCATATATGCTGGAACCTTGAAACGGTAAACTCACATTCTACAAGATGTCTTCCCGAGAATATTCCTGTAACTACTAACTGATTGTCTTGATTCAATTCAAATTTGAGGTTGCTCACTTCTGTCATTGACCATAAGTTCTGAAGAATGCCATTCATTGTAATGGTGAGTCTTTCATCTTCCTCTGAAACTTGTGTGATGGGTTGAAATTTTAAATTCGACATCATTGCTTTAATCTCTTCAGGGGATTTGTTTGTCTCTAAAGCAGTATAAAACAGTTTTATTTCATGAATGCTTGATTCATTATCCATAGATTGACCAATAATTAGATTCATATGGAATAGTAAAAAGAGCAAAACTGTGAGTTTTTGATAATTCATGGCCTTTGGATTTTAATACTATAAACAGACAGGCAACGGCTTCGGTTGATTTTAAAAACACTAAACTTGAAAATCTTTTGATATGCCATTGCCATCATTCTCTCCACAAAAATGCTGTCTGTTATAGTGATGTTACTCTACTAATGAATCAATGGAAGCGGCAGTTGAATCTTGCTCGATCTTTATCAAGTCTGAAACAATTTCAGAGTTATTCCAATACCCTAATTCTTCAACAATTTTTCCATCTATAAAACGTGCCGTGGTGTGAAAAGGAATGTCATATACTTTGTTGTTGGATTTCATGGTGCCTTTCCATAAACCCCAAAAGTTCACCCAAGTTTCACCTTTATCAGTCACTACCATTTCATATTCTTCTTTTTCGACCACCCAAGTAAACATTGCGGCATCTTCTTTGTTTTTATCGATAGTCTGGGAAATATTCAGTGCTTTTTCTTCAATGACGTTGTTGGCTATTTTTGCAGTGTCGGCATAATGTTTTGGGTAATCTTCCCAATTCAAATTTTTATAATCACCCATAACTTTTTTGTAGGTGTCTATTTCTGGAGACTGTTGTGTGTATCTTTTTTCTTGTTTTTCGCAAGATGTGAATAGGACTATTGCAAGTCCCAATAGGAATAAATTTTTCATTTTTTTGGATTGTGTTAAATAAACCTCACAGACATTAATTATCTATGAGGTTTATGGTTTGGTTGGTTATTTTTTTGCTGTATATCCTAAGTCGGGACGCATGACGCCAGTCTTAACTTCGTAACGATCTAAAAGGGTCATCATTTCTTCAAAAAGTTTTTTGCCTTCGTCACCAAGTAACGCGTCATTTTCATCACTTGTTTTTGCATAGGCTTGTTCATCTTTAGCAGAAATCACTGCCAAGTAATATTCGCCCATGGTTCCAAACCCGCTGTGATAGATTCTATAATGTTCTTTGGACCCTTTTTTCTCATAAAGTGTCTTGATTTCTTTTATTTTGTCACGAAGGGCTTGGGAATTACTCGGTGTTACATATAGAAAGTGCCATTTTCTATAATCTTGCCCTGTGGTGTTCAATGACAAACCATCAGGCATGTAGGACAGGTCGCTGTTTAGAGTTACAATATAATCGCCATGTTTGTCATAGCACTCATTGAATCGTTTAAATAGGTTTCGAAAGTTGTCCTCTCCCATTTTTTCCATTAACGGAGCCAATGGATTTTTGTCTAAATCTGCCATGTTTGCGATTGGTGTAATGCTTAAATAGGTACCGTCACTAACTTGTGCACCGACCCAATCAGCATCTTTAATGTCGTGCTTTTTGCAGGCCTCAATAAAATCTTTGGTTACCTTTTCGTATTCAGCTTGCTTGGAAGGTTTTACCTGATCCGCATGAATCCAATAAGCTTGGTTCTGTGCATTTGACAATTGTGATGTTACTAAAAACATCGTAACCACTACAGTGATTGTTTTTAAAATTTTCATGATTAATAGCGTTTAAATGGTTAATTAATTATTCTAAACTACTGATAATCATAGCGAAATAAAACCGATTTAGGACGAAGCATACTATAATATGTCCGAACCAATGAATTTATTTATCGGAAGCTGTTTTTGTAAAAAGAAGACTTTTATCTTAAATGGTTTGCAGTCGGTTGAGCAATTCGTCCTTTAAAGATTTGCTCACAGGAATAGCTTTCCTGGCAATAACAATGTGGCTTGTGGCAATTTCGTCAATTTGGGAAATATTGACTATAAATGATCGATGGACTCTGATAAAATGTCTGTCAGGTAATTTTTCATCCATATCTTTCAAAGTCATTACCATTAAATACTCTTTGCCTTTGGAGTAGATTCTGCAATAATTACGTTCTGCTTCGATATATAGAATGTCCTTGATGTCGACCTTTACCATTTTTTCATGATGCCTGACAAAAATGCAATCGCTTAAAATAAAAGGTGAAATGTTAGACATTGTGGCATTGCTTGCAGAATCTTTTTGACAGTCTATTTGATTGATGGTCAGTTCGATGGCTCGCTGTAAGTCTAATTTTTTAAAAGGCTTGGAAATAAAAGCAAACGGGTTTGTTTCTTTGGCTCTATTAAAATTGACATCATCAGCATTGGCGGTCAGATAAATGACAGGGATATCATAATCGTTTTGCATGGCTTGTACGGTCTCTATTCCGTCGAGGTCGCCTTTCAATGAAATGTCCATCAATACAATATCGGGTTGGGTTTGTTTAATATTGGCCAACGCTTCTTCTCCACGAGGTATGATTCCAGTGACTTCATAACCCAAACTCGACAACTGCAATGATATATTGGCAGCAATAATCATTTCGTCCTCTACAATCAATATTTTAATTGGTTCTGCCATTATGCTGCTGGTTTGAATTTAAATTGAATTAAAATGGAAGTACCGTTATCATGCTCTTCAATCATCTTGCCGTCCAATTGTTGCGTCAACAACTGAATGAGTTGTGAACCGAAACCTGTTCCTTTTGGTGTCGTTCCTATCTCTTTTCCAATACCATTATCAGCTACCCTTAATGTCAATATTTCTGGTGTTGATTGTGACAAGCTGATAAGGATATTTCCTTTTCCATCATTTGGAAAGGCATATTTCAAAGCATTGGTGAGTAGCTCGTTGACAATCAAACCGATCGGAACAGCGGTATCAACATCCAACTCTAAATTATCCATAGCACATTCTATCTTCACTTTGTCTTCTGCATTAAACGTATCTAGAATTCCTTCACCAAGATTCAAGAAATAGTCTTTCATTTCGATGCTACCCAAGTTTTCTCCTTGATACAATTTCTGGTGGATAATACCCATGGATTGAACACGATTTTGACTGGCCATCATGGCATCTTTCGTGGCAGAATCTTCCAACTGTGCGGATTGTAAAGCGAGAAGACTTTTGACCAATTCGAGATTATTTTTTACGCGATGATGGATTTCTTTCAGAAGCAGTTCATTCTGTTTGTTTTTTGTATCCAATTCCGAATTTAACAGTTGTAATTCCTGGTTTTTCTTCTGACGTTTTCTATAATAGTAGAGGAGCCCGAATAAAATGAAGGCCAATAATACAGCTAAAACGATATATAGTGTCTGTGTTCTTTTTTGGTGTGCAATTTGTTCATTCTGAAAATAGATTGTTGCATTTTTCTGTCCGGTCAAATATTTCTTTTCTGCTTCCGCTTCCAGACCAAAAATGGTGTTATCCTTAAATTCTTCGTGAGCCGAAGCATATAGATGATGGTAATAAAGCGCCATTTTATAATCACCAAGAGATTCGTAAATATTTGATACATGCATATAATTTTCCCATAGATTCCGAACTCTGCCCGACTTCTTCATGATATCTATGGCTCTTAAATTATAAGGCAAGGCTTCTGCATATTTTCCTTGCATCAAATAAACGTGACCGATATTTGCTAATGAAGGAATTAAATAGCGCTCTAATCCCAACTTTTCTGAATTGTCATAATTGGCCTGATAATCCGCTATGGCATCATCATATCTGTCCATATATTTATAAATATTGCCTCGCCAATTGATGGCTGCCATCATTGGAATACCTGTTTCTCCTAGGCTTTTATATATATTGATGGCTTTGTTGATGGTTTTTAAAGCTTCGTGATGTTCGACATCTGCAAATAGCATGTCAAATGCTTTCAATCGATACGTATTGGCTAAATCTTCAGGAAAATCTAAAGGTTCGAGAATGGCAATAGCCTTATCGCACCATTCGATACCTTGTGAATAACTTCGTTCGTAGTATTTGAGTTCGCCGATGGCCGCATAACAAATGGCGATACCTCGTTTGTTTTTAGTCTTTTCAAAAATATCTAGAGCTTTATACGCGTACTCATTGGCCTGCGCATAATCGGCTTTTACCAATAACAATTCCTCCCGTTTTAAATAAGTGAATGCGAGTTGGTCATCATTTTTTTGTTCTAAATAGATGTCTTTTAGTTTATCTACATAGAAAAAAGCTGAATCAATTTTAGAATAATCCCTATGATATGTGATTAGAAAATTATAGGTTTTGGCAAGAGCATCTTTATTGTCTGTTTTTTTTGAAAGCACAATTGCTTTATAGGATTTTGTAGCTATTTGAGTTGAATCTTTGGGGATTTTGACATGAGAATCCAGCCAATCCAATAAAGAATCCAACTTTGCCGAATCAGGATTTTGAGCATTGAAAAAGGATGTACATAAAAGTACAAAAACAATGGTTAGTTGCTGTTTCATAAGTCTTTATTAACGCTATTAACAAGACTTGAGGGGAAAGTTTAAAGGTAAGCAAATTTTCTTACACTTGATAAAGTAAGCTCTTTTTGATATAATTATTCTATAGAAAAGGTAGGATTTTTTTTAACTAGGCTTTAAATCACATAAGAAACCCAAAGCTTAAAGGCGTTCCTTATCGGTGGCTGTATCCTCTCTGCCATACTCAATGCGATAGATTCTAACCATTGCCATAAACAAACTGATAAGCAAAGGTCCAAAAATCAATCCTATAAAACCAAAAATCGGAACACCCACAATGACGCCTATCAAGGTGACCAATGGATGTACATCATCAAGCTTTTTTAGCACATATAAACGAATGATGTTATCGGTGGAGCCAACCACAATAAAACCATATAGGAGAATTCCCCAAGCCTGAAAGTTATCCCCAGAAGAAAGAGAAATGACAAACACAGGAAGAATCCCAAGGAGTGTACCAACAAAAGGAATCATGGAACCAACAGTTGTAATCACAAACCAAAAAAGTGGTTCTTCAACTCCAAAAATCCAAAATCCGATAAGGGCAATAACACCTTGTGCAATGGCTACTAAAGGGATACCAAGTGCATTGGAACGCACCATTGCCTGTACTTCATCTCCAATTTCGACAAGGTTTTCCCTACTCATCGGAATGTATTCCTTAAGAGACTCTCGAAGTGTTCTGCGATTGGTTAACATATAGTAAAGCAAAAAATACATCAAACCAATGGCAATAAACGCATTGAAAGTACCACCAACAAGATTTTGTAAATTTTCAGAAATCCAACTCGTGATGGCTCCAGTATCTATTTTGGAATTGAGGTCAAATCCAGCGTACTGCTCTACTTTCCCAATCTGATCTTTTACAGCTTTAATGACTTGTTCGCTATTTTCGACTGCTTTACCAATTTTGTTGCCCAACATCATAACGATGCCAACAATTGGGAGTAAAATGCAAACGAATGACATCAACATGAGCATTATGGCTGCTAATGTGGGATTCCATTTTTTTTTGTTGACGAGCTTGGCCATCCATTTTCGCAATAAAATATAGATAGTCACAGCCCCAAGTACACCTGTGAGGTAAGGCAACATCTCCCTGAAAATGAGGCTTCCCATGAAAAGAATGAGAAGAAGGACAAATATTTGACGAATGATTTTTGCTGGTATCTGTTCCATTTGAAACCGTTGTATATTCAAATTGAAGATTGATTTCTTCGATTTAAAGATACAGCAAGTTTATGAAATTTCAACACTTCAAAAATGCCCACACCAATTTATTATTAACTCAAATCGATCTCAATTTGGTTTTTTAGGATGTCATCAAAAGTTTCGCGTTTTCTTATGAGGTGAGCTTCATTCTTATGCCATAAAACTTCCGCCGGTCTGTAGCGTGAGTTATAATTACTCGACATTGTGAAACAATATGCTCCAGCATTTTTAAAACACAAGATGTCACCTTCTGTAATTTCGTTGATGCGTCTGTTATTGGCGAATGTATCTGTTTCACAGATATAACCTACGACCGAATAAAATCGCTCACGACCTTTGGTATTTGTAATATTCACGATGTCATGTTGTGAACCATAGAGCATCGGACGAATCAAATGATTGAAACCAGAGTCGATTTGAGCAAAAACCGTTGAAGTTGTTTGTTTTACAACATTTACTTTTGTCAAGAAGAATCCTGCTTCACTGACTAAAAATTTTCCGGGCTCAAAGGCTAACGTCAAGTCTCTTCCGTATTCTCTACAAAATTCGTTGAAACGTTTGCTTAATTTTTTGCCTAACTCTTCAATATTGGTTTCAATGTCACCATCTTTATATGGCACTTTAAAACCAGAGCCAAAATCGATAAATTCTAAATCCTTGAAATGAGTTGCAGTGTCAAAGAGGATTTCGCTTGCGTACAAAAACACGTCGATATCCAAAATGTCGCTTCCGGTGTGCATATGAATACCATTAATGTTCATTTTGGTATTTTCTACAATTCGGAAGAGATGTGGTAACTGATGAATTGAAATTCCGAATTTACTATCAATATGTCCAACAGAAATATTCGTGTTACCACCAGCCATTACATGCGGGTTGATACGGACACAAACGGGAGTTTTTGGGTGTCGAGTTCCAAACTGTTCTAAAATAGAAAGATTATCAATGTTTATTTGAACGCCAAGTTCGGCCGCCATTTCAATTTCTTCCAAAGAAACTCCGTTTGGCGTATAAATAATCTGTTCAGGCGAAAAACCGGCAACCAAGCCCAATCTTACTTCTTGAATGGAAACAGTGTCGAGTCCAGAGCCCAATGTGTTGAACAATTTTAATACTGAAATATTTGATAATGCCTTTACAGCATAATTGATTCTCAATTGCTTAACCTTATTGAATGCTGATGTCAAACGTTTATATTGGGACGTGATTTTTTCGGAATCATAAACGTAAACAGGACTTCCATAGTCACTGGCAATCTTTAATAAGGTTTCATTTTTCATGATAAATAAATTAGTTTAAGCCGGCAAATTTAAAATTTGTGTTTGATAATTCTCATAAAAAATCTAGTTATTAACATATTAATAACTCAAAAGACTAAAACTATACAATACTAAATGGAAAAAACATTGCTAAAAACACTTATGTTAATTACTTTTGTGCTGCAATAATTAGACTTATTAAGATGAATTTACACGAATATCAAGGAAAAGCGATTTTAAACAGTTTTGGTGTACGTATCCAGAGAGGTATTGTCGCACATAATGCACATGAAGCTGTGGCTGCTGCAAAACAATTGACAGTAGAAACAGGTACAGGATGGCACGTTATAAAAGCTCAAATCCATGCAGGTGGTCGAGGAAAAGGTGGAGGCGTTAAGCTTGCAAAAAACCTAAAGGAAGTGGAAGAAATTGCTGGTAACATTATAGGAATGCAATTGATTACACCTCAAACATCTAAAGAAGGCAAAAAGGTACATCAAGTATTGGTGGCTGAAGACGTTTATTATCCAGGTGCTAGTGAAACGAGTGAATTCTACGTATCGGTGTTGTTAAATCGTGCAACAGGACGAAACATGATTATGTATTCTACTGAAGGTGGAATGGACATTGAGACTGTTGCTGAAGAAACGCCACACCTTATTTTTACTGAAGAAGTTGATCCTTCTGTAGGTTTAATGCCTTTTCAGGCTAGACGAATTGCTTTCAATCTAGGATTGTCTGGAAATGCATTTAAAGAAATGACCAAATTCGTTACCTCATTATATACAGCGTATGTAAAATCGGACGCTTCTTTATTTGAAATCAATCCAGTTTTGAAAACGAGCGATGATAAAATTATGGCTGTTGATGCTAAAGTTACTATTGACGACAATGCATTGTACAGACACAGCGACTATGAAAATCTACGTGATTTGCGCGAAGAAAATGCAATTGAAGTCGAAGCTAAAGCTGTTGGATTAAATTACGTTGACCTTGATGGAAACGTTGGGTGTATGGTGAATGGCGCCGGATTGGCGATGGCAACAATGGATCTGATTAAACAAGCAGGCGGTGAGCCGGCAAATTTCTTGGATGTGGGCGGAACTGCAGATGCAGCAAGAGTGGAAGCTGCGTTTAGAATCATTTTAAAAGATCCAGCCGTAAAAGCTATTTTGATTAATATTTTTGGTGGAATTGTACGTTGCGATAGAGTGGCGCAAGGAGTAATTGATGCCTATAAGAATATGGGAACCATCAATGTGCCTATCATCGTACGTTTGCAAGGTACCAATGCAGACATTGCTAAAGACCTAATTGATAAATCTGGTTTGGACGTGATGAGTGCTACGGAATTTCAAGAAGCAGCTGATAAAGTACAAGCTGTTTTGGCTTAAAACATAAAGTAATTTGATTAGAGAAGCGTCATGTAATTTACATGGCGCTTTTTTTTTACGAATGTTAAGGATTGGTTAATACTTCTTTTGAGTGTAACAATTAAAAATTACAGTCGTCTTTCTTATATCAATCATTAATAAATCAAATAATTATGAAATCAATCAAAATGCTTTTACTAGCCGTAGCAGTTACGTTTAGTAGTGTGCTTTCAGCAAGCACTGCACCAAAAAATGCTGAAACAAATGCAATTACCACGGATGTAGCAAAACGTTTAGAGAAACCAAAATTCATTTTAGAAAAAGATGTCTTGACCAAGGTTACTCTGACGGTAAACAAAGACAATGAACTTGTAGTTCTATCTGTTGATTCAGAAAATGAACTAATTGTAGATTATATCAAAAGCCGATTAAACTACAGCAAAGTATCTGTTCCAATGTATAATAAAGGTAGAACTTACATTGTACCTATAAGGTTAACGGTTGAAGAATAGTAAATTCTTATTGAATGAAAAAACTCCTAATATGATAAATGTTAGGAGTTTTTTTGTTTTTTGACGCAACCATTATTAAATTTATGCATCTACATTTAAAATAGAAATCAATCAAAATCAATTAATTATGAAAAAGTTACTATTATTAATGTTGTTTACCGCTCTGTCGATACTGTCATGTTCAGAAGATAATGATGATAATTTAATAGCTGAAAATAACACCAACAAAGTCGCTTTGCTAAAAGTAGATTTTTTGACCAACGCATTTGAAGGTGGCAAAGAACTTACCTTTGAATCTTCCTCTAGCTTTACCATTGAAACAAGTTACCAAGCTCCAGGAGATTTTGGAAGCGTACAATTAATGTATGATGAATTGGATCAGCCATTATTTGATGGAACCATTATTTGGATGGGATTGGGAGAAAGATTATATCCAGAATCCCTGCAGAATGTTGGTGATTTCGAAACAATATCAGAACCAGTGGAGATGCCATCAGAAGCTATGTTTGAAAATGTGATGTATAGTGAGTTTGCATATTACCCAGACGACTTGGATTATTCCCTGCTGTGGGATTCCATCAAGAATTTGAAAATTGTCGAAGACTATACAAGCAATAACCCAAATGCTATGATTAAGGTATTTTTGTACACTCCAAGCGTAGGAATCGGAAACCCTGCTGACTGGGATTATTATCTAATTCTGAAATCTTGACCCTTAAAAAATATATTAAGTCGTAATCAGAGAGAAGCGTTTACTTTTTCCCTTTTTCTGGCATTGGACCACGTAAATGTATAACCAAGCCATTAAGGAAATTCCTTAAGATCTGGTCACCGCATTCCATATATTTAGGATGGTCTTCTTTTCTAAAAAAGGCACCCAATTCGCTTTTGGTGATTCTAAAATCTACCAACTCCAAGATCTTTACTATTTCATCATCGCGAAGTTTTAATGCGACTCGTAATTTTTTAAATATATCGTTGTTATTCATTATTATAGTTCTTTTAAGTTTTTTTATGGAGCTAGAATCAAAGGATAATACCTTTCTTAATTCTTAATTAACCATTGATACGCTTCAGGGAAATACTCACTCCAAAAAGTTTCACTGTGTTTCCCGCCTTCAATAATTTTATTTACAATACGTTCAGGTTGCACACCTTTTCCCTGTAAAAGTACAACCATTTTTTCTTGGTCTGGCACCATGTCGTCATCACCTTCTTCAGAGCCAACAACAAAATAGAACCTTGAGGTTTCAGGAACTTCGGAAGATTCTACGAGTTTATAAATATCTTTACTGAACCAAAAGGAGGGCGAGAATATGCCTGCATTCCCAAAGGTTTCAGGGTGTGTGATAATGGCATAAAACGATATCAATCCGCCAAGAGAGGAACCGAAAATACTGGTATGTTTGGCATCTGGCAAGGTTTTATAAGTGCTATCGATGTGACGTTTTAAGGAATTGATGATAAAATCAATATACAGGTCGCCTTTGCCTCCTCCATATTTTTCGTGAGGATATGGTGTCAGTTCGTCAATACGCTTTTCATTCCCGTGTTCTATACCGACAATAATAGTTTCATCTTCAGAAATAGAATCTAGGTATTCATCCACTTTCCATTCACCAACATAGGAGGTGGTGGCATCAAAAAGATTTTGCGCATCGTGCATATAAATGACCGAATACGCTTTTTGCGATTTTTCATAAGATTTCGGAAGATAGACCCAAATTTTCTTTTGAGTTTGAAGTTGAGGTGCTTCTATATTAAAGGTGACAACTTGTTGTGAAGCAGTACTTTGTGCAGACATTCTGCAAAGCAAAAAACAGAAACATATAAAAAAAATAGGTCTTAACTGCATGATTTTTAAGTCTTAACGAATGATGAAAGTTAAAAATTATCGATAAAATGTCATATATTTTTCGACAAGTTACATTTTATCAACGACAATAACATTTTTAAACTTATTAACTTTATCATGTAACATTAAGACACCCCTCTATGATGATTAATCGTGTTGAAAAATTGAGTTTGCTATCCGAAATGATAGCTTTCGCACAGACGGATACCAATCTAAAAGCCATCGAATATAAGTTTCTATCTGGTGTTGCCAAACAATTGGATATATCGCAGTCTGATTTTGACTATTTGATAAAGTATCCTGTGAATTATGTGCATCTAAAATCACATAGTGAGCGCATCGTTCAGTTTCATCGTTTGGTGTTATTGATGAATCTCGAATCCAATGTTACCGAAAAAGAACTTGTGAAACTTCATAACTTTGGTTTGCGAATGGGATTAAGCCATGAATCTATCAATAGAGTGTTGGATTTGATGGAAAGCTTTCCGAACAAAATAGTTCCACCTGACTTTTTGATTGATATTTTTAAGGTTCAGTATAATTAGTTGACTGTTGACGGTTGACAGCTGACAGTTGACAGAATGAATTATTAGACTTTCAGTTTTTCAAGCTTTTCCTGATAACCTTTTATCTCGTCGCGCAACTGTGCGGCGATGATAAAGTCCAACGCTTTGGCGGCTTGTTCCATTAGTTTTCGTTTTTCCCGAATTTTCTTTTCTACTTCTGATTTTGTTAGGTACTCACTTTCTGGTTCGGCTGCTTTCATGGCGTCCAATTCATAACGATAGGTACTTACCGAGTTTTTTGATAAGGCATTGTCCAGACTTTTGTTTAAAGCAGTAGGGGTGATGTTGTTTTTAGTATTGTATGCTATTTGTTTGTCACGTCTGTAATTGGTTTCGTCGATGGTTTTTTGCATACTGTTGGTAATCTTGTCTGCATACATGATGGCCTTTCCATTTAAATGTCTGGCAGCACGTCCCACGGTTTGCGTCAATGAACGATTGGAACGTAAGAAACCTTCTTTATCAGCATCTAGGATAGCAACCAATGAAACTTCTGGTAAATCCAATCCTTCTCTTAATAAGTTGACACCAACCAAGACATCGAACAAGCCTTTTCTTAAATCTTGCATGATTTCTACACGCTCTAACGTATCGACGTCGCTATGGATGTAGCGTACTCTAATGTTTATTCTTGAAAGATATTTGGTCAATTCTTCTGCCATACGTTTGGTGAGGGTTGTGACCAAGGTGCGCTCGTCTTTTTCTACTCTATCTTGAATTTCTTCAATTAAATCATCAATTTGATTAAGACTTGGACGTATTTCTATGATGGGGTCGAGGAGTCCTGTTGGTCTGATGACTTGCTCTACGTAGATACCATCTGTTTTTTGCATTTCATAATCAGCGGGTGTGGCGCTGACGTAGATGACTTGGTTCTGCAGGGCTTCAAATTCTTCAAACTTTAATGGTCTATTGTCCATGGCGGCTGGCAGTCTGAAACCGTAATCCACCAAATTTTCCTTTCGACTTCTGTCGCCTCCGTACATGGCGTGTACTTGTGAGATGGTGACGTGGCTTTCATCAACCACCATCAAATAATCCTTTGGGAAGTAGTCCAACAGGCAGAATGGGCGAGTGCCCGGAAGTCTTCCGTCTAGGTATCTTGAATAGTTTTCTATACCTGAACAATAACCTAATTCGCGTATCATTTCTAGGTCGAACTCGGTGCGTTCTTGAAGTCGTTTTGCTTCGAGATGTTTTCCTATTTCCTTGAAATAATCGACTTGTTTTACCAAATCATCCTGAATTTGACGAATGGCTCCTTGTAATACTTCTGGAGAGGTCACAAACATATTGGCGGGATAGATGCTCAATCTGTCATATTTCTCAATGACTTCATTGGTCTGGGCGTTGAAGGCTTCCATGTCTTCGATTTCGTCCCCGAAAAAATGGATTCGGAAGGGATTATCGGCGTAGCCTGGAAAGATATCGACGGTGTCGCCTTTGATTCTGAAATTTCCGTTGTTGAAGTCTGCTTCTGTCCTTGAATATAGGCTTTGCACCAATTGATGTAACAATTTGGTACGAGAAATGACTTGGTCTCTTTGAAGTGTGATGACATTCTTTTGAAACTCCACAGGATTTCCGATACCATATAAACAGGACACGGAGGCGACGACCAAGACATCGCGGCGGCCGGAGAGGAGCGATGAGGTGGTGCTCAAACGCATCTTCTCGATTTCCTCATTGATGGACAAATCTTTCTCGATATAGACGCCGGATACGGGAATGTAAGCTTCGGGTTGGTAATAATCGTAGTATGAGACGAAGTACTCGACGGCATTATCTGGGAAAAATTGTTTGAACTCGGAGTATAATTGTGCTGCGAGGGTTTTGTTGTGCGCCAAAACCAAGGTTGGTCTTTGCACTTCTTCGATGACGTTTGCCACGGTAAAGGTTTTGCCAGAGCCAGTGACGCCGAGGAGGGTTTGGTATTTTTCATCGGAGTTGATGCCCTGTGCCAATTTATCAATGGCTTGGGGTTGGTCTCCTGTGGGTTTGTAACCTGATTTTATTTTGAATTTCATCTGCTTTTGACTAATGTTTTTGAAGGGTCAGATGGAAGTCGCCTTAAAGAAGGCTCATTTCATAGTGTCTCAAATTTAAGGTTTTGAAATTACTTTTTTCATAATAAAATGTAAAAGTAAAAGGAGTTGAATGGAAATGGATAATGGAATGTTTCCGATATGTGAAGTTTATCTCACCAACGCAAAATGCCCACGGTACACACGACCATCTGGCAAATCGGCAACGAACCAATAGTCATCGCTTGGCAATGGTTTTCCCTTTAGGGTGCCATCCCAACCTGGGCTTAAATGGTTGAGTTGGGCAATTAGTTTTCCGTAACGGTTATAAATCTTGATGTCAATCCCTTGGTTGAACTGTGCGTTGACACCGAAGACGTGCCATGTTTCGTGATAGGTGTCACCATTGGGTGTGAAGAATTTTGGGAAGCCCAACACGGAAATAAGCTGTTCTGCAATGTCGCATCCATTAATATCTCTTACATACACGGTGTGGAAGCCTGGTGGAACATTGGTAAAAGTGTTGCTTTCTTGATAGAAACCAAAGGCATCATCCAACGCATACTCGTAAACACCGTTACCTGAAACTATGACCGTGATAGTGTTGTTGGAAGTGCCTTCTTGTATAATAATATCGTCGATTGTTGGGGTATTGGATGCCGAAACGGTAATGTTTCGAGTGGCAGAACATCCATTTGGGTCGGTGGCGATGACGGTGTAGGTTCCAACTTCGTTAACGTCATTGAAGGATGTGTTTACAGGTGTGGACGTCCCATTGAAAAGCCATTCGTAATAGTAGTTGCTCGGCGAATCGTTGAGGACACCTCCATAAATTCGGAGTGTTTCAGGAAAGGTATTGGTGCAATAGAATACGGTTTCGTCCTCTGCCAAGGTTGGTGTGTATAGGACGTTTAGGACCACGGTAGATATGGCATAACACTCGTTATTGCTTGAGATTTTTACAAACAGTGTTTGGGAATCCTGTATGGTATTTCGGTAAGGGGAACTTAATGCATTTGTATTGCTGAAAGCATCGGCTTCTGTTAGAAAATAGGATGCAGTTGCTCCTGCGGGTACTTGTGATTGAAAGGAGGCGGTAATGTCGTTTAAATTAAAATTTGTGTAGCCATCTGTGGGCGCATCATCACAAGTTGTTTGAGGAACAATGTTGACAGTGTTTGAGGAAATAGATAATTGTAACTGTGCTATCTCGAAACAACGAGAACGCGATTGAACCCTTGCAAAGACAATTTGATTAGGTGTGGTGTTTTGAAAATTGTTTGGGTTGGTGATTGGGTTTGTATTGTTGATGGCGTTGTTTTGTGTGAGAAAGAAATCAGCAACGTAAAGGTCTTGGCTGTTGCTGGCAATGATGCCTTCGGCATTGTACAGATTATAGAAGGTAATGCCATCTTGATTTTGGTCACATTCGGTGAGGGTTGCATCGGTTGGAATGATAGGCTCAAAATACTCTATCACGACTTCGCCATACGTGACACAGCCATTGACTAATGTAACCTCAACATTATATGTGCCAGGTTCGCTGACTGTTAAGGTTGGGTTGGTTTCTCCGGTTAGCTCACTATCATTCTTAAACCATTTGAAGGTGTCAGCATTGATTTGCGACGCATCCAATTGATAGGTTTCGTTTTCACACAATCCATTTCCAGCGGAGGTTAAAAGATTTGGCCCTAAATCCGTGGAGAGTTGAAAACTGCCAGCTTCTAAAAACACTGCGGAATCGTAGCGGTAATTTTGTTCGTCCGCAATCACCAGTTTCACATGATAGGTTTGATTAGGAACAACATCAGCCGTAGCTGTTAATATTTTGGTCTGTCCATTGAAATTGATTGGGGCGGTTGGGCCATTCCAACTTTCAAAATAAAACTCGTTGATAGCGTCGCACCCACCAGGAATTTCTGGATGAACAGTTGTGACTTTTACAGGAATTTGAGTATTTGGCACCACTGCAATATTGGTATATTGTGATGTCCCAACAGGCCGGATTAAAAACCCAAACAAATCGGAATACTGGCAGGTATTGGAATTATCTTCTTGATATTCCTCGGATGCAAAAATATATCTGAAACTGACTTGTGAAGCCACCGAAGTAAAATCAAACTCTAAAATGGTAGCATTTATCGTATTGGATTCGTTCAAAATGGTTTCCAAATCGTTATCACCTGTCCAGCCAGATGCGTTGTCATCACTCAAAGAAGTGTTAGGTCCTTGTGCATTGGCGATTTTACCAGTACTTAATACAATACCACTCTGGAATGGGAATGAACTGCCATTGGCTTCAAAATAACCAAAACTTTTGTCATTGGTACCAAAATTACCACCAACGACATTGGTCACCACTACATTATCAATACAAGTGCTATGGATGAGGATATCCTCTACAAGTTGTTGAGGGGTGTAGGTTTGGCTATCAACGCGCACATTTTGAGAAAACATGAACGCAGGCAGAAACAAGAAAAGTAGCTTATATAGGGTTTTCATTTACAATTTTTCCGATTGCAAAGATACATTTTGAAATTATGTAATCAGTTAAAATGAATGTTAAAGATAATGAAGACACATCTCAATAAAGAAAATTCCAAATTCCATTGGATTGTAATGGAATTTGGAATTTAATCTTTTGGAAATTTAAACTATCGTTTTAGTGTGAAATGCCCTTTAGCCTGAAATTCACTACTACCTCCTTTAACATCGGCCACAAACCAATAATCTGTTGCCGGCATGTTGCGTCCATTGTAGGTACCGTCCCAACCTCTAGAACTCGAGGTAAGGTAGGTAAGTTGCTTACCATATCTGTCATAAATATAAATGACGGTTCCAGGTAGAGTTTCCACACCAATTATGTGCCATGTGTCAAAATGCCCATCATCGTTTGGTGTCATGAATTTTGGAAAATCCAACACAAGTACTTCTTTGGAAATTTCGGAACAACCATTTAAATCAATTACGGTAACAGTATGATAACCAATACCCACGTTTTCGAACACATTGGAATCTTGTGGAGGCTGATTATCTAATTGGTACATATAGTTTCCGATACCACTAATAGTGATGGTTATGTTATTTGGATCTGAAAAATCAACCGTTTCAACAATTTCAATATTGGCTTGTTCAGATTCAGTGACATTAAAAGATTGTGTTGTGTGGCACCCAAACTCGGTGGTTACTGTCACTGAATATGTTCCAATGGTGGTAATTTCTATTTCGGGTGTTGTTTCGTTTGTTGACCAAAGATAAGTGTCTGTAGGATTATTTGTGTTGGCACTTACCAACAACGGTAAATTATCCAAACAAACCACTTGGTCAGGTATATCAACCAAAGGTTTTGGATGAATGATAATAGAAAACTGTGTGTTAGCATAACAACCCGTAGTGTTATTTTCTACTCTGGCATAAATAATTTCAGTATCGAATGCAACGTATGAGTCCGGTAGTGCATTGTTTCCTGATGCTGCATCAGCCTGGGAAGTGTAATAGGATACTGTGAAATTTGCAGGATTTTGACCGCCTAGAATAGATGCATTTTGAGAGGTCAAATCAAGTTCCAATATGCCATCAAAATCATCATCACAATCTTCAAGATTATTAGGTGTATGTGCGATAGGCAATGGTCTAACAATCAAATGGAATTCGTATGTGGTAAAACAGCCGGACGTAGCGTCTTCCACTCTGGTGAAAAAAGTGGTATTGTTAGATGTATAAGTGTAATTTGTATCCAACGGGTTTAAACCAGATAGAGCATCTGCATTTGTTGTATAATAGGAAATGATAGAATTGCTGGAATCATTGACAAGTATATTATTGATTTCTAATAAATCAAAATAGTTAGTCTCGTTATCACAAACATTGATGCTTCCGAATTGATTGATTGCAGGTGGCAAGTTGACATTTAACTCCAAAGGAATTGTCAAATAACAATCGGAAATTGTATTTGTCAATCGAATAAAAACCGTTTGGGGATTTGAGGTATTGGTAAATGAAGACGGATTGGTAATAGGATTGCTTTGAGATTCCAAATCTGTTGTGGTTCTATAATACCCAATTTTTATATTGTCTTGGCGCACATCGAGAATATCAATTTCAGAAAGCGTCAAATCGAAAGTGACAATTCCATCATAATTAGTGTCGCACATTTCTAATGGTTGCGCCGGGTTGGCTTGAGCTACTTGGACAACATTTAATGTAAAGCTGGTAATAGAAGCGCAAATGGTTCCATTATCTACACGTGCATATAATTGTTGTGGATTAACGGTATTTGCAAACTGCAACGGAATTGGGTTGGTTTCAGTTTCCGCATTATCTTGTGACGTGTAAAATGTGACATCGAGAGCTTCCCCAATTCCTTGACTTATTTCAGTAACTTTTGTGCTTAAATCGAAAAGCTCACTGGCATCATTGGAGATGTCATCGCATACAAACCAATCCGTAGGTTGATTGTATTGTGGATTTGTACCAACTTCAATAACAAAGGATGAAGTTCCATAACAATTTTGATCCGTTAAATTTTCAACTCTAACAAAAATCGTTTGTGGATTGCTTACGTTATGATAGATTGCGTTTTTATCAATTTCATTGACCCTGTTATCCGCATTTGCTTGACTTAAATAATAGTGTACTTCTTTGCCAGACTGTCCGTTTAATATTTCAGAATCTTTTGTTGAAAAAACAAAATCACCAGTGCCGTCACTTGAGTTTTCGCAATAGATATAGTTGCTTATTGATGGAAAATCAGGAAGCGTATTCACATAAATATTAAAATGCTCTTGCGACCAGCATCCAGTTGATGTATTTGCGACTCTTACAAAAACTTCTTTTGAATTTGTATTGTGATTGGATACATTGGTAAAGGCATTGGTATTGCTCAATAAATCTTCTTCGGTGTTAAAAAATGAAAACTCTCTATGGTTTGTGTCACTAACAAGCTGATTGTATGTCTGCGTCAAATCGACCATGGCGAATCCATCTTGATCGTTATCACAAATGATAATATCGATTGGTGTTGTAGTTATAGGTGCTGGCAATACATTAATCACAAACGTATTGACATCGCCACAACCTGTATCTGTGGCTGAAATCTTTGGATAAATGGTTTGTGGATTTGATGTGTTGGTATAAAAATCTGGTAGTGGATTTTCATTGGCATCGGCATCCTCTTGTGTTGCATAATATGTGACGGTATAACCAGTTGCTCCACCTGTAATTGCATTATCAAAACTATGTAAATCTATAGAGGTCACACCGTCATCGTTATCATCGCAATAATCGACGGGGTCTATTTCTGGAAATGATGTAACACGGTTTATAAGTAATTCTATTTCTGAAATTTCACTACATGAAGAACTATTTAGCCTTATGTATAAAAGCGTTGGAGATTCTGTTGGCACGAATGGTACATTGGGATTTAAAGCATTGATTTGGTTGTCTCTATCCGATTCTGACGCATAAAATGTGATGGTTACACCTTCCAAACCATTGATGATATCAGCGGCTATTTGATTTAAGTTGAATTCTTCATTAAGGTCATTTTCTAAATCACAGGCTGAAAAATCCTGAATGTTAGTCCCTGTAAGTAACAGGTTGGAATGAATTTCAAAAGACCTTACGGTAGCACAGCCAGTAGAATCGTCTTCAACTCTAATGTATAATGTTTGTTCTTCGGCCACAGTATTATGATAATTTGCTGGATCGACAATAGGATTGTTACCGGTTTGGGCGTCTTCAAAAGTTTCGTGGAATGTTACCGAGATACCTGTTAATCCATTGAGCACCTCATCGATTACATTATTTAAGTTAAATGCTGCCATACCATCATGATCTTGGTCACAAGCATCTATGTATATATCTTCATTATTAATTACGGGACTATTTAAAACAGTATAAGATAAAGTTGTTGTAGTAGAACAACCTGTTAAAGTATTTACAACTCTAACAAATAGCTGTCCTGATGGAGTTGTATTTACATAAGGCATAGGAATTGGATTCGCTCCAGAATCGGCATCGGTTTGACTATGGTGGTAACTAACAATTAAATCGGTTTGACCATTGGTGATTTCATCATTACTTTGCGTCAGGTCAATTTGAGTGATTCCATCTGCAACTTCATCATCACACGCTATCAATATAGTAGGAGAGGTAATGGTGGGAAGCGGATTCACCACTAAATGAAAACTGCTATAAGCCAGACATCCATTGATTGTATCTTCTATTCTAATATAAATGACTTGATTATTGGAGTTATTCTGAATCGGATTAGTGATTGGATTGCTGTTATTCTCTGCATTTGCCGAAGAAAGATGATATGAAATGTTATAATTGGACGATGGAAGAGATGCCAGAACCTGATTGTTTCGCGTACTTAAATCAAATGTTTCGACACCATCCATGCTTGGGTCGTCACAAAGTTCGTAATCAGCAATAGGGGTTGTGGTTTGTGTAGAACTCAAAACAACCTCAATTGTATCTTCAATCATACAGGTTGAGCCAGCCAATGGAAGTTCTATCATAACCGTATAGCTTCCAGATTGATTGATGTTTAGTGTAGGCTGTGCTTCACCAGGAATTAAAGTAGAATTCAAGTACCAAGAATATGTTGCCAATGGGTTTTCAATGTTGCCGTTTAGCGTCAGACTTTCGGCACATGTGGTTACATCATCACCTAAATCTACAGAAGCATTAAAACTATTCCCTTCAATAAATACTGCAGAATCATAGTTCTTATCTGTTTGGTCCGCAATGATCAGTTTGATATGATATGTAACATTAGGAGTGATGCTGGCGGTAGCCGATAGTGCTTTAGTACGACCATTAAAATTTGTGGCACCTAAATTATAACCTTCAAAGTACGCAGCATTGGATGCTGGACAAAAACCAACGATTGCTGCATGTATTGAATTGGTATTAACAGGAGTATTTGTGCCTGGAATAACGGCAATATTGGTATAAGGATCGGATGTACCAGCTTTCTTAATCAAAAAAGCAAATCCATCGGAATATTCACAAGGAAAATTTTGATAATATTCTTCTGAAGCTAAAATGTAATTAAATTGAATTTGATTTGAAATGGATATAAAGTCAAACTCTATGGAAGTTGCATTTAAAGTATTTGAAATTCCCAATACACTTTCAAGATCTGGGTCTGTAAGCCAGTCGGACTGACCTTCGTTTAAAATGGTATTATTCTGACCATTTCCACCCGAAACTACTCTTCCGGTCGATAAAACGATTCCATTTTCAAATGGAAAATTTGAAGAACCTCTTTCAAAATATCCGAAACTCGAAAATCCATTAACCGATCCATTGACTTGGGAGGTAATGTTGGAAGTTTCCACACAACCTTGTATCAGGTTATTCTCAATAAGTTGTTGAGGGGTAAACGTGTCATTGATAGTTACTTGTTGTGAAAATGCGAAGTTGCACAAAAAGCACGTCAATATAAAGAGGGAACTGCGGAAAAATTTCATTCTAAATTAATTATTCTTTATCATAGCGCTTACACTGGTTGTAATGCAAACGACATTGATTAGCTATGAAGGGCGAAAAGTATATTAAAATTAGATGAAATGCAAAATAATACGATGAAATGCATAAAACATTAACATTTCAATTTCTCTAAAAATAATAATGATAACTTTAAGTGTCTATAAAACACTCAATTAGTGGTAATTGAATGTAATGAATAATGTGTTAATTGTTTAAGGATTAAATGGTTAGTGTTGAATAGCTTACCAACAATCTAAATTTTCAATAATTTATATAAACCCAACCCTGCATTGGCTTATAGTTTGGGTCATTAAGGTGTAGAATATAATAATAGGTTCCCGTAGGTAATAATTTTCCGAGATTGTTCAGCCCTCTATTGGCCTTTCCGTCCCAAGGAGTGTCATTATNNAGGAAAATGTTATAAAGCCCTTGAATATTGAACCAATCATTTTTGCCATCATCATTTGGTGAGAAACCTTCAGGAATTATAGGAGGACAATTTTCCACCATGATATCCAATTGATAAATATCATAACATGGTGTGCCCTCAACTTTAATATAAATGCTTTGAGGATTTGACTGGTTTGAATATGCTTCAGGGAAAAACAATTCATTTTCATCAGCAATCAAATCCGAAAGATTCTCGTAAAAGGCAATAATTGTTGAAGTATCCATGGATTCTGGAATCGCTTCAAACAAATTAAATACTGCTGAATCAAATCCCTCGTTGCATTGCAATGAATCGGGGAGCGCTATAATGGAAGGTATTGGTAATAATTCAATAATTTCAACATAGGTGTTGTTGGTTTCATTTGTTTCCGTAACTATTCCAGTATGGGAACCAGTATCATCAACAACCATTGTCAATTCAAAAGAGTTTGTCAATCCACTTGGAATTGTCAAGATGACGCTGCCCGTTTCAGAGCCATTGATAGGAATGATATTTTGGGTGGCACTTTGACCAATCAACAAATCATCTATATAAAAAGCTATAGGTGTTTCGGCTGGAAGATAGTCCGTAGAATTAGTGTTAAAAACGCTGTAATCAAACTCTATATCAAGTTCACCACAATTTTGAACATAATCATCAAGAACAATGGTAGCATCGGGTAATTGGCTATTAAGCACCGTTATAACATTATTGATCATTACAAAATCTTGACCAGACGTAAGTTCAATGGTCGCAGTGGTATCTCCAATATTAATGTTGTTTTGAATATTATATACATCAATATCCATATTGTACAAATCGGTTGAGCCAGTAAAACTATTGGTACCGTTGAATGCATTGTTAACAGGATTCAATGGTGGATTGCTGATGGGGTTTCCATTTATGGTAAGTGTTTCGTTTACCGCAATGGTTGCGTCGCCTTCCCAAGCTATAAATCCTATTTTTGCATCTTCGTTATCGAGTACGTTTAAGTTGTCCAAAGTTATTGTAAGTTCATTTGGTACGCTTTGTAATCCGTCATAGACATTTAATTGATTCAGCGGTAAATTTTCATCTTCATAAATGATGGCGATGGCCCATCCGCCAAAATTTGACCCTGTGGAACAATAAGAAGGAATGACTTCGGTAAGGTCAAAATCCGAAATGGTATAGTTTGCATTTCCTTCACCTTGAACCAAAGCTGTAACATCTGCGAAAGCTGCGAAATAGACTCTTCCATTGATGGAGGTGTTGTTAAACACACGTTCAGCCGAAATAGGAGCATCATTCAATGAAATATCCAAATCTCCAGTTCCGGAACCAGCCCAATAGAGATAGGCGGCTACCACATTTTGATCGGGATTCAAATCTAAAATTGCAGAAGAAGTGGTTAAAATATCACACGTTAGGAATGCACCATTTGGAAATAGGTTGAGCGTATTACCAATAGCAATATAATCATATCGACCGTTGAACTGTTGATACAAAGAAACATCTTGCCCAAAATTTTTAAATGGAATTAAGAGAATAAAACCAATACCAATCAGTTGATGAATTCTCATAATGGGTCATATAAATTAGCTATTGAAGCTTTAATGGTTCAAAAAAATAAACATCCAAGAAATCTAACGCTTCAAAGCAAAATGACCTCTAAAAAGTCTTCCATCTTGCAATGTCACGTGAAACCAATAATCGCTAGCAGGAAGATTGTATCCGTTTAAGGTACCATCCCAACCTTTACTTAAAGGGTCTAATTCCTTAATCAATTTGCCATTACGATCATAAATATAAATCATCGTATCTGGTTGAAACTGTGTATTCACACCATAAACTTGCCAAAAATCGTTGTAAGTGTCATTATTAGGTGTAAAGAATTTAGGAAAACCAATAACAGAAATAAGTTTTTCTGAAATCCCACAATCATTGCTATCCCTTACGTAAACGGTATGGAAACCAGCAATTACATTATTAAAAACGTTACTATCCTGATAGGGGCCATTGATATCATCTAAGGCATATTCATATTCGCCTTCACCGGAGACCAAAACTGTAATTCTGTTGTTTTCGGTTGCATCAACGATTTCCACATCCGTTATGCTCGCAATATTTGATGGCAGAACTGTAACGGTTCTGTCTTTAAAACATCCGTCCGTATTGGTTACTCTCACCGTATAAATACCTGGTTCATTGACCATGATTTCTGATGTATTCGCTCCTGTGGACCACAGATAATAGTAATTGCTAGGTGAATCTCCAATAACTCCTCCAGTAATCGTTACCGTTTCTGGGAAGGTATTAAGGCAGTAAATGGCTTCTCCCTCAATTTCTATATTGGGAAGTTCAAAAACGGTCAATCGCACTTCGCTGATACCATAACAATCATTGGCATTTTCAACACGCGCGTAAATCACTTGGGAATATGCTGTTGTATTTGTATAAGTGGTTCCGATTGCATTTGTTTCTAACAACGCATCGTTATAGGTTTCGTAATAATTGACATCTAGGTTGCTAGGCAATGTGGACAGAATTGTTGGATTGGCATTTGTTAAATCAAAATTATAAAACCCATCTTCGTTACCGTCGTCGTCACATTCATTGATAATGGCGTTATAAGCAAACGTAGTACTAACTGCAAGTGTTACGCTAGCTAAATTAGAACATCCAGTAGTGGTGTCCACAACTTTTGCATAGACCATTTGTGGATTGAAAAAATTGTCAAAAGCATTACCATCTATTTCATTGGTGCCTTCTACAGCATCAGTATAAGATAAAAAATAAGTAACCTCTCTATTAGCTGCGCCACCTGTGATGTCATCTAGACGTTGATTGATATTAAAAATAGTGTAACCTTCAGGAATGCCATCTTCGTCACATTGAATAACCGTAGTATCAAATGCTTCTGGGGCATTATTGACAGTCAAGAGGAAGGAATCGGTGCTGTAACAATCTGTATTGCCATTGTTTTCAATACGAACAAAAATCTCTTCGCTGTAAGGAGTGGCATTGGTATATGTGTTCGGCAAAGGATTGTCTCCTGAATCTGCATCGGTTTGCGAATTATGGTAGGTCACAGTATAAAGGCTTCCATCTTGTGTTCCCAAAACATTTTGGGTGTAGGATGACAAATCTAAAGTTGTAAGACCATCCATAAAGTCACCATTAAAATCGGTATCACAGACTACTACATCATCAAGACTGGTTACAATTGGCGTGATATTTACTTCTATAAAAAATGAAGTGGTATCAAAACAGTTGGCATTACTTCTATGGTCTATTCTAGCAAATATTTCTTGCGGATTGGAAGTGTTGTTAAAGTTTCCAGTAATTTCATTGACACCTGCATCAGCATCTTCTTGGCTCACATAATAATGTACTGCGTAATCCAAAGGATCTTGCATTCCTAAAACATCAGCATCTTGAGTAGTCAAATCAAAAGTTGAAGTCGTTGTTGTATCACAATTAATAATGTTAGACGGTTGACTTGCTACAGGAATTTGATAATAACTGACAAATGCTTGTCCTTCAATATCACAATCACCATTGTTGAGGTCGATGTATACTTGATAATGTCCACTTTGGTTAATGACCAAGTCAAAATCGTTTTCTGGTAGAGGAACCCCATCCAAAGACCACGTATAATCAGCCCCAGGAAAATCATCCGCCATTAAAGTATAACTTTCTCCTTCACATAGTGGTAAGTTTACGGTATTTACATTGTTCCGAATGATATCCACCTGCGTGTTAAAGATAGATTGAATAAAAGGAGGCAAACCTTGTGAGGAATTATTTGGAGATAGATTAACAGCATTATGCTGATAACCGCAAGCAGGTCCCAAAGCATTTGGATTATTTATCACCCCCAAAAAAGGCAAACCATTATCATACGTAGCACTTAAAGCCCTGTAAATTTTTCCATCAGGTCCCAATTGTAAACCACCTCTATATAATTGTTGCTGATCGATGGTGATTCGGCTATTGGAAATGTTAGCAGCTGTCAAATCGAATTGGCTCAAAGTTGATTCATGACCAGAAGCATTATTGCTCTGTGAATCATTGGATGAGTTGACATATAATACTTGACTATCAGGTGAAAACTCAACACCATATGCGCTGCTGCTGGAGGTGTTGATATTGAGGGTTTGTTGATTGCTTACAACTCCAGTTGCAACATCAAAATCAAACAAAAACATTCCATTACCCATATTGGCGCAGGCCAGTTTTTGACCATCTGGAGATAGTTTAAGATAACCTCGTGCTTCTTGGGTTGAGATTGAACTAAAGGTAGAAACAACCGGAACAGTGCTTACACCGGTGTTGGAAACCTCGTATGCATAAAAGGTATTATAAGTATTACCAAAACCATTTTGTGAGGCAAAGGTAATTACCCAAATGGATTTTGTGATACAGTCCTTAAGAACGGCACTGATTTTTTCAGAGCAGACAGGTAATAAATTAATGTTTTTATCAGTCACATCACCAAGCCCGCCATTTAGAGTCATATCCACTACAGAATAGTTCAATCCAAAATTAAATCCATCCAAAAAATTATCAACTGTGAAGACGTAATAGATATTTGGATCATTTGGTTTAGGAACGATGATGGCAGACTGTGTACTGGATGCATCACCAAAAAGGTTGGTTCCGTTGGGCATTATATTGTTGTTTCTGTCCCAAATCACTGAACCTTCAGTGTAAAAGAGTAAGTCTCCAAAGGAATCTGAAATGGTGGCACAACCTTCATTTGTTGACAATTGCCCGCCATTAATGGAAGTTAAAGTGGAAGCGCCTAAATCAAACTGTAATCCTGCACCATAGCCAAAAAACCAATTTGCAGCCTGATTTTGAGCAAATGAATAAATACCAGATAAAAGCAGTAAGAGGGTAAAAATCCTTTTCATGAGATAGCAATAGCTATCAAATATATCACAAATCGCGCACTTTTAATAATCGATAGGATAAAAAGACAAATAAAGCAGTCCAACCCATCACTATGGCTATTTCATACCAATGGACGGCATAGTCATACGCCAAATCCATCTTGTCTGGATATTTTGTGATGATGATTCTTTGGAAAGGTTGATCAATCAATTTGTACATTGACTCGAGAGGTAAGAAGTTTTTAACTTTCCAGGCTGAATCCGCATTACCAAAAGCTTCATAGGAACCCCAAAAAATAAGCCATTCTACAATATATAGTACAAATAAGAATGCAAGGGCAAACGCCGAGCGCTTTAACAACATTCCAAAGAAAAGACACAAGCTAAAAAAGCCTACGAGTTTAACAAAATATGCCAGTAAGTATTCTGTTTCTCTGAAGATAATGGAAGCTTCCGTATAGCTAGAATAATACAGGCCAATTAAAAAGGACGCCACACCAATAAGTATGGTTGATATCAATGAGAAGAATACAATGGTATAAAATTTAGAGAGTATGAATTCCTTTTTGCTTAAACCGTCAATCAAATTCTGCTTAATGGTTTTGTTACTGTATTCATTGCCAATCATGCTCACCACAACAATAGCAAAAAAGAGCTTGAAATAAGACGCAAAAAAAGTCGTAATGTGCCAAATGATAGGGAAATTAAAAATCCCCAATTCACCCAACTCCAAGGTGAAGAAACCGAAAAAATTGATTTTAATGGATGAAAGAATTAGAACGGTAAACGGCAAAATAAAGGAAATAAATATCAGTACTTTATTTACTCTGCTTAATAACAGTTTTTGTAATTCAAGATTTATGAGTCGTAACATTGGTTTGGTTTTGATGGAATTATTGATTGTCTGTTAGTTGCAAAAATTGTTCTTCAAGGCTTTCTTTTCGTTTTACAAGATGTGATAGGGTAATTCCTTTTTCAAACATTAACTTGTTAAATGCCGATGCATCCATTGGTTCATTTAAAAAGGCCGTGATCAATTCACCTTCCACTTTAAGCTTGCCAAAATTTTGATCTGTTTCAAGTAGTTTAATCAACTCATCTTGCTTGTTGGTTTTCAACTCAAAAAAGCCATAACTGCTGATCATTTCGTCCACACGTCCTGAATATAATTTTTCGCCTTTTCGAAGCACAACAACATGCGAACAAACCTTTTCCACTTCATCGAGAAGATGGGATGCTAACAAAATAGTTGTTCCATTACTAGCGATTTGTTTTATCAAAGATCGGATTTGATGAATTCCTTGCGGATCCAAACCATTGGTTGGCTCATCCAAAATCAGGATTTCAGGATCATTCAACAATGCCGAGGCAATTGCCAACCGTTGTTTCATTCCCAATGAATAGGTGCTAAACTTACTGTCTTTTCGGTCCGATAATCCAACGATTTCAAGTTTTTCGTCGATTTTGGAAAAATCCACCTCTTTAATCTTGCAGACCAATTTTAGATTTTGGTATGCACTCATATACGGATAGAAATTTGGACGTTCAATAATGGCGCCGACCTTTTTGAGAGCATCATGTGTGGTCGTCTTGCCGTCAAACCAATTAAAATCTCCAGAGGTTTTATTGACAACATTTAATACAATACCAAGTGTGGTGGATTTTCCGCTGCCATTTGGTCCCAAAATTCCATAGACGTTACCCTTATTAATAGTAAAGCTCAAATCTTTGACCGCAGTGAGATAGCCAAATTTCTTGGTAAGATTGTTAATGGTTAAGATTGTATCCAAAATGAAAAGTGTTTGATTAGTTATAAGTATGACGAGCTAGAAATGATTTTGTTACAATTTTTAAAATTAGATAATTCGATTCATGATTTTTTCTAATTTGTAACAAATGCTAAATTTACACAACAAATAATAAGAAGATAAGTTTAACAGCAAATAATATAAAAATATGACAGCTCACGAAATTGATTACAGAATCTACGGAGAAGAAATGCAGTATGTAGAAATAGAACTCGACCCACAAGAAGGAGTCATTGCAGAAGCAGGCAGTTTTATGATGATGGACGATGGCATAAAAATGGAAACTATTTTTGGTGATGGGTCTGAAAAAAATAAAGGCTTTTTAGGTTCTATCCTGGGTGCTGGAAAGCGAATTTTAACAGGTGAAAGTCTGTTTATGACTGCTTTTTATAATACGATTCCAGGCAAAAAGAATGTGTCCTTTGCATCACCATATCCGGGAAAAATTATTCCGATTGATTTAACAGAATTCCGAGGTAAATTTATTTGCCAAAAAGATGCATTTCTTTGTGCTGCCAAAGGCGTAAGTGTAGGTATCGAATTTTCTAAAAAACTTGGAAGAGGCCTATTTGGAGGTGAAGGTTTTATTATGCAAAAATTGGAAGGCGACGGAATGGCCTTTATTCACGCTGGTGGAACGATGGCAAAAAAAGTACTACAAGCTGGAGAAACCTTGCGAGTGGATACAGGTTGCTTGGTTGGGTTTACGCAAGATGTAAATTATGACATTGAATTTATAGGAGGAATTAAAAATACGGTTTTTGGAGGGGAAGGTTTGTTCTATGCGAAATTACAAGGACCGGGAACGGTTTACATACAATCTTTACCATTTAGTAGATTGGCAGGAAGGGTTTTGGCAGCCGCTCCGCAAGGTGGTGGAAAAGATAGAGGTGAAGGCAGTATCCTTGGCGGATTGGGAAATATTTTGGATGGAGATAACAGATTTTAGTATATATCTAAATCCTAAAAAGGGTTGTTGTAACAAGTCAAAAAATTATCGAAAACGATTTCGAGTCTGTTAAAGTTTTTCATAAAAAATAAAACCAATCGTTTTTTTTAGTACATTTAAATTCAATTTTAAAATCGATTGCCTATAATTTAAATCTACTTATTCTAACCCTAAACCTAATAAAAAAAAATGGCAAGAGCAATGTTTGAGTACACTAAAACTGTACTTAAAAAAGTTAGTTTTGATGCTAACTTGTTCTGCAAAGAAGTACAAAAAGCAATTCAACGTTTGTTGCCCTACGAACTTGAAGAGCTTAAAGTGTTTATTAAATCTTTGATCCAGCAGAACCCAGAATTAAATCAATGTTTAATCTATCTAAAACCATAATTAAAAGCGACTTTCGGGTCGCTTTTTTTATTTCAATAACGGACTTATAATCTGAACGTTTGAAAAGGCAATGGCTCCTCGTATAATGCCAGAAATCACATTGTGCATCGAGTCAATAATCTGCATTTTTAATTCACTCTTGTGATATATCAAACTCACTTCTCGTGCTGGAGAAGGTTCATTAAAATACCGTAAATTGGATTTTAAGTTGTCATTCAGGTCCATTGTATGCAAGTAGGGAAGGAGCGTCATCCCTAAACCTTCGTTGGAGAGTTTAATCAAGGTTTCGATACTGCCACTTTCCAATTGAAAATTATCATCATTATGGTCCTTAAATGCTTTGCATAAATTGATGACTCCATCTCTAAAGCAATGACCGTCTTCCAATAATAACATGTCATCGATTTCCAAATCAGCAACCTCAAGTTTCTTTTTGTCTGCCAGACGATGCTCATTTGGAATATAACCCACAAAAGGTTCATAATAGAGCACACGCTCTTTGATGTTTTCATTTTCTAAAGGCGTGGCGGCAATCCCAGCATCAAGATGTCCTTCGTGGATGCGTTGCATGATTTCTTCGGTTGTCAATTCTTCAATTTTCAACTTTACTTTAGGATACTTTTTAATGAAAGCTTTCAGGAACATTGGCAATAAGGTTGGCATCACCGTTGGAATAATCCCCAGTCTGAATTCCCCTCCGATAAACCCTTTTTGTTGGTCCACAATATCTTGGATTCGGTCTGATTCATTGACGATGTTTCTCGCTTGATGCACAATCTTTCTGCCTATGGCCGTCAATTCTATAGGTTTTTTGCTTCTATCGAAAATCAATATATCAAGCTCTTCTTCCAACTTTTGAATTTGAGTACTTAAAGTTGGCTGCGTTACAAAGCATTTCTCGGCTGCTTTGGTGAAATTTTTATGTTCTGCAATGGCAAGTACGTAATGTAATTGTGTAATGGTCATGGTTATTCATTTAAGCTATAAAAATATAAAAACTATCAATAAAATCTATGGTAGCTTCTGTTAATTCTGTTGTAAATTTGAGAGAATCAAAAAAATGAAAGATGACTAAAAACAGTATTGGTTTAGATACCAAAAAAACGAAAGAACTGGCAGGCGATTTAAATAACTTATTGGCCAATTTTCAAATATATTATCAAAATTTGAGAGGTATCCATTGGAATATAAAAGGAAAGAGATTTTTCGATTTACACCCAAAATTTGAAGAATTATACACAGATGCCAATCTAAAAGTTGATGAAGTCGCAGAACGTGTTCTTACTTTGGGTGAAACACCGTTGCATACTTTTGAAGATTATACCAAAGCAGCAAAAGTGCCTGTTGGAAAGAACATTTCAGTAGATGAAAAAGCTGTTCAATTGATTGTGGATTCGTTGGCGGAGTTATTAAAAATTGAACGGATGATTTTGGATAAATCTGCAGAAGTTAGTGATGAAGGTACAAACTCCATGATGAGTGATTTCATTACCGAGCAAGAAAAAACAGTTTGGATGATGAAAGCTTGGTTGGGAGAAACTGTTTGATAAAAATAAAATTTTTGAAAAAGCGTTACATAATGGCGCTTTTTTTATGAGAAATGATCAAATTAATCCTCTTGCTTTTATCTCCAAATACTTATTAATAGTGTCAATGGTCAAGTTTTCTGGCGTGGTCAAAATCGATTGGATGCCATATTTTTGAAGTTCGTTGACAATCAATCGTTTTTCAAAGGCGAATTTTTCTGCAATCACTTTGTCGTAGGCTTGTTGCACCGTTTCAGCAGGATTGTTGATAATGCTTTCCAGCTCCGTATTCTTAAAGAAAATGACCACCAATAAATGATTCTTCGCAATGCCTTTTAAATAGGGAATTTGACGATGCAAGCCGTCCAAAGTTTCAAAATTGGTGTAAAGCAACATCAAACCACGTTGTGTAATGTTACGTTTGATATCCGCATACAACCGTCCAAAATCACTTTCAAAGAAATCGGTTTCGACATTATAAAGCGTTTCCAGAATTAAGTTCATCTGCGAAGCTCTTTTTTCTGCAACGACAATGTTTTCCAGTTTTTTAGAGAACGCAATGATGCCCGCTTTGTCGTGTTTTTTCAGTGCCACATTCGAAATCACCAAGGCTGCGTTAATCGCATAATCCAACAACATCAATCTGTCAAAAGGCATTTTCATCACACGCCCTTTATCAATAACGGAATAAACAGGTTGTGATTTTTCATCCTGAAATTGATTCACCATTAATAAATTTTTCTTTGCGGTGGCTTTCCAATTGATGGTTCTTAAATCATCACCCAGCACATAATCCTTGATTTGTTCAAACTCCATGGTATGCCCAATGCGCCTAATCTTTTTAATACCATATTGATGCAAATTGTTACTGATAGCGAGCAAATCATACTTTCGCAATTGCATAAAACTAGGGTAGGTAGGCACCATTGCATTGTCTCCTGATGTGAAACGACGGGCGACCAAGCCAAAAACAGAAGTGGCATAGATGTTTAATTTCCCAAAATGGTATTCGCCACGTTCCACAGGCCGTAATTCGTACTGCAACTGCGTCACGCTTGAGGCGTCCAATTTTCTATCAATCTTAAAATTTCTGACCTGAAATTGTTCTGGGATTTCATCGATGATTCTTACATACACTGGAAATGTGTAAAAATTCTCAATCTTTAATCGAATTGGGTTCTGATCGCCATTCGAGAATTTTTCGGGCAGGATACGATGTCCTTTGACGCCTTGTTTGGCAAAAAATAAAATAAGTGCATCCAACACGGTCAGTGCAACCAATAGCAACAGTAACATTCTCACAATTTGAAACCACATAGGAAACACAAAACTTATAACGAACAAAATCATGATGATGATGCACGCATAAAAGAAGCGATTTTGGATGTAAAATGGTTTTATTTTAGAAAAAAACTTCACTGTCTATTGTTTACTCGCAGCGACGCAAAGGCGCAAAGCGAATTGATTGATTGTATATGTTAAAATGTTGGCCACGAATACACGAATATTTTTTTATTGTCCATCGACTGCGATTTAAAACTATCTTGGTATTTCCACAGCCTCAATAATCTGTCTGATAATTTGTTTGGTATTTACACCCTCCATTTCACGTTCTGGGGTGACGATGATACGATGTTGCAATACTGGAATTGCTGCTTGTTTAATGTCTTCTGGAGTTACAAAATCGCGTCCGTTCATTGCGGCAAATGCCTTACTCGCTCTCAAAATGGCAATCGATGCTCTTGGCGACGCTCCCAAATATAAAAATGGATTGTTTCTTGTATTGACAATGATATCTGCAATGTATTTTACCAAATGTGATTCAATAATGATTTGATTCACTAATTCCTGGAACTTGCTTATTTGTTCCTTGCTTAAATGTGAAGTCACTTTATCAAGTTTTGCATCACCTTTGAGATGTTGTTCTCGGTTGATAATTTCGATTTCCTCTTCAAGATTTGGATAATCAATATCAATTTTGAATAGGAAACGGTCCAATTGTGCTTCTGGCAAACGATAGGTTCCTTCTTGTTCCACTGGGTTTTGGGTGGCCAAAACGATGAAAGGCAAATCCATAATGTATTTGTGACCATCTATGGTGATTTGTCTTTCTTCCATGACTTCAAACAATGCCGCTTGGGTTTTTGCAGGCGCACGATTGATTTCGTCGATAAGAATCATATTTGAAAAAATCGGCCCTTTTTTGAACTCAAATTCAGAGGTTTTCATATCAAAAACGGAAGTTCCCAAAATATCACTTGGCATCAAATCCGGTGTGAATTGTATCCTGCTAAAACCTATGTCCAACGATTTTGCCAACAATTTTGCCGAAATCGTCTTTGCAACACCAGGGACACCTTCAATCAAGGAGTGTCCATTGGCTAAAATCGATGCAATCAGCATATCTATCATGCCTTTTTGACCGACAATGACTTTGCTGATTTCGTCTTTAATCAGCGAAATCCCCTGTTGAAGCTCACTTAAATCGATTCTGTTTTTAAAATTGACGGCTTCCCCTTCTTCGCTGCTGGTTGTATGTTCCAATACCGATTCAAACTGATTTTGGTCAGAAGGTTCATTAGGTGTTGGGTCTAAATGTTCGTTTTGATTCTCTTCCATAATTATATTTTATAAAAATCTTCAATTGTGTTGTTCAAGTTCAGTAAATCGGCTTCTGTACAAACAGGTTTCGCCTTTAAATATACAATAAGGTCAATCAATTTTTTGGTAATGACTTTATCTTTTCCAGATTTGACCGTTAAATTTTTCACGAATTTTTCATCCAAAAGCTGTGTATCGAGATAATACACTCGTCTAATGTATTCTAGAAAATACGTGATTTTTTTATCAATTAAATTGTTGTGATCTTTGGTTTCGTAATACAGATTCCCGATGGTTTTGGTAAATGCTACGGTCGTGTTCTCAAGTGGTTTGATGACTTTTACGATGCGTTGTTTTCGTTTGGCATTAAAAATCATGAACAGCACCAAACTTAACAACCCCAAATACCAAGCAGCTCGCAATGCTGGTTTGCTTAAAATAAATCGCAATGGGGAATTTCCCAAATCCTGTCCGACCTTGGAATGGTAATCATGAAAAATGGTATCATCAGGCAAATAGGATAAGACCGCAGCAGCATACTTTTGATTGTCTTTTTTCAATAGTTGATAATTGGTAAAAACAATGGGTTGTAAATGCAGATAAATGCTTCCAAAGCCATGGTCGATTTTCACAAAGTTGATGCGTTTTATAGAATCAAACTTCTGATAACCCAAAACCGTGGTAATCGAAGAATCCAATTTTGAAAAATGGATATTGCTCAACCCTTTGTCAATTGTGATGGAATCATTTTTAAATTCAGGATTGGTAAAACCAAATTCAGCATTTCCTTTAACGTCATATCTGTTTTGCACATCCAAATGCAAAGAATCGTAGAATTTTTGAGGAGGATAAGATGTTGAGATAAATACACTGTTGCCGTGAGAGGCAAAATCGAGCAGTTCTTGAGCCGAAACATCATCAATTTGAGCGTATTCATCAATATGAATGTAGTTTCCAGAAATGTCATAAGTGCTATCTTCCCAACTATAATAGTCATCAAAATACTCATAAGGCGACACTTTGATATTTTCAATTTCACTATCAGGAAATATATTGGATAGTTCCTCATAAAAGATAAAAGTCCCGTAAGGAATTTTGTCCGTTTCTCTGTAGGTTTTTGACCAATCAATAGGTTTTTCTGCTGAAAATTCAATGACAATAAATCCTATAAAAAGGACAACCAACAGGGCAATATATAGTTTTACGGTTTTGTTCATGCTTTTATCGAATTTAAAAATTTGGTAAAAGCAGTTTTGGCTTTGGTGAATTGCTGCTCGTTGACATCAAATTCGCCATACCATATATAATTGTACAGATAAGACGTATATGAAAACTCGTCCTTTATCTGTTTTGAAGCGATTTCATTGTGATAATCACTATTGGTTTTTTCCACATCATAATCGATGATTTCAGCATTGGTGAGCCCTTTCAGCAACCACAAATAATAATATCGGATGGCCAAACGATAATTCTTGTCACGTTCAGCTTCAGCGATCAGTTTTTTGAAATCGGTGGCGTGAATGTTGTTGGCGACGTCTGTAACAGGAATGATGCTTTTATCAGATGATTTTCCGAAAACCCATTTGCCTTCATCATTGATCACTGCTTTGAAGATGAAATAAATGACGAGTAGGAAGATAATGACACCACCTATTTTCAATAAAATATCTGTGGTTCTAGAGGCTTGTCCATCACTGCTTAAGTTGAACAAATCCCGAATTAAATCATTCAGCCACTGCTTAAAACGTGTCCACCAGCCAGAATTTTCAACCGTTCTCTCATAAACAAAATCATCACCTTGATATTTCTCCTTGACGTTGTCAAACTGACGACGTTCCATAGAAGAATCATCCAAAGGGATGGAATCGATGAGTGTTTGATTTTGAGTGATTTCTTGCGAAAGTGCAGAAATAGCAAACCCATTGAAATTACATCCAATAGTAAACAATAAACAATATATCCAAAGGTTTTTATTCACCAGAACCTATTTGGTCAATAATACTTTTGGTATTAATGTTTTCGTTGTCCTCCTTTAAGCTGTAAAAAATAATACCTTGATTTAGCTGTACGACCACACCCAAAATGGCCCCAGCAAAAAAGCTTAAAAAGAACACCGCAAGCATCATTATAGTCATGGTATAACCGACATCTTCAGGATTTGGTGTGCCACTTTCGATGGTTGTAAACAGACTTGCCATTCCAAAAATATAAGGTATCATTGAGAAAACGCTTTGTATGATATAACTCATCAAAAAGAACAGGCCAACACTTCCAACGGCGGGCCAGAATTTTGAAGTCATCAAAGTCCAAGCATAGCCAAAACTGTCCCAAATGCCTCGTTTTTTTTCTATATATTCCATTAAAGTCATATTGTAGAACAAACTAAAGGCACCAATAAGAACTGGAACCAATAGCATTCCGACGATGGTTATCACCAAAATAAACATCCCAATTCCCATCATTATTGCTAATGGAATGCCAAGGATGAAGCCACAGATAAGAAAAATAAAAATGTTTCCAATATTTGATTTATAGGCAGATACCAATTCAGAAGTCCCAAAATGTTGCCCATCGCGTTCAGCAAATAATTTGAGATACAATGGCACAAACGAAAAAGAAATGACGGCGGCAACCAACGCCACAACCACAAATACAATAAGCAAAACGATAAACAAACCTAGGTTGTCGTTCATATAGTCATCGACGAGTGTGGGATTGTTCCCCATCAATCCCCCAAAAATTACACTGGTGTAAAATTTGGTAAAAAAGTACATCATCACCATCATGATGATTAGAAAGAAACCATTGATGATAAGGTAATTTTTAAAAAAGTGTTTTCCATTGGACTTTAGAAAGGCAAAGGTATCTTGAAAAAATTCGCTAAAGCCTCGTGTTTTGTATAGTTGCATATGCTTCTTACTGCTGGGCAGACATCTGTAATTAGGTTAAAATCAATGTATTTTGAGTCTGTACATATTCAGACTTTATTTTTTTGTTTAGTATAAAAGGGTACATCAAATAGTAATATGAGATGATGCTCAATGTGACTAAAATAATCCCTACAGACAACCAATTGGGCATTGAATTGGAATATCGGGTAACGTATCCTTCGAGAAAACCTGCCGCAAACGTAAAAGGGAAAGTACTGATCAGTATTTTGACACCATCTTTCATGCCCATTTTAAAGGACGTCATTCTCGAATAGGTTTTTGGAAATAAAATACTTGCACCTAAAATCAGTCCCGCAGCACCTTCTATAACAATGGCGAATATTTCCATTGCGCCATGAATCCAAATGCCTCTTACGCTTTCCCAAAGCACACCTTCCTTATGGAAAAAATATTGGAAAGAACCCAGCATAATACCATTGTAAAGCAACGACAATCCAGTTCCTAAACCGCCGAACACGCCTAGAATAAAGGTTCTTATGCCTACGTATAAATTATTCAATGTGATGCCAATAAAACTTCCCCAATTGCTACCACTTTTGTAAACCGCTACAGGATCGCCTTTTTCAATGTTTTCCAAGGTCATGTTCACATAATGGTCACCAAGAATCAATCTTACGAACGTATCATCAAATGCAGCAGATAATGCTCCTATGGCCACGAAACTTCCAAAAATGATGAAAGCATACAGGACATAACGGCGATATTCATAGACAATTAAAGGCACTTCGACTTTCCAAAAATGTACGAAACGATTGGTGTCTTCACGTTTGGTTTTATAAATTTTCTGAAATGCTTTTGCCGCAAGGTTGTTTAAATAAAGAATTGTTTTACTTTTGGGATAATAAGTTTGAGCGTAGGCGAGGTCGTTTACCAAATGAATATAAAGTGATGCCAATTCATCAGGATTTTTAAGGTTTTTACCAAAAATAGCCTGTTCAAAATGAAACCATTTTTCTTTATTTTGTTTAATAAAAGCGACTTCTCTCATAGGTTTTCAAATTAAAGCAATTAATGACAGAGTTACAAATAAATACTACCCAAAACGTCAACATTAATTTTACGGCTGCCAGTGTTGGTGAACGTATTTTGGCGTATGTTATTGATTGGATTATCAAGATTGCCTATATCATCGTTACTTATCAGCTGACGTTCAATCTATTTAAAGTGGATGAATTGATTTCGGATATGGATCAATGGTCCCAAATTGCGATTTATGTTACTTTTTATCTTCCAGTGATTTTTTACACGCTTATTTTTGAGACACTTCTTGATGGACAGACACTAGGAAAGCGAATTCTAAAAATTAAGGTCGTGAAGATAGATGGCTATCAGGCGTCGTTGGCGGACTTCATAATTCGCTGGTTTTTTAGGATTGTCGATTTGAATATGATGTCTGGGGTTGTGGCTTTGGTCGCTATTATTACTAGTCCTAAAAATCAACGTTTGGGAGACATGACCGCAGGAACATCCGTCATCACTTTAAAGAACAATGTGAATATCAGTCATACGATTCTTGAGGAATTGGAAGACACCTACCAACCCACCTATCCAAGTGTCATTAAATTATCAGATAACGACGCGCGAATCATCAAGGAAACTTTCAATACTGCCAAAGCATCGCGAGATTACGCTACGCTGATTAAATTACGACAAAAAATTATTGAAGTGGCTGAAATCAAAAATGTGTTGGAAAATGATATGCAGTTCATTGAGACGATTTTGAAGGATTATAATTATTATACACAGAGTATGTAATGTTCTTCCAAATCATTGACATTCTAGGAACCATTGCGTTCGCCATTTCTGGTGTGTCCGTGGCGATGAATAAAAAGATGGATGTTTTTGGGCTGCTCATTATAGCATTTGTTACTTCCATTGGAGGGGGTACTGTGCGTGATGTGCTGATTGGACAAACTCCAGTGGCTTGGATGACCAATATGACCTATGTGTATGTAATTCTTGGCGCAACGGTCTTTACTATTATTTTTCAAAGTAAAATCAATTATCTGCGGATGTCTTTATTCCTTTTTGACACCATTGGAATCGGATTGTACACGGTTGTTGGTGTTGAAAAAGGTTTGAATGCTGGACTGCATCCAATAATCTGTATTGCCTTGGGAACGATGACCGCTTGTTTTGGTGGTGTAATTCGTGATATTTTATGCAATGAAATCCCGGTGATTTTCAGAAAGGAAATTTATGCAACAGCTTGTATTGCCGGAGGGGTTGTTTATTTTTTATTGAGACAATTTCCAATTGATAATAATCTAATTTTTGTAATTGCTGGAGCAACGGTTATCACGATTCGGTTGATTGCTGTGAAGTTTAAAATTAGTTTACCGAGTGTATATCGGAATAAAAAAACCATGCCTGATTAGGCATGGTTTTAAAATTTTGTCTGGTCGAGCGGAGTCGAGACCTCATGATGAAAAATTCTCGACTCAGTGCGAACTGACAGTGGTAATTATTCCGTAGTCACAGGAAATCCTCTATCTCTCATCAACGCTTCAATCTTGGCATCGCGACCTCTAAATTTGCGATAGGCTTCTGCTGGATCCATTGAGTTTCTTGGTGCAAATAGATATTTTACCAATTTGGCTGCTACATCTTTATCGTAGAACCCGCCTGGAGCTTCCGCAAAGGCTTCCGATGCATCACTCGTCAAGACATCAGCCCACATATAACCATAGTAAGCAGTTGCATAACCCTCTCCGGAAAATACGTGTCCAAACTGTGGTGTTCTGTGACGCATCACCAATTCTTTTGGCATTCCAAGTTCGGTTAAGGTTTCACGTTCAAATTTATCAATGTCAATATTTGTTGGGTCTGCCAAATGCAATTTCATATCCATGATGGCTGACGCTAAATATTCTGTGGTTCCAAATCCTTGATTGAATGTTGAGGCTTTTTTGATTTTTTCCACCAGAGCAGCAGGAATTGGTTCTCCTGTTTTATAATGAACCAAAAATTTATTGATGACTTCATCGGTCGATAACCAACGCTCCAATAATTGGGATTGAAACTCTGTATAATCTCTAACGCCACTATTCAATGTGGGGTATTTTACATCTGCAGAAAAGAAATGCAGGGCATGTCCAAATTCATGGAAGAAAGTGGTTGCATCGTCCCAAGATACCAAAACCGCTTCACCTGGCGCCGGTTTCACAAAATTAGAATTGTTGGATGCCAACACATTTTTCTCACCTTCAAACGAATCTGAACTTCTATAGGTTGTTGCCCAAGCACCAGAACGCTTTCCTTCACGCGCATAAGGATCTAAATACCATAAACCAATATTTTTGCCCGAATCTTTATCGGTAACTTCCCAAACTTTTACGTCTTCGTTAAATACAGGCACCGAACCTTCTGGAACTGGTGTGAATTTGTAGTTGAACAATTCTCCAGCGGTAAAGAACAAAGCTTCCGTCAATTTATCCAATTGAAGGTATTGCTTTACTTCTTCGCTATCCAAATCGTATTTTTTTTGTCTTACTTTTTCAGCATAATATCTGTAATCCCAAGGTTCGATCGTAATTTTGTCTCCATTGGCATCAGCTACAGCCTGCATGTCTGCAACTTCTTCATGCACACGAGCAATTGCAGCGGGCCAAACAGCCATCATCAAATCCATGGCGTTTTCTGGAGTTTTTGCCATACGATCTTGTAATCGCCATTCTGCGAAATTTTTATAGCCTAATAATTCAACACGTTCTCTACGAAGTTTTAGAATGTCTGCAATTAATTTATTGTTGTCATACTCGTCACCATTATCACCTCGCGCATAATAATTGGTCCAAACTTGTTTGCGCAATTCGCGATTGGTAGAATAGGTGAGGAATGGATCCATAGAAGAGCGTGTATTGGTAATGGCATACTTACCGTCCTGACCTTTGTCGGTGGCAATTTTGGCAGCCGATTTGATAAACCCTTCAGACAATCCACCCAATTGGTCTTTCGTCAAATACGTCACGTAGTTTTCTTCATCATGTAAGACATTGTTGGAAAATTTGGTGTACAGTGATGATAATTCCTTGTTGATTTCGGCGTAGCGTTTTTTCTTTTCGGCATCCAAATTGGCACCTTCCATTTCAAAACGTTTGTAGGTCAAATCGACTACGCGCTGTTGGTCAGCCTCTAAAGGTGTTTTTTGCGAAGCGTCATAAACCGCTTTAATACGTTTAAATAATTTTTCGTTTTGGGAGATTTTAGAGCTATATTCAGATAGTTTGGGTGCTAATTCCGTTTGGATATCCCTAAATTCTGGAGAAGATTGGTTACTGCTCAAAATGCCATAATATGTATAAACTCTATCCAATTCTTTTCCGGAGCTTTCCATGGCGACAATCGTGTTCTCGAAAGTAGGAGGTTCAGGATTGTTGGCGATTTTATCGATTTCTGCCAAGCTGAGTTCCATGCCTTTTTCCATGGCTTCTTTCACATCAGAAACTTTCATTTTATCAAATGCAGGCACGCCTTCATAAGGCCCTGTCCATTCTTGTAACAATACATTATCGAATTTCATCGCTGTGTCTTTTTCTACTTCTTCTTTTTCTTTGCAACTTGTTGAAAACGCAATTAATGCGCATAAGCCAAGGGTTTTAATTTGTTTTAAGTAAATGGGTTTTGTCATTGGTTTTTGAATTTAATTTTGAAACAAACAAGATATTGTTTTTAAGGTGGAATTGTCTTAATTATTTTATAATTTCCACTTTCCTTATATAGATATTGTGTAAAGGCCATTCGGAATCGTCGGTTTCCTGTGCTGCGATTTTGTCCACTACATCCATGCCAGCGATAACTTTTCCGAAAGCTGTATATTCACCATCCAAGTGATGTGCGCCATTGGCTCCTTGTACTATAAAGAATTGATAAGGTGAAGCCATTTTATAGGCATCATCAATCTCACTGCTTGGCATACTTATGATGCCTCTATCGTGCTTAAAACCTTTTTTCGTGTCTGGAGGCAATAAGTAAGCTCCTATTTTCGCACGTTTTTTTGCCACATCAATGTCATCGCTGTTGCCTCCTTGTATCACAAAATTGGGAACTACCCTGTAAAACTGTGTGCCGTCAAAATAATGCTGCTTGGTCAAAAAGATAAAATTGGCACGATGGTATTTGGTTTCTGAAAACAGTTGAATATCTATGGTGCCAAAATCCGTAGTGATACGTACTTTGTCTTCTTTGTGTTTTTTATCGTATTGTTCAAAAAAGTACAGAGAATTTTCATCCGTCAAACGCTCGAAATCCTGTTCGGATCCCTCTACGGAATCCTTTGCCCTTTCATTTTTACTTTTGATGGAATCTGTTTTTGAAGTCTTATTCTTTTGATTGGATTGTTTATCTTCACAATTGAATAGCAATAAGCAACAACAAACCAGCATTACAATTCTCATAAATCGATGAATTTTGACACGTTTTTAAAATCAGTTTCAAAAATAGAACAAATTCCGCTTCCGGGTTTGGCATCACAGCTCAAAATGTCGCCACCTTTTCGTTTGGAACTGATGGAGCAGCAAGTTGAAGCCATGAAGAATTCAAAGAAAGCTGCGGTCACTGCCTTGTTCTATCCAGATGAAAAGCAAGTTACAAAACTCATTTTAATTTTGAGAAAAACTTATAAAGGTGTTCATTCGGCACAAGTGGGTTTCCCTGGTGGAAGACGTGAAGACTCTGACGAAACCCTGATGCACGCAGCTTTGAGGGAAACTTGGGAGGAGGTAGGTGTGCCAATTTCGGATATAAAAGTTTTAAAAGCAATGACAGAACTCTACATTCCACCAAGTAATTTTACGGTCTATCCTTATTTTGGAATTACCCATAAAACACCGATGTTCGTAAAACAGGATGAAGAGGTTGAGGATCTGATAGAGGTATTGTTGACTGATTTTGTGGATGATAATTCCATATCGTCCGTAAAAGTGATGACTTCTTTGGAAAAGGAAATGCAAGTTCCAGCTTTTATTTTGAACGGACATATAGTGTGGGGAGCGACTGCCATGATGTTAAGCGAATTAAAAGACTTGTTAAAAACGGTGTTGTAAGTGGGTATTTTACTAAATTTGTCTATTGGGATGCTTTGAGATTCAATAAACTTTTCAATTAGTATCTTATAATCAGTAAACAGCATTAATGGGATTATTCAAGAGAAACCCTTTTGGGCATATACTTTTCATCAAAAAATGGCTTATCCGAGTTCTGGGAGCTTTGACTCACCGACGTTACCGAGGTTTTAACGAACTTCAGATTGACGGCTCCGAAATCATTAGAGACCTTCCTGACACCAATGTGTTGTTTATTTCCAATCACCAAACCTATTTTGCGGATGTAGTAGCGATGTTTCATGTGTTCAATGCAAGTTTGAGCCATCGGGATGATAACATTAAAAACATCGGATACTTGTGGAATCCAAAGTTGAATATCTACTACGTAGCGGCAAAAGAGACGATGAGCGCTGGGTTATTGCCTAAAATACTGGCGTATGTTGGTTCTATTAGTATCGAGCGTACGTGGCGCTCGGAAGGCCAGAATGTGAATCGTCAAGTAAAAATGAGTGATATCACCGCTATTTCAAAAGCTTTGGACGATGGCTGGGTGATTACTTTTCCTCAAGGAACTACAACACCATTTAAGCCGATTAGAAAAGGTACTGCACACATCATCAAACGTTATAAGCCAATTGTAGTGCCTATTGTTATTGATGGATTTAGACGCTCTTTTGACAAAAAAGGATTGAGGGTCAAAAAGAAAAACATTCTTCAGTCAATGGAAATCAAAGCACCTTTGGATATTGACTACGATAATGAAAGTATTGACCAGATTGTTGAAAAAATCGAATACGCCATTGAGCAACATCCATCATTCTTAAAGGTCATTCCTCAAGAAGAATTAATGGCAGAGGAAGAGTTGAATAAAATGAGAAAGTGGAAGGCTGATAATTAGTTTTCAGTCCCGATTTTTAGTCGCAGTTTTCAGCCACCGTTTTCACTGAAAAAAAAACTGAATAGTCAAAAGACATATATTTAATTTTCTTAAATTTTAAATCGATTTTATCCTTTCACTTCTGAATAATAGTTTAAACCTCCAATTTTTTCAGTTCTTTGTAATTTCGATTCAAGCGTTTTAACAGAATTCCATAAATCAGCCAATAGAAGAAAAGTAATATTGCAATTGCCCCGACTAAAAATACCGAGGTTATCAGGATGATTCTGGCATAAAACACAAACAAATTCCCATCAGCTGCAGCTTTGTGTGCCATGGAAACGATTTGCGGGTTTTGATCAAATTGAATATACAAACCAGCCACGCTACCAATTACGAGAAAGATAAGATTGAAAGCGACGTAGTTTTTAACGGTTCGACGCGTTTTCAAAATATTTTCCATCAGCACTTTTGCGTTGTCTGTGGCGGAAATGGTTCTATAATTCTTAAAAAACAGATAAAAGAAATAAGCCAAAACGGCATAACCAATAATGGTTAAAGGTATCATAATATAGTTTGTGTCCAATTCATTGAAGTCTTTCATGCCCTTTGAATCCTTAAAAGTAAAGGCGATCAAGGTCCAGAACACAAACTCTAATAAGCTGATGACAAATATCCATTTGACGATGGAAGAAGACTTTTTCAAAATCATCTTATAAATCTCGTTATAAGATACTTTTGGAAAGTTGGCGTCCTCTTTCTTCCAATCTTTTTTTAATAATTCCAGTTCATCCATATGCTTACGGATTTAATATTGTTTTTAATTTTGTCTTTACCCTATTCATTTTCACTCTTGCATTTACTTCACTTATACCTAGGGTCTCACTAATCTCTCTATAATCTTTATCCTCCAAATACAAAAACACCAATGCTTTTTCGATGTCATTGAGTTGATGTACCGCTTGATAAAGCAGTTTTAATTGCTGCTCTTCAGTATCGTCATATGGCTCTGCCTTTAGCTTGAACTGAACAGTTTCAATTTCAGAAGTATTGATGCGTCTTTTTGATTTTCGGTACAGCGTAATTGCCGTATTCAAACCCACGCGATACATCCACGTACTGAACTTTGAATCACCTCTAAATTTCGGAAATGCCTTCCATAATTGGATGGTTATTTCTTGAAATAAATCATTGTGCGCTTCCTGATTATTGGTGTACAATCGGCAAACTTTATGCACAATGTTTTGGTGCTGTTCAAGCTGTTCAACAAAACTATGTTCTAGTTCTTTGTCCAAATCGATTAGTTAGTTTTAGTTGTTACATTAGTAGGCATTCAATTGGATTTGTTACAGATTTTTGTATATTTATTTTAACATTTGAAAACTGGAAAAGTAATTAAACTATTTGTTTATAATGTTGTATTAAAAAATCTGATTGATAATACTTTAAATTCTCACTATTGATAAAAGCTATTGTGCTTTTTTGATGCCCATCACTATAAAATATTGTGCCAATGCATAAGATAGCATGATTAAAACATTCGCAAATAGGAATGTTTCATAAAACTTATTTATTGCCAAAAGGCTATCAGAAATCATGAACAAAATAGCTCCAAAAAACACAAAATTATAACTTGTTTTTGATGTCTTCCCTTCTCTCAAAAAGGAGATCGTTGCCATCCCTAAAATGACCAACATATAAACAAAAACAGGAATCAGCATATCTCCCAAACCAGATCTTAAAAGTAAAAATAATCCGATGGCATAAACGAGTAAAATGACTAAAAATGGCATCGGTTTTTTTAAAGGATTTCTCTGTTTCAAAAACACTAAAATGTACATTACATGTGCCAATAAGAAAGCAAGCAATCCAAACATAAAACAGTTGGGAGCCACATGAACAAACATCAATAGAATATCTCCAAGAAGAGAAAGCGCCAAAGCCAACATCGTTAAATTTCGAATTAATTTTGAAATCGCCTGACTTTCGTTCCAAAAGAAAATCATCAAGGATATCACAATCGCAGGTTTGGTAAAGTAATGGAGCGCTGAAAAACGCTCGACGCTCCCGCAAATCAATTCTGCGATTAAAATAACGAAGAACACATAACTGAAAGTCTTTTCTGTTTTGGTCAGCACGGTTTGGATTTAGATTCTAAATATAAAGGTTTTTCTCAATTCCGAATAATTTAATGCCCACTGTGACTGATTACTGACCACTTATTTTTCATTTCATCCTAGGATTTCTACAATTCGGTAAGATTGAATTTTATTTCCATTGGTTGTGACTCAACTTTGTCCCATCAATCAAACAAACGAACAGAAAAACCAACCAATCATGAAATTAATTATCAGTACAATTTTTCTTTGCATCACATCGTTCATCTTTTCTCAAACCACAATCAGCGGCAAAGTTCAGGATGTCAACGGACTCCCGATAGAGGGCGCCAACATTTATCTTGAAGGCACTTACGATGGTGGAACCTCCAATGTAGATGGTGATTTTTCATTTACGACCGATGAAACCGGTACACAAAATCTAATTGTGTCTTTTTTGTCTTATGAAACATTTACTATGCTTGGTGATGTCAGTTTTATGAAAAACCTTAAGATTAAACTTCGCGAAGATGTGAATACGTTGGATGCCGTTGTCTTGTCCGCTGGAACATTTTCGGCAGGTGATAATAGCAAAGTGTCCGTCTTAAAACCATTGGATGTGGTGACCACCGCGTCCGCTCTTGGTGATTTTGTAGGCGCCTTGCAAACGCTTCCTGGCACATCTACAGTGGCCGAAGATGGTCGTTTATTTGTTAGAGGAGGCGAGGCTGACGAAACTCAAATTTTTATCGATGGTATTCGCGTGTTTACACCGTACAGTCCAACTACCAATAACACGCCAACTAGGGGACGCTATTCGCCATTTTTGTTTGATGGCATTACGTTTTCCACAGGTGGCTATTCTGCAGAATACGGACAGGCATTGTCGAGTGTTTTATTGTTGAACACCATTGATGAACCAGACCAAAACAAAACGGACATTGGCATCATGACCGTTGGTGGAACACTAGGGAATACTCAAAAATGGGAAAAAAGTTCTTTGAGTGTCAACGCATCTTATATCAATTTGGCGCCATACATTGCCTTATTTCCTGACAGGAATGATTGGGAAAAGCCATTTGAAGGAGCCTCTGGTGAGGCAGTCTTTAGGCAAAAATTTGATTCTGGTTTATTGAAATTGTACACTGCTTTTGATTATTCTGATTTTGAGTTGACCCAAGAAGACATCAACTTACAGGATGGTGTTCATTTTAAATTGAATAACAGTAACCTGTATTTCAATGGGTCATACCAAGGCATGCTCAATGAGGTATGGACCGTTTTTGGTGGGATGAGTTATACCTATGGCAAAACTAAAATGAATATTATTGATAGCAATATTGATGATACCGAGCATTCCTTTCATGGTAAGCTCAAGTTCAAACGTCATTTTAGTAATCGCTTTAAACTTTACTTTGGTATGGAATACTTTGCAACCAATTTTGATGAAAGATATTCGGATGAAGTCATCAATCCAACCAAATATGGATTTGATAACAACATAGCTTCAGCATTTACCGAGGCCGATATCATCTTTTCTAAAAAACTGGCATTAAAAGCAGGTTTAAGAGCTGATTATAGTGAGCTTTTTGAGGAACTGAATGTTGCGCCTAGATTGTCGCTTGCCTATAAAACGGGAGCCAATAGCCAGGTTTCGCTAGCATACGGTAATTTTTATCAAAACCCAAACAGTGATATTTTAAAGTTCAATCAGGATTTGAAGGCTCAAAATACCTCACACTATATTCTTAATTATCAATATAATACCGATGGGAAGATATTTCGTGCGGAAGCATATTACAAGGATTATCAAAATCTGATTAAGTATGACACGGATTTTGTGAGCTTCGACAGCAACTTCAATAATTCCGGAAGTGCTTATGCCCAAGGGGTGGATTTGTTTTGGAGAGATAATAAATCCATAAAGAATGTCGATTATTGGTTAAGCTATTCCTATTTGGATACAGAGCGTGATTATAGAAACTACCCAACAGCAGCACAGCCTAACTTTGCCAATAAGCATAATGTTTCAGTAGTCGGAAAATATTGGGTTGAGGACTGGAAAAGCCAAGTAGGTTTCAGTTACGGATTTGCTTCAGGCAGAACCTATACCGATCCAAACATGGAAGGGTTTTTAAATGCCAAAACAAAGTCTTATAACAGTTTAAGTGTCAATTGGGCCTATTTGATAGACCAACAAAAAATTCTATACTTTTCTGTGAATAATGTACTTGGCTTTAAAAACATCAATGGGTATCAATATTCCAATACACCAGATATGAATGGTAATTTTGCAAGACGAAGTTTACAGCCGGCAGCAGACCAATTCTTTTTCGTTGGCTTCTTTTGGACCATTAGTGATAAGGGAACGGACAATCAGTTAGATAAATTGTAACACATCATCTCCTAAATCGATAATACTCTTGCAACGGATGTTTTTTACCCATTAACACCGTTGCAATGACTTGAGCACCAATCACTGAAAACGTAATGCCATTACCACCAAAACCCAAGACAAAATAAGAACTAGGAAAATTGGGATGTGCTCCAATGTAAGGCAGGCCATCTTTGGTTTCTCCAAAAGTTCCTGCCCAAGCAAAATCGGCCCTAAAATTACTTTCTGGCAATAAGCGTTTAAGCTTCTTTGTCAATGCAACTTGTTTTTCATTGATAAGTGCATCGCGTTTGTCATCATCTACAAAATCTTCATCTTCACCGCCAATTAGAATACGATGGTCATCGGTCGTGCGCATATATAGATAAGGGTCTGAAGTATTCCAAAAAAGGGTATCGGACAAAAGTTTTGGTTTTTTGTCAAAGCATTCACCTACAATGGCATAAGTGGATAGCAATTTGACAAACTTATCCTTGATGAGTTCGGTACTTTCATAGCCATTGCAATAGATGACATTTTTGGCTTTAATGCTATTGCTATATTCGGTAGTAAGGATGACTCCATTTTTTTTGTAAACCGCGTTTTTGATGTTGGTTTTATCGAATATTTTCAATCCTTTTTTGTGATCGTATTCCAACAAATCATGGGTAAATTTGAACGCATCCAAGCTTCCGCCGTGTGCTGATAATATACCCCCAAATGCCTTTTCTAAATTGTATTTTTTCTGAATTTGTTCTTTTGTGAGCCATGTTACGGGAAGACCAGCGGCTTTTCTCGCTTCAAATTCTTTTTGTAGCATGGGAAGGTCCTTTTTAAACGCTGCATAGTACAGTGATTTCTTTTTATTGAATCCACAATTTGATTTGATGGTTTTTACAATATCTCCCAATTGGTCAATGGACTCTGAACATGCCCAATAGTTGGCACGTGCTCCTTTTTCGCCAATCATATTGGTAAGCTCAAACAGAGGTACATCAATCTCATATTGCAACATCGATGTCGTGGCAGAAGTACTGCCATTGGCAATCTCTCGACGGTCAATCAATACGGTTTTGTAGCCATCTTTCATGCATTGGTGCGCCATTAGGCTTCCTGTAATACCTCCACCTACAATCAAAATCTCCGTTTCCAAATCTTCACGAAGCGACGGGTAAGACGCAAGGAGCCCATTTTTAACTAACCAAAAAGGCTCATTCGATGTTAAATCCATATAATGAATGTTTATTAAAACGAAAGGTATTGCGACTCTCAATCAACCTTTACTTTAATGCCGTTAGATGTTAACTCGATTGCGAAACTCGAACAAAACCACTGTAGAGTTTGTGATTGTTTTTTATTCACTTTTAATAAACGAATCAATTTTTGATAAACTTATGCTTCCTTTTGCATCAAAACTTATTGCATTCAAACTAATTCAATTTTGAGAATTTTGAGAACTTTATTGAGTAATAAAAAACCTTAAAAATTTTATATTATGAATACTTTATATCAAAAATGTATAGACGCTTGCCAAAAGTGTCTGGTCGATTGTCAAAACTGCTTGTTCGAAATGGCAGGAAAGTCCAGTATGAACGACTGCCCAAAATGTTGTGCTGAATGTGTAGATGCCTGTTTAATTTGCATCAAAATGATGGCAGTCGAAAGTAAGCACGCTTCACAATATTGTATGTTGTGCGCCCTGATATGCGAATGGTGTGCTGAGCAATGTGGTGAGCACGATCATGAGCACTGCAAAAAATGTGCGGAATCTTGTAGAAAATGCGCGGAAGAATGCCGTAAGATAGCTGCCTAATAAATCTAGTATTGAATCTATATGGACGAAATCTTTGATTGGTCGCGCGTTCTGATGAACGAAATGCCCTATAGCTTTTTGTTCGAAGTTATTTTTAGGGCTGTAATAATGTTTGTTCTATTGTTGATTCTTCTGCGTTTTGCAGGAAAACGAGGTGTTAAGCAATTGTCGGTTTTTGAAATGGTCTTCATTATTGCGCTTGGCTCGGCGGTTGGCGACCCCATGCTTTATGACAATGTGGGATTGTTACCGGGCATAATTGTGGTCGTTGTGGTGATTGGACTTTACCGTTTGATAACGATATTAATCGCCAAATTCAAGCCTTTGGAGCATTTTATGGAAGGTCAGCCCAAACTTATCATACAGAATGGTGAGTTTGTATTGGATAGCCTTAATAAAGAGCATTTGGCACAAGATGAGTTTTTCTCCGAATTGCGTTTGAAATCTGTGGAGCATTTAGGTCAGATAAGATACGCGTATCTTGAAACCACAGGAGATATCAGTGCGTTTTTTAAAATTGATGAAGAGGTTGGATATGGTTTGCCAATCCTTCCAGAATTGTTCCACGACAAGGCAAAACATTTTTCAAAACAAAACCATTATTCGTGCACGTTTTGTGGACACACCCAATTTATAGAAACATCAGACAGTAATTGTGAGCGTTGTGGAAAAGATGAATGGGTCAAAAGCATCAACACTATTAGGATAAGTTGAGCGTCCAATGGTTTAATCAGCTGTTTTTTCTTCACATCCAAAACATTGAATCAAATGTTTTGGCAATTCTAATTCCTCGGAACCTTTTAAGGGTTGGGTGAGGAGTGGTTTTTCGTCTAAGACTTTTTTAAAGCCTTTGGCATATTCAAGCAAATGATCTCGTCTGGCTTTGAGTTTTTCGGTTATATGTTCTGCATCCAAATCATAAATCTCTTTGGGCCATTGGTGCAACGCTTGGTCTATGGCGCTATCCGTGAGTTGTTTTTGGAGTGCTTCAGCTTCTTTAACAAATACCGACTCTGGAATGTTCTGCAAAAAATAGATGTCAAAGGGTTGTACCAATCCAGGTAAATAATCGATGTCTTTATCAAACGGACGCATCTCGGGTCTGACGTTTTTGTTGGCAATCATACTTGGAATGATACCGCCTAAATTAAAAAAGGCGTTATCTCTATCTACAGGAAGCGGAATGGCGTTTAGATAATTGTCTTGTTGTTGAATCACCCAACCCCATTGTTTGGCGTGTCGATCCCAATCACCAATAACCAAATCAAAAAGACGAGCCCTTACCAATGCATTTGTGTCTATGTGTAAAAATTCGCCTTTGGTCATTTTCAATTCCTGTAATTCCTTGGTATCAATGATTTCAACGACGTTCTGATAGTCCGTCCAATTCATTTTGCTTTCTGTTTCGTATTCCAACAAAAACAACCGATTACCATATTTTTCATTATAATCCTCCAAAACAGGTTGTTTAGGAACAAAAACAATTCGAGGAAATGAATGCAAAACACCTACGCTTTCTGCCAAATTAGCAACCACAATGGCACTATAAGGGTGCTGTGCAGAAATACCATCTATCACAATATTTTCAAGTCCAAGGGTTTTCGCAAATTCAGGGATGAGCGCGTCAGGATTTTTGTTTATACTACGCAAGGTATATTCAATACCATTCGCACCCATTAGTTTTAAGGATTGGGTTTGTTTACCGCCACCTTCATCAATAACACGCATTCCACCAAATAAAGTATCCAAAAAAACGATGGGTACTTTGACGGGAGTAGACCAAGCTTTGCGGTAATGTTCGCCTTGCATGATTCGTTTCAGTTCGGTGCTATTGTATTGATTCGTCGCGGTTATAAGAACCGAGTCTAGTTCCTTAAAATTAATGGAGTTGACATTGGAAAGATTGACTAGCTTTGAGTTTTCAACTTTTTTTGTTGTCGTGTTGAGTGACCAATACATCAATGCAATAAAAATAAAGAGGAGCAAAGCAATGATTCCTAGTATTTTTTTCATATTGAAGGTTTTTGGTTGTGCAAGCAATTTACAAATGAATGACGAATGCCGTTACTCAATATTGATAAAAAAAGGACTCATTTAATAAAGTGATGCCCTATCAGGAATTATCGGGTCTCCATTTGATATTACACCCAATACTAGGTTTTTGTTCTTTGCTGATGGGTTGTTTGTTGAGTAATGCATTTAGTGCATTTCTTATGTCTTTACCATTCACAGGAATGCCATTACCTGGTCTTGAATCATCCAACTGCCCACGATAGATAAGTTTCAATTCATCATCAAATACAAAAAAATCAGGGGTGCAGGCTGCTTTATAAGCTTTTGCTACCTGTTGTGAAGCATCGTAAAGATATGGGAAAATATAGCCTTCGTTTTTGGCGGTTTCCTTCATCTTGTCTGGGGCATCTTGCGGATAATGCTCTACATCATTACTGCTGATAGCTATAAGATTAATGCCCTTTGATTTATAATCTTTTGCCATTCGCACCAATTCTGAATTTACGTGTTTTACAAACGGACAATGGTTGCAAATAAAAACAATGACCGTCCCGTTGAGTCCTTTGCATTCTTCAATGGTTTTATTTTCATCTGTAACGGTATCCATCAATTTAAAATCGGGGGCTTTGGTGCCAAGTGGCAACATTGTAGAAGCTGTTTGAGCCATTTTTGTATTTTTTATGTAGGTTGAAAGCTGTATTTTTATCGAATGGAAAAGATAATAACTTTTGAAGACTTCTCCAAAGTCGATCTACGTGTAGGGACTATTATTGAAGTCAATGATTTTCCCGAAGCTAGGAATCCCGCATATCAACTGACCATTGATTTTGGTGGTTTGGGTATCAAAAAGTCATCGGCACAAATCACCACTCTTTATACCAAAGAACAATTGCTAAATAGGCAGATCGTGGCGGTTGTGAATTTTCCTAAAAAACAGATTGCTAAATTTATGAGTGAATGTCTGGTAGTAGGAGCCGTTTCTGGTAAAGATGTCATTTTGCTTCATCCTGAAAGTAAAGTGCTCAATGGTTCAGTGATGCGCTAAAAAAAAACCGCTACTTTATAAGGTAACGGTTCATTGAATTTTTAGTTTAGATTGAATTTTAGTGAATAAGAAAAACTCTTTTCTCAATTCTATTCTCTCTTTCCTTTTTTGGCTTAAATATCTTCAAAATTGATATCTGTAAAACTTTCGGCTGTTTTGGTTGTTGTATCCGCTACATCATCTGCAACATCATCAGAATCTGAATATTCATCTTTTTTAAAGTCTTTTTGATGGCGTTCACTGATAACTTCATCGCCTTTTTCGTCAACGATGTAATCAGTCATTTCTCTTAAAATCTCATTAAACTCTGAAAAGTCTTCTTTATAAAGATAGATTTTATGTTTTTTGTAATGAAAAGAACCATCATCGTTTGTAAACTTTTTGCTTTCAGTGATGGTCAGATAATAATCGTCCGCTTTCGTAGATCTCACATCAAAAAAATAAGTTCGGCGCCCTGCTCTCAATACTTTGGAGTAGATTTCCTCTTTCTCCATCATTCCATTATTATCACTCATAATTTTTAAATTAATTTGATTTAGCGTCTCAAAAATCCAAAAAAAAAGAATAGTAACCAACTAATTGTACTATTTCTTTTTTCGAAATTTCTTTTTACGATGGGGTAAAGGGTATCAAATGACCGTTAAAACACAATGAGCATTTAATTAGAAGAGGCTTCCGTCAGTTGTTTTAGATATAGGTTTTTGTAGTAGCCATCTGTATCTATAAGCGAATTGTGGGTTCCTTTTTGAATGATTCGGCCATCTTCCAATACGATGATTTTATCTGCATTTTTAGCTGATGATACACGGTGACTGACGATGATGGTTGTTTTCCCTTCCGTTACTCTGATGAGGTTTTTGAGGATTTTTTCTTCCGTTTCGGTATCTACGGCTGATAGGCAATCATCAAACAATAGAATTTGAGGCTCTTTTATAATCGCTCTGGCAATAGAGATACGCTGCTTTTGTCCACCAGACAACGTGATGCCTCGTTCACCTAAAATCGTGTCATAGCCATTGGTGAATTTTTTGATATTCTTATGCACGTCAGCGTTTTTGGCGGCTGTAATTACATCTTCTTCAGTAGCATCTTCTTTTCCGAACATAATGTTACTTTTTATAGTGTCAGAAAACAAAAAGGCATCTTGAGGCACATAACCAATGCTTTGGCGCAAATCGTTTAGATTTAATTGGTCTATTTGTGTTCCATCGATGGTGATTTGCCCTTCTTGAACATCATATAACCGTCCAATCAAATCAAGAATTGTTGATTTTCCAGAGCCAGTTTTTCCTAAAATCGCTAAAGTTTCGCCCTTCTTTAAGTCAAAGCTTACATCCTTTAACGCTTGGATATTGGTATCAGAATAAGTGAAGGTCACATGGTTGAATTCAATTTCACCTTCAATTTTGGAATGTGTGGACACCTTGTTTTTGATTTCAGGTTCCTGTTTCAAGAATTCATTGATACGTTTTTGCGACGCTTCGGCTCTTTGAACCACCGAAGTCACCCAGCCCACAGTTGCAACTGGCCAAGTAAGCAAATTCACGTAAATAATAAATTTGGCAATCACACCAAGACTTTCAATCTCACCATTCATGTATTGCACACCACCAATATAGATGACGATGATGTTGCTCAACCCAATCAAGAAAATCATCAAAGGGAAAAATAGAGCTTGCACTTTGACCAAATCGAGGTTTTTTTGTCTGTTTTCCAACGACAATGTTTCGAAATCAGAATTGATTTGCGGTTCAATTCCGTAGGATTTAATGACTGAAATACCACTAAAGGTTTCCTGCGAATACGTAGAGAGTTTCGATAACCACACTTGAACGATCGTACTCTTTTTGTGTATTTTTTTACTCAATATATAGATGAAGTACGACAGAATAGGCAGCGGGATAATCGTATAAAGCGTTAAGATTGGCGCTTCCTTAAACATAAGAAATAAGGCAATGACAAAAAGTGTAAGCGTATTAATGCTATACATAATTGCCGGCCCAACGTATTCACGAACCTTTCCGACATCTTCACTGATACGGTTCATCAAATCACCAGTCCGATTCGATTTATAGAAATTCAGTGATAAACGCTGGTATTGCTGATACACTTCGTTTTTCAAATCGTATTCTACATATCGCGAAACGTTGATGAGTGTTTGACGCATCAAAAAGGTGAAAATCCCACCAATAATTGCGGCGCCCACAATGTAAAGAATGTTTTTAAGGAGCTCCACTTTTACTACCGAAACATCGGTTACCAATCCTTTTCGGTATTCATCAATAATATCNNCCCGACAGAAGCCTGTATCGGTACTTGTAAAAATATTTATTGATGTGTTTTAACTCTTTCATCACACTAATTTGGGGTCATTAAGTTTTTAACAATATCGCAATTTAACATGGATAATTTTGCTAATAATTTAATATTGAATTATTTTTGCACGCTGTTTTTAGATACTCTTCAAACGCTTATTTTAATTTATAATACATGACTGCAGAAATCATACAACCAAAAGAACTTATTAAAGTTGACCCAGTCTTTGGTCAGGTTTCTTTTGATGACCATGAGCAAATCGTATTTTGCAATGACAAAGATACTGGTTTAAAAGCAATAATTGGTATCCATAACACAGTTTTGGGACCTGCGCTTGGAGGTACAAGAATGTGGAACTATAATAACGAATGGGAAGCCTTAAACGATGTATTGCGTCTATCTCGCGGTATGACTTTTAAATCAGCCATTACCGGATTGAATCTTGGTGGAGGTAAAGCGGTCATTATCGGAGATGCCAAAACTCAAAAAACGCCAGAATTGATGCGTAAATTCGGCGAGTTTGTACATTCCTTAAGCGGAAAATACATCACCGCTGAAGATGTTGGGATGAACACTGAAGATATGGACACTGTTAGGGAAGTAACGCCTTATGTTACAGGGATCTCTGAAAGCAAAGGTGGAGCAGGAAATCCGTCTCCAATCACCGCCTATGGTGTGTTTATGGGAATGAAAGCTGCTGCCAAATTTAAGTTTGGTTCAGATGTGTTGGAAGACAAAACAATATTTGTCCAAGGAATTGGTCATGTTGGTGAGGCGTTGGTAGAGCATTTAGTGAATGAAGGTGCCAAAGTAACCATTGCCGATATCAGCCAAGAACGTCTGGAAAGTGTACGTTCTAAATACAACGTTACCATCTATGGGGGAAGAGATTTGTACAGCGAAAAAATGGATATTTATGCGCCGTGTGCATTGGGAGCTACAATCAATGACCAAACCATCAAAAAGTTGAAAGCCAAAATCATTGCGGGAGCTGCAAATAATCAATTGGCTGAAGACAAACATGGCACAATGCTTAAAGAAATGGGTATTGTCTATGCACCTGACTTTTTGATTAACGCTGGAGGTATTATTAATGTATATGCTGAACTGGAAAATTACGACAGACAAGAAATTATCCGTAAAACAGAGAATATATACAACACAACTTTAGAGATTCTTGAGCGCGCAAAAACCAATGATATCACAACCAATATGGCTGCGGTAAATATGGCCAAAGAGCGAATTGAAACTCGTAGAAAAGAAAATTCGAAATAAATTATTTTCAAGAAATTTAGGTTTCCTGAATCATAAATTAACACTATTTTTGCAGGGCGAAAGTTTTAAAAACTTCGCCCTTTTTAATTGAAAAGTTCTTTGTAGATGCTAAATAGAAGACACATACGTATCAAAGTCATGCAAACGCTATATGCCTTTGACGGTTCCGAAAGTGATGATTTTAAAAAAGATGAGAAATTCTTGCTTCAGAGTCTGGAAGATATGTACGACCTGTACTTGATGCAATTGTCTTTACTTGTTGAAATCCAAAAACGGGCAGAAGATCATCAGGCAAAAATCCAGAAAAAGCATCTGGCAACCAAAGAAGATAAAAATCCCAACAGAAAATTCGTGAACAACGAAGTGCTGCAAATGTTGAAAAACAATGAGGTACTCAAAAATGAATTGGAGAAACGCAAGATTGATTTTTGGTATTTGGATTTTGAATACATAGAAATCATTTACAAGGCTATCCTAGAAAGTGAAGTCTTTAAGGATTATATGTCAACTAAAACCTCCGATTTTAAAGAAGATAAACTCTTTATTGTGGATATTTTCTCTGAAATTATTGCACCCAATGAAAAGCTATACGAATATATTGAAGACAAGAAATTAACTTGGATTGACGATTTGCCTGTCATTAATACAATCCTTCAGAAACTATTGCGTAAAGTAAAAAAAGACTCAACAGAGCATTATTTTACACCAAAACTTTACAAGGATTCGGAAGATAGGGATTATGCCGTCGAGCTTTTTAAGAAAACATTATTGAATCGCTCTAAATTCAATGAGGAAATTGCCGTAAAAACTGTTAATTGGGATTCAGAGCGTATTGCAAATTTAGATGCAATTTTGCTTCAAATGGCAATCTGCGAGTTTCAAAAATTTCCTTCAATACCGGTGAAAGTAACAATCAATGAATATTTGGAGATAGCAAAAGAATATTCAACTCCAAAAAGCAGCTTCTTTATTAACGGTATTCTCGACAAAATTGTGAAGGAATATACAGAGGAAGGCAAACTAAATAAAATAGGCAGAGGATTGATGTAATAAGAAAAATTCATTACTTTTATGCCCTCAAATTTAAATAATAATTAAATATTCATACCATGAAAAAAGTAATTTTAGGTTTAAGCGCACTTTGTATGGTGGCTTTTACTTCATGTAAAGACAATGCAGAGAGCAAAGTTCAATCAGACAATGTAGCAGCAGCTGCGGAAAGAGATGCAAATTCAGGAAAATTGCCAATGATTGAATTTAATGAAACTGAACATGATTTTGGAACCATACCTAATGGAATTCCAGTAAAAACAGTTTTCAAATACAAAAACGTAGGATCTTCTCCTTTAGTTGTTAGTGATATCAAAAGTACTTGCGGATGTACAGTACCGTCTGATTGGACAAAAGAAGTGATGCCGGGACAAACAGGACAATTTACTGTAGAGTTTAACGGCAAAGGAAACGGTAATCAAGTTAGTAAAACGATTACAATGACCACAAATACTGAAAAAGGTTCTGAAGCAGTTACTATCAAGGCTTTTGTTGAGGCAGATCCAAACGCTCCTACTAAAGCAGGTTCAGCTACTATTAACAAACAACCAATGACCGCAGCTCCAGTTGGTGCCGCAGCGCCTGTTAAAAGCAGTACGCAACCAGGTCACGAAGGACATAACCACGATTAATAATAGATGGGAGATTTAGGTTCATTTTTACCAATTATAGCCATGTTTGCTGTTGTGTATTTCTTTATGATTGCACCACAGATGAAGCGGGCAAAACAAGAAAAAAAGTTTGCTAGCGAATTAAAAGTAGGCGATAAGGTTGTTACCAAAAGTGGAATGTATGGCAAAATTGCTGGTCTTAACGATAAAGACAATAGCTGTGTCATTGAAACTTTAGCTGGGAAAATCAAATTTGATCGTTCTGCAATTTCGATGGAGTCGAGCAAAAAAATTAGCTCCTCTGTTGATGCTTAAACTTATTTGCAGCATTAAATACAAAGCCACTTTTTAAAAGTGGCTTTTTTTATATTAGCAGTTCTTGTACTTGTCATGAAGACCAACGCCTTTAATAATCATTGGTTTAATTTTTTCTAATCGCGAAAGTTTTGTGTCTTCCCGTTTGGCGGTATCAATATACTCGCTGTATTCTCTTTGTTTGTAAGGTGTGAGAAGCTTGAAAGCATCTCTCAAAACAGAATTGTCATCCAAAGCTATTTTCAATTCTTTAGGAATATCTACTTTTTTACCTTTCTTTTCAGGTTTGATGATTTTGCCTAGTTTTTGATTTTCAATGGCTTCCTTGACATAGCTCAATACAGCATTTTTATCAATATGTTCCATTTTCTCGAACCGCATTTGGCGTAACCCTTTAGTGGTTTCTTGTGCGGACATCAACAAGTTTTGTTCGTCCTTTAAAAAGACACCGTTAAAGAACCATATTCCAAAATGGTGTTTATGTGCCCCTATCCCTAAAACCTTCTTTCCGTTGATTTCATAAACAGGTGAATTCCATTTGAGTGTTTCTTCAAGTTCGGTAGAATTCATGATAGTCCTTAAAACCTCGAGCTCTTTACCAAAATGAGAATTCACTTCAACATACTCTTCAACAGAACTGACTTTTTTCATAATAAAAATTATTTTTCAAGAATCCTAAACACAGATTATTTCTTAAGTGCTGTCAATTCAGCAATCTTACAAATAACCTCCGTAGCTTTTATCATACTTTCCACGGGAACATATTCATAACGTCCATGAAAATTGTGTCCTCCGGCAAAAATATTAGGACATGGCAATCCCATATAGCTCAATTGTGCGCCGTCGGTACCACCGCGAATTGGTTTTATAATTGGTTTGACGCCAACTTGTTTCATGGCTTCTTCTGCAATGTCCACGATGTGCATGACTGGTGCAACCATTTCTTTCATATTAAAATATTGGTCTTTGATTTCAGCAGTAATGACTTCTCTTTCGTATTGTGAGTTAATTTCGTTCGCAAGATTTTGAATCATCATTTTGCGAGCTTCAAAATGTTTTTTGTCATGATCACGTATGATATAGCTCAAAACGGTTTCTTCTACCTTTCCTTCGATGCTTGATAAATGGAAAAACCCTTGATAATCTTCAGTATGCTCTGGAGTTTCGAGTTCTGGTAATGAATTGATGAATTCCGTAGCGATGTACATCGAATTAATTAGTTTTCCTTTTGCATAGCCAGGATGAACTATTTTTCCTTTCACCTTTACGACCGCACTTGCGGCATTGAAATTCTCAAATTCCAGCTCACCGATTTGGCTACCATCCATAGTGTATGCCCACTTTGCACCAAACTTTTCGACATCAAATTTATGTGCGCCACGACCAATCTCTTCATCTGGTGTGAAGCATACTCTTATGGTTCCATGTTTAATTTCTGGATGTTGGATTAAATATTCCATCGCAGACATAATTTCTGTAATGCCTGCCTTGTCATCAGCACCCAACAATGTTGTGCCATCAGTAGTAATCAATGTTTGGCCTTTATACAATAACAAATCATCAAACAGATCTGGTGAAAGTATAATATCCTGCTCTTCGTTGAGAACAATGTCCTTGCCGTTGTAATTTTCTATAATTTGTGGGTTGACGTTCGCTCCTGTAAAATCTGGTGTGGTATCAAAATGGGATACGAAGCCAATGGTTGGTACCTCATGGTCCACATTGCTCGGTAATGTTGCCATCACGTATGAATTTGGGTCAATGGTCACATCTTTCATTCCGATGGAAATCAACTCTTTGGTTAAAGCATGTGCTAAATCCCATTGTTTTGATGTGCTTGGAGTGGTGTCAGATTTTGGGTCAGATTCTGTATCGACGGTTACATAACTTATAAATCGGTTGATTATATGTTGTTTGTCTATCATAATGATGGTGTTTTCAATACTCAAAAATACTACTAATTTTCAAAATGAAAAGGTAGCAACTTTATGAAATGAATGGTATTTTTGCACAACACTATCAACATTATGTACACGTTTTTCATTCGACCACTCTTATTTTGTTTTGACCCAGAAAAAGTGCATCACTTTACATTTTCGATGATTAGAAGTTTGAGTAAACTTCCGGGAATGAGTTTTCTTTTTAGGAAGATGTATCTAGTTGAAGATAATCGACTTGAGCGTCAGCTTTTTGGTTTGACATTTAAAAACCCCGTGGGATTGGCAGCAGGTTTTGACAAAGATGCCAAGCTTTATAATGAATTGAGCAATTTTGGATTTGGTTTTATTGAGATTGGAACATTGACGCCCAAACCACAAGACGGCAATCCCAAAAAACGTTTATTTAGATTGAAGGCCGACAAAGCCATCATCAACAGAATGGGTTTTAACAATGGTGGTGTGTTGGAAGCTGTAGAACGTTTGAAAAACAACAAAGGTGTTTTGATCGGCGGTAATATTGGTAAGAACAAAGTCACGACAAATGAAGAGGCCGTTGAGGACTATAAAATATGTTTTAATGCCCTGTACGATTATGTCGATTATTTTGTGGTGAATGTCAGTTCTCCCAATACGCCAAACTTAAGGGCATTGCAGGATAAAGAGCCTTTGACCAAGCTTCTTAATGATCTCCAAATTGAAAACCGAAACAAAACTGCCCGAAAACCTATTCTTTTAAAAATAGCTCCAGATTTGACCAACGAGCAATTGTTGGACATCATTGCTATTGTTTCTGACACACAGATCGACGGTGTGATTGCTACCAATACGACAATTTCAAGAGAAGGGCTTCAAGACCAAAACAAATCTGAAGTTGGAGGATTAAGCGGGCAACCGTTGACCCAACGTTCTACGGAAGTTATTCGATTTTTGGCGGAGAAAAGTAACAAAGCATTTCCAATTATTGGAGTGGGAGGCATTCATTCAGCCAAAGATGCGCTTGCCAAACTAGATGCTGGTGCCGATTTGGTTCAGCTTTATACCGGCTTTATTTACGAAGGCCCAAAATTGATAAAAGACATCAATAAGGCTTTGCTCAATCATCGCTAAATGAATAGCGAAGTTCTCATATCTTTCATCATTGCCACTTCTGTTTTGGCTATCTCTCCCGGTCCTGATAATATTTATGTATTGATGCAAAGTTTGGTGCATGGCAAAAAGTTTGGCATTGCCACGGTCTGCGGATTAATGACAGGATGTTTGGTACACACAACCTTGGTGGCTTTCGGTGTTTCGGCATTGATTAAGGCAAATGATTCGCTCTATTTTATTATCAAACTGTTTGGAGCTCTGTATTTATTTTATTTGGCTTATAAAGTGTTTAGAAGTGATGGTGAATTAAGCATCGACAATAAAAACATTCCTAAAAAAACCACATCACAGCTGTTTAGGCAAGGTTTCATTATGAATGTTCTCAATCCAAAGGTGTCCATTTTCTTTTTGGCATTCTTCCCGGGTTTTTTGTTCAGTAACTCCATGAGCACCATTGTGCAATTTTACATTTTAGGTTTGTTGTTTATGTTGGTGTCGTTCATCATTTTTGGAAGTATTGCTGTGCTTTCGGGAATGATTTCCGATTATATCAAACAACATAAAAATGTAGGTTCAATCCTCAAATGGCTGCAAATAGTTGTCTTTGTCGGGATTGCCATCTTCATATTATTATCTGAAAAATAGTAGTATTTTTGAAGTAACTAAATGTGATGAATGTCTTCAGCTATCAAAATTATTGAATGCCCAAGGGATGCCATGCAAGGCATCAAGAACTTTATTCCTACCGAAAAGAAAGTGCAGTACATTCAATCGTTGTTGAGAGTTGGGTTTGATACCATCGATTTTGGCAGTTTTGTGTCACCTAAAGCCATTCCGCAAATGGTCAATACGGCAGAGGTGTTGTCAAAACTAGATTTGTCTACTACCAAAAGTAAATTGTTGGCCATTATTGCGAATACAAGAGGCGCCGAAGATGCTTCTGTTCATTCTGAAATCAATTATCTAGGATATCCCTTCTCGATTTCGGAGAATTTCCAGATGCGTAATACGCACAAAACCATTGCGCAATCGGTGGTGACCTTGAATGAGATTTTAGAGATTGCTGATAAAACCAAAAAAGAGGTTGTGGTGTATATTTCCATGGGATTTGGAAATCCTTACGGAGATCCTTGGAATGTAGATGTGGTGGGTGATTGGACAGAACGATTGGCGAATATGGGCGTGAAGATTCTATCGTTGAGTGATACTGTTGGTACTTCAAATCCTGAAAATATTGATTATTTGTTTTCCAATTTGATTCCTAAATATCCGCATATTGAGTTTGGTGCGCACTTGCATACCACACCAACCACTTGGCATGAAAAAGTGGATGCAGCTTACAAGGCTGGATGTAGACGTTTTGATGGTGCCATCCAGGGTTTTGGGGGTTGCCCAATGGCAAAGGACGAATTGACAGGAAATATGCCGACAGAGAAATTACTTTCCTATTTTACTTCGAAGAAAAACAATAATTTGAATGCTTTAAGTTTTGAAAGCGCCTATAATGAAGCCACAAAGATTTTCACAATGTATCACTAAGTGTTCTTCATTAGTATTACCTTTTGAAACTAATGACATTAAAATCGCGTATATGTATTTTGAATGAAATGTTTGATATTTTTAGGAATCTTGATATTGCCTTTTCATGTGATGGCGAAGGAATGGAACTGCTTAAAAACGTTTCAGAAAGACACTAACGAAACAACTTTGCCACCTCAAGATTGGTTAAAGTCAGATAGAACCCACAACACCGAAGTTTGGATGAATGCAAACCTTTATAATCTTACCAATAACAAACCTGAAGAATATAGAACGATTAAGCAACGAAAGGACTTTTTCGCTTGGCTGTCTTCTGAACTGAAAAGTAAAGGACACGAAGTGGTTTGGCCCACTATGGCCCATTTTATTTCGAATAAATTGCGGTTGTTGGAGTGCTTTCCTTATGAAATGTTGACCAACAAAAAGATGAAGACCTATGCAAATGCAGGAAGTGATGCGGTTTTTTTCAATTCGTTTGAAACGTTAAGTGAATTGTATCATTCTGAAACCATTTTGAAGGCTGAACAAGCGGAACAATGGGATAAGGATATCTTGCATAAAGAGCAGCACGAATGGATTGAGAAAGTCTATCAAACAATGGATGAGCACAGCGTTAAGCACATTGAACGCATTGCAAAAGGGAAGTCTGTTTACAGTCTGTTTGTTCCGAAGGATATTCGTTTTGTGGGTGATATTTCCAAAGCTGAAGATCGTTATGTGTATGCGCTTGAAAAACTTCGAAATTACTGCAAATCACAAAACAAATAAATAAAGTTGGATTCGCAATTTTAATCGTATCTTTGCATGCAATTAAATTTTAATTGCAAAATGAACGCACATCAAAACAAAATCGTAGGTGAAGGTCTTACTTACGATGACGTCCTTTTAGTTCCGGCCTTTTCAGAAGTACTTCCGCGAGAGGTCAATATTCAAACTCAATTCACTCGAAACATTAAGATCAACATTCCTATTGTATCTGCTGCTATGGATACAGTTACGGAGAGTGCGATGGCCATTGCGATTGCTCGCGAAGGTGGTATCGGTGTGCTTCATAAAAATATGACCATTACGGAGCAAGCCAATGAAGTGCGAAAGGTGAAACGTGCCGAGAGTGGCATGATCACCGACCCCGTGACGTTGACTCTGTCTGCCACAGTGTTGGATGCTAAGCAAAATATGGCTGAACACAGCATTGGCGGGATTCCGATTGTGGATGCCCATGGGACTTTGAAGGGTATAGTGACCAATCGGGATTTGCGTTTTGAAAAAGATAATACCAGACCGATTGTGGAGGTGATGACCAAGGACAATTTGATCACCGCTCCCATTGGTACGTCTTTGCAAGATGCGGAAGGCATTCTACAAAAGAACAAAATCGAAAAATTACTGATTGTTGATGACCATTATAAACTCGCAGGCTTAATCACGTTTCGGGATATTACGAAGTTGACGACCAAACCCATTTCTAATAAGGACAGTTTTGGACGTTTGCGTGTGGCTGCGGCATTGGGCGTTACTGCGGATGCGGTGGAGCGAGCAGAAGCCTTGGTCAACTCTGGGGTGGATGCGGTGATTATTGATACTGCCCATGGACATACGAAAGGTGTGGTGAGCATCTTAAAAGACATTAAAAAGAAATTCCCAAAATTGGAAGTTGTGGTTGGCAATATTGCCACAGGTGCTGCTGCCAAGTATTTGGTGGAGGCGGGTGCCGATGCGGTAAAAGTTGGTATTGGACCAGGATCTATTTGTACAACGCGTGTGGTGGCTGGTGTTGGGTTTCCACAGTTTTCTGCGGTGTTGGAAGTTGCTGCTGCCATAAAAGGCTCGGGAGTTCCTGTGATTGCAGATGGAGGTATTCGATATACGGGTGATATTCCCAAAGCGTTGGCTGCGGGTGCGGATACGGTGATGTTGGGTTCGCTGTTGGCGGGTACCAAAGAATCTCCTGGGGAAACTATTATTTATGAAGGACGAAAGTTTAAGTCGTATAGAGGCATGGGATCTGTGGAGGCGATGAAGCAGGGGAGTAAGGACCGTTATTTTCAGGATGTGGAGGATGATATTAAGAAATTGGTACCAGAAGGTATTGTGGGTCGTGTGCCTTATAAGGGTGATTTGTTTGAAAGTATCCACCAGTTTGTGGGCGGTTTGCGCGCGGGTATGGGGTATTGTGGTGCCAAAGACATTGCTACCTTGCAGGAGACTGGACAGTTTGTGAAGATTACCGCCTCTGGGATTAATGAAAGCCACCCACATGACGTAACGATTACCAAAGAGTCGCCTAATTATTCTAGATAGGGATTTCCTTTTTTTATTACTGCTATTTTTTAGTTGTGAGCTATTGTTGGGCAATGATATGCTTGTAACTATTTGTTATACATTATGGTAGGTATTGGTTTACTTGTACTTGCAATTGCTAGTTAAGTGGTCGCAATGGCGAGTTTCATGAACGCAATGGCGAGTTTCGTGAACGCAATGACGAGTTTCATGAACGCAATGGCGAGTTTCATGAACGCAATGACGAGTTTCATGAACGCAATGGCGAGTTTCATGAACGCAATGGCAAGTTTCATGAACGCAATGGCGAGTTTCGTGGTCGCAATGGCGAGTTTCGTGAACACAACGGCGAGTTTCGTGGAGGCGCTAGCTTGTTTTGTGATTTAACTGTGGGATTGTTTTGGGGTACTTGTTGGGAATGTTGGCGATTTGATAGATTAATTTGCGTCGTAAAATTTTAAAGAAAAAACTTGGAGATTAGAACGGTTCTTGAGCGGTTGCGTGTCTTGGCAAGAACTATTAAAAGAACAAAACTCCGCTGGGAAATCCGATAGGATTTTCTAGATAAGCGATGGTCAAGCAATGGCTTATATATGTCGTTATGGTCAAGTTTTTTTCCTTTTAAATGTCAAAGTTTTTATATTACGGCTTTCAGTTATATTAAATTCCAATTTTGTTGGTTTTCGAGATGAATAATTATTAAACCCATTTTTAACAATCCAATTTCCAATTTGTTTTCCATTAAAGTCAAAAGCTTTTTTGGAAGATGTTCCGCAAGCTGTTTTAACGCAAAACTCCTTTGTTTCAGGTAATATAAATTTCACGTTTTCTCGATGTTTAAAAAAATCATTAGAATCGGAAGTTTTTAATCCTAATCTCCAAATCGAATTGGTAGGTTGTACAGTAAGAACTATCAAAGCCATTTTTATACCTATGAATTCTTGTTAGTTTTCCACGTTTGATATGTGGTAATCGCTTGCAGCATGTTATTAGTTGTAATGTTGCTATTTATTTCCTTTAATTCAGAAACTATAGTTTCACTTGATTCTACAAGAGAAAGAAAGTTTTGATTTAATTTAGTTAATTGGTTATTAATTTGAGCTAATCGAACTTCAATCTTATCAAGTTTATTTAAAACGCTTTTCTGCCAAGTACTATCAAATACACCCAATTTTTCGAACGCCTCATATATTTCGAAATATCTAATTTTTTTGTCATTAATGTAAAAAACCAACATTGCGTTCGACATATTTTGGTAGAATTCCAGCGTTCTTATTTGACTTTCAATTGTAGGTTTAAATAATCTACCAAGTTTAAAAATATTTTCCAAATTTGCATCAAATCCAACTGCTTTTCCTCCTTCTAATTTCGCTAAATTGGCTTGCAAGTTTTCGTTTAATTTTTCTAAATCACTTCTTTTTGAGTCTTGAATAATTCTATTTTTTATCGTTGTTGTATCAATTAAATTTTCTAACTCTTCTCTGTCAGATAGAATTCGTTCACGGTAGTCTTTCAAAAATGTAGCTATTTTTAAAAATGAATACAATTGATTTTCGCCTCCTTTTTTTACAATATTATTTTCATTTTCTATAACTGATTTTTTAAAATCATCGATTGAGGAAACATCTATTTTTTGTAATTCTTCAACTTGGTTTTTCAACTCATCAACTTTACTCATTTTAGCATTCAACTTTTCGTTCTTTAAATCTTGAATTTGTTTTCTTTCTATGGAACGTTTATTTTGAAATTCTTTTGCTTTTTCTTTGTCTTTTTTTGCTGAAAAAATTAACAGAAATCCAATTACAGAGCAAATAATCACACCCATTACTTGTCCAATAGCATCATCTTGTACAGGGTTAATTATAAGGTCTATTAAAGGTAAAAATGCAATGACCAGAAAAAAAATCCCAATTCCTTTTTTCATATTGATTTTAAATTAATGTCGCTATGTTCAACTTGCCCATAACATGTTTGTATATGAAAAGTAGCAGATTTATGTGTACCGTTTTTCGGTTTAGAAACAAAGATAGCAGAAAAGAACCAAACGTTAGTTTAGCTCTTAACTGCTATTTTTTATATACCATGTTGTGTGCAGTTATATTTACTGTTTTGTGAGTTATATTTATTTTCTTTTAAAAATCTCACGCCAAGTAATATCTTTTCTAATCCCAACTTTTCTTATAAGTAGATACACTAACTTTCCAAAAAGATACATTAATGCTATAACACCTATCCATTTTAAAATTAAGTCCATATTATTAGTATTTAAATTTTTGAGTTTAAGATACCAAAGCTACACAAACAGCAAATTCAGCGACTGTTATTGCAACACCAATCGGCCCCATAAATTTGGTTGCAATCTTTTTAAATGCTTTTTTCAATATTTTTTTTCTTGCGCTTTTTCCACCAGCTTCGGATAAACCTCTTAAATCATCAAATACATCCAGACCCGTTGCTGCAATGGCACATCCAACAATTTCACCCCATGATTGAGCATAAATTGAATTTCCAAATAATAAGTTAAAATCAACAGAAGTTGTATAATTCTGTTCATTTTCAACTTCGATCATACCGATAACTAATGGAATGAGACTTGATTCATCTTCATCGCCATCCATAATTTCAGCAATATCGTTATTATCATATCCTTTTGACCTCAAGTAATTTTTTGCTTCTTCAATTGTTGGTTCGAGGGCATCAACAACAGGTTGAATTGGAATTTCAAAAGTTGCCAAACATTCTTGTTCAGATTCGGTGGTTTCTCCACCCGTTTCTTCTTCATCATTTCCAACATCGTTATCAATATACTCTTCGATTATTTGCAGACCATATTGTTGTTTTATTTGAATTAATTCAGTGACCGTTTCGACTTGGTCTACAATTTCTTGAACATCGAGTTCACCATTTTCATTCAAGAATTCATCGGAAAATTGCAGACAAATTGTTTCAGTTGCCAGTTGTATTTCCCGTGACATATTCCCTGCTCCATTTTGTCCTTTATTATTAAATGCAATAGAATTGATGTCATTTTGACTTTGTTTTAGAGAAGCCAAAAAAGAAGAATTTAGTTCTTTTTGAGATATAAGTTCATCACTGTCTGATTGGCAAGATTGGAAAATAAACATTCCAGAGAAGAACACTAATTTAATAGCAAAGATTGCTATGGTTCCTTTAATAATTTTTTTTAAAGTATTATTCATAATTTTTGTTTTTATATTTATAAAATTGGCGGCTCATTCGTTAGAGTCCATACGTTCATCGTATCTTTAATGTCTTTTTGATGAATTTACACATATTTCGACTTTGGATGGTCAATCCCTTTTTGACCGTTATGTTTGTTTTTATTGTACACAACGTTGTTTTATATGAGCTGTGGCGTGTGTCGGCACGAACCTCTAC
>DINI01000009.1 GCA_002426755.1 Flavobacteriaceae bacterium UBA5544
AACAAAGAACTGAGTTAAAAAGCAAACAAATTTCAATTTAAATTTTGCAAAAGTCTCCCTGCATCGTTGAAATGGAATAACCCTGCGGGTTATCTCCAGTCCAACAATGGCCCATTACCTCCATCGTTTTATTTTTACTTCAATTTTTGAGTACGCTTCGGTATTCCGGGTCGTACGGTATGCCCGATGTTGCCACTGCAAAGGCCTGTTTCAAGAGCTTGTTCGCCACAGCCATCATCGCCAGCTTTGGGCTCTTTCCCTTGGCCACTATCCTGTCGAAGACCGCCTTGCAGGCCCTGTTGTGTTCACATGCAGAAAATGACGCCATGAACAGGAGGCTCCTGAGCTTTCTGTTGCCGACCTTGCTTATCCTGCTTCGCCCCCTCACGCTGCTCCCGGACTCACGTATCGTTGGCGTGATGCCCGCATAGCTGCATAGCTGTGAAGCGTTCTCGAACTTCTTGAAACCATCGGTTATGACGATCAGGAACAGGGCGGTCTTGAGACCGATGCCCGGGATGCTCTGCAACAGTGTCAACTGGTGCTGCCAGTCTTTTTTCACCAGTTCCAGAAGCCTTTTTTCCAGTGCCGATATCTCTTTCTGCAGATGTTTCAGATTGTTGTCCAGGGATTTCAGCACCGATCTTGAATGGAAGCCCAGGGCCTTCTCCCCATGGATCTTGTTCTTTGTTGCGGNNGTGTCGAGAAGCCTGAACAGCTGGAGGCACTCGTCCTGGGCATCGGTAAGTGCAGTGTACAGTGGGACCTCGTTGGACAGGCCGTACTCGAAGATGGCCCTTGCATCGCTCCTGTCGGTCTTGACCTTTGCCAGCTTCATCTGTATGAAGCGCTTTACCGACAGGGGGTTCACCACCGAGACCGGAACCCCTTTATTGGACAGGAACTGTGCCAATGGGGTAGGGTAGTAGCCCGTGGCCTCCATCACCACAAGGGCATTCCTGGGAAGCGACTTGAGCAACTGCCTGAACCCGGTGGTCGCATTGTTGAACTGGTGGTGCCCAGAGCATGCACTGTAGGCATCGAACACATCCTTGCTGATGTCGATACCGAAAATTTCTTTATCTTTATTCATAAGAACTGATTTGTGAAAGAACAGGACTACCACTGTTTCAACAACTTGAAAACGAGATCCAAAGTCTCACAGAACTGAACGAAATAAGGGTAGTAAAAGAGAGGGGATTATCAATGTTGCCGAAGTCAACGCTTCACCGTGTATAGTAACCTTAACCCTCTCTTTTGTTCTTTCTGGTTTATATCTAAATTTAATGAATTGTAAACTTAAGCCGTGTATAATTAATGGCTGGTTCTCGCCTACTTACGAAAATCCTCGCGGATTTTCTATTCGGTTTTTATTTGCTAAATTAGGTGCTTATACACGCCACTAATCATACACAAACACGTTGTAAAACATTAAGACGAACATTGAGAATACAATTTATCATACTGATTTTAATTACAAATTTTGCTTTCGGACAAGAAAAAGTTAAGATTGACCAAAATGTTATAGAATATGAAATCAAAGATAAATTCAATCGATTTGACGATATCGGTAATCCCAAAAATGACTTTGAAAGTTTAAAAATTCAATTCAAATCAAATTCAGATTTAGAAATCAAAAATAGCTATAGTTCTGGCTTTACTGGAACTGACATCTCATTCAAGATTAACAAGAATTTGGAAATAATAGAAACAAAATATAATTATTGGACTGATGTAATAGATTTAGATAACACAAGAACATATAAAGTAAAAAATGTAAAACTAACTTTAAACCAAAACCCATTTAAAAAAATAAATGGATTACGTGGAAATTACGTTTTAGAAATTCAACACTTTTACAATGATTCTTTGACAAAAACAGACACTTTCAAAGGTAAATTCAAGACTTTTAAAGGAGCTGACAAAACTTCCGTAGATTACTTATGGGCTCTGGAGCAAAACAAAATATTTTATGGAATAATTAATGAAAACGGAGTTTACTTGCGACCCGATAAAATGCCTTCACTGAAATCGAACTACAAACTTCTGACTGAAAAAATAAAGCCAATCAAAGGATATATACCTAAAAGATTAAGAGCATTTGTAGTAATAAATAAAAATGGAAGAATTGAAAGGGAGCCTTTTAGACTAACAGGAGAATTTGGACATTTAGATAGTGAAACGCAAAATCAAGTTAAAGAATTATTGATTAAATACACAGAATGGTATCCTGCTTGCGAAAATAAAAAAGAAGTTAAATCACAAATTCCGATAGCAATTGGAACTGAATAAAAAACGTTTTGTAACAATGGATTCAGGGAATTGATTGTTCTCGCCTATTTCCGACACAACCACACTGTCACTTCGAGTGTTCCAATAGATGCAGATAGGCATCTATTGGAATGTATCGAGAAGCCAACACGACCATTACCGAAACACAATTCTAAAACGAATAACCATTCCACCTGCATCATATCATAACAAGAAAAACATATATTAGATGTAAAAATTAAGAAAATAAAAACGTAGGATAACACAAATCAAAATGTTCCGTTATCCCGTAACAGTGAAGAATAAACCCATATATTTGTTGGGATATAACTAGTTGGGCAACATATGAAAATAATCCAGGAAAAATCAATCTTATATCATTTACCTCAAGAACTTCCTTTAAAGGATTTTTTGATTTTTGATGCTGTCCGATTTTCTTTTGAAATTATTGACCAAAACTTTGAAAAACTGATTTTGGAACTTGAATCAACATCAGAAACCAACGAACGGAATGTAAGTCAAACATTTCATTATGCTTGGACTATAATTGACTACACTAACCGAATTAACGATTTACTTTATCAACTACCTTGGGAAAATAGAGATGAAATTCTTGGAGACTTTTATCATTTAAAGGACTTTAGAGACACGTTTCAACATTTAGGAATTAGAAACAGTGCAGTTCTTAAAAAGCATACACCATTTTTTGGAATTTTATCTTGGTTCTACCAAAATCAAAAAACAAAAAAACATAAACTTCACTACTTGTTAAGTGGAGTTGGAAGAAGAGCAGATATGGGAATTAAAGTTCCAGACACAACAAAATTTGATGGAAAAATTAATAATGTGTCATTACATTCACTGAATCAAAAGAAAGTTATAAAAACTGATTTGAATAAAATTGTATTGGACTTATTCAAACTATGTACTGATTTAGAAAAAAGAATTCAAGAATTTTATAAAAGACATAACTTAACTCTTGCGGATTGGACTGCGAGACGAGATATACACGTAATTCTTAAACCAGATGATTATGAATAAAATAAATACGTTGCCCAACACCGTATAAAATTAATTGCTGGTACAAGCCTACTTACGAAAATCCTCGCGGATTTTCTATTCGGTTTGTATTTGCTAAATTAGTTGCATAAACCACGCAACTAATCTTATACAAACAAGTTGTGCGTCATTTGAGAAAAAACCTGTGAAATACATTAAACTGATTTTAATTCTACTTTTTTTAGGTTCGTGCTCATCGAATAAATCCGTAATTGGTTTATATGGTAAATGTGGAAAAGAATGTTTGGGCTGTACTCAAATTGAACTGAAATCAGACAAAACCTTTGACTATTTTATTTTTATGGATGTTGGCGGTGGGACTGTAATCAAAGGAAATTGGGAGCCAATATCTGCGGATAGTATAAAACTGAACACTTTTGAACAACCAAAAAATCCAAGTACGACTTTTAACGGAAAAATAAACCCGGACCGAATTGACAACGTGAAAATCACAATCCGAGATTTGGAATTACCTCTTCCAGCTGCGTTCATTGTTATTAATGACCAAAACAAAGGAAAAGCAGCAGACGTGAATGGAATTGCGGAATTGGAAACACAAAAAATCAAAAGTATTACGTATCATTATTTAGGACAAAAAGAAACAATCGAAATCGATAATCCGAATTATAACGAAATAGAAATTATAGTGAGAGATTTGGACTTAAATGCCGTTCCAAGATTTTTGACTGACAAAATAATGGTATTGAATAACGGAAAACTGTTTTTTAACGATGGATATTCTCTAAAGAAAACCAACTTGAAAAACAGACAATGGAAATAAAAAAAGTACTGACTACAACAATGGCTATAAGTAATTTCTTGTTCTCGCCTATTTCCGACACAACCACACTGTCACTTCGAGTGTTCCAATAGATGCAGATAGGCATCTAGTGGAATGTATCGAGAAGCCAACACGACCATTACCGAAACACAATTCTAAAACGAATAACCATTCCACCTGCATCATATCATAACAAGAAAAACATATATTAGATGTAAAAATTAAGAAAATAAAAACGTAGGATAACACAAATCAAAATGTTCCGTTATCCCGTAACAGTGAAGAATAAACCCATATATTTGTTGGGATATAACTAGTTGTGCAACATTAAAAAAAATGAGAACTAACATTAAAATCCTAATAATTTTACTCATTGCCACAGTTTCGGCTTGCGGACAGAAAAAAACAAATTCCAACGATTTAGCCGAAAATCAATCGACCGAAATAAAAGTCGATAAAGAAAAACAAGAAGAAATAATAAATGAATATCTGAAAAATGGTGCGTGGAAATACGAACTTTATTCAAGAGAATGGCAAGAAGAAATTGACAAAGGACTGGCAAAAGACAGCACAATCGCATATTTATGGCAACAAAAGGCAATGCCAATGTTTAAACAAGCAAAATATGAGGTTGGAATGGAATACATTGATAAAGCCGTAAAATATGACAGACAAGGTTGGCAAGATTATCGAGCTTTTATAAAATGTATTTTTGCCAAAACTTATCGAGACGCTATCGAGGATTTCCAAGATTATAAAAAAAGGTTTGGGTACAGTTATGTAATGGACCATTCTTATGACTTTTACATTGGACTTTCTTACTTGCAATTGAACGAATTTAAAAAAGCCGAACAAGTGTTCCAAAAGGATTATGAATATCAACTAAAAGAAAAAGGCAAAGATTGGCTTCATCCTTTAGACTTATTTTATTATGGTATTAGCAAGTATGAGCAAAAGGATTATTTGGGTGCAATTGAAATATTCGACAAAGCTTTAGAAATCTATCCAAACTTTTCTGAAGTTCAAATTTTTAAATCTGACTGCTTGAGAAAAATAGGAAAAACCAAAGAAGCAAACGAATTACAGAAACTGGGAGAGATAAATGCTAGAAATGGAAATACGATTAACGAAGACAATGTAAAATATGAAAGGTATCCATATCAAATAAGATGGTATTGAAAAACGTTGCACAACACGAGTATAAACGCAATAGCGGATAAGTGCTTAATCCAAAAGTAATTTTATAAATTTAAGGTCAATAATTAACCGAAAAGTCAGTGCGCAAATTCCGCTACTGCGCTTATACCAAACGTTCCCTACATTTCATAAATACCCATTAAAACAATTCTAATTATTTCAAACTACCCGCAATTCGCATAAATTCATACGCAGAGCATCTCCACTCCCATACAATGTGCAGATAGTTTCTTGCCGAGCCTATATGGTCTCCTACATTAGGTAACCAATAACACTCAATGCAAAGATATTCATCTACTTTATCATACCTATCTCCCACACTCTAAAACCATTCTCTTTCTTTTTATAAACAGTTTCCCTCTTTTTAAAAATAGTTTCACTCTTTTGCGTACCATTCCCTTGCTTTGCAGTAACCAGGGAACTATTGGACAATCACTTGTATAATTTAACCTAAATGGCCTAAAACTTTTAAGTACCCACAAATGTTTTTCAAATGAAATTTTATATATCTTTAGTTCACGTTTGACCCAAACGTTACATCAAGACAAACACCAAAACAAAAGTTTATAACCCTAACACTCATAGTATGCTCGAAATCAAATTCAATCATATCTTAAATGCTCGAGGCATTTTCAATCACCATAAATTTCTTTTGGATTCAGGCTTTACCAGCCATACAGCATCCAATTTATTAAATTCTGATACCAGCAGTTTTAAGTTAGAACATATCGAGAGATTGTGCCGCGTCCTCATCTGTGAACCCAATGACATCCTCATATACCATCCAAGTAAAAAGTATCCCATTGCAGCCACGCATCCGCTCAATAATCTTATAAAAAATGAAAACCATACCGTTTCCATGGAAATGACCCTTAAAAGCCTTCCTTACAAAGACCTGATAAACCTCTCTAACCAAATACAGAACACTGTAAATATTCAAAAACAAAAGCCCGACAACACTGCCGAGCTTTGATAGTTTATCAATCAATAATCATCATTGATTATTCATTGTTCATTACTAATCATTCATTATTAATTCACAACTTCCGCATACAAATCAAAATCAGCAGCATCAGTAATCGTCACAGTCGTAAAGTCTCCCGTCTTCAAATAACATTTAGAAGCATCAATCAGCACCTCATTGTCCACATCAGGCGAATCAAACTCGGTACGGCCCACAAAATAGTTCCCTTCCTTACGGTCAATCACCACTTTAAAGCGTTGGCCAATCTTCTCTTGATTTAATTCCCAACTAATCTGTGATTGAATCTCCATAATCTCATTGGCACGCGCCTGCTTCACTTCTTCTGGCACATCATCCTCAAGATTGTAAGCGTGTGTATTCTCTTCGTGCGAGTACGTAAAGCATCCAAGTCGCTCAAAACGCATCTCCTCAACCCATGACTTCAAAGTTTGATAATCCTCTTCCGTTTCCCCAGGATATCCAACAATCAAAGTCGTTCTAATTGTCATATTAGGCACAGCCTGTCTGAATTCCTTTAACAACTTCGTCGTCTTCTCCTTCGTAGTCCCACGTCGCATACTCTTCAAAATAGAATCACTAATGTGTTGCAATGGTATATCCAAGTAATTACAGATTTTAGGCTCTCGGTTCATCACATCCAACACATCCATCGGAAAACCCGTCGGGAACGCATAATGCAAACGAATCCACTCAATGCCTTCCACCTTTACCAAAGCTTCCAACAACTCTGCAAGATTCCTCTTTTTATATAAATCCAACCCATAATAGGTCAAATCCTGCGCAATCAATATCAACTCCTTCACACCATTAGCAGCCAACTTCTCTGCTTCAGTTACTAAATCTTCAATAGGCGTACTCTTATGTTTTCCACGCATCAACGGAATCGCACAAAAGCTGCAAGGTCTATCACAACCTTCGGCAATTTTTAAATAGGCGTAATTCTTTGGCGTAGTCGTCAATCGCTCACCAATCAATTCATGCTTATAGTCTGCACCTAAAGCCTTCAACAAACCAGGAAGCTCCGTCGTTCCAAAATACTGGTCCACATTGGGGATTTCCTTTTGTAAGTCTGGCTTATAGCGTTCACTCAAACAACCGGTCACAAATACCTTGTCCACATCACCAGCCTCCTTTTTCTGCATAAACTCCAAAATCGTGTTGATGCTTTCCTCTTTCGCATTATTGATAAAGCCACAAGTGTTGATGACCACAATATTGCCTTCCTCCTCATGCACCACATCCTTGCCACTGGCCTTCAACTGTCCCATCAGCACCTCACTGTCATAAACATTCTTGCTACAACCAAGAGTCACAACGTTGATTCGATTCTTTTTTAACGATTTTGTTCGCATTGCTTAAATTTAAGTGCGCAAAGATACGCAATCATTGTTGATTAACGATTTATGTCAAAGATTATTAAACCTTTCATATATTTAACAATCTTACAAACAAATAACTACCCATGAAACCTACATACTTCTTGTTGATGTTTTTTAGTTTGATGGCATTCTCGAGCTGTTCTTCAAATGACAACAACGACCCGATTGACGGAACCCCAGAACCAACAGAAATTTATTTCCCACCAGTAAATACTGATACTTGGGAAACAGTCACTCCTTCCGAATTAGGTTGGAACCAAAGTCAATTGCAACCACTTCTGGATTATTTGGAAACCAAACACACCAAAGGTTTCATCATCCTCCACGATGGAAAGATGGTGGTCGAAAGTTATATGAATGGACACAGCGCAAACACCAATTGGTATTGGGCAAGCGCAGGAAAAACCCTGACAACAACGATGTCAGGCATCGCTCAAGAAGAAGGTCTCATCAACATCAACAACAAAGTCTCCGATTACCTCGGAACGGGTTGGACGAGCGCTCCATTAAATAAGGAAAATCTTATCACCTGCAAAAACCTCCTTTCCATGAATTCCGGTTTGGATGATTCATTAGGTGATGATGTCTCACCCACCAACCTTCAATACATCGCAGACGCTGGAACACGATGGGCATACCACAATGTCTATGTAAAAATGCAAGATGTAGTAGCCGAAGCCAGCAATGAAACTTGGACCAATTATTTCAACGAAAAATTACGGGATAGAATCGGGATGAATGGCGCATGGATTCCAGTTGGTGATTTGAGTGTCTATTGGAGCAACACCAGAAGCATGGCTCGTTTCGGCTTGATGGTTTATGCCAAAGGCAAATGGGAAGCCACACAAATTGTTCCTGAAGCATTTTTAACTGAAGCTACAAACACCTCTCAAAATATCAATCAATCCTATGGATATATGTGGTGGTTGAATGGAAAATCTAGTTTTCATTTGCCCCAAACACAGATTGAATTCCCAGGCGAACTGATTCCAAATGCACCAGCAGATATGTACGCAGGTTTAGGAAAGAATGACCAAAAAGTTTATGTCGTTCCTAGCAAGAAATTGGTTGTCATAAGAATGGGAGACGTTGCCAACCCTGAAAATCCAACCTTTGGTCTGTCAGGTTTTGATGATGAATTATGGCAATATATCAATGCTCTGACTGATTAATTGTAATTCTTCGGAGACACACGCATTTTAGAAGCCTTTTCATAAACATAAGCCCATTGTAACAAAAACTTCTCCTGCAATCGAGGCCCTATAAAGGTCAATCCTTTAGGCGCACCATTCTCCGCATATCCCATCGGAACCGTCAACGCTGGGTATTCCGCCACAGCTGCAAACGCCGCATGATAATTATTAATGGAAAGAAAGCCATCCAAATTGTGTTGTTTCATGGGAACATCAAAAAACTGTTGACCATTCTTTTTGAGCGTTGATTTAATTGCCATCAATTCCTCGTCCGTAGCACTATCCGCAGAAATGCCTTCGAACAATTTTTGACCATAGGGCATAACTTCCAAAGAATCCTCTTTATTGAAAGCGATGATGTCATCAATGGATGCGTACGACATCGATTGATTTCCAAAGGCAGAAAAATAGGCAGGTAAATCCTTTTTCATATCAAGATTGAGAAGTCTAATAAAATCTGGAAGGTCCACTTTTTCTTCTTCAACCTCAACAATTGTAGCGCCTTGTTGTTTCAACACCTGAATGGCTGCAACATATAAGGAATCTTCCATTAAGCGCTTAAAGGCACCGAAACGTTTGCCATTTAAATCATTGTTCTTCAACTGTTCAGTATAAAACCCATCTTCCCATAAAGCCCAGATGGATTTGCTATCACTTTTGTCCTCACCAAACAAGGCATCCATCAAAATGGCAGTATCCATGACATTCTTAGTAATCGGTCCAGGTGTATCTAAAGTTGAAGAAATTGGAACAATGCCACTTCGGCTTAACAAACCCACCGTAGGTTTCAATCCTACCACCGAGTTTTGGCTTGCAGGCGACAAGATTGAACCAGCCGTTTCGCTACCAATGGCAGCAACGCAAAAATTGGCAGCCACAGCCACTCCACTTCCCGAACTGGAACCTCCAGTATCAATCACCTTACGACCATACGGATTTAATGTTTGTCCGCCAATGGCACTATAACCACTTGGACAATCACCACAAAAGAAATAAGCCCATTCGCTCAAATTTGCCTTACCTAAAATAAGTGCGCCTTTATCTTTCAATTGCGATACAATAAATGCATCTTCTGTTGTATTATTTTTTAATGCAATTGCTCCCGCAGTTGTTGGCATTCCTGAAGCATCGATGTTATCTTTCAATAAAATTGGCATCCCAAAAATGGCATGTTTCAGTTTTCTGTTCTTTAATTCAATATCTTTCTGTTTTGCTTCCGCAATCACATTTGGATTTAAAGCAATCACAGAATTTAAGGACAAGTCATTTTCCCTATCAAACTTTCGGATGCGGTATAGGTAAAATTTTGTGAGATTTTCATAAGATAGTTTTCGTTCATTGATGGCTTTCTGAAGTGAAGGAATATCTTTTTCTAAAATGAGTGGCTTTAATGAATTATAAGTGGCTTCTGTAAAGTTTTCCAAATCTTTGTTGAACACATCCCAAAGTTCCGAATTATCGATATATTTTGAATCCAATACTTTAAATTCCCTAAAGTCTTTGGTGGCAATGGCACTGATATCGGAAGAATCGACTTCAATGTTTTCGGAAGAAGGTTTAGAAATATCAGTATTACTTTTCTTATCAGAATTTTTACAGGATATAACAGCCAGAAAAGCAAAAAGGAATAGGAAGGATTTCATGGTCAGTATTTTTCTTAAAAATACTGAAAATTCATGAATAGCTTGTCGATAGCGAGGTTTTTTAAGCCATCAAGACGCTTCTCGATACTATTTTTCAACACTAACGTGTTGCAAAATCACTCGAAGTGACATTAGGTGATTATTTGAAGAAAGAATCCACAAACTCAAACTTATTGAAGACTTGAAGGTCGTCGATGCCTTCACCAACTCCAATGTATTTGACTGGAATTTGGAATTGGTCTGAAATACCAATTACGACTCCGCCTTTTGCCGTACCATCCAATTTAGTGACAGCCAAGGACGTTACTTCGGTTGCTGCTGTGAACTGTTTTGCTTGCTCAAACGCATTCTGACCTGTGGAACCATCTAAAACCAATAACACATCGTGAGGTGCATCGTCAACTACTTTTTGCATGACACGTTTGACCTTTGTCAGCTCGTTCATTAAATTGACTTTATTGTGCAAACGTCCTGCGGTATCGATGATAACGACATCTGCGTTCTGGTTTACTGCACTTTTGATGGTGTCGAATGCGACTGATGCTGGGTCGCTTCCCATATTTTGGCGTACCATCGGCACATCCACTCTATCGGCCCACACCTGTAATTGGTCAATGGCTGCAGCTCTAAAGGTATCAGCGGCTCCGAGAACTACTTTTAAGCCTTGTTTTTTGAATTGGGATGCCAATTTACCAATGGTGGTTGTTTTTCCCACACCATTGACACCAACTACCATAATGACGTACGGTTTTTTGTCTTTTGGAATGGAGAATTCGGTNNACGCGCTCTTCGATACGCTTGATGATTTTTAAGGTGGTATTGACGCCAACATCGCTGGACACCAAAATTTCTTCGAGATTATCAAGAACCTCGTCGTCAACTTTTGATTTTCCCGCTACTGCTTTGTTCAGTTTGGTGAAGAAAGTGGTTTTGGATTTTTCCAAACCTTTGTCTAAAGTTTCTTTCTTTTCTGAAGAGAATATTTTTTTGAAAAAACTCATTTTTTTCAGTTGTTTGTTGTTAGTTGTTTGGTCAAGATTTGCCTTTACGGGTTTGCGTTAGGGATTGCAGCGGCATCCTTTTGCCTTTTCGGCAAAAGATATAGCGGAAAGCCCGACCCTTGTGGTAACGCCCAAAATTCCTTTACCAAATTTCTTGCCTTAAATGGTTGACTGCTAATTTGGCAGAAGACTCCTCAAATATAGACATAAAAAAACTGCCTTCATAATGAAAGCAGTTGTATTGAAATATATTGGATATATTTATTTTTTCTTTAAGAAATCGTCCACAAACTCTGGTGCCATAACGGACTCAACGAACATGTAAGCTCCTGTCTTTGGTGATTTTACCATTTTGATAGCTTTTGTTAATCTTTTTGAAGCTGTTTGTAACGATGCTACGGTTTTCTTTGCCATGACTTATTATTTTATTTCTTTGTGAACTGTCATACGCTTAAGGATTGGATTGAATTTTTTCAACTCCATTCTGTCTGGCGTATTCTTTTTGTTTTTCTTTGTAACGTAACGTGATGTTCCTGGCATACCAGATTCTTTGTGCTCTGTACACTCTAATATCACTTGTATTCTATTGCCTTTTTTTGCCATTGTAGTACTTTTTTAGCTTGTGGCTATTATTTTAAAAATCCTTTGGTTTTTGCTTCTTTCAATGCTGCTGCAATACCAATTTTGTTGATGGTTTTTAAAGCTGCTGTAGAAACTTTTAAAGTTACCCATTTATCCTCTTCAGGAATGTAAAAACGTTTTTTGATTAAATTGGCATCAAATTTACGTTTTGTTTTATTCATCGCGTGGGAAACATTGTTTCCAACCATCGCTTTTTTTCCAGTAAGTTCACAAACTCTTGACATTCTTCTTAACTTTAAATATGTTATTCAAAAACAGGCTGCAAATTTAGTAAAACTTTACAATACCAACAAACTAATAGTGTTACTTTTTTAAAATTTCTTTTTGGAGCATTTCAAACGCTTTATTCACCGCCTTATTGATGACTTTGGTGCGGTGATTTCCAAAGTTGAATTTCTCTGAATACACCCCAGTTTTAGTCGCAATCGCTATAAAAACAGTCCCGACCTCTGCATCCGAATCTCCTTTGGTTGGGCCTGCATTTCCAGTGGTGGCGATGGCATAATCGGTGTCAAATAATTGCAAAACAGAAGCTGCCATGGCTTCCGCAACTTGGCTACTCACTACCGAAAAGTCATCAATCAAAGCTTTATCAATCTTCAGAACGTTCACTTTTGTTTCGGTGGCGTAACTCACAATACTTCCTTTGAAATATTGTGAAGCACCAGAATTGGCAGTAAAAGATTCTGCGATTTTACCACCTGTGCAACTTTCTGCTGTTGCAACCGTTTTACCCAGTTGTGTCAATTGATGTCCTATAATGGCTTCCAATGATTCATCTTCTTCAAAACCAACAAAAATGTCATCTATTTGAGGTAACAACAATTCAATTTGTTTTTGCATTTCAGTTTCCACCAATTGCCTGTCCATGGATTTAGCAGACAACCGCAAACGAACACGGCCTAAACTGGGTAAATAGGCCAATTTGATAAATGACGGCAAATTATCTTCCCATTTTTCGATTCGAGCAGCAAGATTGCTTTCCCCCAAACCGTACGTAAGCATGGTTTTGTGAAGAATGAATGGAAATTTATAGGTTTTACGAAGTTTTGGTATCACATAATCGTCAATCAATGCTTTCATTTCGTAAGGAACACCCGGTAATGACACAAAGACTTTTCCCTCTTTTTCAATCCACATGCCTGGTGCACTGCCATTCACATTCATCAATACTTGTGCTTTTGATGGTACCAAGGCTTGGTCAAGATTGACTTGTGAGGGTTCTTGTCCGAAATTTTTCCAAAGTGACTTAATATTTTCGGTAACCTCATCTTTCCGCACCAGTTTATCATCAAAATATTCAGCAATTGTTTTTTTTGTGATATCGTCTTTGGTTGGGCCTAAACCACCTGTAATAATAATGATGTCGGCATTTCCTTCCGCTTCTTGAAGTGACTTGATAATGTGATTTTTATCGTCCTGTACGGAGGTGATTTGGTAGACTGAAACACCTACTTTATTGAGCTGTTTAGCTATAAATGCCGAATTGGTATCAACGACTTGTCCGATAAGGATTTCGTCGCCAATGGTAATAATTTCAGCTTGCATTATAGATTGAAGTCCTTTTTTATTTCTTCAGTAGCGTTTTCAACTGCAGTAAGAACCAATCCCAATTGATGTGACACATCTGTGTTATCTTGATTTTCAAATTTACCCCAATCTTGAACCTCAATTAAATCACCTAAAACACCGAGTTCAAACATATCGACTGTAGGTTTCATTTTGTGTGCCGCTTGGTAGGTGGTATAATAATCTTTTTCGGCAACAGCTTTTTTGAGTCGTGCGGCATCTTCGGGAACTTCTTCCAAAAATGCGGAGGCAAGTGCCATGATAAAATCGTCATCTCCATCTGCCAATTCACGGACACGTGCCAATTTATAATGTTTTTCCATTTATTTTATTGTTAATTTGAACATCTCCGTATTTTCAATATAACCGACCAATTCATCGTTCGATTCTACCTTTGCAACGCCAGAGGGTGTTCCCGTAAAGATAATATCTCCAATCTTTAAAGTGAAATATTTTGAGATATATTCGATGAGTTCATCGATTTTCCAAAGCATCTGCTCGGTATTGCCCTGTTGCACAATGACATCGTTCTTTTTTAATGAAAAATTAATTTTGTCCAAATTTTTAAAATCACTTTTTGGCAACCAATTGCCTATGACGGCTGCGCCATCAAAGGCTTTTGCTTTTTCCCATGGCAACCCTTTGGATTTGAGTTCGTTTTGCAAATCACGTGCCGTAAAGTCGATGCCGAGACCTATTTCGTCATAATATTTATGGGCAAATTTTTTGTCGATGTATTTTCCAACTTTATTGATTTTTACCAAAACTTCCACTTCATGGTGGACATCATTAGAAAAATCTGGGATAAAAAATGCTTGTTTCTTTAATAATACAGACGTATCTGGCTTTAAAAATACGACAGGGTCTGTTGGCCGTTCATTTGCCAGTTCTTTGATATGGTCGGTATAGTTGCGACCTATACAGATGAGTTTCATTTTTATTTGATGTTATATCGTGAATTGTGGAGTTGTATCGGCCACGAATGCACGAATGTTTGGTTTTTTATGATTAGGAAAATTTTTAAAAAAATTATTTTGCAGTGTCAGTTAAATTGAAAACTGCAACTGTCAACTGCGACTTTTTATCAATCCAATTTATTATTAAACGCTTTCAATTTGATTGCCGTGAGCACTTTTTTGGTATAAAGAGGAAAATCGGCATTCAACAACCAACCGAAATATCCTGGTTCATCGTTGAGAACATCTTCTACCTTTTTTCCTTTATGCTTTCCAAAAGAAAAGCATTCTTCTCCTTTTTTGTTATAGGTGATGAATCCTGCGAAATCCGCAAATTTTTTGCGTGAGCTGAACTCCGCCAAAAACTTGGTGTCATTTTCCAATTCATCGTACTTCGCCAATTGTGCCTTCAACACTTCATAGGTTGCTATGGTGTCAGCTTCTGCACTATGGGCATCTTCAAGATTCTTGTCACAATAAAATTTGTAGGCAGCGACCAGGGTTCTCTGTTCCATTTTGTGGAAAATGGTCTGTACATCAATGGCAACCCTATTCTTCATGTCAAAATCGATGTCAGAACGAAGCATTTCTTCTGCCAATACAGGAATATCAAACCTATCCGAATTAAATCCACCCAAATCTGAATCCTTAATCATGTTATAGACGTCTTTTGCTATCTCTTTAAAAGTTGGTTTATCGGCAACATCAGCATCCGAAATACCATGTATGGCTGTCACTTCCGCTGGAATTGGAATCGTTGGGTTGACAATCCATGTTTTGGATTCCTCCTTACCATCTGGAAAAACTTTCAACACAGAAATTTCAACAATTCGGTCATTGGTGATGTTGATTCCTGTGGTTTCGAGGTCAAAAAAGCAGATGGGTTTGGTGAGATTTAATTTCATTTGTTTTCATTTTGGGCAAAGATAAACAGAAATAAAAAAGCACAGTCCAAAACTGTGCTTTTATACTATAGTTTCCCGTTTTCGCAGGATGTTGTTAAATCTCTCTATCAGGATTCCAAGCTTCCAAATAATCTTTTACAGCTTTTACAAACTGTCCACCTAAAGCACCATTCACAACGCGATGGTCGTAAGAGTGCGATAAGAACATTCTGTAACGAATTCCTATATAATCGCCTGCCGGAGTTTCGACAACCGCAGGTACTTTTCTAATGGCTCCAAGCGCCAAAATACCAACTTGTGGCTGATTGATGATTGGCGTCCCCATAATGCTTCCAAACGTTCCAACATTGGTCACTGTATAGGTTCCACCTTGGATATCGTCTGGTTTCAATTGATTCAAACGTGCTCGGTTGGCCAAATCGTTGACACGTTTGGTCATTCCAACAAGGTTGAGTTGGTCTGCATCTTTGATTACTGGAACTATTAAATTACCGTCCGCCAATGCGGCCGCCATTCCGAGATTGATATGTTTCTTTTTAATAATGCTATCACCTTGTACGGAAATGTTCATCATCGGAAACTTTTTCAAGGCTTTTGCCACAGCTTCCATGAAAATCGGTGTAAACGTTAGGTTTTCACCTTCACGTTTTAAAAATTCGTCTTTGACTTTATTTCTCCAATTCCAGATTTCGGTCACATCCGCTTCAATAAAACTTTGCACGTGTGCTGATGTTTGAACGGATTCCACCATATGATGCGCAATCAATTTGCCCATACGGCTCATCTCTATCACTTCATCATCTCCACTTGCCATCACCGGAGCTGCTTTTGGTTTTTCGGTGCCATTTGCCTGCTCTTTGGCTACCTGCGGAGTAGGCGTCTCTTTTGTCGGTTCTGCTGTAACAGGTTTTTGTATATATGTTTCTTGAGCCGGTGCCTGTGGCTGTGATGTTTGAGCAGGCTGTTGAACTTGCGTCGGTTTTGAACTTCTATCCTCAATATAAGCAAGAATATCATCTTTGGTAACACGACCTTCCTTACCTGTGCCTGAAATAGCGTCCAATTCGGATTGTGACACACCTTCTGCTTTTGCAATATTTCTTACCAATGGCGAATAAAATCGGTCTTCAGAAGATGTTACTGGAGCTACCGCAGTTTTTGCAGCTTCAACAGTTTGAGCAACTTGAGCCACAGAAGCATTTTCTGCAACAGCAACTTCCTGAATTGGCTCGGCTTTTGGAGCTGATGCTGCCACAGAGCCCGAAGCTTCAGTTTCTATGATAGCAATGGTTTGCCCCACTTGAACCACATCGTCCACATTGAACAATTTTTCAACCAAAACACCTTCCACCTCGCTCGGAACTTCACTATCCACCTTATCTGTAGCGATTTCCAAAACTGCCTCATCCGCTTCAATGGTGTCTCCAACATTTTTTAGCCAAGAAGTAATGGTGGCTTCCGCGACGCTTTCCCCCATTTTCGGGAGTTTCAATTCAAATTTTGCCATATAATTATTGTAATGGTAATTTTATCCAATTGCTTTGCAAAATTAATTAAAAATGACAGACTTCCTTATAAAATCATCAGAATTTACAACGATGTATTTTTCAAAATAACTCAAAAAAATCTAGAATTTAATGACTTCACCTCTACCTTTTGAGCTATTGCTACCAATTATAAATTGGGAATTTTTAGGGAGAATCTTATAGGTCAAATCCGCATTTTTGCTCGATTTCACCATCAAATCAATAATGCTTTTAAAGGAGTGAGATTGATTGTCGAAGATGATTTGCTGATAATCCGTCCATGCTGAATCACTTACATATAATTGAACAGGTTTATCCAATTTTGATTGCAAAACCTCATTTATGCTATCGGATACTAACACATAACTCTTCACAATGGACTTTTCCTGTTTTGGCTTGGGATTGAAAAGAATAATCCCTTTGATTCCCAACCAAATCAATGCATTATAAAAACCATTTGGTTTAAAATGTTTTTTGAAGAAAATCTGCATTGCTTCATTGAAGCGTTTTGCATAGATTTTATCTTTTAGTGTGCTTTCACCTTTAAAATGAATGATGGTCGTGGATGGATTGTAGTAATTTTGATATCCTGCTTTAATCACACGATATGAGAAATCCATATCATCGCCATACATGAAATAATCTTCATCAAACCCGTTGATTTCATTATAAATTTCCCGTTTTAATAGCATAAAGGCACCCACCAAAACAGCCACTTCGCCCGTTTCATCTTCTTCCACATGATTGGCATAATAGGTCTTCGAATTTCCCAAAATCTTTTTGATGGAAACCAAAGGTGTGGGCACATTCCGTTTACTTTCCGGCAAAAAATGCCCTTTGCCATCCACGAGTTTACAACCTACAATTCCCATTTTAGGTTTTGATTTCGCAAAATCCAAGAGTATTTTAAACGTGTCTTCAGCCACGACGGTATCGGGATTCAAAATACAAACAAATTCGCCCTTGGCTTGGGCGACGCCAATATTATTTCCTTTAGAAAAGCCATAATTTTCTTTGTTTTCAATTAAAATGACTTTTGGAAAGAATTGTTTGACCATTTGGCAACTATCATCGCTTGAATGGTTGTCAACGACAATAATCTCGGCATCCAAATCTTTAATGGCAGCTTGAACACTTTTGAGGCACAACTCCAAAAAGAAGCGTACATTATAATTGAGTATGATGACCGAAAGTTGCAAAAAACGTTAAAGTTTTAATGAGGATTCAAATGGAATACGATTCATGATACTGCGACCTAAAGTAATTTCATCCGTATACTCCAATTCGTTACCTACCGAAATACCACGAGCAATTGTTGAAGTGACAATATCGCAGTCTTGTATCTGTTTGAAAATATAGAAATTGGTGGTATCGCCTTCCATCGTGGAACTCAACGCAAAAATGAGTTCTTTTATTTTTCCTTGCTTTACTTTTTCGACCAACGAGTCAATATTCAAGTCATTGGGACCAATACCATCCATTGGAGAAATCTTTCCGCCCAACACATGATATAAACCTCTAAAAGAGCTGGTGTTTTCAATTGCCATCACATCGCGAATATCTTCAACCACACAGATAATATCATCTATCCTATGCGGATTTGAGCAGATTTCGCAAAGCGATGTATCACTGATATTATGGCAACTTTTACAAAACTTAATCTCATTGCGCATGGTCTGAAGCGCGGCCGCCAATTGATTGGTTTGGTCATTTGGCTGCCGCAATAAATGCAAGACCAGTCGCAAGGCTGTCCGTTTACCAATGCCTGGCAATTGCGACATTTCGTTGACTGCTTTTTCGATAAGTTTTGAAGAAAATTCCATGACTGCGAAATTACGATTTAGACACTAATTACACTAATTTTCATAGTTTCAATTTTGACATCATTAAAATAAAAAAACCACAAAATCAACAAACTTAATTCTTGAATTTGTGGTTTTAAAATTCGAAGGATTGAATCTATTCTACTACCATCTTTTTAGTGACTTCACCTTTGGTATTATTGATTTTAACAAAATACAGGCCAGATGCATACTGTGAAATATCTATTTTAAAGACATTGCTGATATTTTGCTTTTTCGAGTAATACATCAATTTACCCAAGGAATTATAAATTCTGATGGATACATCTTCGCTTTCATTCCATAATAGATTAATTTCAGTTTTTGCTGGATTTGGAAACAAAGAAATATCATTCAATTCAAATTCAGACACGCTTAAAGTTGAGTCAAAAATATTCGTTCTCCACAAACCACGTCCGTAAGTTCCTGCATATATTTTGCCATCTACATTATTGATTTCCAATTCGCTTATTTCTACATTGGGCAAATTATTGCTGAAAGGCATCCAACTGTTATTACTTGAATTATCAATATAATAGACTCCATAATTCATTCCCACATACAAACCATCACTGGCGTTACCTGCCCAAGCAAGGGCTAGAGCGCTAAAGTTTGGTAAATCATATCTATACGACGTCCAACTTGAGCCTCCATTGGTAGAAACATAAACCTTTTGAGTTCCTGTAGTTGCAATTGCTACTTTATTTGGGTCAGTTGGATGAATTGCAATTGAATTGATATTCCCAGAAAAACCTGTCACTTGAGTCCAAGATGCGACAACACCTACAAATGCATTTCTATATAAATTACTTCCTCTAGAAGCATACATATAATTACTATTAGAAGGAGCTACTTTCATTTCATTCAAGTTACCACCGAAATTCTGCGAAACAGCTGTCCAAGTAGCTCCCCCATTGACTGATTTATAAACTTGGTCATATCCAGTGTAAATCACATTAGGAGCAATTGGATCTTGTTCAAATGGCGTCACCCAATTTCCACTCTTACCATCTGGAGAATCAATATAAGAAATACTATTTCCTCCATTAAAAGATTTGTACAAAGAACCAAATTGAGATGTTCCGTATAGAATATTACTGTTGCTTTTATCTACAAATGACTCCATACCATCAGCGCCCAACCAATCTGTCCAAACCCCTGCCGCACTATATACAGAAGTACCATTATCCTGTGCGCCACCGGTAACCACTACCGGGTTGGTTTGACTTACACCTATCTTGTAAAATTGTCTAATGCCCAAACCAGGTGTTAAATCCGTATAATAATTAGTATTAACAGATCCAATATTGTTGGCTACAAAGATTCCTCCATCGGTTCCCACAAATAGCCTTTGTCCGACGAACTCCAAAATGTCAACGTCTGCATGGCAATACCCAATATTTTCATTGGAAGCACCATCAGGCGTCCATTGGGATGTTACGTTAAAAACAACCCCTCCATCTGTTGAACGCCATGTCAAAATACCAGCAATATGAACATCATTAGCGTTTGTTGGATTTACGGCTATATCCATATCTCTTGGAGCTTGGCCTCTGTCGTCATCTGCAGAAGAACTATAACCAAAGTAGTTTTTGCCTGCATGGTTGAGTTTAGTGAATGTTGAACCACTATTAGTTGATTTATGAAATCCTGCAAAAATCCCTCCGGATGCTTCCAAAACATACACAATTGATGGATCTGCAGCAGAGACACCAATCATTTTTGGACCTCCACCAAATGAATTGCCGCCGGATTCAAATCCGTCTTGAAAAACAACTCCCAATGTTGGGTCTTCAACAGAAATGTCATCCAATGTGATGCCATAACCGTAGTTCGCCTTTCCTTCAAATGCAATGTAATATGTGGCATTCGTACTTGGGAGATTTAATGTAATATCAGACCAAGTAGTCACATTGTTGGTGTAATTTGCAAGTTCAATCCAATTTCCACCTGAAGAAGTTTTATATAAAACTTTCAATTCATCCTGATCACCTGACCAATCCGATTGTGTAAAGGAAAATTTCAAAACTGGATTGGAAGCTCCTGAAAGGTTAAGTAACGGAGAAACCAAACGCGTAATTGGGGCACTGTAATCTCCTCTGTAAAATAAAGCTAGATTATTTCCTGATCTTGGGCCAACGGAATTATTTTGATTTGAACTTGACGCAGACCAAGAGTTATTTCCTGATACAAATTGTTGGTTCCAAAGAGGTAAAGCTGATGCTGATGAAAACGTAGCCCCTCCATCATTAGATATATAAAATTGATCTCCAGACGCATAAATTGTGTTAGTGTCACCTGGCTTGAACTCTACATCATATCCATTGGTAGCACTTGGCTCAATGATTGACCAATTGACTCCTGAATTTATGGATTTAAAAATCCCTCCACCTTCAACAGTACAATACATTTTGCTGGTGTTAGTAGGGTCAATCAAAATTTTATTCACTGCCCCGTTTCCAGTATCAGCCAATAAATTCCAAGTTGCACCTGCATCATTAGATTTAAAGATGGTACCACTGGTACTTCCCCAAAAGTAAGTATTGGAATTTGTTGGATCTATAGCGAGTGCATAGACATCCAGATTTGATAAATTATCGGTCAAAACTGTCCATGTGGAGCCTCCATCCATGCTTTTCCAAACACCACCAGTATTGGCGCCCACAATGATGTGGTTTGTGTTAAGTTGATCCACAGCAATAGATGTAATTCTTCCTACTCCAGGATTCCAACCAGAAGTAGCGCTCCACGATGTTGGGCCCAATTGTTCCCAACTTCCTGTATCAGCCAATCGAGATGCCTGATAATTTTGGTTGAGATAATTATTGTAATCTTCTAGCTCATCATAATAAAACTCCGGTGTTTTGAGCATGCCATTTTCGTCCATGTTGCGCAAAGCATTATATTCCCAACGTTTGTAAGGATTATAGCCTTTGCCCCGTTCGGTGCCTACTATGGCAAAATAAGCTTCGGCCTTTTCTTGTATTTCGGCAACTGTATAAGTCCCGGCCAGTATCATTTTCTTATATTCCTGTGACCAAGAATTCATCATAAAAAAAGATAAAACTAGAGTAATGTAAAAATTTTTCATATAAAATTACTTAATATTGTCCCTTTCAAAGAATGCCAAAAATAGCATTTTAATTGCAATATTTATCAAACAACTAATCATGTCGCCAACATCTATCATTCTTCTTATTGCAGCTTACTTTGGGTTACTCATCGTGGTTTCATTTTTCACAGGAAAGAAATCTGACAACGATGCCTTTTTTAAAGGCAACAAATCCTCCCCATGGTATGTAGTGGCTTTTGGAATGATTGGAGCATCACTTTCGGGAGTGACTTTTATTTCTGTACCTGGATGGATAGAAGCATCCCAATTCAGCTATATGCAAGTAGTTTTGGGTTATATTGTTGGTTATTTGGTGATCGGGACGGTCTTGCTCCCACTATATTATCGTCTTAATTTAACTTCAATTTACACCTATCTTGAGGAGCGTTTCGGTACACATTCATATAAGACTGGTGCCTCTTTCTTTTTAATATCTAGAGTCGTTGGAGCAAGTTTCAGGCTCTATCTGGTGGCGAATGTTTTGCAAATCATTTTATTTGATGAAATTGGAATTTCATTTTGGCAGACAGTTACCATCACTGTTTTATTGATTTGGTTATATACATTTAAATCTGGGATTAAAACCATTGTTTGGACTGATACGCTTCAGACCTTGTTTATGTTGATTGCTGTAGGCGTCACCATCTATTTTGTCAGTAGTGAATTGGGTATTGAAGGCGGAAATATTCTTGGATATGTTTTAGATAGTGACCTTTCAAAAACCTTCTTTTTTGAAGATTACAAATCAGGGGATTATTTCTGGAAACAGTTTATTTCTGGTGCTTTTATAGCGATCGTAATGACCGGACTCGATCAGGACATGATGCAGAAAAACTTAACTTGTAGAAGTCTGAAAGACGCTCAAAAAAACATGTTTTGGTTCACGATTGTGTTGACCATTGTCAATTTTGTCTTTTTGAGTTTAGGTTTGCTATTGACGGTTTATGCACAGCAGAATGGTATTGATGCTCATAAGGATGATTTGTTTCCACTATTGGCAAAAAACTATCTTGGCGCTGGTGTATTTGTGTTCTTCCTAATTGGATTAATTGCTGCAGCTTACAGTAGTGCAGATAGTGCGCTGACGGCGTTGACAACATCATTCAGCATAGATATTTTGGATATTGAGAAAAAACATTCTAAAGAGAAGCAAATAAAAATGAGAAAACAGATTCATATATTGATTTCTGTGCTACTTATTTTTGTGATTATTGCTTTTAAATACATCATTAAAGATGAGAGTGTCATCTCCAAACTTTTTGTCTTTGCTGGTTACACTTATGGTCCCTTGCTCGGACTGTATTCATTTGGGTTATTTACTAAATTACATGTGAAAGATAGGTTGGTCCCTTTAATTGCAGTATTGTCGCCAATTTTGTCTTACATTATTAGTGTGAATAGCTTAAAATGGTTTGGATTTGAATTTGGATTCTTTATCCTTATCCTGAACGGCCTTCTAACGTTCCTAGGTTTGCTTTTGATCTCTCGAAAAGGCGCAGAATCGAAAAGTTATGCCTAACTAATATTGATTGATATTTAATAAGACTAGCGTACACGCTTGCTCAAATTCGATACTGTGTTCTTTTAGGATGGAATAAAATTCAGGGTTTTCCGTTCCAGGATTAAAAATAACGCGCTTTGGATTTAGTGAAATTATATACTCGTAGTATTTAACCTGATTTTGAGGATTGAGATACAACGTTATGGTGTCAATATCTTTATAATTCTGCAATTCGGTATCAATTTCCACACCTGCCACAGTTCCTTTTCTCAAACCAAAAGCTACCACTTCATGTCCATGGGCTACCAATCTATTTATGGCCAAATATGAATAACGGCTTGGGTTTGTAGAGGCTCCAATCACTAATGTTTTCTTCTTCATTATGTTCCTTTATTGTTAAAAACTTGTTAAGGTGTGTTAAAATGAGTAACACGATTCAAATTTAAGCGTCTATGAAATAACAACCTAATCAGTTGTCGTTAAAAATTAACCAAAAACCAAGTTAACCCCTTGGGCAAAACTATCAATCAAAAAATGAAAAAACTTATCTTTTTGTGTGCCTTCATGTTTACAGCAATTATGAACGCACAACCATCTACACAATTAGAACCAAGAGACGGATCCATTTCGGGTCGCGTTATTGATGCCTCACTCAATCAACCACTTCCTTATGTGAATGTGATCGTCAAAAACCCTTCAAACGAAACCATTACGGGAAGTATCACAAAAGACGATGGTACTTTTGAAATCAAAAAAATACCAGAAGGTAAAGTCATTGTCAGCATTCAATATATTGGTTTCAAAACCATTTCAAAAACAATTGAAATTGGAAATAAAGAATATGACATCAATTTAGGCGATGTTCTATTGGAAGAAGATGTTGCCAGTCTGGACGAAGTGACTGTTGTGGCTGAAGTAACTACCATTCAACAAAAAGTAGACAGAAAAGTCATCAATGTTGGAAAGGACCTGACCACAACTGGTCCCACAGCTTCGGATATCATGAACAATATTCCGTCTGTGAATGTTGACCAACAAACAGGAAATATCAGTTTGCGTGGCAACGAGAATGTTCGCGTGATGGTGGACGGGAAATTATCAAACGTACCAATCGCTCAATTGTTGAAACAAATTCCTTCAACATCGATCAAACAAATTGAGCTGATTACCAATCCTTCAGCCAAGTACAATCCAGAAGGCATGAGTGGTATCATCAATATCATTCTTCATAAAAATACCAATATCGGCTTTAACGGAAACATCAATTTAGGATTGACCAAAGAAATTTATGCCAAATTCAATAGCTCCATTGATATGAACTACCGTAACGGAAAATTTAATTTATACGGAAATTATGGTAACAATATCGGGAGATCAGCCAATTATGGAAGCATCGAACGTTTGGATGACAATTCATTGCAATCCTTTGATTTTTTAAACAATAACAAATCGCATCTCTACAAAGTAGGATTGGATTACTATATGAATGACAACAATACCGTATCGTTCTTTACAAATCAAAATTTGTATGATGGTGAAGGTTCAGGCTCTACTGGCGTACAGTATGTAAATCAACCTTTGCAACTCCAAATCTTTGACAATGCTACTGACAATGTTTCTTCTCAATATAATGGGGTTTTTAATCACACCTTTAAAAAAGAAGGAGAAAAATTAGATATTGAAGCAGATTATAGTGTTTTTGCACAGGACGAAGATTCTAACTTCAACTATCAGAATTTTTCATTTCCACCAAACTATAGTGATTTTGTAAAAACTGACAGGGACCAAACAACCATCAACATAGATTATGTAAACCCGCTTTCAGAAAAAACCAAGTTGGAATTTGGAGGAGAAGTGCGATTGTTTGATACTAAAATCGATTATAATTCCACGGGGTTGTCTGTGAACGAAAATCAGGATAATATCCCAAATAATGGCGACGAATATATTCCAACACCCCAAACCGATTTTGACTACAAACGTGATATCTACTCATTGTACGCAACCTATGGTAAAACATTTGAAAAATTTAGTTATCAATTTGGTTTAAGGGCCGAAAGTGTTATGGAAGATGCGAACGCAGTAAAGACTTTGGAGAATTCGACAGAAAATGTTCCATTTGAGAATGATTATTTTCAAGTTTATCCTTCTGCTTTTTTAACTTATAATCCAAGTGAAAAGAATTCGTATCAAGTAAGCTACAGCCGCCGTGTTGACAGACCTGGTTTACAACAGGTAAATCCTATCAGAGAATGGAGCACACCTTTAATATCGTCTTTTGGAAATACTGAATTGCAACCACAATTCACAAATTCCATGGAAATCAATTATACCAGAAAACTTGAAAAAGGCTCTATAACAGGAGGTGTTTTCTATCGCATCGTTGAAGACGAAATTAACAGGGCTGTGTTTATTGACCGTTTGGACGTGAACAAAAACATTTTGACCTATGATAATTTTGACAACACCACAGCTTATGGAGTGGAATTAAGTGGTAATATGCGACCAACCAAATGGTGGAACTTTAATGCCAGCTTTGATTTATATTCAAGAAAACAAAAAGGTATTGCAGAAATCCTGACCGTTCCTACTGATATGGCCACTGCCGATGATATTGTAAGACAAACAGTTGAAGTAGACAATGTGGTTTACAATTTTAGAATGTTCAACAACTTTAGCCCAACAAAAAAACTAAACTTATCAGTGTTCGCTATGTATAGAGGCCGTGAAGAAGGGCTACAGTTTACCAGAAAACCAATGTTTATGGTCAATACAGGTTTACGCTACTCGTTTATGGAAGATGACAGAGCTACTTTCAGCTTCAATTATAGTGACATCTTCAACACCATGAAGTTTGAGTTTGAAGGAGATAGACCTACACCGCAAGTTGGTCAGTTTAATTGGGAAAGCAATTCTTGGAACATAGGTCTTTCATACCGTTTTGGAGGCAACAAATACAGGGCTCTGCAACGTAAAAACCGAGATGACAATGAAAAATCCGGTAGTGGAGGATTCATTTAATATAAAATTTGATGGCCGACGTAATAGTTGATGGTTAGTGTTAATGCTTGGCTATTGAATAAGAAAACCCGAAGCTTTATCGTTTCGGGTTTTTATTTAAAATAATATGTTAAATTTTGAAAATAAGTGTAATTAAATTTCTTTTTAGTCGTCTATATATAAACACTCCTAACGGATTTTGAATTAATTTGAATTAGCCTTCTTTTAATATCTCACATTCGAATAAAGTAAGTGTTTACATATAAATCCAAACCCGAAATTATAAGAAATTTCGGGTTTTTGTTATAAGTTTGTTAAACTTTGATTATCAGCGCTATACAATCCTTTTTTTACAACTAAATTTGTACCCAATTTATATATTTTTCCCCTAATAATTTTGATATAAATTGATTAATAGCAACATGAAAATCCGGAGTTTAGGCTTCGGATTTTCTATTCTCTCTGTTAATTGATAGTTAAAGTGGGAATTCAATATAATAAACTGGGAGTTTTAACGTCTAATAGTAAGTGATAAGTTTTAATAGTTAATTAGTTTAAGTGTTAGTTAGGTTGATTAATAGTAGGAAAGTCCGAAACAATTATGTTTCGGACTTTTTTTTATTTCATTTAATCTACTTCTTAAGATAAACTTCCGCAGGAATAAGACTACCAACGTATAATCACACTTCCCCAAGTAAAACCACTACCAAATGCGGCCAATACAACTGTGTCACCTTCTTTAATTTTGCCTTCCTTCCAAGCTTCGGTCAACGCAATAGGAATGGAAGCCGCCGTGGTATTGCCATATTTTTGGATATTGTTGAAGACTTGGTCGTCACTCAACCCAAATTTTTTCTGAATGAATTGCGCAATCCTTAAATTAGCTTGGTGAGGAATGAGCATATCAATATCCTCACTTTTTAGATTATTTTTCCTTAAACCTTCCATAATCACTTCACTAAATCGAACCACTGCATTTTTAAATACAAATTGACCATTCATATACGGAAAGTAACTTTCGTCATTTGGGTCGTTATCGGCCAAAATATCATTGACCCATCGCTTACCCATCCCTGGGGCTATCAAAACCAACTCTTCGGCATGCTCACCTTGTGAATGGAGATGTGTAGATAAAATCCCCTTTGTTGTATCTTCTTCTCTTGTCAAAATAGCCGCTCCTGCCCCATCTCCAAAAATAACCGAAACACCTCTTCCTCGTGTCGTTTTATCCAAACCATGAGAATGCAATTCGCTACCTATGACTAAAACGGTTTTATACATTCCTGTTTTTATGAATTGGTCGGCTACTGAAATTCCGTAAACAAATCCCGAACATTGATTTCTTACGTCAAGCGCTCCAACCGTTTTGATGTCCAAAGCATGTTGTACTTGCACGCCGGGCCCAGGAAAATACATATCAGGGCTCAAGGTTGCAAATACTATGAAATCGATATCATCTTTGTCAATTCCTGCGCGCTCAATTGCAATTTTAGCAGCTTTTACACCCATTGCAGAAGTGGTATCTCCAGAATTCTCTATTGCCCAACGACGTTCCTTAATGCCAGTTCGTTCCTGAATCCATTCATCATTGGTATCCATAAGTTTGGATAAATCATCATTGGTAACTACGTTATCAGGCACATAATGTCCTAGTCCTATTATTTTTGAATTGTACATACCTTAATTTTTAATCAATATACTTCTTTAATTGCGAATGGCGCAAAAATAAGTTTCCCAAAATAATGAATCCTAGATTTTTCGTAAAATTTTGACCCAAAAATGTCAGTTTGTCACATTTTAACTCTTGGTACTTTTTTTGACTTCAACAAAGCAATCGAATAAAATCAATAAAATATACATAACATGACAAAAGGAAATATCAATGTTTCAGTAGAGAATATTTTTCCGCTGATTAAAAAATTTCTTTACAGCGACCACGAAATCTTTTTACGTGAGCTTATCAGTAATGCAACTGATGCAACATTAAAATTAAAACATCTTACCAGTATTGGTGAAGCCAAAGTAGAATATGGCAATCCGATCATTGAGGTTAAAATTGATAAGGAAGGAAAAAAACTTCACATCAAAGACCAAGGGATTGGGATGACGGCCGAAGAGGTTGAAAAATACATTAACCAAATTGCATTTTCTGGAGCAGAAGAGTTTTTGGATAAATATAAAGACGCTGGTAAAGATTCGGGAATTATTGGACATTTTGGCCTTGGTTTCTATTCCGCTTTTATGGTAGCTGAAAAAGTTGAAATCATCACCAAATCTTACAAAGATGAGCCTGCAGCGCATTGGACGTGTGATGGTTCTCCAGAATTCACTTTAGAGCCTTCTGATAAAACAGAAAGAGGTACAGAAATCATTCTTCATATCGCTGAAGATTCCACAGAATTCTTGGAAGAATCAAAAATCCGCAGTTTGTTGATGAAGTATAACAAGTTTATGCCGATTCCAATCAAGTTTGGAACAAAAGAAATTAACGACCCTAATTTTGAACCAAAAACCATCAAGGATAAGGATGGTAAGGAAACCAAAGAACCTCACAAAAAAATTACCGTTGACAACATCATCAACAATCCAAACCCTGCTTGGACAAAACAGCCAACGGATTTAAAAGATGAAGATTACAAAGAATTCTATCACGAATTGTATCCGATGCAATTTGAAGAACCACTATTCAACATCCATTTGAATGTGGATTATCCGTTTAATTTGACAGGAATCTTGTATTTCCCTAAAATGACGGGCGATTTGAACATTCAAAAGGATAAAATTCAATTGTACCAAAATCAAGTCTTTGTCACCGACAATGTAGAAGGCATTGTACCAGAATTTTTGACGATGCTTCGTGGTGTCATCGATTCTCCAGACATTCCTTTGAACGTCTCTCGTTCGTATCTTCAAGCGGATGGTAACGTGAAGAAAATTTCATCTTACATCACCCGTAAAGTGGCTGATAAATTGAAATCGTTGTTCAATGATAATCGTGAAGATTTTGAGAAGAAATGGGATGATATCAAAATCGTTATTGAATATGGAATGCTTTCAGAAGATAAATTCTATGAAAAAGCGGATGCCTTTGCATTATACCCAACGGTTGACAAGAAATATTACATCTATGACGAATTGATTGAAAAAATCAAAGACAAACAAACCGACAAAGATGGTAAAGTTGTGATATTATATGCTTCCAATGAAGACGCACAGCACAGTTATATTGAAGCGGCTAAAGCCAAAGGTTTTGAAGCCTTATTGTTGGATTCTCCAATCGTGTCACATTTGATGCAAAAATTGGAAAGTACTAAAGAAAACATTTCGTTTGCACGGGTAGATGCTGACCATATTGATAACCTCATCAAAAAAGACGATACCAAAATTTCAAAATTGTCTGATGATGAGAAAAAAGAATTGGAAGATATCTTGAAAGAGGCCATTCCATCGGAAAAATTCATGGTCCAATTGGAAGCAATGGATAGTGATGCCTCACCATTTATCATCACCCAACCAGAATTTATGCGCCGTATGAAAGAAATGCAAGCGACAGGTGGTGGCGGAATGTTCGGAATGGGCAATATGCCAGAAATGTACAATTTGGTGGTCAATACAAATTCTGAATTGGTGGGAGAAATCCTGAACACCAAAACCAAAAAGAAACAAGAACGTTTGATTTCGCAAAGTTTGGACTTGGCGAGATTGTCTCAAGGTTTGCTGAAAGGCAAGGAACTTAGTGAATTTATCAAACGTAGTTATGAGATGATTAAATAGACTCAAATCTAAATAATAAAGCTAAAACCACTTTGTGAAAACGAGGTGGTTTTTTTATTCCAAATACCAAAAGACTAAAATCCCAGATTCAATATTGCAATCAAGTATGGCATTTTAATTAAAGTATCTTTGTACGTAACTAAAACAGGTTTTGAAAGAACAACTAAAAAACATAGAATTATTTCTAAAAGGTTCCAACTTTTACAGAGGCATTAGACTCACGTTTGCGGTAGTTGTGCCTTTGGTTGCTCTTAATTTTTTAGGATATTTTGAATTTGCCCCAGCAATAGTTGTTGGTGCGTTTTTAAATGCTCCGGGTGACATTCCTGGTAGTTTAAAACGAAAAGTCAATGCTATTTTAATCAGTACTGGCTTAACAATGTTGATTACGGCAATCATTCTGTTTTCCAAACCATTATTGCCGCTTTTAATAGCAGCACTCGTTATTATATCTTTTTCTGTATCGTTAATTTCAGTATATGGGTTCAGGGCTTCATTGGTATCTTTTTCTGGTTTATTGGCAATGGTTTTGGCTTTTGCCATTCAAAAAGAAAGCGCTTATGATATTTTGGTGCATGTAACTCTTATGGGAATTGGTGGGCTTTGGTATTTGCTAGTATCATATGTTTTTCAAAAGTTAGCTCCAAAAAAGGATGAAAACCAATTGCTTTCAGACACACTTCTTCATATTGGGGAATACCTAAAATTACGGGCACAACTATTAACAAAAAAAACAAAACGTGATGTCTTGATGCAACAGACTTCTGTTTTACAAACACAAATAAACGAAAAACATGAAATTTTAAGAGAAGTTCTTCTGACGGAACGAAAACGTTCGGGCCGTTCGCATTATGACGAAAAACAGTGGTTGATTTTTATCTCTTCGGTCAATATTTTTGAACTCATCGAAGCGAAACATTTAGATTATACCGAGATCGACAGGCTATTCGGCGAACGAAAAGAATTCTTAAAAGCCTCCAAAAAGCTGAATAAGGTAATGGGGAATCATCTGATAACGCTTTCAGAATTGTTAATCCAAAAGAATAAAATTCCTAATAAGGACTCTCTGTTGAATGCCTTGTCGGACGCTAACGAAGCCATTTCAAAATATATAGAAGCTGTGCAACTACCTAAAGCTAGAGAAGGTGCACTTGTATTAAGGAATCTGTACGATTATCAAGAGCAATTGTTGTTGGAAATCCGAGCCATTAGGCGCGTCATGGCGAATGTAGAAGAAGCTTCTAGAGTGTCACTAAAACGACAGGATGCTAGCCAATTTTTGACACTTCAGGAATACAGATTGAACGTAATTGTTCAAAATTTTAGTCTAAATTCTACTTTATTCAGGCATGCACTTCGCTTTACCGTGGCCATTCTTTTTGCGTTTGTATTAGGCTCATTATTAGACATTAGAAATACTTATTGGATTCTTTTGACCATTATTGTCATTATGAGACCAAACTACGGATTAACCAAAGAACGCTCCAAAGACCGTATTATAGGAACTTTAATTGGAGCGACTGTAGCCATTGGTATTGTGTTGCTGACTCAAAATGTCATTGTCTATTCTGTTTTGGCGATTGTGTCCCTAACATTGGCATTTGCATTGATTCAACAAAATTATAAGTCGGCTGCTGCACTCATTACGGTTAACATTATTTTTGTGTATTCATTAATCAACCCAGACGCATTCCAAGTGATTCAATATCGGGTGCTCGATACAATCATTGGTGCTAGTATTGCAGTGATTGCCAACTATATATTATGGCCAAGCTGGGAAGCAGATAATCTGAAACAAGTTCTTCAGAATGTCTTTTACAAAAACAAAGAATATCTTCTGGCAACGCAAGCACTTTATCATGATAAAAGCAAAAACCAAATCACTTATAAAGTGGCTCGAAAAGAAGCTTTTTTAGCCATTAGCAATTTGAATGCGGCGTTTCAGAGGATGACTCAAGACCCAAAATCAAAACAGAAAGAGTTCCAACTGATTTATGATATGGTGACACTTAATCAAACCATGATTTCGGCAATTGCTTCCATTGGGAGTTTTATCACCAATCACAAAACCACACCTGCTTCCAGAGAATTTGATGCCATTATTGTGAAAATTTCCAATACTCTTAAAATCTGCTCTTCTATTCTAGATAATGTGGATGAAGAAAAGCAAATTGATCCATTTCCCATAGGAGATGCACAAGAAAGACTTATGGAGACCTATCACAACTTATCACATTTAAGAGACGAAAACATTCAAAAAGGGAATACCGAATTGGACAAAGACACGTTGCACAATTTACAGGAAGCTTATTTGATAGCAAATCAATTGATATGGTTAAAATCACTTTCAGATAATCTAAAGAGAGCAACTACAAAGTATAAGGAAGCACTAATGACGACTAAATGAGTCACTTAATTTCAAGTGTTTATAAAATATTCCGTTATTTGGCGTCGAAATCAAACAAGTGAAGGCTTTTACGCACATCCAACGAAAGATGGATAAAAACTACACTTAACCAATCATTCAATTTACAATTAATCAATAATAAAATACCTCTACATATTCTGTAACCGATTGATTCTTTTGTAGTCCTATAAATAAATTGTACATTCAATTCACAAAAACTCTTCAAGATGGGACTATCGCAATCAACCAAATTTTTTTCTTTTTTAATTCTAACTTTTCTCTATTTTTCATCAGCAAGCGCTCAAACTTTAGAGCAACAAGTCGATGAGTATTTAAAAGCCGAATATCCTTCCGACGGGCCAGGTGTTTCTTTTTTGATAGCCAAAGACGGAAACCCAATTTACCAAAAAGGGTTTGGCATGGCCAATTTAGAATTGAACGTGCCAATGACACCTAAAAATGTCATTGAAATTGGTTCTATCACTAAACAGTTTACAGCAATAGCGATACTAATGCTGGAAGAACAGGGCAAACTGAAGGTTGAAGACGACATCACCAAATTCATTCCTGATTACCCGACACATGGCAAGAAAATCACTATCCATCAACTTTTGAACCATACGTCTGGCATAAAAAGCTATACCGATATGGCAAATTTCCTTACGATGGCCAGAACTGATATGACACCTAAAGAACTTATTGATGTCTTCAAAGATGAACCGATGGATTTTGAACCTGGGGAGAAGTTTTTATACAATAATTCTGGATACATTCTGCTCGGTTATATCATTGAGGTTGCATCCGGACAGACTTATGCCGATTTTATAGAAAAAAACATTTTTGAAAAACTGGGAATGACCTCATCATCATATGGAAGTATGAAAAATATTGTTCCCAACAGAGCGTCAGGTTATTCGGAAACAGCAAATGGATATAGCAACGCAGATTATTTAAGCCTGACCTTGCCTTATGCCGCGGGTTCGATCATGTCCACAACTTCCGATTTATTGAAATGGCAAAATGCCCTTAACAATAATACACTCATCAAAAAAACGAGTTATGAAAAGGCAATACATGGTTCCACGCTAAATGATGACACACATATTCCGTATGGTTATGGTTTGGGTGAGGACAATATCAATGGTTCACCGAGCATACAACATGGTGGAGGCATTTTTGGATATACAACCATGGGAATATATTTACCTGAAGAGAAAGTGTTCGTCTCTGGCCTGACCAATTGCGATTGTAAAAACATTACAAGCGTTACAACTCGTATTGCGGCGATGGCCATCGGTAAGCCGTTCCCTGATAAAAAAGACGCAATTAAATTGTCGGACAGTGAACTTCAAAAATGGATTGGTGCTTATCAATTTGACAATAACGTCGTCAGATATGTCACTTTTGAAAACGGTCAACTCTATAGCCAACGAGAAGGCAGTACCAAAATGGAAATTTATCCATTGACCAAAGTGAATTTTATTTTTGATGGTGGAACAACCGCCTATCTTTTTTCTGAAAAAGATGGAAAAAAGCAAGCTGAATTCTCCAATAACGGGAACTCATCTGTTGGTGTTGAAATAGACAAAAATCCTCCTGTAGAGAAGAAATCTTTAGCACTGACTTCAGAAATTTTGTCGCAATACATTGGTAAATACGAATTGGCACCTGGCGCAGTCATCGAAATATCCGTAAAAGACAACCAAATCTTTGCGCAACTCACAGGACAACCACAGTTTGAAATCTTTGCGGAAAAAGAAGATACATTTTTCCTAAAAGTAGTGGAAGCACAATTGGTATTTGATAAAGATGAAAAAGGCAAAGTCACTGGTGTTACACTGCATCAAGGTGGACGAAACATGCCTGCTAAAAAGATTGAGTAATACATTGATTTAAATATATGAAAGAAGCACAACGTTTAATAAGTCTATTCGAAAAACTTTACAGTGGGAGTCCTTGGATAGATGTTAATTTGCTTTCAACTCTAGAATCGATTTCATCGAGCCAAGCAAATCAAAGAATATTACCAAAATGCAATACTATTTGGGAGATTACGAATCATATAATTGCATGGCGAAAAAACGTTTTACAAAGAGTCAAAGGCCATATTCTTATCACTCCTACAAATAATTATTTTGAACCAGTTACCGACAACTCCCAAGAAGCTTGGGCAACAACATTAATGTCCTTGAAAGATAGCCAAGACGAGTGGACTGATTTTTTAAGGAAATTAAACAGCCATGAATTTGATAAGATTTATGAAAACAATAGTATGACCTATTATGAACATATACATGGAATCCTTCAGCATGACGCCTATCATTTGGGGCAGATTGTGCTACTCGCAAAACAATTTGACTCATAAAGACTCATTGTATAAAATAAGAAAGTGCCCAATCACATCCCTGTGACTAGACACTTTCCACTAACAAAAAACTCTAAAAAAACTACCACAACACTCGTGGTTTCATAACGCAGAATTAGTTATTCTACGCGTATTACTTTTGTTAGTTACTAATCAGTCAATTCCCTCTAAATTAACAGATTTATCATTCTTCTTTTTCACTATATTATTTCTTATCAACTTAAAATTTATAAGCAATTGTTCCTTTAATAAAAAAGGGTGTTCCTGGTGTGAAATGAATTTCCTCAACCGGTTCCAATTCATTCTGCAATCTCGATTCGGTTGCAAACTGGGTTTCATTCCAATCTACATCGAACATATTTTCTACAACCACTCCAAGCGTTATGTTCTTAAAACTATAATTCACATTAAAATCAGTGACAAAATAGCCTTCAGCCACAATACTGTTGTCTTCATTGGCTGGTCTATCATCAATATATCTATATCGTAAACCTCCAGAAAACCCATTCAAATTATTTACAGACAAACCTCCAGCCATTGTAAAATCTGGTGCCAAAGGAATGTAATTTTGTCCATCTGGGTCTTCAGTGCTTCTGGCGTGCGTCACTGTCATATCGGTATCTAAAAACAACCAATCATTAAATTGATATCTAAATCCGAAATCCAATCCATAACGTTCGGTCTTACCACTCGGTTCTACAATTCCAGCATCACCAACATATACAAATTCTTGTTCTAAAAAGAGGTACCATAAGGTTGTGTTCACAACCAATTTTGGTACAGGTTTCCAGATGTCTCCCAAATCAATTCCATACGCACGAGGCAATACATCTTTTCCATTTTGAGCCACAACGACACGAGTATCATTGGAGTGAAACCCAATGCCTGATTTCAAAAACACTTGATAATTATCCTTCACATCCCAGAAAAAATTCAATTTTGGGCTGATGATGGTTTTTGTTTCTGTCAAAGATTTGTAGTCTGTTTGAAGTTGGTCGTTATATAGAAACTTAAAGTAATCCAATCGCAATGCTGGAGCAATTCTAAATTTCCCGAATTCAAATTCGGCATTAACAAATGCATTCATATTGGTTTCATTCAAATCACCAAGTTGAACATTTTCAATAACAGTACTTCTATTTAAAGTTTTAGACAGTTCGATATCATCTACAATATCGTGCCTAAGTCCCATTCCTGTGGTCAAGGTCAAAGGAGTTGACCCAAGCTGTGTTGTTTTTTTAATCTTTGCATTCAATCCAAAGATTTGTCGGTCTTCTTTTTGATGAATTTGATCGCCGTTGATGGGATCTTCCAAAAAGAACGTAAAGTTGCTATACAAACTAAATGCATAATGCGAATAGAAAGCATTCGTTGTCAAACTCGTCGCGTCATCAATATATTTATCAAATCCTACATTGACATTGGTACGTTCCGTTTCGCCCCCTTCTGTATCATCAATCGCTCCAAATCGTGAAATAAATCCACTATCCACAGCTCTTTGCGGAATCTGTCCCGATGCATCCCAACGACTGGTAAAGTGCGAAGCGGTTAAGGACAATTTATCGTTATTAGGAGAAAACGACACGTATTTTCCAAACAAATTCAATCTATTGAAATTTTGTGGAGACACATAAGGTCCGTCATTGGCCAAATATTCAACTGCCACATAGGCATTTTGGTTTTTAACGTTTTCCAAAAGATTGAACATTCCAAGAGTTCTCAAATTATTGAATTGACCCAACGAGAATGTCACAGAACTTTCCTTTAAATAATCTCTTGTAGAAAAATCTACATAACCGGCAGTAGCAAAATCACCATGATCGTAATAATGTGGTCCCTTGCCAAAATCTACTTTATTCACCGTTTCCGGAATCAAAAAATGCAAATCACTGTAACCTTGACCATGTGCATGAGATACCATATTTACGGGCATTCCATCTACAGAAATGGCAATATCAGTTCCGTGATCGATATCAAAACCTCTTAAGAATATTTGCTCGGCTTTCCCCCCACCAGCATGCTGACCAATGATCAAACCTGGTACTTTTCGCAACGCTTCCTGTGAAGAGTTCAACGGATTGGTTTTCAAATCTAAACGGGCTATGGTACTTACAGGATTTAATTCTTCTGTAATTGTCATCTCTTCCAATTGAAATGCTTTCTCTTGGAGAGTGATATCCATAAACTCGTTGAAATCTGTATCTTTCAAAATAATTGTTTTTGTTTGGTATCCCAATAATCCGATTTTCAAACTATCGCCGACCGTATTGTCTTCCAAAATAAACACGCCATTTTCCGCGGTATGAGCATGGCTCTGACTGTTCAAATTATAGATATAAACGGCTTCCAGTGGTTGTCGGTCCTCATTTTTTATCTTCCCTTTGATTTGTTGACCAAAGGATGTAGTAATCCACCCTAACGCTATTACTAGCGCTATTAAAAAGTTCTTTTTCATAGCAATTGGTTTTTAAATCTTACTCACCTTTTCAGCTACAATTGGGCCTAATTCATAAGAACTTTCAACAATATCTTTTTTTATGGCATTAGCTTCTTCTGCCATGCCTGCCGCTTTATAAATCTCTGCACTGTGATACAATGCCATTGGTTCAAATGTATGACCAACAACATGTGCTTCAGTGATTTTTAGAGCTTCTTTTACGTTGCCGTTTTTATAGTATGACCAAGCCAATAAATCATAGGATTGTGGTGTAGGTCTATGGTCCACCTCTACTTTAGCAATTGCAATGGCTTCTTCTAAATTTTCATTTTCAGCTGTATAAAGCAATACATTATATTTATTGTACATCGCTCCATAAGATTCGTTTTGTACAGCTTTTTTATATAATGTCAACTGTTTTTCTTTTGCTGCCTCATCACCTTTAAATTCATAAATTTGAGCTTTGAGCAAATAATAATCCGGTGCATGATAGGTTTGTGTAACCGTATTTAAAATACGTAAAGCTTCATCTGGATTTTTCTCGTAAGAATAAACAATCCAAGCAATCCCTTTTTTAGAGTATGCATCATCTGGATCGATTTCCAGAGCTTTTAAAAACAAGTTATAAGACTCATCAATTCTACCTGCATGACCATAAAAATCAGCAAGATTGGTATAAGTCCAATGCATGATGCCTTTTTGTTTGGATGATTTGGCAATCATCTTTGCTTTTTCAAGATATTTGATGGCGGCATCTAAATTACCTTGATGATCGTTCCATTTTGCCAAACGGATGAGATAGTCAAAGTCGCTCATGTTCTCAATCTTTTCGAGATACATTTTTGCCATATCATAATTTCCCAATTCCAATTGTACATCAAATATCATTTTTTGTATGTCTGATAAATGATCGCCAATCAGTTCTGCTTTAGTAAGCATTTCTAGGGCTTCTTTAAATTTATGTTGAGAAATATAGTTCCCTGCCAAACCCATTAAAGAACCTGGATTTTTATATTGGGTCATCTCATTTACCTTAATAAGATTAGCTTCAGCCTGCTTTAGATATTCGATATTGCCAGTGGCTGCAAATAAATGAGAGTAAGACGATGCAATTTTACTCAAATAAGGAAATTGTTTTGGGCTTTTTTCATATTTCCCAGTCCAGAATGCCTTATTGCTTTCGGCATGTTGCACCGTCTTATTCTCGGCTAATTCAAGGTAATTATTATAATCGTTACTGTCTGTAACTTGTTCGTTTTTGGTATTGCAACTACTCAATAGTAATAAAGTGCAGATTGCTAATATATATTTTGAGTTCATTGTCGTGAGTTTTGAGTTTTTTGTAAGAGAGTGTTTTTTGTTTTTTACAAGCGTTTTTTTAAAAAACACTGAAATAGGTTTTATACCTATCTCAGTGTTCAATATTCATACTAGAATGGGGAAGCTAAGTATGGAAATGTTGACAAAAATGGTTTGTCATTACCACCAACGTTATCGCTTGTCAATCCTGAATTGTCGCCACCTGTTGGGCCTCCAAAAATCAACAATAGCTCAACATCGATTACATCATCCGCAAGGGCACGTCCTGTCAATACATTAGTTCCATCAAAGAACGTTGTGGTTCCATCAAGAGATACTGTCAATACATCAGTAGCAAGCGCTCCAGTAAAGGTAGCTGCATCCCAGCCCAATGCATTAGTTGTATAATTAGGATTTAAAGCCAATAATTTCGCTTGAAAAGCTGCTTGAAAGGCCGCTGACTGATTTGAAGGTGCTGTAGTATTAAAAGCATCTTTACTTCCAGTGTTGACAAAAACCGTATTGATTGCTGGTCTCGCCATTTGATCTTGCTGTACATAAGTCCCTGTAAAATTAGGTCCTGTTGGTCCTGTTGGACCATTATCGTCATCGCTGCTACAGTTAAAAGCTGTCAAAGCTACCAAAGCTGCAATTGCTGTTATTTTTATGTTATTGAATTTCATAATTTAAAGTTTTTAAAGATTATTGTTTTCTTTTTGTTTCTACCCAAGTGTTGATGTTTCCTGAACCACCAATCATTGATTTAGGAACTTCTACTACAATTGACATAACATTACTTCCAGCAAATGTGTCCATACCTGGATTGTCAAAACTTGTTGCTTCACCAGCAATGATAGCACTGTAGGCTCCAAAATCGAAAAAGAATGGATCATCTCTTGGGCCTGCAAAGAAGCTCATACCTCCATTGGTTGCAACTACTGCACTACTACCATAAGACGTAATGTCTACAGTATTAGGTGTTACACCAGTTAAGAAAGTACTACTAGTTCCTGTGGTTGCCGGTGCAGCTGGACCAAAGAAATACATTTTACCATCTCTTGGTGCCGCTTGAATGACTAAATCTTCAACAGCATCACCATCGGTGTCGATATTGATTTCAATCATCACGTTTTCATCAAAAGATGCAGCTCCTGTGTCAGCAGGGGCCAATAAACCTTGAACATTTGCAACAAATGCTATGTTGTTGGTGTTTGAGCCTTGAAAGGCATAAAAGTCGGTGATATCACTTGTACCACCCGTAACAGCAGGAGCGTCGATGTGATCGGCTGCTATTACAAAGAATCCAGCAACTCCAAGAATTGCGACTCCTAATAAAATTTTCACTTTTTTCATAATAATGAGATTTTTGTTAATTATTAAATTGTCTCTGCACTACCTACGCAAATATTCCGATGTCGGTTTTGTTAAAATTTTGTTAATGTGAAATAATGGGCTTTTTTGATATTAAAAATTATCTTTGCACTAAACTTGTTTTACCATGAATCCTTCTGCCGACGGCTGGATAAAAAAACTGCTTAAAGACGTTTCAAAAAACGAGACATTTCTTCAATTGCCTTTCAATACATTTTACTATCAGCTCAAATTGAGTGGTTATATCTATGGCAACAATGTTGGAATCGTAAATGATGTATTTGACAAACAAGATTGGACGGATGAAGAGCTTTGCAAGGTGAACCATATTTTGGCTCTCCTATATATACATCAATCAAAATCTCCTAACAAAGACTTTCTTGAGAGCGTTATTCAGTTTTACAATACGGTTGAGGAATATAAGGAATCATTTATCCAAGGTCTTTTGGGGAAAAAGCAATCCTCAATGTTATTGGAAGGCATCATTCATAAAAGAATCCATATAGATGATAACTTAATTACAAAAAATTTCAATTATTTTATTACCAATGCCCTTCTCTTCATTGATGTCTTGGCCTATCAAAAGTATTTGAAAACCAACTCCATCTCGGACAGTTATTTTAAGAGGATGGAATTGACCATAGAAACCATCGCCCTGACCGTATTTGAATTAAAAACCAATAAAACCAAATACGACAAGAGTCTCATCAAATTATTTGAATCTTCATTAAGGTATCAATATACTGACGACAAGAGCTACAATGACGTTATCAAATTTGTAAAGACGCCTTTAGAAAAGTATTATGCTGTTGACATTACCTGCATGGCTTCATGGACCGATAAGGAAATTGACCGTAAAGAATTCGAGTTCCTTAAACAATTGGCCCATGACCTAAAGCTGAAGGAGGAAGTCATCCAACATGCCGTTAATGACATCAACTTGTTTTATATTAATAATAAGGACCAAATTACACTGTTGACCAAAAAGAATATGGCCCAAAGTTTTTATGACAATTCCAGTAAAATGGTTATAAAACTCATTAATAGAAACAGTAAACGTCTGCTCAAGGAATTAAAGGAAAGCAAGGAGCTTATGTATCTTTTGACAAAATCCACCAACCGACATCTAACGGAAGAAGAGCAAAAAAAAGTCCATGACCAACTTTTGGATGTTATTAAATCCATTCCCAGTCTCGCCATTTTCATGCTTCCTGGTGGCGCCATCTTACTTCCATTGTTTGTTAAATTTATTCCAAAATTGCTTCCCTCATCATTTGATGAGAATAGAATTGAAGATTAAAGAACAAAAACCTCCATTTGTTAGCTTCTATTTAAAAAAACCATCTTTAGACATTCTTTTATTGTATTTTTCATAATTATTGAAGAAAGCACTGATATTCCTGCACATTTTCAGTTAAAAAAACTATATTGTTCTACCTATTAGAATTAAATTTTTAAATGAAGTATTCTGAAAAAAGAATGTACTTCCAATCGGTAAAAATTGTAATTTTAAATTCATATAGAAGCAATTAACTTATTAAACAAATCAATTTTTGAAAAAAGAACATTTTAAATGGTACTCCCCTACCTTAAGTAAAGATATAGAAATGCTGGTGTTTGGACATGCTGGCTATCCAGTGATTCTCTTCCCAACAACCATGGGTAAACACAACGAATGTTACGACATGAAACTCGTAGATTCAGCAAAATGGTTTGTGGATGAAGGCTTGGTGCAAATCTATTGTCCTGACAGTATCAACGAATTGAGTTGGTATAATAAAAAAATACATCCCGCAGACCGCATCAAAAACCATATGTGGTATGATGAATTCATCATGAATGAGCTCGTCAATAAAATCCGTCATGAAAAGGGCATTCCAAAGGTAGCCGTCGCAGGTCCAAGTTTTGGCGGGTATCAGGCTGCTAATTTCGCCTTCAGACATCCGGAAAGTGTCAGCCATATGTTCAGTATGAGCGGAGCGTTTGACATTAAATCCTTTTTGGATGGTTATTACGACACCAACGCGTATTTCAACAACCCTATTGATTTTATGCCAGGTAATGATAATCCAGAACTTTGGAAGATGAACATCATTCTAGGTGTTGGCGAATGGGACATCTGTCTGGATGCCAACAAACAAATGGCGGACATTTTGCGCGCTAAAAATATCAATTTTTGGTATGACGAGCGCAAATGGGCGAAGCATGATTGGCCAATTTGGCGCGATATGTTTCCACACTATTTATCAAAATTATAATCAACAATTAACTTATATACAATGAAAAAAATCGGCATATTATTCGGAATGGAAAACACTTTCCCTCAAGCATTTATCGACCGAGTGAATGAGAAAGGTCTAAAAGATATCAAAGCAGAAGCGGTATGCATAGATATGGTAGAACAGGCCAAACCTACAGATTATGCGGTTATTATCGATAGAATTTCGCAGGATGTTCCTTTTTATCGCGCCTATTTAAAAAATGCTGCACTTTCAGGTACTGCGGTCATCAACAACCCATTTTGGTGGAGCGCCGATGAGAAGTTTTTCAATAATGGATTGGCAGAAAAAGTAGGCGTACCAGTGCCTAAAACTTTCATTTTACCCACATCGCATCGTCCGGAAAACACCACAGAAACCTCTTTTCGAAATATGAAATTTCCATTTGCTTGGGACCATATGTTTGAAACCATTGGTTTCCCAGCGTACATGAAACCTCATGATGGTGGCGGATGGAAAAGCGTCTATCGTGTGGACAACCCAGAAGATTTATGGAAAAAACATGGTGAAACCGAACATTTGGTGATGATGCTGCAGGAAGAAATCAATTTCACCGAATATTTCCGATGCTATTGCCTCAACACCGATAATGTTCATATCATGCAATACGAACCACGCAATCCACATCATTTGAGATATGTCATTGATGGACCACCTGTTCAAAAGAAATTGTTGGATTTGGTAAAAAAATATTGTATCCGCTTGAACAAGGCTTTAGGATATGATTTCAATACGGTTGAATTTGCTGTAAGAGATGGCATTCCTTACGCCATTGACTTTTGCAACCCAGCACCAGATGCAGACGTTAACTCTGTAGGTCAAGAGAATTTTGATTGGATTGTTGAAAATGCTGCCAATATGGCGATTGAAAAAGCAAAACAATACAAAAAAGACAAAATGAACCTGACGTGGGGAACTTTTGTAAAAGACCAAATCACTGGCAAAAAAACAGTATTTAAATAAAAAAAGAAATCCCCTTCCTATATGAAATTCACATTAGGTATTGAAGAAGAATATCAGGTCCTCTGTCCAAAAACTAGGGAATTGATTTCTCATGACCAGCAAATTGTCACCGAAGCCGCCAAAGTTTTAAACGAACAGGTCAAAGCAGAAATGCACCAAGCCGTGGTGGAAGTCGGAACCAATATTTGTCAGGATATTACTGAAGCCCGAAAAGAAATCACCCATCTTCGAAAGTCAATTTCGGATATTTCCAAAAGTTTGGGTTTTCGTATTGGAGCCGCAGGTACGCATCCGTTCAGTGAATGGGAGAAACAGCTCATCACACCGAATCCTCGGTATGATGAAATTGTAAATGAATTACAAGATACCGCTCGTTCCAATTTAATTTTTGGATTGCACGTGCACGTTGGTATTGAAGACAAACAGATGTGTTTGCACCTGACGAATGCCATGCGCTATTTCTTGCCGCATTTGTATGCCTTATCCACCAACTCACCATTTTGGGAAGGTCGTAACACGGGATTCAAATCGTTTCGTTCCAAAGTTTTTGACAAATTCCCTAGAACAGGCATTCCTGGTGTATTTCAAACTGTGTCCGAATATCATCATTATATCGATTTGTTGGTAAAGACAAAATGTATCGACAATCCGAAGAAAATTTGGTGGGACATTCGTATGCATCCATTTTTCCCAACTTTGGAAGTCCGAATTTGTGATGTGCCAATGACCATCGAAGAAACTTTGAGCATCGCCGCATTGATTCAAGCACTGGTTGCTAAACTTTACAAATTGAGAACACAGAATCTCAACTTTATGCTCTATCATAGAGCGCTCATCAATGAGAACAAATGGCGAGCCAGTCGTTATGGATTGGATGGCAGAATGATAGATTTCGGCAAGGAGTGTGAAGTTGAAACTCGCGAATTAATGCTGGAGTTACTTGATTTTGTGGATGATGTCGTAGATGAATTGGGTTCCAGAAAAGAAATAGAACACGTTAAAACCATGATAAAAAATGGTACGGGAGCTGACCGACAATTGGCTATCTTTGCAGAAACAAAAGATTTGACAAAAGTGGTCGACTACATCATGGAACAGACCATTTTGGGAACCTAGAAATAGTGAAAATGCAGAAGCAAAAAGTGAGAATGGCAATTTTGGACATGAACAATGACGAACCAAATCAAGGTTTGCGCTGTATTGTTGACATTGCCAAATCCTTCCATACAGACGTTGATTATAAAATCTACAATATCAGGGCGAAGAACGAAATGCCCGATTTGTCTTATGACATTTACATATCAAGTGGCGGACCCGGAAGTCCTTTGGAGGATGGCGCTTGGAGACAACCCTACTTGGAATTGATTCAAAATCTTTGGGATTTCAACAAAAATTCATCCGAAGACAAAAAATATGTTTTCCTTATTTGTTATTCATTCCAAGTGGTGTGTGATTATTTCCGATTAGGGGAAATGAAACCTCGCAAAAGTACCTCTTTCGGAATTTTACCAATACACAAAACCAAAGAAGGTATCAAAGATAGGTTGCTTGAAGGTCTCGATGACCCTTTTTGGGCAGTTGATTCTCGCAGTTGGCAACTGATTCAACCACGTTTAAAAGTCTTTAAAGAACAAGGTTGCAAAATATTGAGTTTGGAAAAAATTAGAACCCATGTAGAATATGAGCGCGCCATCATGGCCGTTCGTTTTTCTGAAGAATTTGTGGGAACACAGTTCCATCCAGAGGCGGACCCTGTTGGGATGTATGCCCATTTTTCCGAAGAAGCCAATCGCCAAAAAGTGATTACCAATTTCGGTGAAGCCAAATACAACGACATGATGGACAAAATGGATGACGAAGACAAAATCATCAGAACTTATAGCATCATTCTTCCAAAATTCATAGGCGAAGCCATCCATCATCATACACATCAACTAATTTCATAACCTGTAATGATTCCAGCCAATCGAAAAGCGTTCAATGCCCAATTTACAGAAGAAAAATATCAAACCCTTCTGAATGACATTATTGAATCTTATAATTATAAGCCCGCTTTTAAGATTTGCGAAACACCAGCATTTATCCCGAAAGCGTTGAAAGAACGCTTGGTCACGGCGTGCAATGATGTCATGAAAGTCATCAATCAGCCCAATTTTAAGGAATTGACTGAAGGGGCTTTTTTTGATGACAGCATGAAAGTGCCCAATGAAGATGCGCAATCCAAGTTCATCCAACTCGATTTTGGTATTTGTTTGGATTACGATGGCACTCTCACACCGAAGCTCATTGAATTGCAAGGGTTTCCGTCGCTCTATTTCTTTCAGGAATTGTTGGGACGTATGTATCGCAAACATTATGATGCCATTCCCGAGAATTTTTCACAGCATTTGAATGGCATGACTTCCATTGAGTATCTTGAATTATTACGTCAGGAAATCGTGGGTGACACCGACCCGAAACAAGTCATTCTATTGGAGATTGAACCCGAAAAGCAAGCAACAGCCATTGATTTCTTTGCAACTGAAAAAATTCTTGGCATTAAAGTTTTATGTATCACCAAACTCATCAAGCGTGGTAAAAGTCTATTCTACAAAAATAACCATGGCAAGGAGGTCCAAATCAAAAAAATCTACAACCGAATTATTTTTGATGAATTGAACCAGCGCCAAGATTTAAAAACAGAATTCAATTTTAAAGACGAGGTTGATATTGAATGGATTGGGCATCCAAACTGGTTTTTTAGAATCAGTAAATACACCATGCCTTTGTTAAAAGGGGATTATGTGCCTAAATCTTATTATTTGGATAAACTGGAAACAATTCCTACAGATTTAGAGAATTATGTCCTAAAACCGTTGTATTCCTTTGCGGGCGCTGGTGTTCAAATACATGTCACTAGAGAAATGATTGAGGAAGTCGAGGATAAGTCCAATTATTTACTTCAAGAAAAAGTAGCCTACGCTCCTATCATCGAAACCATGGATGTTCCTGCCAAATGCGAAATCCGGATGATGTTGCTTCACAATTCCAAAACCAATGAAACCCAAATCGTCAGTAACCTGATGCGATTGAGCAAAGGTGAAATGGTCGGTGTGAAATACAATAAGGACAAAACTTGGGTTGGTGGTAGCACTGGATTCTTTGAAGGATAACTTCATCAATAAATAACAGTATATGATTTTCAGAGCTTTCCTTTTCATGCTTTTTTGGGCAGTCAATTCGGTTTATAGCCAAGAAATGCCAACAATCCAACAAATTTCCATTGATTCCAAACAATTGAATCAACAGCGAAACATGTTGATATATACGCCCAATTATTATGAGGAGAGTTCGCTTACGCATTATGAAGTCATTTATGTATTTGATGCCCAAAGTAGAGAGTTTTTTGATTTAGTGCATTCGTTATTGAGTTTTGCGGCTCCTTCAAATGAATACATTGTTGTCGGTATTATGTCCAATTACATTGAAAGCTTGGATTATAGCAGGAATAATGACATGTTGCCCGCTCCGTTGCACGAAGACCCAAAAACATTCTACAATGGCTACAACGGGAATGCAGACAATTTTTTAGGATATATTGAAAAAGAAATCATTCCTTATATGGAAAGCAATTACAGAACCAAACCAGGACGCCTTGCCGTGGGTCATTCATTGAGTGCTTCATTCATCCTATATTCCATGTTTAAAAGTCCCAACTTATTTGATGCCTATTTTGCTATCTCACCAAACTTTGCTTCTGATAAAGAACGAATGGTGGATGAGTTTAAGCAATTTGATTTCGACCAACTTAACCATAAAAATTTTCTGTACGTAAGCAACGCTGATGAAGGCATCAATTATTGGAAAGAATGGCTACCTGCAAGGAACAAAGTTTATGAATTTTTAAAAAATTCAGTGCCTTCAGATAAATTGACAAGCGTCATTAAAGAATTTCCAGAAGAAGGCCATTGGCCCACATTTGCACCAAGTTTAATTTACGGCATGAAAGCCTACTTTAAGATTAGTGACCAATTTCTTCCAAGCCCTTCTAAAAACACCTATGAAGTCACCATTAATTTAACCGTTCCTAGTAAAGAAGATGAAGTTTATATCACCGGAAATCAAGATGTATTGGGCAATTGGAATCCACAAGCTTTAAAAATGGAACGTAAATCAGATTTTGAAAGAATACTTCAACTGAACGTACACTCTCCTGCTGAACTTAAGTTTACAAGAGGAAGCTGGGGCACCGAAGGTGAAGTAAAATCGAATGGCGGTTTAGGTAACATCTACATCAATCCAGAAAAGACCACATCTTTTGAATTTGAAATTGTGGGTTGGGCAGATAAGATGGAATAAATTCTACAACGACTTATCAGGCGCAGGCAAGCTCGCGTGAAATTCTTCCTGAATGCGTTTTGTGTACGCATCCAACAATTCCAACACACGTTCGCTACTATCAGAAACGACAATCATCCCGATGTGCCATTTTTTGTTCATACGCCACACAATTTCCTTGTCGGTAAAACTCAAAGTGTCCGGATGTTCGTAGCGACTTAAGGACACGACAATCCCTGCGTATTTATTGTTGACTTTTGGTAATTTATAGGTTTCTTTTCGTAAGGTTTTGGATTCGATTCGTGCCCATTCGCCCCAAAGATTGATTCCTGAAGCGAGTTCAACCATTTCGGCAAGGTTGGCGCCACCTACTCTCGACGATGTTTCTAAAAAGTACAACTCGCCAGTAGCTTTATTTTGAATGAATTCGGTATGGGAAGCACCAAACTGCATTCCGAAGGCTTTCATGACATCGGCGTTCATTTTGCTCAATCCTTTTTCAACTTTCGAACCGATTTCACAAGTGGCTGAACGGAAAATGCCACCACCATGGGCGACTTCAAAAGGTGTGTCCAAATATTTACTGACCCTTGAGAAAATCACTTTTCCATCCAAATTCAAACCATCTACGTGATAGACATCACCTGGTGCAAATTTTTCTACCAAATAATTATCGCGCTCATCTCCTAACTCATGAACGATTTGCCATAACTCGTCTTTGCTGTGAATCTTTTTGATGCCAGTTGCAGAGGCTTCCATACGTGGTTTTAACAACCAAGGCGCTTCCACTCTATCGGCATAGTCGTTGATATCGCCATCATGAAACAAGGACGTAAATTCTGGCACGTTGACGCCTTCTTCTTTGGCTTTCATTCGCATCGCTAACTTATCCCTAAAATAATGTGCCGTCGTGCGCCCCATTCCGGCCATTCTAAAATGTTCGCGAAGCATCGCTACTTTTTCGACATCAAAATCATCCAAGGCTACAAAACGGTCAAATTTGATACTTCTGAATTTATAGGCAATCCCTTTTACCACATCACTTTGATTCCATTCCTCAATCCAAAACACATCATCAATCGATTCCCAAGGCCAAATCTCATGCTCCAATTTTTTCTTGGTCAATAAATAGACATTGTTACCTTCCGCTTTGGCGCTTTTCATGAAATCCATGCCTTTGTGATAGGTGGTGATGCAGAGGATGTTGAGGGGTTGGTTTTTTTTTGACATAGTATTAGGCATTAGGCATTAGGCATTAGGCATTAGGCATTAAATGTAAAAAAAATAAATCCAATTATTTGGCAACTTTTGTTTTAATATAATTTGCAATCAATTGTACACCGTAACCGCTAGCGCTTTTCATTTTTGCATACGGAGAATCTCCGAACGAAACGCCAGCAATGTCCAAATGCATCCAACTTTTATGGTCTTCTGTGAAAGCTTCCAAAAATTTGGCAGCGGTGATGGCGCCTGCAATAGGTTTTCCACTAAAGTTGCGCAAATCGGCGATGTCGCTGTGCAAATCATTTTCGTAATCTGCAAACAACGGCAAAGGCCATACACGTTCGTTGGTTTCGTAACCCACCTTGGACATCTCGTCTGCCATTTTGGTGTTATTGGTGAACATTCCCGCCGCAAAATAACCCAGGGTTTGTACCACACTTCCCGTCAAGGTTGCCAAGTCAATTACTTCTTTAGGTTTGAATTTTTTAATGATATAGCTCAATCCATCAGCCAAGACTAGTCGACCTTCAGCATCTGTGTCAATGATTTCAATGGTTTTCCCAGAATAGGAATTGATGACATCGCCAGGACGGTAACTGTTGCTGTCCACAGCATTTTCGGCGGAGCACACAATGCCCACGATATTCACATTCAGCTTTAGTTTTGCTGCCAATTCAACCACTCCAAGCACCACAGCGGCGCCTCCCATATCACTTTTCATATAGTGCAGATTTGTGGAGGATTTTATGGACAGCCCTCCAGTATCAAAGGTGATGCCTTTACCAACCAATCCAATATCCACAGCTTTGCCTTTTTTTGGCATGTATTCATTCACAATGACTACAGGCGGATTAGCGCTACCTTGCCCCACGGCCAACACGGCATTAAAGCCTTGTTTTTTCAGTTCGTCTTGGTGCAAGACGGTGCATTTATAATTGGATGCTTTGGACGATTCTTTTGCCCAATTTCCCAAATATTCAGGGGTTTTGTGATTGGCCGGCGCATCAACCAAGGCTTTGATGCGGTTGATGGTTTCGCCCGTCAGCTTGCCTTCTTCCAGTTGTGAAGTGATGTTTTTTGAAGATGAAAATTCCACTTTTAGTTTTGCAGACTTTTCCTTTTTGGATTTGAACTGACCGATATCATAAGTGCCCATTTCCAAACCGATGACGGCTTTTTTTATGGCATCTTCTGAAAGTTCATCTGCCATGACCTGAATACTGCCCTTCCAATATTTTTTGGTATCGTAACACAGCTTTTTAAAGGCTTCTTCCAGTTTAACCTTATCCTTGTCTTCACCAATTCCCAAGAGATAGATTTTATTGCCGTGACGTCCATAAATGACTTGGTGCTTGGAAAAATCGCCATCAAAATCAATCTGCTCAATGCCTGTGAGTTCCTTTAAGGCCTTCGTTCCCCCTTTTAAGCAAGGTATGATTAGGTCTTTTTGTTTGTCTATATGTTTTATCTGTTTGTAATCCATCATCGTTTATTAAAAAATAGCCATTTTATTGCTTCCGGGAATTCTTCCCGCCAGTGTGCCTCGCTATGGTTACCAAATTCGTTCACCGAAAAATGAAAATCAATGTTATGGTTTCGCACCATCTTTTCCCTCACAATGCGTTCCAGCTTTTGGGCATTTGGCAGATGCTCATGGCTTTCCTGCCCACCTGCATAGAGGTAAATACGTGATTCTTCAAGTGGTTCAAAGGATTTGGTTTGATTAAAAATCGTTTTAGAAATCCACAGACTCGGCGAAAAAATCATCATCTTGCCGAACACGCCAGGATTGGACAAACCCGCATGCAGGCTAATCAACGCACCCATCGAGCTCCCACCAATACCTGTATTATGAAAATCGCCCAACGTTCGGTAGTTGTTATTGATGTAAGGTATCAATTTTTCAATCATGAACTGAATGTAGAAATTGCCTTTTCCTTCACCAAAACGCGGATGGTAATACGGTAGATATTCATTGATACGCTCCTGCTCACCATGGTCTATCGCAATAATAATGATGTCGCTCATGCCCTCCTGCGCCAACTGACCCAGTGATTTGTCAATGGCCCAATCACCAAAAGGTGCTGATGGATTAAACAAATTTTGCCCATCCTGAAGGTACAGTACCGGATATCTTTTGTCTGTTTGGTAGTAATCGTATGGTAATAATGCTGAAATTTTGCGTGTGGCATTGAGGTGTGGTATCTCGTAAGCCTCTTCAATAACCTTTATAATGGGTTCGAACTCCGTCACTGTCATGTATTATACTTTAAGAAAACAAACATACATTTTTATGGGTTTAAAAGCGAGCTAAAACGGAATATATATTAACAAAGATTTGATGATTTGTTGACATTGAATTGGGAAAAAATAACTTCTAGTGAGAATGATATGGGTTATGTTGTGATACTTATTTGATTTATGGTTATGATAGTCCTGTGTTATACTTTTTTTTTAAAAAATTTTTCAGATTTACGTAGTTCTACCTATAGGATGTCTCCATTATTTTAACTTACTTGCTATAATACGTATATTGTGGTGTATATATCTACCTTACACCCCACCCAACAACAAAAAAACCATGAACTCACCAAGAATTCATGGTTTCAAAAAAAAAGAAAACACAGAGAAAAAAAATAACAATTATAAATCCTTATATCCAGGCAAGCGTTTAAAACTGATACCACTCACCATACGGTACTGGGGGCTACGCGCACCAAAGATACCAAGCACCACCTTCTTCACACCATAAGCCACATCCACAAGCCCCGTTTCAGGTGCTTGTAACACCTCGTTACGGTTTAGGCGAGCCATCTTTAGAGTCACTCCAGTAACAGTCACCTCACTCTGTGCATCATACATCGCAGTACGTCTGTTCCGCCATGCCTCCACAGTAAGGTCTGTCGGAGCCACATATTCAGGGTAAGCAGTAAAGAGATCCACATAAGCATCCACATGCTGTATCTGACGAGTATACGACTGATGGCTCGCACTTATGATATCCTTGTCCTCTACACTCGCGTTAATCTTGATGATACGGTTACCCTGTATCTCATCATTAATGTGCTTACAACGCACCACCGCTTCCATAGGAGCACCACAGATAGCAAACACGTTTTTAGACCGTGTAGAGTCACCCTTCAGAGGTTTAAAAGCCACCGTCTGCACGTCAATAGCCTGTTGGTTATCGGTTAGCGCACCACTCACAGTATACATGGCACGAATAGCCTCCCTATACACTGCTTCCATGTTCTCCACACCATACAGTGGGTTCGGAGACACATACACAGTCCCAAGACCATTAATCACCTGCATCAGCACATTAAAGTGTTCCACATTAATGGCATTGCCAGTTTCCTCGTACTTCCGCTTCCTTTTCTTTTTTGCAGGAGCGGCTTCCACGGCGGTAGCAGGTTCCGTCTGCTTCTCCTCCGTCTTGGGCACATAAGCGTCCCAAGGCACTTTCTTTAGGGATGCCTCTACGATAGAGCTTTTCCCATTTTTTGTCGGCACAAGGCCGTTCAACGACCGCTTCTGGCCGCTCTTTTTGTAGGTATGCATAAGCATTTGGGGCCCAAGATCGATAGGTTATCCTATGCCATGCTCAATCAGGGCCGCTTATTACGACAGAGCATAGGTTGATTGTTACGGATGAACAAAAAAATTGAACCTCCGATGGTGTACGGTAAAAAGTTGAAAATGATAATAAGACTTCGAAGTGTCTTGTGAGGTCTTAAGACTGTTGATCACCAAGCTTTTTGAGATCACTTGACAAAGCGAATATAATAATTATTTTAGATAAAGTGTAATATTTATTCGATAAAGTGTAAAATAAACCGATTACCCCTACATCAAAATATGAGCAACACCGCGCCAGCATTGAGAAATTTAGGGATAAAAATTTTTTAATATTTTTTGTTAAAAAGTATAAAATCGAACAATTTCAACCCAAAAAGCTCTCATTTTATCGGATTTAAAGTAATCGAAATATCAGATTTCCATCCTAACCGATAAATAAACATGCACATTCATTGTCCACTAATTAAATCCAATCAACAATGCTCAAGTCTAATTGCAACTTGCAAATATGATTCAAAAAAAATCGCTCGTTTTGAGGATTTCCGTAATTTAAATTTAATTAAAACGTATATTTTTAGGCCGACAAAGTTTAAGTAACTTAACAACGCTACTTTTCATTATCAGACCATTATAGAACAAATGAAAAACAAATGTTGGTATATTTATAGAAAAATTGAATATCAATAATTCCTTGAAATTTGATTATTCAAAACAAATTAAATCCCAAAACAAAAAATGAGAAAACAATTTATTATTCCGTTAATCCTTTTATTCTTCACCACTTCTGCTTTTTCTCAAGTAGAAAAAACAGTTGATGAGTTTAGAAATAAAGGCTATTTTAACATAACAAGATTTAGTTACATACATGTGAATGAAGCCAAAATTGAAACATTCTCACCTACTGATGGTGTCATTGTAACTGATTTACCAATTGACAAGGCTCAAGGATATAGTCTTCAAACCATAAATGGCTACTTCTTTCGTCCATATTTTTCAGCTGGTATCGGAGTAGCCCTAGATGGTTATAATAACCCTAATTTTAATACTCTTCCAGTTTTTTTTGGATTTAAGAGTATTTTTTAATGACGATTTGGCAAGTCCATACCTTTATACAGACTATGGTACGCTTGCAAAGGTCGAAGGAGGCAAAAATAATGGTACAATTTTTAATGTAGGGATAGGTTATAAAATTCCAATTAAAAATAGATTTATCATTCTGACAGACATCAGCTATAGCTATAAAAAGATTAGTAATGATGGTCTTTCAATTAGAAAATCGGAAAATTGGACTCAAATAAAAGGTGTTATGTTAAGTCTTGGAATAATTCTATAAAACAATGACAAATGAAAAAATTTAACTATGTTTGATACTCTCCCTAATAATTTATTTCAACCAGTTTTTTATGGATGCGGATTTGTGCATACCATTGGTTGAGTAACCATAAATTGGTATTTATAACAACCAACAAATTATTGTATTTAAAATACTTAAATCAATATCAAAAGTGTCGATATCCCGCCACTTGAAGGGTTAAATCCTTGTGTTTGGATTGATATAATAAGTTG
>DINI01000008.1 GCA_002426755.1 Flavobacteriaceae bacterium UBA5544
AATGTTGGGGACTTTTTTTGTTTATGGCTCTTTCTTCTTTTAGGTAATTTTCTAAACTTATATACGTAAAGTATTGTCTAGGTTGAATTAAATTTTAACCGAAAATTTAGATTATAACATGTTTAGACTGAAGAACTGATTGTTGTTGTATATATCTAACAACAGAGGATATTTAATAAATAAATATTCAACTAAAGGCATTCATTCACTTATTGAAAAGACTTTTCATAATAATATGAATTCCTCTGAAAAGGAAAAAGATAGCGAGACCACATACAACAATAGAAATAATCAAAACAAGGATGTAAGTCGGCTTATCCTGGTTGCTAAAAGCAATATATAAAAGAGTAGGACCAAGAAACATTAAGATGAGGCTTATACCTATATTTTGAAGTCCTTTAACCAGTAAATCTCTATTAGTCTTATGTTCTTCCATTGGAATACTGTTCAATTGCAGAACGGACATTTTTGTATTTATCTAATAAAATTTTTGCTTCTTTTTCAGGGATGTTAAGTTCGTCCATAATCATTTTGATGCCTCTGTCAACCAATTTATTATTACTTAATTGCATATCCATCATTTTATTGCCTTTTACTTTACCAAGTTGTATCATGGTGGTCGTAGAAATCATATTTAATACCAGTTTTTGAGCAGTACCCGCTTTCATACGAGAGCTTCCAGTGACAAATTCCGAACCAACGATGACTTCTATCGGTAATTGCGCAATCTTGGATAATGGACTGTTGTGATTACAGGTAATACATCCAGTAACAATCTTCTTTTCATTGCATTTTTGCAAAGCACCAATGACATATGGTGTTGTGCCTGAAGCTGCGATGCCAATAACTACATCTTTTTGGTTTATATTATGGATTTTCAAATCTTCCCAGCCTTGAGTTGTCGAATCTTCTGCGAATTCAACAGCTTTTCTAATTGCTAAATCACCTCCTGCAATCAAACCAATGACCAAATCTTGTGAAACACCAAAAGTAGGCGGACATTCTGACGCATCTACAATTCCCAATCGACCACTAGTTCCGGCTCCAATATAAAACAACCGACCACCCGATTTTAGTTTGTTAACTATTTGTTCAGTCAGTTTTTCTATTTGTGGAATTGCTTTTTGAACTGCCAACGCAACGGTTTGGTCTTCTTTGTTAATATTGGTAAGTAGTTCGTTAACGGTCATCCTTTCGAGATGATTGTAATGGGAGTCTTGCTCTGTTGTTTTTATGAATGTCATGATTCAAAAATACGATTTTTTGTTTTTTGCCCTACATTGATATCATCAAATAAAAAAGCTCTTTTAATTAAAGAGCTTTTTTGTTACATATTGATATGTGTATAATTAAATGATTGAATTTAAAACAGAACTAGGTCTCATGGCTTGTTCTACTTTTTTCTCGTTTGGTTCATAATAACCGCCTATATCTACCGATTTGCCTTGTACTCCATTGAGTTCATCAACAATAATACTTTCTTTTGTTTTGAGTTCTTTAAAAACATTTGTGAATTCTGTTTTCAAATCGCCATCATTATCCTGATTTGCCAATGCTTCAGCCCAATATAGGGCCAAATAAAAATGACTTCCTCTATTATCTAACTCTTTGACTTTTCTTGACGGTGATTTCCCCGTTTCAAGTAATTTGCCAGTTGCATCATCTAAAGTATCTGCCAAAACTTGAGCTTTTGGATTGTTGTTGGTTTTTGCTAAATGTTCCAAGGAGACAGCTAAAGCTAAAAATTCACCTAATGAATCCCATCGGAGGTGATTTTCTTCAATAAACTGCTCAACGTGTTTTGGTGCTGAACCACCAGCTCCAGTTTCAAAAAGCCCTCCACCATTCATCAAAGGAACGATTGATAACATTTTTGCGCTGGTGCCTAATTCCAAAATAGGGAATAGATCGGTTAAGTAATCACGCAGTACGTTTCCAGTTACTGAAATAGTGTCCTTACCGTCCTTGATTCGTTCTAAAGTGAACATAGTAGCATCAATAGGAGAAAGAATTCTAATATCTAAATCTGTAGTATCATAATCTTTTAGATATTGATTCACTTTTTTAATAAGTTCAGCATCATGAGCTCTATTTTTATCCAACCAAAAAATTGTTGGTGTTTTGGTGGCAGAAGCTCTTGATACTGCCAATTTAACCCAATCTTGGATTGGAGCATCTTTAGTTTGGCACATTCTCCAGATATCACCTGGCTCAACAGAATGTTCGATTAAAACAGTTCCTTCTGAATCAACAACACGAACAAGTCCCTCTGACGCCATTTCAAAAGTTTTATCATGAGAACCATATTCTTCAGCTTTCTGCGCCATCAATCCTACGTTTGGAACTGTACCCATAGTGGTTGGATCAAATGCACCGTGCTTTTTACAAAAATCTATGGTTGCTTCATAAATCCCTGCATAACTGCTATCTGGGATTACTGCTTTTGTATCTTGTTGTTTGCCTTCGGCATTCCACATCTGACCGGATGTTCTAATCATTGCAGGCATTGAAGCATCAATAATTACATCACTTGGCACATGGAGGTTCGTAATGCCTTTATCGGAATTTACCATTGCTAAACTTGGGCCATTTTTATAGATATCTTCTATATCAGCTTCAATTTCTTTTCTTTTTCCTTCGGGAAGATCCTTTAATTTTTCAACTAAATTTCCAAAACCGTTATTGACATCTACACCTACGGAGTCAAAAGTTGCTTGATGTTTTTTGAATAAATCCTTAAAAAATATCTTAACTGCATGACCAAAAATAATAGGGTCTGAAACTTTCATCATGGTAGCTTTCATGTGCAATGAAAACAAAACTCCTTTGTCATTGGCGTCTTTTATCTGTTCGGCTAGAAATGAAAGCAATGCTTTTTTGCTCATTACAGAGGCATCAATGATTTCACCTTTTTTTAGAGGTGTGCTCGCCTTGAGAATAGTGGTGTTACCATTGCCATCAACAAACTCAATCTTTACTTCAGTAGCGCTGGAAAGCGTCACTGATTTTTCTGTATGAAAAAAATCACCATGGCTCATGGTTGCGACATGGGTTTTAGAATCAGAAGACCATTTTCCCATGGAATGAGGATGCTTTTTTGCATAATTTTTCACGGCTTTTGGAGCACGTCTATCTGAATTTCCTTCGCGAAGCACTGGATTTACAGCACTTCCCTTTATTTTGTCATAGCGGGATTTTATGTTTTTTTCTTCGTCATTTTTTGGATTGTCTGGATAATTTGGCAAATTATATCCTTTGGATTGCAATTCTGCAATTGCTTCTGTCAATTGAGGAATGGAAGCACTTATATTTGGCAGTTTGATGATGTTTGCTTCGGGTTTAGTTGCCAATTCTCCCAATTCTGAAAGTGCATCAGGAATTCTTTGTTCTTCATTCAAAAATTCAGGGAAATTAGCAATAATACGGCCAGCCAGAGAAATATCTTTGGTTACAATGTCAATACCAGAAGAGTGGGTGAACGATTTGATAATAGGTAGAAGAGATTGGGTTGCCAAGGCAGGCGCTTCATCAGTTTTAGTATAAAAAATTGTGGATTTGTTTGCCATGTATCTAGTAATTTAGGTATAAAGGGTTTTAATAATTTCAAAGATTACAAATATACTAAATGAAACAGCTAATAAAAAAGGAAGTTGTATAAAACACAAAAGCCATATCACTGTAGTTAGACTACTCTGACATGGCTTTTTTGAAACAGTTACTTTGTGACGTAAATAACATTGCTGTTACTTCAGCCGATTAGAACTTTCGTTCTACATCGTCTTTTTCAATTCAAATTTCACTATTTCAATGAAACGGTTCGTAACTTTCAAAATGTATTGACCTGCTACTACTATGTTTCAGTTAATTGTCTTTTTTGATGTTCTATCTCTTGCACTTCGCTTTCGCAACTTACAATTTCCAAAACATTGCTTCCTACCTTGTCATTCACTTTCGTTGTTGACATCTCTGGAAACTTTCAACCTTACTAGTTTCGGCCTGCTTACACATGCGGTACTTTTTAAGATATCATGGTTTTTTAGTTCTTCACGCATACACGTGACACTACAAAAACCTCAAAAAACAATTTTTATAAAGAACGTTACTTTATACGATTTAACTTAAATTCAATTTTCGATGCTGAAACCAACCCAAAGGTTGTTGTTAAATCGTTTTACTAAAGTACAAAACTTTGATTAAAAATTCAAAAAAATCAAATGTTTAGTTTTCAGACCTTTATGAACAATGGTTATTAACAAAAGTTAATAAACTAAAAAAGCCTTGAATTATCAAGGCTTTCTTTATGAATTTTAAGGAGAAGTTAGTCTCTTTTTTCTTTGATTCTTGCTTTTTTACCAGTAAGACCTCTGAAATAATAAATTCTTGAACGTCTAACTTTACCTTTCTTGTTCACTTCGATTTTTTGAAGTGCTGGTAAATTTACTGGGAAAATACGTTCTACACCAACTGTTCCTGACATTTTACGGATGGTAAATGTTTCTGATGCGCCACTGCCTTTACGTTGCAAAACAACACCTTTAAAGAACTGTGTACGTTTTTTATCACCTTCACGAATTTCATAATACACGGTAATTGTATCACCAGCTGAAAAATCAGGAAGTTCTTTTTTTTCTACAAATTCGTCTTGTACAAATTTTACTAAAGAATTCATCTCTTTTATATTTTATAAGATTGTTCCAAACCAACATTCACGGATATCGCCAGAGGTTAATCTGAAATTGGATGCAAAAATAAGCATTAATTGATAATTAGCAATTAATATTGAAAAAAAAATGTTGGGTGTTGAGTTGTTTATGTGTGATGTACGTTTTTGTTCAAAATTATCATATTTCCGAAAGGCAAATTGTGTTAGGAATTTTTTTTAACTGAACATTGAATCAATCCTCCAATAAATCAGGTCGTCTTTCTTTGGTTCTTAAATAAGCTTGTTCCTCTCTCCATTTTTCAATGTTTGGAAAATTTCCACTAAACAACACTTCAGGAACTTTCATGCCTTTGTAGTCTCTAGGTTTAGTGTAAATAGGTGGTGCGAGTAGATTATCTTGAAACGAATCGGTTAGGGCAGAAGTTTCGTTTCCTAAAACTCCAGGGATCAATCGAATGATAGCATCGCAAAGTACAGCGGCACCAAGTTCGCCACCCGATAGCACATAATCACCAATTGAGATTTCTCTTGTGACGAACATGTCACGAACACGTTGGTCCACACCTTTATAATGTCCACAAAGAATAATGATATTTTCCTTTAATGATAATTGATTGGCAATACCTTGTTTTAAGGTTTCACCATCGGGAGTCATATAGATGATTTCATCGTACGTACGTTGAGATTGTAATTTTGTAATGCATTTATCTATAGGTTCGACCATCATCACCATGCCTGCGCCTCCTCCAAATTGTGTGTCATCAACAGATTTATATCTGTCAGACGTATAATCTCTTAAATTATGGAAATGGACAGTGACCAAATCAGCTTCTATAGCTCGTTTTAAAATGGATGCTTCAAACGGACTTTTAAGGAGTTCTGGCAAAACTGTGATGATATCGATTCGCATTGTTGAATGGTATTGACTGCAAAGATGCGAAAAAAGTTTGCAGTTTGCAGTCACGGTATTTAGTTTGATAATGAATTTGAAATATAGTATTCTATTTAAATTCGATTTTCAACTAAAAAATCCGAAATTTTCTTTCGGATTTTTTATACATATTACTTTGTTTTTTTCTGTTTGTTGAGCTCATCTTGGAGCTGTCGTCGTACTATCTGTTCGCGCTCAAGGGCATTGCGTCTGTGTTCTTCAAATTCCTCTTCGATATCAGACAATGCTTTTTTGGACTGGCTGGTAACTGCATTACTGTTTCTGAATTTGTATATAAACATCAATAATAAAGCAAACAAAACTCCAATAATGCTCCACATGATGACACTGTAGTTGGCCTTGCTCATCGGAATACCAAATAATGCCATATTATCTTTTTCGTCGATTGTAGTATCCAATTTAGATTTTGTATCTGAAAGATTCGTTTTGAGAAGCGCTATTTCCTGCACCAAACTATCAACACTTTTTTGGGTTTTGGACAAATCATCTTGAACAGCTTTTAAGGAATCAAGGGTGTGAGCTTTTAATTCATACAGCCAAGATTTTTTTACATTTTTAAATTCCTGATAACTGTAAGATTTTTGAATGACATATTCAAATTGGTTACTGATGGAGCCTTCGGTCAATGAAAGTTTGTCTTCATCTGTTTCGTTAGTCGTTTCTTGGGCGTTTATGTTGACATAGAACAACAATAAAAATAAGGTAACAGCTAAAGTTTTGATAGAATACATTTAAGTTTTTTTTAGATGTGGTTAATTTTGAACAAGATAAGAAATTATAATTATTATTTGTTTCATTTTAAACAAATAGCCTCACATAAGTAAGGCTATTTTTATATACGATTATGTTTAAAAAATGGACGTCTTATATTAATAATAAGTATAACGTCTTACTTTGGAAATATATTTTGCCAATCTAATCACTTGATGACTATATCCATATTCATTATCATACCATATATATAAGAGTGCATTTTTTCCATCCGCTCTTACAATGGTAGCTTTGCTATCATAGATCGCTGGTGCAGAAATACCGACAATATCACTTGACACCAACTCATCGCTCAATTCATATTTGATTTGCTCTACAAGATTCCCTTCAAGCGCATATTTTTTCATAATTCCGTTGATGCCTTCCAAAGTTGTTTCTTTTTCCAATTCCAAATTCAAAATAGCCAATGAACCATTAGGTACAGGAACTCTGATGGCGTTTGAAGTCAATTTTCCATCCATGGAAGGCAGTGCTTTAGTCACGGCACTACCTGCGCCAGTTTCGGTAATGACCATATTTAAACCAGCGGCACGACCACGACGGTATTTGTCATGAAAATTATCCACCAAATTTTGGTCGTTGGTATAAGCGTGGATGGTTTCGATATGTCCGTGCTTCACACCCAATGTGTCTTCCACAGCTTTTAATACGGGTGTGATGGCGTTGGTGGTACAAGATGCAGCAGAGAAAATATCTACTTTGTCTGGATCATAATCCAAATGATTGACACCATGAACAATATTTGGAACACCTTTGCCGGGAGCTGTCAACAATACTTTATTAACCCCTTTTGATGTCAAATGTCTTGTTAAGGCTTCTTTATCTCTAAAAACGCCTGTATTATCTATTACCAAAGCGTCTTTGATACCATATTTGGTATAGTCTATATCTTCAGGGTTGTTTGCTGAAATGATGTTTACAGTCGTTCCGTTAATAATTAAAGCACTGTTTTTTATATCAGCAATCACCGTTCCTGAAAAATCGCCATGCACAGAATCATTTCTTAATAAAGATGCTCTTTTCTCCAAAACGGTTTGGTCAATTTTACCACGAGTTACGATGGCTCTCAATCGCATTTGGCTGCCTTTTCCTGTTTTGGTCATCAATTCTCTTGCTACTAAACGGCCAATTCGCCCAAACCCATACAAAATGACATCTTTAGGTTTGATACTTTCATATTTACTTGCACCTTTAAGTTTGTCAGCAACAAAAGCCATGGCGTTGCTGTATTTTTGATCCTCTAGATGATACTCGTAAGTAAGTTTGCCAATATCTAATTTGGCTGGTGGAATATCCAACTGTTTGATAGCTTGCGCAATCTCTACAGAATCGAAAATCGATATTGGTTTTCCAATAAATTCGCCTGCATACTCATGTAGATTGAGTATTTCGCTGACATTTTTGTCAATCAGTTGATTTCTGAAAATAACCAACTCAATAGACTTGTCATACCAAAGGTCGCTTACAATCTTAATAAATTCAACTGTTGCGCGTCTTCTGTCGGCCTGAAAGGCCAATTCGTTTTCATAAGTTCCGTTCAAACTCATAGTGTTAAGGTTTAGTGTGTTGTTTTTAAATTTTTTGCAAAAATAGTATATTTCAAACGTTTTCGTAGCGTTTTTTGAAAATAAAAAACCCTTCAAGACATTTCAATCTTGAAGGGTCTAAACCAACTATTACTAACGGTTCTATCTAAAGATAAAACTTTCCTTTTGCCCATTGGTATTGATGACACTTATTTTAGTGATGTTGTCACCGTATTTTTGTTGCAGTTTGGCAATATCTTCCACAGAATCTATTTTTTCACCATTGATTTCGGTGATTACATAGCCTTCGTTTATACCCAAATTCTTGTAAAGTGCATAATTATCGTTCTTCACAACCAAAACACCATTTTCAATTTTGTACTTTTCTTTTGATTTTTTAGGTATGTTTTTCAATTGCATATCTAAATATTCAACCGTCATTATTTCACTTTTTGATAACGTGACAGGCAGTACTTTTTCGTCTCCGTCACGATTAATGGTGACTTTAACAATATCATTAGGACGTTTTGTGTTCAAATAACCGCTTAAATCAGAAAATTTTGAAATCTTGATATTGTCCACTTTCTTGATGATGTCTCCGTTTTTAATGCCAGCTTTGGCCGCCCCAGAATTTTCTTCTATTTCACTCACATATACACCATCTATTTCATTCAAGCCATTCTCAACTGCATATTTTGAATTTCGATTTAGAACATTGACGCCCAAAATACCTGTTTGCACATTACCAAATTCCATAATATCTTCAACAACTTTTCGTGCAATGTTACTAGGAACGGCAAAAGAATATCCAATATAAGAACCCGTTTGCGACGTAATTGCGGTATTGATTCCTATTAAATCGCCATTGATGTTAACCAGTGCACCACCAGAATTTCCTGGATTGACAGCCGCATCTGTTTGAATGAACGATTGCGCATTGATACCAGATAAATCCCTTGATTTGGCACTGATAATCCCAGCTGTTACGGTGGAAGTCAAATTAAACGGATTTCCAACCGCTAACACCCATTCACCGACTTTTGCTTGGTCCGAATCCCCAAATGTCGCATATGGCAAATCTTCATCTGCATCAATTTTCAAAAGTGCGATATCTGTTTTCTCGTCGGTTCCAATTAATTTTGCTGTGTATATTTTGTTGTCATTTAATGTAATGGATAAATCTTGTGCACCATTAATGACGTGATTGTTGGTTATGATATAGCCATCAGGCGAAATAATAACACCGCTTCCTGTACCTACTTGAGTTCTTGGTTGGCTTCTTCCATAAAATAAGTCTTGCAAAGTTACAGGCCCACCTTGGCTTACGGTCGTATTTTTGACGTGAACCACTGCATGGACGGCATTTTCCGCAGCTTTAGTAAAATCTACTGCGTCAGCATTATAAAGTAAATTGGAGGTTGTGTTGTTTGTTGGAATGAATGAAGGTTTTGAATCATTTGAGGCAACAAAAAATTTAGTGTCTTTTTCGATAAAAAGTTTATAGGCAGAAAGGGTCATGATTCCACCTAAAACAGAAACGAATAGTAAGGTTAAAATCTTTTTCATTTGAATATTGAATTTGATAATTATTTATTCAGTTAACGATTAAAATTAAATATTTATTGAATTGACATTTCAGGTTTAACGATTTTTAACTTCAACTTTAACGCACGTTTAACAAACCAGAAAACAATGGATTATTCTTATATTTGCCCACGTATGAAGATTGAATTTTATAAATACCAAGGAACGGGCAATGATTTCGTGATGATTGACAATCGTCAGGAAACATTCAATAAGGACAATACCGAGTTTATTGCTCAATTATGTGACAGACAATTTGGTATTGGCGCTGATGGATTAATCCTTTTAGAAAATCATCCAAAAGTTGATTTTAAAATGGTTTACTATAATGCTGATGGTAACCAAAGCAGCATGTGTGGCAATGGAGGCCGTTGTATTACCGCTTTTGCAAACTATTTGGGAATTATAAAAGATAAGGCCACGTTTGAAGCCATTGATGGGCTCCATCATGCGATGATAGAAAATGATATGGTTAAACTTCAAATGCAGGATGTAATATCGGTTGAAAAACACGAGAACCATTTGTTTTTGAATACGGGTTCGCCCCATCATGTCCAGATGGATTCTAATTTGGAGCTTTTGGACATTAAGTCGGTTGGGAGTAGGATTCGTTATGGCGCTCCTTATTTTAAAGAGGGAAGCAATGTCAATTTTGTCAAAAAACTGACGGAAGAATCTTTTTTTGTGCGTACGTATGAACGCGGAGTGGAAGATGAAACCCTTTCATGCGGTACTGGAGTCACAGCGGTTGCGTTGGCTATGAATTATATCGGAGAAACCGAAAAAAATCTCATAACGCTACACACACAAGGTGGTCAATTGCAAGTGGATTTTGAAAAAAATGGAGAAGGGTATAAAGATATTTGGTTAATTGGACCGGCGATTCAAGTTTTTAAAGGAGCGATATGATGACGCTTAAAGGAACCCATATTTATTTAAGGGCTTTGGAATCTGAAGACCTCGAATTCATTTACACCATAGAAAATGATGAGACTTTCTGGGAAATCAGTAATACTCAGACCCCATTTTCCAAATACATTTTGAGGCAATATCTTGAAAATTCGCATAAAGATGTTTTTGAGGCTAAACAATTGAGATTGGTTATTTCCAACTATAACGATGAGGCATTGGGTATGATTGATTTATTTGATTTTGATTTTAAAAACAGTCGTGCCGGTGTTGGCATTTTGGTAAAGGAATCCACCAATCGTCAGCAAGGATTTGGAAAGGAGGCTTTGCAGTTATTGGTCAATTATAGTTTTGAGCATCTCAATTTGCACCAATTGTATTGTAACATTACGGAAGACAATAAAGCCAGCATTTCGTTGTTTACCAGTCAGGGGTTTGAAAAAGTGGGTCTTAAAAAAGATTGGAATTCTGTAAACGGAATCTATCAAAATGAATATTTGTTTCAACTTATCAATCATTAAATGTATATCAAAAAAATTCTTATTGCCATTGTCTTAATTGGACTTGTTGTCTCAGGAGTTGTCGCCTACAACATTTATACAATTATGTTCAATTCCAACACGGCATTCAATAGTGACGAAACTTATGTGTTTGTCCCAACGGACGCGACGTACAAAGAGGTTCGCGAACAATTAGAACCTTTATTGAAGGATATCGGTAGTTTTGATGCACTTGCAAAGAAAAAAAAATACAACACCAATATCAAAGCGGGAAGATACATCATCAAAAAAAACATGAACAACAATGACATTATCAATTCCATAAGAAGTAATAATATTCCTCTACAGTTATCATTCAACAATCAAGAAACGCTCGAGAATCTGGCCGGTAGAATTGCTTCGCAGATAGAGGCCGATAGTCTTTCATTAATTAAAGTGATGAAAGATTCTGAATTTTTAAATGAAAACAATTTTTCTAATGCCACCGCTTTAGGAATGTACATTCCAAACAGCTACGAGTTTTTTTGGAACACTTCTGCAGAACAGTTTAGAGACCGAATGTTGAAAGAATACAATCGATTTTGGAGTGATACCAGATTAAATAAGGCAAAGGCGGTAAATCTCACACCCACACAAGTGACCGTTTTAGCATCCATAGTTCAAAAGGAAACAGCGAAAACTGATGAACGTCCACGTGTTGCAGGTGTGTATTTAAACCGTTTAAAAGTTGGGATGCCATTGCAGGCTGACCCTACGGTTATTTACGCCATCAAAAAAAGCACAAATGACTTTGACCAAGTAATTAAACGCGTGCTCTATAAAGATTTGGAATTGGATTCGCCTTACAACACCTATAAGTATGCCGGTTTGCCACCAGGTCTTATCACCATGCCAGACATTTCCTCCATAGATGCCGTTTTAAATCCGGAAAAACATGATTATTACTATTTTGTGGCAAATGTGAAAAATTTCGGATATCATAAATTCGCCAAAACCTTATCGCAACATAATGTAAACAGACAAGAATATGTCCGTTGGATCAATGAACAAGGTGTCAATCGCTAATTGTGAAACATTCGATAAAACATATCCTTTTTGTTTTTTTATTGTCCATTTCTGCAGTCTCGCAATCCAAAATAAATTCTTTCCTTGCACCTAGTGACACGCTAAATGTTCCACGACGGAATGCTGTTTATATCACTGAAGCATCACTTGCAACAGCATCGCTAGTTGGACTGAATCAATTATGGTATGCGGATTATCCACAATCTAAATTCCACACATTGAACGATAATGATGAATGGCTCCAAATGGATAAGTTGGGCCATGTGTTTTCATCCTATCAAATGGGAAGGATCGGAGCTAATGTCTTAAAATGGAGTGGAGAAAGTGAAAAGAACCAATTGGTGTATGGATCAACTGTTGGCTTTGCGTTTCTGACAACCGTCGAAGTGTTCGATGGGTTTAGTGAGGAGTGGGGTTTTTCTTGGGGAGATATGATTGCCAATGCATCAGGAACTGGATTATATGTTGGTCAAGAATTGCTTTGGAAGGAACAGCGTATTACTCTCAAATATTCATTTCAACGAACTGATTTTGCATCGCAACGTCCTGATAAATTAGGAGATGGTTTTTTAGAAGAAGTGTTGAAGGATTACAACGGACAAACGTATTGGTTGAGCGCCAATGTGCATTCTTTTTTTAAAGATAGCAATATTCCGGAATGGATAAACGTCGCTGTTGGATATGGAGGAGAAGGAATGCTTACAGGAAAAAGCGAACCTGTTAATAACTTGATTATAAGTCCTCAACGCAGACGTCAATTCTATTTAAGTTTAGACGTAGATTTGACAAAAATAAAAACGAATTCCCACGTCTTGAAATCCGTATTTGACGTTTTGAACGTCATTAAGGTACCATTTCCAACTTTGGAGTTGGACGGCAAAAATGGTCTTAAGGCGCATTTCATCTACTTTTAACATACATTAACAGTCTAAAAGTCAGCAACTAAATAAAAGTTGTATATTTGCAGGCTGAAAATTTAGAACAAAAATATTGTAAATCTGTTCTATAAAATTAGTAGTTATGATAAAAAAATGGACTAAGTATTTCGCAATTTCTTTTGCAATTTTGGCGGTTATCGTTTTTGCATTATTTCCAAACAAATCAGTGGATATGACCAATTTTTCCACAGATGGATTAGAACTCAATTACACAGTAAATAAAGACATGGCAATGTTGTCTGAAACAGATCAGGCAGACAAAACAGCAATCAATACTGAATATTCTCCTTTTTTGGGAAAAGCATATACAGGTTTTAAGGAAGCGGTTGCTTTTAAGGAATCGAGAGGGAATTATAGAGTTATAAATGATTTTGGATATATTGGAAAATACCAATTTGGATTAGAAACATTAAAATTAATCGGTATATACAATGCCGACCAGTTTTTATACAATCCTGAACTTCAGGAAAAAGCCTTTATGGCGAATGCACAGCGTAACAAATATGTCCTGCGCAAAGATATTTCTCGTTTTGAAGGTAAAACCATTAGCGGAATAAAAATTACAGAATCAGGAATTTTGGCAGCTGCGCATCTTGCAGGCCCTGGTAGTGTAAAAAAATTCTTAAGAAGTTATGGCAATGATACCTTTTCTGATGCTTTTGGTTCTTCGATTAAATTGTACATGAAGAAATTTTCCGGTTACGATACATCTTCGATTGTTCCTGATAAAAAAGCTAAAGTTACGTTATAATCAATCCTTGTGAATGATAAAAATGGCTGGACGTTTGTGTAAATCAACTTTCACAGACTTCCAGTCTTTAACTGTCATTGTTCTAATGTATTCCGTAGATAATGTCAGGTCGCATGCGACACACACTCTTGTTTGAAGCTGCAAAGTATCGCATAAATCTTCGAGCATCTTATTGTTTCGATATGGAGTTTCTATAAAAATTTGGGATTGATTTTGCTCAAATGACAATTTTTCCAAACGTTTTATTTCAGATTTTCTTTCGCCTTTATCGATAGGAAGATATCCATTGAACGTAAAACTTTGACCATTCATACCAGAGCTCATCAATGCAAGTATAATGCTTGATGGTCCCACCAAAGGAACCACCTGGATGCGGTTTTGGTGAGCCAACTTTACAATGTCCGATCCTGGATCTGCAATAGCCGGACAGCCAGCCTCTGAAAGCAATCCAATGGATTTACCTTGTTTGCAGGCATTGAGAAATTCCGGAAGTTCGTTTTCGTGGGTATATTTATTTAAAACATTGAGTTTTAGATTAGGTTGTGATTTTTTCGGACAAATCGATTTTATGAATCGTCTTGCTGTTTTTTCGTTTTCAACAATGTAATCATCAATCGATTCGATGACTTTTTTAATTGAAATGGGTAAAACCTCTAAAGGTGGATTGTCTCCCAATCCGGTTGGGATTAGGTATAATTTACCAAATTGGTGTTCCATTAGTCTTTGATGAGTTTTTTTATGGTACTATATCCTTCGACATTTGTTATTTGAACAAAATATAAGCCACTTGTAAAGTTTTTCGTAGAAATATTAATCAAAGGCGTATCAAAGTTAGAATTGGATGAAATTAATTTGCCTTGAACGTCAAAAATAGTTACAGATTGAATTGCAATGCTTGAATTGGATGCATCAATGGTTATTTGATTTTTGGTAGGATTAGGAAACAATTTTAGGTTAAACATATTGTTTTCATCAACACTCAAATTGGCTTGTACAATTTTATAAACAGTATCAGAACCAAGCCCCGTAATATAAATTTCTCCGTTTATGTCTTCACCAAAGGTTGTCCATCCATTTCCCGTGAATGGAGCGGTAAATGTCATATTCCAGTTGTTTCCAGATTGTTCCAAAATTCCAATCTCGTCACTACAATAATCTGCAAAAAAATAAAGACCAACAAGGTTCGGCTGGGCAGTTCCTCTATAGCGGTAACCTCCAGTGATGGAACATTTAGCAAGGCCATCATTGTTATGTGTGTATTGAGCTACAGGGAATGTCATAGTATTCATGGCGGGACAAAGACCATTTTGGTTAAAGACGGAATTGCCTTCATAACATCTCCAACCATAATTTGCGCCGGCAACAGTTGAGGCGACCATGTTGATTTCTTCTCTAATATTCTGCCCAACGTCGGCAATCCATAAATCGTTGGTGGTTCTATCAAATGAGAATTTCCACGGATTTCTCAATCCATAAGCCCAAATTTCATCTAATGCGGCACTGTTTCCAACAAAAGGATTATCTGCAGGAATGCCATAATTGCCATTACTTGTTCCATCTACATCTATGCGGAGCATTTTGCCCAACAATGTTGTAAGTGATTGTGCTCTATCTCCTGGGTCTCCACCCGAGCCGCCATCACCTGAAGAAATATACAAATAGCCATCTGGACCAAATGCCATATCTCCTCCGTTATGGTTGCTAAAGGGTTGATCATATGTTAAGAGTTGTAATTCGGTAGTATTGTCGGCCAGATTTGGGTCGGTAGCACTTCTGGAAAACCTAGAAATAACCGTGTTGCCCGAATTATTGATATAATTTACGTAAAAATAGCCGTTAGAACTGTAGTTGGGATGGAATGCCAATCCTAAAAGGCCACGTTCTCCACCTCCGTTGATGACAATGGGATTAATATTTAGAAATGGCGCGTTGTTTCTTGAGCCGTCAGAGTTTATAATCTGAATTAATCCAGATTGTTCAACCACAAAAAGTCTATCATCTCCAGCATTTTTAATATTTATTGGATTTGTAAAACCAGTAGCGAAAACCTGCAATTCTATATCTTGGGCATAAGAAAAAGAGCAAAAAAAGAACACGAAAACTAGAACTGAATATTTCATTTTGTTCGATATTAAAGAGTTGTTTTAGGGAAATTTACGAAAAAAAGCAATTATAATAGGGAGAATCCTCTTAATTGATTTTTTTAAGATGTATTGAAATGGTTTCGCAGGCTTCTTCCAATAAATTATATACATGTTCAAAATCCTTGTGATTGCCATAATAAGGATCCGGAACTTCTTTGTGATTTGGTTCTTCAGAATTTAGGATTAGGTGGACTTTACTTATATCCAAAGGATTTCTGGCCAATTTGACAACTGTACTTAAATTCGATTTGTCCATCACATAAATCAAATCAAAATAATCGAAATCCGAAACTTGAAACTGCCTGCATCTCTGATTTGAGATATTGACACCAAATCGTCTTGCGACTTCAATTGACCTTTGGTCAGGTGGTGATCCTATATGATAGTTACCAGTTCCGGCAGAATCTACATAAAACTCTTCAGTAGATAATTTTGACTCCAAAATACCATGTGCCAATGGTGAACGGCAAATGTTACCAAGGCATACCATAAGTATTCGTGTCATTGCTTTTAGTGATTAAAGAGACAGTTTTTTTGAAAGATCCTCTACATACTTCCTGAATTGCTTATCAGTTGAGGAAAGATTGTCAACTGTTTTACACGCATGGAGTACTGTAGCATGGTCACGTTTTCCAATTTGCGAACCAATACTTGCCAAAGAGGCTTTGGTGAATTTTTTAGCAAAAAACATGGCCAATTGTCTAGCTTGTACAATATGACGCTTTCTGGTTTTTGATTGCAACGTGCTGACATCCATTTGAAAATAGTCAGAAACCACTTTTTGGATGTAGTCTATTGAAACTTCACGTTTGGTGTTCTTTACAAATTTTTCAACAATTTCCTTTGCAAGATTTACAGTGATTTCTTTTTTATTGAAAGAGGACTGGGCAATCAACGAAATAATTGCGCCTTCCAGCTCTCTTACATTCGTTTTGATATGTTTTGCGACATATTCGATGATATCATCGTGCATGTCTACACCATCGCGATAGAGTTTGTTTTTTAGAATAGAAACACGTGTTTCAAAATCTGGTGTTTGCAATTCTGCAGAAAGACCCCATTTAAAACGAGAGAGCAAACGTTGCTCAATATCCTGCATGTCAACAGGGGCTTTGTCACTAGTTAAAATGACCTGCTTGCCATTTTGGTGCAAGTGATTGAATATGTGAAAGAACACATCTTGGGTGCCAGATTTTCCTGAAAGGAATTGGACATCATCAATTATCAAAACATCTATGATTTGATAAAAATGGATAAAATCGTTTCTATTGTTTTTCTTAACCGAATCAATGTATTGCTGTGTAAACTTTTCCGCAGAAATGTAAAGAACAGTTTTTTCAGGATATTTATCTTTTATATCGACACCGATAGCATGAGCCAAGTGTGTCTTTCCTAGCCCAACCCCACCAAAAATCAATAATGGATTAAAGGATGTGCCTCCAGGTTTGTTGGCAACAGCAAGTCCTGCGTTTCTAGCTAAACGATTGGAGTCGCCCTCAAGGAAATTCTCGAAATTATAATTAGGATTCAGTTGTGATTCAATCTTAACATTACGAATGCCAGGAATCACAAACGGATTTTTTAATTCAGGATTTTTATTTTGTAATGGAATGTCAACATCTTGAGACTTGACAGCACCTCTATTTGAACTTGGTATTTTTTCTGTAAAAGGTTGTTTATTACCATAACTGTTTTCCATTTTAATAACGTAAACAAGTTTGGCGGTTTCACCAAGCTCTTTGGTCAGGGCAACTTTTAGTATTTTTACATAATGCTCTTCAAGCCACTCGTAGAAAAATTTACTTGGCACTTGAATACTTAAAGCGTTATCTGTGAGTTTTACTGCTGCGATGGGTTCAAACCAGGTTTTGTATGCTTGAGGTTGTATATTGTCCTTTATAAAAGACAGGCAATTATCCCAAACTGTTTGAGCAGTTAAATTCATTCTTAAAATTACTTTTTTTGTTGATAGTTGATTAGCAAAAAAAAGAGAAATTCGAGTTTCTCTTGAATATTTCAGTCCGACAAATATGTGAACAAAATTCTTAATAAAAAAATGAATTCCTATTGAATTTTAAGAATTTTTTTCCCATGTTTAAAACTTGTGGAAATTACAAAAAAAAAATCAGAAAGTATGACAGAATCTAGAAAATACGACGAAATTGAATTGCGGGTACGATATGGGGAAACCGACCAAATGGGTGTGGTTTATCATGGCAATTATGCGCAATATTTTGAAGTAGGAAGAGTAGAGTGGTTGCGTAAATTTGGTGTGTCATACAAACAAATGGAAGAGAGTGGAATTATGCTACCCGTAATTTCGTTATCTGTAAAATTCAAAAAGTCAGCACGTTATGACGACCTGATTAAAGTGAAAACGCAACTGGTAAAAATTCCATCGGCAACGATTGAATTTGACTACGAAATTGTTAATGAAAAAAATGAACTTTTGGCGACGGGAAATACATCTTTGGTGTTCATCGATATTAACAGGAATCGGCCTACGCGATGTCCCCAATATCTTTTAGATAAACTGCAAAATTAATCGTTTAAAATTTTGATGTCAATTTCATGATGGCCATTAAAAATCTCAAAAACGGCCTTTGCGTTTTTCATTCTGACAGAAATTTCTATCTGACAATTTAATTCCAAAGTTTGGTTGATGATTTTTAAATTTTTCTCCTTAATGATTCGCATCACCTTGTTCATGTTTTTATATTCAAAAGTGATTTGGTACTTGACATTGATGGTTTTGGTTACAATTTTTGAAGTTTCCAAAGCCATTTGTGCTGTTGTTTTATAAGCGTTGATAAGACCGCTGACGCCCAATTTGGTGCCTCCAAAATATCTCACCACCACGATTAAGATGTTTGTAACCTCAAAAGATTGAATCTGTCCGTAAATTGGCATACCCGCGCTGTTGTTGGGTTCACCGTCATCATTGGCTCTGAATATGATGCCTTGGTCTACTGTTCCAAATTGATAGGCATAACAAAAATGCCCAGCGGAATGGTGTTGCTTTTTCAAACCTTCAAGCCGTTCTTTTACCTCATTTTCACTTAAAACGGGAAATGCATAACCGAAAAACTTACTGTTTTTGTCTTTGAACAACACTTCGGTTGAAGGTTTCGAGATGGTTTTGTAAGAGTCTTCTTCAATCAAAACAAATCCTTTTTTGTTGAAAACAAATTGACTATATCATCCACTTTTGGGTTGATATGCCAGGTGTGGATGCCAAGATTGGAAGCGGTTACAATATTTTCTTCGGTGTCATCAATGAAAAGGGTTTCTTCTGGTGACAGATTATTTTCATTCAATACAAATTGATAAATATCCGTATTGGGTTTTCGCAGATTGATTTCTTGCGACAGATAAAACTTATCAAAGCACTTTTTAAAATCTTCGAAAAAAGGAACATGCTGTTTAATGTGGTCTATGTGCAAATGATTGGTATTACTTAATAATATCAATTTATACCTTTTTTCAGCAGCTAATTGTTGAACAAATTCCAAACGATGATTTGGAAAATCCTTTAAAATAAATTGCCATGCATCCAAAATCTGTTCACGGGATAATTGCGGGAAATTGTCAAGGTAAAATTCCAAAAACTCTTCAGTGGAAATCAAACCTTGCTCATAAAAACTGTTGAATGCAATCATTTCTTCTGAAAATGTTTCCAATTCAAATAATTCCAAAGCATTTTGCATTGCACCTTCTTTATCCAAATTGATAAAGACGTCTCCAAAATCGAATATGATGGTTTTAATCTTTGACATAAATTCTTAATATATCATCAGTAATTTTCTCTTGTGAAATCAATTTCCCATTAAAATTTGGCGCTTTCACGCCTTCATTGAATGTTATATTTCCAGTAAAAACACGAGCTTCGTCCCAGAGATTTTCATCAATAAAAGTTTGAAACGTTTGGCTTCCGCCTTCAATAATTATGGAGTTGATAGTGTTCTCAAAAAGAATGTTGCAAATTTGTTTGGCTAAAGGTTGGTTAAAGTCCACTTGATTTTTCGAGATCATGATGGTTTCAGAGGTTTCATCAAATATTGTATGGTCTTTAGATAATTTTTCGTCTTTGTCAATCACAATTCTAACTGGATTTCCTCCAACCCAATCCCTAACCGTCAAGCTTGGATTGTCTTGAATAATGGTATTGGTTCCAACCAAAATGGCTTGCTCTTCAGCTCTCCATTTATGCACCAATTGTCGTGAAATTTCGTTGGTAATCCATACGGGTTTCTTTTCGTCTTTAGATTTTGGGGCAATAAAACCATCATTTGTTTCTGCCCATTTCAGTATAATATAAGGACGCTTATTGTTGTGAAACGTAAAAAAACGCTTGTGGTGTGCCTTGCATTCATCCTCCAAAACACCCACAATAACCTCACATCCAGAAGATTTGAGCTTTTCGATGCCTTTTCCGGACACCTTGCTATGTGTGTCCATTGTTCCAATCACTACTTTGGGAATTTGATATTTGATGATGGCATCTGCACAAGGTGGCGTTTTTCCAAAATGGGAACAAGGCTCTAACGTCACATATAAAGTTGACGCCTTTAACAGCGATTTGTCCTGGACGGAATCCATGGCATTGATTTCCGCATGATTTCCTCCATAAGCACTCGTGTAACCTTCGCCAATGATTTTATTCTCATGCACAATAACGCAGCCTACCATTGGATTGGGAGCGGTGGTTCCCAAGCCGTTTTTGGCAATTTCAATACAGCGTTTTATGTATTTTTCATGTATCTTCACGGACACAAAAATAGGATTAAAAAATGAGTAACGACCATATCCTCATTAGGGAAATATGTAAAGCCGATGATGAGCAAATTGCAAAAGTGATTCGTTCGGTCTTGGTTGATTTGGGAGTGCCAAAAGTTGGTACGGCTTATGCCGATGTAGCCTTGGATAGCATGACCAACACTTATGACAAAGACTCGTCAATTTATTTTGTAGTTGAAGATAACGGCAAAATTATTGGAGGTGCGGGTATTGCCCAATTAGAAAACTTCGAAGGCAATGTGTGCGAACTTCAAAAAATGTATTTTTTATCGGAAGCCAGAGGAAAAGGTTTGGGGCTGGCAATGATGACTCAATGCCTGAAAAAAGCCAAAGAAATTGGTTATGAAAAATGCTATTTGGAAACGCTTCCTTATATGAAGGATGCTACAAAACTCTATAAAAAAGTAGGGTTTTCAAATTTGGAGAAACCATTGGGAAATACCGGTCATTATTCCTGTAATGTGTGGATGATAAAGGATTTATGATTTTAAAGGAAATCCAAAAGATATTTCATATAGAACTCGATTCCATTTATGGCAAGGAGGAAGTTGATAGTTTTTTTTATCTCTTGACGGATGAATTTCTCGGGATGTCGCGTTTGGCTTTTTCTCTTCAACCTGGATTTGCCATTTCAAAAGAAGAAGAGCAACCGCTATTTGAAGCATTGACAAAATTGAAGTTGGAGGAACCCATTCAATACATTCTTGGGAAGACTGAATTTTTTGGGTTGCCATTTAAAGTGAATCAACATACCTTGATTCCCAGACCTGAAACGGAAGAATTGGTGCATTGGATTATCTCAAAACAAGAACAAAGCAATAAACAACTTAAAATTCTAGACATTGGAACAGGCAGTGGCTGTATTGCCATTTCTTTGGCAAAAAATTTACCAAATGCAGATTTTTTTGCCATGGATGTTTCAAAGGAGGCTTTAAAAGTTGCCTCTGATAATGCAGAGTTGAATGATGCAGCCGTCACATTTATAGAAGGCAACATTTTGGACCGTGACCGTTGGAATATGGATTTTAAAAATGTGAAATTTGATATTATCGTTTCCAATCCACCGTACGTCAGAAATTTGGAAAAGGCGGAAATGAAAAACAATGTTTTGAATAACGAACCCTCGTTGGCCTTGTTTGTTGACGATGATAATCCACTGTTATTTTATCAAGCGATCACGGAATTTGCAACAATCTACCTCAACCAAAACGGAAACTTATTTTTCGAAATCAATCAATATCTTGGAAAAGAAATGATAATGCTATTGGAAAATTCAAAATTCAACAACATCGAATTGAAGAAAGATATGTTTGGAAATGATAGAATGATTCGGGGAATTAAAACGTCTGATTAGCCACTGTAGGTGCCATCGCTTTCTTTCCTTTCACAAATTGATTGAGCGTTTTAATCTTCAAATCATCCCACTCCCAATCGCGAGTCTTAAATTCAATCGTTTTTCGTTCATTTGGCATCAAATCAAAAAAGTTATCACTAAAATGACCTTTGGTGCCACTGTATAAAAATACATCTTTCTGTAAGGTTTCACTGTACAATTCAATAGCAAAACCTGTTTTTGTTCTTGTAATGGTTCTTTCTATTTCAGTATTTGGCAATAGTAAGTCTTTAGGTCTTGCAAAATAAAAATACGATACGTTGTTATTGAAAGAGGTTTCAAGCACCACTTCATTTCTGTTGAATTTCAATGTTTTTAAATCCAAAACGTGTTTCAGTTGGCTGCTCAAGGCGTCCACACTTGTCGTATCGCACATGGTCCAAAGTTCGGTGCCTTTAAAATCAAGCAAACGCAAAGATAGTGACCCTCGCTGTTCTTTCATTTCATCATTAATCACATAGGTTTTGAGCGTGTCATTTTGAATGGTGGACGACGTGATGACATTTTTGAAGGCTTTTTTAGCTTGATAATGTAAAGCCTTCCAATTCCCCAAAAAATCAATACTCGACCAAGACACACTCGGCCAACAATCATTCAATTGCCAATACATGCTGCCCATGTTATAAGGTTTTGCACGTCGATGCGCTTCCATGCCTTTGGTGATGCCATAGGCTTGCAATACTTTACTCATGTAAACATAATCCTCAAAATTGGCTGGAACTGGAAAATCACGTTTCATATATTCGTCAATCAATTCAGCACCTCTCACATGTTTTTGATGCAGAGCGAATGACAAAGAATCTTTGGGAACCGAATCATTTTGTGTTACATACTTGATGGTTTCGTAGGTTGGAAACGATTGAAATCCAAATTCGCTCATGAAGCGCGGCACTTTTTCCTCAAAATGTTCAAACGGATAGGCATCATGCCAAACAAACCAATCATGGGTGTCGCCTTCGGTGTTATAGCTGTCGTTGCCACGACCGAATTTTGGAGAGGTTTCCCAATACGAGGTGTTGTCCGTTAAATCTCGAACCGTGTTTGGAAGAATGTTGTTGAACAGTTTAATGTAATTGTTCCAAATTTCGGCCTGTTGTGCTTTTGATTTTCCGTCTTTCCAATGCCAATTTTCCCAACCTTCAGAATTCTCATTATTTCCACACCATAAAGCGATGGAGGCATGGTTGCGAAGGCGTTTGACGTTATCAACGGCTTCCTGTTTCACATTGTCCAAAAATTCTTTGTCTCCTGGATACATTGCACAAGCAAACATAAAATCTTGCCAGACCAAAATGCCTTTTTCATCACATAAATCATAGAAAATATCATCTTCATAAATGCCGCCACCCCAAACTCGAATCATGTTCATGTTGGCATCGACCACATCCTCCAGCAATTGGTTGTAATCGGTATCCGCAACCTTATTGTGAAGACTGTTTTGAGGCACATAATTGGAGCCTTTCATATATACCGGAACATCATTGACGTTGAAATAAAAGGATTCACCAATAGAATCTTTTTCGGTAATCAATTCGATGGTGCGCAACCCTTTTGCCACACTTTTATAATCGAGAACAGACCATCCTTTTTTGATGCGAACACCAATTTCGTACAGATGCGGGTTACCCAAATTATGCGGCCACCAGCGTTCTGGGTTTTCAATTTCAAACGGCACTTCATATTTGGTTTGTGCCGAATCTACTTGGACTTTGGTTTTACTCACCACATCATCATTGACAATAATTTCAAAGGTCAATTCATCATTCAAAGACGTCGAAAATTCTATTTGGGCGGTCAATTTGGCTAATGATTCATCCAAAGAATTTTGAATAATGAACAAATCATTGATTTTTAAATCGTTCCAAGAAGTGATGGAAATAGGTTTCCAAATACCTGAAGTTTTTAGTTTGGGTGCCCAATCCCAACCATAATGAAACTGCGGTTTTCTGATAAAAATCCGTTCGCCTTCTGGCAATTCGTAATTCAATTTGTTTTTGCCTTCCTGCTCAAAATAGTGCGTACTGTTGAACACAATGTGCAGTTTATTTTCTTGTTTGATAAACGGCTTTACATCAACTTTATAATTTCTAAAAGCATTATTGGTTTGAAGAATCAGGCTGTCATTCAAAAAAACAGAAGCGAATGTGTCCAGACCGTCAAAATTGAGTTCGATATGTTTTTTTTGAAACGTGCTATCATCCACTTTAAACGTGGTTTTGTATTCCCAATCATTTTCAGCGACCCATTGTACTTCCAACTCATTTTTCGCAACGTAAGGATTGGCAATCAAATTGTTGGCAAACAAATCAGCATATACATCTCCAGGCACGGAAGCTTCTCGCCAAGTGTTATCAGCAAGACTTTTGAAGGTCCATTCAGCATCAATAAAAGTGGTTTTTGGAGTATGGTAACTGGTCTCGCAGCTGAAACACAGGCTTAATAAAAAAATGAAAATAAAACTATGCTTTATCATTTAGTTGCTTTAATATCGATTGGATTAGGTCAACATCTGAATTATATTCGACGGTTTCATCTAAAAATTTCAAACTGTTCATTGACACTTTTGGAGTTGGATTCATCTTGCTCCCAAGAGTCGCTGAACAATGAACTTCTTCAAAACCACCACCTTTAAAAACCAATACATTTTGATGATTGATTCCGCCACCCGGAAGGATTTTAAGTCTTCCATTGGTCAGTTTTTTCAATTGTTGAAGTACAAAAATACCTTTTTCTGCGGATGATTCCTGACCTGATGTTAAAATTCTATCCACATTTAATTCCATGAGTTCTTTTAAAGAGTCATAAGGATTTGGTGTCCAATCAAATGCTCTGTGGAATGTGAATTCCAAGGGTTTAGAAAGTTGGATTAATTCTTTGGTGCGTTCAATGTCTATGGAATTATCAACATTTAAGACACCAGATACAATGCCTGCACAACCAGATTCCTTGCAGAATTTAATATCGCGTTTCATGATTTCGAAGTCATCATTGGAATAAGTAAAATTGCCACTTCTAGGTCGAATAAGAACAAAAACTGGAATGTTGACGAGTTCCAAAACTTGTTTGATGAATCCGTAAGATGGAGTAATGCCTCCAACTGCCAGTTCGCTGCACAGTTCAATGCGATGAGCTCCAGCTTTTTCAGCGTTGATGGCAGATTGAATGTTGGATGCACAGATTTCTAAAACCATAGATTTTGTTTGTCACATCGAGTGATTTTGAATTTTCAAAATTATATCGAGATGTTGGGTCAAAAGTTCTCGATACAAAATTGTTTCACAATTTCACTCGAACTGACACTGATTATTTGATTATTATTTCGTCAATAAATGTCCACGCTTTGTTGCCTGCACCTTGTTTGCCTTCTGGAATGATGCCGTAGTTTTGGATTTTTAGTTTGATGATTCGTGCTTTAGAATTTATATTTTTTTTAAAATACGCCATATTACCTGACTCGGGGATTTTACTGGCAAGCTTATCGTCCAAATATAGTTCAACTCCAGATGGCGCATAAATCCATTGGCCATTAGCATTAAAAAAACGAGTTTCCACAAAGTTGATATATATTATTTCACCCAAATCAATGGTAATTTCCACATCATCTCCCCAAAATCCCAGCCATTCTTTGTCTCCATATCGCGTGTCACTTCCAGAAATCCCGTTAATTAAACCTTGCGCGCCACTTCCAGAATAAGCTTTGTTGGGTTCAACATTCAAGGTGATTTTTTTTCCTACAGCTTTGTGGTAATTGATTGTCTGTGAAAATGTTGTCCCCAACTGTTTTTCGGAATTGAAAACAGCGGCTTTTATATAGGTGTTTTGAGATATAGGAATTGGTTTTGAATAAACGTCCGACTTCAAATCAGGCTCTGAACCATCCAATGTGAAGCGAATGGTTTTGCCTTTGGTCAATGTTTTCAATTCATAACCTTCAGGCTTCAAGTTTCCTTCAATTTCAAATAAATGGTTCGCATAATTGATGCCCAAAGCATCCAAACGTTTATGGAAATGTTCAACTCTCTGGATAAAATCGTCATAATTTTTATGTTTGGGTTTTGACCAAACTACTTCGCTTAAGGCAAGCATCCGTGGAAACACCATATATTCCACCTGTTTTTCGTTTTGAATATACTCCGTCCATAGATTGCCTTGTGCGCCTAATATGTATTTAGATTCTTCATCGGTCAATTCTTTAGGTATCGGATTAAAACCATATACTTTTTCCAAAGGCAGAAATCCGCCAATGGCCAACGGCTCGGTGTCATTATCTGATTGGTAATAATCAAAATAACAGTGGGAGGTTGGCGTCATAATCACATGGTGATGCTGTTTGGCAGCTTCCACAGCACCTTGAGTGCCTCGCCAAGACATGACGGTCGCATTAGGTGCCAAGCCACCTTCAAGGATTTCGTCCCAACCAATAATCTGTCTGCCTTTACTATTTAGGTATTTCTCAATGCGAGTGATGAAATAATTTTGAAGCTCGTGCTCATCTTTTAGAGCTTCCTTTTTAATCAAATCTTGGCAATGTTGACAGTCTTTCCACCTCGTTTTTGGCGCTTCGTCACCACCAATATGAATATATTCGGAAGGAAACAATTCCAATACTTCATCCAAAACACCTTCCAAAAACTTAAAAGTGGAGTCCTTCGGACAGAAAATTTCCTCAAAAACGCCCCATTTTGAGGCAGCGTCAATCTGTTCTCCTGTACAACCCAATTCGGGGTAAGCAGAAATGGCAGCTTGTGCATGTCCAGGCATTTCGATTTCTGGAATGACAGTAACATGGCGTGTTTTGGCATGTGCAACCACCTCTTTTATTTGTTCTTGGGTGTAATAGTCACCATATGTTTTGCCATCAAATTGCTGTGGGTCTGTGTTATAGTGTCCAATTAGCGTTTCGTTTCTATAAGCGGCAATTTCCTGTAACTTGGGATATTTTTTGATTTCGATGCGCCAGCCTTGGTCGTCGGTCAAATGCCAATGAAAGGTATTCAGTTTTAGCATTGCCAAAGCATCAATATATGTTTTGATGAATTCCACAGAGAAAAAATGTCTTGCGACATCGAGATGCATACCTCTATATGAAAATTGTGGTGCATCTTCAATGGCGACTGCGGGAATATTGACATTGTCTTTTAAGTACGTTCCATTTTCAAACTCCTCCGGAAATAATTGTCTCAAAGATTGCACAGCGTAAAATGCGCCTTGGTCTGTTTTTGCCTTGATTTCAATTTTATTAGGTAATACCAAAAGGATATATCCTTCAGGGTTTGTAATGCTTTCATCTTTTTTAAAAGATATGGCATCGTTGTTTCCAAGTTTGATGTTGCTTCCTTTTTCGATATAATTTTTTAGGTAATTGGCAGAAACTTCAAATTCTTTGTCAAATGCGATTCCTTTTGAACCGTTCAATAAAAATTCTTCTTCGGAAGCGGTGTATTTTGAAGGTATTGGAATTATTTGCGGCTTAACATCTTCCGTTTGAGCCATCAAAGAGCTTGATAAAAAACTGATAAAAACAAAAATGTAAAAGGTAATCTTGAATGGCATTTTAGTATATTAGATGCTTTAAATATAAGGTAAAAGAATAACTTTTCAGTACGTTTTTTTCATGGGCATTGAGCAACAAATACAAACTTTACGAGACGAATTAAATTCACATAACTACAATTATTACGTCCTAGACAATCCGGTCATCAGTGATTTTGAATTTGATAAAAAATTAAAACAGCTTCAGGAACTTGAGGAACAACATCCCGAGTTTGCTGATGAAAATTCGCCAACCAAACGTGTAGGAGGTCAGGTGACCAAAAATTTTGAAACGGTGGTTCATGAACATCGCATGTATTCGCTGGATAATTCGTATTCCAAAGAAGATTTGTTGGATTGGGAAACACGTATCAAAAAACAGATTGATGGGAAGGTTGAATATACATGTGAACTTAAATATGATGGCGCTTCCATCAGCATCACCTATGAAAATGGGAGTTTAACAAAAGCTGTCACCAGAGGCGATGGATTTCAAGGGGATGATGTGACTACCAATATCAAAACGATAAAATCCGTTCCATTAAAATTGAAAGGAGATTATCCGCCTAAATTTGATATTCGTGGGGAAATTGTGTTGCCGTTTGAAGGATTCAATAAAATGAATGAAGAACGCATTGAAATAGGAGAGGAGCCCTATCGAAATCCACGAAATACAGCTTCTGGAAGTTTGAAATTGCAGGATAGTGCCGAAGTAGCCAAACGTCCGTTGGAATGTATGTTGTATAATATTACGGGAACCAATCTTAATATTTCTACCCAATTTGAAAGTCTCGAAAAAGCCCGCCAATGGGGATTTAAAGTACCAACGGCTGCAAAATTGGCAACTTCAATTGACGACGTTTTGGAATTCATCGATTATTGGAATGTGCATCGACATGATTTGCCCTATGAAACGGATGGAGTGGTCATTAAGGTAAATGATTTGCATCAACAAGACGAATTGGGCTACACGGCAAAATCTCCTCGTTGGGCCATGGCTTATAAGTTTAAAGCAGAACAGGTTTCTACGAGATTGAATGAAATCACCTATCAAGTTGGGCGGACTGGAGCGATAACGCCTGTTGCCAATTTAGAGCCTGTGGAATTGGCAGGAACCACGGTAAAGCGAGCTTCGTTGCACAATGCAGACCAAATCGAGAAATTGGATATTAGAGTGGGAGATGAGGTGTTTGTTGAAAAAGGTGGGGAAATCATTCCAAAAATCATTGCGGTTGATTTAACAAAACGACCAACGGATTCTCAACCCACAGAATATATTACGCATTGCCCTGAATGTCATACCGAGTTGGTACGGACAGAAGGTGAAGCGCAACATTATTGCCCAAATTACAATGGCTGCCATCCGCAAATTGTTGGGCGAATCCAGCATTTTATTTCACGAAAAGCGATGGATATTGAAGGTCTTGGAGGTGAAACGGTGGCACTTTTAGTTAATGCAGGTTTGATTCGCAATTATTCCGATTTGTATGAATTGACCAAAGAACAAGTGATTCCATTGGAACGTATGGCGGAAAAAAGTGCCGAGAATTTGATTTTGGGTATTGAAGCCTCCAAACAAATACCGTTTGAGCGTGTATTGTTTGCTTTGGGAATACGATATGTGGGAGAAACGGTTGCAAAAAAACTGGCGAAGCACTATAAATCCATTGAAAATCTTTCCCAAGCAACAATCATCGATTTGGTGACGGTCGATGAAATTGGCATTCGAATTGCGGAAAGTGTTGTTGAATTTTTTGCTTCAGAAGAAAATCAAAAGATTATTGGCAGATTGAAGCAGTTTGGAGCGCAGTTGGAAATTTCCGCAGAAAAGTTGGCCCATCAAACCAATATTTTGAATGGCCAAACGTTTGTGGTTTCTGGGGTGTTCGAATCCTTATCCCGTGATGATTTAAAGAAATTGATTGAGGATAATGGTGGAAAAGTATCGAGTTCAATATCTTCCAAAACCAACTACATCATCGCTGGCGACAACATGGGACCAAGCAAGAAAACCAAAGCCGAGCAACTCAATATTCCAATAATTGATGAGTACGATTTTAAGAATATGTTGATGTAATTTCGTACAAAATATTTTATTTCATCGATAAAAAGCAATTTTATTCGTTTAATTGTAAATATTACTTATATTTGTCTCATAAATAGATAAATACTAATATGCAATTAGACCGAATTCTTAAAGTAACATTGGTTGTCATTAGCCTTGCCTTTTTAGGACTTCAGGTTATGAGCTTGGAATTTCAGGCGGCTGGAGCTCGGGTTTCACTAGTGTTATTGTTGACGCTTCTTTATTGTATGAAAGTCTCATCCAAAAGGCTGTTCTTCTTTTTGTTTTTGATATGTTTTTCTTTAGGGGAAATAATAAGTTACTTGTCCTATTTTGTAGATATAGATTATGAAACCGACCCTGATTATTTTTATTACATAAGCAATGGTATGTATATTTTGTCTTACGTATTTTTGATTATTAGGGTGATAATGGATATGAATATCAAAAATATTTTACACAAATTTTGGATTCATTTATTGGTATTGGTTGTTTTGGATGTTTTTTGTGTCATTATTCTTTCTGGAACTACGGAAAAGTTACTTTCCAAACACGAGTTTTCGTTGGAGCAATTATATAATACAATCATTATGATATTATTGACCGTTGCAATGATCAATTACATGTCCAAGAATAGTCAAAAATCTATGAATCTATTATTAGGGGCCATTTTTATTTTCTTTTCAGAAGTCATACAGATGACCTATTTTTATATTTCTGATATTAACATTCTAAATGTGATGTGTTCCTTGTTTTTGGTCCTTGCTTTTCTGTTCTTATATCTTCAAGCTAGAATTCCTTTAGAGTCAGAACAACAAACAATTCAACAAGATTTACAGGTCTAATTTTTTTCCAATGAAAGGAATGTCCTTTCTATACAAATAAAGCACGATTACCGACAAGGTAAATGTGATCAATGCAGTAATAAACAATATGCCTTTGTCATTATTTATTTCTATACCTAATAAAGTAAAGTGCATTGTGATGGCTCCGGTTAAAACACCTATTGATAAGGTGGCTCCTGCCCAAGCAGTTCTTGGTATCAACAATAATATACCAGCAATCAATTCTACAATTCCAATCACAATTCTGCCGTAAGGTTCAAGCCCAACTTTTGTAAATATGTATACACTATCGGGGTGAGCAGTAAATTTGAATCTTAATGTCTGGACCAAAATTATGGCTACAACAATGCGAAGAATTAATGGAATGTACTTTTTCATTTGAAAGGTTTATAGTTCCATTAGACGAAAGTGTTTATAAAACTTGAATTTTAACAAAAAAATTAACAAAAAAATCGATGAAACGCATTATTATATCGTTTAAGTTCATTTTTTTTATTATATTTGTTGTACCTACTTATTAAATCTACTATGAAACAAGTTTACGCAGGTGTGCCTAATGGCATATTGGTTTTTCTGTTGCTGGCTATATTTCTGATGAATGGCGCAGCAGTGTATTTAGAAGACACCTTGATTCCTGATATCACAAAGCTTTTAGGGGTCATTGTGTTATTAACCCTTTTTTATAGGATAAGGAACAGGATGGCCAATGTTTTCTTGACCATTTTTTTGTTCTTTTTTATAGGAGATGCTTTTTCCGTATTCAATTTTGAAGTATTGTCTGGAAAACTTGCAACCACATTTTATTTGGGTAGTTACAGTTTGCTCATTTTTGTACTTCTAGGGAAGTTGAAACGTATTAAATATGAAGGGCTGGTGTCAATTTACTTAATCGTTGTGCTGTTGCTCAATTCCTATTTTTTGTATGCGCTTTACGGTGTTGTAAAGGAGAATTTTTCCGATAACGTCAATTTGATTCTTTATATCTGCCATGGAATTACCTTAATCGCCTTGACCTTTTTCGCATTTGCAGTTTATTTGAGCCAAGAAACAACACAGTCAATTATCTTTTTGGTTATGGTATTCTGTCTTGTATTTTCTGATGTGTTGAATTATATCTCGACTCTGTACGTTTACTTTTGGGTATTTGAATTTATGAGCAATATGTTACATCTAGTAAGCCTTATTTTGCTTTACTCGTATGTTTTCAATCATCATAAAATAATTAAAGCGAAGTCTAAAACCTCATTGGATACTTATATCTTGTCAAATTCCGAAAGACTCACGGCTTGATTATACAATAATAGAAACCCCGCTCGCAGACTTGTTTTTATCCATGTCAAAGTAAAAATCAATTTTTCCAAGATTGATCCCATAACAACCCACTTGATTAACGAGCATGTTTTTGCCTTCGCTATTTTTCACGACAGTTGGTTTGTCTAAAAAGGTGTGGGTATGCCCTCCAATAATCAAATCAATATCTTTTGTCGCTTTCCCTAATTTTAAGTCATCTGGTTTTTCGGGCTGATCCCTGTAATTATAACCTAAATGAGACAGGCAAATAACTAAATCACATTTTTCGTTTTCTTTAAGAATTCTGCTCATCTCTTGGGCAATTTCCACAGGATTTAAGTATTTTGTTTCCTTGTACATGTTTTTGTCTACCAACCCTTCAAGTTCTATTCCCAAACCGAAAACACCTATTTTAATTCCATCTACCATAAAAGTTTTATAGGGTTTTACGTGGGTGTCCATTACCGTATTTGAAAAATCATAGTTGGATGAGATAAAGTCAAATTTTGCATGGGGCAATTGGGCATAAAGTCCTTCGATGCCATTATCAAAATCATGATTTCCTATAGTGGCAGCGTCATATTTGAGCATGCTCATCAGCTTAAATTCCAACTCACCTCCATAATAATTGAAATAAGGAGTGCCCTGAAAAATATCTCCCGCATCTAGCAAAAGTGTGTTCGGGTTTTCTTTTCTGATGGAAGCTATCAATCCTGCACGTCTTGCAACGCCACCTTTGTTTGGGTTTCTTCCATCTTCAGGCCCAAACGGGTCAATATGGCTGTGTACATCATTGGTGTGTAGAATTGTAATCTTTTTTGTTGTGCCCGAAAATGATTGCAGACCGATTCCTCCTAAACCAACCAATGCTGAAGCCGCTGCTGTTTGTTGTATAAATTCTCTCCTTTTCATGTTCAAATTATTTTAGTTGAATAAATCGGTTGTCTTTAACAGGACTGATGGTATCTGTTTCCTGAAAATAATCGATGAGTGCGTTTCTAATTTTATAATCAAGAACATAGACCGTGTCCCTTTTCTTGAAAAAATCCATACGGTCACCACCATTTAAAAGGTAATCGTTGGTCAATACATAGTATGATTTGTTGTAATCAATTGGTTTTCCATTAATAGTGGCATCTTTTAAGGCTCCATCGGCATCTAAAACGATATTCAATTTAGAAATTGGATGCGCACGTTTGGCCTCGACTAAATAATCGAGTAATTCTTTCACTTGCTCCCCTTTCAGTTTAGTGACAACAATGGCATTTTCAAAAGGCATCACTTCAAATGCTGTTCTGGTAGTGATATCACCTTTAGAAATGATCGCTCTGATACCACCATGATTCAAGAGGACAAAATCAATATCATGGTCAGATCTTTTTTTGAAAATAGGGTTAGATCGTTGGTATAACGCGTCGGCTATAAAATTACCAATGGCAGTGTTTAAGTAGCCATCAGATTTGGAATATGTATCTGTGGCATAACAAATAACGCTATCTAAATTACTGTTCACATGTTCACGGTATGGTTTTATAAACGCCTCAATGCTTTGGTCTGTTGGTAGTGTGTCGGTTATGGCAATTTGTTTTCCTTCTATTTTATTATAGGAAACTGGGGTCTTGCAGGACGCTAGAACCAGCAACGTAAAACATGCAAACAACGTCTTTATATTCATTGGATAACTTATTATTGTTTATTAGAAAATGCAGTGGGTTTTACTACCTTTGTACAAAACAAAAGTAAATGATTTTTAAGGCATTTAAGGAAAAATCCAATCAAAAACATATTAACAGATTGTTAAATTCCAGAAATGTAAAGTTCAACAATAAGAAAATAGAATCTGTTGGAGTTGTTTTGAATTTAAAAGAATTTTCTGATTTTGAATCCATTAGGGCGTTTTGTAAAGACTTGGGCGTTTTGCCACCCAGGACAAAAATCATCACTTTTGTCGAAGATAATAAAATAACAGACAAACTTTGGGACACGTATTTCAGTCCAAAGGATTTTGGTTGGAATGGTGCCATCAAGAATATTGATTTGCAAACATTTGTCGATACCGAATTTGATGCACTGATATGTTTTTACAGAGAACACTCTATAGAACAAGATTTGATAACAGCAGCGTCTAAAGCAAATTTTAAAATAGGGATTTCAAATGAAAACCTTAAACTGTATGATTTTGTTATTGATGTAAATTCAAGTCAATTTCAACTATTTAAAATCGAATTAAAAAAATATTTAACTGTATTAAACAAATTAAAATGATAACATTTCTTGGAACAGGCGTTGCATTGGTTACACCTTTTAAATCTGATAAAACCGTCGATCACAAAGCATTGGCAAAAATTGTAAATTTCAATATTAAAAATGGTACTGATTATCTTGTCATAAGTGGCACTACTGGTGAGAGTGTGACCATTACCAGAAAGGAAAAAAATGAAATTATAAACACAATTCATAAAGCCAATAAAAGCAGGGTACCAATGGTTTTGGGTATTGGAGGCAACAACACACAAGAGGTTATTGAAGAAATACAGACCACAGATTTGAGTTACATCGATGCTATTTTATCTGTATCTCCATATTACAGCAAACCTACCCAAGAAGGGATTTATCAGCATTTTAAAGCCATTGCGAAAAATTGTCCTATTCCAGTTATTTTGTATAATGTTCCTGGTAGAACTTCATCTAACATGCTTCCTGCCACCACGCTCCGATTGGCAAAGGATTTCAAGAATATCATTGCTGTGAAGGAAGCAGGAAATAATGTTTCCCAATATTTGCAATTACTTAAAAATAAACCGAAAGATTTTCTGATTATTTCCGGTGATGATGATTTGGCATTGGGAGTTGTTCTTGCTGGCGGAGCAGGAGTCATTTCTGTTATTGGGCAAGCGTTTCCAGAACAATTTTCTAAAATGATAAAATTGGGATTGGAAGGAAAAGCTAAAGAAGCTTATGACCTTCACTTTAAATTAATGGACGTTACAAGTGCCATTTTTGAAGAAAATAATCCAGCGGGCATCAAAGGAGTTCTTCAGGAATTGAAATTGTGTGACGACACAGTGAGATTGCCATTAGTACCCGCCTCGGGTGTGCTTAAAACAAAAATCAAAAAGATGGTTAAGGAATTAAAAGTTAAATAATACTTAAACATACCAATAGCCTTATTTGTAACGTTATTTTAGCTGTAAAATTTTATTTTTTAATACGTTATAAATACTTACTTTTGCAATCTGTTTTTTTACTATGAAGAATTTTTTAGTTACACTTTTAATAATCACATCATTAAGCTCTTGTGGAGAATACCATAAAGCACTCAAATCTGAAGACGTTGCTGTAAAATTTGCTATGGGAACTAAACTTTACGACGCTGGAAAGTACAGTAAGGCCAATCGATTGTTTGAGCAGGTAGTGCCACAGTATAGAGGTAAACCTCAAGCCGAGAAGTTGATGTTCATGCATGCCAATTCTTATTATATGCAAAAGGATTATTATTTGTCAGCTTACAGGTTCGAACAGTTTGAAACAGCTTATCCTAAAAGTGAAAAAGCTGAAGAAGCCCTTTTCCTATCGGCAAAGAGTTATTTTGAACTTTCCCCTGTTTATAGTAAGGAACAACAAGAAACACGTGAAGCATTGGATAAATTGCAATTATTCATTGATAAATATCCACAGTCAGAATATATTTCCCAGGTCAATGAAATGGTTAAGGAATTGGACTTTAAACTTGAGAAAAAAGAATTTGAGATAGCCAAACAATACAATCGAATCACAGATTACGAAGCGTCAATAAAATCTTTTGATAACTTCCTTTTGCAATTTCCAGGGACAAGTTTTAGAGAAGAGGCGATGTTCTACCGTTTGGATGCTGCCTATAAGTTGGCAATCAATAGTACAGAACGTAAGAAAGAGATGCGTGTCAATAACGCAATGGCTTTTTACAATTCTTTTAAAAAATCATATCCCAATTCACAGCATTTAAGCGAAGTGGATGCTATGAATAACGAATTAGCAACCCTTGCACAACAATACAATACTAAAAGTTAATTTTTGATACAATGGATTTAAAGAAAACAAATGCTCCAATAAGTTCTATGACTTATGATAGAAATGAAATCGATGCACCAACAGGGAACATCTATGAGGCTATTTCAGTAATTTCAAGAAGAGCGGAACAAATCAACACAGATATTCGTAGGGAATTAGTTGACAAACTTGAAGAGTTTGCAACATTCAACGATAGTTTGGAGGAAATCTTTGAAAATAAAGAGCAGATTGAGGTATCTAAATTTTACGAAAAATTACCAAAACCTCATGCACTAGCAGTTCAAGAATGGTTGAACGATAAGATTTATTACAGAAATACCGAAGACGACGCTAAAGACGCATAAGCTATCATGTCTATTTTAAGTGGCAAAAATATACTCCTCGGCATCACTGCAGGAATTGCTGCTTATAAAACGGCGAACCTCGTCAGGTTATTCATAAAAGCAGGCGCTAACGTAAAGGTCGTTATGACGCCTGCTTCTAAAGACTTCATTACACCTTTAACGCTTTCAACTTTATCCAAAAATCCAGTCCATTCCTCATTCACCAATGAAGAAGATGACAATGCTGTTTGGAATAACCATGTAGAATTGGGACTTTGGGCAGATTTGTTCATCATTGCTCCTGCTACAGCCAATACATTGTCTAAAATGGCAAATGGCATTTGTGACAATCTACTGATGGCAACATATCTTTCGGCCAAATGTCCTGTGTATTTTGCACCAGCCATGGATTTGGATATGTATAAGCATGAGTCCACAATCCGTTCGTTTAAGATTTTAAAAAGCTATGGAAATGTGATGATTCCGGCTACAAGTGGCGAACTTGCAAGTGGTTTGGTTGGTGAAGGCCGAATGGCGGAGCCTGAAGATATTGTTTTATTTATTGAAAATGATGTTTTAGATAAGCTTCCCTTAAAAGGAAAAAAAATAGTGATTACCGCGGGTCCGACTTATGAAGCCATTGACCCTGTAAGATTTATTGGAAATCATTCTAGCGGGAAAATGGGCTTTGAGATAGCAAAAGCTGCCGCAAATCTTGGGGCAGAAGTCGTTATGATAGCGGGCCCAACAAATGAAACTATTTCCCATAATTTGGTTCATGTCATAAAAGTGGTGAGTGCGTTGCAAATGTACGAAGCTGTTCATAAGCATTTTGAAGGCGTTGATGTCGCAATTCTTTCGGCAGCCGTAGCGGACTACAAACCTAAATTTGTTTCAGACACCAAAATAAAAAAGAAAGATTCCTCGTTAACAATAGAATTGGAAAAGACCAAAGATATTTTAAAATCCTTGGGTGAGATTAAAACCAATCAGTTTTTGGTTGGTTTTGCATTGGAAACAGACAATGAGATTGAAAATGCAAAATCTAAATTGAAATCAAAAAACTTGAATTTAATTGTACTAAATTCGTTAAAAGATGCGGGTGCAGGTTTTGGAGGTTCAACAAATAAAGTTACTTTTATAACCAATGACGATGAGGTAATTGAACAGGACCTTAAATCAAAAGCTGACGTTGCTACCGATATTTTGAACCAAATTTTAAAACAAATCCATGCGTAACAGTATTCTTTTTATAGCATTACTCTTTGTTTCACAAGCATTTTCACAGGAACTTAATTGCAGTGTTGTTGTAAATGCACAACAGACAGGAAACGAAAACGTACAGGTTTTTAAAACGTTGGAGCGCCAATTAAAAGAGTTCATCAACAATACTCAATGGACCAACAAAACATATAAAGGGCAAGAAAAAATAGAGTGTTCCATGAACATTATCATCACTGATTATAACAGTGATAAATTTGAGGCAACCATTCAAGTACAATCTTCTCGACCTGTTTTTAATTCAAGTTATAGTACTCCAGTATATAATTTCAATGACAAAAATTTCAATTTTGAATATTTGGAGTTTCAGAACTTGCTTTATAATGCCAACCAATTTGAATCAAATTTGGTCTCGGTTTTAGCATTTCACGTTTATATGATTCTGGGCCTGGACGCTGATACCTTCTCACCAAATGGTGGTGATGAATATTTTCAGCAAGCACAAACTATTCTCAATTATTCTCAACAAGGCAATAACTATAAAGGCTGGAAACTGGAAGATGGTTTGCAAACGCGCTTTACACTCATAGATAATATATTGTCACCGACTTACAAAGAGTTTAGAAACGTTATGTATGATTATCATATCAATGGGTTGGATGTCATGGCAGATAATGCAAAGGGCGGTAAGGAAAAAATAGCTTCTGTTTTGAACGATTTGAACACCATGAACCAAAGACGGCCAAATTCCTTTTTGCTACGTGTGTTTTTTGATGCCAAGGGAGATGAAATAGCAGACATATTCAGTGGAGGTCCAAATGTTAATGTCACAACCGTTATTGATGTCCTAAACAGAATAGCTCCAACCTATGCTTCTAAATGGAGAAATATTAGTTTTTAAAAAAGGCTGGAAGATAAAGTACTAAATATTTTACGTTTAGTATTTCGTCAACAGTAAACTAAACCAGATCAGCAATCCAAGATTTAAAATGCTCACCTCATTAACCATAAAAAATTACGCTCTTATAGACCAACTTCAAGTGGGTTTTAGTAATGGGTTGACTATTATTACAGGTGAAACTGGTGCAGGGAAGTCCATACTTTTGGGAGGTTTGTCCTTGATTCTTGGGAAACGAGCCGATTTGAGCAGTGTAAAAAATCCTTCTGAAAAATGTGTGATTGAAGCGACTTTTGATATCGCAAACTATAATCTAAAAACCTTATTCAAATCCGAAGACCTCGATTACGAGCCACAAACCATCATTAGACGGGAAATTCTTCCCTCCGGTAAATCCAGAGCATTTATTAATGATACTCCTGTGAATCTCGATAGTTTGCAGGTGCTCGGAGAACGTCTTTTGGACATTCATTCGCAACATCAGACCTTACAATTGACGAATGATGATTTTCAATTTCAGGTGATTGATGCGTTGGCTTCCAATGAANNAAGGCAGAAGCTATTAAGGAACATGATTATAATTCATTTTTATTAAAAGAATTGCAAGATGCTAAATTGGTTGTTGGAGAAATGATTACCCTTGAAGAAGAATACGAAACGCTCAATAATATTGAAGACATTAAGCAAAGACTTTCCAATTCTAATGAATTGATGACCAATGAAGAGGTTGGAATCATTCACAATCTAACGGAATTGAAGCAGCAATTCGCCAAATTATCTAATTATGGACTGGCTTACAAAGACGTTTACGAACGCATCAATAGCAGTTTGATTGAAATCGATGATATTTTTATTGAAATTGAAAATCTTCAAGACAGCCTTGAGGCAAACCCAAATCGATTGGAAACAGTAAATGCTAAACTTCAAGTGTTACATAATTTAATGTTGAAGCATTCAGCAGCTGATGAAAACGAATTGATTCAAATTAGGGAAAGTCTATCACAAAAAATGAGTGATACGGAAAATCTCGATGCTACCATTATTCAAAAGGAATCAAAGGTAAAAGCGCTCCAACAACAATTGATAGCGGATTCTAAAACAATTCATGCAAATAGAACAAAAGTCATCCCTCAATTGATTCAGCAATTGGAAGACATTTTGGGCACACTTGGGATGCCCAATTCCAAATTCAATATTCAACTTCATCAAAGTGAAACATTTCTCAACTATGGAACTGATGAACTCGAATTTCTGTTTTCAGCCAATAAAGGAGGTAATTTTAACGAATTGAAAAAAAGTGCATCAGGAGGCGAATTGTCAAGAATCATGTTGGCCATTAAATCCATTCTTTCAAAATATATCCAATTGCCAACCATCATGTTTGACGAAATAGATACAGGAGTTTCCGGTGAAATTTCAAATAAAATGGCTTCCATCATGCAACAAATGAGTAAAACAATGCAAGTGTTCACCATTACGCATTTACCACAGATTGCAGCAAAAGGGGATACTCATTTTAAAGTATTTAAAGAAGATATCAATGAGGTGACACAAACCCAACTCAAAAAACTCAATGCTGATGAGCGTATTGTAGAGATTGCCCAAATGCTTGGAGGCGTTAAATTATCAGATTCTGCCATTGCACACGCCAAGCAATTATTGAATTAAAAATTTAAAAGATTAGAGATTAAAGTTCAAAGTTTTATTAACTTTGAAACTAATGATGCTTTTTAGGCTCAAAAATTATAAACAACTTTACGACAAACACTAAACAACTTACAATATGTCATACAATTTACTAAAAGGAAAACGAGGAATTATTTTTGGAGCATTAGACGCCAACTCAATTGCATGGAAGACGGCTGAACGCGTCCATGAAGAAGGTGGAACATTTGTATTGACGAATGCACCAATCGCAATGCGTATGGGACAGATCAACGAATTGGCAGATAAAACCGGATCACAGATTGTACCAGCTGATGCTACCTCAATTGAGGATTTGGAAAACCTTGTATCAAAATCGATGGAAATCCTTGGTGGAAAACTGGATTTTGTACTGCACTCTATAGGAATGTCTGTTAATGTTAGAAAAGGAAAACATTACACCGATCAAAACTATGATTGGACACAAAAAGGGACAGATGTGTCTGCTATGTCATTCCATAAGGTGATGCAAACGCTTTATAAAGCGGATGCTATGAATGAATGGGGCAGTATCGTTGCATTGACTTATATGGCTGCACAGCGCGTATTTCCAGATTATAATGATATGGCTGATAACAAAGCATATTTAGAAAGTATTGCTCGAAGCTTCGGCTATTTCTTTGGTAAGGACAAAAAAGTACGAGTCAATACCATTTCTCAATCACCAACTCCGACCACAGCTGGACAAGGCGTCAAAGGATTTGATGGATTTATTGCCTATGCCGATAAAATGTCACCATTAGGCAATGCAACAGCATTGGACTGCGCCAATTATACCGTGACCCTTTTTAGTGACCTCACAAAACGTGTTACGCTTCAAAACTTATTTAATGACGGAGGTTTTAGTAATATGGGCGTCAGTGATGCTGTGATGGAGACGTTTATGGCAGAATAGGTAGGTAAGTTTACTGCCTGCCTAAAAAACTCTCTGTTTGGTTTTCTTGGAATTGAACTTGATTTTACAACAAGATGTTGATATTTTAAAATACGTGTTATATAGTTTATTTGAATCTATTTATCTATAATCCCTGACTTTTAGGGTCCAGAAATACCGTTATTTTCATAACGGTTTTTTTATGGCATAAGTTTATTCGGAAAATGAATTTAATCGAATTTTTTCGACACTTCATCGGTTAGGTGCTTTCTGTGTTATTAAACTATCAATTATTTGTTACCTTAATGCCTCAATTGATATTTTTAATTTAAAACTAACATTTTTATGAAAAAAATTACTTTACTTTTTTTTACGATGATTGCAGTTGCGTTTACTTCTCAAATAAGCGCACAATCTTTAGTCATTGGAACTGGTACCGCTGAGACAACTTCTACCGGTTCAGACCCAATCGATGGTTATTTTAACTCATTCAGGTATCAGGTCGTATATACTGCGGCAGAATTAAGTGCTATGATGACTCCTTACGATGAAATTACCGCATTAGGATGGTCAATATCAGGTGATTATGCAGGAGGAGCCTTGTTGGGTTATACAATTAAAATTGGCCATACATCAGCCGTTAATTCTGCTGCTCACGATGCATCACCTACTATGGTGGTTAAAAATCCTTTCGATTATGATCCAACAGTGACTGACGCTGGCACTTTTGACATGATCACGTTTGACACAAATTTCGTTTGGAATGGCGTTGATAACATCTTGATAGAAGTATGCTCCGATGGTCAAAACCCTTTCACGTCGCCTTACGGACAGGTTAGAGGTACTACAATGGCCAATGGGTCAAGAAGATATAGAACAGATGGAGGTACATCATGTGGTGTTAATACAGACACGACTAATGGTGATAGGCCAAACATTCAATTGAATTATGTGGATGGTACCCCTCCAAGTTGCTTACCTCCTTCAAATGTGGTAGCTTCTGCTATTACTACAACATCTGCAACCATTGATTGGACAGCTGGTGATACTGAAAGTGCTTGGGAATATGCATTGTTACCTGCGGGAAGCCCAGAACCTACCTCAGGAACAGGTATTGGATCTCCAACATACATGGCTACACTTACAGCCTCAACAGCTTACGATTTTTATGTCCGTGCAGATTGTACTGGAGGTGATTATAGTACTTGGTCTATGATTTCGTTTTCATCAGCTGATGAAACACCAGATTGTGCAACTAACCCATTCCCTGCTGATGGAGCTACTGATGTTTTTGTTGGAGATTTAACATTTACATGGTCTGCACCAGCCACTGGACCAACACCAACATCCTATGACCTTTATGTGGTAGACAATGCTGCTGGTGACAACCCTGCTTTAATTGGTAATTACACTACGACTTCTGCAGATCTTGCGATTAATGTATATGGCACTACTATTTACTGGTTGGTTATTCCTATTAATAATACTGCTGAAGCCAGTGGTTGTTCAGTATGGAGCTTTACAACTCAAACCCCACCAGGTTATTGTTTTGCAGCACCAAATGGACGATATCCATCTGCTGCCTTTACACCTGGAACTTGCGATGGTACAACAGCTAATAACATAACAACGATCGCATGGGCTGGTGAATATTCAGTTGTGAATGTAGTAAATGGTCAAACATATCAATTTACAAGTTCTGTTGCGACTGATTTTCTTACAATTAGTGACGCAGGGGGAACAACTCCTTTGGTATTTGGTACAACTCCTGTGACTTGGACTTCTGATATTGATGGGGAAGTACGTTTTTACACACATTTGGATGATCAATGTACACCTGAAAACGTGAGTAGAACCAGAGGCGTATTATGTGGCCCAACTTTGGGAATCAGTGAAGAGTCAGTAAATTCATTTACATACTTTCCTAATCCAGTAAAAAACACATTGAATTTAAATGCTCAAAGCAACATTCAGAATGTGTCTATTTACAACATGTTAGGACAGGAAGTATTGAGATCTGCTCCTAATACACTTAACAGTGAGGTTAACATGGCTTCATTGCAAACAGGTGCTTATTTTGTTAAAGTAACCATCAACGATGCAACTGAAACAATCCGAGTGATCAAACAATAATATTTTTAAATATTCAATTTCAAAAGCCACCAATTAGGTGGCTTTTGTTTTTTCTTTATTTACCTTTGTTAGCTATGGAGCCATTGCATTTCTCATTTGTCATACCTGTCTATAACAGGCCAGATGAAATAGATGAACTTCTTGATAGTTTTACAAAACTAAAAGGGAATTCAGTCTTTGAGATTATTATTGTTGAAGATGGTTCTATGTTGAAATGTAAATCGGTTGTTGAATCCTACGAATCACAACTTAATATATCTTATTACTTTAAGCAAAACTCCGGTCCTGGAGATTCTAGAAATTATGGAATGAGAAGGTCAAAAGGAAACTACTTCATTATTTTAGATTCAGATTGTTTGTTGCCGGAGAATTATTTAGAAGCTGTCAAGCAAAATTTAAAAGGAAAGTATGTTGACTGTTATGGAGGACCTGACGCGGCTCATGACTCGTTTTCTAATTTGCAGAAGGCTATCAACTTTGCAATGACTTCATTTATCACCACAGGAGGCATTAGAGGAGGTAAAGAGAAACAAAAAGACTTTCAGCCGAGAAGTTTCAACATGGGGATTTCCAAAGTTGCATTTGAGGCGTCTCAAGGTTTTGGAACTATCCATCCTGGTGAAGATCCCGATTTGTCCATTAGGTTGAAAAAACTGGGTTTTAAAACAGGACTTTACAAAGAAGCTTTTGTTTATCATAAACGACGTATTTCATGGTCAAAATTTTATCAACAAGTGAAAAAGTTTGGAATGGTGAGGCCAATTTTAAATAAATGGCATCCAGAAACGAGTAAGACTATTTATTGGCTGCCAACGGTCTTCAGTATTGGCCTTGTCGTTTCAATTCTGTTGCTACTATTTAATATTCAATGGGCTATCGTCATTTATGCAGGTTATTTTTTTATAGCGTTTTTGATGTCATTTTTTTCAACAAAGAATTTTTATGTAGCGATTCAATCAATTGTTGCAATTTTTATCCAATTTATAGGTTATGGTTATGGGTTTTTAAAATCCACTTTCAAACTAATGTGGTCTAAAAAATCACCAGAACAGCAGTTTCCAAATTTATTTTTTAAGAATGTTAGGTAATCTCAAATCAAAATTGTTCAAATCTATCAAAAGCAAAAAACTGAATGTCTTCGGATTCTTTTTGCTGTTGTCTTTTTTGTTTTTGGTCATTTCAAAGCTTTCTAAAACTTACACGGAAACCATCTTCTTTCATGTGAATTACTCTAACGTCCCAGAACAGCATAGTATTTCTCCTGGATTTGATTCCATTGTCAAAGTAAAGGTAAAAGCATACGGGTTTAATCTTGTCACACATAATTTTTATAAACACAAATTAACCGTTGATTTTAACAAAGAGGTGCGAAAAAATGGTCAAAAATACATTTGGGACACAAAAAAAGGAATTTCAAAGATTGACTCACAACTAGGTTCAAAAATAGAAATCTTGTCCGTACAGCCTGATTCTTTGACCTTTCCTTACGACATAATGTCCCTCAAAAAAGTCCCAATAAAATTGGATGCTGAAATAAGCTATGCGCCTGGTTATGATATACTCGATAGTCTAAAAATAAAGCCAGATTCTGTTAATGTGATTGGTCCTAAAAATTTGATTGAAAAAATTTCTAAAGTTAAATCCGAGAAGCTCGCTCTTAAAGATGTGAATGCTTCAATAGATAAAGACGTGGATTTGTTAATGGATGAATCGTTTGAAAAAATCAAATTAAGTAAAACAAAAGTAAAGGTTTGGGGTACTGTTGAGAAATTCACAGAAGGTACTTTTGAAGTTCCTGTCAACATCGTTAATTTACCTTCAAATATCAAAATAAATTATTTTCCAAAAACGGTTTTGGTTTCATACTATGTCAGTCTTGAAAATTATAAAAAGATAAAAGCACTGGATTTTAAAATTATCTGTGATTATGCGGAGGTAAAGAACCAAGACAGGACCTTTTTTACACCACAATTGGTCACGAAACCAAAATTGGTAAAAAGCGCTAAAATGAATCAAAGCAAGGTCGAATTTATTATAATAGAATGATAGTAGTTGGACTCACAGGTGGTATAGGAAGCGGAAAAACAACGGTTGCAAAATTATTTGAATCATTGGGGATTCCTGTTTATATAGCAGATGTTGAAGCCAAACATTTGATGAATACCTCAAAGGTCATTAAACGAAAGCTCATTAAATTATTTGGCGAAAAAGCCTATATGGGCAATCAGCTTAACAGACCCTTTGTTGCATCAAAAATTTTTAATGATGCTTCACTCTTGGCTCAAATGAACGCAATTGTGCATCCAAAAGTTGCTATGGATTTTAATAGATGGTTAAAGAAACAAACCTCTAAATATGTAATCAAAGAGGCGGCCATAATTTTTGAACAACAAAAACAAAGTGAGTACGATTATGTCATTACGGTTACGGCAAGTATGGAACATAAGATTGCTCGTTTGTTAAAGAGAGATAATACCACAGAGAAAAAAATAATGGACGTCATGAAGAACCAATTGTCAGATGAAGAAAAAATTAAAAAATCTGATTTTGTGATTGTTAACGATCAGTTGGAAAACACTGAAAAACAAGTGCTAAAAACACACCAAAAAATACTTCAAAATATAGCGAAACTTTAAATTTTAACGTTTTTGTTAATGTAAGGTTAAAGGCAACAATTAGTAAATGTTAAAATGTTAAATTTGAACGATGGGCAAAAAGCTTTTCATTATGTTGATTGTGTTGATGAGTCTATCACTCATCGGTATTATTTTCGTTCAAGTTTATTTTATCAATAAAAGTTTACAGAACGAAAAAAGTCAATTCACTCTCAATGTTAAGCGTTCTTTAAGTTTCGTTTCCAAAGATTTGGAAGAGCAAGAATTCAATGCCTATGCATTGCGATTGCAAGATCTCATAGCAAGAGGTGCGGTAGCCGACTCTACGGCAATCAAAGAATTGCGGATTCAATCCCAAGACGAAGCTACCAACGAAACCATAGTTTACAGAAATGGAATTTTGGAAGAAAGCTATAAGGTACCATCATTGTTCCTTGACATTGGTTTAGATAGTGTTAACATCAGTAGGATTTCTAGTCAGCGTGAGACCAGTACGTATGACAATACTTCCATCGATGGCAATTTAAAGATAAGGGCGGAAAAAACAATTCGAGAATTGAGTGCTCTTCCAGAGACCACAAAAAAATTGTTTGAGATCAATTATAGAGATCGTTTTAAAAATTATCCAATATACAAACGTGTTTCTGTTGATAATGTAAACGATTTATTGAATAAACAATTGCGTGGAGATGGGATTGATACCGATTTTGAGTTTGCAATCTATGATAAAGATTTAGCAACCAAAGTGCAATCCAATAATTTTGAATTGGTGCCAGAATCAACCTATGGAGTTCCTCTTTTTTTGGACAATAACAATGAAAGCAATTTTAAGCTATACGTGAATTTCCCTGAACGAAATAAATATCTATTTCGAAACATATTGGGAATGACCATATTATCAATTGTCTTTACGGCAATCATCATTTTTGCTTTTGGTAGTGCTATTCACCAGTTGATACAACAACGTCAGATATCGCAGATTAAGACCGACTTTATCAACAATATGACGCATGAGTTCAAAACACCTATTGCAACAATCAATTTGGCTTTGGATTCCATTAAAAATCCAAAGATTATCAATGATCAGGAAAAGGTGATGCGTTATCTAAAAATGATTAAAGATGAGAACAAACGCATGCACGCACAAGTGGAAAATGTGCTTCGAATATCAAAACTCGAAAAGAATGAGCTCAATATCAGTAAGGATAGGGTAAAGTTGCACGACTTAATTGAAGATGCAATAACACATGTTGAATTGATAGTAGAGGATAGAAAAGGATATATCAAAACCCATTTGGACGCTGAAAAATCATCAGTTTTGGCAAATGAAACGCATTTTACCAATGTCATTGTAAACATATTGGACAATGCAATAAAATATTCTGACAACGCACCAAAAATTGATGTTTACACAGAAAATGCAGGAACCAATATTTTATTGAAAATTAGCGATCAGGGTAACGGAATGTCTAAACAGGTACAAAAGAAAGTGTTTGAAAAGTTTTATAGAGAACACACCGGCAATGTACATAACATAAAAGGACACGGTCTAGGATTAGCTTACGTAAAGCGTATGGTTGAAGATCACCAAGGACATATATCAGTAGAAAGTGAAAAAGGAAAAGGTAGTACCTTTACAATTAAGCTACCATTAATATCATAATTATGGAAGAACAAAACAAAAAAATTCTATTAGTAGAGGACGATCCAAATTTTGGAACCGTATTAAAGGATTATTTAGCGATGAATGACTATGACGTGGTTCATGCAAAAAATGGCATGGAAGGTTTTGAGAAATTCAAGAAAGACGATTACGACCTATGTATTTTGGACGTAATGATGCCTTATAAAGATGGGTTTACACTTGCTAAAGAAATCAGGGAGAAAAATGCCGATGTACCAATTATATTCCTAACAGCAAAAGCGATGAAAGAGGATGTGTTGAAAGGGTATAAAGTTGGTGCGGATGATTACCTAAATAAACCTTTTGACAGCGAAGTGCTGCTAATGAAAATCAAAGCGATCATGCAGCGCAAAGCAACAGATGTCGTTGCAGATAGCAAACAATTTGAATTTAAAATTGGCGGTTTTGAACTGAACTCGAAATTAAGATTCTTAAAATACAAAAACACAGAACCTGTAAAATTATCACCAAAAGAAAATGAATTGCTACGTCTATTGGCATTGCATGAAAACGATTTGATGCCTCGAGAATTGGCCTTGACCAAGATTTGGAGGGATGACAATTATTTCACTTCAAGAAGTATGGACGTTTACATTGCCAAGTTGCGAAAATATCTTAAGCTAGATGAAAATGTCGAAATTCTCAACATTCATGGCGAAGGTTTTAGGCTTGTAGTCAATCAAAAAGCATAAAGACAATTTTAAACCCCGTAAGTTTTATGGGGTTTTTTATTTGCTTATTTTTGATCCGTTGACTTCTCAATGGAACTAGCATGGTCTTTTATGATATACCAATTACCATCGATTTTCTTTAAATCATAACTGACAGTCATTCGATTAAAATAAGGTTCTCCCTCTCTATCAGGCTCTCTGTAAACAATTTCTGTAATTGCCATTCCAAAATCATTGGAAACATCCGTATTTAATATTTTGGTTTCAAAAGTCCATGTGGTATCCTTAAACCAATCTCTATGGTAATCTAAAAACTTTTCAGCAGAATATATAATTTCAGAACTTGGCAGTATCAATTGCATTTCTCCATTAGGGGATAATGTACTTTCAAGTGTTTTAATGTCTTTATTTGAAACGGCATCGAGATGCTTTTGCATTGTTTGAATAAAAAGACTATCATTATTAATTTGCTTATCGGTTGACTCATGAGTCTTTTCGGCGTTCTTATTGCATGAGAACAAGACGATGATAAGAATGTAAGCGGGATATGATTTAAAAATTGAAAAAATTCTCATAGTGCTATAAGTTTGATTGACTTAAAGATAGCTAAAAAGGACTAATAAAAAAGCCTATCATGTGATAGGCTCTTGTTTTTCTAAAAAGTTTAAATCGGAAGTATTAGATAACTTTTACGTTTACTGCGTTCAATCCTTTTTTACCTTCTGTCAATTCGAATTCTACTTCATCTCCTTCGCGAATCTCATCGATTAAACCAGAAATGTGCACAAAATGTTCTTTGTTGTTTCCTTCTTCAGTGATGAAACCAAAACCTTTAGCGTCGTTGAAGAATTTTACTGTACCTTTATTCATAATAAATATTAAAAAATTAATTAGCTGCAAATGTAGTGTTAATTAATTGGATTACAGGTTTTTTTGAATTTTTTTTCAAAATCAAAAAATTCTGATCTTTTAAGAGACTGATGTTTTGGTTTGATATTCAATAGTTTCGATGATGTTTTTTACTTCGCATTCATAATCAAACCATAAGATGTTTTCATTTTTTCTGAACCAAGTAAGTTGTCGTTTTGCGAATCTACGTGAGTTTTTCTTAATCTCGGAAATAGCAAATTCTAATGTCGACTCACCATTTAAATAATTAAAAAGTTCTTTATAACCAACCGTATTCAAAGCGTTTAAATCTTGCTTTGTCATTAAGCCCTTCACTTCTTCCAGCAATCCTTCCTGTATCATATTGTCAACACGTTGATTGATCCTGTCGTATATAACAGCTCTTTCCGCAGTCAACCCAATTGTTATGGTATTGAAATTGCGCTGTTGCTTTTCTTTATTTAAAAATGATGAATAAGATTTTCCGGTACCAATGCAAACTTCCAAAGCTCTAATGACGCGATGTGGATTGTCAATGGAAATGGTGTGATAAGACGTTTCGTCCAATAGTTTTAATTGTTCTTGAAGATGCCCCAAGCCTTTGCTCTGCAGGTTTTTGTTTAAAGTATCTCTAATTGTTGGGTCGATTTCTGGGAACTCATCCAAACCATTGATGACAGCATCCACATATAAGCCAGAGCCGCCAACCATAATGACGATATCTTTTGTCAAAAGCAAATCATCGAGCAAAACGATGGCATCTTTTTCAAAAGCCCCAACACTATAATGGTCCTCAACAGATTTATGATGGATAAAATGATGTTTGACAGAAGCCAACTCGGTTGGAGTTGGAGCAGCAGTGCCTATTTGCATCTCCTTAAAAAATTGACGTGAATCTGCTGAAATGATTTCGGTGTCAAAATGTTTTGCAAGTTTGATGCTCAAAGCAGTTTTGCCAATTGCTGTGGGGCCAACGATACTTACAAGGTATTTGTTTTTAGACATTTGGTATTAAGAATAGTCTTCTAAAAAATGGCCACATTTGTAACAATATTTAGCATTGTCTTTATGGCGCTCTGCAGAACAACTCGGGCACGATTGAGAATTGAGATGTACTTCAGGATGATTGGGTTTTCCAGAATCTTTGGACGTTGATTTCCCTTGAGCAGAATATTCAGCCGAAACAATCCCTGTTGGGACAGCAATGATCCCATAACCAAGAATCATAATAATTGCGGCAATAAATTGTCCTAAAGGTGTTACTGGAGCAATATCTCCAAAACCTACAGTAGTCAATGTTACAATACACCAATATACGCTAACAGGAATACTACTGAACCCGCTTGCTTCGCCTTCAATGAGATACATAAGTGTTCCAAAAATAATGCATAGGATAAGTACAGCGAATAAAAACACCATGATTTTGGCGCGACTTGCTTTTAGAGCATTTGCTAACATATTGGAGGCGCCAAGATACCTGGCCAATTTAAGTATCCTAAAGATGCGCAACAATCTTAAGGCTCTTAAAGCAACTAAAGCATGTGTACCAACAAAAATTATTGAAATGTACTTTGGTACGGTAGAAAGAAAATCGACAATGCCATAGAAACTGAAAATATATTTCCATGGTCTCTTCACGGAAATGATCCGTGCAATATATTCTAATGTGAAAAGGATGGTTATGATCCATTCAGATATATCTAGAAAATCATGATATTTTGTATCAAAACCACGAATGCTTTCTAGCATCACCAAAGCTATACTGGCAATGATAGCGATAAACAGGATGACATCAAATAATTTGCCTTCCGGTGTATCGGCTTCATAAATAATTTCATGAAGTTTTGCTTTCCAGTTTTTGTGATGAGATTCTATTGGCATAATCCTTAAAAGTACTAAAAAGTTTGCTTACTTTTTTTGAATTACAATAAGAGAGTTCTTTTGGATATCCACAATAGTCCTCATGAACTCTTTAATATAGTTATAATATTCAGGATTGTAAATTGGTTCAGTAAAATTTAATTTAAAAAATAACTCTACTGTATTATTTTCAACTTTAGTGGTGAAAATAATCGACCCTGTATTGTTTGGAAGTTTCAAAACTAAATCCTTTGGGTGTTCTAAAATTTCATAACTATCATCTATTTGAAGTTTCAAGGCATAAAGATAGGCGTCCTTGAAACCAAAATCTATCGGATAGGTGCGTTCTTGCAGTTTAAATTGGTTTTCCGTAAAAAATTTAAAGAGAAAAGGATTTAGGTATATTTTTTCTCCAACACTTTCTGGCTCATGTTCTATTATAAATTCTTCATCGAAATCACGGTCTTTTTTGTTTTCTGTTTTGACGTCGTATTCTAAAAACGTCATGGTTGGGTAAGTGTCTTTGCGAGATTTTATATAGTTTTCTTTGTCCTTGAAATAATTCTTTTTAGGAGACATCGCATGATAGCCAGTTGTTTTTTTTGCTGTTTTCCCTTTTAATATATTATCAGCTGTCAAATCAAGCTCTAAACGATACGAAACGGAAGAAGATTTTTCAGCTTCAATATCAATCCAATAACTCCCTTTTTTAAAATCGAGTAATCGTCCATGTTGATTCAAACATCTAAAAGGTAATTGACCAAACGGCAAATAACTGTCAGTGGCGTCCAAAAGGTAAGAAATGCCATCAATAGTTGCCTGAACAACTAAATAATTAAAATCTGATAGAACCGGATAAATCTGCGTGGCAAACCCATTGTCGCGTGTTGATAATAAAACCGGTTTAACCTCAATGTTGTTGTCGTCCAATAGATTGTGCAACAAAATATTGATTTCTGAAACATTTCCAGATTTATTATCAATCAAATCCTTTACAGAAACATCTTTAAAAATGCTATACTCATTGTTCCAAGTGTAAGTATCTTGAACAAATTCATAAATGGCCTTTGCCTTTGTAAGTGGGTCTTTTTCATTGACAATAGAGTCATCCAACAAATTTTTGGTGCTGCTGCTTTTGTTTAATTGTCTTCCGAGCTCTTTATCTGTTTTTAATTCAGAATCGACTGTTGCCCAAGTTTTTGTATAATGATTAACCGAGCCATTAAAGCCTCTAACGGTTTTCAATTCATACTCCACACGAGACAGATAATTATATTTTGTGGTCATATAATCTTCTTCCGTAAAAGCGGGAATATTTCTCATAATATAATTCGTGTTCACACAGTCGGCATAGGCGCCATTTCCACCATCTAAACAGTTGCCTTCAATGACACCGTGATTTACATCCAGTTTTAAAAATCCTACTAATTTGATGTTGTATTCATAGTTACCAGGGATGCTGGTTTCATATTGGCTATAAAGTTTAGGGATGTCATCCTGAAAAAACCATTCTTTATACTTAAACATAAAAGGAGAGGTCAAGGTATAGCTATAACTAATCACGGAGCCTTCCTTAATATTTGGAAATGTAAACTTTACAATCGTATAACGCTCATTGTATTTTTCCTCAAAAATCTGACTATTTTCTAATTCGGTTTTGGTAACATTATTGTTCTCGATATTTAGGGTCGTTGCGGAGATATTGGATATTTTTTCCTTTTTATTGCCATCGGTGTAAAGATATATGACATTCGTGGCCTTATCAAATCCCTCTCTGTTAAGAATCTTTAATTTCCGCTTGACTTCGGTTACAAGTTTAAATGTTCTCTTGTCCACATAGCTTTTGCCATATTCATAGATGACCAAGGCATTTGCGGTTGAATCTTTTTCATATGTATTGATATTCAAATCGCTTCTGGTAACTGTAAAATCTTCTGAATTGAATTCGTTTTGGGATAAACTTTTTGCTGATATGATGAGTAAAAAAGTAGTAAGTAGAAGTTGCTTCATTTGTTCAGTTGAATAATTTTAAGTCCTTTATTTCGTCTCAAATAATTTTGTATGATGTGTTGGGTGTCTCTATTGTTTTCCATTGGAGTGATGAGCGTTTCCAAAACTTCAATCGTATTGATTTGGTAATTGAGATTAAAAAATCCCAACCCTTTAAAAACGCCGTCTTCTATTAGCAGTACACTGCGTTCATCCACTTCACGACCTTTGTCTATAATGGCAATGTTTTTAGAGTCGTAACTATTTTTTTGAATCAGTTGCTGCACACGTTTGTTGTAGTCTTCAGGATTTTCTTCTTGAATGCAGGCACCAAGACATTCTTGGATGTCGTATTTAAAACAACTGCTTTTTGTGTTGTACAATCCAGATAGTTTCTGACACAATTGATACTGATCTACAGCGTTGAAAAGGAAACTTCTGGCACTTTGATTATTGGCAAACGTGGTAATTGATTTCTTTCTGCCGTCAGCCTTGTCTATTTTAAGATTGATATAACCCTTATCATCAATAAAACTGTAAAGAGCATGCGTAAAAAGATTTCGCCGCATAGCTCTATTGTGTAACGGGTTGATTTTCTTTATTTCTTCACTCTCTTTTAAAAGCGCAACCAATTCGCTCCCTGTAGCCTCGTAAGTAACTGCAGCAACTTGAATTTGTATCTTTTTTGATTTGTTGCTTGTGCTTGTAAAATGCTGATTGATTCTATTCTTTATATTCTTGCTCTTCCCAATGTAGATGACATCGCCTTGGGTATTATGAATGTAATACACTCCAGTAATTGAAGGTAAGTCTTCAATAATCGTCTTTAGATTAGGTTCAATTTGGAATTTTGGTTCAGACTTTACGGCCTCTTGGATAATGATTTTCTTAACGTCTTTTGCCAATAGCATTTTGAACAATTTCACGGTGGCCATGGCATCGCCTGCAGCTCTATGTCTATCACTAACAGGGATTCCCAAAGAGCGTGTAAGCTTGCCTAAACTATAAGATGCTTGATCCGGAATCAACTGTTTTGACAGATCAACAGTACACAAGGTTTTGCGTTTGTATTCAAAACCTAAACGATTGAACTCCGTACGAAGAATGCGGTAATCAAATTCCGAATTATGTGCGACCACAATGCAATCTTCAGTAATTTCCACCACGCGTTTGGCTACCTCATAAAATTTGGGAGCTGTGCGAAGCATATTACTGTTGATGCCTGTTAGATTAACTACAAAAGGCTGAATTTCGCGTTCAGGATTGACAAGACTTATAAATTGGTCAACAACTTTATGACCATCAAATTTGTAGATTGCAATTTCTGTGATCCCTTCCTCATTGTACTTTCCACCTGTGGTTTCTATGTCTAATATTGCGTAAATCTTTTAAAATTTAAAATGTTATATATTAAATGTTAGAAGTTGGTTTTATAAATTTTATCATTTATAGTGTTTTGCCAAGAATACTCGAAATTATATAATTCTATGCTACTGCGACTGTTAACCATAATTTCGTTCCCCAAAAATACTGCTTCCAACTCTAACCATCGTACTTCCGCATTCAATAGCGAGTTGAAAATCGCCACTCATTCCCATACTGACAGTTTTCAATTGACAGTTTTCGGTTCGTAATACTTTTAATCTCTCAAATGTAGCTTTTAAAAATGAAAATTCCGACTCGATTTGTGCTTCATTATCGGTGAATGTTGCCATTCCCATCAACCCTGTTACACAAACGTTTTTTAATTCTGAAAATTCTTCTGATCGCAAAATTTTTGACGCATCTTCCGCCGTCATTCCAAATTTGGAGTCTTCTTCCGCTATTTTTATTTGAAGCAAACAATTGATGGTTCTATCATTTTTCTTTGCTTGTTTGTTGAGTTCCTTCAGCAATCTAAAACTATCTACACCATGAACCAAATTCACAAAAGAAGCCATATACTTAATTTTATTGGTCTGCACATGTCCAATCATGTGCCACTCAATATCTTTTGGAAGAGATTCATATTTATCCACCATCTCCTGAATCTTGTTCTCGCCAAAAACGTGCTGACCAGCATCATAAGCTTCCATAATGTCAGAATTGGGCTTGGTTTTTGAGACGGCTACCAGAGTAACATCTTCCGGAATTTGGGATTTTATATGTTGGAGGTTTTGTTTTATGGACATTTCTAATTCTTTTTACCATAATAGTATTCATACATTTTCGGATTGACTTCCTTCCAATATTCTTCCATGAATTTGGATTGTTTCAATTTTTCATAAGAATTGATTTTCTCTACAAAATAATCAACCAAAATGGTTTTATATTCTGAATTATCGGTTAGTAAATCCTTTCCATTGTTATCAAATATGATGATAGATGAATACCTGTCATTATAACTTGAAGTGGATACATCTACTTTTATTCCGATTTTTTCAAGAAAAATATCCTCCCATAATAACATCGGGTTGTTGTTCTTTGTTTCGTAATAAATTTTATTCCATTTTCCATAATCTTCAAAAATGATTTCCGCAACTATATTTGGATGATGGGTGCAAAAACTTAACTGGTTTAGTGATTTGGATTCATCACCTTTAAAAGCAAATGTTGACCAGCTTATTTGATTCTCATCCAATATCTTGTAAGTTGGGCAACTTATTTCTTTTGATACTTCAGTTGGTTTACACGAAAATGTAAAAATGAAAAGTAGAACTATAATTTTTGTTAATTTCATAACAGCTTTTAAAACTCATAAATAGTGACACCACTTCGCAACTTTGGTTCAATAAACGTACTCTTTGGAGGCATTTTTAATCCGTCGTCAGCAATTTGTTTCATCTCATCCATATTTACCGGTACCATGCCGAACCCGACTGCAAACAAACCACTATCCACGCTGTCTTTCATGTTTACGATGTCTTTCTTGCCGTTGATATAGGAAATGCGGTCATCATTACGCAAATCTTGAATTCCCAAGATAGGTTGCAAAATGGTTTTATAAAGGATTTGTGCATCCAGAGCATCTAAGGATGTAGTTATTTTATAACTCGTTTTACGCAAGTACAAGGAGTAAAATTCACCATCCAAATACATGCTAAAGTGATGCTTTTTGGAAGGTTTATAAGGTATTTTTCCGCGGTTTTCTATGCGATATAAAGTGTCTAAATGAATAAGGAACTCTTCTTTTGTCAAACCATTCAAATCCTTAATGATTCTATTGAATTCATGGATTTTCAAATCAGATTCGGGTAACAGATAACTCATGAAAAAGTTATAATGTTCATTGCCTGTATGCTCTGGGTTATTTGCCTTCAAGTCTCTATACAACAAATACGACGATGCCGAACGATGATGTCCATCTGCAATATAGACGGTCTTCATTTGCTCAAATTCTTTTCGGATTTTCTCAACTAAGACAGGCGCATCTACTTTCCACAAATAATGGGTGTCTCTATAAGTCGTCGTGAATTCAAACTCTGCTCGTTCCGTTTGGGCATTGCTAATAATATCAGCAATTACATCATTGTCTGGATAAGTGAGAAGTACAGGTTCAGCATTAAAACCTACGGTTTTTAGATAGTCCTTAAAGATGATTTCTCGATGCTCGATCGTATCTTCATGTTTTTTGATAACATCATTTTCATAATCTTCAGCACTTGTAGCTGCAACAATCCCATTGAAGACTTGCTTGTCTCTATCCACTATCTTGTAAACATAATAGCATGGTGTTTCGTCTTGAACAAAAATACCATCCTCGATAAATTCTAAGTAACGGTTTCGCACAAGATTATAACGTGCTTCGCCCGAAATCTCTTTATCATATTTATAGCCGGGATTCACAATGTGCAAAAACGAAAATGGATTGTCCCGCAAGCGAGCTTCCAATTGTTCTTTGGTATAGCTTTGATACGAACGGGCCGCCACAAGACTTACCTTGTCTCGTGTTGGTCGTACTGCTTTGAAGGGGATGATTTTAGCCATTTTTTTAGTTTTCAGTCGCAATTTTGAGTCAGAGGTACGCACCTTTGAAAACTGCGACTGCGACTGTCTACTTTAAAAACTGTTTCGTAACTTTTTCCGCTTTTCGACTTTCCGAATAATCATAAAAGCCTTCGCCAGATTTAACTCCTAATTTACCAGCTCTTACCATATTCACCAATAATGGACAAGGTGCATATTTAGGATTTTTAAATCCGTCATACATCACATTTAAAATTGAAAGACAGACATCAAGACCAATAAAATCAGCCAATTGCAACGGACCCATTGGGTGTGCCATGCCAAGCTTCATCACAGTATCAATTTCCTCAACTCCAGCAACACCATTATAAAGTGTCTCGATGGATTCATTCAACATCGGCATCAAAATACGGTTGGCAACAAATCCAGGGTAGTCGTTTACCTCCACGGGCACTTTTCCAAGGGTTTTCGAAAGTTCCATAATGGTTTTGGTGACTTCATCACTCGTGTTGTAACCTCGAATGATTTCAACCAATTTCATAATCGGCACAGGATTCATAAAATGCATGCCAATCACTTGGTTTGGCCGTGAGGTGACGGCTGCAATTTGTGTAATGGAGATAGAAGAGGTGTTGGTAGCCAAAATAGTGTCTTCTGAACACGCCTCATCCAATTGCTTGAAGATTTTTAGTTTTAAATCGATATTTTCAGTGGCGGCTTCCACCACCAAACTTGCATATTCAACGCCTTCGTTTAAATCTGTAAAGGTGTTGATGTTAGCGAGTGTTTCTTGCTTTTGAGCTTCCGTAATACTCTCTTTGGCAACCATTCTATCCAAGTTTTTGGTAATGGTTTCGATTCCTTTTTTTAACGAAGCTTCGCTGATATCTATTAGTTGCACTTTAAATCCGCTTTGAGCAAAGGTATGTGCAATGCCATTTCCCATGGTGCCTGCTCCGATAACTGCAATATTTTTCATTTAAAATCTATTTTCATTCCCATGAAAAGGGGAATTTTATTAATATTTATTTTTTACCATCAACCATCAACCATCAACCATCAACCGTCAACCGTCAACCGTCAACCAGTCATCTGCCCACATTCTTAAAACTGATCAATAATCATGTTCGCTACACGTAGGGCTTCCGTACCATCATGAAGCGTAACAATTGGTTTTGTATTATTGTTGATGGCATCTGCAAAGGTTTCCAATTCATCCAAAATGGCGTTGTTGTTGGCAACTTCAGGATTATCAAAATAGATTTGCTTTTTAACCCCTTCTGCATTCTGAAGAATCATATCAAAATCACCCGGGTTGACAGGAGCATCTTTCATTTTTACGACCTCACATTTTTTCTCAAGAAAATCCACAGAAATGTAGGCATCCTTTTGAAAGAAACGTGTCTTGCGCATATTCTTTAAAGAAATCCGGCTGGCAGTTAGATTGGCAACGCAGCCATTTACAAATTCTATTCTGGCGTTGGCAATGTCTGGGGTGTCACTGATAACTGCCACACCGCTAGCTGAAATATGTTTCACTTTGCTGTTCACCACACTTAAGATGATGTCAATATCATGGATCATCAAATCCAAAACAACAGGAACATCAGTGCCACGAGGGTTGAACTCCGCCAGACGATGCGATTCAATAAACATTGGATTGTGAACTTGGTCTCTTATCGCTTTAAAAGCTGGATTAAAACGCTCAACATGACCAACCTGACCTTTGACGTTGTTTTCCGCTACCAAGGTTCTGATTGTTTCGGCTTCTTCAACCGTGTTTGTAATTGGTTTTTCTATAAAAATATGCTTGCCTTTCGTGATGGCCAATCGTGCACAATCATAATGGGAAAGGGTAGGCGTGACGATATCTACAACATCCACAGCTTCTATGAGCGCTTCAATGGTATTGAAATAGGTATAACCAAATTCTGCCACTACTTTTTGGGCACTTGCTTCATCAGCATCATAAAATCCAACTAATTCAAATTTTTCTGATTGGTTGAGCAATCTCAAATGAATTTTACCAAGGTGACCAGCACCAAGAACACCAGCTTTTAGCATTGTATAACGTTTTCAACAAAAATAGAGTTTTTGAGGCAGAAAAGAGAAAAAAGAAAAGAGAAAAAAGACAGATGTCAGATGACGAGGGAACAAAACCAGAACTTAAAAGGTACTCCGTTTTCAAGCTCAACAATTTAACGATAAACGGCTAAACAACTCACAAAAAACCTTGCGACTTCATTTTGTTTGGGTTAATTTAGCCTGAAAAGTTACTATCGATTGAAAGATACATTTAAACACAAAGGATTACGTCAACAACTTGTTGAAACCGTTAAGAATAAAGGCATCAAGGACCCAAAGGTGTTGGAAGCCATAGGCAAGATTCCTAGACATTTGTTTATGGACTCTGGATTTTTGGACCACGCCTATGTAGATAAAGCATTTCCAATTGCGGCTGACCAAACCATTTCTCAACCTTACACGGTAGCTTTTCAATCGGAATTATTGGAGTTAAAGGAAGGTGATAAAGTCTTGGAGATTGGTACGGGCAGTGGTTACCAAACAGCTGTCTTGTGCGAACTGGGAGCCAAAGTATATAGCATTGAGCGACAATTGGAACTGTTCAAAATAACAAGCAAATTCTTGCCAAAGTTAGGCTATCGCCCCAAAAAACTTATCTTTGGAGATGGCTATAAAGGTCTGAAAGAAGAAGCGCCTTTTGATGGTATTATTGTAACTGCTGGAGCGCCTTTTGTCCCGAAACCTTTGATGAGCCAACTGAACATTGGTGGACGATTGGTAATTCCTGTTGGGGACGCTGTACAAATCATGACACTTTTTATAAGAAAAGGCCTAAAGGAATTTGAAAAACATGAATTTGGAGAATTTAGATTTGTACCTTTACTTGAAGACAAAAATTGAGGCTAACTACCTATTTCGACCAAAATAAAAATGATAAACCTTAAACAGCTATGAAAAAAATTACGTTACTTCTATTCACTCTAACCCTTCAATTTGCGTTCGCACAAAATTATACCGAATACCTTACAGGAAGCGCAACCGATGTGACCACCAACCATCAACCAGGAGTTTGTTTGATGGGTGGCGCGAGCGAAAAAGACCAAGCGATGGTTTGGTTTTTGAACAAAGCCGATGGTGGTGATGTCGTTGTCTTGCGTGCTTCTGGCAGTAATGGTTACAATAATTATTTTTATTCGCAGTTGGGTGTTACGGTTAATTCGGTTCGAACTTTTGTCATTGACAATGTTGCGGGTGCAACAGACCCATATGTCTTGCAAAGCGTTGCCAATGCCGAAGCCATTTGGTTTGCCGGTGGTGACCAATATGATTATGTAAGTCTTTTTAAAGATAATGCCTTGGAAGATGCCCTCAATAATTTTATCAATGTAAAACAAGGTGTTATTGGAGGCACAAGTGCAGGCATGGCAATTTTGGGAAACTATTATTTTACGGCTCAAAATGGTACGATTACAGATGCACAGGCATTGAGCAATCCGTACCATAGCAGAATGACCATGGGATATAATGACTTTTTGGAAATTCCTTTTTTAGAAAGTGTTGTGACCGATACGCATTATGATAATCCAGATAGACGTGGAAGGCACACCGTGTTTATGGCACGTTTTTTAAAGGATTACGGATTAAGACCCTTCGGTATTGCGTGTAATGAGTATGTGGCTGTCTGTGTAGAACCAAATGGTGAAGCGCATGTGTATGGTGAGTATCCCCAATATCAGGAATTTGCTTATTTTATTCAAGGGAATTGTAATGGGGACAACACGCCAGAAACGTGTGTGGCTGGCCAACCTTTAACATGGAATCGAAATGCTGAAGCACTCAAAGTCTACAAAGTACCTGGCACCGATAACGGAACGCATTACTTCAATATTGCAGATTGGCAAACGGGAAGTGGTGGTACATGGCAAGATTTTTACGTGAATAACGGAACCTTTGCAACTATTTCCGATACCAATCCTAATTGTTCATTGTCTGTTGAGGAGTTTGAAAATGGGTCTGTCAATGTGTTCCCAAACCCTTTTTCTGATACCATCACCATCCGAACCAATCTTGTCAACTATGATGTAGCAATCTTTGATGCTTTAGGTAAACAAATTCAAGTACAAAAAACGATGGATGGTACCATCAATACCTCTAATTTATCTTCTGGAATGTACGTGTTGAAAGTGGTTACCAAAACTTCACAGCAGACCTTTAAATTGGTTAAAAATTAAAAATTCCTTTATAGATAATACTTGAGTTTTAACAAAGGTTGAAACAATTTTAACAAAATAAAGTAGGAGAATTACGTCAGAAATTTAGTATATTTGTTTTGCTATTAATCAGTTGAATGTTGGGGAATATGATACTGATATTAATGGGGCATGAAAAAGCAGACTTGCTATAGTCTGCTTTTTTTTATGCTTTTATCTTAAAATTCGAACTCTTTCCTTCCCTTAAAAATCGCATAAAATCTCTTTTTTAACACTCATTCATGCCCGCATTTTTTAACTTTACACAAAACTTAAAAACCAAAATTTCATGAAACAACTATTACTCAATCTATTCTTTAGTATCGGCATCATCGGGATGCTTGCAGCACAAGACTTTACCACACCCGACACAGGTGTTGTCTATTCTTTAGACGACCTTGTAGCCGCAAGTCCTTCTACCATTTCTGTATCAGGAAGCACTTATACATTGGTCGGAAACCTTACCATTGCTGCCACAGATGCTTTGGTTATAGATTCTGATGCGACTTTAGAAATAGGAGCAGACCTATTGATTACCGTTTTCGGAACGTTTACGGTCAATGCAAATGCGGTTACCTTCACGGCTATTGATACAGCTGAACCTTATGATGGCTTTCGTTTTGAGGAGTTTTCAGTCATCAACATCCAAAATTCGACCATACAATATGGTGGTGGTTTGCGTGTACTGACAGAAACATTCACCATTAATAACTGTACAATTACCAATAACGTTTCGGGTGTCTCCACGGGTAGTGTCATCTCCTTGTCAAGAGGTGCTGCTCAAATAACCAATAACACCATTACGTTCAATCAAACGCCAGCCATTAGTTCTGGGGCAAATAACCAAGTGTCGGCATATATCTTCAATAATTATATAGAAGGGAACAACATCGCAAACAACAACAGACCACAAATCAATATGGGAGCGACCATGGCAGATCCTCCTTTGCGAATTATAGGCAACACCATCAAGGGAGACCGTAATATTGTCATGGCAGGAGGAATAGCCGTCGCCAATCTCGTTGGTGGTTCTATCAATGCGGTTATAGATAACAACATCATTACAGACAACCGATATGGCATTACAGTGCTTGGGCCTAATTCCTTTGCTTATATCCGCAACAATGTGATTGAAGATAATAATACCCAAAACAATCCAAATCTGGGAGGAAGTGGTATTTCATTGAGCAACGGTTCCAATTCCATGGAAATTATTGCCAGTGGCAACCAGTTTCGTCGTAACCTATGGGGGATTACCATCCTTACAGGAGCTTCCATCAATTTAGGCGATGGTGCTGCCAATGTAGGTCAAAATGTCTTTGCCGATAACGGCAATGGAGGCACTACCTATGCGCTTTACAATAATACGTCCAACAGCATCATGGCGATGAACAACTGTTGGGATGAGAACAATGTGCCAAACACACTTGCCACAGCCGAATCTGTGATTGTGCATCAAGTAGACATGGCATCCCTAGGATTGGTAACTTTCGATCCTGTCAATTGCGATTTCTTAAGTATTAATGACGTAGCTCCAGATGAAGTATCCATCTATCCAAACCCGACCAACGGACAATTGTTTCTAACCAACAATAGCGCATTCAATCAAATGAATGTATATAGCCTGGACGGAAAATTAGTCCTACAAAAAGCACTGCAAGCTGGTACCAATGAGATGTGTCTTGGTTTAAATGCAGGTCTTTATATTGTAGAATTAAATGGCGACAATGCACGAACTATTAAAAAGATAGTAGTTCAATAGTATTTTTGAGACGTCACATATAAAAAAAGCTCCACCAGTTGTGTGGAGCTTTTTGCTTTTAATTAAATGATAAGGGAACTTTCAAAACGCTATTTTCAATACCCCAAACAATGATTAATGTTTCACAATCTTAAAAGTTTTTAACCCTTCTTTCGCCGTACGCAGGTGCAACACATAGATGCCGGCACTTAAGTGCGACAGGTCCATGGTAGTCACATTGGTATAGTGGCTCACTTGTTTGCCCATCACGTCATACAGTGCCACGGTGATATCGGTTTGTATATCCATCCGAATGTTTAGGAGGTCGTGTGTCGGATTTGGATAAAGGAGCACATTCCCTGCAGTGTCAACATCAGGAATATTCAAAGTTTGTATGAGGGACGATGCCAAATTAGTAACAATTGGAAAGTTAAAATCAAAATAGATACTCGCCTGATTGGTAAAGGTATCACCAGTGGCAAGGGTGTTCTTCAGTTGGATTTTATAGACCAAATAGCCATCATTGTTGGCATCATCAAAAGGCAAATCGATGTTCTCAAAAATGAATTCAAACTGGTTATTCTTTTGTTTGGTGACAAACTCATAGTTACTATAAAGCGGTACCAAAGTGGTAATATCAAACGTGTTGGCATCAATAAGGTTCTTCACCACGACATTCATGGCATTGGCGGTGCCAAGATTTTCAAACCGAATCATATAATGCACGTAGTTGCCGATGACATCGCTTCCGACTATATCACCCTCCAAACAAGTGATGTCATTAGGGTCTGCAGAATTTACCACATTAAAATTCACGGCAATCTCATTGTCTTCTGGGTAATCATCCACAATAGCACCATTATCGGGCTGAATGCTGCCACTGAACCCAATGGTGTCTCCCAAATTCAATGGCGGTGTTTCCATCGGGGAATTCAAATTCATGATAAAGGTAATCACCCGCGTCTCAAACGGATTCAATGCAGCGTAATTCCAAGTCAATTGATTGGTGGTCACCGAAGCTTCCGCCGGATTGGAGGATACAAAATCCATGATGGCATCATCAAAGTTTAAGGTAATGGTGCCCGATTGTATTTGATTGCCCTTGTTTTTAAAGATGATTTTATAAGGCACGTCTGTCCCCGGAATTTGTGCCTTCAATCTGATAAATGCAATTTCCAAATCATAGTGAATGCCATTGGGCGTGATGCAGATATCTTGCTCATACGGACTTGCCGCCGTAGGAAACTGCACATTATAAGAAGCAGGCGACACATTAAAATAGCTGGCGTTCTCCAAGCGCGGTGTCACCATATAATTCCCTTCTAATAGCGGAATGGTATAGTTGCCTGTGGTATTCGCATAAAACGAGCCATTGTTGCTACTGCTATTGATGTCAAATTTTAAATGAGGATAGACCAAATCGCCAGCATCGCAACCATTGGAGTCGGCATCAATTATAGCATTTCCCGTAAGGGAGTAATAGGTGCCACCAGGGGTAAAGGAGCAATAGGTACCAATGTTACAATTAGGGAACAACACGGCATAATTATTTATAAAGGCCGATTGCTCATTCTCGTCACAGCACAAATAGCGATAGTTGGGACTATTCCCCACTTGGATGCTCTGCGAGGCATTCGGGAAGCCATTTTTAATATTCACATAGGTCAAACTAGGGCTGCCACAAATAAGCGAATTAAAGATGGGATTATTGCTAAAGTCCAGCTCCGAAATCAGGGTGCCTGTGCAATACACCTGCTGCAACTGCGGATGGTACGAAAAGTCCATGGCGGTAATGGGCAAATCATAAATGCTCAGATAGCGCAGTTGCGATAGATTGCTTAAATCCAAACTGGAAATTTGCGTATACGATAAGTCCACATAATACAGGTTGTTATTGTTGGAAAGGTCAATAGAAGTGAGGTTGTTGCTTCTCAAATCCAGTTTTTCAAGATTCACGTTCATTGATAGGTCGATGTCAAATAGTTGCGACTGTATGGATTCTAATTCCACAAGATTGGTGAAATACTCTATCCCTTCAAAACTTTGTATGTTAAATCCCAAACCAAGCGATGATAGATACGAAATCTGCAAGGCTTCCGATACCTGAATTTCATTATCTCCGTTGGTATCAATCGTGGCAGGATTTCCATCCAAGTCTTTGGCGATATTGGAGTTCGTAGTGGCATTGGCAAGCAATAAAAGACCCTTAAATTGAAGGTCGGGAATGGAAATGGTTTGTGCATAGCCGTGAGCAAAGCCTAGACATAGCACTGATAGTATTATTTTTTTCATTGGTGTCATTTTTTAGTGTCTGATGAATGCCTATAATTGAATATAGGTATAGATGATTTCATAGTTGTGAACGCCGTTGTTCAATGAAAACTCCGATGTGGTCACAAAGCCATCCGTGTCATAGGTATTGGTAAAAGCATTCAGCTGTGACAGATGATTCTCAAAAATGGAGGTCATCGGGTAGATGGACAGTTCATTGGTGACGTTATTAGATGTGCCATACCAGATGATTGGCAACCAGCGATGACTAACCACATTATAGAGCGGGCCCTTTTTGGTCGTATCATAGGTGTAGGCATAGTCTCTGCCAGTGTTGGAAAGATATTTGGCGGTAATATCATCAAACTCGTTCAACAGGTATCGGTTGTCGGATTCCTCATTGGTGTATTGAAGCAATTGGTCGTCGTAAGAAAACGCAATGCTGTAGTCATAATACGTATCATCATAACTGGCATATCTACCATCCACATACCCATAGTTCACCTCATAGACAGGGTCTCCACCACCAGGAAAATCGTACATAGAGGACACAGGCACGTGGTTCTCATACGTATAGGTATAACTATACAATAAATTATCGTTCAGGGAATAGGCTATTTTTGAAATTTCCTTTTCCCCATTGTAGGAAAACTGCGTGATGTACCGACTTGTAGGATTACTCCCGGAAGTCACTCTGACTTCAATGTGATCGATCACTTTCAGAAGTTCAGGTTCTGGTGGAGTAGTGGGTCCATCATCTTTGTTACAAGAACATATGCCCATGCAAAGGGCCATTAAAACGGCTAATTTTTTCATGATTTAGGTGTTTAAGTTTGTCGTTAGTGTCAACAATCAAAAAAAGTAAACATAGGACACGAAAAAAACCGTTATCCTATATCATAGGGGCACCTAATCAAGTTCTAATTTTATAAATATGCCTAAGTACCCATGAGATGTATCTTGGTTTAAATGCCGGTCTTTATAATTAAATGGTGACAATGCACGAACTATTAAAAAAATTGGTAGTTCAATAGTATGTATGCACCATTAGTATATGAGAAGCTTCACTGTTTTAGTGAAGCTTTTTTTGTTTTTTAAGCTCCAATGTTAAGTTTTTTTCCAAACTAAAAACTTAACATTAGACGATTGATTAATAGCTTACATTTGATTAACATTAAATTAATATTCTAATATGGAAGATCATAAACAACCTGATACTGGCAGCGACATAGAAAAAACAGTTCCTAAAACTTCCGCCCCAGCTGCAAAAAAAACATTTACTCCAAGAAAGCCTTCTGCTAGAAAACCGCCCGTAGCTAAAAAAACACCTGTAGCCAAGTCGGTTCCAGCCGCTAAAAACACACCAGTGGTTAAAAGCGAAGTCAAGGCTGCAAGTGCACCAGCCAAAAAAACTCCTGCTGTTGCAGCTTCAAAAGCAAAAAGCTCCAATACTGAAGCAACAGAGATAGTAGAGGTGACCACCAATGAAGACACACTAAAATTAGCAAAAAAGAATGCTAAAAAATTGAAAAAATTAAGTGTCAAGCTCAAAGAGAAAGAGAAAAAAGAAAAACAAAAGGAGAAAGAGAAAAAGGCCAAGAAAAAGAAAAAAGAGCAAGCAAAAGCGAAAAAAGAAAAAGCCAAAAAGAAGTTGAAAGAAAAAAAAGACAAGAAAAAAGCAGCCGCTAAAAAGAAGAAATCTAAAAAATAGCAACTTCGTTTGTTCAAATTTTAAACTTCTGTCCGAATCCGAAACTCAAAATTATATAACGATTCCAATAAATGATATAACAATCGGTGTGTCATAATAAGACATCTTTGTAAAGCTATTAGTAAGTGCATTTGGGGGCAAATAAGACACTGAAAATTAGGCAAAATATAAAAGCAGACACGCTATAGTCTGCTTTTTTATTGTATTCAAGTCCATAAATTCTAAATGAGCTCCACTTCTTCCCGCTGCAATCTATAAGGCAATAAAGACATTACTTTATACCTTGGTCTAAATTATCTTCTTAAGCGATTAATTCCACAAATCAACCTACAAAATAGTTAGTAGTTCATCAATAGATATTACCACTGCCTAATTAATAGACGAGGTAAAAGCATAATTTTCGTACAAATCATCGACAAAACACACAATAAACAGGTTTAAAAGCAAAAATCTTCGATAAAAGTTTGTTTTTTAATTTTCTCCTTCATACATTAGATGCGTCAATTGACACTGACTTCTCATTCGCGAGGAGAAAGTAAGGGCCAAAAGACTTCAAAAAGGTACCCTAAAGAATTACAAAAAAACATACGGGCTATAAGCTCGAAGGCAAAGTTTTTGCCAAAAATATCCCAATAGCACATTGGGCCAGCATATACGGATGATTAGAGTCGCAAGCTCTGCCGTACATGCGAATCAACCAAATCTAATATGTAAAGCTTATGAAAAATTCGCAAGCAACAAAAGGCCACGTTGAGCCCCAAATCAACGGCACTTCTTCAGCCCAACTGAAAGAAGAATTGAACACTAACAATGATGTCTATGCGCAAGCCATTGCCGAGCATCAGGCAGAACAAAAAAAGAAGTCCAAACAAGAAGCCTTTCAAAAGCGTTTCGGAAGCGAGACCCACGCAGCGGGTCCAAGCATTCAGGCGCCAAAGAAAAAGCGCATCTATGAGCTCAGCATTTCCGACAACGTCACCAACGGCGAAGGTATGGTAGATGTCCTCATCTCATTTGGTTCCGCTTTTAACCCTGTCAATGTCACCTATACAATAACCAGTCTACAAGCGCTCAACCTTGAGGCACGCGGATACCTCACCGAAGTGATGCAGACCAAGAGCGATGAAGCCGAAGCCATCAGCCAGAGAAGAGCCCTCTATGAGGCCTTCCCGTTCCTGATTACCCGAATCATCAATGAGCTTGAGGCATGCGGCGCTCCAAGGGGCACCATTAAAGCCGCAAAGCATTGGGTAGATAAAACCCGGGGCAAACGTATCGGCAATCAAAAAGAAGTCAAACCAGGGTCTAAACAGATCAGTACCGCGCAGACCTCCTTCCCGCTGCAGGTAGACCATTTTTCAGAATTGCTCATCATTCTAGAAGGCTGTCGATTGTACGACTCTAACCAACCAGACCTTAAGCTGGCAGCTCTAAAAGACTTTCGCGATAGCATGATAGCTGCCAACAGTGCCGCAAGCTTATCCAATGCCTTTGCCGGTACCTCTAGAGTATCCCGCAACGAGTTCTTCAATGAAGACTACACAGGTTTCGTTGCAATATACGCTGGTGTCAAGCGGGCGGTAAAAGCCACCTTTGGGGGCAATAGCCCACAGTACCATCAGGTAGCAAAGTTTCAGTTCAAGCGTATTTACGAATAAGCTACAGTTCAGGGCATAAAAACCCTTTACAAATTAAGAACCACAGAGTCGCAAGAGTCTGTGGTTTTTTTGTTTCCACGCAAGCATGAATTTTCCACACAGATCATAATCTAAAGGTCACTGCGAGGAAACACAAATAAGCAATCCAACCAAAAGACCCTCAATCTCCATAAATTACGTACTTCTACGTATTTGAATTCTCCTTTATTTTAACGTACTTGCTATTATATAAGGTAGAGGTGTTATTACCTTCCCATATAAGCGGAATAAACACACTGGTGTGTTTATCCCTACGTTGGCAACAATACCCAAAAAAAAATGATAAATGTATAGAGGATTTAATTTAGTAATTCCAGAGGACATAAATGAAAAACAGTATTCATTGAAAGGCAAAGTAATTAAAGACGAAAATTTTAAGCATCTTCAGGACAGGTTTACTGACTTTTTTCAGTTCGATGGAATAATTAATGGAAACAAAGTAATAGAAGAATGGTTTCCGATAATTGAATGTGACATATTTCTCTCTCACTCACATAAAGACGAATCAAAAGCTATTGCCCTAGCTGGTTTATTGTATGAAAATTTTGGATTAAAAACATTTATCGACTCAACAGTTTGGGGATTTTCAGATGTATTATTAAAAACTTTAGATAACAGATATTGCTTGAATGAAAATGGGGAAACTTATAGTTATGAAAAAAGAAATTACTCAACAGCTCATGTTCATTTAATGCTAAATTCAGCCTTAAACAAAATGATAGACAACTGTGAAGCAGTGTTTTTTTTAAATACCCCTAATTCAATATCTGCCCCTAATACAATTACAGAAACTACTCGGTCACCTTGGATATTTTCGGAAATTGCAACAACTCAAATTATTAGAAAAAAAACACCCGAAAGACTTAAACGACAAACGCGTACTTTTTCAAGTAAAGTAACTTTGAGCGAAAGTGAAAGGTCTCAATTAAATATAGAATATCAAATAGAGCTATCTCATTTTACCAAATTGAATTTACGCAGTATTCAATTATGGATAAACAAAGCAACATACTCAAATGAAAATCCATTAGATTTACTTTATTCAATCAACAAAATTGATGATAAATTCTTAATATTATGAACGACAATAAATTTAAACATCTCGATTATATTCATAATACCATAAACAGAATGAGTAGCAACTCTTTTATAATAAAGGGATGGACAATTTCTATTGTTTCTATATTATTTATTTTTACAGATAATGATATTAATAAAAAATTTATCACAATTTCATTATTAGCTGTTCTCGTGTTTTGGTATTTAAATGGTTACTTTTTACAACAAGAAAGGAAATTCCGGGCATTATATGAAAAAGTTAGAATTCTTCCCGATAAAGAAATTGACTTCTCGATGTCAACAAAAGAATTTACAGGGCGATATTACAGTTTAGCCAGTGGAATTTTAGGAAAAACGATATGGCCACTTTATATAGCTATCATAATAATGACCTTTATAGTAAAATATTTAGCAGAAAGTACAGTTGCCAACACCGTGTAAAAATAATTGCTTGGTTCTCGCCTACTTGGAAAATCCTACGGACTTTCCTCTGGTTCGTTCCATTTTTAGTAAGTTAGTTGCTTAATCACGCAACTATCCTTACACCAAACGTTGGGCGTAATTAGAAAAAAAACTGAATGTACACATTAGAAGAAGTTAAAATTGCATATTATAAGTTAAAGAATTACGTCTACTACGATAATACTGAACTCCTATTACGAGAAAAACTAATCGAATTCGAAACTGACACTAAAAAAGATGATTCGAATCTATTCAGTTGGGGAATATCTGAACCTTATTCTGATTCAAATGATTTCAAAAACATTTTCGCTGCTAAAAAAAATACTATCGAACAGAATTTAGAAATAAAATTCGCAAAACTTTTAGAGGAGATTAATGCAAATAATCTAGAAAGCGAGTATTTTAAATATTTGTTCAGTCAAATAAAAGTAGATTTTTTTCCTAAAAAAATAAAACCTACAGGTAGTGATTTAGATAAAAATTTTATATCTAATGTTAAATGTAAAGAAAATTACGAAATTGAAAAAGTAACTCCTTTTATAAACGCTCCATTAGAATTCCATATTATTTCAATAATGTGGATTATAAGAAGTGGATATAAATTTGATGCAGAATTATTAGACGAATGCAAAGGAAATAGACTGCTTTTAAATAAGGAAAGAACTGATTTAATTCAAAACTCTTCACTTTTTAAGCCATATTATTCTCAATATCAATCTTGGAGAGATGATTCAGTTTCAGTTGCACAAGAATTATTAAAAAACAAAAAAAATGCATTATTCATTAATCTTGACGTAAAAAATTACTTTAATTCTACCAATTTAGATTTTGAAAGATATTTTCCAGAGGATGATTCAGTAAATAATATTTTAAGAGCATTACATAAAATTTACAGTCTCAAATTAATTTCTGAATATGAAATAATTGATAAAAAAATTAAAAATCTCAATGAAAGCTTTTTGTTACCTATTGGTTTACTTTCATCTTATGTAATTGCGAATCATTATCTAAATGATTTAGATAAAATTATTATTAAAAAGATTAAACCAGCTTATTATGGGCGATACGTAGATGATATTTTAATTGTCATATCTGACCCTAAAGAATCAATTGAGCAAATTGAAAAATATAATGGTTATAAAATTAATCATTTAAAATTTGTTAAATCAGAGGATAGTGAAGAACCAGATTTAGAAAAAATTAAACTTTCCAAAATTGAAAAGTATATAATTGAGAATCTTGACCCAATTTTTCAAATTGTGGTTAGTGGAAAAGAACGAAAAATTAAAATTGACAAATACGAAAATTTATACTGTCAGCAAGAAAAAACATTAATGTATTATTTTGATTTTAACGAATCAGATATAGTAATTGATAAATTAAAACAAGAGTTAAATTATAGGTCTAGTGAATTTAAAGACCTTCCTGATGACAATGAAAATTTAGGCGATTTTGATAAAAATGCACTTTATCTAAATTATACAGATTCTGATGGAAAAATTAGAACATTAAAAGATTACAAGGAAAACCGATTTGGGTTGACCGTATATCTCACTAACAAAATTCTAGGCGCAACTAAGCATAAAAAAAGTGTTTCAGACAGCGAAATAAATAGTTTTATAAAAATTTTCAACGGTCAAAACACAATTGAATTTTATAAACTTTGGGAAAAGATATTTACTTATTTGTTAGTAAACGATAAGCCTTCAGAATATATAGATTTTTATTTCCAATGTATTCAAGAAATAAATAAAATTGAATTTAAAAACAAGAAAATTAAATCTAATCGCGTAAGAAATACATTGATTAATTATTTAGATAGCGCGCACGAATTGGCACTTTCATTAAATTTAAATTTTATTGATAGTAAAACAGAGATAAAAAGAAATTTTGAATTTAAAAGCAACTTAATTGAGGCTAATTTAATTGACTTTTTCTTCAACAGAATAACTAGAAGTAATTCAATTTGGGCTTTGCGTTACAGAAAGTCCAATATGATGAGACATCAATACATTTCTATTCCTTTATTGAATTATACTAAAGAAAGTTACGATGGAAAAATTAGTTTAATAAATTATAATGTCAATTTAGAAAAATATAATATCGACGAGGATTTATTGAAAAATTCTCCAAGGTCAGTGAAATTTTGGGAATGCACTATTTCTAAATTAATAACTGATATTAACAGTCAAGAATTTAAAGGAGAAAATTCTAAAACGGCTATTTGCGATTTTACATTAGACAATGAAAATCATTTTTTAGACCAATCTTTTGAACGTTTCGAAATTGCAAATAGTAATCATAAACCGGACTATTTATTTGAGGACAAAATTGATAATTATCGAGATAAGTTTTATAAAATAGGAGAGACAAATAATAACTTAACTGCTATAACTGTAAACTCTAAAAATGACGATAAATTATTAAAACCAAAAATATCTGTCGCAAATACAAAAGTTAATAGTAATAATGTATTGGATGGATTACGGCAGAAAACGAACGTTACCAATTCAAGATATCAAAATTTAGTAGATTTTCTGAAATCCACTAGAAAAAATAAATCTGATATTGTGATATTTCCAGAATACTTTATTCCTTTAGAATTATTATCAAGCCTGGTGCGTTATTCAGAAAAAAATGAAAATTTAGTAATTTCTGGCTTGGAACACATAACCGTTAAAAATAGAGCCTATAATTTTGTAGCTACTATTTTGCCCGTTAATATAAATGGATATAGGGACGCTACTATTGTCTTTAGATTAAAAAATCATTATGCACCAGCTGAAGAAGAATTAATCATTGGAAATCATATTCAAATACCCAATCCAATTATTCAGAGATATCATATATTCAATTGGAAAAACATATATTTCTCTGTATTTTATTGCTTTGAACTCACAAATATATTGCATAGAAGTGCATTAAAAGCTAAAGTTGATTTGTTAGTTGCAGTAGAGTATAATAAAGACGTTAATTATTTTTCTAACTTGGTGGAGTCCGTATCTCGTGATTTACATTGTTACGTTGCACAAGTGAACTCAAGCGATTATGGAGATACTAGAATTACTCAACCGACACAAACTTATAATAAAGACATAATAAAGGTAAAGGGAGGAGAAAATAATGTAACTCTAACAGGCACAATAGAGATTGACAAATTGAGAGAATTTCAAAGAAAGAAATATAACATCACAAAAAATGACAAATCATTTAAAGCACTACCACCTGATTTCGATGTTAAGGAAGTATTAAAGAGAATTAATAATAAATAACTACGCCCAACAATGGCTATAAGTAATTGTTTGTTCTCGCCTACTTCTCAAAATCCTCGCGGATTTTCACGCAACGAAACCATAGCTAAACACGTTGTAGTTAATTTGAGAAACGAATGGGATTAGACATTTATCTAATAAAAATTGTAAACGAATCGGAATCAAAATTTGATTGGCTTTCCGACGAAGAAAACCCTGAATTGAGAACTGATTATTCGGAATTCCTAACCACTCGTAAAACAGAATTTGAAAATGGCGAAATCGGACTGGAAAAAGGATATCACTATGTCGATATATCATACCAGAGAAAAGGAGTAAAACCAAAATTTTTTAAAAAGTTCCAAGCAGATGATTTCATTTTTACATTTGACAAATTATTGGAATTGAAAAACTGTATAAAAAAAGATTATTTAGAATCTTTTGACTCGGATTTCATTCAAAAATTTAAAGAAAAAGAAAATTTCATATTGATTAGTTATTAAACGGAATTGAATTTAAACAGATGAAAAACTAACCACAACATCCTATATATGCTATGGCTTGGTCTGTGCCTATTTCCTAAATTTAAGGATTTCCCAAAGCCAGTTTTTATCAGGTAAGGTCTGTGCCGAGGCACGTAACTTCTCTCCCTCAACAATTACTAACCCCCAACACACAGTTATAATATGTCAACACATTGTTATTTACTGCCAACGAACAGTTACCGACCTCCGAAGAACAGTTATTTACTGCCAACGAATAGTTACCGACCTCCGATGAACAGTTATTTACTGCCAACCAATAGTTACCAATCCCCAACGAACAGTTATTTACTGCCAACGAACAGTTATCGACCTCCGAAGAACGGTTACCGACCTCCGAAGAACAGTTACCAAGCTCCGACAAACAGTTACCAAGCACCTACAAAAAACTCTTGAAACCCCTATAAAACCTCAAAAACACCCCTAAAACAACAGCTAAAAGCAGCGATCATAACATACTTAAAACCGTCCTCAAAACCTAGAAGAACTTAATACCAAACATCCAAGCATCACCAACATAGCCACTCTGGTAAGAGCGCACATAATCCACCCTTAAAAAACGGAACTTGCCCCAACCTATATTGTCTATCCCCACCGTATATTCTTGGTAAGGTGTGGTCTGTGGCGTGGCAAGCGCATGCGCCCCAATGATCAAGTTAAAGTTAAGCTTGTTGATCAACGGCAATTTCCCAAGAAGAAAACCTTTAAAATCGTGCTCGGCATGGAGTTCTGCATACGCATCCTTGGTACTCAAAGCATAGTAAGGCAAATTATTGAACACATTAAGGTAAGAGCCACTGCCAATATGGGTTTGGTTGCCATTAAAATGATGGTAATCCATAAACGCAATGGGTCCAGCATTAAAAAACTTGCCAGCCTTAAAGTTATACTCCAATTTTCCTTTGTCCTGTATGCTTACGCCTTGCGTCATCCTAAATTTCAATTGGTCAAAGTTGTAATCAGAATTGGAAGCCGCAAATCCTTTCTCATACCCCACAAAAACCGTCGGATACTTCCCGTTAGGGATGTTAAACTTTCCATCAGGATAACTAAAATAATCCTGTCCAAAACTGATGCGCGCATTGATGTCCAACTTCACGATGTTATGCGTCTCAAACGGAGCAATACCATACGCCCCCGCATCCAGAGGATTGTTGCTCGTATAGTCTCGGTCCGACTTCGGATACCAAACCTGGTCCGTCGTATTATACAAGGCCTTCCTGCGTTGATAACTCACACTTGTGGACAAGCGAAACCCATTGAACAACTCCTCCGCATGCGACACCTGTACATAGCTACTCTCGTAGATTTTCATAAAGTTTTTCTCATCAAACAAAGAAAACGCCGTATTCAATGATTTGGAAATAGGCTCTTGTGCATTAAACTGTTGCGTCGCAATACCACCCGAAACCGATAAAAAAGCCCTGCTCGTATTATTGAATTTGTACGTCGCACCCACAGTACCTCTCACACGGTCATCGCTAAAACCATAGTTGAGGTTCCCACCGATGGAGAGATAACGTTTAAATTCGTCATAATTCTTGCGGTAATAGCCGCCCACATTGGCGTTCCAGCCCTGCACTGTATTAAAACTGATGGCAGTAGCAGGGGAGGTGATGCCCCAATTATATTCTTTGTAAGTGTTACTATAATTGTAACCGCTCAAAAGGTCGCCAAACTTAAACTTGTTGCTCACCGCATCCACAGAATCCTTATAAGTCTTCGATTCACGGATGATTTGAATGCTATCTTTTTTGATATAATCCGACGTTTCTTCCACTGTCAAAGGCACAGGCCGAACAGTCTGCCAAAAGATGGAATCTTTCTTGTTCGCTTCGTTTTCAAAGGACAAGATTTCGCGCCCAAAATCCTTCTTCGTCAACTCCGGATTGAACACATAATTGCTGTATACATACGTAAAGCGCCCATCACCCTTAATCCCGAAAAGGCCGTACTTAAAGTCGATGGTCTGGGAGATTTTTGCCCAAACGCCATCCGCCTCCGAGTACGAGAAGTCCTGTTGAATCTGAATGTTGTCCGCCGCAGGAATACGCGCCTGGATGCCCGTCATTTCGAGTTCCAGCGCATAGATGGTCCATTGGTCCTCCACGATATAGATAAAGCCCGTATATACAGGGTCGTTCTCCCGTCTTGGCGTCACTTTGATTTTATTGATGAGGTTGCCCTTGTCATCAAAAAACACACCTTCCAACTTATAGCGATAGTAGCCAAAGGCATTATTGGCAATCGGCGAAATCATCTGGCTTCCCAACTCAATGGTGTTTTCATAGAAATTATAATCCACATCCACCGCAGTATTAAAACTGAAGCCACTGGCATCACCAGCCACTTTAGACGCAGAGATTTTTTCTTTCAACTTATCAGGACGAAGAAACTCAATTTTAGAAATGGTTTCCGACAGATAGATGATGCCACTTCGGGTTGAGTCGAGGCCACCGCCTAGGTCGCCAATCTCTTGCCCCAATATTTTCTCGGGAGCGTTCTTAATCCGTATCAACCCACGCGAATAGAAATCCGCCTTATACGAATTGATTTTTTCCAGATTCGCTTTCCGATGATCAATCGCCTGCCTGATAATCTTATCCGCAGGATTCTCATCCGAATTGATGACCACTTCATTTAGGGAGATTTCTTCCTCTACCAAAGACACATCCAAGGTATAAGGCAATTTCTCAATATGGATGCTTTTCTTCTGTGTTTTATACCCCAAATACTGAAATACAATCACATAGTTGCCCGTCTTGGTAACGTTCAACTCATAGTTGCCGGCATCGTTGGTAGTGGTGCCGGTGAAGGTGTTTTCAATAAAAATATTAACGGAAGGGAGTGGTTTGTTGTTCGTGTCGGTAACGATACCTTTCACTTGCGAAAAAGAGACTACGGAAACAAAAAAGCACAGAAACGAGAGTAAAGATTTAGTCATAAGTCAATGGTTATATTAGTATAGACGCCAAATGTTAGGAAAAGGTTGCCTACAGAAAATCAAACATAACCATAAAAATAGAGATGTCTTGTTATTGAAATCTTAAAGTTAGTTGTAAATCTTTTTGATACGGTCAAGATTACGCTTGTTGTCGCGGTCTTTAATCGTATCTCTTTTATCGTAGAGTTTTTTACCTTTTGCCAAAGCTATTTCCAACTTCGCATAGCCTTTCTCATTGATAAACAATCGAAGCGGGATGATGGCAAGGCCTTTTTGCTGCACATCTTTATGAAGCGATTTTAACTCACGTTTGTTGAGCAACAGCTTACGTTCCGCCTTTGGGCGATGGTTGTAGTAATTACCAAATGCATATTCCTCAATGGTCATATTGATGGCGAACAATTCACCTTTATCATTGAACTCACAAAAACTTTCAGCAATGGACGCTTTACTACTGCGTATGGATTTGATTTCCGTTCCCGTCAAGACAATACCAGCAGTATATTTGTCCAATATTTCATAGGCAAACCGTGCTTTTTTATTGAGTATGTTGATGTTTTTTTGCATGGAGGTCAAAGGTAAATAATTTAAGATAACTTTTTAACCGATACCGAAAAGTAATTGATAGTTTTGCGAAAGACCTTAATGAATGCTTTTATGAAATACCTATCGATAGTGATTGTTGCGTTGTTGTTTTTCAATTGCAAAGAAAAAGAAAGTAATGCAGTTGATGCAGATGCCGTTATCAAGAATTCCATAGAAGTTTCTGGCGTAAAAAAGTTGGACCATGCCGTTATTGCCTTTGATTTTAGGGACAAACATTATGAAGCGGGCAGATATGAAGGAACTTATGTCCTGAAACGAGAGTTTAAAGACTCCACCCAAACGATTATAGATTATTTAAGCAACAACAACTTTGAACGCCGAGTGAATGATAGCGTTGTTAAAGTTTCTGATTCTTTGGCGAGCTTATATTCTGCATCGGTCAACTCGGTGCATTATTTTGCCGTCTTACCCTACGGATTGGATGGAAAAGCAGTGAATAAAGCATATTTGGATGATGTCGAAATTAAAGGCAAACACTACCACAAAATAAAAGTGACCTTCAGTGAAGTTGGAGGAGGCGAAGACTTTGAAGATGTGTTCATCTATTGGGTGAACAAAGACAACTCAAAAATTGAGTATTTGGCATATTCCTACAACGAAGATGATGGAAAAGGATTGCGTTTTCGGGAAGCTTATAATGAACGCTACGTAAATGGTATCCGATTTGTGGATTACTACAACTACAAACCAAAAGACCGAAATACACAATTAGAAGACTTGGACAGTTTATTTAACGCAAACAATCTGGAACTGCTTTCCAAAATAGAACTGAAAAATGTGACCGTTAATTGATGGTCAATACTTGGTCGGCAATCGTATCTCCAATGATTGTGACGATGTAGAGATTTCCGTTATTGTTGTCGTCAATATCTTCATATTTCTTCTGTCCAATCACAGCATTCACAAACGAAGGAATGGTATTGCTGTGTCCAACGATTAAGACGGTTTTGCCTTTGGTGTTTTTTAGAATTTCCTCAATAACTGTATTGCTTTGAGGTTGATACATAAGAACCGATAAATTGTTTTTGTCGGCAGTAGGTTGTGCTGTTTCCTTCGTGCGATAATAGTCGGTAGAATACACCGCATCAAAATGAATTTTACCTAAAATGCTGCTCCAATGTTCGGCACGTTTCAATCCATCTGCATTTAAATGAGGATTTTTTTCTTTGGCATCGCTTCTATCTTTCTCCGCATGACGAATGAAATAATAGGTGGTGACTTCAGCATTCATTTCCTTCTTATCTTGTGAAAAAGAACTGAAAGTCGTCCATAAAAGGAAGGCAAGAATAAGTGTATGTTTCATCTGCTACTATGTTTTTTACTGATGTGATTAACTATCAAATTAAGCCAATTCCAAGGCAATCTCAATCATATCCTTGAAAGTTGTTTCACGCTCCTGGGAAGATGTTCGTTCGCCCGTCACCAACGAATCAGAAATGGTAAGGATGCTCAAGGCGTTGACATTGTGTTTTGCAGCAACGGTATACAGTCCCGCAGTTTCCATTTCGACGCAGAGCACACCAAACTTGCTCCATTTTTTATAGGATTCAAAATCATCAGCATAGAATTCATCAGATGTAAACACATTTCCAGCTTTTAAAGGGATGCTTTTTGCTTTCGCAGCCTCCACCGCTTTTTGGAACAATCCAAAATTAGCTGTCGGAGCATAATCCGCACCTCCGAAGCGCAATTCATTCACACCCGAATTGGAAGACGCTGCCATTGCCAACACAATATCACGTATCTCCACGTGCTTTTGGTATGAGCCCGCACTGCCAACACGAATGAGGTTTTTCACACCATATTCATTAATCAATTCGTGAGCGTAAATGGAAATACTTGGAACGCCCATTCCTGTTCCCATGGTCGAAATACGTTTGCCATTATAAGTCCCAGTATAACCAAACATGTTTCGCACTTTGTTGAAACAAACGGGGTTTTCTAAAAAGGTTTCAGCTATCCATTTGGCCCTTAAAGGGTCCCCAGGAAGTAGGATGGTTTCTGCAATGTCGCCTTTTTTGGCTTCAATATGTACGCTCATTAGATGAATTTAATCATCATAAAGATAAAAAAATTAATAATTGGAGGTAGATAATTCACCTGAAAGAATGGCCAAACCAGAAGAGGTGCCAATCCTGTCAGCGCCTGCATCGATATATTTGACGGCAGTTTCATAATCACTAATACCACCAGATGCTTTTATCTTGGCTTGATTTCTCACCGTTTTTTTAATGATTTTGACCGCAGTCAGCGTTGCTCCACTTTTAGAAAAACCAGTAGATGTTTTTATGAAGTCAGCTTTGGCGTCCATACAAATTTCGCATGCCTTAATGATTTCATTTTTAGAAAGCTCGCTGATTTCGAGAATGACTTTTAAAGGAATTTTACCAATGGCGGTTTTAACATCGGAGATGTCTTTGAACACAGCAACATAGTTTTTACTTTTCATTAAACCGATATTGATGACCATATCAATTTCATCTGCACCATCTTTCACAGCTTGTTCGGCTTCAAAAACTTTAGCTTGAGTAGATGTGCTCCCAAGAGGAAAACCAACCACAGAACAAACTTTAACAGGTGATTTGGATACCAATTGTTTAGCCAGCGCTACATAACAACTGCTAACGCAAACAGCATAAAACTGATTTTGTTTGGCCTCGTTGCATAGGTCGATAATTTCACGTTCAGTGGTCTTAGGCTTTAGGGCTGTATGGTCTATATATTTATTAATTTTCATGTAATGATAGGTTAAGACGTCGTAAAACTACGATAAACGGTTGATTTCGGAAAGAAACCATAAGTTTTTTAGATGAACGGTAACTTCTTTATTTTGTTGTAATTTTTAATATACTTTATATGAGGTTTTTAAATAAAAAACACACCTTAAAATGAAAAGTAGCTCAATTTTACTTTAGATACGCTCGGTATTGATAAAAAGATTAACCGTAATGGAATTTGGTTTATAATTTATGGAATGTTTAACACTTAACAACCATATTTTAGTGTTCAAATTAAGAAGACATATTGGTCTTTTAAGTACCTTGATGAAGAAATTAAAACCAAATACTTCGATAACTTAATTTAAAATATTATAAATGAATTCGCAGGTTAAAAAAGTTAATAACGATTACGATCTAATATGTGTTGGTGGCGGCATCATGAGTGCTACATTGGCTTTATTGGCAAAGCTCCTTCAGCCAGAGTTAAATATCCTAATCTTGGAACGGCTGGAAGATGTGGCATTGGAAAGTTCGGCGGCATGGAATAACGCTGGTACGGGGCATTCCGCTTTATGCGAGCTTAACTATTGCCCGGAATCAGAAACTGGTGTGAACATTGATAAAGCCGTGGAAATATGCAGTCAGTTTGAAGTTTCTAAACAATTTTGGTCTTATTTGGTAGACCAAGGGCTGATCGATGATCCTAAATCATTCATCACGAATGTTCCACATCATAGTTGGGTAACAGGTAAGGATAATAGCGATTATCTTGAAGAACGTTATAAAGCGATGAAATCTCATTTTATGTTTGATACCATTCAATTTACCAGAGAGATTGATCAGATGAAGGAATGGTTTCCTTTGATGATGCACCATAGAAAAAAAGATGAAATCATGGCGGCCTCTCGTATTGAAAGAGGGTGTGAAATGAATTTTGGCTCATTGACCAAACAATTGTATTCAATTTTAGAAACAAAATTTGATACCAAGGTGCAGTGCCATCAAGAGGTTTTGGATATAGACCCGGATGAAAACATCGAATGGTTTGTTGAGGTTAAAAATAGATTAACAAAAAAACATCAATACTTTGATGCCAAGCATGTTTTTATTGGCGCGGGAGGCGGTGCGCTTTTGTTATTACAAAAAGTAGAAATAGACGAAAAAGATGGTTATGGAGGATTTCCAGTAAGTGGTGAATGGCTCATTTGTAAAAACGAAACTACTATCAATAGCCATAATGCAAAAGTGTACAGCAAAGCAGGGCCGGATGATCCGCCAATGTCAACACCTCATCTAGATACACGATTTATAAATGGTAAAAGAGAATTACTTTTTGGTCCTTTTGCTGGCTTCAGTCCTAAATTTCTGAAAGAAGGGTCTAGTCTCGATTTGTTTCAGTCGATTAAGATGAGCAACATTGGACCTATGCTGGGGGCATTCTGGCATAATTTGCCATTAACTAAATATTTGATGGAACAAGTGACAATGTCTCATAAGGACCGAATGAATGATTTGAGGAAGTTCGTTAAAGATGCTAAAGATGATGATTGGGAGTTATTGGTAGCAGGACAGCGTGTTCAAATCATTAAAAAAGATGAATATGAAGGTGGTAAATTGCAGTTTGGAACGGAAGTCATCAGTAGTAAGGATGGCAGTATTACTTGTTTGTTAGGTGCTTCACCCGGAGCTTCGACATCTGTACATATTATGTTGGAAGTTTTGAAAAAGGCATTTCCTGAAATTATTTATTCTGAAGAAGGAGAAAAAAGACTATCGGCAATGATTCCGACATGGAACAAACCTTTGGATAAAGCAACTTTTGACACTCAATTAAAGCGTACGTCGAAACTATTACAGCTTTAAAAAGAAACAGCACTCATCTCTTTCGAGAGTCATGCTGTTTCACACTAACCAACCAATTATTATGAAAAATCCTTTCGGATTCAAACCCTGATTTAGCAGAATCAGAGTTTATTGTTATTGCTCTTCATTTACCAATTGTTCTTGGTTTCGGAAGACCAATGTATTGTCAAATGCATCCAATAAAATGATGCTATCGGTTTTTATCTTTCCTGATAATAGTTCTTTGCTCAATTCATTCAGTACTTCTTTTTGAATCACTCGTTTCACAGGTCTTGCGCCATATTCTGGATTGAAACCTTTGTCAGCCAAATACTTCACCGCTTCATCCGTAGCATCAAAAGTGATGCCTTGTTTTGCCAACATTTTAGTCAATCCTTTTAGCTGTAAGCCAACAATCTCTATAATGTTGTCCCTTGTTAATGGTGTGAACATGATGATGTCATCAATACGATTCAAAAATTCCGGTCGAACACTTTGCTTAAGCAAGCCAAGCACGTCCACTTTGGCGGCTTCAATAGCAGTCTCCACATCTTTGGTCGCTTCAAAACGTTCTTGTATAATGTCACTTCCCATATTGGAGGTCATGATGATAATCGTGTTCTTGAAATCAGCGGTACGACCTTTGTTGTCTGTCAAATGACCTTCATCCAACACTTGCAATAAAATGTTGAACGTATCAGGATGTGCTTTCTCAATTTCATCCAGCAATACCACGGAATATGGTTTTCTTCTTACGGCTTCCGTCAATTGGCCACCTTCATCGTAGCCTACATATCCTGGAGGTGCACCAACCAATCGGCTCACGGCATGACGTTCTTGGTATTCACTCATATCAATGCGGGTCATGGCGTTTTCATCGTCAAATAAATATTCAGCCAAGGCTTTTGCCAATTCGGTTTTACCAACACCTGTGGTTCCGAGGAACAAGAAAGTGCCTATAGGTTTTTGTGCATTTTGCAAACCGGCCCTGCTGCGTCGTACGGCATCACTCACAGCTTCAATGGCTTCATCTTGTCCAATCACGCGTTTATGCAATTGGTCTTCGAGTTTCAAGAGTTTTTCCCGGTCACTTTGAAGCATCTTGGTGACTGGAATGCCCGTCCATTTGGCGACCACTTCTGCAATGTCTTCATAAGTGACTTCCTCTTTGATTAAGGAGTTGCCTGACTGATTTTGCTGCAATTCTTTTTGAAGTGCGTCCAATTTCTCTTGGGCTTCCTTGATTTTCCCATAACGGATTTCAGCTACTTTTCCATAGTCGCCATCACGTTCGGCACGCTCTGCTGCAAGTTTGAACTCTTCTATGTCGGATTTTGTGTTTTGAATGTTGTCAACGACATCTTTTTCACTTTTCCACTTTGCATTGATTTCGTTGCGCTCTTCCTTTAAGTTCGCCAAATCATTACGAAGGGTTTTCAATTTAGATTCATCTTTCTCGCGTTTGATGGCTTCGATTTCAATCTCCAATTGCATAATCTTTCTATCCAACACATCCAATTCTTCAGGTTTGGAATTGATTTCCATTCGCAATTTAGAAGCGGCCTCATCCATCAAGTCAATTGCCTTGTCTGGAAGGAAACGATTGGTGATGTAACGTTCGGACAATTCCACCGCACCGATAATCGCTTCATCTTTGATACGGACTTTATGATGGGTTTCATATTTTTCCTTAATCCCTCTTAAGATGGAGATAGCGCTTTCGGTATCTGGTTCATCAACCATTACTTTTTGGAAACGTCGCTCCAAGGCTTTATCCTTTTCGAAATACTTTTGATATTCATCCAATGTGGTCGCGCCAATCGCTCTCAATTCTCCACGAGCAAGGGCAGGTTTTAAAATATTGGCCGCATCCATGGCGCCTTGACCACCTCCAGCGCCCACAAGGGTGTGGATTTCGTCAATAAAAAGAACAATGTCACCTTCACTGGATGTTACTTCTTTGATGACAGCTTTCAACCGTTCTTCAAACTCGCCTTTGTATTTGGCGCCCGCAATCAATGCACCCATATCGAGGGCGAAGATTTGTTTATCCTTAAGGTTTTCAGGAATGTCACCATCTACAATACGATGGGCAAGTCCTTCTGCGATTGCGGTTTTACCCGTGCCTGGTTCTCCCACCAAAATAGGATTGTTTTTGGTCCGTCTGGATAGAATTTGGAGAATACGACGTATTTCTTCATCACGTCCAATTACAGGGTCCAGTTTTCCATCTTTTGCCAATTGGTTCAGGTTTTTGGCGTATTTGCTCAAAGAGTTATAAGTATCTTCCTGACTTTGGGACGTGACCCTATCACCTTGACGCAATTCATCAATACCTGCCTGTAAGCCTTTTTCAGTGACGCCTTGATCCTTTAACATCTGTGCTATCTTGCTGTTTGACTTAAAAATGGCCATAATCAAATGTTCAATAGACACATAATCATCTTTCATTTTTTTGGCGATGATGGAGGCTTCATTCAATGTTTTATTAGCTTCACGAGACAACATGATATCACCTCCGCTCACTTTTGAATAACTTTCCAATTGTTTGTCCAAGGTTTGCTGCAATAGACTCACATTGACGTTCAATTTCTTTAACAAGAAAGGCAATACATTTTCATCCACCTCAAAAATGGCTTTGAAAATGTGCTCATTCTCTATCTGTTGGTTGCCAAGACTTTGTGCAAGCTGTTGCGCCTGCTGTATGGCTTCCTGTGATTTTATGGTATAATTATTAAAGTTCATATGGTTTTAAATGTTTTATTCTTTATTTTACAGAAGCAATAAGTCAACAATCTTACCAATTTATAAAGCAAGACAAAATGTCGGATAAAGTCAATAATAAAGTGACATTTCGTCAGTCTGTAAGATTTTGAAAGCGCTTCGACTTATACTATAAAGGTACTGAAAAGTGTGTGGAGTGACCGTTAATAGAATGATAAAAAGAAACTAAAAATATGGGATTATTTAATAAATTATTTTCCGGTTCCAATGAGCCAAAGCAAGAGGACAGCACGCCATTTATAGATTTGAATGAAATGGCACAACTAGATGCCATTGTAGAAACATCTAAAACCAAACCGCAACTGATATTTAAGCATTCCACACGTTGTGGTATCAGTCGTATGGTCATTGGACAGTTTAAAAAGGATTATGGAATGACTGAAACTGAAGCAGATTTATACTATTTGGATTTATTGAGCCATCGGGATATTTCCAGCGAGATTGCGAACCGATTTAATGTGATGCACGAATCGCCACAATTGTTGGTGGTGAAGAATGGGGTAGTGGTGAAGCATGCAAGTCATGGGGGTATTAATGAATTAAATTTGGAATCATTTGTTTAAGCACATTTTTAATATTACATAAAAATAAAACCCTTCCGTTAAGAAAGGTTTTTATTTTAAAATCTAATAATGAAATTATGAATGAGAACCATCGGTGTTAGAAATATGTATTGTGCGTTCTGCCCATTCCGTCCAAGAACCATCATAGATTGAGGTTTTATTTTCCAATACCAATTCGCTTGCGAGTAGAACAATGCAGGCAGTAACGCCGGAACCACAACTAAAAATCAATGGACGATCGTCTATTGGTAGGGTTTGGAATACTTGGGCAAGCTGTTTTTTGCTTTTAAATTTACCGTTTTTTAGAACTTCATTATAAGGGAGATTGATAGAGTTTTTTATGTTGCCGCTTGGTAATCCTTTTCTTGGTTCAGGTGCGATTCCGTTAAATCGATCGGATGGTCTGGCGTCAATTAATAAGTGTGTTTGGTTATTTAGGTTCGTTTTGATCTGCTCAAAAATCTTTACCAAATTTTCGTTGAATGATGCATTGAAGTTTCCACGTTCAAACTTCATCTGTTTTTTTTGTATTGTTTTGTATCCTTTGGCAATCCAATTGGGCAAACCTCCATCCAAGACAGAAATATCTTGATGTCCCATGGTTTTGAACATCCACCATACTCTTGGGCTAAAATGATTACCGAGATTATCATACACTATGATTTTACTCGAATTATGAATACCGAGGTTCCTACAGGCTTTTTCAAATGTTCTGGCGCTAGGGAGCATATTTGGAAGATGGGTAGTCTTCAGACTGAAAGCATCTTTTAAGTCAAAATGCCTGGCGCCTTCAATTTGTAATTGGTCGTACTCGGATGAAATAGCAGAAGCATTCGAAGACTGGCTGGCATCCAATAACACGATATCTTGGTCTTGTAGATGGTTATTGAGCCATTTGGCAGAAACAAGAGGATTGTTCATTTGTCGTGATTGATTTTGCTCATTTCCGATTGTGTATTAACTTTTAAAAAAAATTAAATGTACTAATTATTCATCTGAAATTAATTCTGCCTTTTGGCTTTAAATTTTGATGGACGAAATTTACGAGAGATAACTCTTGCGTATCATCTTCTTAAATAATCATCACAATTATAGAAATTGAATGGGATAAGTGTATATTTATATTATCTATAAACAGTGAAAAAAGAACACAGAAACACCAACCACCATTCATAAATCAAATAAGACTTAAAATGAACCCAACCGCTAATCGTATACTATTTAGTTCTAGAGAATTAAATGCTCCTTTGGAAATTGTATATAAAGCTTTTGCAGACCCTCAACATTTAATAAAATGGTGGGGACCGAATGGCTTTACAAACACATTTCATGAATTTGACTTACAACCCGGCGGAAAATGGATTCTTACCATGCATGGACCAGAGAAAGGGAATTATGAAAACTCATCCATATTCAAGACTGTGGAGCCTAACAGGTCCATTTCGTGGACAAGGGTTTCCAAACCATTATTTGATATGGAAGTTCAATTTGAAGAAATTTCTCATTCGAAATCTAGAATATCCTTCAAAATGATTTTTGAAACCGACGAAGAATGTTCCAAAATTAAACCTTTCGCAGCGCCAAAAAACGAAGAGAATTTTGATAGATTGGAAAGAGAATTGCTCAAAATGCTTTCATGAGGCTTGATAAATAGCAACAACTAAAACTTTGTAATTAACAGCAAACTTCCTACATTTAATCCAAACATCCATATATGCTCAAAAAAGTATTCGGAAGTGCAGTCTTCGGGGTAGAGGCCACCACCATCACCGTAGAAGTCAATGTAGATAATGGAGTAGGTTATCACTTGGTAGGCCTTCCGGACAATGCCATTAAAGAAAGTAACTTTCGAATCGCTGCTGCCCTTCAAAACAATGGGTACAAGATACCGGGTAAAAAAATAATCATCAATATGTCGCCAGCCGACCTGCGCAAAGAAGGCTCCGCTTATGACCTTACACTCGCCATCGGCATCCTTGTTGCTTCCGACCAAATTAAAGCAGATAATTTAGAGGATTATCTCATTATGGGCGAATTGTCTTTAGATGGAAGCCTTCAGCCAATTAAAGGTGCTTTGCCAATAGCCATCAAAGCAAAAGAAGAAGGTTTTAAAAACTTCATTCTTCCTATTCAAAATGCAAAAGAAGCGGCCATAGTTGATGGACTGAACGTTTTCGGTGTTGAAAATATAGACCAAGTCATCAATCATTTTGATAAAGACGAACCGTTAGAACAAATTACTATAAATATCCAGGAAGAGTTCTATAAAAACCTAGACTTCCCCGAGTTCGACTTTGCCGATGTTAGAGGACAAGAAGGCATCAAACGCTGTATGGAAATAGCTGCCGCGGGAGGTCACAACATCATTCTCATTGGTCCTCCAGGCGCAGGAAAAACGATGCTTGCCAAACGGCTTCCAAGCATCCTCCCTCCAATGACCATACGAGAAGCTTTGGAAACAACGAAAATACATTCCGTCGCTGGGCGGGTCAAGGCTGATATGGGATTGATGTCCCAACGTCCATTTAGAAGTCCTCATCATACCATTTCCAACGTCGCGTTAGTCGGCGGTGGAAGCTATCCGCAACCAGGAGAAATATCATTATCGCATAATGGAGTTCTTTTTTTGGATGAATTGCCCGAATTTAAACGCGAAGTTCTCGAAGTTATGCGTCAACCTCTTGAGGACAGGGAGGTGACCATCTCAAGAGCCAAGTTCACTGTGACCTACCCAAGCAGTTTTATGTTGGTAGCCAGTATGAACCCAAGTCCAAGTGGTTATTTTAATGATCCTAATGCACCCATTACATCATCACCTCACGAAATGCAGCGGTATTTAAGTAAAATTTCAGGGCCACTTTTGGATAGAATTGATATACACATAGAAGTTACGCCTGTCCCGTTTGAAAAACTATCCGATGATAGAAAAGGCGAGCCCTCAATAGACATTCGTAAGCGGGTCACAGCTGCAAGAGAACGACAAACTACCCGCTTTGAAGCGAACGAAAACGTGCATTATAATGCCCAGATGAACACAAAGCAAATACGGAAGTTTTGTGTATTGGACGAAACTTCCAAGCAGCTGCTCAAAACAGCTATGGAGCGACTCAACCTTTCCGCTAGGGCGTACGACAGAATTCTTAAAGTAGCACGCACCATTGCTGATCTAGAAGGAATTGAAGAGTTAAATGGGTCTCACATCAGCGAAGCCATTCAGTACAGAAGCTTAGATAGAGAAGGTTGGTTAGGGTAATTTAATCAGGCTAACGTAAGAGATTTCAAACTTTTTTAATACTTTTAAAAAATAACCGTAAAACTAACCAGATGAAAAATTTGTTATTATTTGTAGTTGGCGCCATAGTTGGAGCTGCTATAGTTTATTTTGTTTGCTGCAAACCATTAACGGAAGAAATGGTGGACACTCCAAAAGGTATTATTACACCAGAGCAAGCCACTATCCTTGATGAGGCTTTCAATTCTAGACATCAATTGATAAGTGATTCCATAGTAAAACGTTCTGATAATCGCTCTTCTTGGTATTCACTAAAGGATTTGAGGGACTATTTGACTTTAGCAGAAAAACAAGCAAGTGGGCTTGGTTATACAATGAACGGTGTGCGTATTTATTTAGGAGCATACCCCAATATAGCCAATGAGGTGGGTTATACCACCATGTTTTTTATACCAACAGGTACTCAAAATACTATGGCTGAAGGAAATATGAATCCATTACATTTTGCACCTCCACCTAATAATCCAGATATACCAGGAGGTAATGGGCTTAATGATGGAACTCCAGGTATTCCGCCAGGTGCAAATTATCCTCAATAGGATAATTTTGGAAACGTTTCTATCAAATAATTTTGTACTCTTAAACAATGGTGTGGCCTTTGTTGCCGCTTTTGTAGGCACAGTTTATTTTTCAAAATTCAAAAAATCTGAAGTTAAATATTTTATTTACTTTTTATGGTATGTGGCTTTAATGCAATTTTTTGCGTCATATACAGGATTTGTAAATGAGTTTGAGTTTTTAAAGCCAATAAAGGAATTAATTAAGGGCACAAGGTTTGAAAAAAATTATTGGCCTTTTACATTGTTTTGGTCTATCGGAGCAGTTGTTTTCTATTCCTTTTATTTTCAAAGAATAATCAACAATGCAATCCAAAAACAGATTGTCAAAATAATTACGATTCTTTTTGTGTTAAGCTCAATGGGTTATATTATGATATGGCCAGATGATTTATTTAACCGCGCCATTCCATTTATTAAAATATTTGGAGGAATAGTGATATTATTGAGTACAGTCTTCTATTTTATGGATATATTAAAATCTGATTCAGTACTCACATTTTATAAATCAATCAACTTTTTCATTGCTGCAGTCATATTTATTTGGTGGTTAGTCACAACTCCTGTAGTGTTTTTTGAAATTTATTTTTCGGCGTCCGATTGGAGTTTTGTCTTTTTGAGATGGCAAATTTTCCTATTTATGAATCTGTTTATGTATTTAGCCTTTGCCTTTGCATTTATTACGTGCAATCCAAAATATGACAAACTCTAGTTAATAGAAGTGATTTGAACGAATTCCTAAAACAAAATTATATCTTGATAACCCATGGGGTTGAGCTTATTGCGGCGATTACAGGAATAATTTGTTACAAGAAATACAAAGTAACCAATGCTAAATATTTTATTTATTTTTTAATATATGTTGTAATTATTGAACATATAGCGGGTTATCCCAGATATTTGGTAAACTACGATTCCCTTAAGGAGGCCAAAGCCTATCTAAAAGGTACAATGTTTGAGCGTAACTATTGGTTTTACTCTTTGTTTTGGAATATAGGAAGTGGGCTTTTTTACACGTGGTATTTTAGAAAAACCATTAAAAACCCGACGTTCAAAACAATTTTAAAATTCGGGCTGTTGCTGTTCATAATAAGTTCAATAGTGTATTTAATGACTAATTGGGAATGGTTTTTTAAAGAATTGGCAGTTTATATACATGTTACAGGAGCTATATTAATTTTGTTTTCGGTGTGTCTTTACTTTATAGAGATCTTGAAGAGTCATGTCATTTTAAGATTTCATAGTTCACTCAATTTTTACATTGCGGCCGTTCTAATCATTTGGTATTTGATAACAACACCATTGTCATTTTATAATATGTATTTTTCAACAGCGGATTGGAATTTTATTTTTCTTAAATGGCAAATTTTCCTATTTGCAAACATATTTATGTATTTAACCTTTACCTTTGCCTTAATTTATTGTAAGCCAACTTATGACAAATAAATTATCTCTATTATTAAACCAAGAGAAAGCCGTATCAACAGCAGCTGAACGCTATTTGCTCGTTTATATGATAGCCGTATTGGTTATAGTGACTACATTGGTTATTGTGTTTTTCATTGTCTTTCAAAAAAGAAAGAATAAACTTCTGATGGATAAAATAAGACAACAGCAAGAGTTTGATGAAGAAATTTCAAGGACGCAAACCGAGATACAGGAACAAACCTTAAAACATATTGGTTGGGAACTACATGATAATGTTGGCCAATTATTGGCTTATGCAAGTATGCAAATGAATATGCTTTCGGCCCAAGTATCAGATACTATGAAGGAAAGCGTCAACAGTACGGCAGATGTAATAAAAGAAAGTCTGAAAGAGGTCCGTTCACTTTCTAAATCCTTGAACAATGATGTCATCCTTAATATAGGTTTTGAACAGTCCATTACCAACGAATTAAATCGTTTGAAACGAATGAAATTTGCTTCTGCGGAATTGCATATTAAAGGAAACAAAAGGGAACTTACAAACAAAAAACACGAAATAGTCATCTTCCGTATTCTCCAGGAATTCTTTTCAAATTCCGTAAAATATTCTGAAGCAACGAACCTTAAAGTTCGATTGGATTATCTGGATGATAAACTAATTATCGAAGCATCTGATGATGGTAAGGGTTTTGAAATGTCGTCAGTTGAAAAAGGCTCGGGTCTCATCAACATGAAAAGTAGGGCAGAACTCATCAACGCTGGTTTTGATTTATATTCAGAACCAAATAAAGGTGTAAAATTGACTTTACAATATCCGTTTTAGAAAATAAATTAGAAGGATATTTTTTAACGGAATCGATTTTTTCACTACTTTTAATTTGAACAAATAGAAACATAAACGAATTTATAATATCATGGCAAAATCTCAAGACGCAAAGAAGAACGTAAAAAAAGAACCGCTTAAAACTGCCAAGGAAAAAAAGGCAGATAAAATAGCGAAGAAGGCCAAACGTCAATAGGCTTTCGTCTTATATTTTACAAAAAAAAGCTCCCAATATAAGTGGGAGCTTTTTTTTGGAAGAACAAAACCAATTTAATCTTTGGCCCTTGTGTAAACAATTTCCATCGTTTTAATTTCATTACCGCCCTGCATCATGTACATTTGGAATGTATGGCTATCTGGTGAATTGACTGTTAAAGTTTCCTTGATATCCATTTCCTTTCCATTGGTTGGGTCAGTCATTTTTCCTTTAAGGGTCAATGTTTTAGATTTCTCATCATAATTTCCTTCCAAATACATAATTCCACTGCCCATATTGTCAATCCATGTATTTACAAACTTTTTGTTGATATTGTCATATCCCGTTACGCTTTCACCATGAAAAGGCATGCCCATCATATCTCCGGTATGACTGGAGCGTTGATAAAGCCCGTTCATGATCATTTCATTTTTGGTAGTTCCATCCGATTCTGAAGCTGGTTGTGACGGATCCATCCACATTTTTATTTTGGCATTCCAATAACCATCCATGGACGCCAGCCATTCGTGTTGCGCACCTGGTTTCATGCTGGCTTCCCAAGCAGCCATTTCTTCTGGGGTTTGAGAAAACATAGTCCCAAAACAAACGAATAAAGACAGAGATAATAATAGTTTTTTCATGTTGAAGTGTTTTAAGTATTAGTCAACATAAATTTAATGATTTTTTTGAAGCAATGTATTGATAACCATTAATTTTTAAATTTTATAGTGGATAAATCAATGTAAAAACCATGGTTAGATGAATGGATTTCCTCTTCATTTTTGCGATATCGAAAATAAGTTGATTTTAAACCCAGCCTTGTACATGTTTTAGTACCTTTACCATTCAACCAAGATAGAAATCTAACTTTTCAGAATGGATATAAAATTAGCAGTACTTATAGATGGTGATAACATTCCATCAGCTCACGTTAAAGAAATGATGGAGGAGATCGCAAAATATGGTAATCCAACCATCAAGCGTATCTATGGCGATTGGACCAAGCCTCACTTATCCAAATGGAAAAATATGTTATTGGAAAATGCAATTACTCCAATACAACAATATGGTTACACGCAAGGGAAGAATTCGACAGATTCTGCGATGATTATTGATGCCATGGATATTTTGTATAGCGAAAAGGTGAATGGTTTCTGTTTGGTGTCTAGCGACAGTGATTTTACACGATTGGCAACACGACTTCGTGAAGCTGGAATGCAAGTGTATGGAATTGGAGAGAAAAAAACTCCAAACCCTTTTATTGTTGCTTGCGACAAATTTATTTATATCGAAATATTGAAAAATCAAGCTGAAGAGAATGATTTGGATGTAACAGAAAAATCAGAAAAGACAAAAAGCAATATCGATAAAATAACCCAAAAAGAACTAAAATTCATCGCATCAACCATTTCGGATGTAGCCGATGATGATGGTTGGGCATTTTTGGGCGACGTCGGAAGTTTACTTCAAAAGAAGCAGCCAAACTTTGATTCGCGTAATTATGGTTTTGCAAAATTGACGCCTTTAATAAAATCAATCAAAGAGTTTGAGGTTGAAACACGCGATAGTGGAAAAGGTCGCTTTAAGTTAATATATGTCAGAATCAAAGAAAATCCCAAACAAAAAAAATCCCGATAAGGTTAAAAAAGTGAACTTAGGGTTTAAGTTTTTATAAAGGAATGTTACCGTGTTTTCGTTTCGGCTTGTCAACGACTTTGTTTTCGAGCATTGCAAACGCCTTGATTAATTTCCGTCTGGTGTCTTTCGGTAGAATCACTTCATCTATGAAACCGCGTTCAGCCGCACTATAGGGGTTGGCAAACAATTCGGCATATTCTGCTTCTTTTTCTTTCCATTTGGCATCCGTGTCTGTGGCTGCATTAATCTCTTTTTTGAAAATGATTTCCGCAGCACCTTTGGCACCCATAACTGCAATCTCCGCACTTGGCCAAGCGAAATTCATATCAGCACCAATATGTTTTGAGTTCATTACGTCGTAGGCACCACCATAGGCTTTACGTGTAATGACCGTAACTCTCGGAACGGTCGCTTCACTGAAAGCATACAACAATTTTGCACCATGAACGATGATGCCTCGCCATTCTTGGTCTGTTCCTGGCAAAAAACCTGGCACATCTTCCAACACCAATAATGGAATGTTGAATGCATCACAAAAACGTACAAAACGCGCCGCTTTTTTAGAACTGTTCACGTCCAAAACACCAGCCAAAAACATGGGCTGATTGGCCACAATACCAATGCTTTTTCCTCCAAGACGTGCAAAACCGACAAGAATATTTTCGGCATAATCTTTATGGATTTCGTAAAACGAATCTTCATCAATAATCCCTTTGATAACAGCATGCATATCATAAGGCTTATTGGCGCTATCTGGCACGATATCAGATAAACTGTCTCTTACTTCATCCTTCAATTCAAAGGGCAATGGGGAAGGAGCTTCTTGGTTATTTTGAGGTAAATAACTCAACAGCTTCTTGACATCTTCCAGACATTCTACATCATTGGAGGATGTTTTATGAGCAACTCCAGATTTGGTGGAATGAGTACTTGCACCCCCAAGTTCTTCACTGGTAACCGATTCGTTAGTCACTGTTTTAACAACATTTGGGCCAGTGACAAACATATAACTGGTATCTTCTACCATAATCGTAAAATCAGTCATAGCGGGTGAATACACGGCACCTCCAGCACAAGGACCCATTATGGCAGAAATTTGTGGAATGACCCCTGAAGCCTGAACGTTGCGATAAAAAATATCCGCATAACCACCAAGAGAGCGCACACCTTCCTGTATTCGTGCCCCTCCTGAATCGTTAAGTCCAATTATCGGCGCTCCAACTTTCACTGCTAAATCCATTACCTTACAGATTTTCTCTGCATGCGTTTCTGATAAAGATCCACCAAAGACTGTGAAATCTTGAGCAAACACATATACCAATCGTCCATTAACCATTCCATAACCAGTGACGACGCCATCTCCGTAAAACTGTTGGTCAGCCATTCCAAATTCCTTGGTTCTGTGCGTGACCAAAGCTCCAATTTCTTCAAAAGAACCTTCATCCAATAGATACATCACCCGCTCTCTTGCCGTTAGTTTCTTGTTTTTGTGCTGCTTTTCAATTCTATCTACACCACCTCCTAAATAGGCTTGGGCTAGTTTATCGTTGAGGTTTTTTATTTTGGATTCCATAAAGTATCTCTCAAAATGGCACAGGCACAAAGTTTTCTTTTGCACCAATGCACAAATTATTTTTTTTAATTTTTAATTCCAATTATTTCAAAGGTACTCTTAACAATTTCTGTTCTTCAATATACTTTTTCAAAGCAATTATAGCTGCAATTTTGGCCTCTTCTTCGAATTTCGCTTTCAGTTTTTCCGGTGAATAATATTTCTTGACGAAATGCGTATCAAAATTACCAGAACGGAAAGCCTCATGTTCACAGACAAATGTTCCAAAAGGCAAAGTGGTCTGAATACCTTCAATATGGTAATTGCTGATTGCTTTTATCATTAATTGAATGGCTTCATCTCTTGTATCACCGTAAGTGATCAACTTTGAGAGCATGGGGTCATAATAAATAGGCACATCCATGCCTTCTTCAAAACCATTATCCACACGAATGTTTTTACCAACTGGTAATTGATAGACTTCCAAGTTTCCCACGCTTGGTAAAAAATCATTCAAAGGGTCTTCGGCATAGACCCGCAATTCCAAAGCATGCCCTTTGATGGTCAAGTCTTCTTGTTTTACGGGTAGGACTTCGCCACGAGCCACACGTATTTGCAATTCGACTAAATCAGTTCCTGTAATCATTTCTGTAACGGGATGTTCTACTTGTAAGCGTGTATTCATTTCTAGAAAGTAGAAATTATGTTTCTCATCTAATAGAAATTCAACCGTGCCGGCTCCAAGATAATTACAAGATTTAGCCACTTTGATGGCGGCTTCACCCATTTTTTTACGGAGTTCAGGTGTTAAAACGCTTGAAGGTGCTTCTTCAACAACTTTCTGGTGACGACGTTGTATGCTACATTCACGTTCAAATAGATGTATTACATTTCCATGACTATCAGCCATCACCTGTATTTCAATATGGCGAGGTGAGGTAACGTATTTCTCAATAAATACCGAACCATCACCAAAAGCGGATGTTGCTTCGCTAATAGCGCGATTCATTTGCGATTCAAAATCTGATTCCTTCTCAACCACGCGCATTCCTTTGCCACCTCCACCAGCAGAGGCTTTAATAAGGATTGGAAACCCAATATCTTTAGCAATTTTTTTTGCCTCGTCAATATCGGTAATGGCTTCATCTGTTCCTGGGACCATGGGTATGTCATAAGCTTTTACAGCATCTTTGGCAGCCAGCTTACTTCCCATTATTTTGATGGCTTTCGATTTTGGTCCAATGAATGTAATGTTATTTTCTTCACATGCAACCGCAAAATCTGCATTTTCAGAAAGAAATCCGTAACCAGGATGAATGGCGTCCACATTGAGTCGTTTGGCTACCTCAATAATTTTATCACCTCGAAGATATGATTGATTGGAAGGCGCTTCTCCAATGAGCACTGCTTCATCGGCCATTTTTACATGAGGCGAATGTCGGTCAGCGGTAGAATAGATGGCAACTGTTTTGATGCCCATCTTTTTGGCGGTTTTCATCACTCTAATGGCAATTTCTCCTCTATTGGCTATCAGTAGTTTCTTCATATCATTCAAACTCAATTAGTAACTGGTTTTTATCCACAGCATTTCCCTTTTCAACAGAAATAGACTTTATAATTCCTTCTCTTGGTGAGACTATGACGTTCTCCATTTTCATGGCTTCCAGAATGAGAAGTGGATCATTTTCCTTTACTGTCTGTCCTGCTTTTACATTGATATCCAGAATTAAACCAGGCATCGGGGCTTTGATGTCATTTACTTTTTTATTGGCGCCAACTTCGAAGCCTAATTCTTTAATTAAAACATCTAAAGGATTGTTTATTTGAACATTATAGGTGTTGTTGTTAACTTTTACTTTATAATTTCTAGAGTTGAAATTGGAGTCCATAAGTTCAGCTTCCAAAGATTTCTCATCATGTAAAACATGCCATTTATTTTTGGAAATCGCAATGGCATCAAAATTGTCAATTTGTTCTGTAGAAACCTGTAATTCGTGACTTGTATCAACGGTCAAGGAGAATATAGTGTTTAAAGGTTTTGAATTCATTAATCTGTTTTATAAGAGTTCGAAAAGTTACGAATTTCATTACAGCTATTAAAATCTATTTGGCTTTAAGAAAAACGATTCCAATTTGAAGGTCTTGGATTTATTGAGAGTTGAAGTCGTTTTTGAAAACACAAACGCGGTAATAAGAGCATCACCAGCAGCCGTATGCCTATCAGAAAGGTTGATGGCGTAGTTTTCTGCAATATCATCAAGAGAATACATTTTTTTCTGATTGATAATATTCGATTTGATTCTTGTTTTGGCATATAAATCCATTGTGTCCAACACTTGATTTTTTAGATTTGGAAACCCTAAACGTTTTAAAGCTATGTTAATCATTTTGATATCAAATACTGCATGATGTGCAACCAAAACAGAACCCTTTATATAATCAAGAAACCGAATAATGGCTTCTTCTTCTGTAAAGGTTGTTATTTTGGTATTGTGAATTATCCCATGGATTTCGACGGTTTTTGGATTAAAATGTTCCTGCTTGATATACATTTCAAAACTGTCTTTAACCAAAATTACATTGTGAATCATTGAAACGGCACCAATGCAAAGCAATCGGTCTTTTTCATAATCAAAACCGGTGGTTTCTGTGTCCAATACCACAAATCGAGAGGTTTCCAATGCTATTTTTTTCTGTTTATTGAAATGATTGACATAGTCATTCCAATAATCTGGGTAGCTTTTTTTGTTGAAAGGCCAAGCCATTACAGAAAATTATTCAAATTAAACTTCAGTTTGATGTATTCCTGAACTCTTGCAATGGTTTTAAAACAACGTTTCAATTTCAATTTCTCTTCTTTAGTCAAAGCGGAAAGTTCTATAAAACGTCCACTATCATTGTGAAGCAAACCTTGTTTTGTCCTGAATTTGATCAATGCCTTGGTTGTATAAGAACAGGCAAGATAAAACTCCTTGTCATCTGGAAAAAGTTCAGCCATTTTTTCAAAACGTTCAGCTGTATTGTTTATGTTTTTTATTTGATTGCTCAATGCCAATAAGCGGCCTGCATCAACAATTGGCATGATAGCGCGCTTTTTTAAATCGAAAAAATCTTTGTGTTCCCCATCAGATTCTACTAAAAATTGTCTAAAAAAACCTAGGGGCGAAGCACTTCTTAAAGCACTTGCTCCTAATTTGGCGAGAAAAAGATCATTATTTTTTGTGATGGTTAAAATATGGTCGGAGAGTTCATTGGTCAATCTTGCATCGCCATAAGTGATGTCAAAGTCAAAAAATATTGAGCTTAATAATATTTCATCATCACCCGTATTTGAAGTCCATTGGCTGAATTGGTTTTTCCATTCATCCAAGGTCAGGCACCATTTTGGGTTTTTTGCCATCATTTCTGCTGGGCAAAAATCAAAACCTATGCTATTTAATCGTTTGTTGACTTTTTTTGCAAGTGTCAGAAAGTAATCGCGGACGGCTTCAAGCTTAACATCTTCCACATTGTCAAATACGATGGCATTGTCTTGGTCTGTGTGCAACAGTTGCTCCTTCCGTCCCTGACTTCCCAATGACATCCATGCAAAACTGACGGGAGGTTGCTTGCCCATTTTTATAATACATCGTTCAATAATTCTTTTTACGGTTGCATCATTCAACTCGAAAATAATCTTACTGGTTTGAGTCAGAGGTATGTTTTGCTGCATAAAACCATCCAAAAGCACCATTATTTTTTTTCGAATGCGGTTCAACTCTTTTGTGGAATTTGAGCGTTTAATAGCTTTCATCAACACAGCAGGATTACTGCCACGCATCATGGTGATGTCGTGTTGGGAAAGTATACCGATGATTTTGGAGTTTGGTGTACCATCGGCAGTTATACATAAATGGCTCACGTTATGTTTCAACATCGCTATTTGAGCTTGACTCATCGACACGCCTTTTGGATAGCATAAAACGGGTGAGCTCATGATGGCACGTGCTTCAGCTTCAATGGTATGTTCACCAGTAATGACTTTGTTGCGTAAATCTTTATTGGTAACAATCCCAAGAGGAATCATATCATCTTCAATAAGTATAGAACCGATATGATGTTTTTGCATGAGTTGGGCAACAGACTTTATCGAGACATTTGGTTTTGCGGTTATAACTTTTTTAACATAGCGTGCAGGTTGAAGTTCAAACAACTCTTTGGAATCAAACTCCAATGTGGATTGAAACACATCGGCATTCAGTTCTTTCGAAAAGGGATTTTCGGTGTTTGATGCAAAGCTTTCAATTAAAAAATTAACTATGTCTTTGTTCTGGGCGATTAACGGCTTAAAGACTGCCAAAGGAATCCCATAGAGGATACTTTCTTCTTCAGTGACGGCACTCGTGGCATAATTTTCTTTCGCAAATAAAGGTCGAAGCCCAAAAATATCACCCTCATCAAAATGGTCAAGGGTTTGCGTTTTTGAATTGACTTCTTTATTTAAAGCTACAGCGCCTTTGTTGATGATATAAAACTGATCATGCAAAGCGTCTCCAGCTGCATAGACCAATTTTCCTTTTTCCAAATAAGAAATGGTTACCTCTTCAGAAATTGAAAACACATCCTTTTTTGAAAGTTGGTCAAAAGGAGGGAAGTTCTTTAGAAAATCGGCAACCCGTTCTGCGATGGTGTTTTTCATGATGACTAAATTAATCAAAAAAGAATCAACCTAGAGTTGAATATTGTCGTCTCCGCTTTCTGTAGGAAGTTTAAAATGAGAATTTATTTGATGACGAATAATGGCTTTTCTAGCCAAAACAATCCCGATGAAAAGAGATATAAAAGCACCAACCCATATACCTGGAATAAAATCTATAAACAAAAAGAAATCGTAAGTCCCATGGAACAAAGCCGCGAGTAGTAGCCCAGTCAGATTAAGTATGACCCTATTGTTTGAAAACTTTGCCTTACCAATAAAATAACCCATTAATATTCCAAAAGTCGCATGTGCTGGCACCGCAGTAAAGGCTCTGATGATGGCGGTTTCCAGACCGCTTTGATAGACATACATAATGTTTTCAGTTGCCGCGAAACCCATGGAGACCATCACCGCATACACAATGCCATCAAAAGGTTCGTTAAATTCTTCATGAGGCTGTGCATAGTAACGTACCACAATATATTTACTAAATTCTTCAGTAAGTCCTACCACAAAGAATGCCTTGATGAATTGTTCAAAAACACTGGTGTGATTGCGTAACGGAAGGGGGATGTCTATGATGACATATAAAATTGTTGTGATAATAATACTTACAATGGCCCCAAGAAAAAAGTTGAACAGCAAAAGTCGCACTGGTTCTTTTTCATATTTGTCCATAAAATAGATAAATATCAAAACGAATAGGATGGGAGCAAGCGCTGAAAAGAGTAAGGTCATCGGTAAGTCTTATGGCGGTTCAAATTAGGTTATTTGTTTTAATATGGCATCAAATACTTTCTGGTAATAAGCTTTATTGCTCGCCACGAAATGATTATTTTCTCCTATATGCTCTAAAATATCTTTAAACTCTTGAAAACTCACCAATTTGAGATTTTCAACTTCACCTGCTTGCGGAATCAGTTCCTTGAGCCCTGTTTTTAATTCAATAAGAAACGTGTGATGAAATTCATTGTCAATAGTCCCATTTTCGTAAGATTGAAAACACTCAAAAACGCCGATTTTATATAAATCAGTGGCATCAACAGACAGGCCAATTTCTTCTTTAATTTCACGTATGGCGCCTTGTATCACTGTTTCTCCAGCATCCACATGTCCTGCAACAGAAACATCCCAAAGTAATGGATGTAACGTTTTGGTTGCTGCCCTTTGTGCCAATAGAATATGTCCGTCGTTAGTATAAAACCAAATATGCGCGGTATTGTGATAATAACCTTTAGTATGGATTTCAGATTTTGGACAACGGTTTCCCGTTGGTTTTCCTTCTTTGGTGATGATGTCTATAAGTTCTTCCACCTTAAAACTAAATAACGGATTTTAAACAGGTCACTAATTTTTGAAAATCCTCTTTGGTATTGAACAGATGACAGGAAATGCGAATGTATCTACCTCTGAAAGATATATGTATATTGTCTCGTTGCAAAGCAGACTTTAAAATTTTAATGTCCAAATTTTCGGGTAATTCTATTCCAAACAAATGATGTGTTCGGTAATTGGAATCTTCAATTTTGCACCCCATGTCTTGTAGCTCAATGACCGCTTCCGAAGAAATGGTTTTGCAATACTCCTGAATGGCTTTTGGCGTCCATTCCAAAACCTGTTTCAACGCTTCGTTTTGCATTTTCACATAAATGAAATTTCCACTTTCACCAACTGAATATCGGTTTGCCAAAGGTTTGTACTCTGGTTCATAATGGGTCAAGCCAGAGAAATTCTCACTATGTAATCTGTTGGTCCAATTTTCTTCAATAGGGATACCGTTATCAAAATAAGGTCCAAAATAACCATAACCACAGCCATAAGGACCAAACAACCATTTGTAGCCAGCACAAATCAAAGCATCAGGTTGTAAGTCTTTTACCGAAAAAGGTAAAGCACCAACGGATTGACTTCCATCAATTATAAAGAGCGCATTAAATTGCTTGGCTTTTGTACCAATGGCTTTTAAATCAAACAACGTTCCGTTGGACCAATGAATGTTTCCCATGGCCACCACAGCGGTTTTATCAGTAATGGAATTCAAAATAGATTGGTTCCAATGCTGTGCCCTGTTTTCTTTGGAAGAAGGTGGAACTATTGTAACAATCGAGGCGTCAAACTTGTCAGCCAATCGTTTCCAGATATAATAATTGCTGGGAAACTGTTCGTGCATCAATAAAATTTCATCGCCAGGATTTAATCGGATGTTATTGGCAACTGTTGCCATACCATAAGAGACCGATGGAATATTGGCAATGCGATTGTAATCATCCGCCTCGATTAATTGTGCAAATTGTTTTTTGAGCTCAATGACTGGTTCAAAATAATCTGATGTGGAAATTAGGTATGGACGATTCTTCTGTTTAAGACCTTCCAACCCCGCTTCATAAATTGCTTTGAATGATGGTGATTGACTCGCAATGTTCAAGTAAGTGACTTCTTCCGGAAGATCAAACAGATGCTTTTGTTGCTTTAATGCCATTTATTTATCAAAATAACTAAAGGTTTCCCCGTCTTTTATATTCAAAAGTGATTCATAAATCAATTTTATTACATTTTCAACATCATCACGATGCACCATCTCAACGGTTGTGTGCATATAACGCAATGGTAGGGAAATCAAAGCACTTGCCACACCACCATTGCTATAGGCGAAGGCATCCGTATCTGTTCCTGTGGCGCGTGAACATGCAGAACGCTGAAATTCAATCTTGTTTTTCTCGGCAGTATCGGTTATCAAATCACGCAATTTTTGTTGAACGGCGGGAGCATAGGCAACCACTGGACCTTTGCCGAGTTCCAAATGACCTTCCTTTTTCTTGTCAATCATTGGTGTCGTCGTGTCGTGTGTGACGTCTGTGACAATTGCAACATTTGGTTTGATGCGTTGCGTAATCATTTCGGCACCACGCAAGCCAATTTCTTCCTGCACCGAATTGGTAACGTATAAGCCAAATGGCAATTTTTTCTTGTTTTCGTGAAGTAAACGAGCCACTTCAGCAATCATAAATCCTCCCATTCTATTATCGAGTGCGCGACAGACAAATTTATCTCCATTCAAGATGTGGAATTCATCAGGATAGGTAATCACACAACCAACATGGACACCCATGTTTTCAACTTCAGCTTTATCTTTTGCTCCTACATCAATGGTAATATTCTCTATTTTGGGAGACTCTTCTTTTTCTTTGCTCCGTGTGTGTATTGCAGGCCAGCCAAAAACACCTTTTACAATCCCTTTTTTTGTGTGGATATTCACAATTTTACTGGGAGCTATCATGTGGTCGCTTCCGCCATTTCTGATGACATGAATCAATCCATTATCTGTGATGTAATTCACGTACCATGAAATTTCATCAGCATGACCTTCAATGACTACTTTGTATTTTGCTTTGGGATTGATGACACCTACTGCAGTTCCATAGGTATCGGTTATAAATTCGTCCACATAAGGTTTTAAATAGTCCATCCAGATTTTTTGACCTGTCCATTCATATCCTGTAGGTGAGGCGTTGTTTAAATATTGTTCTAAAAAATTTATTGATTTTTTGTTTAAAATGCTCTTCTTCGACATGTATAAATATTTTCGACTAAATTAATAATATTAATACTATTTTAAGGTTATTGAATATGTAAATTCTTAATTTTACCAACCTTTTGGAACGATTTTAGAGAGGATAATTGCTATGAATAAATTCTTTTACATTCTTTTTTTATTTCCCATTCTCACGTTTGGGCAAATAGAACCTGTCGTAAAAGATTCCACTGCGGTTGAATATTATTTTATTGACGGTGATTCTGTGGCGGTTGATGTGATTCAATTGAGAGAAGTTTATTTGATGGGAAAGCAGCGTTTTGCCTCCAAGGAAGAGCGCATTCGCTATTTGATTTTAAAACGAAAAACTTTGAAGGTCTATCCGTATGCGAAGTTGGCTGCGGAGCGTTTGGT
>DINI01000028.1:0-62675 GCA_002426755.1 Flavobacteriaceae bacterium UBA5544
GACAAGCTATACAAAAAACTAGGCTTTGAAGAATTTGGACTTCACAAGAACTTTTTAAAAATCGATGGCCAATATTATGACCATAAAATGATGATGATATTCAAAAACCAAAATCCAAATTAAATTTAAAATATACTTGAACCTTAATATTATAAACGGATATCAGTATATTTATGACATATATAACGAGTTAGCTACAATTTACGCGCACATCTGAAAAAAATGAATAGAATTTTAACGACATTACTTTTTTGCATTTATCTATCAAATTCATTTGCTTCAAGTCCGCAAGTTCCAGACTATATTATTTATAAAAATGATACGATTGCAACCTATAATTTGCTGGTTGAAAAATATCTACAAACGAGAAAAGACGACAAAGGTAGATTGTTTGATTTGAGTTTCCGAAACTCAATCGACGGAATAGAAGGAACATCTTTGAATTGCTGGAGAGGTTATCAAGCAATTTACAAGATTGAAAATGACAGCTTGTTTGTAAATGCCATAATAGATTGTCATTCCCTCGAATACAAAAAAGAAATTCCAAAAAATTACATCGAAAAAGTATTTGGCGATAAAGTTAAAAATGGAAAAGTATTTGTTGATTGGCATAGTGGAAATATTTCTTTTCCTGCAAAAAGAAATGACAATAAAGAAATTCGTTGGGATGGCGTGTTTGAAAGAACTTTTATTTACGAAACAGCTATTAAAATTGAGAACGGAAAAATAATCGAAATCAGTAACGAACAGAATTACATTGATTTAAAAAACGGAATTGACAGACTTGAACGAGACTCAATAAGTGATATTATATTCAAAACGATTAACGAATATAAATGGACCAAACTGGACAAATTCGACTGCGGAGAAAAATACACAGTCGAAATTGGAAGAAGCGGAAAAGTAACTGATGCAATAATGACTGATTATCAAACTGCTGATGAAATTGAATATTATTGGGACACGAAAAGAGAATATAATTATTGCATAAAATCTGTTAAAAAAGCACTTTCTAAATTGCAATTTGACATTCTGAAACGGAAAGGAGAACCGATTTACGAAAAAGTATATATCGAAATTTGGTTCAACGAAGATGGAACGATTGAAAATTGGACAGATTAAAAAACTGTAGCTAACAACGTGTATAGCTCATTGCGGCTGAATTCCTAATCGGAATTCATTGCAATCTGCTTTCTTCGTTTTACGGCGGAAAATAATCGCTAATTTACACGCTACGAGCCATATCCAAAACCGTTGTAAAACATTTGACAAAATGAATCGCGTCATTTCAATTTTCGGAATTTTAATAATGCTAATCAGTTGTAAATCGACTAATATAAGTAATGAATCGGAATTTAAAATGTTTGATGATTCTGTAAATCTTTATGCTTTTATCGGAGAAAAAATATCTGTTTCGCAATTTGACCTAAATGAGAATAACACTGAAGTTGTAATAGATACAGTGTTTGGAGAAGTATTTAAGACTACACCATACATAATGGACTATGGATTTAAATGTAAATATAAAATTGTAAGAAACGTGTTTAATGAATTGAAAACCGATACAGTTGATTTTATTGCCTATGACCATTATGGCATTGCAAAGTTTAAAAATTACAAGAACGTAATTCTATATGTTTCGCTTAACAAAGAAGATGAAAATTATTACCATCAAAAATATCAATATGACCAAGTTCAAAAGGACAAAAATGGCAAATGGAAAGGAATGAATGGAGAAAGCATAAAAGAGCTTTTTATGGAAAAGAGAAATGGAGTTTTGAAAGCTCGTGGAATATTTGATTAAAAAAAACGTTTTACAACACGGTGTATAATTAATTGCTTTGGCAAGTGCTTATCTGGAAGATTCCTTCGGAATTTTCTCTGGCAAGTATTTGTTTACTAAATTGGGTAGTTAAACACGCAACTATTTTTACACATAAACGTTGGCAAACATTAAACAGAAAATGAAGAACATAAATTTAACACTGATATTAACCTTATTTATATCAATTCAATTATTCTCACAAGACAACAATACCAAGAAAATTAAATTAGGCATAAACGTCGGCACTAATTCATTTGACTTAAATAAAGATCACTTTTTTGACAAATACGAAAAGAGAATAGGTTATAGCTTTGGGATTTCATTAGAATACAGATTAAACAAAAAATTTTCAGTTATTACCAATTTAAATTACGACAGGAAAATAATGCAATTGGAAAATTTCCGATATAGAGAAATTGATGGAAACGATTATACTGCAACAGATAAATTAAAGTTCAGTTATTTAAACGTCCCTCTAATTTTAAGATACTATGTTTTAAATAGAGCATTTTTAGATTTAGGTGGATTTTACAATCATTCATTGAATATTGAGAATGATACTTCAGTAAACGAAACTGGAGAATCAACAACTCTTTGGGAACATCAGAACGTTATTAAAAAAAATGATTTCGGAATTAGTATCGGAATAGGTTACAAATTTAAATTCAGTGATAGAAATATTTTATCTATTGAATTAAAAGATGAACTAGGTTTAGCAAATATTGCTAACTATCCGAATACATCATTAACAGAATTAAAGACAAACACTATTAAACTGATATTAAATTGGGAATTACCGATATAATAACGTTTGCCTAACAAATCACTGTGTCAAAATACAAGTAAAACCCATCTACAACGAGTGCCAACATGAGATAGTATTTTAACAATTACTGTCCATTCCCTATCGGTTATTTACTGCCAACGAACAGTTACCATCCATTCCCAAACAGTTACCGGGCATTCCCAAACAGTTATTGGGCATTCCCAAACAGTTACCATCCATTCCCAAACAGTTATTGAGCATTCCCAAACAGTTACCGCCCATTCCCAAACAGTTACCGAGCTTACGCAAAAAACTCTTGAAACCCCTATAAAACCTCAAAAACACCCCTAAATTCACCTTAAAAAACACCCTTCGCCGATCATCAGTCATTGACCAAAAAACCATCAGCCACCATCCAAAAAAAAACCTTATCTTTAAAACAAACAATTAAAACCCAAACCATCTATGAAAGGCATCATCATCGGCATTGTCATTGCAGTCATTTTCTTCGTAGTACTCTTCTACGTCTTCAAATTCGTACTCATCACCTCATTAATCATATCATTGGCAATCATCATCATCCCAATTTTATATCTGGTGTTCAAAGCAAAAAGCGATTAACATACAGTCAGTACAAAATTCAACACTTCAACGATTCAACGATTCAACAGCAACTAACATTCAATTGTTAATTACTTTCGCATACATCGGTTTTATCTTTTATCCCGAAATGTTATATTAGCGTCCTATCTAAAAAACCACACACCTTTTATGGCCCAAGAAACCGACTATACCGAAGACAACATACGCTCCCTCGATTGGAAAGAGCACATCCGTATGCGTCCCGGAATGTACATCGGTAAACTAGGCGATGGTTCATCCGCAGATGATGGTATTTATATCCTTTTAAAAGAAGTCTTGGACAACTCCATCGACGAGTACGTCATGGGCGCAGGCAAAACCATCGAAGTCTCCATACAAGGCAACAAAGTCATTGTCCGCGATTTCGGTCGAGGCATCCCGTTAGGAAAAGTGGTAGACGTCGTCTCCAAGATGAACACAGGAGGAAAGTACGACTCCAAAGCCTTCAAAAAGTCAGTAGGCCTCAATGGAGTAGGTACAAAAGCAGTCAATGCACTCTCCAACTACTTCCGTGTAGAATCCAACCGCGACGGCAAATCCGCCTCCGCAGAATTCTCACAAGGTAACCTCACCAATCAAGAGATGTTAGACGATACCACACGCCGCAAAGGCACCAAGGTATCCTTTGTCCCAGATGAGTTGATCTTCAAGAACTACAAATATCGCAACGAGTATGTCGAAAAAATGCTCAAGAACTATTGTTACCTCAATACAGGTCTTACCATTATATTCAATGGCGAAAAGTTCTTTAGTGAAAACGGTCTTAAAGATTTATTACAAGAAAACATTACAGAAGCCGATATGGCATACCCAATCATCCACCTCAAGGGAGATGATATCGAAGTGGCCATTACACACAGCAAAACACAATATAGCGAAGAGTATCATTCCTTCGTCAACGGTCAGAACACCACACAAGGGGGAACTCACTTGGCAGCCTTTCGCGAAGCCTTGGTCAAGACCCTTCGTGAGTTTTATGGTAAAAACTATGAAGCAGCCGACATACGCAAATCTGTTGTATCTGCTGTCTCCATCAAGGTCATGGAGCCAGTATTTGAAAGCCAGACCAAAACAAAACTAGGCTCAACCGATATGGGTGGTAAGTTGCCAACCGTGCGTACCTATATAAACGATTTCCTAAAGACACACCTTGATAATTACTTACATAAAAACCCCGAGACTGCCGAGCGAATCCAACGCAAGATCATGCAGGCAGAACATGAGCGTAAAGAGTTGTCAGGCATAAGAAAATTAGCTAAAGACAGAGCGAAGAAAGCCAGTCTTCACAACAAAAAACTCCGTGATTGCAGAGTACATTTTGGTGATACAAAAAATGAGCGCAACCTAGAGTCCACACTCTTCATCACAGAGGGAGATTCCGCATCCGGAAGCATCACAAAGTCTCGTGATGTCAATACGCAAGCCGTCTTTAGTTTAAGAGGAAAGCCCCTTAACTCCTATGGCATGAGTAAAAAGATTGTTTATGAGAATGAAGAATTCAATCTCTTACAAGCAGCCTTAAACATCGAAGAAACTATTGAGGATTTGCGTTACAATAACATAGTCATCGCCACAGATGCCGATGTAGACGGAATGCACATCCGCTTATTATTGATAACATTCTTCCTGCAGTTCTTCCCAGAGCTGATTAAGGACGGTCATCTGTACATCCTGCAAACACCACTCTTTAGAGTTAGAAATAAGAAAGAAACCATCTATTGTTATTCCGAGGAAGAACGGCGCAATGCCATCGAAAAGCTCAAACCAAAGCCAGAAATCACCCGATTCAAAGGACTTGGGGAAATTTCCCCAGATGAGTTTGTTAATTTTATAGGTGAAGACATTCGTTTAGACCCTGTCATGTTAGACAAAGATATGTCCATAGAGAACCTTTTAGAATTCTACATGGGCAAAAACACTCCAGACCGTCAGGATTTCATTATCAATAACCTAAAAGTTGAATTAGACATCGTAGAAGAAGTCCATGAGAACTAATAACGCAAAAGTTCGGAATATGATTATTTCAGTATATTTTGTACTGATAGTCTTTGCTATATTCTCTGCAATTGTATTTAGCTCGTTCCGTCATTTAACGCCAAATCCTTTCTTGACGTTTGTGTTGATAGCCGTCTTTTTCGCACTTGTTTTCTTTTTGGTGCATCGCGTATCAAAATATTTCGAATACGACAGTGATGGGGTAAAGGTGGTCATTATCAACAAAGGACTTTTACTTTCAGACCATCTCAATTATCGAGAACACATCATTGAATTTAATAAGGATCGTTTGATAGCTTTTAAATTTAATAATTATGTGCTATACAGAACATTAGATGTTTACATAAAAGATCGCAAAGGTGGAAAGAAGAAAGAAACCTTTAACGTTACCTTATTGCCAAAGAAAAAACGCAGATACATAAGGCAATCCTTAAGTAAAATGATAAAGATGAATGCCAACCCACTATAATGAGTTTAGAGAACGAAGAACTACAAAACGATAACGAACAACCTCAAGAATCTACAAGCAACGAAACCATCACAAGAGTTTCCGGAATGTTTGAGGATTGGTTCCTCGACTATGCCTCTTATGTGATTTTGGAACGTGCTGTGCCAGCCATTGAAGATGGTTTTAAGCCAGTGCAAAGACGCATCATGCAGTCCATGAAAGATTTGGACGATGGGCGTTACAACAAAGTGGCAAATATTGTTGGGCACACCATGCAATACCATCCACACGGCGATGCCAGTATTGGTGACGCCATGGTGCAGATCGGTCAGAAAGATTTACTGATTGACATGCAGGGTAACTGGGGAAACATTCTTACGGGTGACAGTGCCGCNNTATCAACCAAAATATTGCCGCACAATTTCAACGAACTCATAGATGCCTCCATAAAACACCTTAAAGGAAAGAAATTCACCTTATTTCCAGATTTCCCGACGGCAGGCATTGCAGATTGCAGTGATTACAAAGATGGATTAAGAGGAGGAAAGGTTCGCGTTAGGGCAAAGATTTCGCAATTAGATAAAGTTACTTTAGCTATCACGGAGATTCCTTTTGGCACCACAACCACATCATTAATTGATTCTATCCTAAAAGCGAATGACAAGGGAAAAATCAAGATTAAAAAGATTGAAGATAATACAGCTGCAGAAGTTGAAATTCTAGTGCATTTGCCTTCTGGGATTTCACCAGACAAAACAATTGATGCGCTGTATGCTTTCACAAATTGCGAAAACTCAATTTCACCTTTAGGTTGTGTGATTGAAGACAATAAGCCTTTGTTTATTGGTGTTACCGAAATGTTGGAACGTTCTACAAACCACACCGTAGAACTGTTAAAGGCGAATTTGGAAATCAAGTTGGATGAATTTGAGGAACAGTGGCATTTTGCATCTTTGGAACGCATTTTCATTGAAAACCGTATCTATCGTGACATTGAGGAAGAAGAAACTTGGGAAGGTGTAATTTCAGCAATTGATAAAGGATTAAAACCGCACATAGCTCATTTAAAACGAACCATTACAGTTGAAGATATTGAACGTTTGACAGAGATTCGGATCAAGCGTATTTCAAAATTTGATATAGACAAAGCTCAACAACGTATTGATGCTCTCGAGGAGCAAATCGCTCAAGTAAAATATGATTTAGAGCATCTTACAGATTATGCCATTGCCTATTTTACACGTCTTAAAAATGATTATGGCAAAGGCAGAGAGCGTCAGACAGAGTTACGTCTTTTTGATGATGTCGACGCTACAAAAGTAGTCATGAGAAACACCAAACTCTATGTCAATAGAGAAGAGGGTTTCATAGGAACTTCCCTTAAACGTGATGAATATGTATGTGATTGTAGTGATATTGATGATATTATTGTATTCACCAGTGAAGGGAAAATGATGGTCACCAAAGCGGACGAAAAAACATTCATTGGCAAAGGAATTATACATGTTGCCGTCTTTAAAAAGAAAGACAAACGTACCATCTACAACATGATTTATCGCGATGGTAGTAAAGGTCCTTCCTATGTAAAACGGTTTGCTGTAACAAGCACAACACGAGATAGGGAATATGATATGACCAATGAAACTAAAGGTTCTAGCGTCCTTTATTTCTCTGCTAATCCTAATGGCGAGGCGGAAGTAGTAACTATATTTTTAAGACAAGTAGGAAGCATCAAGAAGCTGAAGTGGGATTTGGATTTTTCAGAAGTGTTGATCAAAGGACGAAATTCCAAAGGAAATCAAGTCACTAAACATGCGATAAAGAAAATCGAGTTGAAGGAACACGGAATTTCCACGTTAAAACCTCGCAAGATTTGGTTTGATGACACCGTCCAACGTTTGAATGTCGATGAACGTGGCGAATTGATTGGCGAATTTCGGGGCGAGGACCGATTATTGATTATTTCTCAAGCAGGTGTGATCAAAACAATCCTTCCAGAACTCACATCTAGATTTGAAGACGATATGATAGTGCTGGAGAAGTGGATTCCAAAGAAACCGATTTCAGCATTGTATTATGATGGTGAAAAGGAACGATATTACGTCAAGCGTTTTTTGATTGAAAACGAAAACAAGGAAGAAATATTCATTTCAGAACATCCAAATTCACAATTGGAAATTGTTTCTACCGATTGGCGACCAATTGCAGAAGTCGTTTTCAACAAACCAAGAGGGAAAGAGCAACGCGATAATGAAGAACTTAACTTTGAAGAGTTTATCGCTGTCAAAGGAATTAAGGCATTAGGAAATCAATTCACCACAGATAAAATCAAACAAGTCAGTCTGTTGCAGCCTTTGCCTTATGAAGAGCCAGAAGAAGTTCCCGCGGATGACATTGAAGTTGTGGATGAGGTAGAAGTGGAGAATGATAATCAAAGTTCGAATGATAAACCTAAAAATAATCCGCCTTTGGAAATCACCAATTTAACCCAAAAAGGCGATGATGACGAAGATGATACCTATTTGGATGAAAAAGGGCAGATTAAGTTATTTTAGACCGTTTACTTTTTCAAGTCACTGAAGCTATCAATTCTTCGGAAGTTGGTAAATGATTAAATCCAATTCTTTTTAAATCATATTTGTGGTCAGTGAATGCCAACGCACCCATATAATCCTCATTTATACGGAAGTTATAAACCGTCATTCGTTCAAAATTTCCCAGTAAATCTTGTGTAATTGAATGCTTTCCATCCGTAGCGGTAATTCTTGGCAAATCATCATCAATACCTTTTCCTATTGCCTTTACAATGGCTTCCTTACGTGTCCAGAATTTATAAAACGAAAGATGTTTGTCCTCACTATTGATAATTTCATCAATTTCTGAAATGCTGAATACATTGGATAGGATTTCTTCATAATTAAAATCCTTGTTAATGTATTCAATATCAACACCAATTGGATGATCTCCAATTACAATCATTGCATAATCGCCTGAATGGGTTAGATTAAAAAAAACAGAAGGATACGATGATAAAAAAGGTTTTTTGTTGGAATCTATGTCGAGTTGCAATTCTTTAATATCCAGTCTGATATGTTTTGCCAAAAGAAATTTTAACAGAATTCTGCAAATTATAAATCGATTTCTATCTTTTTTGAAATGGTATCTTTCAGCACGATTGCGTTCAGTTTGAGATAAGATGGATACTGAATTGGAAACTAAATCTTTATATTTCGATAATTCAATTAAATATAGTTTTACACCAAAGCTATCTTCCTTATCTATATATGATTCTGGAGTTGCAATTTCTTTCGTTTCACAAATTAAAGTGCTATACACGTTCTACAGTCTTATGATCCAAAACATCTTGAAGCTTTTTGGCCAATGTCTCCACATGAGGTTCCTCGAACATATCCACGTGATTACCAGGAACCATATGTTTTCTGATACCTCTTTCGCCCATCTTTTTCCATCCAAGTAGATCATGGTCGTGCACGAAGTTGATTTCCTCTTCCGCTCTAAATAAATCGATGACGATATCTTGTGGCGTTATGGTATAGGCTTGTGTGGCGATGCTATGGTTATGTTCCATCTTATAAGGCACATTGAACTGCATTTCGTATTGCTTTTCCTTTCCATGTTTCAGCTTTAAAAACAAGCCCGAAATCTGGATTTTCAACAATGCGATGCGTCGTGTAAAATGTTTTTTACTGGCAAACATGTTAAAACTCAAAAACACAACTTTTCCTATCTGAAACAAGTTCATCAACAATTTTTTCATAAAAGGACTTGTGTAATAGTAAGATGGATACACATACGTATCAAATTGTGCCAAAATAGTGACTTCCTTTCCTTGCGCTCTTAATTGTCGAGCCATTTCATAAGCTACAATCCCTCCATAAGAAAACCCTCCCAAAGCGTACGGTCCGTTTGGATTTCTCGCAATAATTTCAGCGATATAATCTGCCGCCATTTGGTCAATGGAATCATGAGGTTCGTCAACTCCGCTCAAGCCTCTAGACTGAAGTCCGAAAACAGGTTGGTCTTTATCCAAACGATGCGCCAAGGCATTAAACATCAAAACATTATGATTAGCGCCATGAACCACATACAATGCAGGTTTACTTCCTTCTGGTTTTAATGGTACCAACGAATCCCAAACAAAAAACTCGCTGTCCATGTAGGCTGCCAATTTCTTAACCGTAGGATGTTTGAGCAATGCTACCAACGGTATTCGATTCCCTGTTTCCTTTTCGATGCGCGCCATCACTTGAACACCGACTACCGAATGTCCTCCGAGTTCAAAATAATCGCTATTGACATCAATTTTATCTAGTTTTAGACAATCCTCCCAGATACCTGCAATGATTTTTTCTGATTTCGTCGATGGTTCGGTAAAACCACGCCCGGTTTCTTTATTTGGTAATGGTTGTAGCAAGGCTTTCCTGTCTATTTTGCCACTTAAGGTTTTTGGGAATTCGTTTACAAAATTAAATTGATGGGGAATCATGTGGGCTGGAAGCTGCTCTTTTAGAACTTTTTTCCAAGCATCCACCTGATTTGTGCCAGTATTGGTTGTCTCGGCTGCAATGACAGTCGCTATCAACAATTCCTCATTGAGCAAAACCACGGAAGAATGGATACCATCCAAGGTATCCAAAGCTTGTTCTATTTCGCCTAATTCTATGCGCTGACCTCTAATTTTGACCTGTTGGTCAATACGTCCTAAACAGTAGACCTCGCCAGACGCATCTAATCTGGCCAAATCGCCAGTACGATATAAAATAGGGCCTAAATCTGATTCAAATGGATTGGTTACAAACTTCTCGCTCGTCAAATCATCTCGCTTCCAATATCCTTTTGCCACGCCATCTCCCGCTATACAGAGTTCACCACTTTTGCCAGGTTCTACCAACTTATTCTGTTCGTTGACAATGTAAAGTTGGGTATTGGCCATCGGAACGCCTATGGCAATTGACGTATCATTCTTTGATACTTTTGCAATGGCAGACCATATTGTGGTTTCGGTTGGTCCATACATGTTCCAAAGCTCGGTGACTCTATCCAAAATGTTTTTTGCCAAAGCCAATGGAAGTGCTTCCCCAGTAGAAATCGCTCGGATTGGTAAAGGTTCTTCCCAACCAGAATAAATCAGCATTTGCCACGTGGCTGGTGTCGCCTGCATCATCGTTATGGACTCATTTTTCATCAAATCCAATAGTAGACGTGTGTCCTTTGCCGTTTCTTCGTTGGTAATAACCAATTTTGCTCCTTTTAAAAGAGGCCCGAACAATTCTCCCATGGCAATATCGAAGGAAATGGTCGTGATGGAAATCAATACATCATTTTCTTTGATGCCTGGCTTTTTAATAAAGCTGTATAATAAATTCACCAAGTTCTTGTGATTTATTGGCACGCCTTTTGGCTTGCCTGTAGAACCTGATGTATAAAGTAAATAAACCACGTTGTCGAGGTTTACTTTTTCATTTAATGGTGTTTGAGGATGCTTTGATAATTCTGAAAGAATATCTTCTAAAAGTAGGATGTTTGTATCCGATTGTAAAGCCGAAGAAAATGTTTTGTTCGTTATCAGGAATTTGGATTCTGAATCTTCCAACATAAATTCCAATCGCTTACTAGGGTAACTAGGGTCGAGTGGAAGATATGCCGCTCCACACTCCATTATGGCAATCAAGGTAATCACCAAATCAATGGAACGTGGCAAAGAAACACCTACGAAATCGCCATTACTTACACCTTGTGCTTTCAAATAATGTGCTACCTGATGTACCTTTTTTTCTAAATCTCCATATGATATTTCTGAATTCTCAAACTTTAAGGCGGTTTTTAAAGGATTGACGCGAGCCTGCTGAAAGAGTAATTCGTGTAATGCCTTTTGTGGATAAGATGCCGCAGTATTGTTCAAATCTGAATAATCAGAAGCATCTACCTTTATAATATCACCAATCTTGATATCAGGATTGGCCACAACCGAAGCGATGATGTCTTCAAAAGACGTCATCATGTTTTGGATGGTTTCTGGTTTAAAGAGATTTGTATTATAGGACCATTCCAAAACCAAGTCGTTTTCAGAACCTGAAGCATTCAAAAACAATTCAAAGGTTTCATAAGCTCTTGGATTACTTTTTAAGACATAATCCAAACCTGAAAACGACACATCGTTATCCATTCCCATATCAATATTGAAAACGACAGGAACTAATGGAACTCTAGATGGGTCTCTCGCAATGGATAGTTTTTGAAGCAATTCTCCAAAACTAAATTTTTGATGTTCGTATGCGTCAAATAATTGAGGTTTACGTAGTTTAAGGTAGTCATTGAAACTAATAGTTGCATCAATATTACTTCGTAATGGCAGCAAATTAACACAATGCCCAATCATTTGAATTTTACCGCTTGCAGCTTGGTCGGCCGATGGCAATCCCAAAACTATGCTACCTTGTCCTGTTTGGGTGTACAGTAAAATCTCAAAAGCCGATAGGAGCGTGGTGACAAAACTTGCTCCAGCCTTTACCCCAGTTTTTTTAAGGGCATTGACCAAATCCATTGGCATTGGTAAATCGAGACGTTCACTTTTGAAGGTTCTATATTGAGGTCTCGGAAAATCTGTAGGTAAGGTCAGTTGTGGAACTGCACCTTTGAATTGATTGAGCCAATAATTTTCATTGACAGTATGCGCTTCACTTGCTAAATATTCCTGTTGTTCATCGGCATAAGCAGAAAAACTTTCAGGTTTTGGTAAATTGTGAGTTGAATTGTTAATATTGGCAGAATATAATCCACCCAATTCTTGAAGCATAATTCCCAGAGACCAACCATCGCAAACGATGTGGTGACCTGTGAGTACCAAATGATGTTCAGTTTCTGTCAATTTAATCATCCCAACTTTTAAAAGCGGGCCTTTTAATAGATCAAAAACATAATTGGCGTCCGCCGATAGATAATCCTTTATGAATTTATCTTTTTCAACATCAGAAGATTGAGAAACATCTTGATAATCAACTTTCAGTGAGAGTTGCTGAAAAATGGTCATAAATTTACCGTCAGTGCTGAAAACAGCTCGTAACGTTTCATGACGGTCCACTAAACTTTGGACAGCTTTATCCAGTGCCTCTTTATTTAAATTTCCTTTTAAGATTAGGGATATGGACTCGTTGTACGCTCTGTTGGCATCTTTGTCTCCTAACTTGCAAGCAATCCAGATTTCTGCCTGTGGCTGTGTGGTATATATGACCCGTTCTATTGTGGGTCCACTAAACGGGTTAAAAGTGGTTTTGCTTGGTATCATAATGTTAGTTCGGAGCATTAGAATTAGTGTTTAAGTTTGCCCTAATGAAAAGTACTAATAGTTAATATTTATGATGTTAAGATAATTCAATCTTTTGGAAAGTTCCATCATTTGTATCCCTTTCTACAAACCAAGCAGGATTGCCTGATTCATCCATTCCTAAACGTGCTCCTGGAACTGGTGGTTGATTCAATTCTTGAGATGCTTTCAAATTTCCATTGATAATTGCATCAGTATTCATTTCTGATTTAAAAATTCCTGCAGCTATCAGTTCTTCAACAGACTCAATAAAGGTATTGATTAAATGCGTCACATCCTCTTCTTTATAAGCCGTTGTCATAAAACATGGGAAACCGTCCCAAATATGGATACCTTTCTGTCTCATTAGTACAAAAACCAATTCAGAATAAGGAATGTCTTCCAGGAAGGATAATCTCCACAATGATTTGTAATGATTGATTTCAATAGGCAAACTTTGTTTTTTGAAGTAAATATTCAATTCGTTAGCCAAACGGTCAGTCATGGTCGCCAAATCTTCTTGAAGTTTTGGACCGTACTCTTTCAAATGAAGCAATGACGCTTTTGAAGCCGCCAACGCCAATGGATGACGAACGAATGTTCCGGCGAAATAGGTCACACCAACTTCCGGAAATGAATCATCTCCAAATTGCCAATGTCCACCATCAAGTGCATCCATATATTTTGAACTACCAGCGATGGCGCCAATAGACAAACCTCCACCTATAACCTTACCATACGTAGCAATATCAGCCTTCACGCCGTAAATACCTTGCATACCTTGAGGTCCCATGCGGAAGCCTGTAATGACTTCATCAAAAATAATTGCAGTGTTGGACGCTTTTGCAATCTTACTGACTTCTTTTACAAAGTCAACAGGCCGAAATTCTGGTCTTCTACTTTGTACAGGTTCAATAAGAACCGCTGCCAATTCATGGGCTCTTTCACGGATAATCTGCAAACTTTCATCCGTCCCATAATCTAAAATCAACATATTTTGAACCGCTTCAGGCATAATACCTGGAGCCGCTGGGAAGGATTTCTTCATACGCGATCCTCTTACCAAAACCTCGTCCACAATACCATGATAGGACCTTGAAAAAGCGACAATCAAAGACCTGCCAGTCACTGTCCTAGCGATACGCATCGCTCCCAAAACAGCTTCTGAACCAGTATTGCACAATGCTGCACGATCGAGTTGTGTGGATTCGCAAAGCAATTCACAAACTTCACCAGCCAAAGGATGTTGCGGCCCAACTTCATAACCTTTTTCAATTTGGTCGTGCAAAGCTTCTTTTATAAAATCAGGTTGATGGCCAAATATACTTGAACCAAAACCATTTAAAACATCCATATATTCGTTACCATCAACGTCCCAGAGCTTATTGCCTGAAGATTTTCCAACAACCAACGGATACACCAATTCTTTCGTCAAAGGTTTAAATCCAGAAACTACCCTTGGATCCGACATGTGCGCACGATGTTTTTGGGCATATGCTTTGCTGCCTGCTGTTTTTTTATTGTAAGTTTCAGTTAATTCCTTTAAAAAAGCTTGTTGCTTGGTATCAACCGCAGTGGCTTGTTTCTCTATTTTTGGTGAAGCACCAAACGGTTTTTTATGTTCTTTTATTTCATCTTCTGAAAGCGTGTCAGATGATGGGGTTGATGCAGGTTTTACATGATTATTAACTGGCTGTGGAGGCGCAGATATAGAGGGAGGAGTTGAGCTATATCCTCCGTTATTACCTTGAAGCAATTCCATTTGTTTTCCAAGTAACTGCAATTGTTGCGCAATTAGACTCATTGCGGAATTCGTATCACTAAAAGTAGCACCATTGAATGTCTGTGACTGAATTGGAGCCGACATATTTTGGGCTGTATTTTGAACTGGAGAATTCATCGGTGGCGCTGCTATTGGTGCCGGAGCAAAACGGTCAGCAGGTAAATTTTTATCCAAATGGTCAGCCAAAAGATTAGGTGTACCAAACTCACCATTTAACTGACGAAAGGTGATAGGTGTGTTGAACTCATTTTTACAGGTGATGGCCATTTGCGTTAAAACTAGCGAATCAAGACCAAGTTCCAGAAAATTATGGTCATGCTCTGAAGCGTCCAATTCCATTCCTGAAGTATTCATGATGATTTCTGAAATCTTTTCAAGAATCATTGCTTTTCTGTTAGGTTGCATAGCGGTATTCATTTGAGGTTGTATGGTTTCATTCGTGTAATGTTCAATAGATTGATTTAAATTTTCAGTGGATATTTCTTTGTTTGGCGCATCTACCCAACACCTTTGGCGGTCAAAAGCGTAGGATGGAAGCACAACCTTCTGTCTGTCCTGCCCTTGATAAAAAGATTTCCAGTCAGGCTCGATGCCTTTCAGCCAAAGTTGACCCAAAGCAGATAAAACTGTATGATAGGAATTTTCATCATCTTTTGGAATTTCCAAACTTGCAATAGATGTAGCCGATTTTGATTTCTTTTTTTGTTGTGATAACGTTGTCAATGCGCGACCAGGGCCAACTTCCAATAGGACGATATCTTCCAAATCAAGCGCTGTTTCCATGGCATCTGAAAAACGAACGGTTGCCCGTAAATGGTTGGTCCAGTATTTCGAATCAGTAGCTTCAGAATCAGTCATCCATGTTCCCGTTACTGTTGAAACAATCGGAATTCGAGGAATGTTTAAAGTGATTTTCTTGACTTCTGCTTCAAATTCCTCCAAAACAGGATCCATCATAGTTGAATGAAACGCATGACTGGTCAATAATAAGCGATTAGGTATTTCTTTTTCTTCCAATACTGAAGCGAAGGCTTTAACAGCTTCATCTTCACCCGAAACCACACATAATAGGTCAGAATTGACGGCAGCTACCGATAGTGTTTCTGGTAAAATTTCGATTAATTTCTCATAAGTGGTTCTAACCGACAACATGCTTCCACCAGGGAGATTGCTCACCAATTTCCCACGTACCGCAACCAATAATAAGGCATCTTTTAAAGAAAAGACTCCAGCCAAATGAGCGGCTACAAACTCGCCAATACTATGACCACAAAATAAAGTAGGTTGTATGCCCCAACTCATCCAAAGCTGTGATAATGCATATTCTATGACAAATAATGCAGGTTGGGTGAATTGTGTATCCTTTAATTTTTCTTCGGCTTCTGTTAAATTGTTATCAGGATAAATAATTTTTAAAATATCAATATTCAGCTCTGTAAATAATATGTCAGCACATTCATCGACAGCGTCCTTAAACACCGTTTCATGTTCATATAGTGTCTTCCCCATTTGCAAATACTGTGCACCTTGGCCTGGAAAAAGGAAAGCCAAATTGCTTGGAACAGATTTTAAATCAGAAGTTTTGACTGAACTTGAAGCATCGCTCAATAATTGGTTAATAGCATCATCTTTTGTATCCGAGATCAATGCGAAAGCACGCTTATTGAAAGTGTCCCTTGTGGCAGTTAATGAGTAAGCCACATCTGCCAAATTTAGTTCAGGAGACGATTTAATAAAATTGCCCAACGTTGTTTTATAAGCTTCGCGACTGTTTTCTGTTTTTGCCGACCAGTTTAGAATTTGCAATGGTCTGCTATCTCCAGAAGGTAATTGTTCTGTTTTAAATTCCTCAACGATGATATGAACATTGGTTCCGCCAACTCCAAAAGAACTAATACCAGCACGACGTACCTTGTCAGATTCCCAATCTCGCAATACATTGTTGACAAAGAATGGGCTATTCTTAAAATCGATGGCAGGATTTGGTTCTGAAAAGCCAACAGAAGGTGGAATCTGTTGATGATTCATGGCAAGAATCGTCTTGATGACACCTGCAACACCAGCTGCTGCCGTAAGGTGACCTATATTGCTCTTTATCGAACCGACAGCGCAGTAATTTTTCTGTGTTTGTTCACCAAAGGCCTCATGGAGGCCTTCCATTTCTATTGGATCGCCTATTGGAGTTGCTGTCCCATGAGCTTCAATATAACTGATATCTGAAGGAGAAATATTTGCGTCGAAAAGTGCTCTGGAAATGGCATCGGACTGTCCTTCAACACTCGGGGCGGTGAAACTACCTTTTGCGCCACCATCGTTATTAATGCCCACGCCTTTAACAATTCCGTAAATAGGGTCGCCATCCCGTTTTGCGGCCTCCAAATTTTTCAATAGGACAACACCACATCCATCACTGAAAATTGTTCCTTTTCCTTCTTTATCAAAAGAACGACAACGTCCATCAGGACTTAACATGGAACCTTCTTGATAGAGGTGGCCACTGTACATAGGCACTGTAACACTGGACGCGCCAGCTATCGCAACATCACATTGGCCATTCCTTATAGCTTCAGTCGCTTCGGCAATGGCTAGGAGTGAGGTTGAGCAAGCGGAATGTACACTGACCGCTGGTCCTTTCAAATTTAAATGATAGGAGGTTCTTGTGGAAATATAATCTTTTTCATTAAGTGTACTGGCTTGAAAATCACCTACTTGATTCAGTAATTCCCTGTTGGTCAAGATATTGTTGATGTAATAGGTGTTCATTCCGGTCCCAGCATAGACACCTACATTACCATCATAATGTTTTGGCAGATATCCTGATTGTTCAAGAACTTCCCAAGCGACTTCTAAAAAAAGACGTTGTTGTGGATCCATGGCAGAAGCCACTTTTGGATTCAAACCGAAAAATCCAGCATCAAATTCTTGTGCTGATGGAACAATGCCTCGCGCTTTTACATACAGAGGATCATTGCGTAAAGATTCGGGAATGGATGCATCCAATTCTTCTTCAGAGAAAAAGGAGATGGTTTCTTTTCCGTTTTTTAAAACGTCCCATAATTCCTGAATTGTATTTGCCCCGGGAAATCTGCCTGCCATCCCAATAATTGCTACATCCTTTGATGCGTTTGAAGTATTAGTTTTTATGTAGTCGTTAATGGGTTCTGTTTTTTTGTTAGGCTCTAAATACTTTGAAATTTCAGCAATTCTTGGGAATTGATAAAGTTTCGTAATCGGTAATTTATATTGAAACTCCTTTAGCAATGTGGCAACAACTTTTTGAGCCAATAAAGAAGTTCCTCCCAATTCGAAAAAGTTGTCATCAATGCCAATTTTAGGAATGTGCAACAAATCGACCCAAACTTTGGCTATATTTTTCTGAATTCTAGATGTTGGTGCTTTGAATGGTGGCGCGGAACTAGGTCTGCTATATTGAGGTGCAGGCAAATTCTTTTTATCAATTTTACCACTTGATGTTTTAGGAAAATTATCAACCAAAATAAAATACGAAGGCATCATGTAATCTGGCAAAATTGCTGACACCTTTTGACGGATGTTGGCAATATCCATATGTTCCTGATTTGGCTGCATATAAGCTACCAATTGTGTTTGTCCAGCCAAATGGTTGGAAGCTATCACCACTGTTTGATGGATTCCGGATATGGAATTGATTGCCAATTCTATTTCGGCCAATTCTATTCTGTGACCACTAATTTTAACTTGGTCATCCTGACGACCCAGAAATTCGATGTTTCCATCTGGTAAATATTGAGCTAAATCTCCAGTACGATAAATTCGAACGGTTTTACCATCTGGAGCGTTCCAATTGATGAATTTTTCTTCGGTCAATTCCTTATTGTTCAGATATCCTTCAGCCAAACAATCACCAGCAATACAGAGTTCTCCAATGGTTCCGTTAGGTAATACTTCAAACTCCGGATTGAGAATTAATATGGACGTATTGTTAATCGGTGTTCCGATGGTCGGAAGTGTTGGCCAGTCAGCAGGATTGCCTTTTAGTTTTAATTCTGTGACCACGTGGCATTCTGTCGGACCATATTGATTGTAAAGCACACAACCGTTTAGTTGGCTAAAAAAACTACTGACTTGATGCGTGATTTTAAGTTGTTCGCCCGCAGTCATAATTTCCTTAAGCGATTTTGGGAATAATCCAGTGCTTACCGCTGCTTCCGCCAAAGCTTGTAAGGCTACAAAAGGTAAAAACAACCTGTTGACTTGTTGCTTATCAATATAATGAAGAAGCTCAATCATGTCGAGTCTTAAATTCTCATTTATCAATACAAGTGTGCCTCCATTACTTAAAGTAGCTGCGATTTCCTGAAATGACACATCAAAGGTCAATGGTGCAAATTGCAACGTGCGTGTGCCGTTTTTGCATGTCGAGTTTTCATTTTGCCAATTGATAAGATTCATCATGGCTTTTTCGCCCATGCAAACACCTTTTGGTTCACCTGTGGAGCCTGACGTATATAAGATATATGTAGCTAAATTTTCAGACCTTGAGACAATAGGTTCATGGTTAACTGATGATTGAAAATCAGTATTAATCAATGGTTGAAGCCCAAGTGATTTAACGTTGCTTTCATCAGCTTCAGTTGTAAGGCAAAAGTTAAGTTTTGAATTGTTGATGATGCTGTCCAATCGTTTTTTAGGATATCCAAAATCAATAGGAAGATAGGCTTTGCCAGATTTTAAAATGGCTAAAACAAAGATGATTTGATCAATAGAACGCGTCGTCGGGACACCAATGATGTCTTCATTTTTAGCATGAAGCAACATATGACCATAAACTTTAGAAACTTCTTCTTCAGTTTGTTTGTAGGTTAATTGCTCTGTTTCTGATATGATGCACAGGTCATCTGGAAATGCCTTGGCAGCCTTTTCAAAAAGTAGATATAGATGGTTGGGGTTGTACATTTTCTTCCAGTTATAACATGATACTTCGTTTAATACATTAGTGATTTACAATTCTTAAATACATAATATTTATTAGTTTAAGACTTATCATAATGCCTAGACTTTAGATAGTTATATTAAATTTTGAGGGGAAATTTTGATGAAAGTTAAACAAATTTTGAAAGTGGATATTATAAATTAGACCAATCGTTTCTTTTATCGTTCAAAGACTGCAAAACAAATTTTATAAATATGTACAAAAATGCTCTAAACAATTATGAAATTCGCTTTTAAATTTATATTGAAGAATGCTTCTTAATTTTAACATTTAGCTTTTTGCTCCTATAAAAGTTTGAATATTGCCTCCTTGAAACCAAGGCTTTTGAGAAAAATGCCACAATTTAAACCCAGCATTTTTGAATAAGTTTGGATAATTATGTGAAAATGAAGGTTCATTCCCGTATAGTTGAGTATGTAGCTGTGTTTCGAAATCATGATCGGCACCATTTGGCTCTATTGCGATAAAATATGTATAGCCCAATTGATTTATTTCATTAAGGAATTCTTGCAAGCGATGCTCTAAAAAGTACTCCAAAACACCTCGTGACGAAACAAATACAGTATTACTATGACCATGTGTCTTTACCCAATCAAAAGCATCTGCAGCAACAAATTCAAGGCGTTTATTTCTTTTAAATTTTTCCTTGTTCAATTCAATTTGGTAATCGCTGAGGTCGATACCGACCATCCTTTTGATATCTGGAAATTCTAAACTAAGATAATTTAAAACATCACCATTGCCCGTTCCAATTTCTACCAGAGTATTAAATTTTTGGGAACCTTTGGACAGTTCATTTTTAAGTAAATCAAATATAAAAGTACAGTTTGGTAAAAAGTCAGTATTGAAAGTATCCTCCGTTTCCATAAAAAGCTCTGATGCTTTATTATTGGACCAAAAATTCCGATTTTGTTCCGCTATTGTATTATGGTCATCGATTTTCTCAAGCTTTTGTACAAGTGAATACCGCATTAACCTTTCAAATATATTTAAGTTTTTTTTATTTTTATGTATGAGTGTTATTCTGTTTTCTGATAATCGAAGTGCTTTTTTCGGTTGGAGAAACACTAGGAAGTTTCCGATTTTTCCTGCTATTTTTAAAACAAATTCTGACTTCACATTACTACTCATTATCATTGATATTAGTTAGGTATGGTAAATTGAAAGTTATGGGTCAAAGTACTTTTAAATAGGAGCTGTATAGGAACTATTTTCAGCAAAGCTCTGTTTTCTCATCTTTTTAATTGGATTTAAAAAGTACATAAAGACCAGCATGACAAGAAAGTAAACAACTGAATATGCAGTAAAAGTTTTTACTCCTCCAGTGCTGGGCGAGAGAGATAATGCGTTCAGGGTTATGTTTACCATAAACTGCAGTATTAATACACAAAGGCCACTTTTGGAGTTGCCGTACACAATAGTGCACATGCCCGCAATACCTAGCATGAATATTCCTAGAGATACTATCGGAATCCCTGGTAGAACACCTTCACCAAGTAGGATTATAGGAATCCACCATAAGGTCCATACAAATCCAACAATCTGACTTGCATAGAAAGGTTTGGTGATTTTCATCAATTCTCGAATGCAATAGCTTACCCATACTACTTCTCCTAAAAACGCCCACACAAATAGAGCCATTACACTTCTTAACTTAAATACTCCAAAATTAGTTTTCAGGAAGGAGGTTAACTCACTTCCAGCATAAACTCCTTTTAAAAGCAACGTAAAAAGACCCACTGTGAAAGCGAACAATAGGCCGAATAAATACCATTTTGGATTGACTTTCCAATTTAACATAGGTTTAAATATATCCAATACGCCTTTAATCCCTCTAGTATAAAGGACTAAAAATATTAAAAACAACAATAGAACACAAAACCGTCCTGTATTGTATAAGGGTTGGGGTACAATTTGTTTATATCTTGCATAAACAAAAAAGGCATTTACCACTGGGCCAAGAGCTAAAAACACCCATAATTCATTTTTTTTAATAAAATCTCGCATAATTTTTTTTTAAATTGTAAAACTAAAAAATTCATATTCGATTTTGAATATGACAAAATATTGTTCCAATTTCAATAAAACGGTTCACGAAGGTTAAAAAAAATAAAAAGATGACACTAAAAATTAGACCAATAGTTTTTTTTACCGCCAAATTGCCATTAAGTAGAATTTGAATCAGTTTATTTTTTTTGTTGAAATTTGATTTACAATTGTTTATAATATTGGTGGTGAGCAATTTTTGATCCAATTCTTTATAAAGTTTGATCTAATCAAATAAATTTTCCTTGAGATTAAACAATCTTCCCATAATAACTTTGTAAACCTTGGCTATCCAAGCAATTTTCGGGTGGGATTTTTTTGCGGCGAGATAATTTTCCTCCATAAATGTATCCCAATTATATGAATTAACATGATCAATGGCATAAGTTAGATTGAAATTATGAATATAGGTTGTATGCCACCAGCCAGAAGGTATAAAGAGCATCTCACCAGGTTTTAGAGTCGTTCTAATGGCTTTTGCATTTTTGAACAATGGATATTTCTCATAATCAGGATTCGTGATATCAACTGGGCTCTGATTTGTCTTTATTTTATCAGGATAAAAGCAAGGTGTTTGATCGGGAGAGTATAAAATGAAATCCTTCTCGCCAATAATCTGTACCAATTGGGTATGAACACCGAGATAATCAATATGTAATGTTGGAAACGAACAACCTTTTCCTCCAAAAAACAATTCACGCTTGTTAGTTCTTTTAGCAATGTAATCAGGCAACAAACTACTTTGTAATCGATTCGATTTACCATAAAACATTTCTGGAATATCATCGAGATATTCTGGAAAGTCCCTTTGAACATCAAAAATGTTTGGGTAAGGAGCTTTGTTCTCTGGAGTCGAAGCCTCACACAAATCAATTATTTCTGATAATGTATAAGTCTTTCCATTTACCGTTCTGGTTAAGTGGTTGTAGTTAGTTTTAAAATAATCAGTAGTAAATTTTTCCTTTTTAGTCCACTCCCCTTTGTCAGTAACTATAACTGGCAATGACCCTTTTACATATTTATTGTAAAATTCTTTTTCTGATAGTCCACTGACTCTGTCAATAGTGCATGTAATTGCATTCGTTTCCATAATTTATGGTTTTTCATTGAGGGCACTAAAATTTAGACTTTGATCATGAAATCATGACTACGTTCAAGGTTTATGACCATGTGTGCGTTTAGTTCAATATCGTTGGTAAGGTCTAAAATTTAGTTAGTTATCTTCTTTTGTGGAGACTTAGTGAAATTAAAATAAATATATGAAGGGAATATCAAAAATCAGATAAATTGTTTCTTTTATCGACCAAACACTATAATGAGATATTTAATTAATTTTAAATTGCAATTTAACTATAGAAATTCAAAATTATTTTCCTTACATCCCTTTCTTTCAGAGGATAAAGGGTAGAATATTTATTACAAAATGCCAGTAAAGGTTAAAATGTTGTCTAAAAATTGAGGGTTAAATAAAAATGCTAGAAATTAGGATGCCATTTAATGAAATTTTAATTTTACTAGGCAAAAATTATTTTTTACACACATAAAATTAAAATCAAGGTTTATTTTACCACAACGATGCTAAAACCATATTACTATCTTTATAACAATTTATTTCCATAAAATTAGTTCTTAAAACTGTTGTGGTAACCAATATATAGTCTTCAGGAGTATTTCTGATAAAATTGATTAAACTATTTAAGAAGCTTCTTTTTCTTTTTTTCTCCCTATTATAAAATTTAAAAACTCTACAAACAACGAGAATGCAATCGCAAAGTAGAGGTATCCTTTCGGAATGGCGCCAACAGTATTGCCCAAAAATTCTGTTTCAGAAAGGTGGGCCGCTTCGGTAATCAACATAAAACCTATTAAAATCAAAAACGCTAATCCCAATAATTGCAAACTCGGATGGGTGTCAATAAACTTTCGGATGGGGTTGGCAAAACCAATCATAATTCCAATGGAAATAACCACAGCAATAATCATCAAAACCAAGTTATAATTGTGATTAGGATGCAAACCGTTAGTCATCCCTACAGCGGTTAATATAGAGTCAATTGAGAAAATAAAATCTATGATCATAATCTGAACTACAGCTTGAGACAAGGATTTAATTTTCTTACTTTTTACTTCGTTCTCATCATGTTTTGGCTCTTCAACTTTCTCACGAATTTCTCGTGTGCTCTTGAAAATCAGGAACAAGCCGCCGCCCAATAGGATTATGCCTTGCCAACTCACGGAGGTTGTCAACCAGCTACTTTCAAAGGTAAAAAATGGTTTTTGCAGACCAACCAAAAAAGACACAAAAAAGAGCAATATAATACGCTGTACCATCGCCAAAAGCAATCCAATATTAGTTGCTTTGCTTCTCTGATGTTCGGGCAGTTTATTGGCGGCTATAGAGATAAACACAATATTATCGATTCCAAGAATGATCTCAAGAAACGTTAATGTCAAGAGTGCAAAAATCGCATCACTGGTGAGTAGGAAATCTAACATATCACTTTATTTTACGTGCTGTACCCTTTTCGACACGCTTTTTTTTGTTGGTCGGTGGGACCGCTAGGCTGTATTCAAAGTTATAGGAATCATCAGTCGTGCTCAATATTTTCATGTGAATGGCTCGCTCTTCAGACTTGCTTTTTGGATTGATTTTTGTCTGGATAAATTCGCAGTCGTTAATCCAGCGTATGGAAGCAGAATCCACCTTATTTTCGTAATAATCAATATTTAAATCATTGGTTCGGATAAACTTACCTGTTTTCTCCACACCATCAATTGTGTAAGTAAAGGAAAAAGTACCAGTTTTAAAGTCTGCGCAGTTGCGTTCCTTTTCGTAACAACTTGTAAATAGTAATAAAATCGATAAGAAATAGAGGATTTTCATAGTCATGGAATGTACTACAAAATTAGCAAAAGAACTGTGATTTGCCACAGAGCGAAACTAAATTTTCAAAGCACCGAGAATCATGTATTTGAAAATATGTAACAATAGTTTACAAATGTTCAAAATTCTTGAAAGTACCATCTTTGTAAAAAATCACAATTCGCTCGATGGATTTGTCATGTAAAGCTTCAATGTTTGAATTTTCGATTTTTGGTTGCGTAATTTCGGTTTTGACAGTTTCGGTTTTGGTTTCTTGTAAAGATGGAGTAGATGGAAAATTTCCTTTTCCATTTAATAGCCAATACAATTCAACTTCCGGAAATTCGGAAAGAACTTTCAATACAAAATCCAAACTTGGTTTGTTTCGTCCTGACAAAATATGCGAAATACTAGAACGCTGTACACCAATTTTTTCAGAGAACGAAGAGGCTGTTTCTCCGTAAAAATCGATGACTTTTTCAAGTCGTTTCGCAAAATCTTCACTGTTTATCATTGTAAACTTTTATTTGGAGGAATTGATGTTACAAATGTAAAAATTAATACTAAAACGAATACGTTAATTAACATTAATTCTGAATATAAATTAACCTTAAACTTTATGTAAAATACATTAATTATCTGAAATTTAATTACTTAATTTACAATTCTAATTTAAAATTTAATTTTATATGATTGAATGTTTAATGAGCCATTGGTCTGTTGATTAATGTAAACAAAAAGAGTTCATTTTATTGTTTACAATTGTAAATTTCTAATTGTTTACATTTGTATATCATTCAAACCACATGAAATTAGAGTTGCTTAAAAGCCTGTTCCAAAACCATAAAGAGTCGCAACTATTTGGTCGCTATATTTTTTCTGAACACATCTACTCTTTGATGGAAAGACATCAGGAACATTTCAAAATAAGATGCATTGGAACATCGGTTTTGGACGAAGATATTCACGTGATCGAAATTGGTAATGGACCTAGAAAGATTTTGATGTGGTCCCAAATGCACGGAAATGAAACCACTACAACTAAAGCAGTGTTCGATGTATGCAATGTCTTTGCTTTTTCCAAAAATAGCGAGATAAAATTCATCCTAAACAACTGTACCATCGCAATCATTCCGATGCTGAATCCAGATGGCGCTAAAGCTTATACTCGCGTTAACGCGAATGGAATTGATCTTAATAGGGATGCCAAAAACCTGTCACAGCCCGAAAGCCAAGTTTTAAGAACATATTTCAATGCTTTCAAGCCAGATTTTTGTTTTAATCTTCACGGACAGCGCACTATTTTTAGTGCTGGTTATACCAAATATCCAGCTACGGTATCGTTTTTGGCTCCCGCCCAAGACGAACAATGTACTGTGATTGGGACTCGTAAGAAAGCGATGGAAATCATCGTGAAAATGAATGAAAATTTACAAATACAAATACCTCGCCAAGTTGGTATTTATGATGACGCTTTCAATCTTAATTGTGTTGGTGACACCTTTCAAAGTCTTGAGGTGCCTACGGTTTTGTTTGAAGCTGGCCATTACGCCAACGATTATAATAGGGAAGTGGTAAGAGAATTTGTGTTTCAATCTCTGATGGTTGCAATAGAGTATATCTCCTCACATTCCATTTCAGGTCAATCACACGAACCGTATTTTGATATTCCTCAAAACCAAAAGTTGTTTTATGACATCATTATTAGAAATGCAAAAGTTAAGAATGAGTCAAAGGATATTGCAATTCAATATGAAGAACGATTATGGAACAAAAAAATAGATTTTGTACCGATTGTTGATAAAATTTCGGATTTAAAAGATTTTTTTGGGCACAAAGAGTTCAATGCTAATGGCTGTAACGTTTGCACACAAGAAGGGCGAGATATTTATGAAGGATACGAAAACGTTTTCGTTTTGATAAATAATGAAAAATTGTCAGTCAAACCCTAAATTTTCTTGGTTTTGATGCTATTTCTTCAAACAATTTCTACTATTTTTGTAAAAAATTTAAAGAAATTAAAGTAATGGCAAAGTACAAAATAGACGAAATTGACCACCAAATTTTGGATATGTTAATCGAAAATACTAGAATTCCTTTTACGGACATAGCTAAACAGTTGGTAATTTCTGCAGGAACTGTTCATGTGCGTGTGAAGAAAATGGAAGACGCCGGCATTATTCAAGGGTCATCCTTGACATTGGATTATAAAAAATTAGGGTATTCGTTTATCGCTTACGTTGGACTTTTTCTAAATAATACCTCACAGACACAATTTGTTTTGGAGCGTATTAACAATATACCGTACGTAACTGTAGCACATATCACTACAGGTAAATTCAATATCTTCTGCAAGATACGGGCAAAAAATACCACTCATGCCAAAGAAGTCATTTTTATGTTGGATGATATTGAAGGGGTGTACAGAACAGAAACCATGATTTCACTTGAGGAAAGCATCAATGATAAAAAGCGTTTGATGCATACTATCTTCAATGACATGTGATTGATAGCAATTAAAGATTTTAACCCTTTGTTGATACTTCTGCAAAGGGTTTTTTATTATTTTTAATATTCCAAAACCAAAACTCTTTATCAAAGATGACTGCGAAAGACCTCCATCCGGAAGAATACAATCCATATTACCTTACTTATTTAAAAAAAACTGAAGGTTTGAGCCTTGACAGCTTGGTAGAGAATTTTGATAAAGTGTTGCAATTTCTTCAAGATATTCCGCAAGATAAACAGGAATACAGATACGCAGAAGGAAAATGGACTATTAAGGAAGTCGTGTTGCATTTAATCGATACAGAACGAATTTTTTCTTATAGAGCCTTGCGCATTGCTCGCCAGGACCAAACTCCTATGCCTGGTTTTGACCAAGATCAATACGTGGCGCCAAGTAAAGCCAACCACCGTACATTTCAAAGTTTGCTCAAAGAATATATTGCCGTGAAAACTGCCACTATCACATTGTTTGAAAGTTTTGACCAGGAGATGCTTACTCAAATTGGTACTGCAAGTAATCATCCCATTTCCGTCCGAGCGATGGGTTTTATCATCATGGGGCATGAAAACCATCACTGTGAGATTATAAAGGAAAGGTATTTATGAAAATTTATTTAAGGTTTCTCATAATATTGAAAGGCTCTAATAATCAAATCATTATCTACTAAACAATCAATTTTTGGTTTTCCAATGGCTTCCAATAATACGAAATTGATATTTCCATGCTCGTTCTTTTTGTCGTACTTTAAAAGTTCGATAATTGGTTTGTAATCTGAAGATTTAATTTCCACACATTTGAATAACTTCAAAATGCATGTTTTCATATCCTCTAAGTCGTCTTTTGGTAATTGCAAAAGCTCTAAAGACAAATAGCCTTCCAAGATCATTCCTAAAGCAATTGCTTCTCCGTGAAGCAATTCTTCCTTTTCTGGATGTCCCAAAAAATAAGACTCAATAGCATGTCCTAGGGTATGTCCAAAATTGAGCGTTTTTCTAATGTTTTGCTCAAAAGGGTCTTTAGATACAATATTTTTTTTGATCACGACTGACTCATAAATTAGGTCATCCAAATCATTGATTGTTAACGTTGTTATATTGGTTAATGTTTTCCAATACTTTAAGTCATATATCAAACCATGTTTGAGCATTTCGGCATAGCCTGATCGTAGTTGATTCTGTGGTAAAGTTTCTAAAAATGATGTGTCTATCAATACCATTTCCCCAGAATTGATAACCCCAACTTGATTTTTTATTGTTTCTAAATCCACACCCGTTTTCCCTCCAACAGAAGCATCAACCATAGACAGCAATGTCGTAGGGACGTTAATGTATGTAATGCCGCGCTTATAAGTTGAAGCTACAAATCCGCCTAAATCCGTTATAACTCCGCCTCCTAAATTGATCATAAGGCTCTTTCTGTCAGCTCCAAGATCTGACAGTGCATTCCAAACACCTACACATGTTTCAATATTTTTATGTAGCTCTCCAGCTTCAATTTCGATGATTTCAAATGCCGTTTCTGTTTCTAGTTTAGACATGAATAGGGGTAGGCAATGATCATGAGTATTGTTATCGACAAGTATAAAGACCTTAGAAAAGCTTTGCTTTATCAAGTAGGAATTGAGTTGGGTGTAGCATTCATCATTGAAATGAATAGAATAGTTTTTTGTATGTATGGATTTCATGTGTAAACTTTTCATTGTACGAAGCATCAAAATAAGTGGTTTTTACTCAAATAATGGCGAACGAATCCATATTTTTGTCATTATTTTTTCATAATGGCAAACGAACAACTATTTGATAATACAAAAATCGCTTTTCAGTTAAAAAGCGATTCAGAGCTTGAAAGAGCTTATTTTTTGTTTAAGATGATATCACATCAACCCTTGGTACGAATAGGTACAGCGGCCACTAATTTTGCGTTAAAGGCAAATTTGCCAGTGGAAGGCTTGATACGCTCCACAGTGTTTGATCATTTTTGTGGAGGTGTTAATGAAGATGATTGCTTGCCAGTGATTGACAAAATGTACACAAAAGGTGTTTGTTCCGTATTGGATTTTTCTGTTGAAGGCAAGGAAGAAGAGGCGGCTTTTGATGCGGCGATGCAGAAAACTTTGAAAATCATCAGATTTTCTGATGAAAAAGAAGCGATGCCAATTGCGGTTTTCAAACCAACTGGCTTTGGGCGTTTTCATCTTTACCAGAAGAAAGGGGAAGGGAAGGTTTTCACGGAGGCAGAAAGTCAGGAATGGAATAGGGTTTTAGAGCGTTTTGATACGGTTTGCAAGCTGGCGAAAGAAAAAGATGTCGAAGTTTTGATTGATGGTGAAGAAAGTTGGATGCAAGACGCAGCGGATGACGTATGTGAGGAAATGATGCGTCGCTATAACAAAGATGTCCCCATTGTTTACAACACATTGCAGCTCTACCGTTGGGATCGTTTGGATTATTTAAAAGGCTTATATGAGCGTGCGAAAAAAGATGGTTTTACCATTGGTGTGAAAATTGTGCGTGGCGCATATATGGAAAAAGAACGAGATAGAGCAGAAGAGAAGAGATATGATTCCCCCATCTGTGCTACAAAAGAAGCCACCGATATTAACTTTAATACAACTTTAGAATACATTCTTAATCGATTGGATGTGATTTCTGTTTTTATTGGTACTCATAATGAACAAAGTTGCTATCAGGCTATGGACTTGATGGAGCAAATGAATGTTGCCAAAAATGATAACCGAGTATGGTTTGGGCAATTGTACGGTATGAGTGACCATATTAGTTTTAATCTGGCCGCTAATGGCTATAATGTCGCTAAATATGTTCCATTCGGGCCTGTAAAGGACGTGATGCCCTATTTAATACGCCGAGCAGAAGAAAACACTTCAGTGGCGGGACAGACAAGCAGGGAATTGTCATTATTAAAAGAGGAAAAGCAAAGGCGCAAACTTTAAAATGAAAAACTCCGATGCCTTTAACATCGGAGTTTTTATTTCTTACTTGAAATTATACCATTTTTTCTTTCTGCTAGGATTATTTCCGTAACCATAACCATAGCCATAACCTTTTTTCTCAAAATTGGTTCCGTTTAACAACACTGTCATTTTTGGCAGCCTGTTATCTGCGTACAAAGGTTTGGCGATAGCGGCCAAATGTCTTCGGTCAATATTATTTGCGCTTACTACATAAATAAACATATCTGCAAATTTAGAGACTAAAAGAGTGTCACTTACCAGTCCTACGGCAGAAGCATCTACAATAATGTAATCATATTTTCCATCAAAATAATCAAATAATTCTTCAACTCTTTTGCTCATTAAGAGCTCCGATGGATTAGGGGGTATAGTGCCCGAATGTATTATGTCTAAAAATTTGTTGTTCTTAAGTTTGGTGATAATCTCATCAGGATGAAAAGTTTTATCGGCCAAATAGTCTGACAGGCCAACTTTGTTCGGAGTTTCATCCTTAAAATATTTCATAACGGTTGGCACACGAATATCCATTTCAATCAACAGCACATTTTTTTCAGAAAATGAAATGGATGAAGCTAAATTAATAGTGGTATGGGATTTTCCTTCTTGGGCTCTCGTAGAGGTTACAAATATTTTTTTTGTAATACTGTTTTGATCTTTTAATATGAAATCAATATTGGAACGAATAATTCTAAACGCTTCAGCTTTAGGAGAGTAATCAACTCTGCTGATTAGCTTTGTTTTACTGCTAGTCTTTGGTACATCACCAATATAAGGAATCTTTAGCACTCCAATTAAATCGTCTTTATCATATAGTTTGGTATCCAATAAGTCTTGTGCGTAAATAAAAGCAATAGGAATCATAAGCCCTAATAATAACGCTCCTAAATAAGTAATTGATTTTTGTGGAGCAACTGGACGATAAGTAGAGTAGGCTGTATCTATTATTTTAGCGTTTGGTGAAAACATACCAAGTCTTATGGCCGACTCCTCGCGTTTCTCCAAAAGATAAAGATAGAGAGACTCTTTAATGTTTTGCTGGCGTTCAATGTCTCTAAGTTGTCTTTGTTTTGTTGGTGCAGTAAAAAGTTGCCCACCAATTCTAGCATCTTCTTTGTAGAGACTATTAAGGGTAATCTCACTAGACTTTTTCATAGTCTCCAGAGAGTTCTCTAAATTTGTTTTTAAAGCCTCGATTTGGTTATTCAAGTTGATAACGACAGGATTTTTATCACTTGAATTTTTCAAAAGCTTATCACGTTGAGCAACCAGTTCATTGTGGCTTTTTGTAATTTGATTTACGTTTGCATCGGCAATACCAATGTTAGGCAATAGATCAGAATTTTTATTCTTTACTTGAACTTCTTGTTGCAAATAGTCTATTAATTGAATTGTATTTGTGGTGTTGCTTATTTGTGCTTCATTCTGTTTGTTGCTTTCTAAAAAGATATTTGCTTGCGAATTAAGAGCAGTTAGATTGTTTCGTTTTTGAAGTTGTTCAGCCGTAAAATCTACTTCTTCCAATTCTTTAAACACCAATTCTAAACGATTATTGATAAAGTCTGAAGTTACTTTTAAGACGTCTTCCTTATCATTAATAACATCATGATTATATTCCTTAATTACCTGGTCTAATATGTCTACAGCTTTTTTGGGATTTGTGTCTTGAAGGGACAATTGGATCACACTAGAACCTGGATCTGCGGATGTCTTGATTTGTGATTGATAATAATTGGCAACGGTGGTTACAGGAGTTATGGTTACTTTTAAATTACTACCATTTTGAGGTGCATATTTCTCAACATTTGGGACAATGACAATATCTCCAAAACCTGTTTTGATGCGATCTCCAAAAAAGAACGATTTTCCTTCAGACTCATCACGTTCAACAATAGATTTTGCATCGTCTTTGAACATTAGAAATTCAGAAGGTGATTTTATCTTAATATAGAGCACAGTGTCTACTTGATTTATAACTGAATCACTTGCGAAGAAATTCAGTTTTATTGGAGGGTTTTCATAAAGCTCTTTTTCTTTAATCATTCCTTGCTCATAGTAACTAATATTGAGCTTGAGGTTTTTGACAATATTTGTGGCTATAGTCCTGGAAGTGATAACTTCAATCTCATCTTGTATTTTATTTCCATCGGTAAATAGACCACCCTTGCTAAATTCTTCCATACTTGGAAGTTTTTGAGATTCTTTTTCTTCCTTGATCTTTATAGTGGCATTCGCTTTGTAAACATATGACGTGTAGCGGAGGTGACTATAAGCTAGCCCTAATGCCACAATTACGAAAAAGGTAATTAATTTCCACCTTGATAAGTAAAGATCAATTGTTTTTTTTATTTCAGTTGAAGAAGTAGGTGTTTTGGATTCCATGAAGTTTATAATTGTTCTATTACTTATTGGCCAGCACAATTGCCACTATAGTAGCTAATGTACCAACAGCTGAAATTAAGACAGCATTATTTTGATTGAAACTTGATGATCGAATTCTTGCCTTATTTGGTTCAACAACGATAACGTCGTTTTGTTGTAAATAATAAAGTGGGGAAATTACTGAATTTACAGATGTCAAATCGATTTTTGCAAATTTCTTTACGCCATCAACCTCACGAATCAATAATATATTGTTACGTTTTCCGAAAATGGTTAGATCATTAGCCAAACCTAAAGCTTCAGGCAATGTTATACGCTCATCTTGTATTGTGAACGTACCTGGATTAGAGACTTCACCAATTACTGTTACCGTAAAATTAACTAGCCTAATGTTTACTATAGGGTCTTTCGCATATTCACTGATTTCTTGCTTTAACATTTCAGTAGCTTCAATTCTTGTCATACCTGCTAAATGTAAGGTGCCCAAGACAGGAAACTCTATATTTCCATTATAATCAATCAAATAGGTTTGCATTCTAGTAACTCCATTAGCATTGACTAAATCGAGACTTTCGGAAACTACCCCTAAATTGAATGGTTGAGCCGCTAGAGCATCAGCGGCAGAGACATTAATAGTTAAAATGTCATCGGCTTTGTAGGTCAGTTGTTTAGGGGCTGAATTGAGTTGACCATTATCAACAGGTTCGTCTTGAAAATAGACTAAATCTTTTCGGGAAACGCAAGAAGATAAAGTTGCAAATAATAGGATTGTAATATTGAAAATCAAATGTTTAAGGGTCAATCTATAAGTCATAATATTATTTTATTGAATTTACATTTATTTTTTAATGTCGAGTACTTCATAAGTTGAGTTATTAGAAAGGTATTCCGGGATAATTTCTTTTATCATTGATACAATTTCCAGGTTTTGCATTTTGGTGTTTATAGAGCAAAGATTCTCAATCTTATTTTCTATATCTATGACATCAAGTTTTTTAGTCTTTGCAATCATGATTTTCTCATTATAGGTTGGGCGTGTGTTTTCTCCATCGGCCAAAAGTTCTTCATATATTTTTTCACCAGGACGCAAGCCGGTAATTTTAATATCAATATCTTCAGGGAAACGTAAGCCTGATAAAATAATCATATTCACCGCCAAATCATATATTTTTATTGATTTACCCATGTCAAACACAAATATTTCGCCTCCATTCCCCATAGTGGCAGCTTCCAAGACCAATTGACATGCTTCCGAAATAGTCATAAAATATCTTGTAATGTCTTCGTGTGTGACAGTTAACGGTCCGCCAGACTCAATTTGTTTTTTAAACAAAGGAATTACAGAACCATTTGATCCTAAAACATTTCCAAATCTTGTGGTTATAAATTTAGTGTTTCCTTTTACCTGAAGGCAATTGGCATACAATTCGGCAATTCTTTTGGTGGCTCCCATGACATTAGTGGGGTTCACAGCTTTGTCGGTAGAAATAAGAACGAACTTATGGACGCTGTGTTTTACAGAAAGATCCGTTAGATTTTTCGTCCCTATGATGTTCACGCTAACCGCTTCGTAAGGATTACTTTCCATTAGAGGAACGTGCTTATAGGCCGCAGCATGAAATACAATTTTTGGTTTATATTGATTGAATAATTGTTCAAGCCTATTATAATCTCTTATGTCAGCAACGATAGCAGTGAACCTTTTAAGTCCATTTTGATGGAATTCCTGCTCTATATTATACAACGGAGATTCTGCTGAATCAATTAGAATCAGTTTTTTGTAATTGTATTGGGAAATTTTTCGTGCAATTTCACTACCTATGGATCCTGCAGCACCAGTGATAAATATGATTTGGTTATCATATTCATTGATCATTTCAGCATTTACAATTGAAATAGGTGCTCTACCTAATAAATCTTCAATTTTAACATCCTTTATTTGAACGACACTCAAATCTCCATCAATCCATTGTTTTACTGGAGGCACTATTTTAACCTTGAGCCCTAAACCAAATAATTTTCGTGTAATTTCAAGAAGTCGGGATGACTCAATGGTCTGTATGGAAATTATGACTTCTGTGATCTGATGTTTTTCAATAAAACTTTGAGTGATTTTATCAAAACCATAGACTTTCAACAGATTTATTTTTTTTCCGATTTTCTGTTCGTTGTCATCTATGAATCCAACAACCTCCGATTTGCTAGCAGGGTCATTGTTGATGGCATCATACGTAATCATGCCAGAGCTTCCAGCTCCATATATCATGATGTTTTTTAAGGAGTTGAAATCTTGAGTCAAATTATTGTATAGCGATTTGACAAACAATTTGAATCCTATCAAAAACAATATATTTAATAATAAATGTATGTAAATAATAGAACCGGGAATATCATAAAGAGCTTCAAGATTAAAATGTCTGCTTAAAAATGTGGCAACAATTAGAATGGTAGCCAAGATATTGGCGCCAATGATAATATTTACAACATCCTTGAATCCAGTAAATCTAACAACCCCTTTATGCGATCCGACTAATAAAAAGCTTATTAGGGCACAAATAAACACAAAGGGAATTTCATTTATAACTAGAGCAACGTCAAATTCAATTTGAAAATTGTAACGTATGATATATGCAATGACATACGTGAAGATGACTATAACCAAATCTAAAAAAAGCACTAACCATTTTGAGGCGTACTTATGCGAGATGTTATTTAAGAGTTGGTTAATCATCAGTTAAAAAAATCATTGATTGTTTTCACAATCCTATTTAGTTCAATATCTGTTAGGTTAGAACCACTCGGCAAACAGAGCCCTTTTTCAAATAGCTCATCCGAAACACCATTAAGATACCTCGGGGCACCACTAAAAATAGGTTGTTGATGCATAGGTTTCCATAATGGTCTTGATTCTATATTTTCTTTTTCTAAAGCTAATCTTAAATTTTCTCTCATAGATTTAGAATTCAACAGGATACAAGTCAACCAGCGGTTAGAAAAACTACCATTTGGCTCCTGTAAAAATACGATATTATCATTGTCTTTTAACACATTTTCATAAAACTCATGGTTTGCCCTTCTTTTTGCAACATGACTTTCCAATATGGTCATTTGTCCCCGACCGATGCCGGCAACAATATTGGACATCCTGTAATTATAACCTATTTCCGAATGCAAATAATGAGGAGCATCATCTCGTGCTTGTGTAGCGAGAAAAACAGCTTTTTCTTTCTGTTTCAATGTTTTTGTTACAATGGCACCACCTCCGGAGGTGGTGATTATTTTGTTACCATTAAATGATAAAATGGATATATCACCAAAAGTTCCACATTTTTTCCCTTTATAAATACTTCCTAAAGATTCTGCACTGTCTTCAACTACCGGAATGTTGTATTTTGAGGCGATTTGATTAATTTCTTCTACTTTATAGGGCATACCATATAAGTGCACCGCAATAATAGCTTTTGGTTTATTTCCTTTTTCAATTCTATCTTTAATTGCTATTTCTAGTTGAATAGGGCACATGTTCCAAGTTTCACTTTCACTATCAACAAAAACAGGGGTTGCACCAAGGTAAACAATAGGGTTTGCCGAAGCCGAAAATGTTTTGCTCTGGCAAATCACTTCGTCTCCGCTTTTGATCCCAAGTAAAATAAGTGCTAGATGAAGAGATGCCGTTCCAGAACTCAATGCTGCTACGTAAGTGTTTTCTCCAATATAGTTTTGTATATCGGTTTCAAAACCGCTCACATTAGGACCTAATGGAGCCACCCAATTAGAGTCAAAAGCTTCTTTTATATAATATTGTTCATTACCACTCATGTGTGGTGATGATAGCCATATTTTCGGTTTCATATCTGAAAATTGTTAAGTAATATATAAGATTACTATTCAATTTCATGCCTATAGAGGGGATTTGGGACACGATCTAAATTAGGTATAAATATCCGTTATTATATGTGGACTCCCCAAATTAAAACGATAAAATGTCAATTTTCACGATGTCAAATCTAATCGATATATAAATGATTCATATGACTGTTCTCTACATCTGTTCATTAAAAAAAACCGAAAATTATAGGATGAGATAATTAATGATTTTATCGTAGCTCAACATTGTGTAAATCTTTTTGGGATAGGGATTATATTTCATTTTATAACCTAAATTAAGCTTTATGTCGTTTCTTTGATAGAGATTATTTTAACTGTCTTATATTTATATTTTGCAAATGATTCGGAACAAATATTTAAACTTAATTGCATGTATATGCACATTGATTACCTCATTGATTTTTGGGGGTCGGTATTTTTAAAAAGACTTAAAGCCCAAGCGTATACAGTTGATTCAAATTACATTTATAACAATAAAATAACCACGCTTACTAACCAAGCAAATTAATTTTATAAAATGATTGAAATGATTACAGCTAAAAAAGAATGGAATTTACTTATAGAGGAAGTAGATGCCTATGATTTTTATAGCACTTATGACTATCATGCGCTTTCTAGCATGGATGAAGAAGATCCAATTCTAATCAAATACACTCAAGATGATGTTATTGTTGGGTTACCTTTATTAATAAGAAAAATTTATGACACGCCGTATTTTGATGCTACTTCTGTATATGGTTATGCAGGCCCCATTTCAAAAAATATTTCTAAAAATTTTAACAATCAATTATTTAAGGAAGAGCTGAATGACTTTTTTAAAGAGAATCAAATCGTTTCTGTTTTCTCCAGACTAAACCCATACTTACCCAATCAAAATATTATTCTCAACAGCATCGGGGAAATTAAAGTGAAAGGAGATATTGTAATGATCGACTTAACAAATGACCTTGATTCACAAAAAAAACAATATCAAAGAAGAATCAGGTCACATATAAATAAAGCACGTAGACTTTGTACTATTAGGAAAGCAAATTCACAAGAAGACATCACTGCTTTTATTAATCTATATTATGAGAATATGAGTCGTGTTGATGCTAAAAAATCTTATTTTTTTAGTGAAGACTATTTTTATAAATTTTCTCACAATGACCATAGTGAAATAGAAATTCTTTTAGCTTCTTTTAACCAAACCAAAGAAATTATTTCTGGAGCTATGTTTATTAAAACAAAGGACATTGTGCAATATCACTTATCAGGAACTAAAACGGATTATTTAGATACCTCTGCATTGAAACTTATAATTGATGAAATGAGGATCGAAGCAACGAATGAAAATTATAGAGTATTCAATCTTGGAGGGGGCTTAAATAGTAAAGATGATTCTTTATTGAGATTTAAAAAATCCTTTTCTAAAACATTGACAGATTTCTCCGTTTGGCAACATATTGTTGATAAAAATGTGTATGAAGAACTCATTAAATCCGTAAAAAATGATGATGAAAATGAGTTTTTCCCTAGTTATCGACATCCAGAATAAAACCCGTATTATCCCTAATAATTAATAACATTGAAACCAAGTTTAATAGCATGAAAATTTTAATTACCTCGGCGGGGCGTAGAGTTTCCCTTGTGAGATCTTTTCAAAAAGAATTAAAAAAAATAGACTCAAAAGGAGAGGTTTTTGCGGCTGATTTAAACCCTTTTTTATCAGCGGCCTGCCAAATTTCAGATGGTTTTTTTAAAGCACCGAAACTTAATGATCCTGATTATATAACCACTTTAATAGCACTTTGTAAATCTCATGAAATTTGTTTAATAATTCCAACAATAGACACAGAATTGCTCGAACTAGCGAAAAATAAGGTGAGATTTGAGGAAGAAGGCATCAGAGTAGTTATTTCTTCTGATGAATTCATTTCTAAATGCAGAGACAAAAGAGCGATTCATCAATTTTTTACTGAACATCATGTGCATGTTGCAAAAGAATACCCAAAAGACGACTACATTTTTCCCTTATTCATTAAGCCGATTGATGGAAGTAGAAGTATAGATACTTATGTAATTAAATCTGAAAATGATTTTACAGAGCGTCATTTTAAGGATGAAAAACTAATGTTTTTGGAATACTTGAATAGGGAAGAATATGATGAATTTACCTGTGATTTGTATTATGATAAAGAAAACAAATTGAGGTGTGCAGTTCCAAGAAAAAGATTGGAAGTTAGAGATGGTGAAGTATATAAGGCATTGACTTCCAATAATTTTTTGGTCACCTACATAAAGAAAAACTTAAACAAAATAGATGGAGCAGTTGGATGTCTTACCACTCAATTTTTTATGAACAAAAAGGACAATGAGAAAATATATGGGATTGAAATAAATCCGAGATTTGGAGGAGGATATCCGCTAACATATTTGTCAGGAGCTAATTATTCAAAATGGATTATTGAGGAGTATTTACTAGATAAAACTATCGAGGATAAATTTGATGTATGGGAAAATGATTTATTGATGGTTCGTTATGATGATGAAATTTTGATTCATGGATATAAAGGTTAGTCAAGATACTATTATAGTTTTCGATTTGGACGATACATTGTACAATGAATTAGATTATTTGAAGTCCGCATACCGGTCGATAGCATTGCTTCTTGAGCGTGATAATTGGAAACCTCTTTATTCCAGGATGTTGGCTTTATACCGTTCTAAAGTTAATGTATTCGAGTTTCTTGCTGCCAATTATCATATCGAGGTCAGAAAGTTAATTGAAATATATCGAAATCACAGTCCTAACATTGAATTGTTTGAAGGTGTTGTGGAACTTTTTGAAGAAATAAAATATAGAGGAGGAAAAATCGGAATTATAACAGATGGAAGATCAGCTACACAAAAGGCAAAAATAGAAAGCCTTGGTATAAGTAAATACCTTGATAAAATTGTCGTTTCCGAGGAACTTGGTTCTGAAAAACCTGATGTAGCAAATTTCAAGGCTATTGAAAGGGAATTATTTGGTGATAGTTATTATTACATCGCCGATAATTTAAAAAAAGATTTTATAGCTCCAAACTTACTGGGGTGGACAAGTGTTGCTTTGATAGACAATGGTAAAAACATCCATTTTGATGCCCATAATTATATGACTGGTGATTACCAGCCCAAAGAATATATAATAAACATAAATGATATCCGTATAATCTAAGAGATTTACAACTTTATTCACACTATGAATTTTAAGGAGTTATTGCCTTTTTACAAAACGAGCCACACTAAAAACTATAGATATAAATTTACGGTATTTACACCTGTTTTTAATTGCGAAAAAACAATTGAAAAAGTTCATGAATCACTGTTAAATCAAACTTACAAGAATTTCGAATGGCTTATCATTAACGATGGATCTACAGATAAATCTCACGAAATCATTTCAACAATCATTGCAAAATCACCGCTTACAATTAATTATGTAAACAATAAAGTGAATAAGCACAAGATGAGTTGTTTCATTGAGGCAATCCCCTTGGCACAAGGCGAGTTTTTATTGCCTTTTGATGGGGATGATGAATGTTACCCGAAGACTCTACAAGTATTTGAAAAGGAATATGAGGACATTCCGGCAGATTTGAAATCAAAAGTGGCCGCCGTAACTGTACTGTGTGTTGATCAAAATGGAAAACCTATTGGGGAGCAATTTCCTGAAAATCCCCTCTATTGTAATACCTTTGAGGCCTTGCTTAAGAATCAAATTTCTGGTGAAAAATGGGGCTTTACTAAAACAGATGTTTTACGAGGCATTCACGTACCTACTAAAATGCTCAATTTTGGATTTGTGCCAGAAAGTCTTATTTGGAACACTGTGGCGCGCACTGGATTTTTGACCAAATGCGTGAATATACCACTTCGGATTTACCATGTTGGAGTGGAAAATTCCATTATGAATTCTCCTATGACGTCTAAAACTGCTTTTGGAACTGTGCTTAATGGTATTGCTATAAACAACTGGTTTATTAGCAATTACTTTTTTGTTTCACCCATCTTCTTTCTAAAATCAATATATGTCACAATTCGTTCCACAAAGTATATTGATTATCCTTTGAACATATACTTGAAATCTATTGATTCCTTTCTATTCAAATCCTTAATTTTTGTGCTCTGGCCAATCAGAAAATTCATGAAATGAATTTTCTGATTATTCCAAGGTCCCTTTAAATTCTGGCATATCAAGCGTTTCGGAATTATTGATATCTGCTCTGTTAATCACTTTGTCAACAGTCTTAAGGATGATTCTAAAGTCTAGTGCTAAAGACAAATGCTCAACATAGTAAACATCGTACTCAAATTTTTGTTCCCAGCTTATCGTGTTTCTTCCATTTACCTGCGCCCATCCAGTTATGCCAGGAAGAACTTCATGCCGTCTATTTTGTCGTTGGTTATAATATTGTAAATATTGTGGCAATAATGGGCGAGGGCCTATAAGGCTCATGTCTCCTTTTAGGATATTTAATAGCTGTGGTAGCTCATCCAATGAAAATTTTCTGCAAAAATTTCCAATTTTGGTAACGCGCTCTAAAGCTGGCAAAAGATTTCCGTACGCGTCTGTTTTGTCGTTCATTGTCTTAAACTTGATTATTGTGAAAATGCGACCATGTTTACCAGTACGTTCTTGATAGAAAAATGGTTTACCATGATTAAGTATTAGAAGACAAATTAAAAGTGTTAAAAATAGAGGAAAGATAAGCAAAAGACCTATGAACGCCGCAAAAAAATCAATGAAACGCTTTAAAAAATTTGAGTATATGTTTCTCATTTTTAATTGATTGATATGGTTATTGAGATAGTCAAACAATTCAGGTTTGAGGCAAATTGTAAAATTACTACTTTATTTTAAACTTAACATAAATAGGTTCGTGATCAGATAGCTTAAGGTTGAAATTATCATGACTAATCACCTTAATTTTTCTACCGTAGAGAAAATGATCCAATTGCAATGGATATTTAAAAAAAGAATAGGTTTTGCCAAATCCGTTGCCATTAGTTATATAGGAATCTTTCATGCTGTCTTTCAATATTCTATATGTCTGGCTGTATTGCGTGGAATTAAAATCCCCGCAAATGATTGTTTTTAGGTTGGATTTGTCCGCATGCGACTTAATTAGATGAGCCTGGGCAATTTGTTTTGTATTTGTGTTGTTTAGGTGTTTCCAATAGTTGACATTCTTATAGTTATCAGCTATCACATATTGATTGATTATAAATGATTGCAAATGACAATTGTACACCCTTATTGTGTCCTGCTTTATTTTGATGTCAGCATAAATGGCGTTGTTTTTTGTGTTGGGAAAGTCTACATATCCTTGATTGATTATAGGATATTTTGAATAGATAGTAAGAAGTGATTTGTCAATATTGTCTCGATACCCTATAAAAATAAAAGGATACCCATTTATTTTTTTGACGTCCTTATATGAAGATTCCTGAAAGGCTATAATATCAGCGTTTAAAGAATCAACAAATTTTATAATTTTTGTGGATGCATTGTGTTTTGGGTCATCAGCGACATATTGTTTGAACTCTCTTGCATTGTATGTGATAAGGCTGAAAGAATCCAGGGGTTTCACATCAATTTTTGTTGAAATCTGAAAAAAGAAACTATAAAAAGTCAAGTAAATAATAACTCCAATAAGGGTGAAGTATTTCTTTTTGATTACACCGCAAATTGATAATAGACAATTGATAATAAAAAGAAGCGGCATAATAACGCTGAAGAGAACGGATAGAATGCCAAAGTTAAAAAAGGAGCTTACTATTCCCAGTACCAACACTATTAAAACAGTAATTGAAAATTTGTCTATTTTACTTAATGTGGGCTTCATTTATAAAAATTGCTGTCTGTTTTTTACAGTGCTTCTTTAACTATTCTTACCAAGTCTTTGTTGATGATATGTACGTCAAATCGTTCTTCAGCATATTTTCGACTGTTGATGCCCATTTCCCTAATTTTTTCTGGATTGAGAATAAAAAATTCCATTGGTTTCACCAAAGCGTCCAAATTTCGTGGTTCAATTAGAAAACCATTAATTCCTTCCCTGACCGCTTCTCGACAGCCCACAGAATCGGTGGTGATGACAGGGTTTCCACATGCACAGGCTTCCAAAGTGGTTCGCGGCAAACCCTCTCTATAATAACTTGGTAAGACAAAGACATCACTGTTATGGAAGTACTGTACAATATCAGTTTGGTGTCCATGAAACTTGATTACACCATCTTTGTGCAACTTATTAATTTCGACTTCGCTAATTGCAGAAGGAGAGGTTTCAATCGGTCCGACAAGGTGAAATTCAGTTTCAGGATATTTTTCCTTTAATAATTGAGCTGCCTTCAAAAAAAGTGCGATACCTTTTTCCTCTATCATTCTGGAAATCAATAAAAAGCTGACCTTGCTAGCAATATTCTTTTCTTTAAATGTAAATTGATTGAGATTAACCCCAGAACCACTTACAAAAGCAACTTTTTGTTGTTTTGAAATCACGTTTCTCTCCAACAGCAATTGGTAGTCATCGTTGTTTTGAAATACGATGATTTTGTTTTTCCTGATAGATAGTTTGTAAAGTATCTCATTGAATTTTTGCAAGAGCCTTGTTTTAGCTGAAAGCCCTGAAAAGGCATAACCCAATCCTGTGATTAAGGAAACCACAGGAACTTTGCACATATTGGCAGCCATAGAGCCATAAATCACAGGTTTTACGGTATAGGGAAACACCACATCAATTCGATTTTCTTTAATGATGGATTTTAGCTCAATAATCGATTTAAAATCCTTGAACGGATTTAAACCTGTGCGCTGCAGATTAAATTCGATGGGTGTTGCCCCTAGAGCACGAAGTTTCTCATAATCTTCTTCGGTACACTCTGGCGCTGCCGTAAACACTTCAAATCCGTTTTGAATTAAACTCTTTATAAAATCTCCTCTAAACCATGCAATTGAGCTGGCCAAGGATGCAATTATCAATACTCTTTTTTTCTCCATTTGGGGTTAATTCTCTTTAAGAAATGTATGACTATACCATTTTTGGAAACAGTAATAGGACCAGACCCTAAAGGTACTGTCTTTTTTGCTTTCCAAATGGTCTGTAACCAATCTTGGGATGACTTCCGTATTAAAAATGCCTTGTGACTTAAGAAAATCAGGTTCGATATAGCTTTGAAGTTCCTTTTTAAGGCTTTGTCGCAACCAATCTCCTGTTGGACTGCCGAAACCACTTTTGCCTTTTTCCAAAAAATCTGTAGGAAACTGGTCTCTGAACGCTTCTTTTAAAATGTATTTTTTGTTCCATCCTTTCATCAAGTAGCTTTCTGGAAGGGTATTGGTAAATTCCCATATCTCTTTATTTAAAAAAGGCGCACGACATTCTAAGGAGGTCATCATGCTTGTTCTATCAACTTTAGCCAACATGCCACCTTCCAAGCTCAAAACTTTATCCACAAGTCTAAAATCTGTCAGGGTTTCTATTTTTTCCTTATTTAATACCTTTTTGTATTCTTGAAAAATGTTGGGTTCAAAATAATCTGGCGACATAATTTCAGCCAATTGGCTACTCGTATTTGCCAAAGAAATAATGTCCCAATAAAAACCGCCATCATGGTCAATGGCATTTAGCAATTTGTTGATTTGAAATTTTCTACCTCTCGTATCATCCTTACTTATCAAATACTTGTTGCTCAAACCTGAAATGGCCTTATGAAGTCCTTTTGGAATCACGCTCGTGTAGCGCTTGTTCATCTTGCCAATATAATATTTGTTGTAGCCGCCAAACACTTCGTCTCCACCATCTCCTGTCAATGCCACCGTGACGTGTTCCCTTGTTTTTTCAGATAATAGGTGAGTGGGTAGGGCAGCCGTATCGGAAAAAGGTTCATCGAAATTCAATAGGATTTCATGGATATTGTTTTTCAAATCCTCTTCATCTATAATAAACTCGTGATGATTGCTATTCAACAATTTGGCCACAACTCTAGATTTATCAGTCTCGTCGTACGATGCTTTTTTAAATCCTATTGAAAATGTGTCAATTTTCTTGTCTGTTGATTGTGCAAGACATAACGAAATGATGGAAGAATCTACACCTCCAGATAAAAAGGTTCCCAGACCTACATCGGCAATGGAGCGACTGTCGACACTTTTGTAAACAAGGTCTTTTGTTTTCGTTTTGGCATCATCAAATGAAACCTTACTGACTCTTGGTTCGGGTTCAGCATTTATTTTACGAATTGTTGTGTGGTGTGATGCTAAATCATATTCTATATAATGATTGGCTTCCAACTTATAAATGTTGTCATATATTGTGTGTGGTGCAGGAATGTAAGTGAGCCTAAAATAAAGATTCAACCCTTTTTTTGAAATGTTAGGTTGGTAATCGATGGTTTTGATGATGGATTTCAATTCTGATGCCCACAGAAATTCCTTCTCGGTGTGAGTGTAATACAATGGTTTTTCGCCAAAGAAGTCACGCCCAATAAAGAGTTTGTTGATGTTTTTATCATAGATACTAAAACTATACATGCCATCAAGCCATTGGAACGATTCGACGCCATATCTTTCGTAGGCTTTAAGTATGACTTCGGTATCACTTGAAGTATGGAAAGAAACGCCTTCTGCTTCCAATCTAGATTTTATGGCTTTGTAATTATAAATTTCACCATTGAACACAATGACGATTTGTTTATTATCCGAAAATATCGGTTGTTTCCCAGACGATAAATCAATAATGGATAACCGTCGCATGCCCATACCAACTGAAAAACCAGCATTTTCTTCCCAGAATACACCATCATCATCCGGACCTCTATGAACAATCAGATGATTCATGCTATTGACAATAGATGATATTTTGTCCTTATCTTGATGGGTTTTGGTTATGATACCGTTGATTCCGCACATACTTTTCTTCCGTTAAACTAGTTGAGTTGAGGCATAGTGTTGATAAGCCCAATATATTCTTCCAAAATGTGATTTTTTTCAAAATCCTTAATGCGTTTTTTGCAGTTTAATTTGCAGGAATCCATATAAGCTTTGTGGTCTAAAAAATATTGAATTCCGTTGGACATTAGTGCTACATTTTTAATTGGAACCAAAATGCCATAATCTGTCACCATTAAACCGTCGTTTGGGTTTTCTAGCTCCATAATTTCACTTGGACCAGATTGGCAATTGGTTGTTAAGATTGGCAATCCACAAGCCATGGCTTCCAATAACACATTTGGAAATCCTTCATGATTGGAGCCAAACATGAATAAATCTGCTGCTTTTAAATATTTATAAGGATTGGCGTCAAAACCCATTAAAATGACTTGTTTTTTGATGTCCAGTTGTTCAATCAATTGCTCCAATTCGTTCTGCATATCTCCTACGCCAAAAATATACAATCTTAACAAGGGATTTTTCAATCTATGGATCGCTTCGATAAGCATAAGATGATTTTTGCCAATGTCTAGGCGTCCGAGCGTGATGATGTTGAATTTACTTTCATCGAAGAAGAAGTCAATTGGCTCAATGCCATCGATTTTGCCCAAATCGATTGGGTTGTGAACTACTTTCATCATTTTTGACGGTACACCGAAATTATGGATAAGGTCATTGGCGTTTCCATGCGAATTACCAATAACCATATCCGCTTTTTTATACAATAAACGAATCAGTGTTTTATTAAAACTTGACTGAAACCCTTTGTAGCTGTATTGTAAAGTTGGAAATGCGAGTTCATTGATGATTACATGACATTCATAGCTAGTGAACTTTCTGGCAATTATATTAATGAAATTAGGCCTAGTTAGCAGGCTCACGGTATGAGTGATTTTTAACTCCTTAATTAATCGTGAATATTTATAGGCCAAAAAGGGAATTTTTAAAGCTTTCATCAAACCGCTTTCGTTCTCATCTGATTCCTCTAAATAATAAATCTGGACATTTTTTGGCAATTCGTATTCAATTCTTTTATTCATTAAAATCAGACACGCATCTATTTTATTTTTAACGCAATAGGCTACTATATATGAAGCTTGTCTTTCAGCACCTCCGCCCGATAATGAGTATATAAATAATCCTAATTTCATTTCGGTACGGTTATTTTACAACTTCAAGAAATAAAGCTTCATACTGTTGAAGAATCAAATTCTCATTGAACTTTTTATTTACGGTCTTACTCACGTCAACAGGATTCCATTGTCGGGAATCCCTTAATATTTTTAAGAACTCATCTTCGCTATTAACCATATAGCCGTTGATACCATTTTCAATGATTTCTTTGGTACCTCCAGGAACATTAAAAGCGATAACGGGTGTACCAACAGAGCACGATTCTATTAGACAGTTTGGAAATCCCTCAAAATAGGACCCTTGCAGAAAATAATCACTTTGAGCGAGATATTTTGAAACATCCTTTGTGAACTCAATATGGGTGATTTTATCATGAAGGTTGTACTGTTCAATTAATGAATAGACCCTATCCTTATCAGAACCGTTGCCTATTATGGTGTAATGAAATGGAAATTCAATTTGTGCCAATATTTTTAAAATTCTATCATAACCTTTTTCCTTGCTCAATCTTCCAACAGTTATATATTGAAGCTTATTTTTATGGGCGTTATGTTCCTTCAGTTTAAAACCAGCTGTAACAGGATTATTGATTACAACAATTTTATTGCTATCTATTTTATAGTTTTCTATAATATCATTTTGCATATCTTGAGATTGGCATATGATTTTATCAAAATAATTAAAACGTTTCGCGCTTAATAAGCCCAAAAGATTAAATTGATTAGTATTAAAGAATTCTGCATCCAAACTCAAAACTGTAACTTCTCTTGAAATAAACTTTGTTTTAGAGAAAATCATGGACATAAACGCAGTGACTGTGTTAAGATGTCCAACGGCACTAAGGAAAATGTCTGGTTTATTTTTTCTAATGTAATTAAATAATGCAGGAATACCGTTTAAAACCCTTGGTTTTTCCAAAAAAACAAGTTCAATGTTTTTAACATCATAAGATGCATCTTTGGAATACCCGATGATTAGCAAAGTGGCATTAAATTTTTGGGGATCAATATTTTGAGCTATATAGGAAAATACACGTTCGGCTCCTCCTGGCAGAAGGTTTGGAAGGGCGAATGTGATATTGATTTTACTTTCTGTCATTTTGTGTTTATATCCACCAAAAATATGGTATGTTTTTACTTAAAGGAGCTATTTTCAATTTTATATTATGGTTTTAAATTGTCGTTTAAAATTCTGTTTGATAGTTCTTCGCTGACTTGATGTGCTGCCCTTTCATGTCCATAGCACGTCCAGTGACTATCGTAATCAAACGTCCAGGTTTTATCACCATTAGAATCCAGTAGAATAATTTTGAACCCTGCATTTTTACATATTTCAACGATTGTTTTGTTAGCGTTGGGATGAAAAACCAAGGTTTTGGTATCAATGGAATAATTAGCTCTAATATATGATAAGAGTTTAGTGATTTCAGCTTTTTGATTTAAATCCTTGTTCTTATCATCTTCAATTGGTTTTTTGAATTTTCCTTCTGTATTTTCAGTAGCTCCAATTGGAAACCTATTGTAAAAATAATAAGCTAATTTGCAGGTGTACAAGGCTTTTTTAATCATAGGTGCCTTCATTTCTCCATACTGAATTTGATTGGTCTCAATATTTAATTGAGTGATATCCTTCAATGGCTTTACTTGGTAAATGCTCTCATAAAAATCTTCATTATTGACATAGATTAAGGTCTGTATTGGTTTTAGAGAATCAAATTGTTTGCTTATTTCCATAGCCTCAATCAATGATACCCCAGAGCGAGCAGCTTCCATGAAGTTGTAGTTCTTCATGCTTTTTTTTAAGTATGAAGATTGATGGCATTCGTTTGGGTTCATGAAGTTTTCAATATATGAGTCTCCAAGAATCATAATAAGACTGTCGTAACTTTTCGGAAGTTCTCCTGGCCAGCCTAATGTATTGACCATCCATTTATGTTCGCCACCTTTCCAGTACCCATCCTGATTTGGAAAGTATTTTTGAATGCCATATTGGTCAATGGTCCTTTGAGGAATATCTGAAACAGCATGCGTCAACCTCACTACGATTTCTCCTACCACAACTGAAAGCACTAAAAACAGAATTATATTTTTTAAGAATTTTTTCATGATTAAAACTGAAAATATATAAATTGTTGCTGTTCGCCTGTAAAGCTAAACATTAATACAATAAGCAACACATAAAAGCCCCAGCGCATCGGTCTGTTCATAAAATCAATTTTCTCTATGGCGTACTCACCACTTCGTCCCAGCCATTCTGTTATAATGAAAAACAAAAGCAATAAAAGGATGGTGCTTGGAAATAATTCAATGTTAGCAAAAAGTGAGGCTGAAAAAATATGCTGCAAATAGGAAAATGCATGACCAACCGAATCTGCCCTAAAAAATACCCATGCTATGAGAGTCAAAAAAAAGGTAAATGCCATTTGCCCTAGCTCTTTGAGGGTTGGAAGATACTTTCCTTCGGCGACCAAATCCGTATTGACCCTGTTTTTATTGGCCAATAACAAAGGCAAAAAGTATATGGCATTTAAGGCACCCCAAATGATAAACGTCCAATTGGCGCCATGCCAGAAGCCACTGACAATAAAAATGATAAAAGTGTTTCTAATTTTCATTTTTAGTCCGCCTCGGCTTCCGCCCAAAGGAATGTAAAGGTAATCCCTGAACCAGGTAGAAAGTGAAATATGCCAACGTCTCCAGAATTCAGCCATATCTCTCGAAAAATAGGGGAAGGCGAAATTTCGTTTTAAGTCAAAGCCAAATAATCTTGAAATGCCTATGGCAATATCGGAATATCCAGAAAAATCGCAATAAATCTGAAATGCAAAAAATAAAGCACCAAGTAGGAGTGTACTTCCATTGTATTCGGTATGATCATTAAATATGATATTGGCATATTTTGCGCAATTATCAGCAATCACAATCTTCTTGAATAATCCCCAGAGAACCTGACGCAATCCATCGACAGCATTCTTGTAGTTGAAGAAACGTTCTATGGAGAATTGAGGTAACAAGTTTGTAGCTCGTTCTATAGGTCCAGCAACCAATTGTGGAAAAAAGCTAACAAAGGCCATGAAGCCAACAAAATCCTTGGTAGGTTCCAATTTTTTATTGTAAACATCAATTGAATAACTTAAGGTCTGAAAGGTGTAGAAGCTGATTCCTACAGGTAAAATGATATTCAATGTGCTTATATTCAGTTGATGGCCAAAAAAGGTGAATGAATCAACTAGGCTCTCAACAAAAAAGTTATAATATTTAAAAAAACCTAAAAACCCGATGTTCACACATATGCTGGTCCAAAGCAGAAGTTTTCTATTCGATGGCTTATCCGTTTTGCCGAGCGCGATACCTATAGAATAATCTAACAAAGAACTGAATAGAATGAGAGATAGAAATCTCCAATCCCACCATCCATAAAACACATAACTGGCAATGGCTACCAATAAGTTTTGTGTTTTAATTCTTTTTCCACCAATCAACCAATAGAGCCCAAAAACTACTGGAAGGAATACAAAAAATTCTATAGAGTTAAATAGCATATTTTGGTTGGTTTAATTATTTTGATTTGCTTCTTTGAGTGCTTCAATGAGTTGCAGACTAGCCTTTCTTGCTCCTTTATAGTTGGGATGGTGATAATCTGCAAAATCTTGGTCTTTATACTTATAGGTATCATTTGCAAACGTATTCAAGTCATAATATGGCACATTAGCTTTGGTTGTATAATTCTTAAAGAAGTTGCCCTCGTCATCAGTTTCAGTAAGTTTCAATCTGGTAGGTGGATATGGTGTTCTAACACATATTAGCTTTGCATCATTTGCCTTTACAAGAACATCTATTTTATCAAAATAATGTGTGAATCTGTCTTTATCGAATGTTGAATTTTGATAATTTGAAATGGCTCCAAAATTGGATATCTCCGCTTTGCTCACGGTAAGTGTGTCATAAAGATAACCTTTAATCCATATATCTTCTTTTCTCAACGATTCGTTATTTGAAAAGATGCCTATTAAGTCTTGCTTGATGTAATTTTTAAATTTCACAATAGGTATACTGTAATTAAGAAGGCCTGTGGTACCATATCCATCATATATCAATTCAAACTTTCTTTTTGAAGAATTATAAAATGACGAATTGGAAAAAGTTTGATAATAGTCATAACTTTCATCGGCGGTTTCAAAAAACAAATCCACAACCACATATTTTGGTTTCTGGTACTCAAAAATTTCTTCCAATGAATAATAGGTTTCTGCAATGTCTTGAGCCGAAGTGGCCATATTGTAAGCGTTTGTGTGTAATACCGAATCTATAATCACTGGATTGAATGAAGCGTAGGTTCTACTGGTTCCAATGATTATCAAATCAAAAGTATTTTCATCCTGATGAATGGCTTCCCATTTGAGATAATTTCTATTGGTTTTGTTCTTTACCGACTGATGTGTGGGGTATTCATATATAACGGCTATGAGAACGTTTAAGATACTAAACGCCAATAATCCATATATAAATTGTTTTAAGAATTTTTTCATTTTGTTTAAAACTGAAAATAAATAAAAGCCTGTTCCTCACCATTGAAAATAAACATCAACATTATGAGTATTAGATACAAACACCAACGCAAAGGTCTGTTTATTTGGTCGATGCGTTCCAAAGCATATTGTCCATGTCTTCCAACCCATTCAATCGCTATAAATACCATGACAAAAAACAATACTGTATAAGGAATGATAGCCGGTCTTGAAAACAAAGAGCCGTTCAACATATCTTTCAGATAGGTAAAAGCATGCGTCACAGAATTCGCTCTGAAAAACACCCATGCCAATAGAGTTATAAAAAAGGTGACTAGCATCTGAAGGACTTCTCTAAAATTTGGTAAAAGTCTGTTTTCTGCAACTAAATCCGTATTTACCCTATTTTTTTTGGCAAGCAATAAAGGTAAAAAATACAGTGCATTCAATCCTCCCCAAATGATGAATGTCCAATTGGCGCCATGCCAAAATCCACTTACAAGGAAGATGATAAAAACGTTTCTGATTTTCTTTTTCAAGCTTCCTCGACTTCCACCTAAAGGAATGTAAATATAATCCCTAAACCATGTGGATAATGAGATGTGCCAACGTCTCCAAAATTCAGCTATATCCCGAGAAAAGTAAGGAAATGCAAAATTCTGCATCAAGTTAAAACCAAAGAATTTGGAAATTCCAATGGCAATATCCGAATATCCTGAAAAATCACAATAAATTTGGAAAGCAAACAAAAAGGCCCCTAGCAGGAGGGTGCTGCCGTAATAATCGTCCGAATTGTTGAAAATGATGTTAGCGTATTTGGCGCAATTATCTGCGATGACCACTTTTTTGAACAATCCCCAAATTACTTGTCTCACTCCATCCACCGCCTTTGCATATACAAACTGTCTTTTTACATAAAACTGGGGTAATAAATTGGTGGCTCTTTCTATGGGGCCAGCAACCAATTGAGGAAAGAAGCTTACAAAGGCTAAAAAAGCGATTAAATCTTTAGTTGGCTCCAACTTTTTGTTGTAAACATCTATGGTGTAGCTCAAGGTCTGAAATGTATAAAAGCTTATACCTACCGGAAGAATAATATTGAGGGTACTTGCACTGATTTCGGCCCCAAAAAATGTAAATGATGCCACAAAGCTTTCAACAAAGAAATTGTAGTATTTAAAGAAGCCTAGAAAACCTATGTTGATGCAAATACTTGTCCACAACCAGGCTTTACGTTTTTTTGGTATAATTTCTTTGCTTAAAAGTACGCCAATACCATAATCAACAAACGAGCTAAATATAATAAGTGACAGAAATCTCCAATCCCACCAGCCGTAAAATACATAGCTGGCAATCACAATAAGAAAGTTCTGAAACTTCAGGTTTTTACCGAAGACAAACCAATAGAGTACAAATACTATCGGTAGAAAAATAAAGAATTCTAACGAATTAAAAAGCATAGTTGGTTAAATGGGTCGTTATGCGACAGCTGTTAAATGCCAATAACAAAGATGATATATCCGAATTGAATCATCAAAATTATTCTTTGTAATACATCTTAATACTTTTATCTGTATAATTAATTGGAAGAAACAATCATAATGTAATGAAAAAGTGTATTGACTTAAAATATTCAATAAAATTTATTCTAGTTTTCAGAAACAGAATACCCGTCTTCCTTTAAGGATGTGTCTATAAGATATCCAATATATATGAATAATGCCATTATATATGGTTGGTTGATAACACTATGTAGGCTCATCATAAACATGCAAAGAGTAATTAACATGGGAAGAACAAAGAAACGCGTATCTGGTGGACTTTTCAAAGATTTCAAGAAATGTACACCGAGCATAATCAAAAAAAACACCAATGCAAAAATCCCTGCATCTGCCCAAACAGCTAAATAGGTATTATGTGCCTGATATGAATTGGCAAAGTCAACTCCATTTCCCGATACGGGATTTTCGTAAACATATTGCATTAATCTATGTTGAAGTTCGCTTCTGCCAGAATCATCGACTTTGTCAAAATTAAGCGACACAATATTAACAATATTATTGATTTTGTCTCTTTGTTGTCCTACCAAATTAAGATGTGAAGTCAGATTGTTTAAATTCAATAATAATATATAAACAATAGGGATTAATAATATTCCCAACAAAATCCGTATTCCTTTGAAGAACTTATAGTTAAGCATGATTAATGAGATAACAAAAACCATAAATCCTGTGTTCGAAAATGTGATGAACAGGGTATAGGCTGATATTCCTAACAATAGCAATTTGAGCATTTTGAAAATCTTTTTTACGGGATTATAAATTTTGTATACAAAAATAAATGAGATTATGGTGACCAAAGCCATATTATTTGCATCGCCATAAACGCCTTGTGCTCTGTCCACAACATATATATGAATTCCTCTGTAATCTAAATCAAAATTTATGTGATCCCAATATATACAAACCACGCAAGACAAGATTAAAGATACAAGAGCTACCTTTTGGAATAAAATTCTATTTTCATGAAGACTTAAATAGTAATAAAATCCAACGGCATACATCAGTGGTATTGTGGTTAATAAGATGTTTGTGTTATGATTGTGAATAGCTCCAGCTAAAATTCCTATAGAGAAGTATATACCAAAAAAAACTATCCATAAACTGGCAGTGGTGGAAAGCTCTCCTTTTTGTTTAATCATCAAAGCAGTCCCCACTAGGATTAGACCCATATTACCATAAGCCATCATTTTAGCTAAAGATATGGAAACAAAAAATGTCACTAAAACCTGTGTATTAAATACCGTAAGTAAAAAAGGCAACAGAAAACAAATATGTATTATTAATTTACTTTTCATTTTATAGGGCTCCAAAAATCTCCAAATATTTGTTGTAAATTGTATCTATTTTAAATCTATCCAACGAATCAATCCCTTTTTTAGCTAATTTTTTTCTTTTTTCAGGATTTCTAATAAGGGCATTTAATTCTATGCACATCAATTCGGAATTTTGATTTTCCACTAATATACCATTTTCATTATGAGTGATTATTTCTGAAGGACCTGATATACAATCATAAGATATGCAAGCCATACCTTGAGACATAGCTTCTAATAATACCATTGGCAAGCCTTCAAATCTAGATGTCATTATGTAAATATCGGAATCTCGCATAATATCTGCGATGTTGTCGGAAAAACCTTCAAATATGACTTTTTCCGTAAGCTTTTCTTTTTCTGATAAATCTTTTAAAAATTTTGTTCCTTCTTCACCGCCTCCAACGAGTTTTAGTTTCCATCCTGGATTATCGATTAAAACAGGTCCAATCATTTTAAGCAGATTGTCAAATCCTTTATGATGATATCTATTGAGTGCGCCAACAGCTAAAATAATTTTGTTCCGATTTCTGTTTTCTTCTCTATACGCATCAAACGAGCATGGATTTGGCATCACATGCACGTTGACATTTCGGTCTTCATAAAACTTTCTGTCAAAATCTGTGAGTACAGTCAGCGCATTTGCAAATTTGTAAGCATACTTTCTGGTTAGTTTTCCGATGGCATTGGTTTCCTCTAAATGGTTATTGTGTTCTGAAGCAATCAACTTAATGGCATAAAATTTACTAACAATGACGGCAATCAAGTTCGTGTGAACCATAAAACTAATGAGGACGTCAGGTCTGTTTTTTTTTGGATGATAATAGTGGATCAAAGACTTAAAACTTCTGATCGTTTGATTTTTTATTTTCCCATGATACAGTCTTACTCGTTTGATATCTTCGTCTGGTTTCCAAATATCTGGCTTATTGAAGGTAATGATGGACACATCATGTCCATTTCTTTTAAAATGATTGGCTAATAACACCAAAACGCGCTCTGCGCCTCCGGATGCGAGGGAATTGATAAGAAAATCTATTTTCATCATCCCAATTTTTTATATTGTCGATATGTATATCCGAAATAGAAACAACTGCTAATAATTAAGACCAATGAGGTACTCATAGCCAACCCGTAAACTCCATAATGTTTAATCAATAAAATATTCAAGGTGATGTTAATTATTAAATTGATGAGCGAAGTCCAAGCCATAAAACTGTTTTTATTGATGCTCGTTAAAAATTTGACGATAATTAATGTACAAAGATAGAAAGGAACATTCAGTAAAAGAATTTTTTGAATGGCAGAAACCTTAAGTGTGTCCTGATGGGTAAATTGATCTCTCTCCAACCACAACTCGATGATCCAATCGGAAAGAAATATTCCTATTACGGTGGCCACCATGAGTGTTATGAATACCCATTTTAAAATCCTAAACAAATAATGATATGCCATTCTCACATCTTCATTCACCAGTCTGGAAAAATGAGGAAGCAATACATTGCCCAAGGACATAATGACAATGGCCACGCCAAAGGCTGGTAGCCTGTTGGCATAGCTCAATGCAGCAAGCGACCCTACAATAAGTTGTCCGGCAAAAAATTGATCGACAAAATTGTTCATGGCAGACAAAAAACCAGAAGAAACTTTAGGTGGCAGTTGGCGTATCATCAATTTTGAATTGGTATTCAATATAGCCTTTCCCACGGAAAAAATCTGGTATTTCATTGTGAAAAATGCCAAGAAGGCAAAACCAACAACGGTTCCTGCCAAAGTTCCATACGCCAGCACCATCGGTCCCAATTGATCTTTTAGAAAAACAAGAAAGAGAATCATGGTAATTATCGGAAACAAATCCGAGATGGTGGATATCAAAAAACGGTTCTCAATTTCCAACAATCCGACAAATACAGAGCCTATTCCCCAAAACAACAAACAAGGTAAAATAATGTAAAATTGATCAATGACCAATTGATAATTTGCTTCAGGCTGATCTGGATAGATGATCTCCAAAAATAAATTGATAGAAAAGTAGGATACTAAAATTGAAACAATGGAAATGCCTATGGTTATAAAAAAAACAACACTTTGAAAACTGGATTTGTCGCCACCATTTTTTAATTCAGTGATATAATTCGGAATGAACAAATTGGTAAGGGAACTGATAAAAACACTGTTAATAAATGTAGGTATCAGGGAAGCAATGATAAAAGTATCGATGACTACGTTCAAACCAAAACTACCTGCAACAATGGTTTCCTTGTAAAATGCTGCCACCTTCACAAGAAAAGTGATACTTGCCACAATGACCATGCTTCTTATGACAGGGTTATGGAGCATCATATTTGCTTTCCCAAGTATCTTTTTAAATTGTGCAGTTAACATCTACAGGAATGAAAAATTATTTTTTTTAAATAGTATTTATAAAATCGGCAGAATTTATTTATATAAAAAAAGGCAATCACATTAGGTTAAAGTTTGGGGGGATGAAGTTAAATTTTGATTTTTTTTTTGTTGTTGAAGGCAAATATGAAAAAAATAAATGACATTGATATTATTATGGATATCAAGTCAATATTTTTCTGTTTAAATACCATATTATACAGAGGCTAACTGGTTTTTATTATAACCCAATATTGAATTTGTGGATTAAATTAGATTTTTTGTAATTGGTCTATATCATCTGCCATTGAGCTAAAACCTTTATAAAGTTCATTAATTGTAAAGAAACCGGCGATACTATGGTTATCTTTGCCCCCTTTTAAGCGACTGGTTACCATTGCAAGTATGAGTTGTAAATCACTAAATGATGAAGGATAAATTACGAATTGGGATCTTGACAGACAGTGACGTTATCACGGCATGGTCTTATCGAATGTTGGATTTAATACGAAAGTCCAAACACTCCGAGATTGTTTTAATAGTCAAAAAGGAAGAATCACCAATGGCAAATGAATCTTCGATGCAACAGTTTTGGAACAATAGGAAAGACCTCATTTGGATTCTGTACAATAAATTGGAAGATAAACTCTTCAAAACATCTCCAGATGCGTTTGCAGCAAAAAACCTTAAAGACCTTGTTGCATGTCCTGAAATTTCCGTAAGACCAAAAGAAACCAAATTCAGTGACTATATTTTGCCGGAAGATGTGGCAGAAATTAAATCCCATAACATCGATGTTTTCGTGCGTCTGGGTTTTAGAATTTTGAGAGGCGAAATTTTAACGTCTGCCAAATATGGCGTTTGGTCCTTCCATCATGGTGATAATACTATTAATAGGGGTGGCCCAGCTGGTGCTTGGGAAGTCATAGAAGATTGGGACGAAACAGGTGTGGTGCTTCAAATTCTGTCTGAAGACTTGGATGGAGGTACAATATTGGACACATCATACTCCGCCACAGACAAAGTAAGCATCAAAAGAAATAAAAATAATTATTATTGGAAAGCATTATCGATGTTGCCAAGAAAATTGAAGGAACTGCACCATTTGGGGAGCGATGTCTTTTTTGAAAAACTGGAGCACAACAACCATCCGGATTTTTATTATAACAGACTTTTTGTAAATCCTACAAACTGGCAGATGTTGAAGGCGTTCATCAGGATTTATTCCAAGAAAATTTGGAATACGTTCCATAATTATTTTTACTTTGACCAATGGATACTGTTGTATCAGTTCAATAAAAAGAATAAATGGTCCAAATCCTTTTTTAGGTTCAAGCGCATCCTTCCGCCTAAAGACCGATTTTGGGCTGATCCGTTCGTCTATGAAAAAAACAATAGCTATTTCATTTTTATAGAAGAATTGATATACAAAGAGAATAAAGGTAAAATTGCAGTCATTGAAATTGATGAAAAAGGGAATCACACAACACCCAAAAGAATCATAGAAAAGGAGTATCATTTATCCTATCCTTTTGTATTCGAAGATGGTGACACGTTATACATGCTGCCAGAAACATCAGAAAACAGAACCATAGAATTATACAAATGCGTAGATTTTCCTTACAAATGGGAACTTTCAAAAGTATTGATGCGTCATGTAAGTGCCGTTGACGCCACAATTATAAAGACAAATGGTAAATACTGGATGTTCTGCAACATGAAAGAAAATGAAGGTGCGTCAACTCTGGTTAAATTATTTCTGTTTTATTCTGAAAGTTTAGTGGAAGGTGAATGGATCAACCATCCCATGAACCCAATAGTTTCTGATGTGCGACAATCAAGGCCTGCTGGGAAAATTTTTGAAGAGAATGGAAAACTTTACAGGCCATCCCAAGACTCCTCAAAACGCTATGGTTATGGCATGAAAATCAATGAGATTGTTCAGATGGACGAAACCACATATAAAGAAGACATTGTGCAATGCATCTATCCCAATTGGGCGAAAGATATTTTGGCGACACACACCATTAACAACCATAAGAAACTTACGGTCATTGATGCACTTATAAGGAGAAGAAAATAAATAGGTTTTAAATATAAATATTTGATACTTTAATTCACAGCAAATTCATCATACCACTTGCTCAACACAAATAATTTCCAAATATTCTGGGTATGATCCTGGTTATCTTCCATATGTTCCTTTAAGAGCCTTTTGAATTTTGCAACGTCCAAGTTTGGAACTTTATACAAGAATTCATCGTTGAGGGAAGATATGAATTCTTCCTTCAGCTCATGTCGCATCCAATTGCCAATAGGAACAGCAAATCCACGCTTGGGTTGATTGAACACGTCTTCAGGAATATATTCCTTTAAGATATCCCTTAATATTTTTTTCTGTCTTCCTTTTTCATACCGAAAATGCATGGGTAAAGATCGAGCATATTCAATGACTCTGTAATCCAAAAAAGGACTTCTAACCTCCACCGAATATGCCATACTAGCTCTATCAACCTTGACATTGCTGTCATTTTCCAACCAAAGTTTGATATTTAAATCGGCCGCTTTCTGTAAAAAGTTGTCAGACCAATGTTTGTAACCTTGGTAATGTGTCATCCATTCCTGTTTTTTTTCTTTGAGAAGGAATCCCTTTCTGGAAAAAATGTTCTCGATAAAATCGTTTTCAGTTTTTGTGTTCAATGCATTTTTTACTCGATGAGAATTCATCCCAAAAAGAGAAAGAAGTGCTGGATTCGCAAGAATCTTCCTGATGGCATAAGGGATGTCAATTATTTTTTTATTTCTAACGAGTGAGTCAAAATGATCATATCCCATAAAACTTTCATCACCACCATCTCCAGAGAGTGCAACCGTCACATACTGTTTGGTTATTTTGTTCAACAACAATGATGGCAACGCAGAACTATCAGCGAAAGGTTCATCATACACTTCAGTAAGTTTAGGTATGAGATTAAGAATGTCACTTGGACTGCAAATGGTTGTGGTCTGTTTGGTATTGAGTATCTTGGCGTATTGTTCGGCAATGCTGCTTTCGTCGTATTTAGGATCATCAAATCCAATGGAAAAAGTGCTAATTTGTGATTCTGAAACCTTGGTTGCCATGCTTGAAACCAGTGCGGAATCGATGCCACCCGACAAAAATGATCCAATGGGCACATCCGATTGTAGTCTTATTTTAACGGCATCCAATAATAGCTCATGGAGTTCCTGTTTTGCTGTTTCATAAGAAATGTACTTAATTTTCACAGGTTTCAAGTTCCAATATTCTTCAATATGGAGTGTATTGGTATTTAAATCCAGTTCCATATAATTTCCAGGAGGCAATTTGAAGACCTCTTCAACAATGGTATAGGGACTTGGAATGAACATGCAATCCAAAAACATGGAAACTGCATCATCATTTATCTTTTTTCCTTTGAGCATTGGTTTTATTTGGCTGCAGATTTCAAATTGCCCATTGTTCCAAGAATAATAAAATGGTTTTACACCGAGCCTATCCCTAGCCGAGAATACTTTATTGGTGTCTTCATCATATATGGAAAATGCAAACATGCCATTTATTTTGTCGAGAATTTTTTTGCCCCAATGCTTATAGCCAATCAATAAGACTTCTGTATCACTCTCTGTCTTGAATTGAAATCCTAGGTCTTGAAGTTCTTTTCTAATGGGTTTGTAATTATAGATTTCACCATTGAAAACAATAGTTAGGTTTTCAAACACCATGGGTTGATTCGAACGTGGATCCAAATCTAAAATGGATAGTCTCAAATGGCCAAAAGTAAGATGTTTTATTTTTTCAATCCCGGTAAAGTTTGGACCTCTAAAAGAAATTGAATTAAGTTTATCTAATATCTCATCCTTTTGGTAGGAAATATTGGTGATATATATACCGCACATTGATTATAGTTTATTTGTAAAAAAGGCAAATTTAATGTAATAGTATGATATTTTTTTCAAAACCGTTTTAGTGTTTTTAATTTATGACTAAAAACATTCATCGATATAAATTTAATGGAGAAATTTTATGTTTAATGGATTTATTTGATGATAGTTTTTTCTTTTGTAGCTATTTTCTCTAAAGTGTTAAATATCAACAGAGCGACGTCTAAATATTGTATTTCAACGTATATAAAACGTATTTTGTCGATGTAATATTTAATGAAAAGTTTTTCTTACAAAAATATGTATTACAACGAATAATAATGCATTTTGTCTTTAATTTAATTTTTATTTTTTTAATTGCCATTAAATAATCGAAATAGCACGATTCTAACATTATGAGAGCCCCTAAATTCCCCACTAATTGCATTAGTAATGCAATGATTTTATGTTTATTTTTTTTGTTATCCCAACATTCAAATTCTCAACAACTAGCTTTTCCCACTGCTAAAGGAGCGGGTGCCTATGCCACTGGCGGAAGGGGTGGACAAGTTATTCATGTGACTACATTGAACTGGAGTGGTCCTGGTAGTTTAAAAGCTGCGTTGCAGACTCCTGGTCCGCGGACAATTGTTTTTGATGTCAGTGGAGAGATTGACGCAACAAGTCAAGGATATTTTGAAGATGTCATAGTAGGTTTTAATTATGATAATTTGACCATAGCAGGACAATCCGCACCACATGGCGGTATTACAATTAAAACTTCTTATTTCTTATTTGAAGATGTAGATAATATCATCGTTAGATACATACGGTTTAGAGATACTGATACTTATGGAGAGACTGATCCAATGTGGTTTAAATCTTGTAGTAATGTCATTATGGATCATTGTACCTATAGCCATGGGCAAGATGAAGCGATGGACATGTCGTATAGTATAAATCAATCGGGAAATGTTACAATACAAAATTGCTTTTTCCAAGATAGTAAAACCGGGGCTATTTTAGGTGTAGATTCAGGTGGGAATTCAACACCATTACCAGATTTAGGTGATTTCACTTTTACTAATAATTTATTTAGTAATATATCTCATAGGTTTCCAAATCCACAGGGTAATGGTCATTATGATATTATTAATAATGTTGTTTATAATTTCAAGAGCAGACTTAGTAGAATTACAAATGAAGGGACTTACAACGTAGTAAATAATTATTACAAAACCTCTAATCAGGGGTTAAGAAGAAATGGATGGTATCCTGGCAACACTGTCATACCTCATTTGCAGAAAGTACAACTTCAAATTGGTGACACTCCTTTAATTTATACATCAGGTAATATTGTTACAGGACAAAGAGACACCCCGCGTGTAGACGATTCAGACATGTGGACAGTTTTTACTGGATCCAATACAAGTATTGCACCTATAGATTCTCCGGTCCCTCCACAATTTTTCACGAGTTCACAATTTCCTTTGGTTGGCAAGAGTTTCACAATAAAAACAGCAAATCAAGCTTATATAGATGTATTGAGTGATGTTGGAGCCAATAAAACCTTAAATGGAGATGGTAGCACTAACTTTTACCAAGATACAAAAGACGCAGCAGACATATTAATGATTCAGAATGACACTTTTGTTAGTAATGCAGCGAATGATTTCATTTATCCAGCTTACAATCAAATACCTTATCCAATTATTCCTCAAAATAATAGACAGGCAGGATTTTATAGTTCTAATCCTCATATTCCGCAGTCATGGTTTCAAGCACACGTACCAGCAGGACAAGACCATAATGACATATCTCCAAACGGATATACATGGTTAGAAGAATATTTAAACGGAGTAGATGTTCCTAATGTTACAACCGGTGTTCAGGGAGTTGAGGTAGCACCAAGTACAGCTGAACTTGAAATAACAGAAACAATTCAATTGGCAGTGACTTTCACACCTGCAAATGCTACAAATCAAAATGGAACTTGGAGTTCAAGCAATGCAGGCATTGCTTCAGTAAATGCCAATGGACTTGTAACAGCAGTTTCGGCTGGTAACGAAATTATAACTTTTACTAGTGCAGATGGTAGCTTCACAGGCACTTCCGAAATAACGGTTTTTCCTGAAGCGCTCCAAGCGAGCGCAGGTATTGACCAACAGATTTGCCAAGGAGAAAGCACGACCCTTACCGCCACGGGCGGCTCCACCTACCTGTGGAGCACNNGTTAGCCCGAACAGCACTACCACGTACAGTGTCACTGCCTACGATTCCACGGGGATCAACTCGGACACCGATGACGTTGTGGTGACGGTCAGCCCCATGCCGGCGGCCAATGCTGGGGCGGACGTATCGACATGCCGGGGCACGAGCGTGACCCTCACCGCCACAGGTGGCGGGAGCTACCTGTGGAGCAACGGGGCGACCACTGCGAGCATCACGGTGAGCCCCAACAGCAGCACGACCTATACGGTTGAGGTTGCCCAGAACGGCTGTACCGCTACGGATGACGTCAGGGTCAC
>DINI01000028.1:62738-239593 GCA_002426755.1 Flavobacteriaceae bacterium UBA5544
ACGGCTAGCATCGACGTGAGCCCGAACAGCACGACCACCTATACGGTCACGGCCTACGACTCAACGGGGATCAACTCCGATACCGATGCCGTAACTGTTTCAGTAGATCCAAATCCAGTAGTGAATATTACTAATGGAGCAGAGGTTACCATTTTAGAAGGGGAGTTCGTTACACTTTCAGCAATGGGAGCGAATACTTATGAATGGAATAATGGAGCAACGCAGCCAAATATTGCGGTAAGTCCTAATAGTACAACGGTATATTCTGTTACAGGATATATTAATGATTGTTCAGATTATAAAGAAGTAACGGTTAATGTAGTGCCCGAAGTTATTGCATTTGCAGGAGATGATCAAACTATCTGCCTAAATGAACAGATAACCCTTACTGCGTCAGGTGGTGATGAGTATTTATGGAGTACGGGTGAGATTACTGAAAGTATTAATGTTACCCCAGAAGAAGATACAGAATATTCAGTTACTGTGTATAACGAATTAGATTACGATACTGCCAATGTGATGGTATATGTAACTGATTGTTCTTCAGTTGAGAATCCTGAAGACCCAGAAACATATGAATTCTTGGTGTATCCAAATCCAACATCAGGTAATTTAAACATCAAAATATCTGGAGTATTAACGGTTTCAAATATTACTATATACGATTTATCAGGGAAAATGTTGTTTAATGAAATGATTTCAGCGGAAGATGGACAACTTGGATTTGAAAGGACACTAGATCTTTCAAATTATTCTGATGGCCTGTATTTATTGAAATTAGTGGATGATCAAAAAACAATTACGAAAAAAATCGTTGTTCATAGATAAAGATGATTAAGCCCAATCAAAAGATTGGGCTTATTTTTTTAGATTAATGGATTGGATAGTAGCTATTGAATCACAATTTTTTACCAATAATTCAAATTCTTTTTCTTTAAAAGTATTAGCTATATGATACGTTTTGCACTTTTCAGATTTAGTATCACTTTTGGCAAAATCAACGGTTCCGAATCTTATTAGATTAGATACGGTTAAGGTGTCCATTTGATATCGATTCATTATGGTTTGTGCCTCTTCTGTATAGAATTTGGATTTTGATGCGATATTCTTCGTTGTTCGAGCATTAGGTCCATAATCGCATGAAGTTTTTTTTCCTTGCAAAAAAAAAGCTAGTATAATTAGCCCAATAGAAAATCCACCCAGATAATAGCCAACACGATGTATAAATTTCATTCTTTAATGATGTTTGGTGTAATGGAACTAGAAAATCAACAAATTCGCATCACTATATTTTAAATCAAACCAATCGGCAATGGATTTACTGGTCAAAATTCCGTGGTAAAAATACAACCCATTTTTTAAACCTCTGTCATAACGGAGGGCATTTTCTATTCCACCATCCTCGGCAATTTTCAAAAGGTAAGGAGTAAATATATTACTGATTGATACCGAGGCAGAACGCGAATATCGAGCTGGAATGTTTGGTACACAATAATGTGTAATACCATTATATTCGAATGTTGGGTGGTCGTGGGTAGTGATTTCGCTCGTCTCAAAACATCCACCCATATCTATACTGACATCAATAATAACAGCCCCCGCCTTCATTGTATTGACCATCGCTTCCGTTACTACTACAGGAGCCCTGTTTAATCCTCTGACGGCACCAATGGCAACATCACATCGTTTAAGAGCTTTTATAAGATTTTTTGGTTGAAGTGTAGATGTATAAAGGGTTTGTCCAAGATTGGATTGCACTGTTCGAAGTTTACTAATATTATTATCAAAAATCTTAACATTAGCTCCAAGACCAATTGCCGAACGTGCAGCAAACTCTCCAACAGTGCCCGCTCCAATGATTACCACTTCGGTTGGAGGTACACCACTTATATTACCAAACATTAAACCGTTACCACCATTGATATTTGACAATAATTCTGATGCTATGAGTATTGAGGCTGTCCCGGCAATTTCACTTAAGGCTCTTACAGCTGGGTAGGCTCCATCTTCATCTTTTATGAATTCAAATGCTAATGCGGTTATTCGTTTGGAAGCTAGGGCTTCAAAATATTTCTTACTTTGTGTTTTAAGCTGTAATGCTGAAATCAGCAAGGTTTGTGGATTGATAAGTTTGATTTCATCCAAGGAAGGTGGTTCAACCTTCAAAATAATAGGGCAGGAGAACACTTTTGCAGTATCATTGGTAACTTCTGCTCCAGCTTCGCTAAAACTCTTATCCTTAAAATTTGCACCTTCTCCAGCTCCAGCTTCAATCATCACCCTATGACCATTACTCACCAAAGCCGATACAGCATCAGGAGTTAAACAGACGCGTTTCTCTTGGAAATAAGTCTCTTTTGGAATACCTATAAAAAGGTCGCCTTTTTTTTTGAATATTTCTAATGTTTCTTCTTGTGGAAGTAATTGTGCTTTGGTAAATGGCGATAACTGTTTGCTCATTGAGGTAGAAATTGAAGACTCAAATTACAAATTTAATTTTATATTTTGGCTCGTAAATTTTATAAAGCTTTAATTAGCTCTTTTACTTATTTTTTATATATTCAATATATCTTTATAAATGATCATGAAAAACTCCTCTCGAAGAGAAATTCTTATTCCATGCTTAATAATTGCTTTGCCATTTTTATTTTATTCATATAAATTAGTTCCAGTTGATATTGAATATTTCAAGATAGGTTCAGTTATAATAAGTAACGGAGGTCATAAGAATTTGGCCGCCTTTATTTGGAATATTAATGTTAAGTTATTTATTATAAGTTTACTTTTATTATGGTTTATTTCTTGTAAGCATTGGTGGCGTAATATAATTTTAGTTCCCTTGATTATAGAATTGACTAAATTGTGGTGGATTGCTTTGGGCAACTCTCGTTTTTTTGACGAAATTGAGTACATTCAGAGTTTGCCCTTAACTGTTCCAATAGTATTAGTAGTTATTTTAATTTCTAGAAAACTTAACTTTTATTCCAAGAATCAACAATTGAAATCTGATGTTAATTTTGAAATTCAAGAAACATTTAAAGCAATTTCAAAGCCAAATGAAAATTTCGCACAAGTTAGACTTGATTTCGAGGTATTAAAAAGAGTTAAGAAGAATACTTCTCAAACAGAATACTTATCTAAATTGATTGAAATGAGAAAGAGATTATACAATAATTGATATCATGAAAGGTTTAAGTATATTTAATCTTGGGAATTTCCGAAAGGATCTCGTCATTGCTTTTGCCATTTTGATTATGCCTTTTATTTTCTTTTTGTATAATTTGGCTCCAGGTAATGTCAATTTTTGGGATGTCAAAATATTCTCGATTTACTCTGGTGAAACTATGGATATAAATATTTATGTATGGTTACTATTTGTTCGAGTATTTACTGTTTTCATAATTTCAACTTGGTTCGTGACTTGCAAGAATTGGTGGCGATTCGCATTATTTGTCCCTTTGACCATCGAAATATATAAATTGATAGGTGTTTTTGATAGTGTGCATCATTTCATTGAAAATCTCACAATTGTAAAAATCTTTCCGATCGCTTTTTTATATTCATGGCTTATGGTGTTTATTTCCAAAAAATTGAACTATCACTCAATTTTACGAAATTTGGGCGATCAATTGGATGCCGAAATTGATAAGCAGACACGACAGATGTCAACATTCAAAGTTGAGGATTACAAACAATACAAGAAACAATTGTTGGAGTTGCGCAAAGAAAAGGAAACTATGGATAGGCAGGCTTATTTGAAGAAACTCATTTTGCTGAGGGACGAAATGGAAAACTATTAATCCTTATTTTTTAATTCTTCAATTTCTTTTAAAATTTCATCGAGCAACTGTTTCTTCTCCTCTGAAATTTTCTCGTTGATTTTTTGATTGATATAGGCTTCTATTTCGACAGGAGATTTGACATTTTTTACAGCTTCCTCTATAAACATAGGACCTTTTCCTGTAATCAACCAAACCAAATTGATCTGTGGATACACCTCTTTTATGCGCTCAATCACGTCGCTGCCCACTGATGCATTATTTTTTTGCATTCGCAGTGTGTAACCATTGGCGGTACCAATGGACAAGTCAAACTGTCTGGCACTAACGCCCAGCGAGTCAATTAAATCAATAATACGATGAACCGTTTTGCTCATGATTCTTTAGGGAGAATTTGTATAACAAAAATACAGTACTATTTATTAGAGTCAAGCTAAACTATTAAAGATTTTAAATAAAAAATAATTTTTTATAGAAAATAATTTTCATTATATAGATTATTTTCTATATTTGAAGAATCTGAATGATTTATTGAGTTGTTTACAAGGTGGCTTTTTAAGTTTTTTGGATGAATTGGATTGATCCTTGAACTAACGTTAGTTTTTTTTTAAACCTTGTAACCTTGTAAATATTATACCTTGTAGTTTCTTCACCTTGTTGTTATTAATTAAACCTTGTTAATCGTTTATTTATTAACCGACCTGCATTTAAAAGCGATATGTAGGTTTTAAAATTTAGAAATTATGAAAATTAAAATGTTAAGTTTCTTGGTAACAGTGATTTTTATGGGAAGTTTATTTTCTTCATTCACTTATGGAAATCGTTTTAACTATGACCATTGTTTTGGAGAAGCCGATCAAGTTGAGCAAAATTTATTGGATCAAGGTAATTCTGCGGAATTTGCATATGCCGCCAGTAATGGATATCTTGATGATTGCATAAATGACGTTGATATTGCTGCTGCGGAATATTTTGCCGCAAATTAAATCTTGAAAAATGATAATTCGAGCATTATATTTGTTAATATTATTGGGTTTTGGTTCAAATAGAAGTTTTTCTCAACACATAATAGTTGATTATAAAACGATTCCAAATGGACAATATATAGAAAAATCTGATGGCTCTGAAAGTTCCAGTAGTAAAACCCTTATAAATGAAGCGTTTGAGTTGGTAGCTTTGATGACCTCACAATTAAAGGCTTCTCAGACAGAATCGATTTTTTTAGGAACAACACAAATGAACTCGGATGTTGATGAATTAAATTTTAAGCTTGCCAAGCTTTTTGTTGATAATGATTCTGAATACAAATGTGATTTAATGAATAATAGTACATCGAGGTGGTGTACTGTATTTGGTAAAAAATTCATTATTAATAGTAAGATAAGCGATTTTGATTGGAAGTTAACGAAAGAGAAAAAACAAATTGGAGAGTATAATTGCTATAAAGCAATATGTTCCTATGAAGTAATTAATACTTCTGGAACCTTTCGGAAGAATGTTGAAGCTTGGTATACAACAGATATTCCTTACAGGTTTGGTCCTAAAGGATATTGTGGTCTGCCGGGATTAATTCTTGAATTGACAGATAATAAAATTAGCTATGTAGTAAATAATATTTCATTTAAAAAAGAAACTTTCATAGTTGGTGCACTACCAAAGGGAGAGTTGATTACGCAAAAAAAATTGGATAGTTTGGCAAATAAAGCAAGCGAAGATAGGCGTTCAAAGTTTAAAAAGAAAGAATGAAAATTTACAAAGTATCATTTTACTTAAAAATCCTGCTCTATTTGGCAGGATTTTCTACATTTGGACAAATAGTTGTTTCTGGCAAATTAACCGATTCAATTCAAATTCCATTATCTTACGCTAACATCCTCGCCATTCCACAAAGCGATTCCGAAGATGTCCGCTTCGCTGTAACGGAAGAAAACGGCAACTACAAACTTATTCTGTCCAAAAATCAAATCTATGAAATAACCGTCAGTTATTTGGGCTACAAACCACAGATCATCAATCTTACAACAACAGACCAAAACATAACAAAAAATTTTATATTACACGAAAACCCAAACCAGCTCGATGAGGTAAAACTCAACTATACACCTCCAATAATTGTTAAAAAAGACACAATCATCTATAAGGTCGATTCTTTTACGACTGGTGAGGAGCGGAAACTTAAAGACGTCTTAAAAAAATTGCCAGGCGTGGAGGTGGATAGAGCGGGAAATGTCACAGTCCAAGGCAAAAAAGTTACCAAGGTATTGGTGGAGGACAAAACGTTTTTTACTGGAAACAGCAAGTTGGCAGTCAACAACATCCCAGCCGATGCAGTTGATAAGGTGGAGGTTTTGGACAACTACAACGAGGTTGCTATGCTCAAAGGTCTGCAGGACAGTGAGGATATGGCAATGAACATCAAGCTCAAGGAAGACAAAAAGAAGTTTGCTTTTGGAGATATGGAAGTTGGTGCAGGTATTAAAGAACGATATTTAGTTCATCCAAACCTATTCTATTATAGTCCAAAAACTAATATTAATTTTATTGGCGACCTCAATAATCAAGGCGTTAAAAGTTTTAGTTTTAGAGATTATATTGAGTTTGAAGGTGGTTTTGGTAAGCTTATGGATGACGCAAGCAGTTATTTTAGTCTGTACAATAGTGATTTTGCACGTTATCTTAACAATCAGGATTATACAGCAAATACCAACCAATTTGGAGCTCTTAACATCAGGCAATCCATAAACAAGGTTACGGATATTAGCGGTTATATGATAGCATCCAATAGCAAAACCGATACAGAGAGCAACACCTTAAATGAATATCTTAACTTCGATGAGCCATTTATCGAAGAGCGTACAACGACTAACAAACTTCACAACTTTTTTACCATTGGAAAGATAACTGTCGATTACGACCCAAGTTATGATGAGGATTTTGCTTATAACAGTTTCGTAAAAGTGACCAATAACGACAGCAGCGGCTTGATAAATACCATCAATCCCACGCAGAGTAACAGCATCAACACATTGACAGATATCAAAGGTCTGAATATCAAACAAAATTTAAATTACAGTCGAAAACTTTCTAAAGACCATACAGCCACACTAGAAGCAACCTATAGTTTCCAAAATAATAAACCTTTTACGGAATGGCTGACCAATCGACAAATTTTGCAGGGTCTTATTCCTTTACAAAATGATACTATTTATAATATCCTTCAAACACAGCGGAGTAACTCTCACAACGCCAATGCCATTGTCAAGGATTACTGGGTGCTCAATAATTTTAACCATCTTTATTTGAGTGTAGGAGTCAATGCTAGCTTCAATAATTTTTATAATGAAGATGTGCAACGCTTGAGCGACGGAGAAATAAACAATTTTGATTCAGCAGGATTTGGCAATAATTTTGGATATTATTTTGTCAATACGTTTGTGGGTCTGGAATACAAGTTTCAGATTGGGATCGCTACTTTTAAGCCGATGCTGTACTATCATTTCTACAATTGGAATACACAACAGTTTGATGTCAATTATTCAAACAACAAAGCTTTGTTATTGCCACAGTTCAAGACCAAGATTGAATTCAGCAATAGCGAAAAAATAAATTTTAGGTACAGTTTGAATGCACGTTTTCCGAGTATTGAACAATTGGCGGATAATTTCATCTTGAACAGTTTTAACAGTGTGTTCAAGGGTAATTCGACCTTGGAAAACCAATTGTATCATTCTGTTAGTTTGAGTTATTACAAGTTTAGTCTGTTCAAGAATTTAAACATCAACCTCAATACAAGTCTGAACAAAAAGACGGAGCATTTCAAAAACGTCACACAACTTCAGGGCATCGAGCAGTTCAGCACCCAGATTCTGTTTGATGAGCCAGAATACAACTGGAACGTTAGTGGTGGAATTTCTAAAAAAATCAATAAGATAAGATATAAACTGCGTAGCCGATTCAGTTACAACGATTTTTTTCAGATTCTAAACGAGCAGACCAACCTGAATATTTCAAAATCAATTTCCTCGACCATTAGTGCTGAAACGTTTTTCAAAAACTATCCCAACATCGAAATAGGGTATACCAAAGATTTCAATAACTATCGTTCTTCGAACACCATAAATAAATTTGAGAATGATAATTTTTTTATGATTGTGCAGTATGATTTCTTAAAGGATTTTATCTTCAAAGCCGATTATGCATTTGATGATTACACCAACAAGGGCAACGGAATCAAAAATTCTTTTGACACAGCAAACGCATCACTTTTTTATCAAAAGGAAGATAGTCCCTGGGGTTTTGAGATTAATGCCACAAATTTGTTCAACACTAGATTCAAACAGCAAAATTCATTCAGTAATTTCTTAATCAGCGATAACAAGACCTTCATTTTACCAAGAATTGTTATGTTCAAAATTGTTTATAAATTGTAAGATGTTCATTGAGTAATAATTTATTTAAAAAATGATTTTTGCTAAAAATACTGCTTCACCTTGCCCCAAAACGTTGTTGGTTTAATCATAAATTCCTGTTCCAGTTCTTCAAAAGATTTGTCAACGTAATTTAATTTATCAAACATTCTTGCACGAAGCAAATAAATTGAAGGCACAATTATTGCCATCAAGGGAACAAGATATATGAGTTGGAATTTATCAACCATAGCTATTTCATCATTAATTGTAGAAAATAATTGGTAAGTATACATTGCAATTGGCACTAAAAGCGTATGATACCACCAATGTCTACATGTGAAAAACCAAATGAATAATAATAGCAATGGCACTATCTTCATCATTGCAATCCAAATGCCAATTCTAGCACTTTCATAATATCCACTTTTGTATGTAAATAGAAACGTGTCCCAAACTTTTTCATCTGGCACATATTCAAATGAATAAAAAATAAAGGGAGTAGCAGCGATAAATACACCGATGATACTCCCAGTAATGATTTTTCTAGAATAAAACTTTTTATCCGTTCGTGTTAAGTTTGATTCTTGCTTTCTCAATTTGTGTAGAAGATTGTCCATTTAGGTCAATTAAATTTGTAGCAGAAGCTGCAAATAACACTCCACCAAACAATGCAATCGCGATGATGTACTTTTTAGTTTTCATAATTCAAGGGATTTAATTAATTAATTATAATTCAAATGTACAATATACATTAGCTCCTACGATTATGAACAAATGTTAAAATTCATTAAAATCATCCTTGAATTATTACGGTTTTTCCGTAAAATACGTCGCAAAGCCTTTGGTAGAGGGCTATTACTGATTATTCCAGTTTATGCAATTTTTTGCCATATTTATTAGTTAAGCTTATATTTTTATTCAATTTGAGGGTTCTTGAATGGTCCTTGTTTAGAGTCAATTCTACCATATCCACATTTTCTGGAAGCAAATTCGGTATATTTTGAGACCATTCCATCACAATCCAATGATTGGAAGAAAGATAATCTTCTATGCCAAACTGCAAGGCTTCCTCTTCATCTTTAATACGATACAAATCAAAATGATACATTAGGTCATCGGGCAATTCATATTCGTTCACAATTGAAAAGGTTGGACTGCTAACAACATCCTTGCTTTTCAAAATTTTTACCAATGCCTTGACAAAAGTGGTCTTGCCAACTCCCATCGATCCATTAAGTAAAATAGTTTTAGTGGTCAACGCTTCCAAAACTTGCTGTGCAACCGACTCAATGTCTTCTAAATGATATCGTATTTCCACACGTTCTTTAATAAATAAATCAATTCAGGGACAATAATAAGAATAAATTTTGAGAAAAACTAAAAAAATGCGTATTTCAACGGATTTTTTTGCGTTTCAAGGATTATTTTGGGTTCAAAACAACAAATGGAATTATCATTTCTTCTAAAGAAACACCACCATGTTGATAGGTATTTCTGTAATAACTAACGTAATGATTGAAGTTGTTTGGATAGGCCAAAAATAAGTCTCCTTTGGCAAATATAAACGAACTGCTCATCGTAATGGAAGGTAAATGAATGGCTTTTGGGTCTTTTGCCACCAAAACGTCCTTTTCTTCATAGGTAAGGCTTCTTCCAGTTTTATAACGAAGATTTAAGCTTGTGTCTCTATCGCCAATCACTTTTGAAGGATTTTTGACATTTATCGTGCCGTGGTCTGTGGTGAGAATAAGTTTGAAACCCATTTGTTGGGCTTGTTGTATCATTTCCAATAAGGGAGAATTCTTAAACCAACTTAACGTTAACGAGCGATATGCTTTATCATTGGATGCTAATTCTTTAACAACTTCCATTTCAGTTTTGGAATGGGAGAGCATGTCCACAAAATTATAGACCACAACCGTTAGGTCGTTATCCTTTAAAGTCTTGAAATTCTCAACCAATTTTTTTCCAGATTTCAAATTGGTTATTTTGTGATATTCCGTTTTGAGGTTTTGGAGCCCAAGTCGTTTCATTTGGGCTCTTAAGAAGTCTTCCTCATGCAGATTTTTTCCTCCATCATCAGTATCATTTTTCCAAAATTCAGGATGTTTTTTCTCCATATCGCTTGGCATCAAACCAGAGAAAATTGCATTTCTGGCATATTGCGTTGCTGTTGGTAGAATACTGAAAAAAGCTTCTTCAGAAGTTTTTTTGTAATAATTGTTGACGACGGGTTCAAAAGCTTTCCACTGATCGTAACGCAAATTATCTATAACAATAAAAAGGGTCGGTTGACCATTATTCAATTCTGGAACAACTTTTTCTTTAAACAACCTGTGTGACATGATTGGCGCATCAGAACTGTTATCAAACCAGTCTTCGTAATTTTTTTCAATGAATTTCCCGAATTGGAGGTTTGCTTCATTTTTTTGGGATTCCAAGATTTCGGTCATGCCAACATCTTCTATATCTTCCAATTGCAATTCCCAATAAATCAATTTTTGATACAATTCAACCCATTCTTCATAACTGTTGACCATGGATAGGTCCATAGCAATTTTTCTGAATTCTTGCTGATAATTGGATGTGGTTTTTTCTGAAATCAATCGAGAGTGGTCTAAATTCTTTTTTAAACTCAACAATATCTGATTTGGATTCACAGGTTTTATCAAATAATCGGCAATTTTGTTGCCAATCGCTTCTTCCATAATATATTCTTCCTCACTTTTTGTAATCATTACCACAGGAAGGTTGGCCCGTTTTTCCTTGATTTCATTCAAGGTTTCCAAACCTGTAAGTCCTGGCATGTTTTCGTCTAGGAAAACGATGTCAAAATTGGTATCATCAATGGTTTCCAAAGCTTCCATCCCGCTTTTGCAGGTGGTTACTTTGTATTGTTTTTGTTCCAAAAAGAGAATATGGGGTTTCAGCAAATCAATTTCGTCGTCAACCCAAAGAATATTTATAGTGTTCATGTATATTTGTTTAAAGTTTAATGTAAAAGTTCCTAGTTTGAAAACAAGTAACAAACTCAAGATATTTAACGACCCAATTTACGGATTTATTACCATACCGAATGCATTGATTTTTGAATTGATAGAGCATCGTTACTTCCAGAGGTTGCGCAGAATTTCGCAAATGGGGATGTCATATCTTGTTTATCCAGGAGCTCATCACACTCGTTTTCATCATGCGATGGGTTGTATGCATTTAATGCAAAAAGCAGTTGATGTCCTTCGTTTTAAGGGTGTTGTGATTTCGGATGATGAAGAAATTGCTTTATATGTTGCTATTTTATTGCATGATATAGGACATGGACCTTTTAGTCATGCCATGGAACATAGCATTGTTAATGGGGTCTCTCATGAAGCAATTTCGCTCAAATTCATGGAAAAGCTGAATGATGAATTTAACGGAAGTTTAACGCTAGCGATTCAAATCTTCAAATGTGAATACCATAGAAAATTTATGTGCCAGCTCATATCTAGTCAGTTGGATATGGACAGGGCAGATTATTTGAAACGGGACAGTTTTTATACAGGGGTGGCGGAAGGTAACATCAATAGCGAACGTATAATCACTATGTTGAATGTCGTTGATAATGAACTGGTCATTGAGGAAAAGGGCATCTATAGTGTAGAGAAGTTTCTGGTGGCAAGACGGCTGATGTATTGGCAAGCATACCTTCATAAAACAAGTTTGGTGGCCGAACAGCTTTTGATGCGCGTCTTGCAAAGAGCAAAAGAATTGAGTACAAAAGGTGTAGAATTGAAAGCGAGCAATGCTTTGGGATATTTTTTAAACAACCAAATTACTCTCGATAATTTTGATGATGACATCCTTGAACAATTCTCAAAATTAGATGATTACGATATTGTCTCTGCAATGAAGGAGTGGCAATACTGTGATGATTTTGTGTTGAAAAATTTGTCGGACATGATTATCAATCGGGACTTATTAAAAATAAAGCTAAAGAACAAAAAGATAAAACTTGAATCTAAAGAAAAGCATCTGAAAAAACTGATGCATAAATATGATATCTCAATTGAAGAAGCAGAATATTTTGTTTTTATGGGAGAAATTTCAAATCAGGCATATCAACATGATGTGCAGCAAATCAAAATTTTGCATAAAACAGGGAGGATAGAGGAAATTATAAAGGCTTCTGACCAACTGAATCTAAAAGCACTATCAAAACCTGTCACAAAATATTATATCTGTTATCCGAAGAATTAATTGATAACAGAAAGGAGTTAGGTTTAAAATGATGAATTTACAACTTCATATTATTCTGCAACAAACAACGCCACAGCCATCGGCTTAACAACAAACAACTCTCAACAAACAACAATATATGATACATTTTTTCTATTTTTGCTTTTAATGAAATTTACAGCAACACAAATAGCAGGCATTTTGGAAGGCGACATTATCGGCAATCCCGATGTTGAAGTTTCAAAATTGTCAAAAATTGAAGAAGGAACGGAAGGCTCTTTGACCTTTTTGGCCAATCCTAAGTACAAGTCATTTATATATTCCACTAAAGCTTCCATCACCATTGTCAACAAAACTTTTGAAGCTGATAATGGTCTTACAACCACCCTTATTAAAGTTGATGATGCCTATAAGTCATTTTCAAAATTGTTGGAATACTACAATCAGATAAAAATGAATAAAAGTGGGATTGAACAACCGTCTTTTATATCAGAATCAGCAAAGTATGGCGAAAGCATCTACGTGGGAGCGTTTACATATATAGGTGATAATGTAAAATTGGGCAATAATGTTAAGATATTTCCAAACACCTATATAGGAGACAACGTTACTATTGGCGAAAACACAGTAATATTCGCTGGAGCAAAAATTTATTCGGAATGTGTTATTGGTAATGATTGTGTTATTAATTCTGGTGTTATCATTGGTGCTGATGGTTTTGGGTTTGTTCCCAATGAAAATGGAGAATATTCAAAAGTGCCTCAAACGGGTAATGTCATTCTAGAAGATTTTGTGGATGTTGGAGCTGCGACTACGATTGACAGGGCTACCTTGGGCTCTACTATTATTAGAAAAGGTGTGAAGCTGGATAATCAAATCCAAATTGCACATAACGTAGAGATTGGCGAAAATACGGTCATTGCTGCCCAAACTGGTGTTGCAGGTTCTTCCAAAATTGGTAAGAATTGTATCATTGGTGGTCAGGTAGGTATTGCTGGTCATATCACCATAGGAAACAATGTAAAAGTACAAGCACAATCAGGAATTGGTAGAAATATCAGTGATAATGAGATATTACAAGGTTCTCCATCATTTGCATATGGAGACTGGAATAAATCATACGTACATTTCAAAAACCTTCCGAAAATTGTCAAAACAGTTAATGATTTAGAAAAAAAAATAAATGGCAATAATTAAGACAAATGTAAGGCAAAGGACCATTAAGAATGATGTATCCTTAACTGGAGTTGGATTGCATACAGGAAAAAATGTCACTCTAACATTCAAACCAGCTCCAACCAATTTTGGATTTGCCTTTAAAAGAATAGATTTAGAAGGAACACCTGTTATTGAAGCAGACGCTAACTATGTTACCAATACGCAGCGAGGCACTTGCTTGGAAAAAAACGGAGTGACCATTCAAACATCAGAGCACGTTCTTGCAGCCTTGGTGGGAATGGACATAGACAATTGCATTATCGAATTAGATGCCGCAGAACCACCAATCATGGATGGCTCTTCAAAGTTTTTTGTTGAAGCTTTACAGAAAGCAGATACAGAAGAGCAATGTGATTTTAGGGAGGAATATGTCGTTACGGATGTTGTTTCATATATGGATGAAGATTCTGGTAGCGAAATCATCGTAATGCCAGCAAAAGAATATCAAGTAACAACAATGGTCGATTTTGGGACTAAAGTTTTGGGAACACAAAATGCGACTCTAAATCATATTGGTGATTTTAAAGATGATATTTCAAATGCAAGGACATTCAGTTTTTTACATGAAATTGAAATGTTGCTTGAAAACGGATTGATAAAGGGAGGTGACTTGAACAATGCCATTGTATATGTGGATAAAGAATTATCACCAAAAACCATGGAAAAACTAAAAGTCGCTTTTAAAAAGGACTCTATTGCGGTAAAACAAAATGGAATTCTCGATAATTTGACTTTACATTATCCAAATGAAGCTGCAAGACATAAGTTATTGGATGTTATTGGAGATTTATCATTGATAGGCATACGATTAAAAGGAAAGGTGATAGCAAACAAACCTGGACATTTCATCAACACACAATTTGCAAAAAAAATGTCTAAACTCATCAAGAATGAGAGACGGAATAATGTGCCAAATATTGATTTGAACCAAGAACCATTGATGGATGTCAATCAAATTATGGATATGTTACCTCATAGACAGCCATTCTTGTTGATTGATAAAATATTTGAGTTAACAGATTCGGGCGTTATCGGTTTGAAAAACGTCACGATGAACGAGCCTTTTTTTGCTGGGCATTTTCCTGGGGCACCAGTGATGCCAGGCGTTTTGATTGTTGAAGCAATGGCGCAGACAGGCGGGATTTTAGTATTGAGTACAGTTCCGGATCCAGAAAATTATCTGACATTCTTCATGAAAATCGATAATGTGAAATTCAAGCAAAAAGTAGTGCCTGGAGACACCTTGATATTCAAATGTGATTTGATAACCCCAATCCGTCGTGGTATCTGTCATATGCAAGGCTATGCGTACGCCAATGGAAAACTTTGTGCAGAAGCTGAATTGATGGCACAAATTTCAAAAGTAAAATAAAAGGTAATCCGTAAATGTGATATAATTTCATATTAACTGTATTATCTATATTTGCGAAGGCATTTCACTTTTGAAAAAAAATAAAGAAATGGACCGAGCAAATAGAAAAGAATGTAATTAAAAAAGAAATGGTTTTCATTTGCGAACACATTTCACCTTTATAAAACAATAAATAAGAGAAATGAACCAACCTTTAGCTTACGTTCACCCTGGTGCAAAAATCGCAAAAAACGTTGTGATTGAGCCATTTACAACTATCTATAACAACGTTACCATCGGTGAAGGTACATGGATAGGTAGCAATGTAACCATTATGGAAGGCGCCAGAATTGGAAAAAATTGCAATATATTTCCTGGGTCTGTCATTTCTGCTGTTCCACAGGATTTAAAATATAAAGATGAAGATACAACCACAGAGATAGGCGACAATGTTACCATTAGAGAATGTGTCACCATCAATAGAGGCACGACGGACCGAATGAAAACGGTCATCGGAAACAATTGTCTTATTATGGCTTATTGCCACATTGCTCACGATTGCATAGTAGGCAATAATTGTATTTTTTCGAACAATAGCACACTTGCGGGTCATATTACCGTTGGCGATTTTGTTGTTTTGGCAGGAATGACTGCTGTTCATCAATTTTGTTCCATTGGTAATCATGCATTTGTAACTGGTGGGTCATTGGTCAGAAAAGACGTTCCACCGTTTGTTAAGGCTGCTCGTGAGCCGTTATCTTATGTTGGAATCAATTCAGTAGGCTTACGGAGAAGAGGATTTACTTCAGATAAAATCAGAGAAGTTCAGGACATTTATAGAATTCTCTATCAAAAAAATTATAACAACACCCAAGCCTCTGAAATTATTGAAGCCGAAATGGAAGCGACTCCTGAACGCGACGAAATTCTCCAATTCATCAAAAATTCACACAGAGGAATTATGAAAGGCTATTTCAAATCCAATTAAAACAACAATTTAGCAATATAAACGATTAAATATTAAACACTATAATGGCAAGTACATCAGATATTAGAAACGGATTATGTATCAGATATAATAACGATATTTATAAAATCATTGAATTTCTTCACGTTAAACCTGGCAAAGGCCCAGCCTTCGTTAGGACAAAAATGAAGAGTGTCACCAATGGAAAAGTATTGGACAATACATTTTCAGCAGGTCACAAAATAGAGGATGTTAGGGTTGAAACCCATAAATTTCAGTTTTTATATAACGATGGGGAATACTATCATTTCATGAACACAGAAGATTACACACAGATTCGTTTGTTGGAATCTGCATTGGATAGACCTGATTTATTGAAAGAAGGAGAAGTGGTAACCATACAAATCAATTCTGAAGATAATATGCCGCTTTCAGTGGATATGCCAGCGACTGTAACCTTGTTAGTCACTTCAACCGAACCTGGAGTCAAAGGGAATACGGCGACCAATGCAACAAAACCAGCAACTGTTGAGACAGGAGCAGAAGTAAATGTTCCGTTGTTCATTAATGAAGGTGACAAAATCAAAATTGAAACAGAAAAAGGAACTTACAAAGAACGTGTTAAAGAATAAATCTTGTGAAGTTTCCTAAACCACATACTTTAAAACAAATTGCAGAAATCATCAGTACTTCTTATGTTGGACCTGATGATTTCCCTGTTTTGGGAATGAATGAAATACATGTTGTCGAACCTGGGGATATTGTATTTGTGGACCATCCAAAATATTATGACAAAGCTCTTAATTCAGCAGCAACCATTGTTTTGATTAATAAGGAAGTGGATTGTCCTGAAGGCAAAGCATTGTTGGTCAGTGATGACCCGTTTCGGGATTTCAATAAACTGACTTTACATTTCAAACCTTTTCAATCATCAAATTCTTCGATTGCCGCAACAGCAAAAATTGGCAAGAATACTATCATTCAGCCTAACTGTTTTATTGGCAACAATGTGTCAATTGGGGACAACTGCATCATCCATTCCAATGTGAGCATCTATGATGATTCTATTATAGGAAATAATGTAACCATCCACGCTGGAACCGTTTTGGGAGCTAGCGCCTTCTACTACAAAAAACGTCCAGAAGGTTTTGACCAATTGATTTCCGGAGGTCGTGTGGTGATAAAAGATAATGTAGATATTGGCGCTCTTTGTACTATCGATAGAGGGGTCACTGGCGATACAACAATAGGGGAAGGCTCCAAACTTGATAATCAGATTCAGGTTGGGCATGATACCATCATCGGTCGGAAATGTTTAATTGCATCACAAACAGGGATTGCAGGTTGCGTGGTGATTGAAGATGAAGTGACGCTTTGGGGCCAGGTAGGTGTAAAAAGCGGAATTACAATAGCAAAAGGCACTGTCTTGTATGCTCAATCTGGTTTAGGGCATTCCACTGAAGAAAATAAAACTTATTTTGGCTCTCCAGCGGATGAAGCCAGAGACAAGTTTAAGGAAATGGCGTACATAAAGAAAATCCCTGAATTAATTGAAAAATTAAAACATATATAATGTCTTCTAAAAAAGTTGTTAAGCATTTTTACGATTTGGATTTGGCCAAGGATGAAGATGTCATGTCCCATTTTCACAAAGATTGCCAGCTATATTGGAACAGTAGCCAAGGATTTTTGCTAAAGAATTATGAGGATATTGAGGAAATGGTTCAAAGTATTCGTAAGGCTTATCTATCCTTCAAATATCGATTGAGTCATTTGCTTGAAGATGGAAAAACCGTTACGGCGAGATATACTATCTACGTAACTCCAATAGAAAACCCTGATGAAGAGCAGCCTTTGGCGCATTTTATTTCGATATGGGAAATCAAAAAAGGTAAATTGTTTAAAGGCTATGAAATAAGTCAATTAGCGGATGAAGACCCTATAAGTTTAAAATCATTTTCAAATAACATATAATTAACCTCTAAAAAACGTACTTTTGTGACGTTTTAAAAAATCAAAATTAAATCTATACGATGAGCGTTTTAGTCAATAAGAATTCAAAAATTATAGTACAAGGATTTACAGGTAGTGAAGGCACGTTCCATGCTACCCAAATGATAGAATACGGTACCAATGTTGTAGGTGGTGTGACTCCAGGTAAAGGAGGTCAGACACATTTGGACAAACCAGTTTTCAACACAGTAAAGGATGCCGTGGATAAAGCTGGAGCTGATACATCAATATTGTTTGTACCACCAGCGTTTGCAGCAGATGCCATTATGGAGGCTGCTGATGCGGGCATAAAAGTAATTATTTGTATTACGGAAGGTATTCCTGTTGGAGATATGATTAAAGCTGCGGATTATATAAAAGATAAAGATTGCAGATTAATTGGCCCAAATTGCCCAGGCGTTATTACTCCTGGAGAAGCAAAAGTTGGCATTATGCCTGGTTTTGTGTTCAAAAAAGGTAAAGTAGGCATTGTTTCAAAATCTGGAACTTTAACTTATGAAGCTGCAGACCAAGTGGTAAAACAAGGTTTGGGAATCACGACTGCCATTGGAATTGGTGGAGACCCAATTATCGGGACAACCACAAAAGAGGCTGTTGAGTTATTGATTAATGACCCAGAAACTGAAGCCGTTGTGATGATTGGTGAGATTGGTGGACAATTGGAAGCTGATGCCGCACATTGGTATAAAAACAGCGGAAGCAAAAAACCAATCATTGGTTTCATAGCTGGTGAAACAGCGCCTGCTGGACGCACCATGGGTCACGCTGGGGCAATTGTAGGTGGAAGCGATGATACTGCACAAGCTAAAAAGAAAATCATGCGCGAATGTGGAATTCATGTAGTGGATTCCCCTGCTGAAATTGGTAAAAAAGTAAAAGAAGTGTTAGGATAAATTCTAATTCAAATCAAATAAAGACCTCATAAATTCCTCATAATTTTATGAGGTTTTTTATTTCATACAACTTCTTATCGTTATATTTGAAATTAGAAAACAACCAATAACAAGTACATAAAAGAGAGTGTTTTTATGTATTTGTGGAAAAAATTATAAACATGAAATTATTAGAAGGAAAAACGGCTATCGTTACTGGTGCTTCAAGAGGTATTGGAAAAGGAATCGCTGAAGTTTTTGCACAACATGGGGCGAATGTGGCCTTTACTTACAGTTCGTCTGTTGAATCGGCGAATGCATTAGAAAAAGAACTTAATGCTCTTGGAGTTAAGGCTAAAGGCTATCAAAGTAATGCAGCCGATTTTAATGAAGCACAGCATCTCGCAGATGCAGTGGCAGAAGAATTTGGAAGTATTGATATTTTGGTCAACAATGCAGGTATCACAAAGGATAATCTTTTGATGAGAATCACAGAGGAAGATTTTGATAAAGTCATTGAAGTCAACTTGAAATCTGTATTCAATATGACAAAAGCGGTGCAACGAACCATGTTAAAACAGCGTAAGGGTTCAATTATAAATATGAGTTCAGTAGTTGGTGTCAAAGGAAATGCAGGTCAGACCAATTATGCGGCTTCAAAAGCTGGAATCATAGGTTTTTCTAAATCTGTGGCTTTGGAATTAGGCTCAAGAAATATCAGAAGTAATGTCATTGCTCCTGGTTTTATCGAAACTGAAATGACCGCTAAACTCGATGAAGCAACTGTAAAAGGTTGGCGTGACGCCATTCCATTAAAACGTGGTGGAACTCCAGAAGATATTGCAAATGTTTGTGTTTTCTTGGCAAGTGATATGAGTGCATACATCACGGGTCAGACTTTGAATGTTGACGGAGGAATGCTTACTTAAAAATAAGCAGTATTCAGTAGGCAATCTTAATTTAGCCACTTGCAGTAATTTTTTTTTAAACTTTCGTGTAGTCGTGGCAAAAAAACGCACATAAACAGTAAATCTTTTTAATGAGTACACAAACTCTATTATTTATCATATTAGCTGGAATCATAGCGCTATCATTAGCGCTTTTTCAGTATATATATAAATCAAAAAAGCGGACGAAAGTTTATATGCTATTGGCGTTTTTAAGATTTGTGACAATTTTTTCTGTCCTGTTGTTGCTCATAAATCCAAAATTTGACAAAACTACATACACGAATGAAAAGCCCAATTTGGTCATTGCTGTAGATAATTCGGAATCTGTGAGTTATTTAAGGCAAGATTCAAAAGCAAAGCGACTGATTGCAGAATTGAAAACGAACAAAGAATTAAATGAGCGTTTCAATTTGGAATTTTATCGATTTGGAAAAGAGGTGCAAGCATCGGAATCGCTGTCTTTTGATGAAAAACAATCCAATCCTTCACTATTGTTTGATAGATTATCACAAGTGTATAACCGCACAGCGTCACCAATAGTTTTGATTACGGATGGCAATCAGACCTATGGTAATGATTACGAGTATTCTACTAACCGTCAAAAACAGCCAGTGTTCCCTGTGATTCTTGGAGACACAACGCAATATTTGGATTTAAAAATCCAGCAATTGAATGTCAACAGATATGCTTACTTGAAAAATCAATTTCCTGTTGAAATTATTGCCGTTTATTCAGGAACCTCCAACGCAAGTTCACAATTAAAAATAACTTCAGGGAATGCAACGGTTTATAATCAAAACATTAGTTTTAGTAAATCCAATCCTTCTCAAGTTGTTAACTTGACTTTACCTGCCAATAGGGCTGGAGTTAATAGTTATAAAGCGGAATTAATTCCAATTGAAAACGAAAAAAATGTGGTCAATAATATCAAAAATTTCGCCGTTGAGGTGATTGACCAAAAAACAAAAGTTGCTATTGTATCCGATATTATTCACCCAGATTTAGGGGCCTTAAAAAAATCGATTGAAAGCAATGAACAACGCCAAGCTACTATTCTAAAGCCAAACGAGTTTTTAAATCAATCAAATGATTATCAAATGGTTATTATATATCAGCCAAATAATAACTTTAGACTGGTGTATGATGAAATTGAGAAATTGAAGCTGAATAAATTTGTAATAGTTGGCAAGCAGACAAGTTGGTCAGCATTGAATAGTTTTCAATCATTTTACTCCCAAAATATTACAAATCAAACCGAAGAATTTCAACCTGCATTAAATCCAAATTACTCTACTTTCATTATTGACAATTTGAATTTTAGTGATTTTCCACCTTTGGTATCGGAATTTGGAGAGGTGAAATTTTCAGTTCCTACAGAAACCATTCTGTTTAAAACCATTAACGGAACACAAATCAATGAATCATTGTTGGCAACTTTTGAAGCAAATGATAGGAGAGAAGCCATTTTGCTTGGCGAAGGTATTTGGAGGTGGAGAGCACAAAGCTATCTTGAAGATAAATCATTTACAAATTTTGATGATTTTATAGGAAAACTGGTTCAATATTTAAGTTCCAATCAAAAGAAAACAAGATTGAATGTTACATATGAATCTTTCTATAATGGAAACGACGATGTAAAAATAAACGCACAATATTTCAACAAAAATTATGAGTTTGATGCAACGGCAAACTTAAGCATCACGTTAAAAAATAAAGAATCTCAAGAAACAAAAACATTTCCTTTTATTCTTAAAAACACAAGTTATGAGGTTGATTTGAGTGGTTTATCAGCTGGAGATTACTCATTTACTGTCTCTGTATCAAATGAAAACATTTCAAGTTCTGCAGAATTGAAGATTTTAGATTATAATGTTGAACAACAATTCTTGAATGCTAATGTTGAAAAGTTGCAAAATTTGGCAACCAGCAGTAACGGAACGTCTTATTTTATTGATGATACAAATGCATTACTCGACAATTTGCTAAAAGACGAACGTTTCGTCACAATCCAAAAAAGCAGTAAAAATGTCGTACCTTTGATCGATTGGAAATTTCTACTCGCAATTATCGCATTGAGCCTCTCTGCAGAATGGTTCATTAGAAAATACAACGGATTAATTTAAAATAAAAACTAACTATGGAAAGATTACCAAAGATTGCAATACCTGCAATCATTACTGCTATCGTACTTATTATTTTACTGGCCAAGTCTGCCGTAACCATTGGTTCGGGTGAGGCAGGAGTGCTTTATAAAACCTTTGATAATGGTGTTGTCATTGACGAACCACCATTGGGTGAAGGCTTTCATATCATTGCACCGTGGAACAAAGTAATTGTATATGAAGTTCGCCAACAAGAGTTGTTTGAAAAAATGAAAGTACTATCTTCAAATGGACTTGAAATTCAAATAGATGCTTCTGCTTGGTATTTGCCAGTCTATAATGATTTAGGGAAATTACATCAAAATCTAGGCGAGAATTATTTGCAACGTGTCATACAACCGGCAATTAGAAGTGCTGCACGTAGTGTTGTGGGTCGTTATACACCAGAACAATTATATTCTAGTAAGCGCGATGCGATTCAAGATGAAATTTTTGCAGAAACAAAGAAAATTTTGGAAAAGCAATATGTGCAATTGAATGAAGTTTTGGTGCGGGATGTAACCTTGCCATCAACTATTAAGGATGCCATTGAGCGAAAATTAAAGCAAGAACAAGAATCGCTGGAATACGAGTTTAGATTGGTTACTGCTGCAAAAGAAGCGGAAAAAGTGATTATCGAAGCACAAGGGAAGGCTGATGCAAATCGAATTTTAAGTGCATCACTGACCGATAAAATTCTTCAGGATAAAGGAATCGAGGCGACGATTAAATTGGCCGAATCCCCTAACAGCAAGGTTGTTGTGATTGGTTCGGGAGATTCTGGAATGCCAATTATTCTCGGAAATCAATAAGCTTAACAAAAATTTATTTGAGAAAGATTAGGATTTGTAAATTATAATTAGCAATCTTTGTAAATAACAAAACAGAACATGAATTTTATTCAATCACATCATCACCATCATCATATTTGCACTCAAGCGAACTGAAGATGTATTGAATAAAACCAAGATATTTTAAAACCGTTTGAGTAAATCAAGCGGTTTTGTTTTTCCACGAAAGTGGAAATCTCTTCCCCAAAAAGATTTACTCAAGCCAACACATAAAAGGAAAACTATGAGTAAATTAAAAATTGCAGTCCAAAAATCAGGACGACTTCACGATGATTCCATGAAAATCCTCAACGATATTGGGATTTCAATTGACAACGGAAAAGATCAGCTCAAAGCATCAGCAAGAAACTTTCCATTGGAAATATTCTATCTCCGAAATGGCGATATTCCACAATATTTAAAAGATGGAGTAGTCGATGCAGCCATCATAGGCGAGAATATTTTAGTTGAAAAAGGAAACGGGATTTCCATAATTGAAAAACTAGGGTTTTCAACTTGCAAGGTTTCTGTCGCAGTTCCAAAATCAACCAAGTACAAAGGAATTCAGGATTTACAGGGCAAACGAATTGCTACTTCCTATCCAAATACCGTGAACGAGTTTCTAAAGAAAAATAACATTGAAGCCAACCTCCATATCATTAATGGTTCTGTGGAAATTGCCCCAAATATTGGTCTTGCAGATGCCATTGTGGATATTGTTTCGAGTGGCAGTACCTTGTTCAAAAATGGTTTGAAAGAAGTGGAGATTCTATTGAAATCCGAAGCGATATTGGCGGTTTCAAGCGAAATATCAAAAGAAAACAAAGCTATTTTGGAACGATTGCAATTCCGGTTACAATCCGTTTTAAAAGGGCGTCAAAGCAAATACATTCTACTAAACGCACCGAACGAAAAATTAGAAAAAATCATAAGTATTCTCCCTGGAATGAACAGCCCCACAATTTTGCCGTTAGCGAAAGAGGGTTGGAGCTCGTTACATTCGGTCATCAACAAAAATGAATTCTGGGAAGTCATTGACGAATTAAAACTCAATGGCGCCGAAGGAATTTTAGTCTGCCCAATTGAAAATATGGTTATATGACAAATTCCTGCGCAGGCAGGAATCTCATGAATAAAAACTAAAAACATCAAACCAATGCAAATCATAAAAAATCCAAATAAAGAATCTTGGTCCGAAATCCTAAAACGACCAACCCAAACCGTCGAAAACATCGAAACCACTGTCAATCAAATTTTTGATGATGTCCAGCGCAATGGTGACAAAGCAGTTCAAAAATATACAGCCTTATTTGATGGTTTTGAAGGCACCTTGAATCAAGTATCTCGAGAGGAAATAGAGTCAGCAGCAAATCTCGTTACTGAAGAATTAAAAGAAGCCATAAAATTAGCCAAAACAAATATTGAAAGGTTTCACAAGACACAAGAGACAAGCAAGATAGAAGTGGAAACGATGCCTGGCGTGAAGTGTTGGCAAGAAAAACGTCCAATTGAGAAAATAGGATTGTACATTCCTGGTGGCACAGCACCTTTGTTTTCAACGGTGTTGATGCTCGCCGTTCCAGCGAATATTGCCGGATGCAAAGAAATCATCCTTTGTTCGCCACCAAATAAGGAAGGCAAGATTGCCAATGAGATTTTGTACATGGCTCAATTATGTGGCGTGACAAAGATTTATAAAGTTGGAGGCATCCAAGCCATCGCAGCCATGACTTTTGGAACAGAAACCATTCCGCAAGTTTACAAGATTTTTGGACCAGGCAATCAATTTGTCACGGTTGCAAAGCAATTGGCAACTAAATTCGGAGTCGCCATCGACATGCCTGCAGGACCGAGTGAGTTATTGGTATTCGCTGATGATTCGGCCAATCCTTCCTATGTGGCTTCGGATTTATTGAGTCAAGCCGAACATGGTACAGATAGCCAAGTAATTTTGGTAACAACCTCGCAAACAATTCTGTCAGAAGTGGAAGTGGAAGTTCAAAAGCAACTGAATGAGTTACCAAGAAAAAATATCGCCCAAAAAGCAATCGAAAATTCAAAATTGATTTTGGTTGATTCAGATGCGACTGCTTTGGAACTTATCAATCAATATGCGCCTGAACATTTCATCATCTGCTCTAAAAATGAGGATTTGTTCATCAACGATATCGTCAATGCTGGTTCAGTGTTTATTGGGAATTACACTCCAGAAAGTGCAGGCGATTATGCATCAGGAACCAATCATACCTTACCAACCAATGGTTTTAGCAAAGCATATTCTGGAGTGAATCTGGATAGTTTTCTAAAGAGTATAACATTCCAAAAAATCACTAAAGAAGGTTTGAAAAATATAGGAAACTCAATTGAATTAATGGCGGAAGCCGAAGGATTGCAAGCACATAAAAACGCCGTTTCTATCAGATTGAAAAGTTTTAAAAAATAAAGCATTGTCACTTCGAGTGTCCCGAACGCTTTCGGGATGTATCGAGAAGCAAAAACGAACTATGAGAAACATCCAACACCTAATAAGACCAAACATCAAAGCCTTAAAACCCTATTCTTCCGCGAGAGACGAATTTAAATGCTTGAAGAATGACATGATTTTTCTCGATGCGAATGAAAATCCTTTTGAGAATGGCGTGAACCGTTATCCCGACCCACAACAGATGGATTTGAAACGCGTCATTTCAAAGTTGAAAGGCATTCCAACCGAAAATATATTGTTTGGAAATGGCAGTGATGAAATTCTTGATTTGCTGATTAGAATGTTTTGTGAACCAAATAAAGATAATATCATCATTTTACCACCAACTTATGGAATGTATGAAGTTCTGGCAAATGTGAATGCTGTAGAAACAATAAAGATTGAATTGACAGAAACATTTCAGCCCAAAGTGAGGCAAATTTTAAATGCTTCAACTGAAAACAGTAAAATCTTATTTCTATGTTCTCCAAACAATCCAACAGGAAACAGCTTTAAAAGAGTAGAAGTAGAAGAGTTGCTAAATAGGTTTCAAGGAATTGTGGTTATAGACGAAGCTTACATCGATTTTTCCGAACAGGAGAGTTGGTCGAAACGTCTTCAGGAATTTCCAAAACTTGTCATCACCCAAACGCTTTCCAAGGCTTATGGTATGGCAGGAATAAGACTTGGTATCTGTTATGCATCTGAAGAAATCATCTCCATATTGAATAAGATAAAACCGCCTTATAACATCAATCAATTAACGCAAGAAAAAGCAATTGAGGAATTGCAAAAATCAAATTTAGTCGAGGAGCAGATTGACTTGCTTTTAAAAGAACGAAGATTATTAATCGATGAATTGAAGGACATAGATTTCGTAAAAAATGTTTATCCTTCAGATGCCAATTTCGTTCTCGTCAAGGTCGATGAGGCCACAAAACGCTATCATCAATTGATTGAAAAAGGAATGATTGTCCGAAATAGAACGACGCAGCCCTTGTGCGAAAATTGCTTACGCTTGACCATCGGAACATCAGAAGAAAATAAAAAATTAGTATTAGCATTAAAATCCATATAAAATGAAAAGAGTCCTATTTATAGACCGTGACGGAACCATCATCAAGGAAACCTCTGATGAGCAAATTGACAGCTTTGAAAAATTGGTGTTTTACCCAAAGGTATTTCAATATTTAAGCAGAATTGCAAAGGAATTGAATTTTGAAATCGTGATGATTACAAATCAAGATGGTTTGGGAACAGACGCCTTTCCAGAATCGACCTTCTGGCTCGTACATAATTTTATTTTGGATACGTTCAAAGCGGAAGGTGTTGAGTTCAAGAAACAATTCATCGACAGAACCTTTGCGAAAGACAATGCTCCGACTAGAAAACCAAATACCGGTTTATTGACCAAGTATTTTTCGGATGATTATGATTTGGCAAATTCATTCGTCATTGGTGACCGATTGACGGATATTGAACTGGCAAAAAATCTAGGTTCCAAAGGCATTTTCATTAACGACAATACCAATTTGGGAACTTCTGAAATCACCGTAAAACGAGATGAGTTGGATGAGTTTATCGCTTTGGAAACCAACGATTGGGAGCAAATCTATAATTTTTTAAAAGGTGGCAAACGCATAGGAAGCATTACTAGAAACACCAACGAAACTAAAATTGCTATCGACCTAAATCTTGATGGCATTGGAAAAAGCAATATCGATACTGGGATTGCTTTTTTTGACCATATGCTCGACCAAATCGCGCGTCATGGCCAATTGGATTTAAACATCAAAGTGGATGGTGATTTGGAAGTCGACGAACACCACACCATTGAAGACACAGCCATTGCTCTTGGCGAAGTGTTTGCTCAAACACTCGGAAATAAACTAGGTATCGAACGCTACGGTTTTTGTCTACCTATGGATGATTGTTTGGCACAAGTGGCGATTGATTTTGGAGGTAGAAATTGGCTCGTTTGGGAAACCGAATTCAAACGCGAAATGATTGGAAAAATGCCGACGGAAATGTTTTTCCATTTTTTCAAATCCTTTACGGATGGTGCCAAATGCAATTTAAATATCAAAGCTGAAGGCACGAACGAGCACCATAAAATTGAAGCCATATTCAAAGCATTTGCAAAAGCCATCAAAATGGCAGTCAAACGTGATATGGAAAAAATGATTTTACCAACAACTAAAGGAACCTTATAAAATTTACGAATTTAGATTTACGAGTTACGATTACAATCGTACATCGTAAATCATAAATCAAAAATAATAGTGAGAGTAATAATTATAGATTATGGCGCAGGCAACATCAAAAGCATTCAATTTGCCTTAAAGCGATTGGGAGTCGATGCCATCCTTTCTAATAACCCTGAAGAGATTTTATCTGCAGATAAAGTGATATTTCCTGGCGTGGGTGAGGCGAGTAGTGCCATGAAAATGTTGAAGGAAACAAGTTTAGATATTCTAATTCCAAAGTTAAAGCAACCCGTTTTGGGTATTTGTTTGGGCATGCAATTGATGTGTAACTCTACAGAAGAAGGAGCAACTGATGGGTTGGGAATTTTTGATGTGTATGTCAAACGGTTTTCAAATAATGTCAAAGTACCTCATATGGGGTGGAATACTATCAACAAGTTAAATTCAAATCTGTTTGTTGGTATCAAACCCAACGAATACATGTACCTTGTGCATAGTTATTACGCCGAGATTTGCAAGGATACAATAGCTGAAACTGAATATGGAATCATCTATAGTTCAGCATTGCAAAAAGATAATTTTTACGGTGTTCAATTTCATCCGGAGAAAAGCAGTAAGGCAGGAGAAAAAGTTTTGGACAATTTTTTAAAGATGAATTGAATTACCAATATTAAAGCAATGAAATCCAAAATCGTAAATCGTAAATCGTAAATCAAAAATGAGAATCATCCCAGCAATAGATATCATCGACGGAAAATGTGTCCGACTGACCAAAGGTGACTACGATACAAAGAAAATATACAATGAAGACCCTCTGGAAGTTGCCAAGCAATTTGAAGGTTCTGGCATTCAGTACCTACATTTGGTGGATTTGGATGGTGCCAAGGCGCAGCACATCGTCAATTATAAGGTATTGGAGCAAATCGCGTCTAAAACAAGTTTAAAAATTGATTTTGGAGGTGGACTGAAAAGTAATGAGGATTTGTTGATAGCGTTCAATTCTGGGGCGCGACAAATTACAGGAGGCAGTATTGCGGTCAATGATAAAAAAATGTTTGAAGGTTGGTTGTCAAAATATGGACCAACTAAAATCATTCTTGGGGCTGACTGCCACGAAGGGAAAATTTCAACGAATGGCTGGCAGCGCAAGAGCGAATTGGAGGTCATACCCTTCATCGAAAATTATCAAAAGAAAGGCATTCAATATGTGATTTGCACTGACATTTCCAAAGATGGGATGCTTGAGGGACCTTCGTTTGAGTTGTATAAAAGTATCATTGCAGAATGTTCAAAAAGCGATGGACAGTCGATTAAATTGATAGCTTCTGGAGGTGTGTCATCGATTGATGATATTAATGTTTTGGAAGATTTAGGATGTGAAGGTGTCATCATTGGAAAAGCCTTATACGAGAATAAAATTAGTTTAAGGGATTTAGAAACCCATATATAATAATGCTAACAAAACGAATCATCCCTTGTCTGGATATCAAAAACGGTAGAACCGTCAAAGGTATCAATTTTGTCAACCTGCGTGATGCGGGCGACCCAGTAGAATTGGCAAAACAATACACCGAAAAAGGGGCCGATGAATTAGTGTTTCTCGATATTTCAGCAACATTGGAAGGACGAAAAACGATGCTGGACATGGTCTTAAAAGTTGCCGAACAAGTGAATATTCCATTTACGGTTGGTGGTGGAATTTCGTCCGTTGAAGATGTCGATTTGCTTTTGAAAAATGGTGCAGATAAAGTGTCCATCAATTCAGCAGCCATCAAACGTCCGGAGTTGATTAATGAATTATCAAGCAAATTTGGGAACCAATGCATCGTTGTGGCGATAGACGCCAAACAAATTGACGGTCAATGGAAAGTCCATTTAGCAGGCGGAAGTATCCCCACGGATTTGGACTTATTTGAATGGGCAAAAGAAGTCGAAAGACGAGGAGCAGGCGAGATTTTATTCACTTCGATGAACAATGACGGTACAAAAGAAGGCTTTGCAAATGAAGCTTTAGCCAAATTATCTTCAAAACTGAACATTCCAATTATCGCATCAGGTGGCGCAGGAACGATGCAGCATTTTGTGGATACGTTCAAAATAGGAAAGTCTGATGCTGCATTGGCGGCGAGTGTCTTCCATTTTGGAGAGATAGAAATTTTTGATTTAAAGCAGGAATTGAGAAAAAACAATATTGAAGTAAGATTAACTAATTAGCCACGAATACACAAATGAATTTTTATGTATTTCATCAAACCTTGATATAGCGTTTTTCCGCAAAGTCAGGTAAAATACCCATAGAATTTAAAAATATATTCGTGTATTCGTGGCAAAAAATTAATAATTGACAAAAATGACTATTAAATACAACAAAGACGGTTTAATCCCTGCCATCATTCAAGATGCGAACACAAAAAATGTTTTGATGTTGGGCTATATGAATGAAGAAGCCTATAACAAAACAAAAGAGACTAATAAGGTCACATTTTTCAGCCGTAGCAAAAATCGTTTATGGACGAAAGGTGAGGAGAGCGGAAATAGCTTAAATCTTGTTGAAATGAAGTTGGATTGTGATAATGACACCTTGTTGATTCAAGCAAATCCTGAAGGTCCGACCTGTCACAGGGGTACAGATACTTGCTGGGATGAAACCAACACGCAAAACTTCGGTTTTCTTACAGAGTTGGAAAACGTAATTCACAATCGAATTGAAAATTCTGACCCTTCGGAATCGTATGTGTCGTCCTTATTTGAGAAAGGCATCAACAAAATCGCACAAAAAGTAGGAGAGGAGGCGATTGAAGTCGTCATCGAAGCAAAAGACAATAATGATAAACTATTTATTGATGAAAGCGCCGATTTACTATTTCACTATCTGATTTTACTTCAAGCGAAAGGATTCAAATTGAATGATATCGTCGAAGTCCTCAAAAAGCGTCATTGATTCATTTTTGGTTCCCTAAAGGATTTGATGATTAACAGTCCGCAGATGATGGTAACTGTGAAAAGTCCCAGTGCCAAAATTGTTTCACCATAAATGAAGTTTCCAATGGAAAACAGAGCGCAATACACACCAACAACACCAGCGAAAAATCCAAGAATCTTCATGCCAAAACCTTTAAATTTGGAATCATTGCCGAAAATCAAACTGTTGAATGAATTAAGCGTTTGTTCATCAGAAGGCTTGGTTAAAAGCGTCACCACAATCCATCCTATTGTGGTAATTAAAACACCCACAACCAATTGCCAATAACCCGCGATATCAACCAAAGGCGTTTCCATTTTATTGTTTACAAAGAAAAATACGGCGATGATGAAAGAAATTACCATGGCTGCAATTTCGCTATACGGATTGATTCTGCTCCAAAACCATCTTAAGATAAATAGCAAACCGGTTCCTGCTCCAATCGATAATAATAAATCAAATCCAACACGTGCTTCTTCCAATACCAATGACAACAGCGCCGCCAATACCATCATAACCACAGTTGAAATCCTACCCACAGCGACTTGTTCTTTATCTGAAGAATTTGGCCTTACAAAACGCGCATAAAAATCATTTACAACATAAGAGCTTCCCCAATTTAAATGAGTGGAAATGGTACTCATAAACGCTGCAATCAAAGATGTAATGACAATTCCCAGTAATCCAGAAGGCAAAAACGTCAACATCGCAGGATAGGACAAATCATTTTTGACAAAAGCAGGATTCAAATTTGGAAATGCAGCCTTTAAACTTTCAATATTTGGATAAATGATGATGGATGCCAAGCCAATGATAATCCATGGCCAAGGACGCAAAGCATAATGAGCAAAATTGAAAAATAAAGTTGCCCAAGTCGCATGTTTTTCATCCTTAGCAGCCAACATACGTTGCGCAATATAACCGCCACCACCTGGTTCTGCGCCTGGATACCAGACACTCCACCATTGCACGGCTAAAGGCACAATCAATAAAGGAATCAATAATTCTGGATTAGAAAAATCAGGCAACATCGCCGTTTTTGCAGCAACAGCAGGTGTCGAAAGAAGTTTCTGAATACCTCCAATTTCAGGCATATTGACGATATAAATAGTTGCCCAAATACTTCCAACCATCGCAATAATAAATTGAACGAAATCTGTCAACAATACACCTTTTAATCCACCAAAAGCCGAATAAACAACCACAACAGGAGATGCAATCAACAATACTTCCCAAGACGACAGCCCAAACATGACGTGTCCAATCTTTATAGCTGCCAAACACACATTCGCCATAATGGCAATATTGAAAAACACACCTAAATAAATCGCTCGAAAGCCTCTTAAAAAAGCGGCACTTTTCCCACTGTAGCGTAATTCATAGAATTCCAAATCGGTGGTTATGCCACTTTTTCGCCATAGTCTAGCATAGAAAAATACGGTCGACATGCCTGTCAATAGAAAACTCCACCAAATCCAGTTTCCGAAAACACCATCTTCACGGATGACTCCAGCTACAAAATTGGGCGTGTCCGCAGCAAAGGTTGTAGCAACCATGCTCACACCCAACAACCACCATGGCATGTTCCGACCTGAAAGAAAAAAGGCTTTTGAGTCTGTCCCTGCTTGTTTTGAAACATAGATGCCGATACCTGCAAAAAGCAATAGGAAAGAAATAATGATAATCCAGTCAAGTGTCGTGATGGCCATGTTTTGGATATTGTAAGTTAGTTAGACAAATCTAACATTTATTGGCAAATAAAAAAGACATCAGAACTATCTAATGTCTTTAAGAATAAAATGGTTTTGGTTGGTTAGTTAACTATTTTATCCAGTGTTTTGTTATCGAATGTTTTGAGAAAAAAATCAGAAGAATGCACACCACAATAACCATTACGGGCATAACATAACTTGGTACATCAATATTCGTAAATATGTATATATGTTGCACAATTGCCGCCAATGCGGACACAATAAATAGGGTGTAAGCCCATTTTTTCCGAATCAATAAAGCAATGCAGGCCAAAAATCCGCAAAATACAGCTGTTGCAAAAGCCGCCGTCACCCAAGCCGGATATTCAATCAAAAATGCTTATTGTTGTTCGGGTGGCATGTTTGCTATCATTTCCTCGGTAGCAAACGCCATGGTCAGGTACGCAATCACACCCATTAAGTTCCATAACAGTGCGAGCACGCTCGCAATCCAGAACCAAACAGGTGGTTTAGTAGTAGAAGTTGACATAGATCATTAGTTTAGTTGGTAATAATTCATAACAATTTATGAAATATTTTGATATGACATCAAATTATTCCAAAATTATAATAACTAAACTGACGAGAATTAATCTTCAATCACATGCAAGATAGGTGTTTTATTAACCCATTTGCCGTTTTTTGACTCTCCCAATATGATGACATCTTTGGTCTGTTCGTAGTCCTTTATTGTGCGGAGCATCTGCTCTTTAGTGGTTCTATGTAGTTTGATTCCTGAATTTGCACCTTTGTTACGTATCTCTAAATAAAATCCATCTCTAAATTTTATTGGCTTTGTTGGTGGTCTTCCCATAAAATTCCAATTCTGTATTAGCTCGCATATTAGCTAAAATTTATCCAATAAACAAGTAGAGTTGTCATAATTAATCGTTAATGTTAATAAATCTATATTTTTTTATGGCGATTGTTTATTATCATATAACTATTCTATAACTTTAAAAGATTTCTTACATTTAGATATTGATGTCTCACCAGCAATTTTAGAATGAAGAATAAAAAGAAAAAAAAGTCATATAAAGTTAAGAATCTTTCGCCTGGTACGATGGCATATAAGGGTAAAAAAGAATCTAGCCTAATAGATATTGACATTATTAATTACAATCAAAATATCTATAATGTTGTTAATTCCAAAAACATTGAAGATGCTTTCAGCCTTAAAGAAAAAGATGTTATTACATGGATTAACATCAATGGCCTCAATAATTTAGAAGATATTGAAAAACTAGGTAAAAACTACGGGTTGCATCCACTAACATTGGAAGATATTGTAAACACACAACATCGCCCAAAAATGGATGAATTTGAAGATTACCTTTTTATAGTTTTTAAAATGTTATATTATAAAAGCGATGATGAACTTTATTATGAGCATATGAGTATGGTGGTTGGAGAAGGGTTTGTAATCACTTTTCAGGAAGCAGATGGGGACGTTTTTGATGATTTGAGGGAGCGAATCTCTAATGTTAGGGGAAGGTTAAGAAACTCCAATTCCGACTATTTAATGTACGCAATATTGGATGCCGTAGTGGATAATTATTTGACCGTGATTGAGGCTTTTGGTGATAAAGTTGAGGATTTGGAGGATACCGTGTTTTCAGCCGAACCCAATAATGACGTTTCCAATAACATACAGGCACATAAGCGAGAGATTCTAAAAATTAGACGTTCAATAGTCCCACTACGTGAGGTTATTAATAGGCTAGAGAAGACAGAGTGTACAATCATAAATGAAAAAACTCATAATTTTTTGCGTGATTTGTACGACCACATTGTTCAGGTAAACGAAAACATTGAGTTGTATCGTGAGATGGTTTGGGGGTTGATGGATATGTACATGACCATCATTAGCAATAAAATGAATGAGGTCATGAAGGTACTTACCATTATCGCCACAATTTTTATTCCTTTGACATTTATTGCGGGAATTTATGGGATGAATTTTGAGAACATACCAGAACTGCATCATAAATATGGCTATTATATACTTTGGGGAGTAATGGTGGTTATTTTTATAATGATGTTAATTTACTTTAGAAGAAAAAAATGGTTATAATAGATTAAAATAAACCTTTTATGGAAGAAGAATTAAGCAAAGCATATGATGGATTGGTAGATAAACTGATAGGATGGATGAACTCTATTATAGAGGGTTTGCCAAATTTGGCGGTTGCAATCCTAGTCTTGGTGTTGGCATATTTTATAGCCAAATACGCGCATAAACTGACTTTTAAAATAACCTCAAAGCGTGTTAAACAACAGTCCATTATCAACATTATTTCAAAATTGACTTATATCATTGTCATTACCATAGGTATATTTTTGGCGTTGGGTGTGTTGGATTTAAGTAAGACTCTGACCTCTTTAATAACCGGTGCAGGAGTTTTGGGTTTGGTGATTGGTTTGGCGCTTCAAGGTACTCTTTCCAATACCATTTCGGGCATTATGATTTCTTTTAGGGAAAAGATTCAAATTGGAAATTGGGTAGAGACCAATGACTTTTCGGGAGAGATAGTGGACATTAACTTGAAAAATTTGACTTTAAAGCAAACAGATAACAATATCGTATTCATTCCGAACAAAACCATTTTGGAAACTCCTATGAAAAATTACTCCCTTACACCATATATTCGGGTTACAGTGGGTTGCGGGGTTGGTTATAATTCAGATTTGGAATTTGTTGAAAAGCTTGTAAAAGCAACTTTGAGTGATACGTTTAAAAAAATAGACGACAATAAACCTGTAGAATTTTATTTCACAGAATTTGGAGATAGCTCAATTAATTTCATTTGCAGGTTTTGGATTGAAGGTACCAGAAATGTACATAGTCTACAAGCGTCTAACAAGGCTATCATCGCTATCAAAAAAGCATTTGATAAAGAAGGTATCAATATTCCATTTCCTATCAGGACTTTGGAGTTTAATAACAATCTTAAACTGGAAGATTTATCCAATGCCAGCACCAATAAAAAGGAATAGCTGTATCGATTTTAAAGGCATTCATTTATAGGGGTTTTTTCTTAATTGCTCTATCCTTTCTTTTTATGCTTAATTTTTGTTAAACAAACATCAAAACTGTTTAAGATTTGTTAATCAGTCAATCTATTAATTGAATCAGTCAACCCTTACACTTTAAGTAAGGTATATTCGAGTTAATTATAATTGATAAGTTTAACTTAAAAACAGAAATCATGAAAACTTTAGTTTATATAGGTTCATTTTTAATGCTTGCTTCAGTGTATGCACAAGAGAAAAAGCCAATTGATAAAATGGAAGAAACAAAAACCACGAAAACAACTGTAATTAAAAATGGCGAAAAAGTTTCTGAAAATACAGTAAAAGAAACAACAAAAAAAGAGCAAGAAATTAAGACAGTACAAAGAAAAGGGAATACGCCTGATGGTGATAAAATAGAAACACCTGTAAAAGTGACTAAAACTATTCAGATTGATAGTGATTCCGATCCATTTTATGATGTTAGAGATAAAATGGTTTACTATACCTATAATGATGAAAAATACACGTTCAAATCAGATAACAATGGTTTTCTTATGACTACTCCAACTAATAATTCTTATGGAGAAGCTAGAAAATCTGCGAGTAATCATTTTTATTTGATGACAATTAAAGGAAATCCTGGAGTTGGTTATTTTGATAGCAATGGTAACTTTGTTGTTGAATATTATGACAAAGGAAAAGACGTTATGATTATGGAATCTTATGAGATGAGTAAATTTTAGAACTCAATAAAAACTGTAAAAAGTCCCGATATGTTCGGGACTTTTTTTTGTACTTTTAAATTCAAATTAAATCAAGTTATGAGCGATATCACATTTCCCCAAGAAGGTTTGAATTTTTTTAAAAGGTTAGAAAAAAACAATGACAGGGATTGGTTCAACGAACATAAAAAAGAATTTAAAACAATTGAAACCGAGGCCAAAAAGTTTTATAAAACCTTGTTTGAAATGCTCAAACAGCATGATGACGTGGATAACATGAAAATGTTCAGGATTTATAGGGATGTGCGCTTTTCTAAAGACAAATCTCCATACAAAACACATTTTGGAGGTTCTTACCATCGAAAAAAACCAGAGTTGCGTGGTGGTTATTATTTGCACGTCCAGCCAAATAATGAATCCTTTATTGCGGCTGGTTTTTGGGAGCCTTCCAGTGAGGACTTATTGAGAATCCGTAAAGAATTTGAATTGGATGACAACGAAATTCGAAAAATAATTTCAAATAAATCATTCAAAAATGTCTGGGGCGATTTTGTTGGAGACGAATTAAAAACAGCTCCAAAGGGGTTTGACAAAGAACACCCTGCCATCGATTTAATTAGGAAAAAACAATACATTTTCACCAAAAAATATAGCGACAAAGAAGTCACCTCCGACGGATTTATTAATGATGTAAATGCATCATTTAAAGCAGTTAGACCTTATTTTGATTATATGAGTGAGGTATTGACCACAAATCTTAATGGTGAGTCGCTTATATAACTTCAGTAATCGAAAATTTGTTTCCATTAAACTCAATGGTGTCGCCCTTGCTTTTACCAAGTAACAGCATTCCAATAGGTGAGAGGTGCGAAATTGCAAAATAGCTTCCATCCTCAATATCTATTTTTCCTGCACTTACCGAAATAAAAAAATTGTTGCTGGTAGTTTTTACAGCGCTCCCAAGAATCACTTTGTCCGAAACGGTCTTCGCACTGATATTTTTCAAACCATCTACCATTTTAGTGGCTTCGTTTAAATATTGCGAATTTTTTTCTAAATCATTGAATAACTTTCCGTTCCCCGAATCATCCTCATCTCCACTCTTGTCATTGCTTTCAATGGAGTCTTTTATGGTTTCTATCTCGGTTTTGTAATTTGCGATGCGCTTGTTTGCATAATCAAAGCATGCTTGCAGTAAATCTTGTTTTATCTTCATATAGCTTTAGCCATGGTCGGCTCAAATACTTGTATATGACTAATAAAACGCTCTTTTACAATGTTCATGATTCGTTTATTCAATGCGGAAGAATTTTGAATGTAAATAGTGTATTCTTCTATGGTAAACTGTCCGATAATCATCCCTTTAACAGAATTACGGAACTTCATGTCTTTGTGTACGGCGTTTTCTATATAGTCTAATTGTTTCTGCAAAGATAATTCATAAAAGACATTTTTATGCTTTGCTACATAATTTTTAAATACCTCAATCAACAAATCATGCTGCAACTTAATAACTGGACGAATTGTTGTATTCTGGAATCGTTCGTCCGGGCTCATATTTTCAAAGACTAATGCATTGGAAAGTTCTGGACGTATGTGCAATAAATCAGCGGTTCGATTAGACATGGCGTTTAGTTTTGTTTAAAAATAAAAAGAATGAATGTCTTATAGGAATGACCCCACAATTGTTGTTAACGGGGTTATTAACAAATAGCTTTTCAGCATCAAATTATTGAGTGTATTTATGGGAATTGGATTTCAATTAAAAGTATATTGAAGTATCTTTGATAAAAATCCTTAAGACATGAAATTCGGAAGCGTTGATAATCCAGAGAACATTGATTTTACATTGCCAACAGACCACCCCGACACGGCTAAAGTTCTCAAAAAAATAAACCATACATCCCAACCAGAAATATATGTTGGATGTGCCAAATGGAACAAAGCGGATTTAAAAGGGTTTTATCCAAAGGGAACCAAAGATGAATTGGAATATTATTCAAGTCAGTTCAATTCCATTGAGTTGAACGCTACGTTTTATCGCATCTTTCCGGCCGATACTTTTTCGGGTTGGTATGATAAAACACCAGATGGCTTTAAGTTTTTTCCAAAGCTGAACCAAGAAATAAGCCATTGGAAGCGTTTGAATGGTGTCGATGATGTAGTCAATAATTATCTCAACAATGCCGCCAATCTTAAAGAAAAATTGGGTACGATTTTCCTACAGATGCACAACAATTTTGCGCCCAAGGATTTTGAAAAAGTTGTGGATTTTGTGGAAAGTTGGCCAACAGAAATGCCTTTGGCAATCGAATTCAGGCACACAGACTGGTATAATGATAAAAAAATTGCTGAAGATCTATATCAGTTATTGGAGGAAAATAACATTTCAAATGTCATTGTAGATACAGCAGGAAGACGTGATTTGATGCACATGCGACTGACCAACGGAACAGCCTTTGTCCGTTATGTTGGCGCAAACCATCCAAGTGATTACACACGATTGGACGAATGGGTCGAGCGACTAAAGGATTGGCAAGAGAACGGCATAAAGGAAATAGATTTCTTTATCCATCAGAATATCGAAAAAGAATCTCCTTTACTGTCTGCTTATTTCATTAAAAAATTAAATGATAAGTTGGGTAGTAAGCTTCACATTCCAAATGGAGATACAAACCCTAAATTATTTTGAATCAACCAATACTCCAAAAAAAAATACTATGAGATTTCACACTAGAAAATGGGTAAAGCCCGAAGATTTAAATCCAAACGGCACATTATTTGGAGGACAGCTTTTGGCTTGGATCGATGAAGAAGCTGCCCTGTACACAATCATACAACTTGAAAATTCTAAAATAGTTACCAAATACATCTCTGAAATCAATTTTATGAGTTCTGCCAAACAAGGGGATATTGTGGAGATTGGTATCGATGTCGTTAAGTTTGGAACGTCTTCCATTACATTGAAATGTGAGGCTAGAAACACCATGACACGTGAAACGATTCTGACGGTCGACAACATCATTATGGTCAATTTAGATGAGAACGGAGTGCCAACACCACATGGGAAAACACAGATAGAATTTGTGAGGGATCGCTTAAAGCAATAGTGTATGTGTTAACAATTACTGCAATTGCGATATAAGGTTGTCTTATTTTCCTTTTACTTTATGTTAGAACTAATTTTATGTTTAACAAAAAGCACCAGTATATGAAAAAAATAAGTGTATTAATGATAATTGCTGTTATCATGACTTCGTGTTCACTATCGAAGCAAGAAAAGACAGCTAGAAAAACGATTGATGGTACTTGGTCTCTTACCAAAGTTACTTACGATTCACCAGGAACTTTTAATGCCACCTTGTTTGATGATACAACGGCGTCTTGTTTTGAAGGAAGCCAGTGGTTCTTTCGTTCCAATAACAGTACGGGAACTTACAATATCATTAACGCAAATTGCCCAACAGGCGAACGCAACATTCGTTGGTCATCCAATGAAATAGGAAAAGGCACAGGTAATTATGATTTTACTATGAAATTTACCGACGAAAAAAAGAATGATATTCAAAAAAATGTAGGCTATCGAATGGCTCTTAATTATTTGGATGACAATTCCATGACACTGGTCCAAACCGTGAATTTTGAAGGGAAACCTTTTAAAATCAATTTAAACTTTACAAGATTAACACAATAAAACAAATTTATGAAAACATATAGTAAAACGATTATAGCAATATTTTTTAGCGCGTCACTCTTTTTTGGATGTGATGCTACACGAAATGCAAACAATAAGCAAAAAGGCGCAGTCATTGGTGCTTCTAGTGGAGCGGTGATTGGTGGCGTTATTGGTAACAATGTTGGCAACAAAAACAACACTGCCCTGGGTGCTATCATTGGTGCCGTTGTTGGTGGTGTTGCTGGTGGCTACATTGGTGACAGGATGGACAGACAGGCTGAAAAAATTGAGCAGGAAATTCCAGGAGCCGAAGTGACACGTGTTGGTGAAGGAATTAATGTTGTATTTGATGAAAGTAGTGGTGTTTATTTTGATACTAATAAATATAACATAAACACGAAGTCTGCCACTACATTAGATAAATTGGCTGGAATTTTTAAAGAATATCCTGATACCAATATTTTAGTGGAGGGGCACACAGATAATACGGGTGCAGATGATTATAATATGACACTGTCAAAACAGAGAGCGCAGTCAGTTACTAGTTACCTGTCTGGTAAAGGGGTTTCGTCAGGAAGATTTACAACCAATTGGTATGGTGAGAATCAACCAAAATACGATAACAATACCGTTGAAGGAAGAGCAAAAAACAGACGTGTAGAGTTGGCTATTGTTGCCAGTGAAGAGCTTAAAAAAGAAGCGATGGAAAATTCTAAAAACTAAATAAGAATCTTATAAGATTTTATAATCCGTTCAAGGGACTTGAGTTTATCAAATCGTTTGAACGGATTTTTTATATTTCAGAAGTAATTACTGCTGGAGACAATTCAAAGACTTCCAATTCAAAATAAGGAACAGCCGCAAGAACATGGTCAAAAATATCAGACATGATATATTCATAATTTTCCCAACGCTTATCACTGCTGAACGCATAGATTTCCAACGGAATCCCTTGTGAGGTCGGCGCCAACTGTCTCACCATAATAAACATATCTTTATTGATGCCCGAATGGTTCTGAACGTAAGTTTGAATGTATTTTCTAAACACACCTAAATTGGTCAAGTTACGGCCATTGATCAAAATGGATTTATCAATATCATTTGCTGCATTATAAGAGTCGATATCACCTTGACGCGTAGTTAAATAATCTTTGATGGATTGAATTTTCTTTAACCTTTCAACACTTTGTTCGGACAAATAATGAATGCTTTTCGCTTTTAATAAAATGGAGCGTTTAATTCGTCTTCCTCCAGAATTCTGCATGCCTCTCCAATTCTTAAATGAATCAGATAATAGGGCATAGGTTGGGATATGCGTAATTGTATTGTCAAAATTCTGTACCTGAACGGTTGCGAGATTAATTTCAATCACATCACCATCTGCACCATATTTATCCATTGTAATCCAATCCCCAATACGCACGGAATCATTTATGGAAACTTGAATGCTTGCTACAAACCCTAGTATTGTATCCCTAAAGATCAATAAGAGAATAGCAGAAGCTGCACCCAAAGTCGTGAAAAACGTCCACAAAGGAATCCCTGTAAGAATAACAAAACACAATCCAAAACCAGTTACCCAAACAAAAAGCATCACCACTTGAATGTAACTGTCAATTGGTTTGTCACGAAGTCTCGGTAGCGTTTTGAAATAGGATTCTAATGTTCTTAAAACACTGCGCAAAATCCAAATGGTCAATAAAACACCATAAATTTTAAGAAATACAAGTATGAAACTCTCAAACTGTGGAAAATCATAAAATACAGTTGGAAATAGTTCAATGGTTAGCAAAAGTGGCACCAAATGGGCAATGTTTCTCGGTACTTTGTGATTCACAAGTAAATCATCAAAATTGGTTTTAGAACGTTTAGAAAATTTTGTAAATGCCTGTACCAATATTTTCCTGGCTATAAAATCCGATATAAAAATAATGACACATAGAATGACGAACATTGTAGACATATTCAAGTAGGTTACTGTCCTGTCAGACAGTCCCAAATCATAGAAATAGTCACAAAAAAAATGTCCGTATTCTTGCATTATAAGGAAGTTTTGAGATATTTATGGCCGATAAAAAAGGTTCCAAAGGGCACAAGTGATGCCAGTAAAACAAAAAACAGTGTTTTATTTTCCCATTTCAACTTTGAACCTACAATAATGGCCAAAATGATGTATGCGATGAACAAAATCCCGTGTGTCATCCCTAGAGGATAGAGAATGGATTTGTAAAGTTCCGGAAAATTATGTTTTGTGATCAACATATTTGAAAACAATAACAAGTATGAGATTCCCTCTAAAAAAGCAATAAACTTAAAAGTCTTGATGATTGAAAACATGAAGTATTTTTTTCTGACTGCAAAAGTACCTCATGTAGCTCAAAAAGTTTAATTTTTAATCACTTTTTTTACTGAAATAACTGTATTGTTTTCATTCAATAGTTTTACAAAATAAAAACCGTTTGGCAACGATTTTGTTTCAACAGAAACACTATTGGTCAGCTTGTTGATATGTTGTTGAAACACTTCTTTACCATCAACAGAATAGATGTTCACGGCCATTTGCCCATTGTAGTTAGAACTAATAGTCAAGGTGTTATTGAACGGAATTGGGTATAATTTTGTAGCTAATAGATTATCATCAGGGGTTTCTACACTCAATGTGCCGTTGAAATAATCAACCGCCAAGTCATAAGCTTCATGCCCGACTTTATAACCAATCATTCTGCCTCTTATGTCGTCAATTGGAGGATGGATACCACCCCAAATTCTAGAGAGACTGCATTGGTCTGAAGCATCCGTATAGGTGGCCCATTGCAATTCAATATTTTGTGTCGGACCTTCTTCAAAGACTAAAAATTCATTTTGGTCCGCATCAAATATTCCCATACCGCCAGGGAAATAAGGACTCCCCGTCATTAAACCCATCATTTCGGCCGCTGCCCTAGAAAATCCTGAATGTCCAGACAAATACCCAGCAAATGGCGGTGACACAAAAGTTGGACGTTGATATGGCCACCAACGAGTACCTAAAATCCAACCGACATGTGCTATATCAGTGTCGGGGTCATTGATATAATCAGGGCCGCGCCAAGCGAAAATCTTTATTTTACCAACATTTTCATCATTGCTGCCTGCGAGTGCATCGCCTGTTTCGATAAGTTCAATTCTACCTGGAATCAATGGTAAGCCATGAGGATCAAAGCTAGATAAAGAAGAATCAGAACTTTGTCCTTTACTAGCCATATAACGTATTGCTGATACAGGTCTCACGGTATCGTAATACCCTTTGATACCCCAAATATCTACGGCAAGATCATGCATGGCACCTCCTAAAGCCAGATAACATTTGACATCCCATTCCAAATCACTCAAGATAGGTCCTTGTCCACCAAATCTTTTCTCAAGTAACGGATGGTCACTCACATAATTAAGAATAGTGAACCAATGTCCTGGTGGTGTTTCTGATTGAGGTCCATCAGCCCAAAATTCAGCGAGGATGCGTGCATAATCACCTCTTTTTACGATTTGTGGTGTATAAGGTAGATTGGTCACAGGATTCAAAGGTCGTCCAGCTCCAGGATCGCCACCATCCATATAATCATAAAAAGCCTTGTAATCTTCAAAAGTTTGAGGCAAAGTATTAAAATCGATATTTCCCAGAGATGCAGGAGAGATGTCAATCATCGTAGGGTCATCAGGATCTAAATGCGAAGACCAAGAAGCCACTAAAGAATAGTTCCATTTATAGGGGTCGTCAATGCCATTTCCAATTGAGTTTTGTATATATGCTGGAGCTCCAGGGTCATTATAAACATAGCAGTCAAAACCGTCGTTTAAAATATCAAGATCATCAGATGTTAATGCAAATGGTGTCACTTTTCCCCATTCGGCACTTAAAAAAGGTGGAGTACTTGCGGGGAATACATTACCACTTTGATCCACAAACGTATCAAAGGCCAAAGGTTGCCAACGATTGGGGTCCGCCAAATCATAGGTGTCAGTATAAAAACCTAATTGCATAATCATTGGCTCATTTGAAGGGGTGTAAAATTCATTAGCAAAACCATTTTGTTCATTGGAATTGTCCTGCAATCCAAAAGCTATCATTTGAGCTCCTAAATAATTTCCTAATGCTGCATAACTTCCTGTACTGTAATCAGTAGAGGTAAAGCTACTGTCATAGCCGTAAGAAGCCAATAAATCGCTAAACAAATTCAAGGTACTTTGTCCACCAGGAGACAATGCAAAACGATGGGACAACAACCGATACATGGCATAACTGATTATTTCATGCCGTGCAGCATCAACATCGGCAGGTGTCGCAATTCCATTAAAAGGACAGTTAAATCCTCCAAACGTTTTACCTAAAAACACTGTTTCTGCTTGTGCATCAAAAATAGCCCAAGCATCGTACATAATCACTGAACTATGAAATAAGTTTCGAGCATGCATGGTCGGTCGTGAGTAGTCTGACCGTATTGCACTTAATAATTGCTCATTCCAATCACGGGCAACGGAGTGCTGTGCAGATGTACTTAAAGAACCAATAAAAAGAAGAGCAATTAAGGTTAAAGTAATTTTTTTCATTTGGGCATCATTTTTTCAGAAAGCACCACAAATGTAAAAAAGTATTGTCTATTTCAAAGTATTCAAACTCAATTATTCTCCTAAAATACTGATAGTTAAAATGAAAGAGGATTAAAAGAATATAACCATTCGGGTGAGTGATTATGCACAATAGTTTTGTTTAAAACGAAACCATTCTTTTGATAAAACCGATGGAGATGGTCCTCTTCAATCAAAAGCCAATAGCTTTGATTTGGATTGGACTTTTTAAGTTCCTCTAGCCAAAAAGAGCCAAGATTCATATTTCTTTTGTTTTCGGCAATCCATATAAATCCTAAATAGTTGTAGCCATTGTCAAACCATTCTTTCGCTTCCGTTTTATAATAGTCAATATCGGGAGGGCAGGTCGTAAACACAATGCCACCACCAATGATTTGTTTGTTCTGTTCAATAACATATATGGTTGAAGAATCTTCATAATCGTCCCAAAATGGAACAATTTCCTGTTGCCAATCCATAGGAAGCATATCGAAAAATGAATGATGATGATCATTTAATGCTTTGAAAACAAAATCCATACGATAGATATTATAATAAACCCCAAGAAAACAATTTGTCCGAATCCTCAAACCAACGGTCACCAATATCGGTTCTATAATAACCATTGTTTACGATGATGGTACTGATTCGATTGTTCATCATCTTTTGGGCATCTTTCATGGTCAAACCTGTTCCAGAAATCAATAGGGCGATTCCTGTATTACCTGTAATCAACCATTCATCATTTATTTTTTTGAGATGCATTGGATGAATGCCGTCTTTTAAATCTTTTCTAAACACTACAACGGCGTCTTTGGAAAACAACTCAAAAGTCTTTCGATCATCATAGGGGAAAGGAGGAACCACGATAAAAGCGCCCACTTGAAACCCTTTTTTTGTGTTGATTTTGAAGGATTCTCCATTGGCAATTTTATAAAGTAATTGCCCGATAGGTTCTAAAATCCCTGCGCGTTGGATAAATATCTGCGGATACCCAAATCGCGAAGTAAATTCCAATGGATAAATACCATTCCCATTCACAATACAATTAATGTCGATATGGCCTACGAAATTTGTTTTTGCCAAAGTTGGTTCAAACTTTTTAAGTGTCGCATCAAAAATAGGAGAGTGGCTGGCCCAAAACATACTAGATCCCATTTCACCTGTGGACACACCGAGTTCTTTTGGGAATAGTTTTTTGTGCTCAAATGTAATGTTCAATGGCCTTAAAAATTCTTTCCCATTAAAAAAAGCAGCAACGGAAATCTCAACACCTTTCACCTTTTTCTGAAGCTGGAAATTTCCAAAATCACTTCCCCAAGATTTGTCATAAGCCTTCAAAACCCTAATCACATCAAGCCCTTCATCATCAGTTCCTACAAACAGCAACTGTTTTAATTCCTGTGTTTCACCAGAGGGTTTAATCACATACGCATCCGGATTTTTCTGTACATAATCTATCGCATCCTGAAAGCTCAAGAATTCTTTAAAGGGTAAAGTCTTTATTTTATGCTTTTTCAGCTCATCTTGCCCATAACTTCGGTCCAATTCTAGCATGTCGGTATACTCGTTACCGCCAATCACCAGTTTTCCTTTGGCCCGCAAATCATTGCAAATGGCTCCATACCCCGTATAATCAAAGATGATGATATCAGCCCAATCAACATGTTTTTTCCAATCCTTTACCTTTTTCACAAACCCAGTTCCGATTTCTCTGGATGGTTTGTCTTCAATAAACAATTTCACCTCGTTGCCTTCCAACAAGGTAGCGTAGGCAGTATCTAAAATTTCTCCCCATCGGGAAATATATAGGAATTTTTTACTGAATGCAGGTGCTTTTTTCAAGTTTGAACAGTGTGTTTAGAGTTGAACGAAGGTATAAATATTTTGCATTGAAAAATTAAAATTTGCACTAAAAAAAAGACTGCTCATTTGAACAGTCTTTTTCTCGGATTAATTAATTCGTTCAAACAAATTATTGTTCATTTGAAGCCATTAATGCAAAGAATTTATCAATATTTGGAAGAATCACAATACGTGTTCTTCTGTTGATGGCTCTGTTTTCTTTCGTATCGTTATTTTCGGCTAATGGGTGATAAAAACTTCTACCAGAAGCAATCAATTTTTCTGGAGCTACATTATAATCTTCTTGTAATTTACGAACTACAGAAGTTGCACGCAACACACTCAAATCCCAGTTATCTTCTATTTTTGAAGTATGGATGCTTTTAGAATCTGTATGACCTTCAACCATGACTTCTACGCTTGGTTCAGAGTTGATGACATCTGCAATTTTTTGTAAGATGTTGTTGGCTTTATCACTTACTTTATAACTCGCAGAATTGAAAAGCATTTTGTCAGAGATAGAAATCATCACAACAGTTTCGTTGATGTTGATTGAAATATCCTCATCATCTTCCAAAGTACTAGTGTCCATAGAGTTTTTAAGGTTATAAGAAACAGCCAAGTTCATGGAGTCTTTTAAGGTCTTAACGTTCACAAAATAAGCTGGTGGAACTTTTTTCAAAGTCTCACGCATATTCTTTTTAGTGTTTTCAGAGATAACAGTTCCGTCGGCCTGAACCAATTTGGCCTCATTCTCTTCTGTAAGTGAGTTGATTTTCTTGTTATATTGGTCTACTCTAGCCTGTATAGCTGTAAATTTAGCTTCAAGATCTTCTTTTTCGACTTTAGTTTTGGTCAGCTCGCTTTTTAGCTGTCCGTTTTCAGTTTCCAATGCTACATATTTCTTTTTAGAAACACATGATGATAAAAGAACGACGGCTAAAAGCGTAATTGAAATTTTTTTCATAATTATAGTTTAAATGGTTTTCTATATCTACGGTTGCAACGAGTATAAAGACTTCTAAAGTGTTAAATTTTAGATTTATTTAACGTTTTATGACCGATAAATTTATCAGATAATCGTTAACACTTGCAGCTATTTAATCGAAGAATGCTACATATATCACCTTTCACCACCAAATTTGGAATTGTTCAGGTTATGGTATAAAATCAATTTAAGTAGAAGAGCAACTTCCAAACGAATATTCATCAATCAATTCAACAATGAAAGCGTAATTCGGCCATTGCCCAATTCTCATTTCTGCAAAACTTTAATAATCATTTACTTATTGTAAGCTTGTAAAAGTGTTATTAAATATTTTTTGAAAAAAAATATATATTTATTGTTTATCAATAAATTTTTATTATTTTTGACACATCAAATTTTTAATTTAAACAACAATGTCAAAAACAAACAACTTCGTATTTTGGGGCCTCTATATCGTGTCATGGCTCATTTTTGTCGGCTTATCCATTGAAGCTGGAGGCTTAATAGTAAATTTCTTTTTTAGTCTGTACGATCCTGGATTTGTCCAAAATCTCTACCAGAAATTGGACTTATCACAAATGTATAATGAGAGCAAATTGGCTTTTTATGGCATTTATAGTTTTATTTTAACCATTTCAATCTTAAAGGCAATACTTTTTTACATAGTTATCAGGCTGATGCACAAAATGGATTTATCAAAACCATTCAGCCCTTTTGTTTCGAAACAAATTTTAAAAATCAGCCATTACACACTTACAATAGGATTGTTTAGTGTTGTTGCCAGACAAATAACGAAAAATTTAATGTATTACGGCTTTGTCCCAGACAGCTTAACACAATTTTGGGCAGACAGTCAAGGCTTTATTCTAATGGGAGCTGTAATTTATATTATTGCCACCATTTTCAAAAAGGGAGTGGACATACAAAACGAAAATGACTTAACAGTATAACCTATGGCAATCATTGTAAATTTAGACGTAATGATGGCAAAGCGAAAAATGTCATTGAATGAACTTTCTGAAAAAGTTGGGTTGACTCTGTCAAACCTGTCTATATTGAAGACAGGAAAAGCAAAAGCGATACGTTTTAGTACGTTAGAAGCTATTTGTAGTGTTTTGGAATGCCAACCAGGTGAAATTTTAGAATATGTCGAAGAGGAATAACAACTCCGCAAATATTCTTATAACCGAACGTTCTACAAGCTCAATCCAAAGCGACGCACTTTCTAGCATCATCAACATCAACTCCAAAAATAGTTTGCATCGAACAATATTAACTTACGTTAGTTGATATTAAAATGACTAATTTTACATCATCAATTCGTCACTAATTCACTATTAAGGCCACCAATTTGCAGCGTAATACCACACTCATAATCCTCGCTTTCTTTTCCATTTATGTTATTTGGGGATCCACATACCTTCTCAACAAGATTGCTGTAACCGAATTGCCGCCATTCATGTTGGCATCCATTCGGTTTATCTCCGCCGGACTTATCATTTTCGTCATCGCCAAACTGACGGGACTATCGTTGGTAATCACCAAAAGGCAACTCATCAACACGGCCATTGCAGGATTTCTGTTTTTAACCTTCGGCAATGGAGTAGTGGTGTGGGCTTTAAAATATGTAGATAGCGGTTTTGCAGCTTTGGAAATTTCGGCCCAACCGTTAGTTGTGCTGATTCTCATGCGACTCTTTCAAGGAAAGAAAATAAAAGCCATGTCCGTTTTGGGAGTCATCCTTGGTATCATCGGTATTTACTTATTGGTAAGCCAAAATCAAATTATAAGTAAAGAAGGCTCCCTGTTGGGAATGATTATGATTTTTGCCTGTATGATAAGTTGGGGTGTTGGTAGCTTATTCGTCGGAAAAGCAGACCTGCCTTCAAACTTCTTTATAAACACAGGGTTTCAAATGATCACGGGAGGAAGCATGTTGTTGATAGCAAGTTTGCTCTTTGGAGAACATTGGTCTTTGCCCACAATGTGGAGTGCTGACGTACAATGGTCAATGTTATTGCTTATAATTTTTGGAAGTATCGTTGCCTTTACATCCTTTAACTATCTATTGAAACTAGTTTCTCCTGAAAAGGTAGCAACGTCTACGTATGTCAATCCAATAATAGCGCTCATCCTAGGCTGGTATTTTCTGAACGAACAGATTACGACGCAATCGGTAATTGCTGCAATTATTTTATTAACAGGTGTTTACTTTATCAATACAAAGAAAAGAATTGTTATATTTGATAGGTTCATTAAATAGAAAGATATCTTCAAAGAACTTAACTATACCAATGAATTTAAGGTTCATTCTATAATTGTATTAAAACGAAAATGCACCCTTAATAACTATGCAAAGTGGAGTAAAGCATTTGAGGTACCTTTGAATACTGCTTAAATTATTTCTTTTGATTTTTCTATATATGTTTAATATTTCCGGATATATAGGTAAATTTATCAGATGTAAGTATCAAAGCTATGTATCCAGAAATTATCAAACATATATCTCAAGAAATAGATTTTAAAGCTTCAGAAATTGAAGAATTTATAAGCCTACTTTCAGAAATACATTTATCCAAAAAAGAATTATTGATACGGCCGAATGATTCCGTGAATTATGAATATTTTGTAGTCAGTGGATGCCTAAAGGCTTACTATTTGGATGAATCTGGTGAGCGACACATTATTCAATTTGCCATAGAAGACTGGTGGATAAGCGATTTTGAAGCTTTTTTCAATAAAGAACCTGCCAAGCTATATATTGAAGCCATTGAAGATTCAGTTCTATTGGGATTGCATTGTGACGCTCTTGAAGAATTATTCAAAAGAATCCCAAAATTTGAACGATTTTTTCGTATCAAAACCACCAATGCGTTTGTGTCTTTAAGGTCAAGAATTTTAGAAACACTACAAAAGTCTAGCGCAGAAAGATATCTCAATTTCTGTAATAAATATCCTAACATAGAAAAGCGTGTGACCAATCATCACATCGCGAATTATTTGGGAATCCAGCCAGAGAGCTTAAGTCGTATTCGCAAAGAGTTATTGCTTCATTAACACTCTTTAACAAGTAAACCTAACATACATCAAGCATTTTTCAGAATCTAGGGCTTAATTTTATAAAAAATTAAATACATAAGATATGAAAACACTTGGATTATTGGCCAAACTTAAAGCCAAAAAAGGACAAGAACAGACAGTAAGCGATTTTATAAAAGGTGCAATTGAATTGGCTAGAAAAGAGAACAAAACAATTACCTGGTATAGCTTTCAGATAGATGACAACACTTTCGGAATCTTTGACACGTTCGAAAATGAAGAGGGAAGAGAAGCACATTTAAATGGTGAAATTGCAAAAGCACTCATGGCAAATGCAGATACTTTGTTGTCCGAACCTCCAGTTATCGAAAAAATAACAATTCTTTCATCTAAATAGCCAGTTCCGAGTTACGGAATTAACTAAATTGAAGCATTAAAACAAGAAACAAATATGAACAAAGAACAAGCTTTATTACAACCTTATAACAATTACAATCTTAACCTTAAAAACAGAATCGTCATGGCGCCAATGACCAGAAGCCGTGCCACGAACGAAGAAAATACCCCAACCGAAGATTTGCATGTACCATATTACGTACAACGTGCCACTGCCGGACTGATTATCACAGAAGGGTCTCAAGTTTCCAAACAGGCCGTTGGTTATATCAATACGCCAGGNNAAGATATTCATCCAATTATGGCATGTAGGCCGTATGTCGCATCCAGATTTTCATAATGGAGAGTTGCCAGTCGCCCCATCAGCAATTAATCCAAATTCAAAATCATTTACACCCGAAGGATTTAAAGATACGGTTACACCAAGGGAAATGACCTTGGAAGACATTAAAATAACCATCAACGATTTCAAACAAGCTGCCAAAAATGCGGTGGAGGCGGGATTTGATGGTGTGGAGATTCATTCCTCCAACGGATATTTGTTTCATCAATTCTTCAACGGCACCAGCAATCATAGAAAAGACCAATATGGTGGCAGTATTGAAAACAGGGCTCGATTCTTTTTTGAAGTTTTGGATGCCATGAAGCAAGTCATTCCACAAGAAAACATTGGGGCAAGGTTCAATCCATCACTTCATAACATTTTCGGAATGACGATGGATAAAGACACCATTCCTACCTTTGATTATATCATCAAAAGGTTATCAAAAGAGTACAATTTGGCGTATCTTCACCTATCGGAACCTTTTAATGATGTGTCCAATGTAGAATTTGCCGAACCCCATATCGCCAAACGTTACCGGCCCATGTATGATGGTACGCTGATGATTAATGCAGGGTTTGATAAAGACAGTGGCAATAAAGTCATTGAAAATGGGGATGCCGATTTGGTATCCTACGCTACCTTATATATTTCCAATCCCGATTTGGTAGGTCGTTTCAGGGAGAATGTAGCAACAGCACAACCTGATAAGGCGACATTCTACACTCCAGGACCGGAAGGATACACAACATACGAAGCAAAAACAAGGGATTTAATTCCAAAATAATTTAACAAAAATTAGAATATTATGAATATAACACTTAAACAAGCCGAAGCCATGATTGAAAAAGCAAAGGCCAAAGCTGAAGAACTAAATACAAAAATGAATATCTCTGTAGTAGATGCAGGTGCTAACCAAGTTGCTTTTGTCCGCATGGATGGTGCATGGCTTGGAAGTGCCGACATTGCATTAAAAAAAGCAAAGACCGCACGTTTCTTTGATATGAATACAGGAGAAATAGGGAAGTTGTCACAACCGGGTGAATCGCTCTATAACATTGAGCACTCCAATGGTGGATTGATTTCATTTCCAGGAGGTTTACCGATAAAAGATGCGAAAGGGACTATCATTGGCGCCATTGGTGTCAGTGGAAGTTCTGTTGAGAATGACCACAAGGTTGCAACAGCAGGCGCAGAAGCATTAAAATAAAAATATAACCAATTTAAACGATAATAGTATGAAATTCAATAGAACAGCAAAAGCCCACTGGGAAGGTGGCGGAAAAGACGGAAAAGGTAATTTAACTACAGAAAGTGGTGTGTTAAAAGCATCGCCTTATGCATTTAAAACGAGATTTGAGGATGCCGTTGGTACCAATCCTGAAGAATTAATTGGAGCAGCCCATGCAGGATGCTTCACGATGCAATTAAGTTTCTTTTTAGTTGAAGAAGGCTTCACAGCAGAAACCTTGGACACCGAAGCAAAAGTATTTTTTGAGGATGGCAGCATTCCAAAAATCACCTTGGATTTGAAGGGAAAAGTTCCAGGAATGGACGAGGCAAAATTCAAGGAAATAGCGAACAAAGCAAAAGAAAATTGTCCAGTATCAAAATTGTTGAAGGCAACGATTGAACTAAACACAACTTTCGTAAAATAATAATAAACATGAGCGAAACAATAAAAGCATTTGGTACAGAAGCTGCCAAAGACGATTTAAAAGCCATTGACATCAAGAGAAGAGATGTCGGGGAAGATGACATTAAAATTGACATCACCTACTGCGGTGTCTGCCATAGCGACATTCACACGGCCCGTAACGAATGGGGCAATTCTGTCTATCCGGTGGTTCCGGGACACGAAATTATTGGTCGGGTTGTAGAAACAGGAAAAAATGTCTCTAAATTTAAAAAAGGAGATTTAGTGGGTGTCGGTTGTTTGGTGGATTCCTGCCAAACATGCGATTCTTGTATGGACAACTTGGAACAGTATTGTGAAAATGGTTGGACAGGAACTTATAATAGTCAAGATAAACATCTCAAAGGACAGCAAACTTACGGTGGCTATTCAACCTCTGTGGTTGTGGACAAGAAATTTGTCCTGACAATCCCAGAGAACATTGATGAAAAAGCCGTTGCGCCCTTATTGTGCGCAGGTATTACAACATGGTCGCCATTGCGTCATTGGAATGTAAAAAAAGGAGATAAAGTAGGAGTCGTAGGTTTAGGTGGTCTCGGACACATGGGTGTGAAATTTGCCAATGCATTGGGTGCTCATGTGGTGATGATTACGACTTCGCCAGACAAAGCAAAAGATGCCAAGGAATTGGGAGCTCATGAAGTCTTGATTTCAAAAAATCAAGACGACATGAAGAAACACGCAAGTAGTTTTGATTTCATACTGAACACCATTCCTGTAGGTCACGAAATGGACCCATACATTGCTCTTTTGAAGCGCGATGCTACCATGGTGGTTGTTGGAGCTGTTGAGCCTCTGAAACCTTTCCATGGCGGAGCTATGATTATGGGACGTAAAAGAATTGCCGGTTCATTGATTGGCGGTATCAAGGAAACCCAGGAAATGTTGGATTTCTGTGGAAAGCACAATATTGTTTCTGATATTGAGGTCATTGACATGAAAGACATTAACAAAGCTTATGAGCGTGTGATTAATTCAGACGTAAAATATAGGTTCGTGATAGATATGGCGTCATTGAAGAATTAATTCTAAAATGATATCATTTAAGGCCTCTCATTCTTCATTGAATGGGAGGCTTTTTTGTGAATGGTCGTGTGGGACTGGCAGACTTTTTTAAGAAGACCTTACATAAAAAAGGCAAACACATATCTATATTATTTAGTACTTTTGTTCCTTCATTTTTTAAGTGACAATCATGAAAAAGTATACCATTGCTGTGGTTCAGTTGAATTTGAACGATGTAGCAAAAAACAATTTGAAAAAATGCCTGGAATGGGTAAGAAAAGCAGCCAATCAAGGTGCGGAAGTGATTTGCTTGCCGGAATTATACAGCAGTCATTATTTCTGTCAAAGTGAGGACGTTGAAAATTTCTCCATTGCAGAACCTTTATATAGTACCTCGTTTATCGCCTTTAGCGAATTGGCAAAGGAACTTGGAGTGGTCATCATCGTGCCGTTCTTTGAAAAACGCATGGCAGGCATTTATCATAACAGTGCCTACATCATCGACACCGATGGAACCGAAGCAGGATTATATCGTAAAATGCACATTCCTGATGACCCTCATTTCTATGAAAAATTCTATTTTACGCCGGGTGATTTAGGTTTCAAAAACAATAAAACCAAAAAAGGAAACATTGGCACACTCATATGTTGGGACCAGTGGTATCCGGAAGCGGCACGACTCACGGCGCTTAAAGGCTCTGAAGTTTTGTTTTATCCAACAGCTATTGGTTGGCATCCACAGGAAAAAGAACAATATGGCACCAATCAATATGGAGCTTGGATGAATGTGATGAAAGGACATGCGGTTGCCAACGGTGTATATGTGGCCGCTGCAAATCGTATTGGTTTGGAAAAATATTTGCCAGAGACCAATGGTATTGAATTTTGGGGAGCCTCTTTTATTGCTGGTCCTCAAGGTGAAATTTTGGCAATGGCATCCCATGATAAAGAAGAAATTCTAATGGCGGAAGTGGATTTGGAGTTGCAGGAAAATGTCCGTCAAAATTGGCCATTCTTCCGAGACCGTCGCATCGATGCGTTTGGAGATATCACCAAAAGAGCCATAGACTAATGAGACGTTTTCCAGCAGAGTGGGAGGAGCAACATGGCATATTGCTGTGTTTTCCGCATAACGGGAAGGATTGGCCAGGGAAATACCACGCCATCCAATGGGCGTTTGTGGAGTTTATTAAGAAAGTATCGCTCTGCGAACAGGTGTTTTTAGTGGTCGCCGATAAGGAACTTCAAAATAAAGTGACCGATATGCTCGAAATGGCTACGGTCAATCTCAAAAATATTACTTTCATCACCCAAAAAACCAATAGAAGTTGGATGCGCGATTCCGGCCCTATCATCGTAAAGAATGGCAACAAGCGTGAAGCTCTTAATTTTAATTTCAATGGATGGGCCAAATATGCGAACCATCAATTGGATAAACATGTTCCGAAACGAATTTCAGAAGAACTGAACATTCCATTGACCCAAGTGGTATTCAAAGGAAAACCAGTTGTATTGGAAGGTGGTGCTTTGGAAGTCAATGGAAAAGGAACACTCATTACTTCCGAAGAATGTCTGCTCCATCCGAGCATACAGATTCGAAATGCCAATTTCACCAAAGCTGATTATGAAGCAATTTTTAAGGAATACCTAGGGGTCACCAATACCATTTGGGTTGGTGATGGCATCATAGGCGATGATACACACGGCCATATTGATGATTTATGTCGTTTCGTCAATGAAGACACCATCGTCACAGTCGTTGAAACCAACGAAAAGCATAAAAATTACAAAGCACTTCAGGACAATTTGAAACGACTTCAAAATTCTGTTTTGGAAGATGGTAAAAAACCGAACATTGTCGTGCTGCCAATGCCAAAGGATATTCATTTTGACGGACTCACCTTACCGGCGAGTTATGCAAATTTCCTGATTCTAAATCATTGTGTTTTGGTACCGACCTTCAACGATTCCAATGACAGAAAAGCTTTGAACATTTTGGCAGGGTGTTTTCCAGATAGGGAAGTGATAGGCATCATTTGCATCGATTTTATCTGGGGATTTGGTACACTTCATTGCTTGAGCCAACAAGTTCCGAAATAGAATCATTCCTCTAATTTTAGACTCAATTTACCAAAAAATCAAGGACATTTCATCGTTGATTTTTTACGTTCATATAATTCAGTGACCTTTTATCGTAAATTTTTTACGTTCATGTGATTTATAATTTAAGTAGAAGTTAATCTTTTAATTTTGAAATAATTATAAATCACAGCTCCGATGAAAAATCTACAAAATCTATTCTGTTTTATATGCGTTATCAGTATGTGCAGCACTCTTTCAGCTCAAGAAATCCCTTCAGATTTTTTGGAAAGAAGTCCAATATATGACTATTCCGAGGCACAACTAAACAACACCGATAGCATTCCGGATTTTGAAACCAAGAAGGAAAAATTAATGATTAGTGGGACCATCTATCAAAGTGATGGTGTGACACCGGCCAAAGATGTCATTTTATACATTTCACAACCTGATGAAGATGGAGATTATGAACTTAAATCAAGTAATGGCAAACGTTACGTACACCATAGAGGTTGGGTAAAAACAGATGCAGATGGTCGCTATACATTTTATACATTCGTGCCTGGTAGTTTTTTGCATAATAGAGAGTTAAAACATATACATCCAGTAATTAAAGAACCAGGAAAGCCTGAATATGACATGGAAGCATTCCTTTTTGACAATGACCCATTTTTAAGCAAATCCTGTCGCAAGAGATTAGCAAAAAAGGGAATTGATAATATCTTAAAACTTGAAAAGAAAGAGACTATGTTCGTTGCAACCAAAGACATCGTTTTATCACAAGAGAGAACAGAGTATAAATAAAAACGTATTTTATTGTTTATAAAAACTCACATTACGTGAGTTTTTTTGTTTGTAGCTGTGCAAGATCAAATCTGTAAACCCTGTTGTGGAAGTTCCGGTTTGATTAGGTTCATGAATGTACAAATCCATTGCCTTTATATTTTATTTTTAATCACATTTATTTATTTTTTCTTCCGATATTTCACATTCCAATGATATCCAAAAAATAGGATTGGGTCTAACTATAGATTGTATATGAAGCAAAAGTGCCTTATTTCATTTTTCTGTATTTGTACTTGGATTGTTGCAGTTGCCCAAGACCAAAACTTAAAACAATTGATAACAGAGTATTCTGTTGAGCAGAATGACACCATAAAGCTTCTAAAAGTTAAAAAGGCTTGGAGCTATCTCAATACCCAAAAAAACATTTCGGATGCTGACTATATTTCGGTGTTGGAACAATTGTATCTATCACAATATGATAATTATTTGGATGCCGAAGCTGTAGAAAACTCTGAAAAACTTATCGCTTTTTTAAAACAGAAAAAGGATGCAAAATATAATGCATTAATAGCAAAAACCGCCTATTTCGGTTATGCAACACATGATTATTTGCAAAATTATCCTCAAGCACTTGCCTCCACAAAAGAACAATATTTAGCAGAAAAAGCGCAATTTGGTGAAATGAGCGAAGCGGTTGCCAAAACCCATCTTCAAGCTTCGATTGTTCACAGTCGCATGGACAATGTGTCTGAACAAATTAAAAGCTTGGAAGCTGCAAGAACAATTTTGGAAAACATTCCTATCGAAAATTCACAGCTGCTATTTGATTTGTATCAGTATTACGTGGTGACCTATGTCTATTATGGTGATTTGCCAAAGGCTAAAACCTATTTGGATAAAATGCAACAATTTTATGACACTCATAAAACGGATGCTGTGTTTATGAATTATAAAGAAAATGATATTTCTGTGATAGGTAAAAACCAAGCTAGTCTAGTCTTGTGCAGTGTTTTGTATCATAAATTACCTGTTGGTAACGAAACAGAACTTGTGAAAAGTGTCAACCTGTTTGAAGCGTCGTTAGCAAAAGGACCAAAAAATTTTTCTGAATTTGATTTGAGCACTATCAACGACATTTATTGTCAACTCGGTGTATATTACACACAGGTAAAAATGGATAATGTGAGCGCTCAAAATGCCTACAATAAAGCTTTGAGTTTTAATAAAGGATACGCCAAAGGCGAAACAATGCTCTATTACAATAAAGGTTGGTCCTATACCGAATTTAAAGAATGGGAAAACGCCATTAATTCTTTCGAGACCGCACTGACTTTTCCTGAATCAGAAAAATTCATGGAAATTATTGCATTGTACCGAAAATTGGGAACCTCTTATTATCACTTAAAAAAATACGGAAAAGCAGAATATTATTTAGATAAAACGTTTCAATTTTATGATGCTGACCCAGATACTTATCAAGGATTTATGAGTCTGACAAATCTGGCAAGTTTAGGAGAATTATATCTTGATATTTATAGAAAAAGCGACAAAAAAGATAAAGCGCAACTCAATAAAGCTTATGACTATTTTAAAAAAGCATCCTCATTGTTCGAAAAGATTTACCAAGGAGATAGTTTTAACCCGAAATTAAGTGGACGTGTTGATCAAATAAATAAAGGCTTGTTATATTGCGCTACCGAAATTGGTGATAAGAAAGGCGAAATTTTTGAATTGGTAGAAAAGAATAAATCTGATTATCTCTGGGCAAACTTTCTTCAAAATAACACCGACAAATCATTATCAAAACCTAAAAAGTTATTTGATTCCATACAACAATTGAAAACTGAAAAGCGATATCTCTTAAGTCAAAAAAAGGATGTTGCGACTTTGGAAAACCAACTTCAAAATTTGCAGAAGCAACTTCAAGAAAAGCATCCAAACTTCATCAACTTTGCTTCAAACAAACTATCCTTCAAAACACTTCAAAACCAATTGAAACCGAAAGAAGTGTTGTTGGATTTCGTGGTGGTCGATAGTTTGGTTTATGGTTTTAAATTGACCACAACTGATTTGTCATTGCACAAAATTTCAAACAACAGCCTAGCGTTGAAAGATAAAATTATGGACTATATTCAAAATTTAGTCCAACCGGCTGACGACTTTTCAAAAACATCTCAAGAACTATACAAAATATTAATTGCACCTTTTCAAATTAAAAACAAAGAAAAGCTGACCATTATCTCAAATAGCTTTTTAAGCTATTTACCATTTGAAACTTTGCAAAATGGAAATGATTTTTTGGTGTCCAATCATTCCATTTCCTATGGAAACTCGGTAAAATTATGGAACACACAAACATTGTTGCCTAAATCTGAAGGTGGAAAATTAATAGCATTTTCACCAGAATATAAAGCCAAGGATTTAAGTGCTAATGATCAAGATGTTGTAATGTTGACACGAAGTGGTAATTACGAATTAAAAGGTGCTGTTCTAGAAGCCAAATTAATCAGTGAATTATTTGATGGTAGTTATTTCAATGCTGAAAATGCCACCAAAAAGAATTTCATCAACAATGCCGATAAATATCAAATGTTGCACTTGGCTATGCATTCTATCATGAATGAAGATGATGAAAATCAATCTAATTTGATTTTTTCAAACAACGAACGACTTTATTTTTCTGAAATTTATAATTTAAAAATTCCTTCAGAGCTGGCGGTATTAAGCGCATGCAATACAGGCAACGGAAACTATAAAGACGGCGAAGGTATTATGAGTGTTGCCAGAGCATTTACGTTTGCTGGCATAAAATCAACTGTGATTAGCCTTTGGCAAGTTCCCGATAAAGAAACATCGGAAATCATGGTGTCGTTTTATGAAAACTTGAAAGATGGCCAGTCCAAAGATGACGCTTTGGCGAATGCGAAACTGGACTTCATCAAGAAAAATCCTATGAAAAACCACCCTTTTTATTGGGCAGGTTTTGTGGTGAATGGGGATGTGTCGCCAATTGTTATGTCCAATACCAATTGGACGCTGTATATAGGAATTGCAGTGAGTGTTTTAACCTTATTCTTCTTATTCTTATTCAGAAAACGTTTATTCCAATTCAGTCAGTAGTTGTTTTGCTTGTTTCTGTTGAGGGTTTTCAGTGTTTGATAAATCCTTCAATAGAGAAATGCTTTTCTCTTTGTTTCCCAGTTTTAGGTAAGAAAGTGCTTTGTACCATTTTACAAACGGTGTAAAACGACTTTGTTTGCTCTCATCAAATTGGTTGAACACTCCAATGGCCTGTTTGTGTTCTTTTAATTCCATTAAGGACATTCCTTTGTAAAACAAGGCATAGTCTTCATGGGTTGTATCGTAAAGTGATGAGAATAATTCAGCAGATTGTTCATAGTTTCCAGCATCATAATTATAAAATGCTTTTGATGTTAAGTCTTCGGAACCTTCACCACGGACCGTTGGAGCCACCACATTTGGATACGTTTGGTAATAGTCATCATACAATCCGCTGGTGGATGTCATTGAAAAATAATACCCCAAACAGCAAAGCAAAACTACAGATGCGGCAGCATACCATACTTTAAAAGATTTGGGTTTCCTGGTTTCGGATTCAAATCCTTGAAGTTTCCTTTTTAAATCAGCGCGTTCATTGAGAGTAATAGCTTTTTTTAGTTGCTTTTGATAAGCAAAATTGTTGGCCAAGTCATCATCCGAAAGCAAAAGGGACTCAAATTCTTGCTGTTCTTCGGGCGTCAAACTGCCTTCAAAGTATTTATCTATATAATCGTGGGAATTCATATAAATGCTATTTTGTTAATTCTTTTAATTGTTTCAGGCATCTTGATTTTTGACTTTTCAAGACATCCTTATTGCTATAACCCAATTGATTCTGTATGGACTCCAAATTTTGTTCTTCATAGTAAAAAAGTGTCAATACTTTTCGGCATTGTTCGCCCAATTTTTTGAATCCTTCTCGTAAGGTCAGGATTTGTGCGTCTTTGTCTTCCTCATCAACCTCTTCCCATTCAAATTCCAAATGCTCCAAATCTTCATTCGGGACTGTTTTTTTATTCTTTTTCAACTTTTGGAAAATCATAAACTTCCCAATTCCGAATAAATAGGTTGTCACACTACTTTTTAAATCATCAATGCGGCCTTTTTTGGCATTTTCTACCAAGGCAATCACCGCATCCTGATAGACATCAATGAGTTCATCTTTATTAAGGTTGAAGCGATTGGCAAACAGAAGAAACCCAGGTTTGTTGTCATTATAAAGGTCACGAATGGTCTTCTCATCGTTCGATTTTAGTCTGTCAATCAAGCTTGGGGCGTTTTCCATTAGTGTCACTCGGTTTAGAAAGTAAACAAATCTAATCAAAAAAAAATTTTTTAAATCGCATGTTTACCTTTTTCGTTTTTGCACACTAAAAAGAAATCACATGAAGTGTACAACTTTTAAAATCGTTTAAAAAATGAAAAAATTAGTAATGATTATGGTCCTTTTCATCAGTTTTCAATCTGGGTTTTCACAAGAAACCGTAGGTGGAAAAGTAGCTAAAAATGCCAAGGACAAAACCTACCGTCGTGGCGAACAGAAAGGGGATGAGACCGTTGATAAAGCATTGGACAAAGTGGAAGATGGTATCAAAGGCATCTTTAAGAAGAAAGACAAGAAAAAGAAAAGTGAGGAGAACGAGGTTTCAGAAGATGATGAAACTAAAAACACAGATTCCAAGGATTCAAAGAGTGAAGGAAAGTCAAATTCATCAAAAAAACCTGTAAAAACCAACTCAAAATTCGATTTTGAACCCGGGCAGAAACAACTTGGCTTTGATGATTTCTCAACCACGAAAATTGGTGATTTCCCTTTGGGATGGAATACCAACTCTTCAGCAGAAATCGTAACACTTGATGATAGTGACCAAAAATGGCTTTCCATTACCAAAGATGGTTACTTTCAACCGGAATTTGTGAAAGACATGCCTGATAATTTTACGTTGGAATTTGATGTCTTTACACGTTACAGAAGCTCCAATATTTTGGAATATCAACTGTATCTCATGCCTTCAAAAAATCCAAAGAAAGACTTGTCGGAAGAGTATCTTGAAAATTACTTTCAATTTAAATGGTCGGCTTGTTTGGGTTCTTCTTCCTTTTTGGTGGTTGAAAATGGCGAAACCATCAACTCGAATGGTGGTATCACCGTAGCCGAGTTGGAATGCAGTGGTGAAGATGGTGCCGATGGTATGATGGCAAGATTTTCCATTTGGAGACAAAACGGAAGATTGCGCATCTATGTCAATGAAAATAAGATATTGGACCTGCCAAAAGCCATGGACATCAGCCAAACCTATAATGTTTTTAAAATAGGTGCTAAATACATGAATTTCTCCACCACAGATAATGCCGATGAATTCATGGTGTCAAACATTCGATATGCAGTGGCCGGTGAAGATACTCGAAGCAAACTCATCACAGAAGGTAAATTCGTTACGAACGGCATACTTTTCGACGTAAATAGTGACAACATTAAACCAGAAAGTGGTTCGGTTTTAAAGGAAATCGCTTCAGTTCTAGAGGAAAACCCCGCAGTCCGCGTTAAAATCATCGGACATACGGATAGTGATGGTGCGGATGCCGCAAACCTTCAATTGTCCCAAAAGCGTGCCGTGGCCGTAAAAACAGCTCTTGTGAGTTTTTATGGTATTGATACTTCAAGACTTGAAACTGATGGAAAAGGGGAAAGCCAACCCCTGAATAAAAATGCAAACGCTACGGAAAAAGCAGAGAACAGACGGGTAGAATTCATAAAACTATAAACCATGAGATATATAGCAATCATCGTATTATTGACTTGTTTTTCCTGCAATAAAGCCAAAGAAAGCGTCCAAGATGCCATGAGCGGAACCATAGAAAAAACCATTGAAACTAGGACCGGAGTGCAAGTGGAATTGCCCGATGCTGAATCAATTGAAAATAATGGGGCTTGGGTAGATTACAAAACAGAGGATGTTGTTTATCTAAAAGAAGATGAAAAGTTACAGGCCGTTGCTATTTTTCAAAAAGATAATGATGGACTGTCTATTGCTTTGCAATTGTCTGGTGAAGGCGGAAAATCATTGATGGCGATTATCAATCATGTTCCTGACGATTTTTCATTGCCATTAGTGGGCAAATTTGCAGTAAGCAATTCGTATGACGGTGTGAACCCTGTTGCCACTTTGATGTTTTTGAATGTCACCGAAGACGGAATGATGTCCTCCGCAATGCCGTTTGAAGGCGAATTGAAAATCACCAAACTCACAAAAGATGATATCCGTTTTGAAATTCATGCCAAAGGTGGTGAACCATCCGATGCCGACAGTCCAAGCAATTGGAAAACCATTACGGGTAAAGGAAAGCTAACAGCACCCATCATTCAAAGTTACGGCATCGATAAAAACAGTGTTTTAAAATAACCAAATCAAAATTAAATACATATGAAAAAACTATTATTACTTATTGCTCTTATGGCCTCCTTTGGAGTTTCTGCGCAGTTCTCCAAACCTATGAATTGGTCAGCAATCATCACGGATAATTCGGGTGAACCACTTATTTCAACCAATGTCAATTTAAAATTCAGTATTACAGATGGCGAGACTGGCGTTCTTCGGTATAGTGAAGACCAAACCCAAATGACCAATGCCAACGGATTCATCAATGCCACCATTGGAACAGGGACTTCAACATTCGGAGTATATAATGCCCCTTTGTGGATGTCAGAAAAAATAAAGTTGAAAGTTGAAGCCGATACGGGCGACGGATTTGTAATTCTATCCGATGACGAAGTTACCGCAGTACCTTTGGCCAATAAAGCCATCAGTGCCAGTTTTTTACAATATGAGCAAAATTACTTGATTATTTCCCAGGAACCTGGGGGCCTAAATGAAATGGGTTTTATTCTGAACAATATCCACGTAGGAACGTTGCAGAATAATGGTACACTACAATTGGGTAGTTTGGCTGGAACAGGGGACCGAGATGTGGTGGTAAATGCATCTGGAGAGTTACATAGAAAACCAGCATTGATTAAAAACTACAGTGTGCCAGCTGCCGCATTTTCAATACCTGGCTTCACATACGACCAATCAAATGGTTTCCATAACATTTCTGGAGCTTCCATTGCGTTGCAACATGTGGTACCAGTGCATTTGCCAGATGGTGTCAAAATCACACAAATCAAAGTTCATTTTTATGATAACACAGCCGAGAGTTTAGGTGTGTATTTAGTCAAATTCACAGATAATTCCACTACAAGCACCACGCTATCCAATATCAATTCCAGTACAACACAGCCTAGTGCAGTTTGGCAAACTAACACAAGTACAAACGCTATCAATCACACAGTTGATAATGCCATAAATGGTTATTATTTAGTGTTGGATTCTCCGTCTTGGCCATCTGGGACAAATAAATTGGGTATCAAACGAATCGTCATCAGTTATGAAGAATAAGATAAAAATCATCTGTGTATTATGGTTTGTGATTGGTATGCATCAGCTTCAAGCACAACAATTGTTGAGACACCAATTTAACGGTGGTTTTGCTACAAACGCCAATGGTACCTTTATTATTGGAGAATCTTTCAATAGAACGATTGAAACAGGAAGTATCATTGTGGCGGAATCAATATTGTATCAATTCGCCAACGAAACCTTGGAAATACCTCCTGTTGACTTCCACGCTGATATTGCCATTTATCCAAATCCTGTAGAATCTATTTTGAACATTAATTCAAACCTAACTTCTAATTTGGACATAACGATTTTTGATACAATGGGAAAAGTTCTATTGAAAACACCATATCAAACGCATCTAAACCTTCAGAGTTTCCCATCTGGAATTTATGTGCTACAAGTATTGGATAAGGAAAAGCAACAGATTTACAATTTTAAATTCATCAAAAAATAATTAAAATGAAAACAACATTAATCGCTTTATTGAGCCTATTCCTTTTCGCTTTCACCTGCGAAAAAGACAGCAAAGTAGTTCCCATAACCGGATTGGAAGCCGATACCATTGAAGCTGTGGAAGCTGCAGGTGTAAAAGCTGAAGATTTTAAGGGCAACATCGATAATCTATTGACCTTGGAAATGGCATCACAAGTCAGTGGTTTGTCTGCCGCTGATGCAGTTAAGAAACATTCAACAACCATCATAGAATCGGTTATATATGAATGGAAATCGGACAGAACCAGAGAAATAGAAATCTCTAAAGGCAACCCAATGAAGATTCCAATGCCAAATAGTGTAGAATTAAGCTGGGTAAAAAACACCACCTTAAAACAGTTCAAACACGATTATCACAACCCAACCCCCGAAGAAATAAAGCGCGCGGAAGCAGCGATGGACCAAAAGCTTAAAGAATTGGAGGCCGAAGGAAAAACCACTAAAGAAAGTAGCGATGTATCTGGTGGTATCGCAAAAAATTCCATTTCAAAATTCAGTGTGGAAGAAGTGCCAAACCTTGGCGATTATGCCGTATTTGTGAACAGCGGTATGATGGGTGTTTCCACAAGGGATATCAAAGTTTTTTACAGAGGATTATCATTTACATTGGAAGTAAATCTTTCGGACGACCAATCTTATAATGATAAAAAATCCGTCGAATTGGCACGGATGATTGTCGAGCAGAAGCTGAAATAAAAAGCATGAGAGTTTTAAGTATATCATTCTTCATTTTAAGCGTATTGGTTTCCTGTAAAAAGCAAACCGCGACCGTCAGCAATTCATTGGCTGCTAAATCGTCTAATGTTTTGATTGCCGAAGAGCGAAAGGATACCATGGCGTATTTCCCAAACGCTTTAACGTATCAATTTGAGCAAAATGGTGAACAAAGTGAACTGTGGATATATGTCAATGAAGAAACCCAGCAATTACTGTATATAACAAATGATGACATGATTCAAGCAGTCATTTCGTATCCGGATGGCACTTATAAGTTATTTGGAATAGNNTTGATTCCGAGTTATTACAGCCAATTTCAGAAAAACGAATCATTTCACAGGAAAACATACAACAAAAAGATGTGGAATGTTCAGGGTATTTCTTCAATTATACGAAGATGGAAGGTGGAGAAATAATTTTTGTCACCATCCAAATTCCTATCAATAGTTATCAATTGTATGGATTTTCACGATTGGATGGGGATGCCAAATTACCGATTCATATTGATTTTATGAACATGTTGAGTCAGAAACAATTGCTTACACATTTAGAAAGAGAGGGCTTCTCATTAAAATTGCTCAATTATGGACCCAATCCATACGAATTCAACTTAAAACCCTATCAGGATTAAATAGCGTTTTTCAATGTGGAAAGGCCATCAGTTATTCTCACTGATGGCTTTTTTTTTGGTTGATGTTTACTTCTTTAGAAAACCGACACTAACAGGAAACAAAAACATTTTTTAAAATGAAAAAAACAATATTGATAGTAACCTTTGCATTTACGATTGCATTCGGATTTTCACAAGAACAGTCCATCACCATTTGCACAGAAAATAACGGTTGCGAGCTCGCAACAGTGCAAATGACCAAGCACGAAATAGACCAAATACTTTCGAAAACAAACTTCCTCACCATCGAAAAAGAAGCGGTGATTCTGAATTTGGTGGAATGTGAATCGAGTATCGAAAAAAATAAAACACTTCAAGCCATCCATGAATCCTACGGAGGAAAAGGAACTATTAAGAAGCGAACTCATTTTGATTTAAAAAAGTATCTCTTTGAAAAAGGATGCAAAGCCTGTCCAAACCCCACCAAGCGGGTGAGTTTTAATGCGAAGGGCGATGAGTTTACAGGTTCTGCCTATTGTTATATCAACGTGCAAAAAGAAGAAACCTTTGTGCCCAACGACAGTTGGCAACAGCTTTATCAAGGAGAATTAGGAACAATGGTATTGAATACATTTATGACCAAGCAACAACAAACGTCCTACATTATTGACCCCGAAGGTGTAAAGCGAAAATTCACCACGCCTTATGGAAGCTCTTTGGAAACCATGGGTGCGGAAGAAAGCAATGAAAAATTCAAAAAGAACTTTAAAAGAACAAACAACCAAAAACAATTTCTGAACACCAACCAGACGCAATATGAGTATATCGGTAAGGATGCAACTGGCGCGGCATTGACGATGTGGCTGACACCTTCTGAAGATGTGTGTTTACCAAAAGGGAAAGTGGTTGTGACGGCATTGTTCAATCTTGGGTATATTGCCATTGATGGCATTACGTACATGATTTCTGAAATTGAAGGTTCCAATTTCCACATCGAGGTCACAGGAATGGAATTGGGAAGCTATTCATTTGATACATCTTCCTATTGAACAAGAGCTGGTATCTGTAAAGAATATCCCTTATGGAAATAATTTCAATAAGGGATTTTTTTGTTTCTTATTGATGCTTCAAAACTAAAAAACCGTGAGCAGGTAATTGCAATTGGTTTGAGTCGTTTAATTGAAAGTTACCATAAACGGGTTCGGAATGCCAAGGCTTCAAATCAAAACCCGAGACTGTAATAGATTTGGATGTAACGTTGGTTATCACGGCGAACATTTCACCTTCGTAAGCACGTGTGAAGGCAAGGACATTCGGATTGTCTGTAAGAATAGGAGTGTAGTCACCGAATCTAAAGGCATCATTCTTTTTTCGAATCGAAATCAACTGACGATAATGATTCCACAAAGAATTGGTATCTGTCTTTTGACTTGAAAGTGCCAACTGTTTAATCGCATCGGTTTGCCAAAACGAGATATCCCACCATTCGCCAGTGTTTTTGTAGAAGACGGCAGTTCCATTGTCATTATAATCGGAGGTCCATGGAAATGCTTCACGTAAGGGTAAATGATTGACATCGGAACCCCATTCATGTATTTTTCCGGTAACGCCCAATTCTTGTCCGTAATAGATGGAAGGTAAGCCTGGCAGGAGCAGATTGAGCACCGCACCCAATCGTTTTTGTCCATCATTCTCATTGACCAAGGTTGCATATCTGGCGGTGTCATGGTTTTCTATAAAGGTAACATGATATGTACTGTCATGAAATCGTTTCATGCTTTCCTGCACGGCTTTGTGAACAACGTTTGGGTCTATCTGCACGCCTTTGATGGCATCTGTACTTTTATACATGTCGCTTTCTTTGGCTTCGCTGGATAAGGCGAACTTCAGTCCAAAATTAAAAGCAGCATCCGCACCGCTGGCGTTTACCATGTTGTCGCCTGAGTCGGCCCAATTGGATTGTTCTCCCAAGATAAAAATCTTCGGGTTGAAGTCCTTGCAAGCCTTAAAGATGGGTTTCCAAAAATCCTGATACATATTTGTGAACAAACCTTTGTAATCCAAATCATCCATGATATGGTCTATGCGGAAGCCATCCACACCATCGTCAAAGTTGCCGTCATTGTTGGGGTCCACCCAATAGCTGTAAAAATCCACCATCCATTGTTTGACACGCGGTTTGTTCAAATTCAGAATGACTATATGATGTGAGATGTCATTGGGCCAGGTTTTAAAATCAAATAAAGGCGATTTACTTTCCATAAAAATCTGTTCAGGATAGACGTTTAAGGAATCGCTATAATAGATAAAATCTGAATATTCTGACGATGGGTTTTTATAGGAATCTGCAAACCAAATGTGTTCACCCTGTGCATATTGTGTCTCCATATCCATTAAAAACTTTAAGCCTTTGGCATGCACAGCTTTCACAAAATTGATATAGTCGTCTTTGGTCCCATATTCTTGGTCAATGGCATAATAATCGGTAGGGAAGTAGTTGTGATAAAATCCTGATTCGTACAAAGGTGTAAACAAAATGGTGGTGACACCGAGTTCTTTCAAGTAATCCAATTTTTGCACAAATCCGTTTAAATCGCCATGCAAATCGCCATTGGAATCATAAAAGCTGCGAGGCATGACATGGTAGATAATCTCATTGTTCCAATTGATTAAGGTGTCTTTTGAGGGATTTTCTTGTTGTGCAAAACCCGATTCAAAACTAATAAGCACAAGAATTAGTAGGACAATACGTTGCATACGTGTGGTTTTAGGTGGTGTTGCAAATAGGCTTTCATTTTGAGGTTTAATTCCTTCTGATTGGCCAATGGCAGTTGCTCAACAGGTGTCTGTGGCATATATGGGAAAGGCCCAAATTCAGGAGTGATGGTCATCGGTTTGCTGGAATGGTAATCAACAATACGCTGCCACCAAGTTACAAAAATCCCAAGTTCATTGGCCCATTCCGGAGCAAAAGGATGGTTCACTTGTGCAGTTTGTGTCGTGCCGACGCGGGCATGAATGTGATGAATGTGGGGAATCACCTGTTTGATAATATCTTCTTGGTCTTCCAATAGACTTTCGGAAACCACACACCAGTGGGATAAATCGCCAACAAGTTTTAAATTCGGGAAAACCTTCAAATACTTTAAAGTCGTGGCACTATGAAAGGTAAACCGTCCTCTATGGATTTCATGGTATACGGGAATGTGGGCAGTCCGTGAAAAATCCTCAATGGCAGCAATAATGTGGCAGTTGTCCTCAAAAGAGTAATGGTCTTTCCCGGTATGAGAGTTGATAAAATTTGGTTGAAAGCGACGTAACTCCCCCAATTGTTTCAGCACATTCCATAAATATTCGGTTGGAGTTTCTTTCGCAATGCCTGTCACTTGCTGTACCACCAAGATAAAGTCAGGATGGCGTTCTCTGGTATGTAGCAGCACTTTGTACAATTCGTCTTCAAACACTTGGTCATTGGGGATGTGGATTTCAATCCCGTCAAATCCGTTGGATATGGCATTCGTAATGAATTGCCCAATGGGCTCTGATTCACTGCCCCAATAGGGATATAAATATTTCGATGCCATTAGTACAACACGGGATTAATCGGTGAATCAATCAGCTCGCCAATGGTGGTTCCAGGACACCACGTGTGCCAGTCGTTGGTTTGGCCTTCATTGGTAGGTTCTTTAAGCCTCATCTCGGCATCCATATAGATAATCGTCATCACTTTTCTGACCTGGTCGGTGGTATTGGCACCCGCACGGTGGAATACCCATCCGGAATGGAAACTGATTTCGCCCACATCAAAGGGTTCTATCACATGTTTAAAATCAGTGACTTTTAAACGTTTTTGGATGGCAACTTCACTTTCATCACTAATGGATAAATCGCGGCCTTCCATAATATGATGGCTACCGGCGCTAAATTCCAAAGGGCCCATTTCAAGAGGCGTTCCCTGCAACGGTATCCATGCTGTCACGGTTTTGTCGGTTTCCAAGGGCCAGTAGTATTGGTCGGCATGCCATGGCGTAATGCCACCACCTGCTTCTTTGAAAAGTGCTTGGTCGTGGTATAGTCGCACACCTTCAACCTGCATCAAATCGGCGGCTATTTTTGCCAATCGCTTGCTGAACACCAAAGTTTTTATGTCTTCGTCTTCTCTCCAAAGGTTGAACAATTGCAAAAAAGCCTTCCCATAGGTCGAACGTTGCTCCAACGGCGTCTCTACATCGTTTAGCTCTGACACTTTCTTACTGATGGTATCATTGAAATAAGCAAGTGTTTCAGCATCCAAGACCTGTTTCAATTTAATGTAGCGATTCTTTTGGAAAAAATCAATTTGGTCTTGTGTCAACTCAAATGGCGTGTCTAAAAGCGATAACGAATTCATAATGATTGTAATTAAGTGACAAAGTTATGACTGCTATCGAAGGGAAAGTTGTTAAATAATAACCAAAACTATGCGTATTTAAACATTTTATAATAAAACGGTCTATCTTTGTGTTTAAAATCAGTTGCTTTGAAGCCTTCTTTAGAACTTTTGGAACTTACCACGGCACAGAAATCCTTCAATTTCTTTAAGGAAGAGGTCGATTGTTTCCAACCATATTGGCATTACCATCCAGAATTGGAACTGACACTCATCACTAAAGGGCAGGGGACACGTTTTGTAGGGAACAGTATTTTACCTTTTTATCATTATGATTTGGTATTGGTGGGTGAAAATGTACCGCACCATTGGGTATCACACAAAAATGAAGACGGTACCAGTCAGCAAGCCTATGTGTTTCAGTTTCCAAAGAATATATTTAAATCATTGAATGAATGTGATGCGCTTAAGGCCTTGTTCAAGGAGGCGGAGATGGGGATTCAATTCACCAATCCGAGTGATGAGATTATTGAGACCATCATGGGGTTCGGAAGTTTGAACAAGATTCTACAGGTGGGTGGGCTAATGTGTATACTGAGCATGTTGCATGCAGATAACGACCGAAAGCAGCTCTCATCCATTGCGTATGTATCCTCTTCATGGAGTAACAGCAATCAACAAAAAGTAAATGAGACTATTTCATTTATACTAGAGCATTTGGACCAAAAGTTGACTGTCAATACCCTGGCAGAACACACGGCTATGGTGCCACAATCCTTCTGTCGCTGGTTTAAAAAAGCAAGCGGTCATTCGTTTGTGTCCTTTTTGAATGCCGCACGTATCGAAAACGCGTGCCAACTCTTGCTGACCACCGAAATGCCCATACAGCAAATAGCCTTCGATTCGGGATTTGAAAGTTTAAGCCATTTCAATAGAACGTTTAAATCTGCAAAAGGTAGATGTCCAAGGGATTTTAAGAATGATTTGGCTCAAAACCTTCAACAATAACATAACAACAGACATCAATTTCATAAAAATAACACCACATGAAAACTTCACATACAGACTATTCCATTCTAGAACTCGCCATTGTGTCACAGGGCGATTCTCTGAAAGACACATTCGACAATACCTTACATTTGGCACAACAGGCTGAAGCCTTTGGCTACAAACGTTTCTGGCTCGCAGAGCATCATAATGCGAAGAACATTGGCAGTAGTGCCACAAGTGTCCTAATTGGCAATGTGGCACAAGGAACAAACACCATTCGAGTTGGCTCTGGTGGAATCATGCTGCCTAACCATTCGCCCTTGGTCATTGCGGAGCAGTTTGGAACTTTGGGCATTTTATACCCTAACCGAATCGATTTGGGCTTGGGTAGGGCACCCGGTACTGATAGGGAAACGGCTCAAGCCATTCGCTCCGATTTTATGATGGCTGCACAGTCCTTTCCTGCAGAGGTCGAAAAGATTGAACAGTATTTCTCTCTAGAGAATAGAGACTCCAAAGTAAGGGCCACCGTAGCGGAAGGGGTGGAGGTGCCTTTATATATTTTGGGTTCCAGTACCGATAGTGCGCATCTGGCGGCACAAAAGGGCCTGCCTTATGCGTTTGCCAGTCATTTTGCTACAGCGCAGTTATTTGAAGCACTAAAGATTTATCGAGAAGAGTTCCAACCGTCGGAAACTCTCTCAAAACCCTATGTCATGGCGGGTGTCAACATCATTATTGCAGAAACAGATGAAGAGGCAGAACGCATGTCCACATCCTTGCTGCGCATGATTATCGGCATCTTTACAGGAAATAGACAGCCCTTGCAAAAACCAACGGATATGACTCCCGAGCTTGAAGAATTGTCAAAGCATCCATCCGTGCAGCAAATGATAAAATATTCGTTTATTGGAAGTAAGGAAACGGTAAAAGCAAAGGTCAGGGAGTTTATAAAACAGACCCAAGTAGAGGAGCTTATTGCTGTAAGCCACATGTACGATGCCACTGATAGGATACAATCCTACAAATGGTTTGCGGAGATAATGAAGGAGTTGAACGCTGATATGGTGTAATGTCAGAGGAGATTACTAGCTCAAAAAAGTTAATAAAATGATAATGTTTTATGAGGTATCAACCACATGGTTTATCTTGAAGGCTACGGTAGATAAACCATAATACACACAAAAAACTTAAAACCTTTCACACATGAAGACACATCTATTAGCAATCGTTTTTGCCTTCTGTACTTTAAGTATGTTGGCACAATCACAACCCAATCCAGTTGAGGTAAAGCTTGGCGATTCTTACACCATTGGGGCACCTGTAGCTGCATCATATCAACATTTAGAAATTCCAAGAGCCAATATCATCCGCAAACGCGGAGGTATGTTTAACCAAAACGAGCTCAAAGGGCTTATTGTAGTAGTGACGGACATCAAAGAAAAAAAGGATGGAACACTGCAAGTGACCATTCAACCAAAAGAAGGTATCCGATTTTTTGGAAGCCATCGCTGGCTAAAAGCCGATTTAAACGCCTCTTTGGAGTCAGGGGAGTTGATGGCTCCCTAATATTCATAGTGGTCGCGCCTGCAACATACTTTTAACTCCAGCCAACACGAGATTATAAACAAAAATGTAGTGCACCACTATGAAAACCCTGCTTGCAACCATCCTATTCCTATTGATTTTCGATACATCTTTTGCCCAAACTAGCGAAAAAGAAGTATTGAAAACGTATGACTTCTACGTTGAGCAAAACATGGAAATGGAAAATTGGAGTACCAAATATCTGCTCTCCGATGGCCTTATTTCAGCCGAAGAAACATATTGGAAAAATGAACTACGGAGCCGAACCGAATTTGAGTTCGACCGATTTGGAAATGTAGAACGCGAAATAACCACCTATGACATCAACGTGGGAAAAACGCATGATACTCTAAATTTTAAACTGACATATAACGGCGTCTTGCTGATAAGCAAGGAATTTAGTTTTGGAATGACCGAAAAGTATACCGACTTCAACCAACTGGGAAAACCTAAACAGATTGAAAGAATCGAACAGACCAATTTCAAAACAGTTCCTTACAAGGAACTAATGGAATATGACAATCACGGTAATAATACGAAATCAATTCAATATAGCACGTATATAGATTTAAACGGAAAACCCATTGACAAAATAGCTACAACATACTATAAATACGATGACCATAATAATGTCATCGAAATTCACAGAGAATATAAACCAACCCAACAATTTCCAATCCCAATCACAGGCGGACCAATGCTGTACGAATACGAGCATTTTAGTTACAAATACAACAAAAACGGACTTTGGACTAAAAAGTACAAAACAGTAAACGGAAAAGAATATGTAGTGGCCAAAAGAAAATATAAATAACAGAGTACAACAAAGCACTACAGCAAAAACCAAGCAAACGCAAAAGCCAATTTCCATAACTCTTTGTACACCACAATCAGCACAACGCATCGCCCCCTCACTACGAGTATTGCAATAGATACAAACACCATTTATTGTTTCCACTGCCACTACGAGTATTGCAATAGATACAAACACCATTTATTGTTTCCACTGCCACTACGAGTAGTGTAATAGATACAAACACCATCTATTGTTTCCACTGCCACTTCGAGCGTTTCAATAGATACAAACACCATCTATTGTTTCCACTGTCACTTCGAGTATTGCAATAGATACAAACACCATCAATTGTTTCCACTGTCACTTTGAGTGTTTCAACAGATGCAAACACCATCAATTGTTTCCACTGTCACTACGAGTGTTTCAATAGATACAAACACCATCAATTGTTTCCACTGTCACTTCGAGTGTTTCAACAGATGCAAACACCATCTATTGTTTCCACTGCCACTACGAGTATGGCAATAGATACAAAAACCATCTATTGTTTCCCCTGTCACTTCGAGTGTTTCAATAGATGCAGAAAAGCATCTATTGAAATGTATCGAGAAGCAACTGCACCTTTCAGCACCCTTAAAAGCACCCAATATCCACCTAAAAACCGTTTATATCCGCCTAAATAAGTGTATAAATGAGTATATTGGTGCGCGTATATATATTATACCCAACAATTAAAAACCAAACCCAAACAAACAATTTTGATGAAATATCTAATTGCCCTTTTGTTAATTACAAATCTTTCTTTTGGTCAAGAATGGTCAAAAACCGAATTGAATGATGTTTCTTCCATCGAGTTTCCTGTTGCTCCTGAAAAAACGGTGCAAAATGGAGACATATACTATTCAACTTCAGACGACTTTGGTGTTTATCTCGTACTCATTAGAAATATGGGCAATCAAAAAATATATGAATCAGACTTGCCACAATTTTACCAAGGATTTATGGACGGAGCGCTAAAATCTGTAAATGGAGAATTAATTAAACAAAATGAGTTCAATACAAATGGGATTATTGGAAATGAAATGGTCTATATAGCCAATTCTAATCCACAATTACCCAATTTAAGACATAAACGCGTCATAGTTAAAAACAATAATGTGATAAGCTACGAATTTTGAACGTTTGAAGAAAATGAACAGCTAGCTTCAAAAAATAAAGAAAAGTTTTTCAATTCAATCTCTGTATCAAATGCAAAAGTCACTGAACTAGAAAAGCCTAAAAACGAGAAAACCAATTCTGAATACCAAAGCGGATTTTAATTGGTGCGATTTTATTAATTCGAATACTGACAAAGAAAAAAAACAAAAACAGTCCCTAACAAAGCACCATGGCAAAAAACAAGCAAATCCATCATTAAATTTACGCCAATACAATTGCTAAAAGCCCTCCGGATATCCCAAACCAAAATGTACGCATATCCCGAAATGGAAATATATAAAAAGTTATATTTGCTGGGATATAACTAGTTGGCAATAATATCAAAGACGAAATGCATCCTATTTTAATACTTTCAATAATCATAATTTGTTTCTGGTCAGTCATCACAACTTTCAGAGCAATTTATCTAATACTTACTAAAGATTTTAAAGGAGATAAAACTACTTGGATTCTAACTGTTATGATTGGATTAATTGGTCCAATATTATGGATTGTAAAAGGGAAAAAGTTGATTTCAAAAACAAAAATTCGAATATGAAAAAGTTGATTTTAGTATTAATTCTAAATCTGACTTTCAATAGTTGCGGGTATGAATCACAGAATCGTGAAAAACTAATTTCATCTTTCGAGGACAACTTTGGATTTAAACCGCCTGAATCGATAAAGGAAATTAAACTTAAAAATCGTGGCTATTTCGATTTTCAAGTTCATTATATGTCATTCACATATGACCCAAACGTATTGGAAAAAATTATTGAAAACGACCAACCGTTGACTATTGCAGAAAGAAACAATGCGAAATTTGAACATATAATTGAGGAATTGGGAAAAGACACAGGAATCCCAAATTGGTTTGATTTACCAAATCAAAATGTTGACCGGATTTATTACAAGAATGATTTTTTAGACCATACGTTTAGCGAATATTATTTATGGACTGAAAAACAAACTGAAATGACTTATTTATATGTACATTTCTTTGACTGAAAAAATACTATTGCCAACAATGTATAACCGCAATTACGGCGGATTCGACTACGTCCGAATCCACTCGGAATTGCTAACGTCAGTGCTTAACCGAAAAATAGTAACTTAAAACCCGTAACTGACGGTTATACGAGACCGTTATGTGTGATGAATCAACCAAAAACACCGAAAATATAAATAATGAAAAGCTTTCCATTTTATAAACAACTAGACTCGATGAAATGTCTGGCATAAAAAACTAATTAATGAAACACTTATTTATTATTGCTATTTCTTTGCTGAGCATTGCCTGTAATACCAAAAATGAAGATCAGAAAAAGTTAGATTTTGTGGAGTTTGACTTTCATTTTGATACAGAGTCAAATGAGATGCCGTACAATTTTTCTTCATATTGGGATACCTTTCCTACAATTGTCGATAGAAAAGCATGGGAAAATGCCAAAATCGGAAACATAAAAAGGATGCATGAGATTTGGGATACGAAAGAATCAATTGAAATTGGACTTACGCAGGAACAACGAGATAGTTTTGGCCTCTACAAAGCAATTGATGCAATAGATTACATATTGAATGAAGCTGAAGAGCACCAAGTAGTCATCATAAATGAAGCTCATCAAATGCCCCAACATCGAATTTTTACCACTCGACTACTTGAAGGACTCAAAAGAAGAGGCTTTAAGCACTTAGGAATGGAAGCATATTTTAATACGCCTCAAGCAGATTCAATTATGCAAGCCAATGGTTATCCTATTCTTGATTCTGGATATTCTACACAAGAACCTCAATTTGGCAATTTAATAAGAACTGCCTTTGATATGGGGTTCAATATATTTGGATACGAAAGCAGTGGACATGCAAATGGGAAGGAAAGAGAAATTAATCAAGCCAGGAATATTGAATCCTATCTAAATCGATACCCCAACGAAAAGATATTAATTCATTGTGGTTTTGATCATGTGTACGAAGGAGAAATGCCTAACAATTCCATGGGTTGGGGAAAGGCGATGGCAGGGAGATTGACGGAATTTACAGGAATCGACCCATTAACCATAAGTCAGACCATTTATTCTGAAAAGGGTAAGAGGGATTACGAAAACTCGTATTATCAGATTACAGATCTAGAAAGACCTAGTGTTTTTGTCAATGAATCTGGTGAGCTATTTGGTCAGCAACGAAAGGAAGCCTCTCTTGATTTACCTCCTATGGGCACGTTCAGGTATGACATAGCAGTTTTCCATCCAAGAAGTAAAAAGTATGATCGTCCGCAATGGATGGTGTATGGTGATCGTAAAGAAGTGGAACTATCATTTGTTGAAGAAAATATCGAGTGCCCATGTTTGGTACTTGCCTACAAAAAAGGTGAGAAAGTAGGCAAAGCCGTTCCTTATGATATACAAGAGACGGATGATAAGAAGGTTAAATTAGTTTTGGATAAATCCGACTTTGAAATTGTCATATTGAATCAGAAGAATATGGCCCTAAAAGCTGAATTTAACTAGGCATAGCAAAAACTTTATTATCAAATCCTAATACAGGGGAATGGTCAGAGTGGAGTAGTGCTTAACCGAATAGTTATCGCTAATATGCACGCTACGAGACATATACAAGACCGTTGTACCCAATTTGAGAAAATGACCACAACAAAAGGAATTTACGATACTATAAGGAAAAATTTTGTCGATAAAACAAAACTATATTTTGAATTTCTGACATTGGAATTTGATTTTGATGAACCGAACTATACTTTTAATGAACAACAGAATGGTGTGATAACTTCGGACAAATTTGAATTTAATAATTCGGACAAAAATTTGAGAATAACAATATCAAATGCTTATCATCCTGTGGACTACGGATTTGAAATAAATCTGACTGACTTAAGTACTGGAACGGAAGAAATGCTTCATCACGTACTGAAAGAAAATCAAGATGTTGAACAAACTTACCTTGAAAAAGCGTCGGAATTTTTAAAAACTGGACACGGACAAAGATTACGGAGAAAACACTAATGAACGAACTGAATAAAAAACTGGGTACTACAATGTATAACCGCAATTACGGCGGATTCGACTACGTCCGAATCCACTCGGAATTGCTAGCGCCTGTGCTAAACCGAAAATTAACGCATATTAATTCGTAACTGACGGTTATACGAGACCGTTACCAGCACAACCTTAAAGAACGACATACTGCAAAAATGGCAACAGACGGAGTAAAAATAATTGACGGAGATTTAGCAAGGGACACTTACGACCAAATTATGGACTTGTATGACAGTGACGCAACTATCGACACAATTAGAAAAGAAGTGCCATTTGTTAAAGACGACTACGGACCAGACTCCGACTTTTATCACGAAATATTTACCACAGCATATGCTTTGGCGATTTGGGAAATCGGAGAAATGACAGATGATGTTCTTAATGAAGTAAAACGAGTTATTAACTTAAAAGCTGGGGTAAAGATTTGGATAGAAGAATGCGATGAAAATGAAGGTAAGAAAAGACAGAAAGAACTTGATAAGCTCTTAAAGAAGATATCAGAACCAAATCAAAAAATCAGAAAACGAAAAAAATATAAGCTAATAAAGAATTTCTATTTTCAACCAGACGATGTGTTGACATTTCAACTTTCCGACAACTATTATTATGCGGTAATTTGTGCTAAAGTAACGCAACAACGTGGACAATGCACATATGACCTTGTTGGCACAACTTATAAAGGCAAAGAGAAACCGACAATTGAAGACTTGACAAATTGCTTTATTGCTGGACGAAAAATAGGTTCTGGTTACGACCTCAAAACGACTTTATCACATCAACCAAACGTTGACGAAATTTGGCGTTATACAAAACAAGACAATTTTATATTTGGACTACCTTATCATTTGGTAACACACCGAAACATAATATCATTTAAAGACAAGTTTGAAGTTGTTGGTAAACTCAAAATAAAAGAGAGTTTCAAAAAAGACGGTGGTTATGGTTACGAATCTTCATTTGACAGATTTGAAGATATATTCAGCGACTTTGACAACCATATGAAAGTATTTGGAGAACAAAAATATCCAGTAAGCTTACTTTGTGAAATATGATTACAGAAAGAAAGGCAGCTGGTAATATGTATATAAGCTATGGCTTGATCAGTCCACACTTGCACACGAGCACGAAGTGCGAACTGCCTGAAAGCAAAATCCTGCGGATTTTCCAAAGCCAGTTTTTATTTGGAGAGGTTCGTGCCACGACACGCCACAACTCATACACAACAGCGTTGCCAGTAATTTGTACAGAACAGTAGAACATATAAAACACAGTAGAACAAATAGTGATATTTGTTCGTTTTACATTTGTAATATATTCAACATTGATATTGCGAAAATTGAGCTGCATAATGTATTCGAATATGACTTACTAAATGAAAAGTATTTTCAGTCAGGAAAAGAACTAAAAAAAACAGTTGAAAGTCAAAACGCATTTTTTAAGGATGTAAAAAATAAAACTAACGTAATTAATTCTTACGGACCACTTTTAAAACCAACATTATCTACTATCGATTTTGAAATTATGGATTATAAAACATATAATTCAAAAATGAAATTTATAATCGCTAAAATGAAAAAAAGTGGAGATGAATACGAATCACTCGATTTGGAAAAATTTCATCAACAATCTTTGATAGACCTTCAGAGTTTTAATCTTGAAAACAGAGAATATTATTTTTTAAACGCTGACTCAATTGATAATAGTAAAAAACACGAATTTGAATATTGGTACTCTTATTTTTTGACAGTTATTGGAATTGACCCAAAATTGAATTCAGTTTTAATTTTAAATTTCGGAAATGAATAAAAACTACTGGCAGCAAAGTACTGTGTCAAAAAACAAGTAAAACCATCATTAAATATACGCCAATACAGTTTCCTTAATCACAAGTCCCATGATGCCTATGTTTAGGGCTGTTTTGTTGATTCTTGGTTAAAGCCATCCATATATACCCAACCAAAATATACCTATATCCCGAAATGGAAACGTATAAAAGGCTATATTTGTTGGGATATAACTAGTTAGCAACTATTAAAAAAGAAACCGGAAAAATAATATTAAGAGAAATGGAAATTATTAAAAACCGACATTTAAAAATATCCATTGTTTCTATCAGTTCAATATTATTGTTATTATCTCTAACTCAAAATGCTTATTACATCGCTGGAATGGAGGAATCAATTGGCTCATTTGGATTGATTGCATTTCTTATCGGCTGGATGGGACTTTCTGGTGCTGGAATATCTTGGCTTGCGAATCCTATTTTGATTACCTCTTGGTTTATATTGATTTTTGGAAAACCCAAATTATCTCGCATTTTGAGTGTGTTTGCTCTACTGTTTTCATTATCATTCTTACTCTTTACTGAAATAGTTGCAAACGAAGGTGGTGGAAAAAAGGAAATAATCGCTTACGATAGTGGTTATTGGCTTTGGCTATCAAGTTGTGGATTAAATTTAATCGGAAATTTAATTGTTTATGTACGCGAGGAATAAAAAACAGTTGCTAACACCGCGTATAAGTTATGGCTAGGTCTGTGCTTCTCCGGAAAATCCTCGGGGATTTTCTATTAGGTTTTTTATTTGCTAAATTAGGTGCTTAAACACGCCACTAATCATACACAAACACGTTCTACGCAATTTGACCAAACCAATGAAAATCATATTTAACGACAGTGTAATTGATAACAAGAAAGTCGAACCTGACTATGAAACTGAATTTATTTCTGCGAAAGAAAACGGATTTGAAACTGAAATTTTCAGCTTTGAGGAAATAGAAGACGGAAATGTAAATAATGCTTTAAAATTTATTAAGACTTGCGAAAAAATAGAATTAGGAATTTATCGAGGTTGGATGATGACGCCAAAAATTTACGAACAATTTTACAATGGACTTTTAAAAAAGAATATTAAGTTGATTAACAATCCAACGGAATACCAACATTGCCATTACTTACCTGAATCCTATGAAAAAATAATTGACGAAACACCAAAATCGAATTGGACAAAAGACATTTCCGGAAACAGTATTGTAGAATTATCAAATGAATTTGGAAATAATCCGATTATTGTAAAAGATTATGTGAAATCGGAAAAGCATAATTGGAATGACGCTTGTTTTATACCAAACGCATCTGATAAAAGCAAAGTAAAAGATATAGTGAATCGTTTTCTCGAATTACGAGGAGATTATTTGAACGAAGGAATTGTTTTCCGAGAGTTTATCGAATTAGAGTTTTTGACAGAACACTCGAAAAGTAAAATGCCATTAACAAAAGAATTTAGAATTGTATTCTTAAATAAAAAAGTTGTTCAAATATTCAATTATTGGGACGAGGGAAATTATGATTCTGAACAACCTGATATAAATTTCTTCCAAAATATTGCAAAGAAAATAGAGAGTAATTTCTTTACAATGGATGTTGCGAAAAAGAAAAATGGAGGTTGGATAATAATGGAATTAGGAGATGGACAAGTCGCTGGACTTCCAGACAATGCGAATAGGAATAAATATTATAACGAACTGAATAAAAACTGCGTAGAACAACGTGTATAATTAATTGCTTTGGTCATTGTTTGTTTGGAAAATTCCTTCGGAATTTTCTCGCGTTCGTTTTTGTTTGCTAAATTAGTTGCTTAAACACGCAACTAACCATACACCAAACGTTCTACACCATTTGAAAAAAGCATTCTTTATAACATTCATTTTTCTGATTTTGACAGTCTCTTGCTCAAACCGACAAAACACGCTAAATTATTACGAAAATTATCCTGTAAAATTTGCCAAACAGAAAGTTGAACATCCTAATGGTGATTTTTCAATCTTCATCCCAATCAATTGGGAATGTAAAACAGATGATTACGATAACAAAAATATCTTGTTAGGATTAAATGCAAGTCCAAAACCAGAAAAAGAGGGAAATGTAAATACAATTTCAATTCAAAAAATCCAAAGTTTCGGAAACAAAACAGATTTAAAATCTGAATATGAATATTGCTTGAATTTAGTAGAAACCAATTGGACAAATGCCAAAATAATTGAGACTGGGCTTACTGATTTTTTAGATGATACAGCATACGTTTTGCATACCAAATCTGATACCGAAATCTTTGGCAAAATAGAAACAATAAGTCTGATTTTGGAAAGCGATACAAAGGGGGTATTTTATAATCTGGTTGCTTGTGTGTCTCAAACAGATGATTTGAAAAAAAATATGGCTATTTTAGTAAAATGCTTGAGAACATTTAAAATGAACAAGAGCGAATAAAAACGCTTTACAACATCGTACATAAGCTATGTCTCGGTCAGCTATCAATCCCAGTTTCTTGCTCTTTCCCTTGGCCAAGCCAAAAAATTTCACGCCCAATCACAAACCAATCAATTTTTTTAATACATTTGATTGACCCAAACACCTAACAATCAAATGCCTAAACAAACCGGTATCATCAGACTCAAAGGCACCCTTAATGGCATCTGCTATTACAAGCTCAAAACTATATACCTTAAACGCCGTGCCAAAGGACCAACCAAAGAAACCATTATCAACGATCCAGCCTTTGCGGCCGTCAAGGCCAATACCCAAGAGTTTGGAGGCGCATCCACATTTTCAGCGGCCATACGCACAGGCCTTCAAGAGCAGGCAATAACCTTCAAAGACAGTTATATGTCAAGCCGTTTGTCTGGCGCATGCTGTGCCATAATCAAAAAGGGGAGTGGTAGGCCAGGCGAAAGAGTGGCAAACCTGTTCAATGCACCATCAGAGCTCATCGGCTTCCAACTGCATAAAGCACAGCCGTTCGGTCAAATATACATTGCAAAGCCAACAATTTCTACAGATAGTACACGCACCAACATACAAATACACATCGCCCATAGCACAGCAAACCATCACCAACAACAACCTCAGTCAGCCACACATTTCAGGCTCACTGCGGCAATAAGTATCGTTTCCAACTACCAATGGAGTCAAGAGTCCAACGCCTATGGGCCCGTAAACCCCAATCACAACGGTTTGGGCGCATCTGTACAATCCATGCCATTGGTCTGTCAAACAGATCATCAAAACATACATTTCAACATCCAAAACCCAATCCCCACAGGCCTTCCAAACAATGTAGCCATTACAGTCTGGCTGGGCATTCAATATGGCAACACCAGCGCAGATCAGTTCATGGCCTTCAACACATCAAAAGCCATGGAGTGCGTTGGGGTTTTATAAGAAACAATCACAGGTCTCAAGGCACTCAAAAGATAGGTTCACCCGTGTTTACTTAAGGTCAACCTAAGGTCTAGTTAAGGTGTACTTAAGGTCAACCTAAAGTCGAAGGGGCGTTTGCCAACCGTTACTCACATCGACACAAATATCCATAAAATAGAGTCCTACGGTTAACTTTCTGATTCGATATCTACCAAAATCGTCTCCTGGTTGGAAGTTTTAGAGGATAAATTAAAACGAAGGCTTATTTATATTTAGTAAATTGCAGGATACACAATACCGAAATAATCATGCTATACATACAATCCCTGTTACAATTACCTCTAGGCACACCCAATCCAGACGACAACAGCCCAATCGATGTGTCAAACCCCTTTGACCTAATTGTGTTTATCATCCTGCCAATACTCGTGATTATCTTTTATATCTGGTGGCGGCGTAGTAAGAAAAAAGAAGGGAATTAGAATGTCCTTCACCAGCCATCTAGAACTTAAAGCAAGTAATAGAAGCCACCGAGTGCGTTGCAATTGACAAATTATTTTATATTTGGTTCAACTAAATCGTGATGATACGATGAATGATTTGCATAACCTATATTGATGGTATTATATCTTGCATTTATATCTTGCTGTGTATCGTTTGCGCAGATCTTTCCACAACCAAATGTTTGCATTGACAACCATTCTATGGATGTTCAATCCATCGATATATATTCGGAATATCAAACTTATTCGCAACAGACCGTATCTTTTAAGGCAGATCAGTCCATCTCAAGACGAATACCACCCGATTGTACGAGCTTAACACTACCAATGAATGGTTCTAATGATATTATACCGGGTACCAATATTTCATGGTTGCCAGTATCAGGGGCAACAGGGTATCTCATCAGTATTGGCACGAGCCCCGGCGTTTATGATATTGTGGACAATTTAGATGTAGGGAATGTTACTACTTATGACCCTCCTACATATTTGCCATTAGAAAGTGATGTCTATGTGGTTATTACACCCTATAACGCAACAGAAATGGCGGTGGGTTGTGCTGAAGAAATGTTTACAATCAGAGGCCTACTACCAGATTGTACCATTTTAAGCTCGCCGGAAGGGAACTCAACAAATAATCCGGTAGATACCAATATCTCATGGTTTCCTGTAGATGGGGCTATCGGGTATTTTATAAATATTGGCACCGATTCTGGTGTGTGGGACATTGTCGATACTTTAGATTTAGGCAATGTCACCACTTATGACCCTCCGATGGATTTACCCATTGCCAATGAAATATTTGTCCTTATTACCCCATATAGAGTAGTGGGTGAAACCCTCGTGAGTTGTGAAGAAGAGGCCTTTAGCACAGTGCCACTCGTACCCAATTGTACGACCTTAAGCAGTCCTCAAAATAATTCCCAAAATGTGCCTGTGGATAGCAACATCTCATGGAATGGAGTAGTGGGAGCCACTGGGTATATTGTGACCATTGGCACAACCGCTGGAGCCAACGATATTCTGAACAGTGTTGATGTAGGCAATGTCACAACCTACAATTTAGTGTCAGATTTACCCGAATCAACAGAAATATTTGTCAGAATCATTCCATACAACAGCGCAGGAAACGCAACAGGCTGTACAGAAGAAAGCTTCACTACAGAGACATCGGCAACCATTCCTGCATGTACGTCCTTGGTATCTCCATTAAACGGCAGTGTAAATGTACCAACATCCACAGATTTGAGTTGGAATGCCATCCCAGATGCAGACGGCTATCTATTGACGATTATTTCAAGCACTGAAGGGATTCTTCTAGATAGTTTTGATGTGGGCAATGTCACAACCTATAGTCCAACCTTCGAATTTCCACAAGGCTCAACCATTCATGTGTTGATTGTCCCTTATAATGAAGTTGGTAATGCCTTGGGCTGTTCAGAAGAAGGTTTTACACTTTTAGCCAATCCACCACAATGTGCATATATGACGTTTCCTGCCCCTGGAGCCATAGATGTCCCCGTGAATATTCCTGTAATAATTTGGAATCCGCCTGGACATAATACCTATTCAGTTGCTGGATACTACGTTACTGTTGGCACAAGCCCCAATGGAGGTGAAATTTTAAACAATGTGGACGTCGGAAATGGAACAGGCTACTATTTATTGGAGGATTTACCAGAAAATCAGCTCATTTATGTTACCGTGGTGCCTTACAATTATGTAGGAATCGCAATAGGTTGCCAGGCGTCCACCTTTAAAACGGAAATGAAAAGCGCAAGCCTTGAGATTCCTAAATTCTTTACACCCAACGGTGATAATACCAATGATGTGTGGCAAGTAAAAGACCAAGACCATACAGTTAAAGATATCTACATTTTTAACAGATATGGAAAATTGCTGCATACAATGAACACCTTTACCAGAGGATGGAATGGAATCTATAACAACCAATTATTACCATCAGATGATTATTGGTACCAAATCACATTAATAGATGGTAGAAAAATTTCTGGACACTTTACACTCAAACGTTAAATACGAGTATGTTAGAGTTCTGATACGAGGTATATATTAAAATACCACATGAATTGGTTAAGATTGATGTTTTATGATTCAATGGATCTAATTAAATTTAAACATCTTAAAATTGAATGAAACATAAAGTAATTGGTTTGATGAATCATTAAAAAGAAACATTCAATAGGTACTGATATTTTAAAAGCTCCGATTCTTCGCGAGCTTTTAATATATTAACGAATCCCAGTTACAGCCTTAAATACGTCCATAATCTGATGTATCAGTATTGTCCTATAATTTATATTATGTAAAATAGGTTATTTCAAATATATGAATTCATTGTGGCTTTACATCTTCCATGGCTATTGGTTGTAAGGTTCCAGTAAACTCTATCGGTGTACGATTGGTAGAATTGATTTGGATGGTGCTCCTATTGTTCGGAAACAATGTGATGAAGACCGTATAATGTTCATTGTTTCTAAATTCATCATTAATTTTAAACCGAATCTGTACAGAATGCTTGGCATCATTGTCAGTCACAGTATAATCCTCCGGAATATCATTGAATTCGATACCTTGATGATTGCTTCCTGGATAGCCTCCACCAAATTGTTGTTCCCCAAAAAACGGAAAAAATCCACTGACACTGTCTCCCTGAATCTTTAATTCATTCGAGTTGCTTGTGATATCAATGTTGGAAGCCGTATTGCCGACTCCCAATACTCCCGAATTAGCCACTTGTGTAAATGCACTGGTAGCCATGGGCCGCGCAAAGTTGGAATGGATTTCGAGTTTTTTGGACTGTACGAGCTCCTTTAGACGTTCATATGCCTGTGTTTCCTGCTCTGTATAGGTTTTGCTACCACCACAACTTACAAGACAAACTAACACTATTATGTAAAATACCTGTTTCATTGCCATCAATTTACAACATAACAAGCAAATACTATACCTAAAAAACGCTAAACTATTCTTAAAATAAATAGTAATCTCTAAAGGTTAGAAATTATGAATGAGCTGATACACAGATGCTGTATCCAATCATTTAACTCTAATATTTATATAACTCAATTCTCATTCTCTCAATCCACGTCCTGGTGTATATGGTGCGCCAGCCTTGATGAGTTGCTCTTCCAACTGTTTCATATCCACTTTAGATAACTGCTCCACTTCTTGTCGAATGGCTTGTATTTGTCCTTTGGCAATGGCATAACTATCGCGGTGTGTCTGTGTGGGTTGCGAGGTGGAATATTTCTGTTCATAACCGATGGTTCCCAATCTGTTTGCAGGGCTTTGTGGTTGGTCGATGTCCAATTGAGCTTTAATTGGATCACCGTACAGTTGTATATTAATATCTTTTATTTTGTTCTCTATTGCCAAAGTTTTGGTATAAAAATTATCCATAGGATGGTCCGATAATTTGATGGCCTCTTTAATATATTTAATTTTGTTGTTCATCTCTCCAATCAAATATTGGCAGACTTCCATATCAGCTTCCAACGCAGCGACTTGCTTTTGAAAAGCCACTTTGTCCGTCCTGTTGTCCGCTGGCATGATGGTATTGTCCAAAGCTTTTACCTCAAAGGATGTAGCAGGAACCAACATAGTTGATGCACCATTTTTAAACAGATGCATTTCTACGGTGTAACTTCCCGGGGCGACCAATGTCCCTTCTTTCCTCCCATTAAATGGATTATAATAGGCTGGTGAACTAAAATCGACGGGATTTTGAGGGGTATATCTTAAATTCCAATTAAAACGCTGTAAACCTTTGGTGACCGATTTGGTTTCCTTTTTGACGATGACACCGTTGGCATCTTTAAAAACAAACAGCAATTGTGGTTCTTTCTCTTCGCTTTCAGCTTTAAGCGCTTCATAGCTTGGGTACGGTGTATCCTTCTTGTTCTTAATGAGTTCCTTTTCACGCTTTTGTCGTTTTGCTTCCAAGGATTCGTAGGTATCATCATAATAATACGTTATCATAACTTCAGGACCAAGATTTGGTGCAGTATAGAAATTATCGCCTTGAAATGCTTTGCCTGGTAAACCAAGTGGGGTACTTTTTTCCCAAATCAAAGCGGGTCGAATTGGGTAGATGACTGCTGTTTCGGTAGGTTTGGCGTTTTCAATGGCTCTTAAGGACGAATAATCATCCAAGACATAAAAACCACGACCGAACGTTCCCAAAACCAAATCGTTTTCACGTTCCTGAATGGCAATATCCCTCACTAAAATGGTCGGAAGTCCAGAACCCAGTGCTTTCCATCTGCCACCTGCATTTGGCGAGAAATACACTCCGAATTCCGTGCCACAAAACAATAAGTTGGCGTCTTTAGGATCTTCTTCAAACGCATAAACAGACCCTCGTTCTGGAAGGTTACCACTGATATTGGACCATGTGCGGCCTTTGTCCGAAGATTTGAACAAGTACGGTTTGAAATCACCATATTTATGATGGTTGAATGCTGCATACATAACATTAACATTATGCCTAGACGTATAAACATTATTGACATAGGATTGCGTTGGCGCACCAGCAATACCATAAATTTTACGCCAAGTAGCACCACCATCTTCAGTGATTTGTATCAGACCATCATCCGTACCAACTACGATTAGATTTTCATCCAATGGTGACTCCGATAAAGCGACGACTGCTCCATAGGGAGATGTGGAGCCGTTTTTTGCCACGGCATCGATGCTGACGATACGGTCATAGACCATTAATTTGTTTCGGTCAATCTGTTGGGATAAATCATCACTAATCACTGTCCAACTATTTCCATAATCATCTGATCTAAATACCTTATTTGCAGCAAAATAAATCCTTCCACTTTTATGTTTACTTACAGCCAATGGTGCGTCCCAATTCCAGCGATATGCATTTTCTCCTGCACGTTCCTTAGGTTGAATACCTACAGCTTCCCCACTCTTTTTATCATAGCGCACCAAATAACCATATTGCGATTGCGCATAGACGATATCAGGGTTTTCAGGATCTACTTGCGATTCGAATCCATCACCTCCATTAGTAATGAACCAATCAAAATTAGTGATTCCATGATCTGTAATTACTCTTGAAGGGCCACCAATACTAAAATTGTCCTGTGTCCCACCATAAACGTTGTAAAATGGCAAGGCATTGTCCAGAGCTACTTTGTAGAATTGCGTCACAGGAATATTTTCTTTAAAATCCCAATGTTTGCCGGCATCAAAGGTTTCGTAAACACCTCCATCGTCGCCAACCAGCCAATGTTTGTTATTGTTTGGGTCGATCCACATACAGTGGTTGTCAATATGCTTAAAGTCCTCTCCCACAATGTCAAAGGTTTTCCCTCCATCTTTAGAGACGCTCATCCATGTATCCATTGAATAGATGGTATTTTCATCCACAGGGTCCGCAATGATCTCTTGATAGTAATTTCCGCTTGTGACATGGTCACTCATTTTTTCCCAATTTGCTCCCCTATTGGTGGATCTAAAAAAGCCACCTTTTTTATCCGCAGCCTCTACAATTGCATAGATGATTTCTGGATTTGCAGGTGAAATGTCCAGACCGATACGACCGATTTCTGTTGTTGGTAAGCCTTTTTCCAATTTGGTCCATGTTTCTCCACCATCTGTACTTTTATGTAAACCAGAACCAGGACCGCCTCCTACATAAGTATATACATGACGACGACGTTGAAAGGTTGATGCATATAGCACTTCAGGATTTTTAGGATCCATCACCACATCGTTGACACCCGTATGTTCATCAACCGTCAGTATAGCCTTCCAAGTTTTTCCACCATCGGTTGTTTTATAGAGACCACGCTCCCCTCCTTTGCTCCATAATGGGCCAATGGCTGCCACATATACTACATCGGAATCATCAGGGTTTACGACAATTCTTCCGATATGTTCAGACGTTTTTAAACCCATGTTCGTCCAAGTTGCACCGGCATCCGTTGATTTATAAACCCCATCACCATAATTGACCGAACGTTGGTTATTATTTTCGCCAGTCCCAACCCAAACGACATTCGAATTGTTTGGGTCTATGGTGACACAGCCAATCGAATAGGAACCTTCGCCGTCAAAAATGGGTGTATACTCATTCCCTGCATTGATCGTTTTCCAAACACCCCCAGCGGCGCTTGCCACATAATATTCGTATGGGTTCTTCGGATTGACTGCAATGTCCGAAATACGCCCAGAAGTCAATGCAGGTCCAATGCTACGCCATTTTAAACCGTCTATTTTGATAGTGTCCAATGCCTGTTTCTCTTCCTTTTTATCTTTTTTTGATTTTTGGGAATGGGCTATAGAAACACTTAATAAAAATGCTAATCCCAGAAGAATGGTTGATTTTTTCATGATATTGATTTAATATGTGGTTGGTTTTTTATTTTGTCAGTTCTTTATTTTGGATCTAGTATAAGTTCGATACGTTTGATGGCATCTTCATAATGGTATTTAGTTTCGATATTGGAAACATTGTTCTTGGAGCTCTTGATGGCATTTTTCAAAGAATTCAATTCGCCTCTGACCAAAGCTCTAATGTCGGATTGGTTGACGTTGAAGTAACTACGCGTTCTTTCTGGGTTGAGTTCTTCAGTCATTAAATATTTCATTCTATCGATATAAGCAAGTTGCAGGTTTCTTCTGAAAACATCTACCGTTGCGTTGGTATTCAGCTCTTTCCAAATACCTTTTCGTAGATCTTGTAACATATTTAAAGCTGAATAATTTTCGGCGCTCACCACTCGTCCGTCAATCAGTCTACCTAATGTGTCAAAGTCCAAGATACTGTTCAAATGCCGCACTTGAAATCTTCTAAACATTTCGGTATAGCCAGCATAATCAGTAGATTGAAGGATTTTGATATCCAATAACCAAGTTGGAGATGCAAAAGCATTCGCGTGAAGCCAGGCCATCGCTTCTTTCTGTTCCATAATTGGTGCAGGCGTATAGACAACACCACCTTGGTTAGGTTTTTTTGTGTCTTCATACACGCCACCAATGTGAGCCGTCACATGACCAACATATCGATTCCAAACATATAATTGCTCTTCATAAAGCTCCTTTAAATCTTCATAATTGTTCGTAACATCACTTGTCCATTCAGGCAAATGTTCGGCCACATACTTTAGATTTTTGAGTCCGTATGTACTCGCTTTTATAGAATTATTTCCAATATCTTCTGTTTGGGCTGAAGGATCAAAACTACTGCTCTGCTTCCCGAATTTATAGCGAACATCACCTGCTTTTTCCATTATCCAGGCATCCAATGTAGCAGTTTCACCTTCGGTTGTTGCATTTGGGATTAAACGATAACCCCAATTGGTAGCGTAGTGATCATAAGGACCAATCTGTCTGATAAATCGGATATTGGTATCTTCCGGTTGGGCAATATAGTTGTAGCGTGCATAATCCATTATACTGGCAGCAATACCATTTTCTTGGGTAAAGGTTCCATCTCGATAGCTTTCTACGTCATAGGCATGACTTGCACCCATGTTGTGAGGAAAGCCTAGGGCATGACCGACTTCGTGGGCAATGACCATCCGCATCATTTCTCCAATTTCTTCATCTTTGGTATTCAACGTTCTTGCTGAAGGGTTTGCTGCTCCCGTCTCAAGTAAATATCTATTTCTGTAGGAACGTAAATGGTTGTGGTACCAAATGACGTCACTTTCGATGATTTCTCCAGTTCTAGGATCAGACACACTTGGACCAGTGGCGTTTCGAGTTGTACTTGCCACATAGCGAATTACAGAATAACGGATATCCTCTGGACTGAACTCAGGGTCTTCCTCGGCGGTTGGTGGGTCTTTGGCGATGATGGCATTCTTAAAACCTGCCGTTTCAAAAGGTTTTTGCCAATCTTCAATCCCCTGTTTGATGTATTTACGCAATTTTTCGGGAGTGGCCGGATCTAGATAATAAACAATAGGCTTGATAGGTTCTACCAACTCCCCTCTTTTGTAGGCTTCAGGATCTTTTGGTTCCAAACGCCAGCGACGGATATATGTTTTTTCGTCTGATTTTAATTCCTCACTACTATAATCAATTTGATTTACCGTAAACCAGCCCACCCTCGGATCAGCAATACGTGGTTGCATTGGATCGGATGGCAACAAAATCATCGACTGATTCATTTGCAAACTAATGGTCTCTGTTTCTGGAAGTGTTGGAGGCTTTGATGCATTGTAGGTGAAATCCTGAACGATTTCAATGTTCAAGGGAAAGCTCTTCGCTGATGTAATGAAGCTCCTTGATTCATCCAAATTTCTTACTTTATATGCTTCGCGCAAACTACTTGATAATCCACTAATAGCTTTTACGTCAGAACTGTAAAATTTAGTGACATCAATGACAGTAGCTGTAGAATCCTTATTAAATGCTGCAATGTCAAAAGCATATAAAGTTGGTTCATAATTATTGGCACGTACAGAAATGTTGATTGGAAGGCTGTCATTTGCCACGGCACTATAAGATTTGACTTTAATCAATATTTTATCCTGAAATCGCTCCCAAACAACCATTTGTTCGTTGGTTTCAGAACCTGCATTGGTATAACCGCCACCAAGACCTGAGGGTAATTTGGCAATACGGCTTACCAGTAACATATCTTTATTCAATAGTGAATCAGGTATTTCAAAAAAATATTTGTCTTTTAGTCTGTGTACTTTAAAGAGACCCTCATCCGTGACAGCCTCTTTGGTAATGACTTCATTATAATCTTTAATGCCATTATCTTTCTTTTTTGGAGGGGTTGGTGCAACAACCTCTGTTTTTTTGTTTTTCTTGTTCTTTCTGGATTGTGAAAAGTTGGTTGTCGGGAAGAGTAAGCAGCTTAAAATTAGGAATAGCGGAATGGATTTTTTCATTACGGGAATTTTGATTGAAATAATAAGTTTTAAATATAGGCATTACTAGCAAATAATCTTTTTACTCAACTGTTAAAAACTCTTTTTTTCCTTATAAATTTCCGTATTTTGCAAGCTCTTTTAAACCTATAAATCCAAAGATTTAGTGAAAGTCTGTATTGCTGAAAAGCCAAGTGTCGCTCGTGAAATTGCCTCTGTTTTAGGTGCCAACACTAAATATGATGGGTATTTTGAAGGCAATGGCTACGCTGTAACGTATACATTTGGACATTTTTGTACCTTGATGGAGCCCAACGATTACAAACCTTATTGGAAAAGTTGGGATTTGAACAATCTGCCAATGCTTCCAGAAAAGTTTATGACCAAAGTGGTTGATAATGAAGGGATCAAGAAACAATTCGATATAGTTAAAAGCCTATTTGATAAAGCAGAATTGGTTATCAACTGTGGTGATGCTGGTCAGGAAGGTGAATTGATACAGCGTTGGGTATTGAGTCAAGCGGATTATAAAGGTGAAGTAAAACGTCTTTGGATTTCTTCACTGACAACGGAAGCCATTAAGGAAGGTTTTGAAAACTTGATGCCTTCCGAAAAGTACGACAATTTATATTATGCAGGATTTTCAAGGGCAATTGGTGATTGGTTATTAGGGATCAATGCCACACGCTTATATACTGTAAAGCATGGAGGCTATAAACAGGTGTTATCTGTAGGGCGTGTACAAACACCAACTTTGGCTATGGTCGTGAATCGATTTAAGGAGATTGAAAGCTTTGTGCCACAACCCTATTGGGAATTACAAACACTTTATAGAGATGCCTTGTTTAATTATGAAGATGGGCGTTTTTTAAAGATGGAAGATGGTGAAAAGCTCGCCAACAAAGTGAAAGATCATGAATTTGAAGTGGTTTCAGTTACCAAAAAGAAAGGAAAAGATTACGCTCCTAAATTGTTTGACCTCACAGGCTTGCAGGTATATTGTAATACAAAATTTGGCTATTCTGCCGAAGACACACTGAAGATTGCCCAAACACTTTATGAAATGAAAGTCATCACCTACCCAAGGGTTGACACTACTTTTCTTCCTAATGTTATATATCCCAAAGTGGCAGGTATTCTGAAGAATTTGACCAATTATGCCGAATTGACAATACCATTGTTGAGTAAGAAAATAAAAAAATCGACCAAGGTCTTCAATGATAAAAAAGTCACCGATCACCATGCGATCATTCCGACTGGTGTTGAAAGTCATCTGCAAACCAACCAACAAAAAGTGTACGATATCATTACAAGACGCTTCATAGCTGCCTTCTATGATGACTGCTCTGTGTCGAACACAACTGTGATTGGTAAAGTTACAGATGTCAACTTTAAAACGACTGGCAAAGAAATTTTAAGTAAGGGATGGCGAGTTGTCTTCGAAAGTGCCGAAAAAAATAATTCAACTGGTATCAATTTATCGGAATCTGTCCTGCCTGCATTTGTAAAAGGTGAAAAAGGTCCGCATGAGCCATCCTTCTTGGAAAAACAAACCAAAGCACCAGCCCAATTTACGGAAGCATCCCTCCTACGCGCTATGGAAACTGCGGGAAAACAAGTGGATGATGAGGAATTGAGAGATTTGATGAAGGAAAATGGTATTGGTCGCCCATCCACACGAGCGAACATTATTGAAACGCTTTTTAGAAGAAATTACATCGTCAGAAATAAAAAACAGGTACTGCCCACTTCTACTGGAATCCAATTGATTGACACCATACAAAATGACCTATTGAAAAGTGCTGAATTGACCGGGCAATGGGAAAAACAGTTGAAAGATATAGAAAAGGGTACTTTTAGTGCATCGGCATTCATCAATAATATGAAACGAATGGTGGATGAATTGGTCTATGAAGTACGAAGTGAGACTGTAAAGGCCAATATTTCTGCAGAGAATACTTTAAAACCAAGAAAGGAGAAAACAACAACCAAGCCGGCAATTCCCGATGTAATGTCATGCCCAAAATGCAAAAAAGGAACTGTTATAAAAGGGAAGTCTGCTTATGGATGTAGTGCTTATAAATCTGGATGCGATTTCCGTTTTGCATTTGATAACATTCGAAGCAAAGCAAATGGTAAAAAAATAACTAAAGAGCTTGTTTATAAGTTATTGAATGAATCCATTTAAAGATAAAATTCACAGCCATTTTAAGCTTTATAAACCTTATGGCTATTTAAGTCAATTTGAAAGTAATGCACGGCATCAAAAAAACAGTAAATTTTTAGGTGACTTATTTGAGTTTCCCAAAGGCATCATGGCTATTGGTCGTTTAGATAAGGATTCAGAGGGGCTTTTATTAGTGACTACCGATGGGCAGACAAGTTTTGATATTAGTTCAAATTCAGTAGAAAAGGAATATTATGCACAAGTTGATGGCGTTATTACCGATGATGCCATCATTAAGCTTCAGCAAGGTTTGGACATAAGTATTGAAGGATCAAATTATACAACATTACCCTGTAAGGTAAAAAAAATTGTAACCCCAACATTACCCGAGCGCGCCAAAAGAATCCGCAATAGCAGACATGGAGACACCTCTTGGGTTTCCATTATTGTTACAGAAGGAAAATTTAGACAAGTGCGCAAAATGACCGCAGCAGTCGGTTTTCCAACTTTACGATTGGTAAGGGTTCGGATAGGACATCATCTATTGGAAGATATGCAACCTTCAGATGTTATACAATTAAAATCTGTAGTTTAAATTTTCTTGACCCTAACGGCATTCATACCTTTCATGCCTCGTTCCAATTCGTACTCAACTTTATCGTTCTCAACGATATCATCCAGTAAACCACTGACATGACAGAAGTATTTTTCGTTGTTTTCAGCGTCGATGATGAATCCAAAACCTTTTGAACTGTCATAGAAAGATACTTTTCCTTTTCTTATTGGATCTTCTTCTTCGCCTTCTTCTTTTTTAGGAACGCCAAGAACGATGTCTTCTGCATCCACAACTAATTTGTCATCTGGGTTTGGTGGAGTGTCTGTTAAGTTGCCATAAGCGTCCACATAAGCGAACTGTATACCTCCACTCCCACCTTCGGCTTTACGGGCTTCTTTTTTCTTTTGTTTTTCCTCACGCTTTTTTGCACGAGCTTTTTCTTTTTCAATTTTACTGTAGGTCTGTTGCGACTTTGCCATTCTTTTTTGTTAAATAATTTTTAAAGGATTAATATTGTGATGATTATATTACTTAAAACATCATTTAGATTGGCAATTGGTAAGATTGATTTCGCTAAAAAACACTTCAGTGGATACAATGTGAGGTTAAGATACTGAATTTCGTCTTAAATTCCCAACACTTTTCAAAGATAAGCGATAGATTTTGATTTTAGGAATAAATTTTATTCCTGTCGTTTATATGGTCTTATAATCAATCCCAAAGGTTTATCATAGGTGAAATAATTTGCCATCCAATCCAAAAAGGCACCTACCTTATTTCTAAAGCCTACCAAAGACATGATATGGATAAACATCCAAACCAGCCAGGCAAATGTGCCTTGGAACTTCCAACCGGGCAAATCGACGACTGCTTTATTACGACCTATTGTCGCCATTACACCCTTGTTATAATACTTAAAAGGTTGCATTGGCTTATTGTTGATGAGATTCAAAAGATTTTTTTTCAGTTGCTTTCCTTGTTGTTGTGCTACAGGCGCCAGCATCGGCAAACCCTTTGGATTTTCGTCAGTAATGCATGCGGCAACATCTCCAATCGCAAAAGCATTTTTTGTATTTAGTATCGCGTTGAATTTATCGACCAAAATACGATTGCCTCCCACAATTGAGTCTTTTGGAAGACCTTCAATTGGAGCAGCCTTAACTCCTGCCGTCCAAATGACAGTATCCGTTTTGAATTGGTCACCATCGGCAATTTTTAGGATACTTCCGTCATAATTTTCCACCTTGGCATTTAAATAGACTTGAACTCCCAAATTTTTCAAATACAACAAGGTCTTTTTTGAAGCCTGATCGGACATTGCCGATAATAATTCCGGAGCCATTTCGTAAAGATGGATTTGCATCTTTGAAAAGTCCAAATCGGGAAAATCTTTAGGCAATACATAATGCTTCATTTCTGACAGTGCACCAGCCAATTCAATTCCTGCAGGACCACCTCCCACAATGGCCACACTCATCAATTCATCAATCGGTTTCCCGTCGGAATTAGCTAGTGCCTTTTCTAGATTTTGATAGATGTAACTTCGCATATTCAATGCATCAGGTATGGACTTTAAAGTAAGAAGCTTGTTCTTTATAGGTTCAAAATTGAAAAAGTTATTCGTACTGCCAGTTGCTATAACCAAATAATCATAAAAAATATCTCCAATGGACGTATGCAATCTTTGTAGTTCTGTATCTACGGTTTCCACTTTGGCCATACGGAAGCTGATGTTTCTCTGTTGCCTAAAAATGCGTCTTACAGGGTAAGCAATACTATCTGGTTCCAAACCTCCGGTAGCAATTTGATACATTAGTGGTTGGAAATTATGGTAATTATGCTGGTCAATTAACAGTACATCAACAGGTTTGTTTTTTAATGATTTTGCGATTGTAATACCTCCAAAACCTGCTCCAATAATGACAATTTTTGGGCGTTTATTTTGTTCCATTTAGAAGATAGTTTTTTGGTTTATTGAGAGAGATTTTAATATCAACAAAGATACGAAATGGCAGTTCTAAAAGCGAGATATGATAGTTATATTTAGGGTAAATTACTGGTTTTTTAAACGAATTGTCTTTCATAATAGAATCCATTGTTTCAATTAAGTTTTACATAAAATATTTTCATTTCGCCAGCATATGATCAATTTGCTTTTGAGATGATTTGTCACATATTTTGTCGATAATGATTTAATTATGAAATCTAAATAGTATTTTTAAAGTTAAATGGATGAAGATGATTTTATATTGAAACATTATGGATTTCCGCATTGTTTTTGAATGAACTTATTCGCGTTTTTTAAATTTAAATCTTATATATTCTTAACATATAATTATCCATCCGAAAAACTCATCTAAAAAGCTACAAAAATGAAACTCACAATATACAATAGACGTGCACTTTATGGAGGGATTTTTGCAGCCATCATCACAGGAATAGGAGCCTTTATTTTAGGGAACTTGAGTGGTTATGAGGCAAAAATTTTGATTAAATCTTCGTTGCCAGGAATCAATACGTTGTGCAATACCATTGTACTGGCCTCTGCAACAATTTTAGCCTTGTTGCTAACCTTATTAAGTGTCAGTTCTGGTTCAAAATCAAGATTAAAAGACGATCATTACACACAGGTTTTAAGGATTGCTCGAATTGACACAGCAGTTTTTATTGTGGCCATGATCTGTTTTCAGTTATTTAATTTGCCCATTACGGAGGCTGAAGATGTTCCTTCCAATTGGTATGCCTCCATCTATTATTTTAGTTTAGGGATGTCCTCTATTTTAAGTGGAGCACTTATAAGTGTGGTAATCATGCTTTATAACGCGGTGGTAAATATCATTAAAATTGTTGGCCTTGGTGAGAAAGACCACCCTTTGATTTATAAAGAAGATGAGAAAACAAAAAGGACAGAAAAGAATAATTAAAATAACTAAAATTAACACGGTTTCTGGTTCATGTTTTTTAATTTAGTGTTCTACTTGCTTCAACATATTTTCTTTTCTCAATCATGAAGAAAAAATTAAATCAACTTAATGCTACCGCCATTTGTGGTAATGATATCAGTTCGTCGTGTTTATATGTTTCGGCCCTTGCCATCATATATGCTGGGCAATATGCGTGGATTTCATTATTAATGGTGGCCGTCATATTGTTTTTGTTCAGAAAGGTTTATGGAGAAGTTGTTGGAGCCATTCCTTTGAATGGAGGCGCTTACAATGCATTGTTGAATACCACTAAAAAATCAACAGCTTCGGTCGCTGCAACGTTGACCGTCTTATCTTATATGGCAACTGCTGTCATTTCTGCAAGTGAGGCTGTTAAGTATGCTCATGTATTCGGAGATTTTTCAATTCTGCATGTTACCATCTACCTATTGTTTGGTTTTATGATTTTGGTCATTTTGGGGATTGGTGAATCTGCTAAAGTGGCCACCGGGATTTTTATTTTTCATATTACGTCTCTAGTACTTCTTTGCACATTCAGTATTTATTTTCTTTTCAGTAATGGGTTTGATACATTGATTGCGAATTTTAAACAACCTGTCGAAGGAGGCATTACTACTGCCCTCTTTTTTGGATTCTGTGCAGCAATGCTTGGCATAAGTGGATTTGAGAGTTCTGCCAATTATGTAGAAGAACAAAAAACGGGAGTGTTCCCAAAAACTTTAAGAAACATGTGGATTTTGGTGACGGTTTTCAATCCGCTCCTGGCCTTTTTAGCTTTGGCCATCATTCCTATGAGCACTATTGATGTTCACGAAGAAACTTTGCTATCGTTTATGGGAGCTACGTCCGGAGGAAATTGGTTGTCAACCGTCATATCCATTGATGCTGCATTGGTTTTGAGTGGCGCGGTTTTGACTTCTTACGTTGGAGTTACAGGATTGGTGGAACGAATGGCTTTAGACCGTATACTCCCAAAATTTTTGACAAAAAAGAATAAACGAGGAAGCTCCTATTTTATTCCAACTGTTTTTTTCGGGTTATGTGTCTCTATCCTGATTCTTACTAACGCCGATCTACCGGCATTGGCAGGTGTTTATACCATTGCTTTTTTAAGTGTCATGGTGTTATTTGGCATTGGTAATTTTTTGTTGAAAACCAAAAGAAATCGTTTGCCTAGACCAGAACGTGTTGGCTGGATTGCATTGATTGTTGCAATTCTTGGTGTTGGAAGCGCGTTGGTTGGTAACATCATTCTAAATCCTGAATATCTGGCCATATTTATGGAATATTTGATTCCTGCATTGATGATTGTCGGATTGATGCTATTCAGAATACAGATATTGAAGGTCATCCTAGTAATTATACGGTATTTGACCTCCAATAAAAGTTCGTTTTTGGACGGATTCAATAGAAAGGTTCGCAAGTTCATTATTAAAATCAATTCGCAGCAGTTTGTGTTCTTTACCAATAATGATGACATAGCAAATCTCAATCGGGTTTTGCAATATATAGAATATAACGAGAATACCAAACGAATCAAAATCGTATCGGTTTTGAAGGAGCTTGAGCATATTGCGCCTAACTTGAAAAAAGATGTAGAAGTTTTAAATCGCGCCTATCCAAACATTGATATTGACTTTGTAGAAGAACATGGAGAATTTGGAGCCAAAAAAATTGAAGAGCTTTCAAAAAAATGGAATATACCCATCAATTACATGTTTATCGGGTCGCCTGGAGAAAACTCATCTTTTAGTTTGGAAGAATTAGGCGAAGTGCGATTAATTATTTAATTTTATTATACATTTAAACAAAAGAAATTTATGAGTTTTTTATCAGAGAATGTAATTCCTGGACACCATGGCAAAAAATTTACTACAGATGCCAAAAATCCTGAAGATTTAAATAAGATACAAGATGCGTTGATGCAATTGGAAGGTATAAAAGATGTGATTTTTGAAAAAGGGAGTAAGCCAACTGTATTTGTAATCCATACACATCAAGTAGTGTCCGTGCACGATATTGAGCACTGTGTAAAGGACTTGAATTTACATGCCGTTCCTACAGGGCCATTTTTTCCTATAGCATAGCAGTTACTGTCTTACAATAATCAGTGTAGCTTTTTTATCCGTTGCAAGAAACCATTTGTTTTGGGACATTTGTTTTTTGCTGTCGTCATACAGTTGAAACTCTGCAGTATTAAAACCTAAAGAGCCTTGGTTTAAAGCATAGAAATCTATCTTGTTAATGCCATCAACTAAAGGGATATCAAATGATTTGTATCCATTGGTCAATACAATTTTTGCAATCACAACTTGGTCATTGAGCAGCACTTTTATAAAATCTCCATCTTCTTCTCCAAAATCCCTACAAATCACATTGGCGAACTTGCTCGACGTCCTGAACTCGCCCAAAAACTGATCGCCCAGCAATTCAGGAGGAATGTCTTCATATAGCTCTAATTGTTTTTTTCGTTTTTCATCAGCCCATTTTTCCTCAAAAATTTGACCAGGATCCAAGAGAGTGCTTTTTTCCATCATAGAAAATTCTTTTTCCGATGGTTTCATGGTCACCTTATTCTTTACAGGGATTCCGCTAATATTTTCTTTCTTGGTTGTAAGACTTGGTTTTTCTTCTGGTTTGACGACAATGGGAAATGGAACAGGGTCTTTTTTTTCTTCCTTTTTTTCTTCTGCTGGAATTGGTATGGATTTTCCAGACCTTTCATCTTGAGCCAGGATTGGCAACGCAGTTAAACAAAATAATATAATAAAGAAGTTTAATCTCATATCAATGTTTAGACGTTTGTCTTTAGGATGGTTTAAAAACAAAAACCGTTCCTAATGTCGAAACTAACGAATATTATTTACTAAAATTTGAAAGAAAATGTTAAAACTTTCCGTTGAAACTTAAACGCAATCTTCTTACATATTCATCCATCAACCAGTCTTTGTAGTTTTGGGTACTGTTCATAATACAGTAGCAATATTGTTTGATTCTGTAGCCAATATCGTCCATTAGCAATTGAGTCATGGTTCTTGCTTCGTGGATTGTTTCACAGTTTTCAATACATATTTTTGAATGTTGCTCTATGGAACGCTCAATGGCTGTAAAAGATTTTAATCCTTTATTGATGGCATCAGCATATTCTGATTTGATATCAAAGTCTATATCTTTGGATTTTTTGAATCTTTTTCTAATGGAATCTGGCATGACGTATACAAAATCACGCTCTATATCTTCATCATTGCGAAGATTATCTAGATACATATCTGGATATTTAAAAATGTGATGCCAATCTACTGATTGATCCCAAGGACCAAATCGAACCGCATTATTCCCTAAATCCAATACCATGAATTTGTTTTTGTTTTCTAAAATCCTTGAGCCACGACCAATCATCTGAAAGTACAAGGTCAATGAGCGTGTTGCTCTATTTAGGATAACGGATTCCACTGTTGGTTCGTCAAAGCCAGTAGTCAAAATACTCACAGACGTCAAAATCCCGTCGGGTGTGTTCTTAAACCATTTTAAAATGTCTTTTCTTTCTTGTTTGCTACACGTGTTGTCGAGGTGTCTAATGTTATACCCAGCTCTCTTGAAAGTGTAATACACTTCTTTTGACGTGTTGATTCCGTTATTGAAAATCAACGTTTTTTTGCCTTTTGACATTTCCTCATAGGCAAACATCAATTTGCTTAACATATGGGAATTGGTGTACAATGCCTCTGAAGATTTTACAGTGTAATCTCCGTTGATGCCGATTTTTAGAGTATTGAGCTCAACATCAAAATTGTAGGTTTCGGCTTTTGCCAAAAAACCATTTTTTATCAACGTGCCAATATCATCACCGACAATTAATTTGTCATAATTGTCCTTCATTGGTAATTTGATATTGGAACTCAAAGGTGTAGCAGTAACTCCAAGAATCAAACATTTTTCGAAAAACTTGAACAATTTTCTGAACGAATTGTAATGAGCTTCGTCTATAATGACCAGACCGACATCTTCCAATTTCAGCTTTTTGTCATTCAAACGATTGTTCAACGTCTCGACCATTGCAACAAAACACTTGTACTGGTCTTGGTCGGGTAATTCTTTGACCTTGCTATTGATGATTTTATTCTTCACATCAAAACCAGAGAGCATTTTAGATGTCTGCTTGCACAACTCAATACGGTGGGTAAGAATCACGACTTTTTTATCGTGGTTTTGAATATAGCGACGCACGATTTCAGAAAACACGACCGTCTTCCCTCCTCCTGTTGGCAACTGATAAAGCAAGTTGAAGTTATTGGGAGAAGTATCGAATACCTCAAAAATACGATTAAGGTCAGCGAGCTGATAATCGTAAAGGTTTTTCTTGGTTTGTGATTGGTTTTCTATTTCGATAATGTCTGACATACAGCTGCTTTCTTCAAAAAAAATTCGTACAAAATTAAGATATATTAAGAGTTATTGGTTGCCATTGTTGAAAAGATTTAAAAAAAAAGAGAAACCCAGTCTGGGTTTCTCTTCTCATTAACAAAAATGATGCTTCATTGGAATTAAGAAACGCTTATACGTTTTGCTGGTTTTTCTTTTGCCTCTTCACGTTTTGGTAAGTGAACAGTCAAAATACCTTCTTTATATTGAGCCTTTATATTGTCAGACTCAACAGTATCAGGTAATGTAAAAGTTCGCTTGAATGAAGAATATCCAAATTCCCTACGTGTGTAGTTTTCTTCTTTCTCTTCGTGTTGTTCTTGTTTTTCCGAAGAAATGGAAAGAATTTTGTTATCCACATCAATATTAAAATCAGATTTTTTCATTCCCGGAACTGCTATTTCCAAAAAGTATTCATCTTTATTTTCCTTGATGTTCACCGCTGGAAGTGTCATCCCAGTGTTAAAGTTGGAAAGAAAACCAGTTCCCAATCCAGTTTCAAATAAATCGTCAACCCAAGATGATAAACTTGGTAGAGACGTTCTGTTTCTTTTTGTTGAAACATCAGTGCCGTTTTTTGGCATTGTTGCTAGAGTTGTCATAGTAAATCAAATTTTTAAGTTAAACTTTATTTTGATTTTAAATATTCAAAAAAAATACCACAGCTAAAAAAAGAGTTTAAAACTGACATTTTTTCAATTTTTGAAGTCAAAATGACATTTTAAACGATGCCTTTACCTATTGAAAACTAACAAATTGACTGTTAAAATATGTTAAATCATTACTTGGTAATGCAAAGTACTGTAACAAAACTTTTATTGTGTCGTCTATCTTATATAAACAAACATTAACCAATTAAAATTTTTAACATCATGAGAACTTTAAACAACAACAAATTGACAGGAACATTTCACAACACAAAAAGTGAGTCTTGGAACAGCAAAAGACGTTACACCAACTAACGAGCTTAAATTATAAATTCATCAATCAATAAAAAACATCAATCATGAGAACTTTAAACAGTAACAGATTAACAGGAACGTTTCACAATACAAAAAGTGAAACTTGGAATAGCAAAAGACGTTATACAAATTAACGGGCTTACACTCATCAATCAAAACAATCAAATCAAAAAACAATGAAAGCTTTATCAAAAATCATTGACGATTCCAACGGACTTTATGACGATTTGGAAACTTCAAGAAAGTAACATCAATCAATCAGTGTAAACGAAAACGGGCAAGCTCATCACTTGCCCGTTTTTTATTTGGCATCGTATTTGTGATTTCTTTAACAAATCCTTAAAACTTCACTTTATGAAAAATTCCAGACACTCCGCACCAGAAGTCAATGCCGGTTCTATGGCAGACATTGCATTTTTATTATTGATTTTCTTTTTGGTAGTTACCACCATTTCAGCTGATGAAGGTATAACCAGAAAACTTCCAGAGGCCTGTCCTCCAGTTACAGACTGCAATATTCCCATCAATGAGCGCAATATTTTGAGGATTGCTATCAATTCCGAGGATGAACTTTTTGTTGAAAATGATGTGATTTCAATCAAAGATTTGAAAGCAATTGCCAAGGCATTTCTTGATAACAATGGTGACAAAAGCTGTACCTTTTGCAATGGAACTAAAGATGTTACGTCTTCAGACAATCCTTCGAAGGCCATCATTTCCTTGTCAAACGATGCCCAAACGAGTTATGAAATGTATATTGCCGTACAGGATATATTGACACAGGCCTATTATGAACTTCGTGAGACGTATGCGAAAAATAAATTTGGTAAACATGCAAATGAATTAAACGAAAGTGATTTAAAAGAAGTTAAAAAAGCATATCCTTTTATTCTGTCTGAAGCTGAAGCAAAATAATGATAACCATTTTGGGTTTATTTATTCTTTGTTAGATTCATTAGGTTCCTTGAGTTCAATTCGATAATCGATATCAACTTTTTTACGACCCCAGTTTCTCGCCGAATCGACATTTGTTCCCATATAAATGTCGATTCTGTTTTTCCATCGTGCAGGCATTCGGTCCTTTACTAAATAAAGTCCTTTTAAGCCATCAATACGAACCGGAGTATTGTGCTTCATGCCTTTACGGTATAAATCTCTTGATACAGCGATATATTTCATTCCAGGTTTAAGGCTGTCTCCAAAAGCACCAATATGTGGATTGTGATCCGTTTGACCCACGGTGGAATTGTAGGCAGTGGCCGTAACATTGAGTGTTTCCCAAGAATAGTAAGTTACGGGTTCCACCTTGGAATCTTTACATCCAAAGAAAATCATGGTGAAAATGAAACCAATTAGGAGGAAGTGTAATATTTTCAATGATTTACTGTTTGGAATTTGTTTTAAATATACGATATAAATCAAAATGCACTGCTTTTTTGTAACTTCACGGCAATAACTTAATTCGCCGTCATGAAAAACCTTTTCTTGCTTTTTAGCTTAAGCCTAACAATTTTATCTTGCAAAAACGATACTAAATCAACCGATAATTCAACGACAATGAATGATTCCATAACACTTATTGAACGAGCAAAAGCCATTCACGAACGAGTGATTACTTTAGATACGCATTGCGATATCAATATTAATAACTTTACCGATTCTATCAACTATACCCAAAATTTAAGTTCTCAGGTCAATTTACCAAAAATGAAATCCGGCGGATTGGATGTGGCATGGTTTGTTGTGTATACTGGTCAGGATACCTTGACAGATGAAGGCTATAAAAAGGCCTACGATAATGCAATTTCCAAGTTTGATGCCATCCATAAATTGTGCGAAGAAATTGCTCCTGATGAGATTGAATTAGCAACAACTTCCGTTGATGTACGTCGTATTGTGAAATTAGGAAAAAAAGTGGCCATGATTGGTATAGAAAACGGATATCCTATTGGAATGGACATCAAAAATGTTGAAAAGTTCTATAACCTTGGTGGTCGCTATATGTCTTTGGCTCATAATGGTCATAGCCAATTGAGTGATAGCAATACAGGTGAAGAAGATGGAGTTTGGTTGCATAATGGTTTGAGTGATTTAGGGAAAGAGGTTATTAAGGAAATGAATCGTGTTGGGATGATGATTGATGTCTCTCATCATTCAAAGGAAGCCATGCGTCAGATGATTGAATTGACAAAAGGCCCTATTATTGCATCACATTCGTCTTCTCGTGCCCTGTGCGACCATAGCCGTAATTTGGATGATGAACAGTTAGAATGGATGAAGAAAAATGGAGGTGTTGTTCAAGCCGTGGCGTTCTCATCCTACTTGAATACCGATAAACATGATAAACGTGCTGAAGCCGAAACCAAAGTAAAAAAAGAAATTTTAGAGACCAGAAACGTTGCTTATCTGGAACGTTCTGATTTGAAAAAAATGAATGCAGATGCTCGTGATGCCTATTATGATATATTAGACGAAATTCAGCCAATGGTGGATAAACGCCTTGCAGACATGAAAGACCTCCCTCCTGCTGTAAATGTTTCTGATTTTGTGGACCATATTGATTATCTGGTCAAAAAAATTGGCATTGAGCATGTTGGCATCAGTAGTGATTTTGATGGCGGAGGCGGCATTGAAGGTTGGAAAGATGCTTCAGAAACTTTCAATGTAACTTTAGAATTGGTAAAACGTGGTTATACCGAAGATGAAATTTCCATGCTATGGTCTGGTAATTTGTTGCGTGTTTTGGATGAGGTGCAGGCCGTTGCTGATGGGATGACGAAATCGTAGTTTTTTGCCACGAATACACGAATGATATTTTTTATAGCAAACTTTAAATATTAGTTCATTGCCGATTTTATATCGGAAACATCTTTGTTAGTACTATAAACGCATCAATCTTCAATTGTATTTAGAAGATTCATCGTAACACTATCAATTTTTTCCTTTGATATTGTTTCATCAATAACATTTTATTGTTTAGAAATAAACGTTATCCAAGAAATATAATTATTTTTTTTGGCTTCAGCAACATTGGTAAGTATGTGTTCAAAAAAAAAACTCTATTCATTTTTATTCCATTCATCATTAAAAATTTTTTTAACAATTCCGTCAATAGTTCAAATCGCTATAAAAAAATATTCGTGAATTCGTGGCAACTGAAAAAAAATTAATACCCCAAAACTTCTCTCAAGCCAGCTTCAAACTTTCCTTTTGCTAAGTATTGATTTTCCAATTGATTGATAAATGGGATTGGGGTTTCCATACTTGCCACACGTTTTACTGGTGCATCAAGATGCTCGAAACAATTTTCCATAATCAATGCGGACAAATCACTGGCGATACCACCAAATAAGGAATCTTCTTGAAGTATAATGGCGCGACCTGTCTTCTTAACTGATTTATAAATTGCATCTGTATCCAACGGTTGAAGACTTCTCAAATCAATTAAATCGGCTTCGATGTCGTCGTTTTTATCTAGAGTTTCCAAAGCCCAATGCACACCAGCTCCATAAGTGATGATGGTAATATCATTTCCTTCTTTCAACAATGACGCTTTTCCAAAAGGAATTGTGAAATAATCAGTCGGAACATCTTGGCGAATGGTTCTGTACAACGCTTTGTGTTCAAAATACAGCACAGGATTTGGGTCATTGATGGCGGTTGCCAACAAGCCTTTTGCGTCATATGGGAACGCTGGATACACTACTTTCAATCCTGGTGTTTTGGTAAACCATGCTTCATTGGTTTGGGAATGAAATGGTCCTGCAGCAACTCCCGCCCCACAAGGCATTCTTACCACAACATCGGCTTTTTCATTCCATCTATAATGTGATTTGGCCAAATAATTGACAATTGGATTGAATCCAGAACTCACAAAATCAGCAAATTGCATCTCCACAACCGCTTTCATCCCTGCGATAGACAAACCCATGGCTGTTTCGATAATGGCAGATTCGCAAATGGGTGTATTTCTCACTCGCTCATTGCCAAACTCTTCAACAAAACCTTCGGTTATCTTAAAAACACCACCGTATTCGGCAATGTCTTGCCCCATAATGACCAAATCTTTATGGCGCTGCATGGATTGTCTTAACCCTTGAGAAACCGCATCTATAAACCGAATTTCTTCTTTATCTGATTTTGGTTCAAAATGATGATATTCAAATGGTTTGTACACATCATTTAACTCAATACTTTCATTGGCAACGATGGTTTCTTCTTCAAATGCAAGCTTCAATCCTGCTTCAATTTCGGCCTTTATTTCATTGTGATATTCTTCATCTTTTACACTGGTCAGAATCTTTTGGTTCATCAAAAAGTTTCTGAAATTTGAAATCGGGTCTTTGGCTTCCCAAGTAGACATTAATTCAGTAGGCACATATTTCGTTCCACTTGCCTCTTCATGACCTCTCATTCTAAACGTTTTGAACTCCACCAGAATAGGTCTAGGACGTTTACGCAGACTTTCAGCAAGCTTGAGCATTTTTGTATAGACTTCTATAATATTGTTACCATCGAGAATAAACGAATCCATTCCATAGCCCTTACCTCTGTCGGCTAAATCTTTGCAATTATACTGTTCTTTCGTTGGTGTTGATAAACCATATCCATTGTTTTCTATGCAGAAAATCACCGGTAACTGCCATACAGAGGCTACATTCAATGCTTCATGAAAATCACCTTCACTCGTACCTCCTTCGCCAGTGAAAACAGCCGTTACTTGGCTCTTCTCTTTTAAATTACTCGCTAGAGCAATTCCGTCAGCAACTCCTAATTGTGGACCCAAATGTGAAATCATGCCAACAATATGGAATTCCTGTGTCCCAAAATGGAACGAGCGATCACGTCCTTTAGTAAAACCATTTGCTTTTCCTTGCCATTGACTGAATAATCTATGTAATGGAATATTTCTGGTGGTAAAGACACCCAAATTTCGATGCATTGGTAAGATATACTCATTGTTTTGAAGCGCCATCGTTACCCCAACAGAAATAGCTTCCTGGCCAATTCCAGAAAACCATTTAGAGATTTTTCCTTGTCGCAATAATATGAGCATTTTCTCCTCTATCAATCGAGGCTTGAGCATATTTTTGTAGAGTTGCAAAAGAATTCTATCATCTAGGTTTCTTTTATCGTAGGTTATTTGGTTCTTTATAGACGTCAGCATGGTTGTCGCATTAGGTTTAAAACTCAAAAGTAACTAAAAATTGTGTTCGTCAAGAGCTAAGCCTCTTTTTTTTAACCGAGGGTTGGATGCTTGTTTTATTGGTATTTTCCTTATTTTTGTAGATAGCAATAAAATTAAAAACAGAAATTATGAATGCCATTCCTAGTGTAAATCTTCAAGATTTTCTTTCAGGTGATCCTGTAAAAAAGCAAAAGTTCATTGATGAAATCGGTAAAGCTTATGAGGAAATAGGTTTTGTGGCTCTAAAAGGGCATTTTCTTGACGACAAATTGGTGGATTCGTTATACAGTGAAGTCAAAAATTTTTTTTCATTACCACTTGAAACAAAGGAAAAATATGAGATTCCGGGTATTGGCGGACAACGTGGTTATATATCTTTTGGGAAAGAAAGTGCCAAAGGCAAAAAAGAAGGCGACCTTAAAGAGTTTTGGCATTTTGGACAATATGTTGAAGATGATACCGAGCGCGCAAAAGAATATCCTGCTAATGTAGAAGTCGCAGAACTTCCTAAATTCAACGAAGCAGGAAAAGAAGCCTACAAAATGCTTGAAAAAACTGCAAAATATGTGCTTCGAGCGTTGGCTTTACATTTGGATTTGGAAGAAACTTATTTTGACAAATATATTCACAACGGAAATTCGATTTTAAGACCAATACATTATCCTCCTATCAAGGAAGAGCCCAAAGACGCAGTTCGCGCTGCTGCACACGGAGATATCAATTTGATAACTTTATTGATGGGGGCTCAAGGTCGCGGACTTCAAGTGAAAAACCACAAAGGCGAATGGATTGATGCCATTGCAGAACCAGATGAGTTGATGATTAACGTGGGTGATATGTTGTCTCGACACACCAACAATAAATTGAAGTCTACCATTCATCAAGTTATCAATCCTCCGCGAGAATTATGGGGCACCTCACGTTACTCCATTCCATTTTTTATGCATCCAATCAGCGAAATGAAATTGGATGTTCTGGAGAGTTGCATTGACAAAGACAATCCAAAACAATTTGAAGATATCACGGCTGGCGAATTCTTGCATGAACGTTTGGTAGATTTAGGCTTAATTAAGAAATAGTTGTTAGTCCCAGTATTCAGTTTGCAGTGTCATCTAAAACTGAAAGCTGGCACTGAAAACAGAAAATCGAAACTATGGATCTAAAAGACCAGCTAAAAAACTTATTCCCTGACCACGAACCTGAAAATCCCGAAATACCTGAAGTGACATCAGATATTTGGCTTCAGGATGATCCAATTATTTGTAAATATGAAAAGCGTAAAGGAAAACCAATCACTATATTGGAAGGTTATACAGGAGCTACAGAAGACTTCAAATTATTGGCAAAAGAGTTGAAAACAACATTAAGTGTTGGGGGAAGTTTTAAAGACGATAAGATTATCATTCAAGGCGATTATAGAGATAAAATTATGCAACTTTTAAAAGAAAAAGGGTTTGCCGTTAAACGCGTTGGAGGATAAATGAATAAAAAAAGTCTTCATATTACCAATGGTCACAGCCTCACCAATTACCTCAACGAATTGGATTTTAAAGGAGACATCCTTACATGGCAGGAAATGCTGTGCGAAGGACCAACAACTGAAGTTATTGATTCAGATGAATTCTTTAAGATTAGAAAGAAATTTCTTTTGGATTTTTATGATATTGAAGTCAATGAAGAAGAGTTTAGGGCAGAAATAGATGTTTTGAATCATTCAGAAAATTTTTCTGAAATCATCCTTTGGTTTGAGTATGATCTATTCTGTCACATCAACCTTATTGCAGTTGTTAGTTTAATTCAGCAAAAAAACATCAAACTCCCACTCTATTTAGTTTGTAGTGGACGTGTCGAAGGAGAGAAGGAATTAAAAGGATTGTCAGAATTAAAACCGGGCCAATTGCAAAAACATTATGCCAATAAAATAAAATTATCGGAACAGGATATTGATTTGATGAAATCCCTTTGGAAAACCTATTGCGGGTCGGACCATAATTTGTTCAAGCCAATAATTATCGAAAAATCATCATTTCCCTATTTGAGCAATTGTTTAAAAGCTCATTTGCAACGTTTTCCAGATTCAAAAACAGGATTGTCAGGTTTAGAAGAAAACATTTTGACCATCATAAAAAAGTATGATATTAAATCAAAAAAACATCTCTTGGGATATGCTTTGAATTATCAGGGTTTTTATGGTTATGGAGACATACAGCTCGAACGGATAATCAACAAATTGTCTTTGTTTTATGATGAACAACAAAATAGTCTTAAATTAAACAGAACAGGACATGAAGCGCTTTTGGGACAGCACAGCTTTGTATCAGAATTAAATAGCAAAATGTATTTTGGAGGTATCAAAAAATATGATTTTCAATTCAGTAAATCCCAAAACAAACTCATAAAAACCGTATAAATGCCTATAGAAGCATCAGAACTTATATTAAATCCGGATGGAAGTGTCTATCATCTCAATTTACGTCCGGAACATATCGCAAATACAGTAATAACCGTAGGTGACCCTGATCGGGTTGATACTGTCACAAAATATTTTGATACCGTCGAATTTCAAACAAAAAAACGAGAGTTCCACACCCAAACTGGCACCTATAAAGGAAAACGAATCACCGTAATTTCTACAGGGATTGGAACCGATAATATTGATATTGTTTTCAATGAATTGGACGCTTTGGTCAACATCGATTTGGATAAAAGAGAGATCAAATCACAATTGACATCGCTTAATATCATTCGCATCGGAACTTCAGGTTCTATTCAAAAAGAAATCTCAATTGATTCATTTCTAATAAGTGATTATGCCGTTGGCTTTGATAGTTTATTGCATTTTTATCAAAGCGAACATGTGCAATTTAAAGATATTTCTGAAGCTTTAGCTAGGCACACCCACTGGTCGATTTCAAAATCAAAACCTTATGTCGTAAAAGGTGATGAATCTTTGATAAAGAAGTTTAGTTCAGATAAAACACATAAAGGCTTTACAGCAACCAATGTTGGATTTTATGGGCCTCAAGGAAGGATTCTTCGTTTGCCTATTCAGGATAATGAATTGAACGACAAATTGGCAAGCTTTGATTATAAAGGGATGTCAATTACCAATCTTGAGATGGAGACCGCTGGAATTTATGGTTTGTCAAAACTTTTGGGACATAGAGCTTTGTCCATGAATGCCATTATTGCAAACAGGGCAACGGGCGAATTCACCAAGCGACCAAAAGAGGTTGTTGACGATTTAATTTCCTATTGTTTAGGGAAATTGGTAGAATAAGGAATAAATTTGTTGTGACAAAGTTATTAAGGGTATTCCGTTAGAAAAATATTAATCAAGGCGTCATGTTGCCTTTACGAGAAATAAAAATAATTTGAAAACAATAAAAATAGGAGGCGTTCCAGAACATTTTAACCTAGCATGGTATTTGACCTTAAAAAATGGAGAATATAAGGCAGAAGATATTAATCTGCGTTGGGAAGATTATCATGGTGGAACCGGACAAATGACAAAAGCCTTACGCAATGGCGATATTGACATGGCAGTGATTTTAACCGAAGGTATTATCAAAGATATTATTGAAGGCAATCCGAGCAAAATTGTACAGACTTTTGTGCAATCACCATTGCTGTGGGGAATACATGTGTCACACGATTCTGAATTCAAGTCAATTGCCGACTTAAAAGGCAAGCGTGCTGCAATTAGTCGCTTTGGTTCAGGTTCTCATCTCATGGCGTATATCAACGCTGAAAACAATCATTGGGATCTTGAGAAAGATTTAAAATTTGAGGTGATTCAAGATTTAGACGGGGCAGTAAAGGCTTTGACCAATGGAGATGCAGACTATTTTATGTGGGAGCGATTTATGACAAAGCCATTGGTTGACAATAAAGTGTTTCGTTGTATTGGAGAGCTGCCAACACCTTGGCCATGTTTTGTTGTAGCCGTAAGAGATGAGTTTTTAACTACCAATGAAAGTGATGTCAAGACAATTTTAGACATTATTAACAATACAACCATTGAGTTTAAAGACATACCAAGCATTGATAAAACAATTGCCAATAGATATGGACAAAAACTTGAAGACGTCCGCGAATGGCTATCATTGACCGAATGGTCACAAGATGTCCTTGATGAAAGTACCATTCAAAAAATACAAGACGAATTACTGGAGGTCAACATCATAAAGAAAAGGAAATCTTACAATCAAATTGTAAAAAAAATATAGTTTGATATTGTTAAAGTTTAACAAAGCTTTAAGTTTTTGGCACTTAACATGGGTTTTTAGAAAAAAATAATTACATTTGTTAGACAAATTTGTCGAATTTCCTAACTTGACATTACCTTGATGGCTATGATAATGATTATTACTCTGACACTTTCTTTTTTAGTTGCTTTAAACTTTATCCTATTATTTTTCAGTTGTAACAAAACTTCCAAAAAAGAAACTACAGATAGTCCTCAAGTTATTGAAAATATGATCTCTAAAAAGATTGTTAGTAGAAAAGTCGTTACCAATCAATTGCCTTCAACCCAACTTGCTCCAACCGGGAGTTAGTTTTACTAAAATGTTTATTTCCGAACCAATATCCTCTATTAGCGCTTAACGGCGACGGATGTCCTGTGGATAAAACGGAATGTTTGGAAGTATCGATTAGTTTAATTTTCTGTTTGGCAAATCCGCCCCAAAGTAAGAATATCACATTTTCTTTTTGATGGCTGATTGTCTTAATAACAGCATCTGTAAATGTTTCCCACCCTTTGTTTTGATGGCTTCCGGCCTGATGCGCCCTAACAGTCAAAGTTGCGTTCAATAATAAGACACCTTGTTTTGCCCATCGCTCCAAATTACCAGATTTTGGATACGGAATTCCTAAATCAGACTCAATTTCCTTAAAAATATTGATGAGCGATGGAGGAAGCGCAATTCCGTCATTTACCGAAAAACATAATCCATTTGCTTGACCAAAACCATGGTAAGGGTCTTGACCAATGATGACTACTTTCAGCTTATCAAAAGGACACCAATCAAAAGATGCAAATATTTGTTTGCCAGGTGGAAAACATTGATGGTGTGTATATTCATTTTTAACAAAAACTGTCAAATCCTTGAAGTAAGCTTTGTCAAATTCCTCTTGAAGTAATGGTTTCCAGCTTTGGTGTATATCAACGTCCATTAAAAATAATTACTTTTGTCCTACGAAATTAGCATAAAAAAATAGAATGATTCACATTCACGAAAAAACATTACAGGACATAGAATTCCATAAAGTGTTGCAGCAAGTGTCGGGCTACTGCATAACGGCTTTGGGTACAGAACTTACGCTTTCTATTTTGCACTTTTCGGATAAAGAATCCATTTTAAAAGCGCTGCAACATACAAACGAATACTTATCTTCTTTAGAAAATGACAATCGAATTCCCAATCATGGTTTTGAGCCGATAACAAAAGAATTACAATATTTAAAAATTGAAAATTCAGTTTTAGAAACCTCTAGTTTTAAGAAAATCGCATCAATATCTTTGACCTGCAATGAGATTATCTTGTTTTTGAAAAAGTTTGAAGATTACTATCCTGAATTGTTTGATTTTTCATCAGAAATTGAGGTCTCTAAAGTGATTGTTGAAAAAATTGATGCCATTATAGACCGATTTGGAGATGTAAAGGATAATGCTTCGGATACTTTATTTGGTTTACGGCAAGATATCAATGCTGTAAAAGGCAAAATCAATCAAAGTTTTGCATCTGCTTTGAATACTTACCATGCCTTGGAATATCTTGATGATATCCGTGAATCTGTGATGGATAACAAACGTGTTTTGGCTGTCAAAGCTATGTATCGTCGCAAAGTGAAAGGTGCCATTTTAGGTGGAAGTAAAACTGGAAGTATCGTTTATATAGAGCCAGAAACCACCTTTCGATATACACGAGAACTCAATAATTTAGAATTTGACGAACAAGAAGAAGTCAAACGCATTTTAAAACAATTGACCGAGTTCATACGTCCCTTTTCAGCCTTATTGAAACAGTATCAAACCTTCTTAACTGAATTGGATGTCATTTCCGCTAAAGCCAAATACGCAAATGCCATCAATGGGATTTTACCAAACATCAATGAAGAAAAAACATATCAATTAAGAGATGCGTACCATCCGTTACTCTATGTTTCCAATCAGAAGAAAAAAATAAAAACCTATCCGCAGTCTATTGAACTCAATCCTGAAAATAGAATTATCGTTATATCGGGCCCAAATGCTGGAGGAAAAAGCATCACTTTAAAGACGGTTGGACTGCTTCAAGTCATGTTACAAAGCGGAATGCTTATTCCTGTACATGAGCGCAGTAATATATGCTTATTCGATAGGATTTTAAGTGATATTGGTGACAATCAATCTATCGAAAATCATTTGAGCACCTATAGCTATCGCTTAAAACAAATGAATTATTTCTTAAAGAAATGCAATAAAAACACCTTGTTTCTGATTGATGAATTTGGAACAGGAAGTGACCCCGAACTTGGAGGCGCTTTGGCCGAAACTTTTTTAGAGGAATTCTATCATCGTGAAGCTTTTGGAATCATTACCACCCACTACTCCAACTTGAAAATATTGGCGAATGAATTGCCTTTTATGCAAAATGCCAATATGCTGTTTGATGAAAAAAGTCTTGAGCCCATGTACAAACTGGCTTTGGGACAAGCGGGAAGTTCCTTCACCTTTGAAGTGGCACAAAAAAACGGCATTCCTTATAGTTTGGTGAATAGAGCAAAGAAAAAAATAGAGCGAGGTAAAGTACGTTTTGACGCCACCATCGCAAAACTTCAAAAAGAACGCTCCAAGTTGGAAAAGACAGGTGAATCGTTAAAATTGAATGAAAAGAAAAAATTGGCCGAAGCAGATAAGTTGGAAGAAATCAATGCCAAAATCCAAAAGAAATTGGAAAGCTATCAAGAGCTGTATGATAGCAATCAACGGTTGATTTATTTGGGCCAGAAACTGAATGATCTGTCTGAAAAATATTTTGACAACAAACGGAAAAAAGAATTGATGGATGAGCTTTTTAAATTGGTTCAAATTGAAAATTCAAAACGAAAAAAAATTTCTGTCAAGCAAAAGCAAATGAAAAAGGCTAAAGAGAAAAAAGTCATTCAGGAAGCAGAAAAAACTGTAGAAGTCATTCGTCAAAAAAAGAAAGCGGCCAAGAAAAAAACCGAATCAGTTCCAAAACCAAAACCAGTTTTCAAAATTGGAGATCGTGTGCGCTTGCAAGATGGAAGAGCCGTTGGAAGCATTGATAAATTAGAAAAAAATAAGGCTGTAATAAATTACGGCATGTTTACGACCAATGTAAGTATAGAGCAATTAGAACTTGTAGAAGCCGCCAAATGATACATCTACCCAAACATAAAAAACTAATCCTTTTCGACGGTGTTTGTAATCTGTGTGATGCATCGGTTCAATATATCATAAAACATGATAAAAACGATGTGTTTAGATATACTGCTTTACAAAGCGAAATAGGTCAAGAGATTATTAAGAAATTCAATATAGATACAACAAAAACCGATTCTATCCTGCTCTATTCTGAAGAAAACGGTATTTCCTATAAATCAACAGCCGCTTTAAAAATCGCTTCAAAACTTGGATTTCCTAGAAATTTAATGGCGGCATTCCTGATTGTTCCTACATTCATCAGAAACTGGGTCTACGATTATATCGCAAAAAACCGTTACAAATGGTATGGAAAGAAGAACGAATGTATGATTCCGACACCTGAATTAAAATCAAAATTTCTTTAATCGCTTCACTCTAAAGCATAAAAAAGCCCTCATTCGGGGAACAGGGCTTTTCTAACAATTTAACAACTTACTTAAAACTAATTTAACTTAAAACAAAAACTTAAATTATTGATTAATAGCACATTATTTTGATGATGTAAATGTACTGCAAGGATTGGATTCCGAACAAAATTTTCGTTGAATGCATTGAAAAAATTGTTTAAATTAACGAGAATGCAAATAACACCCATGAGTAGCAATATTTTTAAAGTAATCAAAAATAGGTGATGGCATTTTGACTAATCCAATAGCTACGTTCTCTACCGAAATAGACCACTTCAATTATAGTTGTTGTTAGAATTTAAAAGAATGTTTTTCAGTTTAATTTTGATAAAAAATTTAATTATTGTAATTTACAGACCAATCGGAAAAGCCGAAACAGCGATTTAAACTATCTGAAAGTAGGCAAAATTTAAATTTTATTATTATGAAAAGTATTCTTTACATTTTCCTGTTTAGTTTGTCATTTTTTTTTAACCCTAGAAGTGAAGCAACAGAAAAGCCAGCTTGCGTAAATGCCTGTATTTGTGGTAATGATCAAGATGGAGATGGTAGCTTGAATGAGCATGAATTTCAAGAAATGTCTGAAGGTCAGAAGGATGTTCCGACTTTTGCAGAATTGGATGATAACGAAGATAGTCTTATTGACGACCAAGAAATAGAAGATTACCCTGGTTGCAAATCATAAGTTGTTTATATTAAAGCCATGAATTTTTTTAACTTATATAAAAAATTCATGGCTTTTATCTTCTTCTTTCAAATCTCTCCCAATAATATAAATGAAATTTAATTTCCAATCGGTACTTGCTTTATCTTTCTTTTTTTCTGTATTTCATATCCAGTCTCAAAATAATTCCTCACAAAATGGACAAAAATTTGAAGTTTCAATTTACATAACTGATTCACTAAAAAATTCAATTCCTATTGTTAATGTTTTTTTTAAAAATGTTGTTTCATCCGAAGAATATTTTTATACTATGGATCATAGCAAGGAATTCCAAACATTTTTGCCATCAGGGCAATACAATTTAGTGATAAGCGCCCAAAAGTACGCTGATTACAACACTATCTTTTCTTTATCTGAAAACCAAAAATTACCTAAAGTAACTTTATTTGAAAAGAGTATAATACTTGATGAAATAATCATCTCTGCAAAAATCACAAGAAAAATTAAACAAAATGCTACGGGACTTATTATTGATTTAAAAAATGACACCATTTTTCGTGACGTGACTGTTAATGAAATTCTACCTTATCTCCCGTCTGTTCAGGTTGATAATCAGGGTAATTTCCTTTTACAAGGTGAGCAAGCCAAGGTGATTATTGATGGTAAACTTCAAGAGTTATCAAAAGAAACTTTAGCTTCAAAACTTCTAAATTTAAAAGGTCTAAATGTCCAAAATATAGAATTAATACAAACTCCATCAGCAAAATATGATGCGAGTATTAAAAAAATTATCAACATAAATACTAAAAAAGATAGAGAGGATGGCATAAATGGATCTGTAAGCAATAGAATAACAAATTCAGATTTATCAATACTCTCCTCTTCGGCTATCGATTATAAAATTAAAAAAACAATAGTTAACTTTAATATGACCCCTTTTTCATATAATCGAAAGTCTGTTGAAACCATAACTACACGACGTTTATTGGATAATTCTTTGTTTTTTAATGAAAATATAGATAAAATTGACAAAAATAATTCTAAAAGTTATAATCTCGGTTTAGATTACACGATTAATTCTAATCATTCATTTTATTTGAATTATGGTTTGTCAAATTCCAAATGGAGGAGTTCTATAATGTTCAATAGTGAAAAATTTAGTTTTGAAACATTAGAGACTACATTTTTTTCAGATTCAAAAACCTTAAATAATTCCAAAACTGATATTGCCAACTTTGGTTACAGATATGATATTGGACAAAAAAATGCTCGTCTTGATTTGGCAGCCAGCTATGAAAATCATAATGAAAACAATGAAAAGGATTTGAAAAATTTAGAGTTATTTCCAAATAGCAATAATAATATAGATGTAAAAAATATTGATGAAGTATTAAATCAAGTGGATGCTTTCAGTTCTCGAATAGATTTTAGTTTGCCTCTCAAAGATTCTAACAAAAAGTTTGAGGCAGGAATAAAATATGATATTTTAAACATTTCTAATAGTAATATTTTTAAGAAGTTCAATTCAGAAACCGATAATTATGAGGCGGATCCAAATTTTAGTAATCAATTTAAATATAAAGAGAATAAATTTTCTCTTTATACTTCATTGGATAATAATCGAAATAGGTTGAAATATTCCATTGGTTTTAGATTAGAGAATATATTGACTAATAGTCATTCTATAGATATCAATTTAAAAACAGAAAATTCCTTTTTTAATTTTCTTCCTATAATATCATTGAAGTATATAACAAATAAAGCTGAAACGAACAATATTAGCCTTTCTTATAGAAAAGGTTACATTTTACCTCCATATTTACAGCTAAATCCATTTGAAAATTTTATTAATAACAACACTATTCAACGAGGCAATCCTAATTTGACGCAAAGTATCTATCATAGCTTTAATTTGGGTTATACTTTAAAAAACAAGTATTTTTTTTCTTTTAATATTTATAATTATACTGACTATTTTGCATCAACTGAAATTTTAGTAAATGAGCAAAATATAATTTCATATGAAAATATTGGCAACAAAAATAGTTATCGTTTTACATTTTATTCAAATCATGTCTTTTACAAATGGTGGCGTATTTATTTAAATGTGTCTTTAGATTATAAATTAACAAAAAGTCAAAGAATCCATACGGCCATAGCAAATTATTTCTTTAGCTCCACAAATATGTTTAATTTACTAAATGATTATCGAATTTCTTTAATAACTAGTTTTAGCAATGGTAACTCTTCGAATTTTGAAATACCAAACAGTTTTCTTCGATTTTATTCTTCAATCACTTTTTCCAAACTTTTATTGAACAAAAAATTGTCTCTTGGTATTAGAGCAATAGATCTTTTTGCGGTTAACAACAAGGATATTAGTACTTATATTATTGATAATACTGAGTACTCAAACAGAAATTTATTCCAATCTCCTAAAATATTTTTTGATATTACGTATAGATTCAATTCAGGTAAAAAAATTGATAATAAAAATAAAAAGAAAAGCTCGATTGATGAAGGCAGATTTTAAAATAACAATGCAAGTCAATTTGTTTATCTAAAAACCTAAATATTTAACGAAAATGAGATTGCCAATATAAGTGTGCTCAAAGACGCTGAAGCTTCGAGTCTGTATGGCAATAGAGGAGCAAATGGTATAATTATAATCAATACAACAAAAGGAGAATTCACATCAAATGGCGATGCGATAGAACAAGGAATTACCAACACCCGCTTTGAAATCAAAAAACAATACACTATTCCCAATGATGGCGATGTCACAGTGATCGAAATAGAAAATTACTCGGTTCCTGCTACGTATGCCTATTTCGCTGCACCAGTTTTAAATGAAAATGTGTTTTTAACGGCAAAAATCGGAAACTGGGAGCAATATAATCTCTTGCCAGCTGAAGCCAATGTCTACTTTGAAGGCAGTTATTCAGGAAAAACCAATATCAATCCATTGGCAACCACAGATAGTTTAACCATCTCACTTGGTGTTGACCCAAACGTAGTGGTTAAGCGCACTGAATTGAATGATTTCAAGAAAAACCAATATATAGGAAGCAATAAAATCATCAATAAAGCCTATGAGATAGAATTGAAAAACAATAAACAATCGTCGATAGATTTAGTATTATTTGATAGAATTCCCATCAGCCAGAACAGAGACATCAAGGTTGAGGAGATTGAAACAGGGAATTCGGATTATAATGAAGAAAAAGGTATCATGGAATGGAAAGTAAATTTAAAACCAAACGACAAAAACACTTTTAAGTTCTCTTATGCGATAAAATATCCAAAACTAAAACGCATAAATCTTTGATATCAATAAGCCTCAAGGCAATAGTATCTAGCTTGAGCCCAACTTCCGTTAGTTGGGAATGAATCAAGTTCTTATCTCGTGCAAGTCTAACATTGGATAAGTTTTAAATTTAATTTGAAAAGAGAAATTGCGTCTTGAGGCTTTTATCAATTTATAAATCCCATAAAAGATAACATCCTTTTAACATATTGCTGAATTGAATTTGGAATACCTTTACTGCTTGTTCTAAAAACATTCAATGAATTCAAAATATTATATCTCGGTCATCACAGCCTTCAGTATTTGGGGCTTTTTTAGTGTGGTTCTAAAATCGTTGGATGACTTTTCCGCATTTGATATTTTGACTTATCGTTCATTGATCTCTGTTTCGATCATGTTGCTTGTTTCTTTATTGCTTCGTCCCAAAGCTCTGAAGTCAAACATCAATTTATTCCAATCCCAAACCAAACAAATCAAACGTCGTATTATATTTATCAATGCAATTAGCGGGTTGTTTTTGGCGCTCAATTGGTATATTTTTATTTATGTGATGAACAATGTGAGTGTCAGTGCGACTTCGTTGGCATATCTGATTTGCCCTATCCTGACGATGGTGTTGGCTTATCTTATCTTAAAAGAAAAATTGTTCAAACTGCAATGGTTGGCTGTTGTATTGAGCTGTATTGCGTGTCTTTTGATGTCTTTGGGAGATTTTATAAACCTCTTCTACAGCATGATTATAGCGTTTACGTATGCTATTTATTTGGTATTACAACGCAAAAACCAAGAAATGGATCGATTTTTAGTTCTCACGGCACAAGTGTTTTTTGCTGTGCTATTATTATTGCCGTTTTTCTCCGTTTATGAAACCACAACTGAAAAGACACCGTTTTTTTATGGCATGTTGTTATTGATTGCAATTGTTTTTACAATCATTCCAATGTTCTTGAATATTTATGCTTTAAAAGGACTGAATTCATCTGTAGTGGGTGTTTTTATTTACTTGAATCCAATTATCAATTTCCTTTTGGCAATTTTCTATTTTAAGGAAGAAATTACATTATTGCAAGGATTGAGCTATCTTTTGATAATAATATCAATCATCATTTTTAATTTTTCATCATTAAAAAATAGAATCAATAGAAGAAGAGCTGCCCATATTTGAGATATTAAGAATCTAAATCGAAGGTTTCGGTTGGATTTTTGGTGTCATGATAATCCAGCATTTGCTCTCCATCAGCGATAATTGTGCAAACGGTTGCATCTCCTGTAACGTTTACTACGGTCCTAAACATATCCAAGATTCTATCAACAGGAAAAATAATGGCTATCCACGCAGGGTTCAGTCCGACCGAATCGAGAACAATAATGAGCATAACCAGTCCTGCACTTGGGACGGCTGCAGAACCTATCGAAGCCAAGGTAGTGGTTAAAACCACCGTAAGTTGTTGTCCAATGGTCAAATCTATCATGTGCATCTGTGCTAAAAAAATCACGGCAACTGCTTGGTACAAACTGGTTCCATCCATATTTACGGTTGCTCCAATAGGCAATACAAAACTGCTCACTTTTTTATTGACTCCAAGATTTTCTTCTACACACTCCATAGTGACAGGAAGCGTCGCAGCACTACTAGAGGTTGAAAACGCCAATGTTTGAGCAGGACTCATTGCTTTGAAAAAACCTGCATAAGGTATTTTTTTGACAAATGTTTTTAGAATTGCAGGATAGGTGATAAATATCATAATCAGTAATCCAACGAGAACAGTCAATGAATACCAGCTTAAACCTTTAAATATTTCAACAACTTTCCCAATATCATCACCAGCCATTTTGCTCACGACTCCTGCCAATAGTGCAAATACAAAAAATGGTGCAGCTTGCATGACTAAATCGACCATTTTGAGAAAGACTTCGTTGATACTGTCAACCAAATTCACAACAGGTTGAGCTTTTTCGGTCGGAATAAACAAAAGACATACACCAAAAAAGATTGCGAAAAAGATAATCTGAAGCATCAATCCATTATTGGAAAGTGAGTAGAAAAAGTTATCAGGTACAATATCGATTAAAGGTTGTAAGGGTGAGGTATTTTTCTGCTTTTCTGCTTTTTCCAGTTTATCGGCTACCGAAACTTCTTTTAAATCTGCTTTTGACAGTTCTGTGATTTTCTGTGCCCGTTCAATGAATGCCGGATCGTGCAAATAATTAATGCCGTCTTTAATTTCATGACCTTGGGATGCAGCCCATATCTCATAATTAATACGATTGTCAATTCGGCTTTGTTCATCAATGAGTTTGCCTGGTTTTATGGTGTTCACCAAAATTAGTCCCAAGGAAATTGCAAAAACGGTTGTCAGCAAATAAATCAACAAGGTCTTCCCTCCCATTCGCCCCAAACTTTTAGGGTCGCCAATATTTGCAACGCCACTGATAATTGAAAATAGTACCAACGGAACGGCAATGAGTTTTAATAAATTGATGAAAATAGTACCAAATGGGTCAATCCAATTAATGGTGAATTCGCTCCAGCCCATTGAACTTGACAACAGTGCCCAAATGATACCGAGCGTCATTCCAATTAGGATTTTCCAGTGTAATGCTAGTTTTTTCATAATCTATAGTGATTTTTTAGCCCTGATTGAAGCGATATCCTTTTGCTTTTTTGCAAAAGATAAAGCGGAAAGCAGGAATAGCTACTTATACGTTTTATTGAACAGCCAAAAATCTGCCAGGACCAACGCTGCCATAGCTTCTACAATCGGTACAGCTCTTGGCACCACACAAGGGTCATGGCGACCTTTGCCTTGCATTTCTACGATTTGACCCTGATTATCCAAGGTGTTTTGTTTTTGAATGATGGTCGCAACGGGTTTAAAGGCAACCCTGAAATAAATATCCATACCATTGCTAATGCCACCTTGAATGCCTCCGGATAGATTGGTTTTGGTGGTTCCGTCGGCGTTGAACTGGTCATTGTGTTCACTACCTTTCATTTTGGCTCCACAGAAACCACTTCCATATTCAAAACCTTTGACCGCGTTGATGGAGAGCATTGCTTTGCCCAATTCTGCGTGAAGTTTATCAAAAACGGGTTCGCCCAGTCCGATCGGCACATTTTGAATTACACAAGTCACCGTTCCTCCTATGGTATCACCTTCTTTTCTTATCGCTTTTATTTTTTCAATCATTTGATTCGCAATTGATTCGTCTGGGCAACGTACATCATTACTTTCAATTTTGGAGAAGTCTAAATCTTGATAGGGTTTTTCTAAAAACAAATCTCCTACAGAAGATGTGTAGGCATAAATTTTAACATCTTTCAACACTTGTTTTGCAATCGCACCAGCCACAACTCTACAGGCCGTTTCTCTTGCTGAACTGCGTCCACCTCCTCTATAATCTCGAATGCCATATTTTTTGTCGTAGGTATAATCAGCGTGACTTGGTCTATAGACATCTTTAATATGCGAATAGTCTTTTGATTTTTGATTGGTGTTTTTAATTGTAAAACCAATTGGGGTTCCTGTAGTTTGCCCTTCAAAAATTCCTGATAAAAATTCGACAGTGTCAGGTTCTTTTCGTTGTGTCACAATTTCAGATTGTCCGGGTTTTCGTCGATTCAATTCGGATTGGATGGCTTCCATATCCAAAACAATACCTGATGGACAGCCATCTAAAACACCGCCAATTGCCGGACCATGTGATTCGCCAAATGTAGTCAGTTTAAATAAAGTTCCAAAGGAGTTTCCAGCCATAAGATGTATTTTATGCTAATGTAATTGTATTATTAGACATAGAAAAATAGATTTTTAAATCAGATTTAATGAGGTCGACGTGTTCAAGATAACAATTTCGTAACAAATTACTCACAGTTAATTAATTACTGTTTAAAGATTAGTTAATGTTAATGTCTGTTCTTTGCCATAGAATCTTAACCTTTTGAAATTAAAACGAAAAGTAGAAATTGCCGTTATCTCAGATGTTCATCTTGGGACTTATGGTTGTCATGCCAAGCAACTGTTGACGTATCTCAATAGTATTCAGCCTAAAAAACTGATATTGAATGGGGATATCATTGATATTTGGCAGTTTAGTAAACGTTACTTTCCAAAAGCGCATCTTCGTGTACTCAAGAAAATTCTTGATATGGCTTCCGAAGGAGTGGAAATCATCTACATTACAGGCAATCACGATGAAATGTTGAGGAAATTCAGTGAAACCACTATTGGTAACATTTCCATAGTTGATAAAAAAGTATTAGAGTTGGATGGCAAAAAAGCTTGGTTCTTTCATGGTGATGTGTTTGATGTTTCCATCCAAAATGCAAAGTGGCTTGCAAAATTAGGAGGCTATGGCTACGACTTGCTTATTCTGCTTAATCAATTTATTAACTGGATATTACAACTAGTTGGTAAAGAAAAATACTCACTTTCAAAAAAAATCAAGAATAGCGTAAAAGGTGCCATTAAATACATCAATGACTTTGAAAAAGTAGCGTCAGATTTGGCCATTGAAAATGGTTATGATTATGTGGTTTGTGGGCATATTCATCAGCCGAAAATGCTTATAAAGGAAAACAAGATTGGAAAAACAATGTACCTCAATTCAGGTGACTGGGTGGAGAATTTCACGGCCTTGGAATATCAGTTCAAACGCTGGAAAATCTACAACTATAACTTTGATAAGCTCTCCCCTTTTTTTGCAGACGAAGACATCAAGGAAATGGATGATATGGAGTTAAAGGATTTAATCGCAGCCATCACCATTATCAAACCATCTTCAGATTAATGCCCTTCTTAAAATGGAGATTGGATGCAAAGCTTCTCGTTGAGTTCCATCTTTTATTTGATGCCTGCAGCTCGTTCCGTTAGCGGAAATGATGGTGTCATTTGAAGCATTGCGAATTGCAGGAAACAATGTTTGTTCTCCAATCTGCATACTGACCTTGTAATGTTCTTTTTCGTACCCAAAACTTCCAGCCATACCACAACAACCACTAGGAATAATTGTGACTTTATAATTTTCTGGTAGATTAAGAATGTCAAAGCTTGACGATTGATTCCTCAACGCTTTTTGATGACAGTGACCATGAAACTTGATGATTTTTGATTCTAAAGTAAAATGAGAGGATTTTATGTTTCCTAATTTAATTTCACTTTGAATAAATTCTTCTATCAAATAGCTATGTTTTGCAATCTGTTCTGCGGATACTTTGTCATCGGCTAACTTTGTGTATTCATCAGTAAACGTTAAAACAGCGGACGGTTCTATGCCAATAAGAGGCATATTTTCTGAAATTTTTTCTTTAAAAATGGATACATTTTTGTTCGCCAGTTCTTTTGCTTCTTTGAGCAATCCTTTCGATAAATGTGCCCGTCCGGATTCTACATTATGGACTATTTCAACTGAATAATTAAGGGCATTGAGCAGTTCCAAAGCATCTATACCAATTTGGGAATCTAAAAAATTGGTAAATTCATCATTGAAGAGATAGACTTTTTTGATATAAGCCCCACCGTTTCTATCCAATTTGGAATCTTTGTAAAAGCTTTTCAAGCTTATATTTGAAAGTAACGGAAGACTTCTCTGTCTGGCAATTCCAAAGGATGATTTTATTATGGACGAAGTCAGCTTATTGCTAAACATAAAATTCGTCAGTCTGGAAAAGTTGTATCCATAGCTATTCAATTTGTTATTGTGAGCAAATAATTTGGTCCTCAAATTAATACCATTTGCTTTCTGATATTGATATTGAAACTCTGCCTTTAAACTCGCGACATCAACACTACTTGGGCATTCACTGGCACAGGCTTTACAGCTTAAGCAGAGGTCAAAAACCTCCTTTAATTCTTTATGATCAAATTTATTGGGTTTATTGGAATTTGTCAAAAACTCACGCAGTGCATTAGCTCGTGCCCTGGTTGTATCTTTTTCGTTTCGCGTCGCACGATAACTTGGGCACATGGTACCACCAAATTCTGGTAATTTTCGACAATCTCCAGAACCATTGCATTTTTCTGCTTCTCGAAGAATTCCTAAAGATGCTGAAAAATCAAGGAGCGTTTCTATTTCTGGCTCGATTCTATTAGGTTGATAACGCAAACTTTCATCCATTGGAAACGCATTGACAATTTTACCTGGATTAAAGATATTGTCAGGATCGAATGCAGCCTTGATGCGTCTTAATAATTGATAATTTGCCTCACCAATCATAAATGGGATAAATTCCCCCCGAACAATCCCATCACCATGTTCACCACTCAAAGAGCCTTGATACTTTTTGACCAGATGTGCCACGTCAGTTGTGATTTTTCTGAAGTCAGCTACACCTTTATTGATCTTTAAATTCAAAATTGGTCGCAAATGCAACTCACCTGCGCCTGCATGCGCGTAATAAATTGCTTTTTGGTCGTGGGATTTCATTAATTGTGTGAACTCACCAATGTAATTGGCCAAATCCGGTAAAGCGACAGCTGTATCCTCAATACATGCGGCAGATTTATCATCTCCTATGATATTCCCTAATAATCCTAGTCCCGCTTTCCTAAGCTCTACAGCTTTGTCTATATCATCACCCATCAAAACAGGAAACGCATAGCTTAAACCCGACTTTTGAACGTCTGAAACCATATTTACGGCTTGCTCGTTTACACTTTCCAATGAATTGGCTCTTACTTCACACATCAAAATTGCCTTTGGGTCGCCGATGATAAATTGTCTATTCTGCTGTTGTGTTTTGTTATGTTTTGTACAATCTAAAATCGTTTTATCCATCATCTCACAAGTATAGAGATTATGTCTCATCACCATTTCTACACTGTTAAGGCATTGTTCAATGCTATCAAAATGTAAAGCGACCATTATGGACTCTGTAGGAGGCAAATCATCCAATTGAAGTGTTATCTGTGTTGTGAAGGCCAATGTTCCTTCGCTACCAGACAGCAATTTGGACATATTAAATGATTCTAAAGAATCAGTAAACACTTCACATTTCAACAATTCGTCAATGGCATAGCCTGTATTGCGTCGATGTATTTCGGGCTTTGGAAAATTATCTTTAATTTGATTTTGAATGGTTTTTGATTCCAATTCGTTATAAATAGTCTTGTAAATATGACCTTCGAGTGTGTTTAATTTTAGTTTTTGATTAAACTCATCCAATGACAGGTTTTTAAAAACTACTTCACTCCCATCGCTCAAAATGGCTTGAAGTTCCAAAACCTTATCCCGTGTCACACCATATTGAATTGAGGTTGTGCCAGACGAATTATTACCTACCATTCCTCCTATCATGCATCTGTTGGATGTAGATGTATTGGGTCCAAAGAACAAGCCAAAAGGTCTCAAATAGTTGTTCAATTCATCACGAACCACACCTGGCTGCACAGTGACCGTTTTGGTCTTTTCGTTGATATCTATAATTTTGGTAAAGTATTTAGATACATCTACCACGATACCATCACCAACGCACTGACCTGCCAACGAAGTTCCTGCGGTTCTAGGAATCAACGAAGTGTTATTCGTTTTGGCAAAATCAATCAAATCTTTGATGTCTTGTTTGTCTTTTGGATAGGCAACTGCAAGTGGCAATTTTCTGTAAACGGATGCATCGGTTGCATAAATAGATTTTATCAAATCATCATATAACAATTCTCCTTTGAGATTGACACTCAACAGACCTAATAAAGAGTTAATATTCGTTGCATTCAAGTTAAAGATGGTATTCGTTTAGAAGTAATTTCGTGATAAATTTAAACGTTATAAACCAATTTTAACAGAAGTTTGACGTTATATTTCATACAACAGAAATGTTAAATTGTATTTTTGTTAAAACTTAAAAACTCAAAATTTATGAAAAGATTTTTTTTAATTGGTATGGCCTTATTTGGCTTTACAGCAGTCATAACTGCGCAGGATATATCTGAAAATGCCATTGGTCTTCGATTAGGTGACAGTGATGGCTTTGGTGCTGAAGTATCATATCAAAGAGCTGTAGGTAGTGATAATAACCGATTGGAATTTGATTTGGGGATCCGTAATGGAAAGAACTATGATGGTTTTAAATTGGTAGGGTTATACCAATGGGTGTGGAACATAGATGGTGGTTTTAATTGGTATGCAGGCCCTGGTGCAGGACTTGCCTCCTACAACTATAAATATAGAGCCAATGGCAATGATTTTGATGATGATTATACATTTGCATTTTTGGCTGGTGACATAGGTATTGAATACAATTTTGATATTCCTTTAATGATTTCACTTGATTTTAGACCGGAATTTGGTTTAGGTGATAGTGATTACCGTAATGATAATTTAGATTTTGATATTGGAATCGGTATTAGATATCAGTTTTAAATAACAATTTGAATATAAAATGAAACCACCTCTATATGGAGGTGGTTTTTTATTTATAATCATTTGTAAATATTAAAGGGTCAATAATTAATAAAAATACATTTAAACAAACCTTGAACAAGACTTCAAGGTCCGTTGATATAAGGATTCATATTGAGGTACAATGTTATTGATGTCAAATTTTCTGGAAGCTTCCTTGGCATTTTGTTTAAATTGCATCAACCTGTTTGGATCTTTCAATATGTGAATAGAATTTTTTGACATATCCTCCACGTCATTTACTTCACTCAAAAACCCAGTAACACCTTCAATATTAACTTCTGGAATACCACCTGTATTGCTAGAAATAACAGGAACGCCAGACGCCATAGCTTCCAATGCTGCCAAACCAAAACTTTCGGTAAGTGAGGGCAAAAGAAAAAGATCACTAAAACAAAGAATTTTGTCTATCTCATTGCTGTTACCAAAGAAAACTACTTTATCGGAGATACCGAGTTCTTTGCACAAACGTTCTGCATTTAATTTTTCAGGACCCTCACCTACCATCATCAACTTTGCCGGGATTTCCTTTTGAATGTTATAAAAAATATTGATGATATCTGGTATTTGCTTCACTTTCCGGAAATTACTGATATGGGTGACAATCTTTTCCTTCTCCGTTGCCATAATCTCACGTTGACAATCGGTAAAATGGGTTTTGTATTTACTGATGTCAATAAAATTTGGGATAACATCTATATCTTTTTTAATGTCAAATAAGCGAAGTGTATCGTCTTTCAGACTTTGAGAAACCGATGTTACGGCATCAGATTTGTTGATACTAAAGGTAACAGCCGGTTTATAAAAAGGATGACTTCCAACAAGTGTAATATCTGTTCCGTGAAGCGTTGTGACTATTGGAACGTAAATACCTTCTTCCTGAAGCATTTTCTTCGCCATATAAGCCGCATAAGCATGAGGGATGGCATAATGAACATGCAGTATTTCTATGCCATGTAATTTGACCATATCCACAAGCTTACTGGATAGTGCCAATTCATAGGGTTGATATAAAAATAATGGATATTCAGGTACGTTCACTTCATGATAATGGACATTGCTTCCGAGTAAATCGAGTCTAACTGGTTGGCTATAGGTGATAAAATGAATTTCATGGCCACGTTTAGATAGGGCAAGTCCCAATTCTGTAGCAACAACACCACTTCCTCCAAAAGTTGGATAACATACGATTCCTATTTTCATATCAAATTACTTAAAATTTCAATCAATAATTGCTTCATAGATGAGGCGTTGTATTTCTGTTCTTATGCCTTCTTTCAACAGCAAATTATTATTTGCATTTGGATAGGTTCTATTGGATAAAAACACATATACAATTTCTTTGTCTGGGTCTGCCCAAGCCATTGTGCCAGTGAACCCTGTATGGCCAAAGCTTTGCATGGAAACACAGCCACATGTTGAACCTTCGCCACTTAATTGTGGTTTATCAAAGCCTAATCCGCGTCTATTCCCTCTCGAACAATAATAACACGTGTTGAACTTGTCCAATGTTTCTGTCTTAAAGTAACGCTTGCCACCATAAAATCCTTTTTGCAGGTACATCTGCATTATTTTTGCAACATCATTGGCATTACTGAAAATCCCTGCATGTCCTCCAACCCCTCCTTGCATGGCAGCACCCATATCGTGCACATACCCTTGGATGCGTTCATGTCTAAAATAATCGTCTTCTTCAGTTGGTACAATTTCAGAATCACTAAAAATATTTGCTGGATTATAGGTGGTAAAATTTGCTCCCAATGATTCATAAAAATGGTCTTGCACCAATTCGTCCATAGGTTTGTCGTAATGTTTCTCTATATATTTCTTTAAAATATAATAGCCTAAATCACTGTATTTGTATTTTTGGGAAGGCAATAAATCGCTATCTCTAATGAGTTTTTGAATGGTGTCTGGATAATCTTTCTGTAAATAGATTTCTTCCGCAACCTTCACACTAAAATTAGGGCTGAATTTACGCCTATACAAAGCTGCACTCGGTTTTTTGGACGAATCCAACGTTGCAATATAAAATGGTACCCAAGGCTTGAGTCGTGCGTAATGAGATAGCATTTCTTTTAAAGTGATATTCTTTTTATTGGAATCGCGGTAGTCTGGCAATAATTGACCTAATTTTGAATCAATTGAAATAACACCTTTGTCTTCCAATTCCATTATTAATGGCAAAGTCGCCAGTATTTTGGTTAACGAAGCCACATCGTATATATCGTTGAATTTTACGGGCTCTCCATTATCATAAGTATGACTTCCAAAAGATTTGTTATAGATAACCTTTCCTTTACGAGCCACCAACAATTGTAGTCCTGGAGTTGTCTTATGATCGATTGCCAATAAAGCCATAGAATCTAGTTTTTTTAGCTTTTCCGAACTCATACCAACGCTTTCTGGCAATCCATAACTTAACGATAGAATTGAAGGATAGGTGATGCCGTCTCCCACTTTAAAATTTTCTCCAGTAGATACGGGTAAATGGCCTTTGGCAGGAATAGCTCCAAAAATCAATTGGGCTGATTTACGCTGTGCAATCTCGCTGTTCTGATAGCTCATCACAATACCTTCAATATTTTCAACACTTCGCAGATCATTCATGGCGTATGGTCTTGAAAAGATATCTAGAATGACGGTGTTTGTTCTGGCTATTTCATATAGCCAAGTCAGTTCTTGTTCCGTAAATTGATAAGCTTTCCAAGGATTGGCGTTAGAGCGATGCAATCCAATGATGACCGTATTATATAGCTGAAGTTTGGTAATCATATCATCCAATTTGTCAGCTTTGATTTCGTGTACTTTTGTGTACTTTTTCAATTCATCCAAAAATGCGGAACCATCATCGTCGCCAAATTTTACATAAGCAATTTTTCTTGTTTCCAAATGGCGCAAAGGTAGAATCTCTTTGGTATTGCGAGACACGGTTATGGCATTCTCCATTAATTCTTCATAGAGTAAATCATCTTTCAATCGGTTTAAATCTTCAACCAAATGTGCAGTACCAACAGGGCTATAATGATTGAGCCCGACTTTGTATTTTGCCATTAATATCTTTTTTACTGAATGTGCCAAACGCTCTTCAGAGATATCTTTGTTATTGTAGGCTTCAATTAATTTCAGAACACCTTTTTCAGTATTTTCAGACATTAGCAATACGTCATTCCCAGCCATAAATGCGGCCAAATCGATGTCGGCAGAATCACTGAATGTTGAGACGCCTTTCATTCCAAGAGCATCTGTAAATATGAGACCTTTAAACTGTAGTCTTTCCTTCAAAATACCCTGAATAATCGTTTTAGATAACGAAGAAGGGACTCCATTGCGAGGTTCTAAACTTGGAACATTAAGATGTGCTACCATTACACTTGACAAACCTTCTTGGATCAATCTTTTGTATGGATACAATTCTATAGAATCAATTCGTTTTTCATTAAAATTGATGGTTGGTAACGATTTGTGTGAATCACTATCGGTATCACCATGTCCAGGAAAATGTTTGGCGCTTGCAAGCACACCAGCGCTTTGCATACCTTTCATAAAAGCAGAAGCCTTGTTGGTGACATTATCCCTTTCTTCCCCAAAAGAACGGTTCCCTATGATAGGGTTTTTTGGATTGGTATTGATGTCTACATCAGGTGCAAAATTAAAATGAACTCCAAGACGCTTACAATGCTCCCCAATATAACGGCCCGTTTGTTCTATGAGTTTGTTGTCTTTAATAGCTCCTAAAGTCATGTTCCAAGGAAAAGCATATGTGGAGTCCAGACGCATACTCAATCCCCATTCTGCATCCATTCCGATTAATAAAGGAATGTTTGAAGCGGATTGTAGTTCGTTATTAAGCTTTGCTTGGCTTACTGGGTCTCCATTGGTATAAATAATCCCACCTATTTTTTGGTTTAAGATAAGATTGACAATTTTGGATTTATCCAGATTTTTCTTTTCAGAATACACCTGAACCATGAATAGCTGTCCAACTTTTTCTTCAAGTGTCATTTTATTATAAATACTGTCTACCCATTTCTCTTGTTTAGCCACATCTTTAGCCAATAACGGATTGGTATTTACTTGGGCATAAGCAGTTACAGATAAAATAAAAGTACAAATGAGGGGAAAAACTAAACGCATATATATGTGGACTTACTAAAGGCTATATAGATAAACTAAAAACTATGCCAAAATAGTACATTTGGCAGGAAGACAATAGGATTTTAAGATAGTTTTATTAAGAAGTTTATTAAGAGTTTTTAAACCAGAAGTTGAAATGCAATTTCAATTTGATGATTAGATTTATAGAAAACGTGAATGCCAACTCTCACTTGCAGGGACCTCCCAACTCTCATTAAATTCGGCAATATTGGTCACTAAATTATTGAATACAATCGTGTTTTTGGAAACTGCTTTTTCTTTTGCCATTTTTTTGAAGTCGATCAATGTTTTGTATGCAATATACTCTCCTTGTTTATAGGAAACATTCATTTTGTCCATTAAATCCACATTATAATCTTTTTCCAATTGCTGAATAAAATGAACCGATGCATCGATAGAGCAACCTGTTGCTTTGTTCAACTCTTGGTTTAATGCAATAATGATAAATCGTTTATATTTAATATCATAACCTGATTGTAAATCGCTTCCGTGAGCTGTCCAGTTTGAAATAAAAATATCTAATTTAGATTTTATTTCGGCAATCTCATCATCTGTAAATGAGCGATTGGCTTGGTATATCCAAACACGTGATTCTTCTGGTAAGGTAGTGAAGTCAACTAACATTCTATTTTTTATTCTATTAAATCTATATGTCTATCGTGATATCCTAACAAATACAACACACCATCCAGCCCTATACTGGAGATAGCGCTTTGTGCACTGTTTTTTACCGTGGGTTTGGCATGAAACGCAATACCCAAACCAGCGAGATTGAGCATTGGCAGATCATTGGCGCCATCGCCTACTGCAATGGTCTGGGCAATATCAATCCCTTCTTTATGTGCGATTTCTTGAAGATATTCAGCTTTTTTATTGCCATCAACAATATCGCCAAGATAGTTTCCTGTTAATTTACCATCTTTTATTTCCAATTGGTTGGCATACACATAGTCAATTCCCAATTCCTTTTGCAAATAATTTCCGAAATAGGTGAATCCACCTGAAAGAATTGCGGTTTTGAAGCCATATTTTTTCAGGGTATCAATCAATCTTTTTGCACCTTTTGTTATCGGTAAATTAATGGCCACATCATGCAGCACATCTTCGTTTAAACCCTCTAACAGCTTCATTCTGCGAACAAAACTTTCATTAAAATCAATCTCGCCATTCATGGCCGATTCTGTAATGGCTTTGACTTCATCACCAACGCCTGCCAATTCGGCTAATTTATCAATCACTTCCGCCTGAATCAATGTGGAATCCATATCAAAACACACCAAGCGTCTATTTCTTCTATAGATGTTATCCTCTTGAAAGGCAATATCTACATCTAAATCATGGGAAATTTGCATGAATTTAGCTGTAAATTCAGGTTTGTTATCAATTTTACCTCTAATGGAGAGTTGTACGCATGCTCTCGGATACTCTTCTTTTCTAGTAAGCGATAAACGGCCTGTAAGTCTTTTAATCGCGTCAATATTCAGGTTTTTTTCCGAAATGATCTGAGTGACTTTAGAAATCTGCTCTGCAGTTAATTTTTCTCCCAAAAGCGTTACTATATAACGGTCCTTGCCTTGGTTGCTGACCCACTTTTCGTAATTTTCAGATGAGATAGGAGTAAATTTAGCTTTGACACCAAGTTCATACGCTTTAAATAACAGGTCTTTTAATACTGCTGCAGATTTGTTTCCTGATTCAATTTCAAATAAAAACCCGAGTGACAAGGTATCATGAATATTGGCTTGTCCAATATCCAATACTTTGGCACCATATTGTGCCAGTACATTGGTTAATCCTGAAGTTAAACCAGGTTTATCTTGTCCTGAAATGTTTAAAAGAAATATTTCGGTGGTCATTATAAATCCTGTGCATTTGCAATTAATTCTGCAACATCCATCACAGCCACTTCGCTTTCTTTTTCTTTTCCTTTAATACCGTCCGTCATCATGGTATTGCAGAATGGGCAACCCGCTGCAATGATTTGTGGTTTGGTTTCCAAAGCTTGTTCTGTACGTTCTATATTAATGTCCTTATCACCTTTTTCTGGTTCTTTGAACATTTGCGCGCCACCAGCACCACAGCATAACCCACGCGATTTACATGATTTCATTTCGATTAATTCCGCATCCAATTTCCTAATTAATTCTCTTGGTGCTTCGTATACATTGTTGGCACGTCCTAAATAACACGGATCGTGAAATGTGATACGTTTTCCTTTGAACTGTCCTCCTTCAATCGATAATCGACCTTCATCCAATAAAGATTTTAAAAATTGGGTATGGTGCATTACTTCGTACTTGCCCCCCAATCCAGGATATTCGTTTTTGATGGTGTTAAAGCAATGTGGACACGCTGTTACGATTTTTTTGATTTCGTAAGCGTTCATGACCTCTATGTTTGTAACCGCTTGCATCTGAAACAAAAACTCATTGCCGGAACGTTTGGCTGGGTCTCCAGTACAGCTTTCTTCAGTTCCCAAGACAGCAAACTCAACATTGGCTTTGTTCAATATTCGCACCAATGCTTTGGTTATTTTTTTGGCTCTATCATCAAAACTTCCGGCACAGCCAACCCAAAACAACACTTCTGGTTGCTTGCCTTCTGCCATGAATTCTGCCATAGTTGGTACTTTGATGTTTTCCATTTATTCGTTATTATATTTTTTATGCATACCCATTGCAAAATAAGATAATCCAGCTCCGAAGGTTATTCCAAAAGCATATTCTAAAAAATCTGTACATATCATTGGAACAATAAATCCTATTAGCATGAAAATTATCCCAACAGCTATTAATTTTTTTGGATTATCATAAAATGATCTCATATTATTCATTCTTCCAGTTCAATCGGTCCATTTGGTTGTAAGGCCAAGGGGCTCCGTTGTTTTCAACATTCGTCATCATATTGTTCAATTCCATTGGCGCGGCGCTTTGCTCCATAACCAAATAACGACGCATGTCCATAATAATTGATAATGGGTCGATGCTCACGGGACATGCTTCCACACAAGCGTTACAAGTTGTACAAGCCCAAAGTTCTTCACGCGTGATATAATCGTCCAATAATTGCTTGCCGTCATCCTTAAACATGCCTTTATTGGCGTCAATATTTTTCCCTACCTCTTCAAGACGGTCACGAGTGTCCATCATTATTTTTCGAGGTGATAATTTTTTGCCTGTTTTATTAGCCGGACATTCACTTGTGCATCGACCACACTCTGTACAGGTGTAAGCATTGAGTAATTGAACCCAATTCAAATCTTGTACGTCACTGGCTCCAAATTTTGCTGGTGTGTCTGTAACTGATCCTTCCGGTTGTGCGGCAAATGGATCGATATTAGGATCCATCATCATTTTCACTTCTTTGGTGACGGCTTCATTATTGTCAAACTGACCTTTAGGCCTAGTCTTTCCATAAAACGTATTTGGAAACGCCAATAAAATATGCAAATGCTTGGAAAAATATAGGTAATTCAAAAACACTAAAATCCCTAAAATATGTAACCACCAAGCTGTGCGTTCAATAATGTGAAAGGTTTCTGATGACGTATTCCCAAACCAAGAGGTGATGTGTTGACTGATAATATTACCAGTATCCATAGCTTGAAAATGAACATCCGTAGCATTCATCACCAAGAACAGTGTCATTAAGACCATCTCAAAATAGAGTATGAAATTTGCGTCATTTTTTGGCCAAGAAGTCATTTCTTTTGACCAGAAACGTTTAATTTTTATGATATTTCTCCTCATCCAAAAAATGATGACCGACACAAAAACAAGAGCAGCCAGAATTTCAAAACTGCCAATTAAAAAGCCATAGACAGATGCAGGCAAAACAGTTGAGAACAATCGATGCGTCCCAAACAGACCATCAAGAATAATCTCAAGAACTTCAATATTAATAATTACAAAACCAACATAAACAATCACGTGCAAGAAACCAGCAATGGGACGTTTTACCATTTTAGATTGGCCCAAAGCAATCATTGCCATATTTCTCCAGCGCTGGGATTTATTGTCGCTTACGTCAACATCTCGACCCAATTTGAGGTTACGGATCAGTTTTTTTACGTTCGTTGCAAAATATCCAATACCGGAAATAAGCGCAATGGCGAAAAGTATGTTTGGAATATAATTCATCAGTGGTTGGTATTAATTCTCCTCTGGCTGGGTTTTCTCGTCTTCGATAATATTGCCTTCAGCATCAAATTTTCCTGGTTTCTTGCCGAAGACTGAAAAATGAACATAACGTTTTGGATTCAATTTAAAATCTTGAAGCAATTGTTCTAATTGTTTTGAAGCACCTTCAAGGTTGGTATAAAGTTTATCATCGGTCATTAATTTACCCAAGGTTCCGTTCCCGTTTTTGACATCAGCCATTAATGAATTGACACTTTGCAAAGTGCTTTCTAGTTGCGCAACTGATTCAGAAAGTTTCACGTTTTTGAGGTCAGCACTCATGACAGCTAGGTCAGAACTTACAGTATTAAAATTTTTGATGGCAGAAGATAGTTCAGCATCGTTTTTAGACACCAAAGCATTGATGCTGTTGGAAAGTCTGTTGAAAGAAGCAATTGTTTTGTTTAGTTCGGCAATGGTTTGTTTTAGACCTTCTTCAGAATCATCAACTACCAATTTATTCAGATTGATAAGCAAAGTATCTGCAGATTGCATGGTATTGCCAAGATTACTGCTGATTCCAGAAAAATTTTCTGTCAAGCTTCTGATAAGACCTTGTTCCACCATTGATTCTAAATAATCGCCACTTTCGGCCATTTGGTCCCCAGGTTCAGGAACGATTGCCAATCCATTACCTCCCATCAAACCTGTTTCGTACAATTTAATCTTGCTATTGGTTGAGAATTTAATATCATTTTCAACAGAAATTGTCACTTTGGTTTTGCCTGTTTTTGTATCATACTCAATATTGGTAATCTTGCCAATCTTGTTTCCCTTGATGGTAACAGGTGCCGATGTATCGAGCGCATTATAGTCAAACGTTGTGTGATATTCTGCATTATTATCTAAAATATTAATGCCTTTAAGATAGTTGAACAGGAAAACCATTAACAGGATTCCTGAAATTACTAATATTGCGGTTTTGACTTCTCTTGAAATTTTCAATGTTCAGACGATTTAGTTGCTCACAAAATTAGCAATAAATATAGTAAGAATGATTTTAATTTGCAGTTGTTTTAAGCGCGTCATTGAGGTCTATGCGCTTTCCTTCTTTATAAGCCACTATAAAGCATTCGGGATATCCTTTCTTTTGAGCCTCTGTTTGTAACTGTTTGGCTTTATTATAATCTGAAGTGTACCCGTAGAAATATTTAAACAACCTACCTTCTTTTTCTCGTGAAACGTCAGACAAACCATTAAAATTGAAAGGTTTAGGTTCTAGTTTGTTGGAACTTGCAGCCAATTGTACTTTAAAGACGATATTGTTATAAACGAGCTCCGGAGTTGGGATTTCAACTTTTTCAATAGGTCCGTCTTCTTTGACGACCATTTGTGTTGTAGATTCTGAATAAATATTTTCCCCAACATTTTGGTCCAAGATTTTTTTATAGTCAACAATTGCATCATAAATGGAACCAGATATTTCGTCCTGTCCTTTTGATGAATTAAGATAGGCTCCCTCCTCTTTATTGGTAACAAAACCTGTTTCTACGAGCACACTTGGCATAGCGGTTTGATGTATGACCCAAAGGCTTGCTTGTTTTACACCTCTGCTTTTGCGACGTATTTTGTTAACGAACTTTCGTTCAATATAACTGGCCAACAAGATACTGTTCTCCGTATATTCTTCTTGCATCAGGGAGATGCCAATTGAAGATACTGGAGAGTGGGGGTCAAAACCTTCATAGTGTTTTTCATAGTCATCCTCCATAAAAATAACCTCGTTTTCTGCCTTGGCCACCTCGAAGTTTTTATTTGTATTCTTTAGATCCAATACGTAGGTTTCTGTTCCTGAAGCTTCTGTGTGGTGCGCATTACAATGGATGGACACAAATAAATCAGCATCGGCATCATTGGCTATTTTTGCCCTGTCTTTTAACTCTACAAATACATCGGTTTTTCGGGTATATACAACTTTAAATTCCCCATTCTTCTCAAGATCTTTACCCACGGCCAAAACGATTTTAAGCGCAATATCTTTTTCTTTATAACCGTATTTTGAGTTTTTACCTGGATCCTTTCCACCATGGCCAGCATCAAGGACTACAATAAATTTTCCGTTGTTCTTTTGAAAGGCATTGGCAGATGTTAAAAAACATGTAAAAATGAAGACTGTTAATACGATTGTAGATAGTGTGTTCGTTCTCATACTGATTTTAACGGCTAATAAACTCGCTTTATTTTAATTTTAGATTTTTAAATGATCAATCCCAAAAAAATATATGTAATTTTGGGGTTTCAAAAACCGAGCCATACTTTTACAAAAATACACCTAAAAGCATTGCGTACAAACAACTTTCACATACTTTTTGCCTTAAGTTTTACAGTGCTTATTAACACTTTGGGATTTGCACAAGATTTGCCAAAATCCACTGAACCGATAAAATCTACCGAAAGAGATAGTGTGGTAATGACGATGGATTCTTTGAAAAGCCTTCCAATCAATTTAAAGGAAAATGACTCCATCGTAACAGATACCATCCCCAAGAAGAAAGAAACTTTGCAAGGCATCGTGAAGTATAAGGCTAAAGATTACGTTTCCATTAATCAGCGTGAACAAAAAATCTACCTTTATAATGAAGCCGAGGTAAAGTACCAAGATATGGAAATCAAATCAGGGATTATTGTCATTGATTATAGCAAGAATTTAGTATATGCAGGAAGGTTAAAGGATTCCTTGGGTGTCTATACCCAAGCACCTGTTTTTAAGCAGGGTGAAAATGTAGTGGAACCGGATTCCATTATTTTTAATACAGAAAACAAGAAAGCTCTGATTTATAACTCAAGAACAGAACAAAGTGGATTTCATGTCTTTGCTCCTTACACAAAAAAAGAAAATGATTCAGTATACTTTATGTCGAAGGCCAGGTTTACAACCTCTGAAAATCTTGAGGATCCAGAGTATGAATTCGTAACTTCAAGAATTAAGTTTGTTCCAAATAAAAAAATTGTTGCGGGTCCAACAATTATGGAAATTTATGGAGTACCTACTCCTTTATACGTACCTTTTGCCTATTTTCCATTAACCAATAAGCAAACTTCTGGAATTCTCTTCCCTACGTTTGGACAGGAAAGCCAACGTGGTTATGGTCTTACAAACGGGGGTTATTATTTTGCTGTTAGTGATTATTTTGATTTGGCAGTACTTGGTGATTATTGGACCAACGGAAGTTATGGATTGCGGCTGGAATCACAATATGCCTTGAGGTATCGCTTTTCTGGAAATGTTGGGTTTCGTTACGAAAATTTGATCAATAGTGAGCGAGGATTTCCTGACTATTCCAAAAGCTCGATTTATAATATTAGATGGTCACATACGCAAGATGGTAAATCGAACCCCAGTTCAAGGTTTTCAGCTTCTGTGAATCTTGGAAGTAGTCGATATTATCAGGAGTCCATCAACCAGATCAACCAATCAAATTTTTTAAACAATACCTTATCCTCATCAGTTTCGTATTCAAAAACATTTGATACAGAACCAAGTATCAACTACAGTATTACTGCCACACATTCACAAAATACACAGACACAACAAATAAACATGACATTGCCAACTTTTCAAGGAAGCATCAGTCGTATCTATCCGTTTGAGCCCTCTATCGGAACCAAAAAAGGAATCATCCAGAACATCAACTTTCAATACAATGTAAGAGCAGAAAACCGTATTCAAACGACGGATTCCCTATTCTTCAAAAAGGAAATGTTTGACGATGCACTTATGGGAGTCAAGCATTCCATTCCAATCACAACAAACTTTAAAGTGCTCAAATATTTTAGTGTCAGTGCAAATACAAATTTTGATGAAAACTGGACCTTCAATACCATAAGACGCTATTATGATAATGTCAATGAAGAAATTGTCACGGAAGATTTAAAGGGATTTGACAGTTTTAGAACCTACAATTTTAGTACGAGTATTGGAACCACTATTTATGGGATGTTCGATTTTAAAAAACCCGGAAAAGACCCAAAAATCCAAGCTATTCGTCATGTGATGCGTCCATCAATCAGTTATAACATCAACCCTGCATTTGACCAATATTACGATACTTTTGAGGTTATTGATGCCGATGGAACAACCACTCAAGAGTACACTCGTTTTCAAAATTCCATTTTTGGAAGTCCAAATAAAACATTTTCGAGTTCGTTAGGATTGTCATTGGCTAACAATTTTGAGATGAAAGTGCGTCCAAAAGATTCTACAGCTACAGAACCAAAAAAAGTTAAGATTCTCGACAACTTGAATTTTTCGACTTCCTATAATTTTGCAGGTGATTCCTTGCAATGGAGCCCAGTACGAGCTTCAGGGGGCACGCAAATTTTGGACAATAAAATGAGTATTAATTTTGGGATGGTTTTGGATCCTTACGCATTGGATAACAATAACCGTAAAATCAATACTTTCAATATTAATAATGGAGGAAGCCTATTTAGATTGACTTCTGCCAACTTGAATGTAAGCTATTCGTTATCAAATTCAACTTTTTCTGGTGGCGATGGTTTGGATGCTAAAGAAGAGCAGGAATCCATCCAAAGTGGTGGACGAGCTGATGATTTATTTGGAAAGCCACAGGATTTTTCGGATCAAAGATTGACGGATGATGATAGAGAAAATGAAGAGAAAACACCAAGTGAACTTTATAATTATAAAATCCCCTGGAGCTTGCGTTTGGCCTACGCCGTGAACTATTCCAATAATGCACGCCAAAGCGAAATATCTTCCAATTCCCTGATGTTTTCAGGAGATATAGAAGTTTCACCGCGCTGGACACTCGGTGCTTCTTCAGGATATGATTTTAAAAATCAGGGATTTACTTACACGCAACTGCGTTTTGAACGTGATTTATTGAGTTGGCGCATGAATTTTAGTTGGATTCCATTCAGTAGTAGAAGTTCATGGAGTTTCTTTATAGGTATCAAATCAAACTTATTGAAGGATATTAAGTATGACCAGCGCAAGCGACCTGACCAGCAATTGTAATGTTCAGTTGCGTTAGTACAAAGTTTTATGTTACTTTGAGTAATTGTTTCAAATACTAATTATGAAAAAAATCATCAATACTCCGAATGCGCCAGCTCCTATTGGACCTTATAATCAAGCCGTTTTAACTGATAACACATTGTATATCTCTGGGCAAATTGCATTGAACCCAGAGTCCATGGAATTGGTTATGGGTGATATTAAAACAGAGACCAAACAAGTCATGGAAAATTTAAAGGCTGTTCTTGAAGCTGCAGGTATGACGTTTGAAAATGTAGTAAAGTCTTCAATTTTTATCAGTGATATGAACAATTTTGGTCAAATCAATGAAGTGTACGCCACTTACTTTGACAGTGACACGGCTCCAGCACGAGAAACGGTTGAAGTTGCCAATCTGCCAAAATTTGTCAATGTAGAAATTAGCATGATTGCTGTAAAATAACCTCCTTTTGATTGAAAACAGTTCTACCAATAAACTTTCAACACTTGTTAATAAATCATCTTTTCTAAATTCAAAATAGACATTGAAATCCGTGTTCTAAAACGTACTTTTGAAAGTAAACCAATTCAAGTACACCAATGCGAATAGAATATGATATAAAGTTGGGCTTTAAAGATGTGATGATACGACCAAAACGTTCGACACTCAAAAGCCGTTCTCAAGTGAATCTCAAGCGTCAATTCAAATTTTTGCACAGCAACAATTCTTGGTCCGGTATTCCAATTATGGCGGCGAATATGGATACAGTTGGAACCTTTGAGATGGCTATGGCATTATCAAAACAAGAATTATTCACAGCAATTCATAAACATTATTCTGTTGAAAAATGGAAAACTTTTCTTTCCAAAGCACCAGAAAACATTTGCAATTACATCGCCATCAGTACAGGAACCAGTAAACAAGATGCAGATAAGTTAAAAGCCATCTCCAACCTAAACAAAAACATAAAGTTTATTTGCATTGATGTCGCTAATGGTTATTCGGAGCATTTTGTCAATTTTGTGAAGCAAACTCGGTCACAATATCCTGATAAGGTAATTATTGCAGGAAATGTGGTAACTGGCGAAATGGTTGAAGAATTACTGCTGGCTGGAGCCGATATCATTAAAGTTGGAATTGGCCCTGGTTCAGTGTGTACAACGCGCGTCAAAACTGGTGTTGGATACCCACAACTATCCGCGATTATTGAATGTGCTGATGCTGCGCATGGCTTGGGTGGACAGATTATCAGTGATGGTGGCTGCACAACTCCTGGTGATGTGGCAAAAGCCTTTGGTGCTGGAGCTGATTTTGTAATGCTTGGAGGGATGTTTGCTGGACATGATGAAAGTGGTGGTGAAACGGTTGTGCGAAAAGGAAAAACATACAAACAATTTTATGGTATGAGTTCGTTAACAGCCATGGAAAAACATATTGGAGGTGTTGCCGATTATAGAGCCAGTGAAGGTAAAACCGTTGAAGTACCGTATCGCGGCAAAGTAGATAATACGTTACAGGACATTCTTGGAGGCGTTCGTAGTACATGTACGTATGTGGGTGCGCAACGATTGAAAGAATTGACCAAACGAACCACCTTTATTAGGGTTGAAGAACAGGAAAATAAAGTTTATAACGAATAGACGTTATTTGTTCTTTAGATAGAATTTTAATCAAATAATAATAGAAGCTAAAGGTGTTTAGTATGATAAGCAACCAACCCCTCAATTGGACGACGAACAAAATTACCTACTTTAAAACCTAATTCTTCACCCACCTCTCTTATTTCATTTTGTGAAAAGTAGGCAATGGAGCCAGCAAAATGAACCGGTACTTTTTCAATCTCATATTTGAATTGAAGGATCATATTTTTAGCAAACAATCGCACACCTTCCTTAATCATGTTTTGGACATACAGGGAATCCTTGTTTAGAAACATGAATTCAGCAAAATTTGCCAAATAGGCATTTGGACTTGGTTGTTTATATAGATTATATTTGATAAAATCCGCATCCATATTATATTTATCGGCGAAAGATACCCTTATGGCTTCAGGCATATGATTGAAATAATAATCACGAATCAATTGTTTGCCATAATAATTTCCGGAAGCGTCATCCATCAAGGTGTAACCTAAAGAAGTTATACGTTGGTGCAGACGTTCACCGTCATAATAACTACAATTAGAACCAGTTCCTAGAATACAGACGACTGCTGCCTCATCATCAGTGTTCAGCGACGCCCTAACCGCTGCCATTGTGTCTTCTGTTACCTCTACTTCCGCATTGACAAAGATATCTTCCAATACTTTTTTAAGTAGTAATTTTGGATTTTCAGTACCGCAACCGGCTCCATAGAAAAACACATGAGTAACATCACGTTTATGTACCATTAACTCTTCACTTTTCCTGATAATTTTGTATAGCTTCTTTTCTTTGAGAATCTCGGGGTTTAGACCACTTGTTCTTATTTTTTCTAGAAGTTGCTTTCCGTTATTATCAACTGAAATCCAATCGGCTTTTGTAGAACCACTGTCAACTATTAAAATCATGCTGTATTTGAATAAAAATTCCGTACAAGTTCAAACTATATAAATATAGTAAAACTTATACGGAATGTGATGTATAACTATAAAGAATGTACGTGTTGTGCTAAATCTACCAACTTGCTGGAATAACCAAATTCATTGTCATACCAAGAAACAATTTTGAAAAAAGTTGAGTTTAACGCGATTCCTGCTTTGGCATCAACAATGGAAGTTCTTGGGTCTGAAACAAAATCTTGGGAAACCACATCATCTTCAGTATATCCAAGAATACCTTTTAGAGTTGTTTCAGAAGCTTCTTTGTAAACCTTCATGATTTCCTCATAGGTGGTTTCTTTTGCCAATTTAACCGTTAAATCCACACAAGAGACATCAGCTGTAGGAACACGCATGGACATTCCTGTCAATTTACCGTTTAATTCTGGGATAACTTTACCAACAGCTTTAGCTGCTCCTGTAGATGCAGGAATAATGTTTAACAACGCAGAACGACCGCCTCTAAAATCTTTTTTTGATGGACCATCCACTGTCATTTGAGTTGCCGTGGTGGCGTGCACTGTCGTCATAAGTCCTTCAACAATCCCAAAATGATCATTAAGCACTTTAACTAACGGTGCAAGACAATTGGTTGTACAAGATGCATTAGAAACAATGGTATCGCTTGCAGTGGCTTTTGTATGGTTTACTCCCATAACAAACATTGGCGCATCGGCTGAAGGAGCTGAAATCACAACTTTTTTTGCACCACCTTTTATATGTGCTGTTGCAGTTTCTATGGTTGTAAAAATTCCTGTGCATTCTGCAACGACATCCACATCAACTTTTTCATCATCCCATTTAATCTGTGTTGGGTCTTTTTCTGCGGTGACTCTGATGAACTTGTCATTGACAAATAATTGTCCGTTTTTGACTTCAACTTTTCCATCAAAACGACCATGTACAGAATCGTATTTCAATAAATATGCTAAATGTTCAACATCCAATAAATCGTTGATAGCTACTACGTCCACATCTGGACGGTTAACTGTTGATCTAAAAACTATTCTTCCTATTCTACCGAATCCGTTGATTCCTAATTTTAAATTTGACATTTTTTTGTATTTTATTCTTTTAATATTATTTATTCTAATTAAGGTATCTATTGATTATGTACTCATAATATCAGATACACGTAACAATTCTTTGTTGATCTTTGATTTTCCTTTGACAGCTTGTTCCAAGGGCGTAAGTGCCATAACATCATTGATTAAGCCAACCATATAATTGGTTTTGCCATCCAATAAACTTTCTACAGCCTTCACTCCCATTCTACTGGCAAGCACTCTGTCAAAACATGAAGGTGAGCCACCACGTTGCATATGACCCAAAACGGATACTCTAACATCATACTCATCCATGTTTTCCTCAACATAGTCCTTCAATTCGAAAACATTCTTACCAATTTTATCGCCTTCTGCCACAACCACAATACTGGATGATTTTCCAGATTGTTTACTGCGTTGTAATGATTCCAATAAACGGTCTAAACCTAAATCTTCTTCAGGAATCAAGATTTCTTCGGCTCCAGCTCCTACGCCAGCATTCAAGGCAATATGGCCAACATCTCGTCCCATTACTTCGACGAAAAATAGACGATTGTGTGAACTTGCCGTATCTCGGATTTTATCAATGCAATCCACAACCGTGTTAAGTGCAGTATCAAATCCTAAAGTATGTGAAGTTCCAAAAATATCATTATCTATAGTACCAGGAATTCCCATGACAGGAAAGTTGTATTCTTTATTGAAAATAAGTCCTCCGTTGAAAGTTCCGTCTCCACCTATTAATACCAAAGCATCAATATTGGCATCGACAAGTTTTTCGTGTGCAATTTTTCTGCCTTCAGGAGTTCTAAACTCTTTAGAGCGGGCAGATTTTAAAACAGTTCCACCTTTATTGATAATTCCTTTAACACTACGTGCGTCCATGGATTTAAAGTCACCTTCAATCATTCCTTCGTAGCCACGGTATATACCTACACATTCTATGTTATGGTATGCGCAAGTTCTGACCACCGAACGGATGGCTGCATTCATTCCTGGAGAGTCACCTCCAGAGGTCATGACACCTATCTTTTTTATGTTTTTTGACATCTAATTCTAACTTTGAAAAGTAAAACTAATAAACTAATATTAGAATTGCCGATGTATTGAAGATTATTTAACAGTGCTATTAAAACTCAATCGTTTTCGTTAATAACTCTCTTAAAATTAGTAGAAAAAACATGATTAATTGTTGTCTTTTTTGTCAGATTTGGGCTTTATCGTGATGTAATCTGGAGTCATTTGTTCTTCTTCTTTTTTGTTCGCTTCCTCATCTCGTTTTTGGGCCTCTTTTTCTTCTTTATTTTTTCCAGAGAAAATGATTTGAAGCAATTCTTTAAAAGTATCGAATTCTACACTGTATGATAAACCTAAACCTTGCGTGTAGCCAATTTCTTCTCCGAAATTACGGATGTTGTTTTCTCTGTTGAAGAATTTGGCGGACAATGTCCCGTCGTCGTTCAATAATAATTCAATCTCGGCATCGCCAGCAATTACCGTTTGGTTGACGCCCCCTACTGGCACACCCACTTTACCATTAAATAAAACACGGTCACTGATTTTTGTGCTCAAGGTTAATCCGAGTCGATCATCAGTTTGATATTCTGGGGTAGTTTCACCTGACTCAAAATTAACACCCACCCTTACCTTATCATCATCACTTGAGAACAAGCTATTAAAGAGGTTGTTAACCCTGTCCTCAACCGTTCCATAAGCTTGCTGTCCTAAACTTATCTCACTGGCAAAAGAACCAGTTGCCAACAAAAACACTCCTTGGTTGTCTCTACTTTCCTTCGTTTCAAGACGATAATCCAACTCCGATTTAATGGTGGAACTCACATTAGGAAACCCAAAAGTGAAATCCAAATCAGGTTGTTCTAATTGGCCTGTTAGATTAAGCTCCACATTTACAGGAATGCTCCTGTTGATTGGATTGTCCAATAATACGGATGGATTCGCATTGGTTTTGTATATCGCCTTTAAATTAAGTTGCGCTTTTAATGGGTCGCCATCCCATCGTAGGTTCCCTCCTTTTTCCACCTCAAGTTTCTTCTGCACCAAACCACCATAGGCAAAATTGTAGGTTCCTTTATAGATGACAAAATCTCCGTACATATTGAATTTTCCATTAGTATTGATTTCTATCAGCAAGTTACCTTCTCCACTTCCTTGAATGGTACTACCTGATTTTCTATCGACAACAATTTCTATATCTGCATTTTGATTAACGTCTAAATCAAAGTCGAGCTCCAAACCTTTCACTTCGGTTTCAGAAATAGTTTCACCTCTTAAACGTGCCGCTTTTTCTTCAGGACTTAAAAAATGCATATAAGAATTGTCTCCAAAACTTTGAGTATCACTTAAAGGGATTTTAAATACCGTTCCTTGTGCCGTACTGCCATCTACTTTGATGACCAGCTGTTCGGTTGGGCCATAAATACTGGCCTGCCCCGTAACGAATGCGGTACCATAATATAAAGCATCTTCGGTATCTTCCGTATCCAAAACCAGCAAACGCTTGGTATCAATATCTAACCCAAGTCGCCAATCGGAAAAGTTATTATGACTCATATAACCATTAAGAGTTGCTCTTGAAAAGTATTTTGAATCCGTCATCACAACCTCATTGAATATAAACTTTTGCTCCTCCAATAGTACTTCGGAATCAAAATCAAATGAATAATCTACGTTTAGGTATGGGATGGTCATACCTGCATTATTCAACACCAGATTGCCATTAATGTCTGGTTTTTTGAGATTTCCTGTTGCTTTGACATTTCCGGAAGCCAAACCTCTAATATTGTTTATGACATCAGCACCAAACACATTGAGGAATGCCAATTGAAATTCATCAAACTCAATATCTAGATTGATGCTTGGGTTGGATTGGCCAACATCGATATAGCCTTTGGCAATTAAGGATTTTAAATTGTCATTCTGCAATAACAAATCGACTTCATAGTTGGTCAGGGACTCGTTACCTATGATATCTGCTCTTAAATCTCCCAACTCGAACTCATTGAACTTAAATCGGTCAATTGTAACATTCGAATTTGGTAAATACACGCCATCTTTCTGAAGTACTTCCAATTTTCCATTCACATTGCCTGCGAAATGGATACTATCCAACCGCGGTGTGATTTTATTCAAATCGACATCTTTAAAATTAAGTTTTATGTCCTTATAAGTAGAATCGCGTATCTCTCCTGCAAGTTCTATTTCTTCATCAAGGTGACTCATCACAATTTCTGAAATATCAAATTGCTTGAATTGTCTGTCAAAAGTTATTTTGTTTTGCTTATCCCTGTTCTCATTAATCACCCAATCGTTTTCTTTGAATCGCACACCAGATTTTTTAAAACCAACCACAGATTTATTGTCTTTATCGATGGTATAGAAGAGGCTCAAGTCAAAATTGTCTTTATTGAGTTTTCCTCCTTGAAATTCAGATTTGATAAACAACGTATCTCTAATGGTAACATTAATCAAATTAAATTTTGAAACATTATAGTAATTGGTGTTGATGGAATCTATCTCCACAAACGTGTTGAACAATGGATTGGAATTATCGATTTTCAAGTCCACATTGTTAGCGAAATAATCATTCAATTTGATTTGTGGTGACTTAAATGCAAGCTTAAAACCGCGCTCATCACTTTCAATGCGGCCTTTAATGGATGTGTTTGGACCCAATTCCAATTCATGTACAAATACCTCAATGATTTTATTGTAAACCGTAAAATTAAAATCGAGGTATTCGTCGTCTTCGATTTTATGGGGAAGATAATTGGTGTAAATACTTCCAATGGAATTTTCAACGAGCTTACCAATGTTCTCAAACTTAAAGACACCGCTAACGGTTCCTTCGATGATATCTGTTGAATTGATACTTATATTTCGCTTTTCATTTTCAAAGCTTGAAGTGACATCAAAATCCTCAAAAAAGTATTCATCGTTTTGATTGATGTAGGTTGTGTTTTTAAAATTCAACGTACCATAAGCATCATTGATGTTGGTGCCTTTCATTGACATGATGACTTGTCCTTTAAATACAGAAAGGCTATCCTTGCTTACGAAATTCAAAGCTTTTAGATTGGCATACTGCACATCGGCAGTAAAATCCATAGTTTTAATGTCTTTGGAAAGGTCGGCTAATCCATTAAATTTAAACTTGAAATTTTCATCGTTGGACACCAAATCACCATTAAAAACATTATTCCCAATCTGACCCATAATATCAATGTCCATGTAAGTATAATCATTGTAATTCAATGAAAATACTTTTCCTGCAACATCCGTTTTTAAGTTTTCGATGGTGAAACCTTTTCCATCAACGTCTAAATCAAAAGATGTTTCTTTGACTTTCGGGTCATTAAGAAGTTGACCAATATCGAACTGGTCAAAAATTACTTTTCCTTTGTAACTGGCATTGTCAATATTATCAATTTCAGATAATAGCATTTGGGTGTCAATGTAGCCAATATCTGTACGGATTTCAAGGCTAGAATCAATATATGTAGGCGTGATTTTAGTAGTCCCATTCATAGAAAAATTACCGACTTTTGAAAACACGCTTGGAATGGTTTCACCCAAAAGATTTGGAAGCATCGCTCTTAAATCGAAATAATTTGAAGACAAATCATCAAATCTACCATCCAATTCAAAATTGTTTTCTGATGTATTAAAAAGGTTTTTAAAATTGATATCACCATAAATGCGAGTCCGTGAAGTGGTAGTCAGTTTTAAATTATCGGCCTGTAAATTGTTCAAGGTTCCCGAAAGATTCACATTCAATTTTGCCCGTTGGTCAACACCAAATTCATTGTAGAATGTATTGAGTTCATCAAGCAACACTTCAGAATCCTTAAAATTAGCTTCCACTTTTACCTTATTGGTAAAATCCTTTAGGTCTTCTGGAGTATAGCTAAATTTTACATTTCCCTTCAAATGGGAATGTGTGGTAGTAATGCTCAAATCATCAAAACTCAAATGGTCAGGAGAATACTCAAAATCTGTAACCATATTTTTTACCACTAATCCGCGACTGTCTATGAAAGCAAAAGTGTTGATTCTAGCACTGATGTCACTATCGTTGATAACGAAATTGGTGGCATTGAGATATAATTTATTGAATTCAATTAATTTTGGTGTTTCCTTGTTCTCATTAATCATCCGGAATGTTCCGTCATAAATTGAAACATCACTAGACGATAATAAAAATGTTTTTACCTCTTTCTGCGGATTGTCTTCCTCAAATTTTTTGATGAACACATCCAAATTGGACATTGGTTCATCTTTATATATTTTTATGTTAAAGGTCAACCCGTTAATATCAATGTCACCGAAAGTCAGTTTTCCGTTATAAATGTTCGTAAAACTTAAAATGGAGGTATTAAGTTCGTTGACGTTGATGAGCGTGTCTTTTTTATAGTCCTCAATATAAATACTTTTCAATTCCACATCACCATTGATTTTTAAGCCAATTTTATCAATAGTTATATGTGTCCCAAAATCATCATTGATACGTTGGGTCACTTTTTTTCCAAGATAGGTTTGTACCGACGGAAGTGATAACACCAACATTAAAATGATAAAAAGCAGCACTATAATGGCTGCTATTTTAGATAGTATTTTGAGAAATTTTTTGATACGTTTTAAAGTTATAACTTTGTAGTCAAATTTAACAATTATTGTGCCTAAATTTCATTAATGTCTTCACAAAATATTTATATTCTTGGTATTGAGTCATCGTGTGATGATACGGCGGCTTCTGTAATGCTTAACGGAAAAATATTGAGCAACATTGTAGCAAGCCAATCGATTCATGAAGCCTATGGAGGTGTGGTTCCTGAATTGGCATCTAGAGCACATCAGCAAAACATAGTCCCTGTTGTTCATGAAGCATTGAGAAGAGCCAATATAGATAAGGCACAATTAAATGCCATTGCCTTTACTCGTGGCCCAGGTTTAATGGGTTCTTTGTTGGTTGGGACGTCGTTTGCAAAATCGTTGGCTTATGGCTTGGACATTCCGCTGATCGGTGTCAATCACATGTCGGCACATATTCTGGCCCATTTTATTGATGAGGACGGATACAACAAGCCTCCCTTTCCTTTTTTGGCAATGACCATATCTGGTGGACACACTCAAATCGTAAAAGTCAATAACTATTTTGATATGGAAGTCATTGGCGAAACCATTGACGATGCCGTTGGTGAAGCCTTTGATAAAAGTGGAAAATTATTGGGTTTAGGTTATCCTGCAGGACCCGAAATTGACAAACGTGCTAAATTGGGTAACCCAAAAAGATTCAAATTTACAAAGCCTAACGTTGAGGGACTGAATTTTAGTTTTTCAGGTTTGAAGACTGCAATTTTATACTTCATTCAGAAGGAAACACAGTCAAATCCAAATTTCATCGAAGAGAATCTGAATGACATTTGCGCATCCATTCAATATACTATTATTGGAATTTTGATCGATAAATTAAAACTTGCCACCAAGCATACTGGCATAAAACACATTGCCATTGGTGGTGGTGTGTCTGCAAATTCTGGCATTCGCCAAGCTTTAAAAGATGGTGAAGCAAAATTTGGATGGACAACGTATGTTCCGAAATTTGAGTTCACCACTGACAATGCAGCGATGATTGCCATCGTTGGGTATTTAAAATATTTGGAAGGTAATTTTGATGGGAATGACTTGGTGGCTTCATCAAGATTAAAGATTTAGTTGGCTTTTTTTAGTGTTTTATTCTCTTTCCTTTACTCTGACGATCTGTTCTATCCAAAGTTGTCAACAATCAATTCTTAAAAACTTAAAAACAGTTCTGTCATAAGCATCTGCATTCATTTTAAATTTGAATCCAAATCAACAAAAACCCTAATTATGCTTAAACAGCTACTCTGCTCTGCTTTATTTTTATCCACAATTCTTACATCTGCCCAAAATACAATTGAAAAACAATTGGATTCGATTCATGATGAAGCTCAGGCTACAAAATTTATTGAAAACCATAAATCCAATAAAGGAACGCTCTATGTATTCAATAAAGAAAAGCACAAAACACAATTGGCTCAAGAGCTTTTTAAGATGGGGAAAGGTGGTAGCAAAGTAATAACTAATGATATTGAAAAAATACATTATAAGGTTATTGACACATATAATGTGCCTTATTATCGGGTAAGTTATGTGTATTTAGATGGCACTAATAAGACCAATGATGAGATTTTTAAATGGGAACAACAGATTCTTACCAAATATCAACAAGGATATAAGTTTAAGGATTTGGCAAAACAATATTCAATGGACAGCAATGCTACTCGTGGAGGTGATATGGGTTGGTTTACAAAAGGCACAATGGACCCAGAATTTGAAGATGCTATCATAAATTCACCAAACAGCGTTGGAGATCTTTTTACGGTGCATCTGCAAAACAGCAACAAACACTATGTTGTTTTGAAAACATTTGACCAAAAAATGATTGAAGAGATAAAAGTCCTGACGGTTACCGAAAAAATCTAAAATGCAATTATTCTATAATCCTGATATCGACGAACACACACGTCAATTGGCGTTTTCAAAAGATGAAAGCAAGCATATTGTAAAGGTTCTGCGAAAATCGATTGGTGACGAACTGCAAATTACCAATGGAAAAGGTTGGCTTTTTAATGCTGAAATTTCAGTTGCTGATATCAAGAATTGTATTGCGATTATCACTTCAAGAACATATCAGAATCCGAAAAATTATCAGCTTCATTTAGCGGTCGCTCCAACAAAAATGAACGACAGATATGAATGGTTTCTTGAAAAGGCCACAGAAATTGGGGTAGACGTCATTACGCCTATTATTTGTGACCGTAGCGAACGTAAAGTCGTTAAGACGGACCGTTTTGAAAAGATTTTACAATCAGCAATGAAGCAATCGCTTCATTATTACATGCCACAATTGAACGAGCCTATTTTGTTGAAGGGTTTTTTGCAGCATGATGTTAGAGGTCAAAAATTCATCGCCCATTGTGAGGAAACCAATAGAAAATCTCTAAAAAAAGAATTGATCCCAAATCAAGACATCACAATCCTTATCGGTCCTGAAGGAGATTTTAGTTCTAATGAAATTGAGTTGGCAATAAAAAACGGATTTGTTCCTGTCACACTAGGCGACACACGTTTGAGAACTGAGACTGCTGCGATTGTTGCTTGTCATAGTGTTGCTTTTGTAAATGAATTATAAATTTAGCTGACTTCCTCCAACAATATCAAAATCAAACGTTTCAATTATTGTTATTAAAGATAAATTATCCGAAGATTTTACCAATTGAGGAATAGTAACAGTTGTTTTTCCTGTTTTAGAATTTAAGTTGATTTCCATTTGTTCTACAACAATATTTGAATTTTTTAAGCTTCTATTTTTGTTTTCTCCTCTCGATATCGATGTGGTTCGTTCATCAATAGTCAAAGCAATCAACAATTTCTTGTTGCTAATGTCACCTTCTACATGGTAGTCAAAAGAGATCGAGGTATCACTCTTTTTTACGTTGGAAATTGAAATACTATTTTCAGCTTTTTTACCTAAATATGATTTGATTTTAGATTTTAAAATGCCTTCGTTTGAACCTACAAAATGTTCTTTTCCATTCACTACCATTTGAGGTGTATAAATGGTGCTATTATTGAATTTTTTTCCATAACGCCTTTGTTTGTCACTGAATTCTGCTTTGCTAAAAGGGTCTTTCCAACCAATATAATTCCAATAATCCACATGATAGGACAATGCTACGACTTCTGATTGGTCGTAATTTTTTTTGATGTTGTTTAACAAATCATCCGCTGGTGGACAGCTCGAGCAGCCTTGTGATGTAAACAATTCCAAAACCACAATTGGTTTGAACGTTGCATCTTTAGACGGTTCTGCAGATGTTAACAAAACAATTAACGCGATAAATAGAAGTTTCATAGGTATTATTTTTATTTTTGAGAGATGTTATTTAGTACGATGAATTTTAGAAGTCTTACAATTAGTTTTGTTTTTAGTGTTTGTTTAACACTCACTTCCAATGCGCAGGATATCGCAGTTTTAAAATATAAAGGTGGAGGTGATTGGTATGGAAATCCAACGTCGTTGCCTAATTTAATAGCATTTTGTAACGCCAATATCAACACCAAGATAAACCCCAAACCAGAAGTTGTCGAAACAGGAAGTCTTGATATATATCAATACCCAATGTTGCACATGACCGGTCATGGCAATGTGTTTTTTAGTGATGAAGATGCTGAAAATTTGAGAAATTATCTTCTCTCGGGCGGGTTTCTACACATCGACGACAACTACGGTTTACAACCTTATATTACAAAAGAACTCAAAAAAGTATTTCCAGATAAGGAGTTGGTAGAGCTTCCGAAAACCCATGAGATTTTTAATGTTTTTTACAAGTTCCCAGAAGGTTTGCCAAAAATTCATGTACACGATGGTAAGCGTCCACAAGCGTTTGGTGTCTTTAATGAAGGCAGATTAGTTCTGTTATTCACTTATGAAAGTGATTTGGGGAATGGCTGGGAAGATTCTGAGGTTCACAACGACCCAATAGAACTGCACGAAAAAGCTTTAAAAATGGGTGCCAACATTATTAAGTACGCATTCGAAAATTAAGGTATGAGATTAAGCTATCGGTGTACCTTATGCAAAACGGAGAATTACATAAAAACAAAATGCACCAATCGACATGATCTGCTTATGGAACTTGGAAAAGATGAAATCCATGAAACGTGCAAATTCTGTAGTTCGACAAACAAAAAACATATCAACAGATTGCATGCAGAAATTAATAAAGCTATTATCCTGATATCATTTTCAGTCACTCTTTTGTTGGCTATCCTACTTTTATTTGGATATGGATATATCTCGTTTGCAATTTTTGTCATTCCTGTTTTTTCAGCATTTGATCAACATAAAAAAGCCAGTAATTTTAACAGGACAATGATTAAATAAATGCAACTTTCCCATCACAATAAAACATTCGAGAAAAAACCATTTCCAATTATTTTAGTGTGTGATAACATTTCAAAAGCACCAAATATTGGAAGTTTATTCAGAATAGCAGATGCTTTTGGAGTGGAAAAGCTACTATTTTGCGGACAAAATATTCCTTTGGGAAGACGAATAACCAAAACGTCCAGGGCTACTGAAAAAGTGGTTGCATATGAAATTCATGAAGATATAATAAGTCTAGTCAATAAATTGAAACTTGAAGGTCATTTTATTGTTTCGTTGGAAATCACATCAAACAGTATATCTATTAATAAGTACAATTTTCCAAATCAACCCATTGCATTAATCATTGGCGATGAAAATCACGGGGTGTCACATACCATTCTAGAGATGAGTGATATTATAATTCACATAGATATGTTTGGTCATAACAGCAGTATGAATGTTGCACAAGCCACATCCATTGCACTCTACGAGATTACGAAACAAATGAACAACTAATATTTCCTATTGGGTTATTATCGAAATCTAAATTCGCTTATATTTACGATATGAACTCAAAAACCATTGCAAAAGGAAATCTAAAGACATTGGCTGTCGTAGCCGGAGTGATACTCCTGATTTATATCCTTTTTAAAATCAAGTCGTTGCTCCTATTTATTTTTATTGCGGGCGTTATTTCTTTGATTTGCAGACCTTTGGTTTCGTTCTTGAAGCATCGATTAAAATTTAGTAATACCCTTGCTTCTTTTACAACCTTGATTTTAGTTGGAGGTTTTTTGTTCTTGATGATGCGGATTTTTTTGCCAATTGTGCTTGAACAGAGCAAAAATATATCTGATATCGATTTTAAGGTGGTAAAGAAAGATCTTAACGAACTAAACATTCAAGCTAGCGAGTATTTAGGAGTGGATAGAATAAATATCGTCGAAGCCATCAAACGGACCGATTTCGTGAGGAATTTTAATTCGGAATTTGTCGCTAGCTTTGTTGAAATATTCTTCCGTAATATTGGCGATGTTGTGATTGGAATTTTTTCTGTACTGTTCATATCTTTCTTTCTTTTAAAAGACGAAAAATTGATTACAAAGGCCGTAACATCTTTTGCAGATCGAGGCAATGAACGACGTTCGGTGGTGGTTTTTACAAAAGTAAAAGAACTGCTTTCCAGATATTTCTTGGGTTTATTGATTCAAACACTGATTGTAGCCTTATTTTATTTGGGACTTTTAATGTATTTGGATGTCAAAAATGCTTTGGCAATAGCCATTATTTGTGCATTTCTGAATATTGTTCCTTATTTGGGACCACTAATTGGCGCTGTGCTAATGATGCTTGTAGTTGTATCAAACAATCTTGGCGCTAATTTCTCTACAGATTTACTTCCTTTATTGATTAAAGTTTTGATTGGCGTTTCTATAGTTCAGCTAATAGACAACTTGATTTCACAACCAGTTATTTTTGGACGAAGTGTCCGTTCACATCCATTGGAAATATTTATTGCTATCATCATAGGCGGTTTGCTGTTCAATATTGGGGGAATGATTCTCGCTGTTCCGGTGTACACCACTTTAAAAGTGATTTCCCAAGAATTTCTCTCAGAATATAAGATTGTGAAACATTTGACCAAAAATCTTTAAACTTGGTTTGAATACTCTTCTTTTAAATACTGAAAGTCAAGAATTCATAAATAATCATTTGAATTCTGACATTGCATCGTTACTCTTAAAAGGAATTTCAATTGAAGGAATTGATTTAAAAGAACTCATTGAACAAATTGAGGCAAAAAAAAGATGCGTCAAAAAACTTCCTACTTGGTTCAATTCCGAAACTATTTATTTTCCCAATAAACTTAATATTGAACAGACATCTTCAGAAGCTACCGCAGAATACAAGGCGGCATTGATACAAGGCAATTCAATCATAGACCTTACAGGCGGATTTGGGGTAGATTGCTATTATTTTTCCAAACGTTTTGAATCCGTTGTGCATTGCGAAATCAATGAAGAATTGTCTAATATAGTTAAACATAATTTCCATCAGTTTCAGATTCAAAACATTAAAACACTGGCTTCTGATGGAATTGAAGTTCTAAAAAACTCAAAAAAAAATTATGATTGGATCTATGTAGATCCCTCCAGAAGACATTATAGTAAGGGGAAAGTGTTCTTCTTGAAGGATTGTCTGCCTAATATTCCAACACAACTGGATGCATTATTTGAACACTCAAACAACATTATGATCAAAACCTCACCTCTTTTGGATATTTCCGTGGGTATTGATGAGTTAAAACATGTAAAAACAATCCATGTTGTTGCTGTGAATAATGAAGTCAAAGAATTGCTTTGGATGCTTGAAAAAGGATATCAATCAGCCATCACACTACAAACTATCAATCTAAAGTCTGAAAACAATGAGGTTTTCAATTTCAACTTTCAAAATGAATCAGAAATAGAGGCAAATTTTAGCTTGCCTCTTGATTATCTCTATGAACCAAATTCTGCCATTTTAAAAGCTGGTGGTTTTAATTCAATTGCATCACAATTGGACATCAATAAACTTCACAAACATTCACATCTTTATACCTGTGAGCATTTGATCGAATTTCCAGGTAGGCGTTTTAAGATTGTCAAAACCATTCCTTACCATAAGAAAACGATTAAAAAGCTTGGTATTCAACAAGCCAATATTACAACCCGCAATTTTCCAGAAACTGTTGAGCAGATTCGAAAAAATCTAAAAATTAGCGAGGGAGGTAATGACTATTTGTTCTTTACTACCGACTTAAATAATAAAAAAATTGTTCTTATCAGCTCAAAAATTAATTAGACGCAGCTTGAGGCTGAACATTTTTTAATTGATTGTTTGAATCTATTTCCAAACTCACTTCAGTGCAAAAATCCATTAAATGGCTAACTTTTTCTCCATTAAAATCAACGGCAGTTATAGAAAAAAGTGATTGCCCATTTGGAAAAGTTTTCCAATCTGAAATTTCACCCGGCTCTAAATTAGCTTCAGACCCTAAAAGACTGCCAGTAGTGCTATATATTCTGAAATTGAAAGTTAAAGTGCCATTGTTAATAAGCCTTGCCCTTGGATTCTCCCCACTACAAGCGGAGACTTCTTGAGACTGTTCGACAGAAGATAACGGAACAACTGCTAATTGTTGTTCTAATTGGTCCGTCGGTTCAACAGAGCAATTATAAAGCGGAGTCATAACTATTGCCAAAGCAATAGCTTTTAGTAGGTTGGTTTTCATTTGATTTGGGGTTTAAATGAAATTATGTCCGCAAATATATGTTAAAAGATAGGTTACGTAAAGAATTAATTCGATGAAACGTATTAAATATTCGATATAATACTCAAATATCGACGAATAACATCTTTATGTTCGATAAAAAGCATAATTGTTCGATGAAATTAAATTATGTATAATGTTGTTTTGAGACCTAAAAAACATTGAATACATAACCCAATAACCAGTACAAAATTAAAAACACAACGATAGTGCCAATGCATCCGCATTTGCCACCACCTATTTTTTTCGCGCCCCAACCTGCCAATATTGCCCTTAATAAATTTTTCATGTTTGCTGAATTTAGTTAGTAAAAATAGTCTAAAATTCAAAGTGGTTTGGGCGCAAAAGAAAGAATTTATATCTCAAATAGATTTGTTTTCGTAAAGGCGTAGCAAATTGTGCCTTTATCATCACAACCCGTATTCAGGCCTGTGAATTCACTGAAAGCAGGCAGAATCAACTGTGATTTCGATACTTGAAAACAGGGCAATTTGATAAATTGCTTCCCTCTACCCTTTATCAAAACGCCAGGATGTGTATGACCGGAAATACAAAATATAGCTTCCTGACAATGATTGACGTCATGGACAAAGCGAAAGGGCGTGCGTTCGTGAAATGACTTGTCTATTTCAATACCCAAATCTTCGTAGATGGATAACTGTAATCGATCGTGATTTCCCTTGATGAGTCGCCATTCTTTAGCTTCAAACTGAACTTTCCATTCTTTAAATGTTTGAATGTCTTTATTGACTTCTGCATGGAATAAATCTCCGACAATCAGAATGGTTTCAATATCAAAATGCTGAATCAGGTTTTTTAAGCGCTTCAGGTCATTATGTAAGACTTGTGAAGGAATGGCAATTCCTGCCTTTCTAAAGTGGGCCGTTTTGCCAATGTGCAAATCGGAAAGCACCAACATCTTCTCGCGTTGCCAATACAGGACTCTGCTGTTGGTTAATTTCAAAGTCTCACCACTACACTCAATTTCTTTTGTTACTAAACTCATATTTGGGTTGACCTTAAAACCTCATTTTTGATGCGCTTGATGCGACTGTCTAAATCTTCACTTGTCAAAGATTGTCGCAAGCTATCAACTTTTATTGGAAAACTCAAAGGTGTGAACGATTTTGCATGTTTTATAATGATTTTACTGTGTGAAATACGCTCGAAAGCCGCTTTCAATCGTACTTCTTCCAACTGCTGATTAAAGACTTCAGTATAAGCCTGTCTCAACAATAAGTTCTGTGGTTCATAGTCTTCGAGAACTCGAAATATCAATCCTGAAGAGGACTGTAAACTTTTATTGTTCTTCCGATTGCCAGGTTGTGATTGTACGACCAATCCTGAAATGACGGCAATATCCCGGAATTTACGGGATGCCATTTCAGAGGCGTTGATACTTCCGATAACGTCATCCATCAAATTTTCTTTGGAGAGCAATTGCTCAACATTGGATTCATCGATAGGAATTTCTTGGTCACATAACAATTCAAATCCGTAATCGTTCATTGCAATGGTAAAGGTTAAAGGTTTAATTTGACTTAATCGAAATGCTATCAAAGCTGCCATCACTTCATGCACCAATCGACCTTCAAATGGATACATAAAGAGATGAAAGCCATCTTTCGTTTCAATCAATTCAACTAAAAATTCATCCAATCTTGGAATATGGGAATGTTTTTCCTGCTGTGAAATCAAGGGATGCAAAAACTTCAATTCTTTTTCAGACGTCTTTGGCTCTAAGGATTCTGCTAATTTGATTCTTAGATATTGACTCAAATAAGACGACAACGGCAAACGCCCACCCAACCAACTAGGAGCTCTTGCGGATTTGCTCTTACTACGTTTCACAAACACGGTCATATCTTTGATATTGACAATTTCCAACACACGACCTGCCAGAATAAAATGGTCCCCAATCTTCATTTTGGAAATAAAGTATTCTTCCACCATCCCGACGTAGCCTCCGGAAAAGAACTTGACTTTCAACATGGCATCGCTCACAATGGCACCGATATTCATCCGATGTAGCATACTAATGCGACGACTTTTGACTTTATAAAGTCCATCGTCATCCTTAATGACTTTGTGGAATTCTTCATATGCATTCAAGGTATTGCCGCCTTGCGTAATGAATTGGATCGCCCAATGCCAATCGTCCTTGGTCATAAATTGGAAAGCGTGCGTGCGAAGAATCATTTCATATAATTTTTTGCTGTCAAATCCTTCGCCAACAGCCAACGAGACCATAAACTGAATCATTACATCAAAGGTCATGACCATTGGTTCACGAGCTTCGATGCGTTTTTCCTTGACGGCTTGTTTGAGTGCGGCGGCTTCAATTAATTCCAAGGAATGCGTAGGTATAAAATAGATTTTTGATACTTCATAAGGCGAATGACCACTACGACCTGCACGCTGCATAAACCTTGCAATTCCTTTTGCTGAACCAATTTGGATCACACAATCCACTGGTTTAAAATCGACACCCAAATCTAAAGACGAGGTACACACAACCGCTTTCAGTAACCCATCCGATATGGAATCTTCAATCCAATTACGAAGTGTGAAATCAATTGACCCATGATGGATGGCGAGTTGTCCAGCTAAATCCGGGGCTTCATTCAGAATCATTTGATACCACATCTCCGATTGATTTCGGGTATTTGTAAATATCAATGTCGTTTGATTGGCATAAATGATTGGAATGATTTTCGACACCATTTTTGTTCCCATATGTCCTGCCCAAGGCAGCACTTCAATGTCATCGGGAAGTACGGTAACGATTTCTATCTTTTTTTTCTCTTTGGCGACAATCATTTTGGTCTTGAATCCGTCATAGGGAATCAACACATTTTGGGCTTCTTCCAAATTGCCAATGGTCGCTGTAATGCCCCAAATTTTTAAATCTTTGGTCAAAGAGAGCAACCGAGTTATGGCCAATTCCGTCAGTACACCGCGTTTGGAGCCCAACAATTCGTGCCATTCATCGACTGCCACGCATTTTAGATGTTTAAAGAATTTGGAGTTGTTTTTTTGGGAAAACAAGATGTGAACGGTTTCAGGTGTGGTTAATAACACATCAGGCATTAAGCGTTCTTGTCGTCGTCTATCTTTTTGGGAGGTGTCACCATTCCGGACTTCAATGGTCCAATCCAAACCGATTTCTTCTACGGCAGCGGTCATGGCTTTTGCCAAATCTTTCGCTAACGAACGCAGCGGACTTATCCACAATAATTTCAAACCTTTTTTATGCGAATCAGGATTATTGAGATAATCGATGACCACCGCAAGAAATACAGAAAATGTTTTCCCAAATCCAGTTGGCGCTACCACCACACCTGAATAGTTATTGGCATAACTTTCCCAGGTCTGCAACTGGAAGTCAAAAGGTGTGTTGCCTTTCTCTGCCATCCAATTGGCAATGATACCATAACCATCGGTGTCTTTAAATGCTTTTTTCAAACGGAATTTGTGATTAGTTTTTTTACGTCTTCAATATCGTCAATTTCGCTGACAGGTTTGTCACGTCTCCATCTTAAAATTCTTGGGAATCGCAATGCCACTCCAGATTTATGACGATTGCTAAAAGCGATGCCTTCAAAGGCGATTTCAAACACCAATTCAGGCTTTACAGTGCGTACTGGGCCGAATTTTTCAATGGCGTTCTTGTTCACAAAACGGGATATTTCTGTGATTTCTTTATCGGTCAATCCTGAATAGGCTTTTGCTACTGTTACCAAGCCATCATCTTTTTTGACTGCAAAGGTATAATCCGTATATTTTGAACTTCGGCGTCCACTTCCTTTTTGGGCGTATATCATGACAGCGTCAATGGTTAAGGGGTCCACTTTCCATTTCCACCAATCACCTTTTTTGCGCCCTGTATGATAGGGTGAATGTTTATGTTTCAGCATCAAACCTTCGCTGTTGAAGTCTCTTGCACTGTTGCGATAGGTGTTTAAGTCTTCCCATTTATTGAAAGGCAGTATTTCAGACAGAAGCGTATCGTTCGTTTTGTCTTTATGAGTGAATAAAGTCTCTAGCAATTGACGTCGATAGGAAAGCGGTTTCTCACGGACATCCGTACCATTCCATTCCAACAAATCATAGACGTAAAAGCCTACGGGAATATCTTCCAACATTTTCTTACTGACGTTCTTTCGATTCAAACGTTTTTGTAAATCATTAAACAATAGAACAGCGTTGTCTTTCAGTGCCAAAATCTCCCCGTCAATCACAAAATCATCGTCAAAGACTTCCATGGCGGCCACCAATTCTGGAAATTGACTCGTCACTAACTCCTCGCCTCTTGACCAAATGAATATTTCATCATTCCGCTTCACGATTTGCCCTCGTATGCCATCCCATTTGTATTCCACTTGCCAATCGGCTGGGTCGCCCAATTCTGGTAATTCCTTTTCTAACGCATAGGCCAGACAAAATGGATACGGTTTTGAATTGTCATAATTGATATGTTCACCTTGAAGTAATTCCTGAAAATCCATTGTATTGATATCCCAGTTACCGATGATGCTGTGCATTAGCTGATTGGCATCAATCCCAGAATATTTCGCGAGTGCATTGACCAATGTTTTTTTAGACACTCCAATCCTAAAACTACCACCGATCAATTTATTGAATATCAACCGTTCTTGCATTTGCAATCCTGACCAGGCGTTCAGGACGTATTCTTTTTTGGCTTCCTCTGATTTTGGTCGTAAAGCAATCAACTCCTTCATCCAGTCGCTTAAGGTTTTTTCGATGTGATGCGTAGGGTCTGGCAGCATCAAGGCAATGGTTTCACCCAAATCACCCACACTGCTATAACTCTCCAGAAACAACCATTCAGGATAGCCTGTAATCTCCATACACCAAGCTCTTAAAAGGGAGGTCTTCACCGGTCGTGGTGGACGTTTCCCTGTGAAAATACTTATGAGCCACAGTTTGTCTTTATCTGGAGCTGTGTTGAGATAATCCACGAGCGCACTGATTTTGGAATTGGTCTTATTCGTGATTTCCAAGGCACTGATAAGGTCTGAAAAGTGCTTCATGCGGTGGTGGTTTTTTCAGTGACTAATTCTTTATCATCCTCATCGCTGCCGTATTCGGTTTTGACCTCTGCGGAAGGAATGCCAATTTCATTAAGGTATTTTGAAAACGTCGACTGACTACCATGGGTTACATACACTTTTTCAGCGCCTGTGGCTTTTACGGCGGACAATAATCCGTTCCAATCGGCGTGGTCGCTGACTGCAAAACCAGCATCTACGGCTTTCCATCGGCGATTCCCGCGTATTTGCATCCACCCGGAGCAAATTGCCGTGGCCGCATTTGGTAGTTTCTTCAGAAGTTTGGAGCCCAATAAGGCTGGTGGCATAATGACTATCTTGTTTTGTAGGTCTTCCTTTTTGAAATCATAATTCAGCAATTGTGTCTTTGGCAATACAATTCCGGAACTTTCAATGGCATTGTTGAGATTGTGTATGGCGCTATGCACGTACATCTCATTCACACCTTCCATCAACTTCATGATGCGTTGTGCTTTTCCCAAGGAATAGCCAAGAAAGACACTCGTGCGATTGTGGGATTTGTTGAGTGCCACCCAATCGTGCATTTGTTGTTGCAGCTCTTCTTCTGGCAACCAATTGTAAATTGGCAAGCCAAAGGTGCTTTCAGTGATGAATTCATGGCATTTTACAGGTTCGTAAGGAACCGTTAAATGGTCATTCTTTACCTTGTAATCACCAGTAAAGACGACCACAAAACCTTTGTACTCCAAACGTATTTGTGCCGAGCCAATCACATGGCCCGCGGGATAAAAACTTACTTGCACGCCATTGACCATCTTTGCAACATCATATCCCATATGCTCGATGCTGATATCCGCACCAATGCGATGTTTTAGAATTGGCACCGAATCGGTATGGCAGAGATAATGCTTCATTCCCCAACGCGCATGGTCGGCATGTCCGTGGGAAATGATGGCATAGTCCACCGGCAACCATGGATCCAAATAGAATTTTCCAGGGATGCAGTAGATCCCTTTTTTTGTGAATTTTATAAGTTTCAAATGTGATTGGGTCAATGGTGAAACATTAGGACTTTAGCACGGGATTCTTCTACCCAATATACAGAAAAACCCGAACCTAAATTCGGGTTTTCTATACTTAAGGCTTTAGTTTACCAAAATCCATCGTGTCTGGTTCGTTGCCTGTGATGGCGCCTACACCCATTTTTACCAAGGTTACCAGTTTATTAGATTTCGGGTCCCAATAATAGGCCTCGGTAGGATGGACCGAAATTGCTGTGATATTTGGGTCCTGTTTTCCTTCGAACCATGCATCATCGGACTTGCCATAGAGTTCATCAATAATGGTTTGGTCTGTTGTGATCTTCGCCTTTCCGTATACATTCATAAACTGCATATCCCCTTTGTTGGCATATACCAAATGTAAATTAGCATCCTTTTCGATATTCTGGTTGTGTGTGCTATTTTTATTGCTCAAGAACCAGATATTCCCCTGCTCGTCCACTTTTTTGGTACTCATGGGAATCATGTGCAGAGGTGTCTGTTTTAAATTGGTGGTCATCATTGTAAAATCAATGTTTTCTGCCAATTCCTTTACCTTCTTTTTAGCGTCTTCGTTGTATAAATTTTCTTTGCTCATAATGTTTATGTTTTGAGTAAAATTATTAAACATACCGATAGGAATATGCTCCAATTCCTTAAAAGGTTAACTCAAAACCGAGAACTATCGTTATTTATATTTTTATTTAGATTAAGATTTAATCATAATGAGTCAAGAGAAGGCATCTTGCATCGCTAGCTTTGTAATTAAAACAATACCTTATGGATACCAACAGATTATCAAAAAAAGTAGAAGCCATTCTCAATTCGCAAGCCACTAAAGAAGCCGAAGCCGCACAGATATATCTATCTTACGGCTGTTGGGCCGATGCACAGGGCTTTGGAGGCGTTGCCAATTTTTTTATGAGGCATGCAGGTGAAGAACGCAACCATATGATGAAAGTGATTCGATACATTTTAGATCGTGGTGGGGAAGTTAAAGTGACCGCCATTAAAGCACCGCCCAAGAACCCAAAAAACTTACAGGAGTGTTTTGAAAAGACCTTTCAGCATGAGGTAGATAACTCGAATGCCATTTATGAGATTGTCAATCTTGCCCATGCCGAGAAAGACTGGGCCACTTATAACTTTGCGCAATGGTTCGTGAAAGAGCAAATTGAAGAAGAGAAAGTGGTGATGGAATTACTCGACAAATTGAAGATTGCGGGTGGACCAAAAGCCTCCGATGAATCGTTATTTAATTTAGACAAGTATTTGGCCAATGCACCAGACCATGCCGAATTGCCAAGAGAAGCGTCTGAAGCGAATCCGGAGTAGTTAGGAACTTATAACTTATGAAGAGCACCTGTAACCGGGTGCTTTTTTATTGCCCTTTATCGACGAGCTTTGGTTTTGATTTTTATGGTACTTTTATGACCATTATTTAAACAAGCCAATTGCCTATGCCAAAAAAAGGGAGCGCCAAGAACACCAAGAACAAGGCCCTGCACAGTAAACTGATGGCGCAGAAAAAGAACAAGAAACAACAGGAGGCACAACAACGGAAGGACAAACTGAAGCTTATTGTAAAGAAGGCCAAGGAGTCGAAACAGCAACCGTAAGACCCGTTGGGTGATGCTCGCCACATTGTGGGTGTTGTGATAGAGGACTAGGGTTGGGGTGCCGTTGACCTTAAGTGCACCTTAGTACTACCTTAATAGCACCTTAAGTGCACCTTACTACTACCTTACTATGACCTTACTAGCACTTTAGGTTTCCCTTACTTTCCCTTTAGGTTACCGTTACGGAGACCTTAAGAAGCCTGGGTTGGTGATTTGATTTTTTTTAGACCGTCATCACCGTCGTTCATCACTAATTGGGTGTGATTTTTTAGGCTTATTTCTTCATTTAAAGGCTTGTATTTTAATTTTTTATCACTTTTTTGCATTTTTTTGGGTAGTCATTTTCTTATATTTTTAGCAAAAGCAATTAAAGTGGTGTTCAATTATTTTGCATTAAATTCAATGAAAATCGTCATTTTCTACATATTCTTCAATAATTGATACTTATATTGACTTTGACCCCCGTAAAAAATCTTAAAAAAATATATTGTCAATTAAATTTTATTTTATATGTTTGGTCTCACAACTGCAGTAGGTTCCATTTTTTACTTGTGTGAACTTATTGTTTTTGAGACGGTTGGCCAACCGTCATACTTCTCCTAGAATTTTTATTTCATTACTGATTTTTTAACGGAACAAGACCCCAACGTCTATTCCCATTATTTAACCTGATCTGGTCTGCGCATTTTTGGATGCCATGGCGCAGCTGGATCCTAAAATTTATATTATTATGGCTAAAAACAATTCTTTTATCAAGTTAGATGGGACCCTTGATGGGTTGACCTTCTATAGAGCGAACGGCGAGAACTTCGTGAAGACTCAAAGCCGTATTACCAAAAAACGTTTGATGACCGAAGACGCTTTTGAGCGTACCCGTGAGAACATGCGTGAATTTGGAGGAGCCGCAAAGGCCGGTAAGGGCTTTAGAGATGCCTTTGCCGGTATTGGCAAACTTATGAGTGATACCTATATGGGAGCTCGCAACAACGGGATCATGAAACAAATTTTGAACCGTGGTGTTGGCGTGCGTGGTGAACGTGAGATTAATGTGGAGGGCTACGGCATTATGCTGCAAGGCTTTGAGTTTAATATCAAAGTCCCATTCGGCAGTATTTTTTATGCCCCTAATCAGGCACCAACCATTGGTGTGAGCCGTGATGGCATACGATGGACGATTGCCGATTTTAATACGGGATCGTATGTGAACAGCCCTGTAGGCGCTACCCACTTTAAGTTGGTGCTTGCCGGAGGATTTGTGAGCAACTACGAGTACCAGGTGATGATGGATGGCTACGAACCTGTTGATGCCGCTGTGAACGGCGTGGGCAGTGTGACGTACAGTGATGCGATTCCCATTGGTGGAATGGTAGGTGCCTCAACCATCTTGGATGTTGACCTTACCAGTGTCGGGACGGTTCCTGTGACTTCAGTGCTGTTTGGTGCTGTGGGGATTCTATTTTACCAAGAAGTGAATGCAAATTTATATTTGCTTGCTCAAAACAACGCGATGAAGGTTGCCGTTGTTGGCTAAACGCCTCCCCTAACCCCTTCAAAGAAGGGAACTCTATTATTTAACTAATACCGTTGATGCTTATGAAACATACGTAAAATAATTGGCCAAATATGTCCCATTTGAGAAGTGTGGGACTATTAAACGAGATGAAACCATCTTACATTTTAGGAGAGTGTAGGATGGTTTTTTTATGTTTTGGAGTTTGGGGCCTCTTGCGGAACGGCCTTGCTAAAATATTTTTGGTGCTTTGTGAAACCAATTGAAAAATTTAGTAAATATGCATTGGTCTAATCCTAATTGCGTATGGTTAAGTACGTTATCACCAATTCCATGAAACGCCATGAGCGTGCCAATCTGTGTTTGAAAGTTTTTAATGATATGGTTGACTGCCATAAATTGTACTATTTGTCCAAACCTTTGGGTAAAATCATTGAGAGCAAACTTAAAAGCCAAAACAAATTTAGGCCCAGTAAAGAGCCGATTTTTGCCATCACCTCTTCAACCTATAGAGGGCTTCCATTTTATATTTTCCTCGATAGGACGCAAACGGTTCAAGTGGTTTTTAATACCTCGCCGATCGATGCTTCTTATGTGGAGTTTATAAAGATTCTTAATTTGCCCAATAACAAGACGATGGTGTTCACCCAGCACGCATTGGACCGCTATAATGAGCGTGTGCATGGGCGTAAGTATGACAATTATAAGGATATCATGAAACGGTTTATGGTGAACAACCCGATGGTCAATTCTAACATTGTGCATAACGGGCATAAAATCACCTCGAGGGTTGCAGAAGGATTTTTAAGCGGGACCAGGGACACCACCCATCACATGATGATCATGAATACTTTTTTTGACAAGCTCGATGAGGAGGACAATAAATCGCAGCATTATAGCAGATCCTATTTTGATTCTTTGTCGGCCCTATCCCCTGACCTGCGGGATTTTTTTAAGAATTTAGAATATGAAAAAGCCAAAGGGAACATTACCCATGAGGAAATGATCGTACAACTTCAGCTACGTTATCTCCAACTCATTGAGGAGGGGATGAAGAAAGGATTGTTATAACTGCAAAGTCATAAACCCCCGATTAAGAGACTTTAGGGCCACTGTTTCTTTCTATCAGTATTGCCACCAGGCTTTGATAAATTCATCTTCCTTTAAGGGCGTTGGCACCAGATTGAAGCCTTTGCGCTGTTCCCAAACCGCTTTTGCTTCACGAATAAACCCTTGCAGGGTCAATACTTGTACCATATAGGTACCGTTGTCGGTCGGGAGGATTTTGTCTAGGTTGTGATAAGGCATTGGTATTTAAGTTTAGTTTAGGTATTAAAAGTAGCTCGTAATTGTTAGACGGATTAACTGAAATGGAAAAATTGTGTGCTTGAATCGGGCCTTAAAAATGGTTTAAAGCTATCGGTAGCTATGGTGCTGGTGCCAATACTTCGCGCATCAACTCTTCCGGGCTCTGTTTTTGGGTGAGGTCTCGCAGCTTGTGTTTTAGTTTGAAGAGTTCGCCGTTTTTATTGGCAAGGCTTTTGCCCTCGCAGGGCAGTTTTTCGAGGGTGTGCATGCAGGCTTCTACGTAGAAGATGTTCATGAGCAGGAAGTGGGCCTTGCTATTGAGGTGTGGTACCCCATTGGCTTTGACCAACTGGCTGTAGTAGGATGTGAATTTCATGATTTTTGTGTTTGATATTACAAAAATACTCATAGTTGTAGCTGGGTGTTGCTACATTTTGTAGAATTTGGGAGGGGTTTTTGGGTGGTTTAGTTATGCTATGACTGTTCAGTTATATACATGTGATTTGAAGGATTTGGAATAGGATTTCCTTTTATTTGTGATGTAATCTTCTCAACCCATTCTTTTTGTTTTTTGTTATTCGGTGGAAGAGGATGATAATAGGCAAATTCCGTTTTCGTTTTTTTGATTCCAAAGGTATTTTCTATGCCTATCTTGTCTAAAGCTTTCTTTGCTAATTCATTTAATTTTTTATTGACGCCCCATGCAAGGATGATTGGGATTTGTCTAATAAATAGATTGTCAAACTCTTCATTTCTTCGGGAATCAAATATTGAATGCGGAATATTATGAGCTATAAACTCTGGAATCTTTTTGTAGAATATTTTACATTTTGGCTCTTTCAAATCCGACAAATTAAAAACACGAGCATAATTAAATCCACATTCGTTCATAACCAACATGATCTGGTTTTGAGTTGGATCTGGTTTTGTAACTGTTTCGGAACCACTGTAATCATTTTTATCAATTGGTTCTGAACTGCCAGGATTCATCATGATGACCATTAAATCTGGAGTTTCTATATCAATATTTTTCCTCTTAATGTTTAAGTACTTTCTAAACTTATGATTATCGACTTGATAGAATAGCCCTGTTATTATGAAGTTCTCTTTCATCTGGAATTTTTGAGAGCAGTTTAATCAAAAAGACTTGTGCCATTGTTGCCAGTAGTTATTTATTCACTTTTCTTCCATAAACCGATATTTTAATCGGAAAAATTTGAAGCTCAATTCCTTCTCCAAGGCTAAATGAAAATGTTTTAGTTTTCTTTAGTATGCCTTTTGAAGTATATGAATTTCCAGTCAAATTATTATACGCTTGTACACCATTGGAATGAAAGGCGTTACCAGTCAAGTTGTTGTAAGCTTGAACTCCGTTGGAATGAAATGCACTTCCTGTCAGATTGTTATAAGCCTGAACCCCATTAGAATGAAAGGCACTACCAGTCAAATTGTTATAGGCTTGGACCCCATTAGAATGGAAAGCACCACCAGTTAAATTGTTGTAAGCTTGAACTCCGTTTGGATGAAAAGCACTACCAGTTAAATCATTCCATTTATATACTCCATTTGGGTGTTTTGAACTAGCCATATTCTATAATTGAATTTAATTATTATGTAAAAACCATTCATAAAGTAATGGTTTCATTGATTTTTCTTCTTTAGTTTCTTGTTCGTAATTTAAGACAAAATCTCTCGGAATTTCAATTCCATAATATGTATGTGGAAAACTATCGTTTTCCTGGTTAAAAGGGTCTTCAGCATCCTCAATTCTAGCTAGGTCAATTATGTTTCCATCTACAGTATTAAAACTATGTGTAATAATCGGATAAGGGAATGTATTGCGAGCTACAAAACCTGTATAGTATTTAAAATTACAATCTGCAATTGTAGAAGCTTTTGCCGAATAGTGACATTGATAATGAATATGTTCATATCCAAGGTCATTAATTCCATTTAACATTTCATTACTTGGAACTACTTCATTGTATGATTCTATTGTATTAATTTCTTGTAAATTATCTCTTATCCATTGATTAAAAATATCCTTTTCAAGTCCATAGATTTCATTGTAAAAGATTCCGCCTTCGTCAAGGCATAATTCGTAAAAATCTACTTCGTTCAAATTCATTTATTTTCGGTTTTTTGACAGGTTATGCTGTTTTTTTTTAATTACTGGCAACGTTTTGTGTATGGTTAGTTGCGTGGTTAAGCAACTAATTTAGTATACAAAAACTTGCCAGAGAAAATTCCGAAGGAATTTTCCAGATAAGCACTTGCCAAAGCAATTAATTATACACGGTGTTAGCAACAGTACTTATTTGATTTTTGAATTAATGTCATTCAATTTTTTTGCGAATTCAAGTTTTCTTAATTCTTTATTTCGTTTGTCTACAGCTTCATCTAATGAGAAGAAGATAATAGCTTTTACAATCGGTAAATATTCTTGACATTCATTTTCTTCGAGCTCGTGCACTCCTTTACTTAAGGTGGAATATATATGAGAATTATCATTAAAATAATCAGGTAAAAATTCTTTTACATAATTCAATTTATCTTCCATTCTCAATTTCCTGAATTCTTCTTCAGAAATTTTTTCAGCTATGTCTGATTCGTTAAAGTTCTTTAATATTATTCCTTCGAATATCCTTCTGTAATACAAAAATGAAGCAATTGCGTAGCCATATGATTCTAACTGGGAAGCCTTTGCCAACTCTTTTAATTGAATATTATCAAGTACTTTCTTGTATTTATTAAAGTTTTCAATTACAGTATCGTATTTTGAAGGATACTCCGAAATTTTGACGAGTTGACTATCATCTAAATAGAAACCAAAAAGTATTTGGTGCTTTGGATTTGCACTACATCGAAAAGTTTTAAAAAGACTTGGTTTATTTCTGATTGCCTGTTGTCCATAATGAGAATTTCTAACACTTGATGTATCATATATTCCGCTATCAGGCGCAAAAATTCTTTTCGCTTCACATTCTGTGCAGTAATGCTCAATTCTATCTTTAAAGCTCGATATTAGATAATTGAGGTCGGTTTCCGACCAAATTCCATTTTCATCTTCAACTTCTACTTTATTGTTCCATTTCGTATAAAGTGGTGAATCAACAATTATTTGCTTTATATCCATAAATTTGAGTTTGTATTGTTGCTAACATCTGGATAAACGCACAGCTGTGTTTATTTCGATTATAAATTTTTAAATTGATATGTTTATTCGGCATAATCTTTAGATAAACAAACCTTTTATTACATAGTATAGCAATTACGCTAAAATAAAGGAGATATCAAATACGTAGTTCTACGTAATTGTTAATTAAAATTATTTACTAGGAATTTTTTACAATATCAATCTCCTCTTCCGTCAACCCATATAACTCATACACCATTGCGTCAATCTCTTTATCGGTTTGGTCTATTTGGGATTTGAGGGCTAGGGCTTTTTGTTGTTCGGTGGTGAAGTAATCTTCCCACTCTGCTTCTTCGGATAGAGAGAGTTTTATTTTCTTTTTTGCTAGTTCTTTGATGAACTCGGCATAGCTCAACTCATACCAACTTTCTAACTTTTTAGGTAACTTATCCAAGCCTTTAAATTTGCGTTGGAGGGTGCGTTGGAATTTGTTGTTTGTATTGATAAATGAACTATATGATGATTGAATATCATCAACATGTAACTCTAATAATTTAATATTGTTAATTTCCTCAATGTTTTTAGAAATTGGAACAGTTAAGACTTTATCTCTTCTAAAATCGAAGTACCCTCCTTGCAATGAAGTGCAAATATTTTTCAGATAAAAGAATATAAGTTTTGAATTTAAAATTGCAATCAACGCTTTTGAATCAGAAGCAATAAAATAATTATTATTTGTTAATAAAAGTGAGCCCTCATTGTCCAAATAGAAACCACATTCATTTGAAATACTTCTCCATATTATTTTAGGTTTTTGAATTTTGTCATAATAATCACAAGGTCTTAAATTCCACCAATTCTTTCCTTTATCACCTCTCTTAATTAAGTCCTTTTCAAAATTTGATAACCAACTAAAAATACTAGGATATTTACTTTTTACATTAATGTCGTATTCAGTTAATATTATATATTTTCCACTATTTTCGTGTCTATATCTATATATGTCTTTTCCTGTTGCAACACTTTTAATTAATTCTTTTGATTTTATATCCTCATTCTCTAATATATCTTTCACACTATCATCTATAATGAAAGCATCATTTTTGCCAGTTTTAATTCCTAGAAAAACTTTCTTATTTACGTAGTCATTTAAGGACACTGACTTATGAAATAATTTTTTAAAAACCTTCTCACTGTTTTTATCTATAAAATTCCATACATCGTTATTTAATGAGCTTTTTAAAACTTCATAAGCCTTTAAATTCAATAATCCGATAGGGTCTATTGTGAAATCTCTTTTATTAATTTCCGAATAAATGAAATATTCTTTATTAGTCGATTTGTTTTTATTTAATACATAAATTATTGGATAAGTTGTGGCATCATCAAAAACAGGGTAATCATCAAAATCAAAAAGTAGTTCTAAATTGGTTTTTTCTTTTATGACTTTTCTAATTTGTCTGCCATAGGAAGCTTTTAAAAACTTATTTGGAAGAATAAATGAAAACGAACCTTTTTCATTCATTAAGTTAATACCTTTTTCAATAAAGTATGTATATAAATCGGCTACACTATTATAGCATTCATAGTTCTTTTCTAAATATGGCTTAATCTCCTTAAATAATTCCTGCCTAACATAAGGCGGATTCCCAATCACCACATCAAAACCCCGTTTAGTTTCAGCAGATTGCTTCGTGCCTCGCAATGACGTTGTGATGGTGTTGGGTGATGGATTGAAGATTTGAGAGAACTCTTTCTCCCAATTAAATGCCTTATCGCCAGCGACCTTTTTATCATCAATCAAACTATTGCCACATTTTATGTTGCTGTTTAAATCGTTGAGCTTACGTCGGGGCTGTGCGGTGCGTAACCAAAGGGAGAGTTTTGCAATCTCTACCGATTCTTCATTGAGGTCCACCCCATAGATATTGTTTTCTAAAATGGTGTTCTCGATATCACTCAATACCAAGCCACCACCAAGGACATTGGCTTTGAGTTCGTCGATATAACGATGTTCCTTAATCAGGAAATCCAAGGCTTGGTTTAGAAATGCGCCAGAGCCACAGGCAGGGTCGCAGATGGTGAGTTGCAATAGCCAATTGCGATAGGTGTCCAGCAGGTCTACCAATTCCTGTAGTTTCTTTTTTGGTCGGTTGGCACGGCTTTTAAAGTATTCCTCTTCCTGAAAACCGAGTTCGACTTTCTTTTCTTCGCAGAGTTTGCCTACGGTGTTTTCTACGATGTATTTGGTGATGTATTTTGGGGTGTAAAAGACACCGTCTTTTTTTCGTTTGCTTTTTTGTTTGTCGAACTCCGCCCCTTCTATTTCGGCGTTGACGCTTTCTATTTCATTTAAGGAGTTTTCAAAAATATGACCGAGAATGTTGACGTCCACCTGACTTTCAAAATCGTACGTAGCGAGTTTTAAGGTGTGCTTGTATAGGAGTTGGTCGTCGATGACTAAGTTGTCCAAAATACTATCCGGCTTAAACAAGCCGCCGTTATAGGCATAAATTTCAGCTCTTGAGGTGGTGCCCTTGCGCCCTGAATCTAAATACTTAAAGTATTGTTTGAACAGGTCGTATAGCGGTCGCTCGTCTCCAAAGTCGATATCGGCTTTCCATTTGTTCAGTATCTGGGCGGTGGAGTTGGCAGGCAAGAGGTTTCTATCTTCTGCAAAGAATACGAACAGAAAGCGGTCTATGAGTTTTTGTGACTTTTTGAAGAGGGCAAGTTTTACGTTTTTTTCGAGTTGTTTGAGTTCTGCTATATCATCGGGATTTGAACTCAATTCATGAGATTGCTTCGTTGCACTCGCAATGACTGCTTCATTCTTAATGCGTTTTACATTTTGTCTTACCAAATCGCGAAAGAGTTCACGTTTGAAGAGGGAATAATCGGCGTAGAACTTTTTGGTTATTTGTTCCTCTTGGATGATGGATTCTTCCTTAATCTTTAAAGGAAGATTTGATAAGATATTATCCTTATGCAAACAGAGATATAAGAGAGCAAACTCCTCCTCCGATACCATAAAGAGATTGAACTCCTCAAACTCGGTGGCATCATTGATATAGAATCGGAGCTTTTCGAAGTTGGACGTTACCACATATACACAGTCTTTTTGATTGGCTTTATAATCAAATGCCTGTTTGCGGATGCTTTCTAAATCTTTGGTGTTGGTGCCTTTTAGTTCTATAACGCCTATGGCTTTTCCATTTGCCAATAAGGCGCCATCGGCTTTGCGATTGTTCTTTTGGTTTTTGAACTCTGTGGTGAGGTTATAATCAGGCTTTGGGTTCATGGTGTAGCCAAGAATGTTGACAAACAATTCGTCCAAGAACTTGGCTTGAAACTGTTCTTCTTTTGAGCCTTTTATATTCTCTTGAATGGTGGCGTTATGGAAGTACTTTGTGTATTTATGATATGCTTTTTGAACTGTGGCCGCGTCCTGTAACGCCAAGTAATTCTTAATGACTGATTTCTGAAATAATGCCATGCGGTATTGTAGCCGTTTAGTTTAGTGCTAATGGTTGTTTAGTAGGGAGAGTTTAAATATAAAACTATTTTTTGAAAGAATATGAAAGTAAATCGTTATATGAAATGTTGACACCTCAACGCCGCTTGGGATGCGATACCGCAACGGGTGCGGTATGACGGTTAGGTTTGGCTGGGGGTGTGTTGTGATGTGGGGTCGGAATGAGATACCGCAACGCGTGCGGTATGACGGTTAGGTCTGCCTTTGTAAGTGATCGCAGAAGGATTCGAACCTTCGACCGTCCCGACTTGTGGTCGGGATGCTCTATCCCTTTGCAATCAAATCTTCTATTTTCTTTCGATTTTTCCAACGTTTTATTTCTAACTCTCGTTTATAAGCCGAACTTTTATCATTGAAGTGTTCGATATGCGCGACCTCCCAATCTTTTGACCTAGACGTAAATCCTTTATGATCAGAACGATGTTTTCTCAACCGCTCGTCCATAGTTTCACATGTATGCCCTACATAGTAAAGGTTGAGTTGCTTTGAAAATAAGATATAGGCTATGCACATATAAGGAAGAAAAAGGATTGTCAAACAAGAAGGATTCGAACCTTCGACCGTCCCGACTTGTGGTCGGGATGCGCTATCCAGCTTACAAATAAAAAAAGACAAACCGTTAGGTCTGCCTTTGTAAGTGATCGCAGAAGGATTCGAACCTTCGACCGCCTGCTTAGAAGGCAGGTGCTCTATCCAGCTGAGCTATGCGACCTTTCAAGAACGATTCGTTCTGAAATGTGTCGGGGTGGCCACGCTTTGGGCGTGACGACCTCCATCTTGTCGGGGTGGTCACGCTTCGGGCGTGACAACCTCCATCTTGTCGGGGTGGTC
>DINI01000029.1 GCA_002426755.1 Flavobacteriaceae bacterium UBA5544
GCTACACCCCGAATTGGTTATCATTTAAATAACGTTCAGCTCCTCTTTTCTTAATTTTTTTCTCTAAAATAAGTGCTTCTGACCTGTTTTTAACTCTTTGGGTTTGAATTATTTCCCAGGGCACACCATATTTAGTCGATGGAACTAAACCTTTATTATGTCTTATCAATCTCTTATCGATATCATCGGTTTGACCAACATAATATCTTGAACTTTTTTGGCTATACAATATGTAAACAGTATAATCCATACTCACCAATTGGGTGGTCATGCCTCAAGCGTGACGACCTCCGCGTCCCAAACGCGGCGCGATAACCATGCCTTCGGCTTGGCAGGCCGGGCGGAAGTATATTTTGTGTTTGCATAATACACCCCGATGTGGTTATCTAAATTATTTGCGGAGAGACAGGGACTCGAACCCTGGCGACAGTTTCCCGTCGACAGATTAGCAATCTGCTCCATTACCACTCTGGCACCTCTCCTATTTTGTAAAGAACGTTCTTTAAATGCGGATGCAAATGTAAGTTTTCATTGCAAAGCAAACAACTATTTTTTTAATTTTTTGCACTTTAAATTTTATTCGGGATATTCTATCCTCAAATGGAAGATGTTAGCTAATTTATTTTTTAGAATTTTCTTAATCGATTCAATCTCTTTAAAGGTGATATTGGCATTTAGAAATTGGCCTGTTTCCATTTGTTTATTGATAATTGCCTCCACGAATTGATTGATCTTTGTAGAAGACGGATCTTTTAAGCTTTTGGAAGCCGCTTCAACGCTATCGCACATCATCAATATAGCGGTTTCCTTACTGAACGGTTTTGGGCCCGGATACTGATAATCTTCTTCTGTGGTAAGGGCATGAAATTCTTTCTGTTTCATGTAAAAATAATAGACCACGCTGGTACCGTGATGGGTTCTTATAAAATCAATCACTCGGTCGGGAAGGTTATTCTTTTTAGCGATTTCGATACCATCAATCACGTGGTTGATAATGATTCCCGCACTTTCTTTTGCGGATAGTTCGTCATGAGGATTGATGCCCGTGGCCTGATTTTCGGTGAAATAGGTTGGGTTTTTCATTTTGCCAATATCGTGGTACAACGCTCCTACCCTCACCAACATGGCATTTGCGCCTATTTCGTTGGCCGATGCTTCAGCCAAATTGGCGACATTCAAGGAATGGTGGAACGTTCCAGGTGCTTTGTTGGACAGTTCTTTCAGCAGTTTTGTATTGGTATCTGACAGTTCCAAAAGCGAGACATCGGAGACCAAGCCGAATAATTTTTCATAGACATAAATCAACGGTTGCACAAATAAGGTGGCCAATCCACAGAGAATAAACAATCCGAAGGTTTCTACTTTGATTTCCAATATATTCCCTTCATGGATTACAAAAAAGGCGAAATACGCAATGATATAGACAAGGGTAATTTGGCCCACAGAGATAAACAAATTGGCACGCTTATATAATTCTGAAACGGTAAGAATGGTCACAATCCCAGCAATGGTTTGTAAAAACATGTACTCATAGCTATTCGGGACAATAAACCCTAGCAGTAGAACCGTCAACACGTGAGAAAACAGACCCAACCGCGCATCAAAGAAGGCCTTTAGAACCAAGGGAAGTACACACAATGGCACCACATATACGTATTTGGAATTGTAATTAATGATGAGCGTGGTCAACAGAATCATCAAGAATACGTTGAAAAAGATGAAAGTCACTTTTGTGTTGTCCAAAAAGACTTCTTTGCGGTATTTTCTTAAAAAGAGCAATAGCATCAATAAGCATAAGGCTACCAATATGACATAGGCCACTGTGACCCATAGGTAGTTTTTCTTGCTCCATACCTGGGACTCATATTCAGATTCCAAGGATTTGAGGATGTCGTATTTGTTGCCTTCAACCAACTCGCCTTTTGAGATGATCAATGTACCACTCTCAATACTTCCTCTTGTCGATGAGATATTGTCCAGTTCTTCTTTAAGGGAATTGTTGGTCAATGATTTGTTAAGCGTCAAATTTGGATTGATGACATCAAAGAACAGGGACAGAAATATAGCTTTGTATTGCGTGTAGCCTTTATCGTCAATGGCCTTTTCTAAATCGATACGAAGGGTTTCTGTCTTTTTTAAATGATCATAAGATGTAATATCTTTTTGCTTTTGATCTTCGAGTATGACCACTTTTTTTTCGGGTGGGTAATTAAAATTCTCTTCAATGACACCGTACTCATACACCGTATTTAATATGGATTTCCCTGCATTGTAGAGCTTTAGTTTGTCGTCATCCACATCATTAAACACAGTGGAAAACTTATTGTCGTACTTGTTGAGTACATCTTTTTTGACACTGCTGTTAAGTGAGAAATAGACTGTACTGTTTTTTGTGATTTCGTTCCGTTCCTTTTTTAATTCTTCATCCGACTTTTTAATGGCAAAGTCAAACGGAGCCAGCAGGTTTTCAGATTGCCATGGTTTGCCTTTATCAAAATTATATTTGAACTTTCCGCTTTTCGGGAATAAATAGACAATAAGAAATGTAGTAGATATAAATAAAAGCACTTTATATACAAGTGCGTGATTTCGATACCATTTATTGATTATTTCTTTCATTGGGATGCTTGAATAGGCTTTCAAATGTACTAAATATAACGGTTTTTGTTCGGTTATAATCTGGTTTTCATTCTAAATTCTACTAAAAAATGATTAATTTTGCAGTCATAAAATTTAAACGAGCAGAAAATGAGTAAAGAGGTTGTCATTGTATCAGCAGCAAGAACACCGATAGGTAGTTTTTTAGGAGCATTATCCACCATTCCCGCACCAAGATTGGGAGCCATTGCGATAAAAGGAGCATTGGAAAAAATCAATCTAAAACCAGAACTGGTTCAAGAGGTTTTAATGGGGAATGTCGTTCAAGCTGGCACAGGACAAGCACCGGCTAGACAAGCAGCCATTTATGCTGGAATCCCAAATACCGTACCATGCACCACTATTAATAAAGTATGTGCGTCTGGAATGAAAGCGGTGATGCAAGGCGCACAAGCCATTGCGTTGGGGGATGCCGATATCGTGGTCGCCGGTGGTATGGAAAACATGAGTTTGATCCCTCACTATCTCCATGCCAGAACAGGAACCAAGTTTGGACCAACCTCTCTAGAGGATGGAATGCAAAAAGATGGTTTGGTTGACGCCTATGATCAGAATGCCATGGGCGTATGTGCCGATGCCTGTGCAACCGAGTATAATTTCTCACGAGAAGCGCAAGATGCGTATGCCATTCAATCTTATGAACGTTCAGCCGCCGCTTGGGATGCTGGCAAGTTTGATAATGAAGTAGTTCCTGTTGAAGTTCCACAAAGACGCGGAGAACCAGTTGTAGTTTCTAAAGATGAAGAATACACCAATGTTTTTTTAGACAAAATACCGTCGCTTCGTCCGGCATTCACCAAGGACGGTACGGTAACTGCCGCTAATGCTTCCACCATTAATGATGGCGCTGGCGCAGTGGTATTGATGAGCAAGGAAAAAGCAAATGAATTGGGCCTTAAACCTCTAGCTACAATAAAAGGTTATGCAGATGCAGCGCATGAACCAAAATGGTTTACAACAGCTCCTGCCAAAGCGTTGCCAAAAGCACTTAACAAAGCTGGTATCTCGATAGACGATGTTGACTTCTTTGAGTTCAACGAAGCTTTTTCGGTTGTTGGCTTGGCCAATATGAAGCTTTTAGGATTAACAGACGAGAACGTGAATGTGAACGGTGGCGCTGTCTCTCTTGGGCATCCACTGGGATGTTCGGGTGTTAGAATTATCATTACGTTAATCAATGTATTGGAGCAGAACAATGCAAACATAGGAGCCGCAGCCATTTGTAATGGTGGTGGTGGTGCTTCTGCAATTGTTATTGAACGTAATTAAGCCTTAATTAATGCAATACGGAATCTGTAATTTAAGCATTGTTCCTTTAAGATTAGAGCCGGCGGATACTTCAGAGTTAGTTTCTCAAGTTTTGTATGGTGAGTTTTTTAAGGTATTGGAACAACGCAAAGCATGGAGTAAAATTCGTCTTGCTTATGACACATACGAAGGTTGGATTGACAATAAGCAATATCTGGAAATTGGTCATGAAGATTATGATGCTTTGAAGCATTCCATTTTAAGGCTTTCTTCCGATTTAGTTGAATTTGTTGAAGACGAAAATCAACGACTTCACACCATTCCTCTAGGTTCCACATTGAATGGATTGGACCTCTTAAAGCATCGTCATGATGGTAATTATGAAGAAGGCCTTAAACCAAAAAACCATTTACTGGGCACGGCGTTTAATTATCTGAATGCACCTTATCTTTGGGGAGGAAAAACGCCTTTTGGAATTGATTGTTCTGGTTTTACACAGATGGTGTACAAACTCAATGGGTACCAGCTTTTGCGTGATGCATCGCAACAGGCCACTCAAGGAACAGCATTAAGTTTTATTGAGGAAAGCGAACCTGGGGATTTAGCATTTTTTGATAATGATGAAGGCCGTATAGTGCATGTTGGCATTATCATGGAAGACAACTATATTATTCATGCCCACGGAAAAGTGAGAGTGGATCGATTGGACCACAGTGGTATTTATAATGTGGATAGACGAATTCACACCCATAAGTTAAGGGTCATCAAAAAAATTATATAATAAAAAAAGCAACTCATTTGAGTTGCTTTTTTATTGATTACTTATAGTTTAAACTGACTATCCACCAGCTTGAAGTGTTTCAACTTTTGCTTTCATCTCCTTAAACTTTGCAGTTTGTCCAAGAGCACTGTAAATATTCATCAGTGTTTTGGCAGCTTCCAAATTTTTCGGTCTGATTTGTAAAGTCTTTTCCAAATAAGGAATAGCGTCTCTATACAATTGTGTTCTTTGTTCTTTTAACTCGTCATACTTTTTATTGTCCGCAGCCGATGTTCCAAGGCCATTCATTTTTTCGATGATTTCTTGTTCTTTTCCAAGAGTCAAAACTGCCATATTATTATAAGCATCTGCATATTCAGGATCCAAAGCAATTGCTTTCTCATAATATTTTGTGGCAGATGCAGCATCTCCCGCTTCCGCAGCAACTACACCTAAATTGTATTGCAACTCGGCATTGTTTGGATCTTTTTGTGTGGCAATCTCAATCAGTTTTTTGAACTCTTCTCTATTGCCCATTTTTAATTGCACATTCGCTTCAGATAATATCAAGCTTAAGTCATCTGGGTTTGCCTCTCTTGCTTGTTTCATAGCAGCTAGAGCCTTTTCATTCTCACCATTATTGACATAAATCAATGCGATATTTTTGATGATTTCACCTTTTTTGGAATCCGATTTTTTGTCTTTAGGAGAAATATGGGTTCCTGCTTTTACTGATATATCACGTAATTGTTTACTGCTGAAGGTTTCTACCTCACCAGATTCTTTTAACACTGCAGTATATTCCATTTCAACACCAGTGAAACCTAAATCTCTTAATTCTTCGTAATATTTTAATGAAGTTTTATAATCTTGAGCATTTACCGCCGTAGAAGCTGCATAATACAGATATAATGTGTCTTTTGGAGACATACGGTATGCTTTCTCAAATCCGATAGAAGAGGCCGAAAAATTCTTATCTTCCAAGGCTTTGTTTGCCTTGGTTAAAAAAGTAGAAAGCATCATTTGTTTGGTTTCGTTCACTTCACTTGTGTACTTTTCCTTTCCGTCTTTCTTCTCTATTTCTACTACCTTATCAAAACTTGCAATAGCTTCGTTCATATCCTCGTTGGATGCATTACCATTGGCATAAAGTGATTGTCCTTTTAGAAAATAAAATTTTGCCTTTGTTTTTTCATCTGCATTCGCAATTAATGACTCTGCAGATTTAATGGCCGCTTTTGCATCTGCAAAGTTTCCGCTTTTTATAGCTTTTTCAGCATCTTTTAACTCATCCTTTTGTGAAAAAGAAAAGGATGTGACTAAAAGCGCCAAAGCAATGATGATTTGTTTTTTCATTTTTAGTTAATTTTAATATTAGTGTTAATTATTGTTTTCGTCATCAGAAATATCAAGAGTTGTGCCATCTTCATTTACATCTGGATTTTCATCTGTAGAAGATTCATTCTCAATATCTTTTAACTCTTCTTCATCTTCTTTCATAACTTTAGCTACAGCAGCAATGGAGTCATTTCCTTTTAAGTTAATGAGCTTCACACCTTGTGTTGCTCTACCCATTACACGTAAATCAGCTACAGCCATGCGTATTGCAATTCCAGATTTATTGATGATCATCAAATCATCGTCATCACTTACAGTCTTGATAGCCACAAGATGTCCTGTCTTTTGAGTTATAGATATGGTTTTCACTCCTTTACCTCCACGGTTGGTAATTCTATACACAGCTTCACCGTCTTCTGGATCATCAATGAAACTTCTTTTTCCATAACCATTTTCTGATACTACCAGTACAGATTCTTCTTGTGGATTTTCAATGGTCACCATTCCAATTACTTCATCTGAATCATTGGCCAAGCGAATACCCCTAACCCCAGATGCATTACGACCCATAGGTCGCGTTTTTGCTTCTTCAAAACGAACAGCCTTACCAGATTTTAATGCCAACATGACTTGGCTTTGGCCCGTTGTCAGTTTTGCCTCTAGTAATTCGTCATCTTCTTTGATGGTAATGGCATTGATACCGTTGGTACGTGGACGAGAATATTGCTCAAGGGCAGTTTTCTTAACCTGACCTTGTTTTGTGGCCATAATTACATAATGGCTGTTGATATACTCCTCATCTTTTAAATCTTGGGTACAGATGAATGCTTTTACTTTATCATCTGATTCAATATTGATTAAGTTTTGGATGGCACGCCCTTTTGAAGTTTTGCTTCCTTCTGGGATTTCGTAGACACGCATCCAGAAACATTTTCCTTTTTGAGTGAAGAACAACATATATTGATGGTTGGTTCCCACAAATAAATGTTCCAAGAAATCTTCATTACGAGTCGTGGATGCTTTTTGACCTACCCCTCCTCTATTTTGAGTTTTATATTCTGTTAAGGAGGTTCGTTTGATGTAACCTGCATGTGAGATGGTGATTACAACTTGCTCATCAGCAATCATATCCTCAATACTTAAATCGCCACCAGAATACTCAATTGTTGAACGACGCTCGTCACCATATTTTTCTTTTACGGTTGTTAATTCATCCTTGATGATTTCCATTCTACGTTCTTTCTTATCAAGAATATCTTTCAAGTCTTCAATGGTTTTCATCAACTCCTCGTATTCAGAACGCAATTTATCCTGTTCTAGACCTGTCAATTGACGCAAACGCATCTCAACAATTGCTTTGGCTTGAATTTCTGACAGTTCAAAACGAACCATCAATTTTTCACGAGCTTCATCGGCATTTGAGGACGCACGGATGATAGCTATTACTTCGTCAATATTATCAGAAGCAATAATCAATCCTTCTAAAATATGTGCTCGTTCTTCCGCTTTGCGCAATTCATAAGTCGTTCTGCGAACCACTACTTCGTGTCTGTGCTCGACAAAATGATGAATCATGTCTTTTAGATTCAACAGCATTGGTCTTCCATTGACAAGTGCAATATTATTTACACTAAAAGAAGATTGTAGAGCAGTATATTTATATAAGGTATTTAAAACGATATTTGGGATAGCGTCACGTTTTAAGACATAAACGATTCGCATTCCATTTCTGTCAGATTCGTCACGAATCATTGAAATACCATCTATTTTTTTCTCATTGATTAAATCGGCAGTTTTTTTGATCATATCTGCCTTGTTAATTTGATATGGAATCTCTGTAACAATAATGGATTCTCTTCCTTGAACTTCTTCAAATGTAGCCTTACCGCGCATTACAATACGTCCACGACCAGTTTTGAAAGACTCAATCACACCATCATACCCATAAATGGTTCCTCCTGTAGGGAAATCCGGTGCTTTGACGTGAGTAATTAGTTCATCAATCTCAATATCCGTATTGTCGATATAGGCAATGATTCCATCAACAACTTCACTTAAGTTGTGAGGAGGCATATTGGTTGCCATACCAACAGCAATACCAGAAGCACCATTGACTAAAAGTCCAGGGATTCTTGTTGGTAATACTTTTGGCTCATGTAATGTATCATCGAAATTAAGTTGGTGGTCTACAGTTTCTTTATCAATATCTGCCAACATGTCTTCCGATATCTTGCGCATACGAGCCTCGGTATAACGCATTGCTGCAGGACTATCACCGTCGATGGACCCAAAATTTCCCTGTCCGTCGACTAACATATAACGCAAGCTCCACTCCTGAGCCATACGTACCATGGCATCATAAACAGATGTATCGCCATGTGGATGGTACTTTCCGAGAACTTCTCCTACAATTCTTGCTGATTTTTTGTGAGCTGTGTTGGACCGCACCCCCAATTCATGCATTCCATAAAGCACACGTCTATGAACAGGTTTTAAACCATCTCTTACGTCTGGTAATGCACGTGACACAATGACTGACATTGAATAATCAATGTAAGCCGATTTCATTTCATCTTCAATATTAATTGGGATTAACTTTTCTCCTTCTGCCATATATAAATTTAATTAAATTTTAGTGGGTTTTCAAACCGTGCTAAGATACGTATTTATATAGGTTTTGAGAGACTTTTAAATACTGTTTTTTGTTTTTTTTTATTAACAATATTCAAGATAATATGTTTAATAAGTAAGCTGTTAAATGTTTTGAATTATGAAAGTTTTTATGTCTATTAGCGATAATAAAAACATTTAAGGTATAGTTTTTGCCTTTATACACTTGTTTTTATTATTTTTATACAGAAAGGAATTTACTATGGATGATAATTTTTCCCCAAGAGTCAAGGATGTCATAGCGTATAGCAAAGAAGAAGCATTACGTTTGGGTCACGACTTTATAGGCACAGAACATTTAATGCTAGGCTTGTTGCGTGATGGCAATGGCAAGGCAATAGATATTTTGAGCGCTTTGGAAATCGACTTGAACCATTTAAGAAGAAAAGTTGAGATCTTAAGTCCTGCTAACCCTAGCACCTTGGCCACATCAAACGAAAAAAAGAACCTACATCTTACAAGACAGGCAGAACGTGCCCTGAAAACAACTTTTTTAGAAGCAAAATTGTTTCAGAGTACGTCGATTAATACAGCACATCTATTATTGTGCATTTTGAGAAATGAAAATGATCCCACTACCAAGTTGCTCAACAAGTTGAAGGTGGATTATGACAACGTTAAAGAACAATTCAAATCTATGATAACAAATGATGATGATTATCTAGAATCACCGAAAGCTGAATCATTTTCGGATGACGATGCCAACGATGATGACGATAAACAAAACCCTTTTAGTCAATCAGCTTCAAAATCTACCAAGAAGTCAAAAACACCTGTTCTAGACAATTTTGGAAGGGATTTAACGGTCCTTGCTGAAGAAGGCAAGTTAGACCCAGTGGTTGGCCGAGAAAAGGAAATACAGCGAGTCTCTCAAATTTTGAGCAGACGCAAAAAGAATAACCCTCTGCTTATTGGTGAACCAGGCGTAGGAAAATCAGCCATTGCTGAAGGCTTGGCATTGCGAATAATCAAACGCAAAGTATCTCGAATTTTATTCAATAAACGAGTCGTCACATTGGATTTGGCAAGTTTGGTTGCCGGTACAAAATATCGTGGCCAATTTGAAGAGCGAATGAAAGCCGTAATGAATGAGTTGGAAAAGAATGATGACATCATTCTCTTCATTGATGAAATCCATACCATCGTTGGTGCTGGTGGCGCCACGGGCAGTCTGGATGCTTCCAATATGTTCAAGCCAGCATTGGCAAGAGGTGAAATACAATGTATTGGTGCAACCACTTTGGATGAATACCGACAATATATTGAAAAAGACGGAGCGTTAGAGCGTCGTTTCCAAAAAGTGATTGTAGAGCCCACAACTGTGGAAGAAACCATTCAGATATTAAACAATATCAAGGAAAAGTACGAAGAACACCATCATGTCGATTACACCGATGAAGCAATTGAAGCGTGTGTAAAATTGACCAACAGATACATGACCGAGCGGTTCTTACCGGACAAAGCTATAGATGCTTTGGATGAAGCAGGCTCTAGAGTACATATTACAAATATTGAAGTTCCTAAACAGATTTTAGAGTTGGAAAAACAACTTGAAGAAGTCAAGGAAACGAAGAATACAGTAGTCAAAAAGCAAAAATACGAAGAGGCTGCAAAATTAAGAGATGATGAAAAACGTCTTGAAAAGGAACTGGCACTAGCTCAAGAAAAATGGGAAGAAGAAACCAAAATGCATCGTGAGGTTGTTACAGAAGACAATGTTGCTGATGTAGTGTCTATGATGACCGGTATACCTGTAAATAGAATTGCGCAGACTGAAAGTAATAAATTGGCAAAATTGCCAGAACTGATAAAAGGCAAGGTGATTGGTCAAGATGATGCCGTTGCAAAGGTGGTGAAAGCCATTCAGCGTAATCGTGCTGGTCTTAAAGATCCAAATAAACCGATTGGTTCATTTATCTTTTTAGGTCAAACAGGGGTGGGTAAAACACAATTGGCTAAAGTCTTGGCACGCGAATTATTTGATAGTGAAGATGCTCTCGTCAGAATTGACATGAGCGAGTATATGGAAAAATTCTCCATCTCTCGTTTGGTTGGTGCACCTCCAGGATATGTTGGTTATGAAGAGGGTGGACAATTAACCGAAAAAGTTAGACGTAAACCTTATGCTGTTATTCTGTTGGATGAAATTGAAAAGGCACACCCAGATGTGTTCAACATTTTATTACAAGTTCTCGATGATGGCTACATCACTGATAGTTTGGGTCGCAAAATTGATTTTAGAAACACAATCATCATTATGACTTCCAATATTGGAGCTCGAAAACTGAAAGACTTTGGTCAGGGTGTTGGATTTGGAACCGCTGCAAAAGAGGCACAGGCATCCGATAACACCAGAAGCGTTATAGAAAATGCACTTAAAAAGGCATTTGCTCCAGAGTTCTTAAACAGAATCGATGATGTCATGGTGTTTAATGCTTTAGAGAAAGAAGACATCAATAAAATTATTGACATCGAGTTGGCTCAATTAATTGCTCGTATCAAAGATTTAGGATATACGTTAGAATTAACTTCGAAAGCAAAAGATTATATCGCCGAGAAAGGATTTGATAAGGAATATGGTGCAAGACCTTTGAAAAGAGCTATTCAAAAATACATTGAAGATGCTTTAGCTGAAGAAATTATTACAGCCCATATTCATGAAGGTGATAAAATCTTAATGGATTTAGACTCTAAAAGCGATGAGTTGACTATTAAAATAGAAAAATCTGAAAAGCATACAGAATCGTAGTTCTTTCAACCATATTAACGATAAAAAACTCCTTTAAAATTAAAGGAGTTTTTTATTAAGATATCTAGTTATTTTGTAATTTTAGATTATGGAGGACGAGTTGAAATTTGATTTCTGCGATATGTACATTTATGATAATTACATGGTAGCTATCATGAATGAAGGCGTAACCATTACTCCTGAACACAATGAAATTCTACTTAACATTGTTGATACCTATTACAACAACAAAAAATTCGTTTATATAACTCACAGGTTAAACTCTTACTCCGTGGATCCTGCTATTTACTTCGAAACGTCAAAAATTAAAAATCTCGCAGGTTTTGCTGTAGTATCCAAAGACTTTAAAGCTAAAAGCAACGCAGAAATAGAACGGTTGTTTTTGAATAAACCTTTTGAGGTTTTCAATACGCTTGAGGAGGCTGTCTCTTGGACCAAAACCTTACTTGACAACTAGCTATATTTTAATGATTTCTTTTGTTTAATAGTTTAATCAAAAAGTAGTTCGTTCTCGATGCAAAATACATCTATAAATTCTAAAGTAGTTGTCATCAAATCATGTAAGATTTCATCCTGATTTACAAATTTGACGTCCTGCCTATACATTTTTATAAACGATTCAATAAAAGGTGAAGAATGACTAGGCCTTCTAAATTCCAACGCTTGGGAAGCATTTAATAATTCTATAGCAAGGATTCTTTCTACATTGTTAATCAATGTGTATGCTTGAGTTGCGGCGTTGGCTCCCATACTTACATGATCTTCCTGACCATTGGAAGAAACGATAGAATCGATACTTGCAGGAGTAGCCAATTGCTTATTAGCACTCACAATACTTGCCGCCGTGTATTGAGGAATCATAAATCCAGAATTTAAACCAGGATTATCCACCAAAAAAGTAGGCAAGCCTCGTAAGCCAGAAACCAGTTGAAAAATTCTGCGTTCAGAAATATTTCCCAATTCAGCCATGGCTATTTTAAGATAGTCCAACGCCAATGCCAAAGGTTGGCCATGAAAATTACCACCAGAGATGATTTTATCTTCTCCTATAAAAATATTCGGGTTATCAGTTACAGAATTTATTTCGGTCATGAAAACCTTATAAACATATTCCAGAGTGTCTTTTGTTGCTCCATGTACTTGAGGAATGCATCTAAAAGAATACGGATCTTGCACATGGGCTTTTTTCTGTTGTATCAATTCACTGCCATCCAAGAACTCCCTGATGCGTTCAGCCGTTTTTAATTGACCTTTGTGTGGCCGGACTAAATGAACCAATTCATCAAAAGGTTCAATTCTTCCATCAAAGGCATCTAATGAAATACTTCCAAATAAATCTGCCAAATAAGATAATTTAAACGATTTCAATATAAGATAAACTCCGTAGGAACTCATGAACTGTGTGCCATTGAGCAATGCCAAGCCTTCTTTAGATTGAAGCTGTAGAGGCTTCCAATTGAATTTTTTTAATATGGATTCAGAATCCCAAACCTCCCCTTCAAATTCAACTTCTCCTTTGCCAATCAACGGTAAAGACAAATGTGCCAAAGGTGCCAAATCTCCTGATGCCCCCAAAGAACCTTGGGTATATATGACTGGTAAAATATCATGATTAAAAAAATCAACCAAACGCTCCACTGTGGACAATTGAACTCCACTATGGCCATAACTCAAAGATTGAATCTTAAGCAATAACATTAATTTGACAATTTCATTCGGAACTCTTTCACCAATTCCGCAAGCATGAGACATCACCAAATTCTCCTGTAATTGTGTCAGTTTATCCTTAGATATTTTTACGTTATATAACGATCCAAAACCTGTATTAATACCATAAATAGGTTCATCTTGAGCTTGCATCCGTTGGTCCAAATAAGCTCTACATTTTAAAATCTTGTCTTTGGCTGATTGTGATAATTCGATTTTTTTCTGAAGAAAAATGATGCCCCCTATTGTAGAAATCTCTAAAATCTCCGATGATATCTGATGGATTGTTGTCATATTCGTAATTTGTAGCCACAAAATTCAGCATTACATATATACTATACAACAAATGTTAATAATAATTCAATTTATTGAAAATGCAATTACAAAATACTATTTTTGAGAAACTTTAAACTTACATTATGAGACAACTACTCTTACTATTTATTGCTATATCCATTGTTGGCTGCAAAAAGGAAACTGAAAAGCCTAAAGATTATGTAACACTTTCTGGAAAGATTACCAACATGAAAAGTGATTCGCTTATTGTATTAAACCAAAATTCATTTAAAAAGACAATTAAGGTTAATCCTGATGGTACATTCAGCGATACATTAAAGGTCGAACCTGGATTGTATATTTTCCATGATGGCAATGAGTCTTCTAGAATTTTCCTTAAAAATGGTTATGATATCAAACTGACTTTAGACACCAACGAATTTGATGAAACTCTTAATTACACTGGAGAAGGTTCTGAAAACAGTAATTATCTAGCTCAACATTCTTTATTACAAGAGAAACTATTTGACAATTTGGATGATGTGGATGAAACTAATTTGGATTCTACCTTTGAGAATGTCAAAACAAAGCTGTCTGAATTCTACAATTCCAATAAAGACATAGACACAATGATTACCAATAGTCTAAAAAAGGATTTGGATCCAATGATGAATTCTTATAAAGGCTATTTTGCAGATAAAATTGCATTCAAAAAGGAATTCCCAAAGGGAGCACCATCGCCTACATTTGTGGGGTATGAAAATTACAAAGGTGGAACCACCTCATTGGCCGACTTAAAAGGAAAGTATGTATATGTTGATGTTTGGGCAACTTGGTGTGGGCCATGTAAGGTAGAAATTCCTTCCCTTAAAAAAGTAGAACATGAATATGAAGGTAAAAATATTCAATTTGTAAGCATTTCTGTGGATGACGCCAGACGTTCTGGAGGAGGAAGCTTGGATGTAGCCAAAGAAAAATGGAGAGCAATGATTGCCGAAAAAGAATTAGGTGGTATTCAATTGTTTTCTGACAACAACTGGAATTCAGATTTTGTTAAAAATTATAAAATAAATGGTATTCCTCGTTTTATCTTGATTGATCCTAATGGAAATATCGTCGATGCCGATGCTCCAAGACCTTCAAGTGATAAACTGATTGAATTGTTCAACGAACAGGGAATATAGTTTTAAAACTTTCTAAAAAAAAAAGCCACCTCAATTGAAGTGGCTTTTTTTTATTCTTTAGTCCGTTGTTTTTGCTGATTATTCTCTTCCTGTTCTTCTACCTGTTGCTCTGGCATTTCTGGTGGCGCAAACAAATCAATGTAGGCTTTACCCAAATACTCAATCACATGGCTTGCAATCAAGCTTTGATAGCCATAATCTTCTACTGCAATATCAGCCGATTTTCCATGCAGATAAACCCCAAAAACTGTCGCCACCAAAGGTTCATAACCTTGTGAAAGCAACCCTGTGATAATTCCTGTCAAAACATCACCTGTTCCGGCTGTTGCCAAAGCGGGGTTCCCTGTGGAGTTCACATATAATTTATCGTTAGAAACCGTTATAGTATTGGCTCCTTTTAAAACTATGATCAGCTCATGGGCTTTTGAAAATTCCTTTACTTTTTTGAGCTTATCAAAATCATCCTTCCACTTCCCTATCAACCGTTCCAATTCTTTTGGATGTGGCGTTAAAATAGTTTGCTTTGGTAAAAACTTCAAAAGTGCCTCATTTTTTGAAATAAGATTAATTCCATCTGCATCAATAACCAAATGAGATTTATTTTTCTTCAAAAATGTTTCAAATGCTGAAGCAGTTTTTTCATTTGTTCCCATTCCAATGCCAATGCCAATCGAAGATGGTTCAATATCAAATTGAATATCGGTTAGCATTTCTTCGTCTTTATCCGCAATAACCATGGCTTCTGGAAAAGAAGTTTGAAGGATTGAATATCCACATTTTGGAACATAAGCCGTTATCAAACCTGCCCCCGAAGACAAAGCAGCCTTACTGGATAATATCACTGCGCCAATCTTACCGTAACTTCCTCCAATGATTAAAGAATGTCCAAAATTACCTTTATGTGAAAATTTATCACGAGGCTGATATAGTTGAAGCATTTCATTTTTCCCCAATAATTCTGCTTCAGTTTCGGTGGTGAACAGATAATCAGGATCAAGACCAATATCCAAAATTTCCCATTGCTGTGTGTATTTTGCGGTTTGAGGTAAGAAGAACACCAATTTAGGAGACGCAAAACTCAAGGTATGATTTGCCCAAACAACCCCATTTTCATCTTTTGGAACCTTATCAGCGTACAAACCTGAAGGCATATCAATTGCCAATGTAAATGCTTTTGAAGTCCTAAAATGCTGGAATAATCCTTTGACCCACGCGTCTGCAGGACGGTTCAAACCTATTCCAAAAACGGCATCAATAATAATATCATCAGCACCAATCTCTGGAAAATCAGCTTCACAATTGAGCATTTCTGGCCATTTTTTGGTGGTCTCCTTAATTCGGTCATAATTGATTAAAAAATCTTTGGTTCGTTTGTCGCTGCAATTGACGACATAGGTTTTGACATTGTAGCCATGGGTTATCAAATGCCTTGCAACTACCAAGCCATCACCTCCATTATTCCCAATACCACAAAATACATGGATGGGCACTTGAGCACCCTGCATTCGAACATGCAACCAATTAAAAATCTGAATGCCTGCACGTTCCATCAATTCTGTGGAAGAGATGTTTTGTTTCTTCGCAGTTATTTTATCTCCTTCGTAAATTTGCTCCTTGGAAAATATCTTCATTTTTATAATCCTTTATATTATTGAATCCACAGTAATTCAGCCATAAAAAAACCAAACTCTCAAAAAATATTGAGAATCCAACTAATTCAATAAAAAGATACTGTATAATTTGTTTATAATAGTAAAAATAATACATTTGAAAGGTATAGCATAACAAAATGTCACACATCAACTATATCTCAACAGTTACCATTTCTTCCGTGTCTTTGGAAGGCATTACTTCTGTGATTACAACGACTACCACCCTTTGGGGTTAATAGCTATCATTTACCCCGTCCATTTTATTAGTTTCATTTTATTTAGCAATTCAATCTCATAACCAATCTTTTATGTTAGTATTAAAATTTGGAGGCACATCAGTCGGTTCAGCCCAAAACATTAATAATGTCATTACCATTTTACAACAGAAATCAGAAAAAGCCAAACTCATTTGCGTGGTTTCAGCTGTTGGTGGCATCACTGATAGATTATTGAAAGCTGGCACATTGGCTCAAAACAAAAACGAAACCTATCTTTCTGTTTTTAAAGAGATTAAATCGATTCACTTAAACATTATTGACGAGTTGATTCCCCTTAAAAGTGATTCAATAACACAGCATCTGGAATCAAAATTCAAAGGATTGAAAAATCTATTGGATGGTATTTATTTGATTAATGAACTATCGCCAAAGACCACAGATAAATTAGTGAGTTATGGAGAATTGCTTTCGTCTTATTTGATTACGCGTACCATGCAAAGCCGTAGTTTGGATGCAGAGCTGAAAAACAGTCAGGATTTGATTGTCACGAATTCCAACTTCACAAAAGCAGAAGTAAATTACAAGCAGACTAATGAAAATATCACCAACTATTTCAAAACGGTAAGACAACAAATAACGATTCTTCCTGGTTTTATTTCCAAATCCAGCCTTGGAGAAGTCACAACACTGGGGCGTGGTGGTTCTGACTTTACAGCGGCTATAGTTGCAGCAGCATTGAAGGTTGAGCAACTCGAAATCTGGACGGACGTCAGCGGTATGTTTACAGCAAACCCAAAATTGGTAAGACAGGCCTATCCAATCGAGGCATTGTCGTATCAAGAAGCTATGGAACTGTCGCATTTTGGTGCCAAAGTATTGTATCCTCCAACGGTGCAACCTGTCTTGGATTTAAATATTCCTATTCACATCAAAAACACTCTGGAACCAGAAGCCGTTGGAACCATTATTTCAAAAAAAGGAAATGGAAAAACATCTCCAGCAAAAGGCATCAGCAACATAAACAATATCGCGCTGTTAACCTTGCAAGGAAGCGGAATGATTGGTATTCCTGGTTTTTCAAAACGGTTATTTGAAACTTTGGCGAATGAAAAAATAAATATCATTCTCATAACACAGTCCTCTTCCGAACATTCCATTTGTTTTGGAATTGATGATAAAGATGCTGAACGTGCCAAAGAGGCCATCGATGCAACTTTTGAAAATGAAATCTCGCTTCATAAAATCGACCCAATATACGTGGAAAAAGAACTTGCCATCATTGCATTGGTGGGTGATAACATGAAAAACCATCAAGGTATCAGCGGACGGATGTTCAGTTCTTTGGGCAAGAACAACATCAATATTAGAGCGATTGCCCAAGGAGCCTCCGAGCGTAATATTTCGGCAGTTATCTTGGAGAGTGATGTCAAAAAAGCATTGAACACCTTGCATGAAGCTTTTTTTGAAGGAAATATTAAACAATTGAATGTCTTTATTACTGGTGTTGGAAATGTAGGAGAGAAACTTGTAGAGCAAATAAAGCAACAGAGAAAATATCTAAAGGAACATCTCAAGCTAAACTTAAGAGTCATTGGATTGTCAAATTCCAGAACCATGGTTTTTGACGAAAATGGGTTGTCGCTGAAAGATTGGAAAGAACAATTAAAAGAAGGAAGTCCAGCCACATTACAAGGATTTATGGATGAAACCAAGCGCCTCAACCTTCGCAACAGCATTTTTGTGGATATTACCGCCAATGAAGATGTTTCCAAACGTTATTCCGATTATTTAAAGCAAAATATCGCGGTCGTAGCTTGCAACAAAATTGCGTGTTCAAGTTCCTTTGAAAATTATCAAGACCTAAAGCATTTATCAAAAAAATACGATGCGCCATTTTTATTTGAGACCAATGTGGGTGCAGGCTTACCTATCATTGACACACTTAATCATTTGATTGCTTCGGGAGACAAAATCACTTCGATTCAGGCAGTTTTATCAGGTAGTCTGAATTTTGTTTTCAACAATTTTGATGATACCAAAAAATTCCATGATGTGGTCAAACAGGCACAGGCTGAAGGCTATACCGAACCAGACCCACGAATTGATTTAAGTGGTGTTGATGTGGCGCGAAAAATCCTTATTTTGGCACGTGAAAGTGGAGAGGAAATGAACCTTGAAGATATTGAGAACCAATCATTTTTGACCAAATCCAATTTGGACAGCACATCGGTTGATGATTTTTATAAAACCCTAATTGATGATGAAAGCCATTTTCAAAAACTTTATGCGTCGGCAAAGGCAAATGACTGTCAATTGAAGTATGTGGCGGAATTTAACAATGGTAAAGCCAAAGTTGGGTTACGGGAAATTCCAAGTGACCATCCATTTTATAATTTAAAAGGAAAAGATAACATTGTGATGTTTTACACACAGCGTTACCCGGAACAGCCATTGATTGTCAAAGGTGCTGGCGCAGGTGCAGACGTCACCGCTTCCGGATTGTTTGCAGATATCATCAGAATTGGAAACAGGTAATCTTAATTGACAGTTGAAATACATGTAATTTATGACTGATATAAAAATTTTTTCACCAGCAACCGTTGCCAATGTTTCCTGCGGCTTTGATGTTCTAGGATTTTGTTTGGACACCATCGGTGATGAAATGATTGTTAGAAAAATCGATAAAAAAGGGATTTACATTACCAAGATTGAAGGTTATGATTTACCATTTGAAACCGAAAAAAATGTTGCTGGTGTATCAGCATTGGCTCTTTATAATGATGCCAATCCAGAATGTGGTTTCGAAATCGAAATCTACAAACACATCAAACCAGGCAGTGGTGTCGGGAGCAGTTCTGCGAGTGCTTCGGGAAGTGTTTTTGCCATAAATGAATTGCTTGATAGACCTTATAACAAAACACAATTATCAGATTTTGCGATGAAAGGGGAAGCGATTGCAAGTGGATGCGAACATGCGGACAACATTGCTCCTGGAATTTTTGGAGGATTTACGCTGGTGAAAAGCGTGTCGCCTTTGGAGGTGTTGCAATTGCCAACGCCCAATGAAATGTATGCTACCATCATCCATCCACAAATTGAAGTAAAAACTTCGGAAGCTAGGGCAATTTTACCTAAAGAAGTTTCGATGAAAAATGCCATACAGCAATGGGCAAATTTGGGCAGTTTTGTTCACGCACTTCACACCAACGATTATGAATTGATTCGACGTTCACTTGAGGATGTTGTTGTAGAACCCTACCGAAGCCAGTTGATTCCACATTTTAAAGATGTAAAATCAGCAACTCACAAAGCAGGAGCTCTCGGCTGTGGCATATCTGGTTCTGGACCTTCAATATTCACCTTATGTCAAGGACTTGAAAGCGCGAAAAAAGTTGAGAATGCCATGAGAGAAATCTATTCAAAGACTCCTATTGGATTTAACACTTATGTTTCTAAAATTAATGTTGAAGGAATGAAAATATTATGAATTACTATAGCCTAAACAGACAAGCTCCAAATACATCATTCAAGGAAGCTGTAATTAAAGGGATTGCTCCAGATAAAGGGTTGTATTTCCCGGAATCAATTACGCCATTGCCAAAGTCATTTTTCGAGAACATTGATAATTTGTCCTATGAAGAAATCGCCTTTGAAGCCATCAAACAATTCGTCTCTCCAGAAATTCCCGAAGATGTTTTAAAAACAATTATTGGAGAAACCTTGTCTTTTGATTTTCCTGTGGTAGAAATCAATAAAAACGTTTCGACACTAGAGTTGTTTCATGGACCGACCATGGCATTTAAAGACGTGGGTGCACGATTCATGGCGAGATGTCTTGGTTATTTTAATCAAGAAAATACAAAGGATGTTACGGTCTTGGTAGCGACCTCTGGTGATACCGGAGGTGCCGTTGCCAATGGTTTTTTGGGTGTCAATGGCGTGAAGGTTGTCATTCTGTATCCAAGTGGAAAAGTGAGCGATATTCAGGAAAAACAATTGACTACGCTCAAAAAAAACATTACGGCCTTGGAAGTCGATGGCGTATTTGATGATTGTCAAGATATGGTCAAACGCGCTTTTCTTGATGAAGAATTGACATCCAAAATGCAACTGACCTCTGCCAATTCTATCAATGTTGCCCGTTGGTTGCCACAGATGTTCTATTTCTTTTTTGCCTACAAACAATTGCACAACACACACAAAGACATTGTGTTTTCAATCCCCAGTGGGAACTTTGGAAATATTTGCGCTGGCATGATGGCACAACAATTGGGCTTGCCAATTCATCATTTTATCGCCTCAAACAATGCCAACAATGTTGTGACTCACTATTTGGAAACAAAAAATTACAGCCCAAAACCATCTGTGCAAACCATCAGTAATGCCATGGACGTGGGAAATCCGAGTAATTTTATCAGAATCCAAGAGATTTATAAGAATGATTTCAAAACGCTAAAAAATAATTTATCTTCATACAGTTTTACAGATTATCAGACGCGTGAAGCTTTGAAAGAATTGTACAGCGACTTCAATTATATTGCTGACCCTCACGGCGCTGTCGGATATTTGGGTTGCAAAGCCTATCAAGAGTCCAATCCCAATGCACATTGCGTTTTCTTGGAAACCGCGCACCCCACCAAGTTTTTGGATGTTGTGGAAGATGTCATCAGGGAAAACATAGATTTACCACCGCAGATTGTTGCAGTGATGGACAAAAAGAAAAAAAACATAGAGATTAGCTCTTACGAGGAATTGAAAACTTATTTATTGAATCAGGTATAAATTATGGCTACCATTGTGCGCGCAACACCGGAGGATGCCAAACTATTGGTAAAAATTGGAACCACATCGTTTTTGGAATCCCATAGCATGAGTGCCTCAAAGGAAGATATTGACAGCTATGTGAGCTTAAAATTCAATGAAACCACTTTTTCCGAAGAATTAAAAGACAACAAAAATTATTTTTATATCATCTATCACAATCAAACACCGGTCGGTTATTCCAAGATTATTTTTGATGTTCCTCATGAAAATATTGAATGTAAGAATGTTACGAAACTGGAACGTCTTTACCTGCTTAAGGAATTTCATCATTTAAAACTCGGATGGGAACTTTTCAATTTCAACGTTCAGCAATCCAAGAAACACCATCAAGTTGGAATGTGGTTATTTGTTTGGACAGAAAATGCGAGAGCCATCAATTTTTATAATAAGGTGGGATTTAAGGTGGTAGGAAGCCACGATTTCAAAATCTCTGAAACACATTCCAATCCTAACCATCAAATGCTTTTAATTTTTTAAACAAAACATCTTATTATGAACTTAACGGATTGGATTGGATTTCTAGGTGTATTTCAGATACTTCTTGCTTACGTTTTAAATGCCCTTGGAAAAATCACCAATAAAAGCTTGACATTTATAGTGTTGAATTTAATAGGTGCAACAATGGCCTGTATAGCATCCATCCTTATAAATTATTGGCCATTTATTATTTTGGAAGGAATTTGGGCATTAGTGTCACTTTATTCCTTAAAAAATCACTTTTCCAAATAACCTTTTAAAGATTTGTGAATGATATGATTCCAACCTTCGACAAAATTCTTTGCATCCAAATCTGGATTTGATTTAGGAAACGTTTCCAAACCTTTGTGTGTCAATCGCAACAGGGTTTCGTTCCCTTGCGGAAACAATTCAAAGGTCACAAAAGAAATGCCTTCATAACCATCATAACTCCAACTGTAGGTCAGCTTTTTTTCGGGCTCAACCTCGGTGATTTCACACAGATGCAAATATTGTTTGCCGTCATCTGGACCTCCAGTAAAATCGAATTTAAAACCTATTTCAGGCTTGAATTCTTTCAGGTCAAAATACCAATGCTTCATTTCATTTTTATCTGAAATGGCTTTCCAAACTTTTGAAACTGGCGCTTTGAAGGTGCGCTCTAAAATGATAGGTGTTGTTTCCATAAAATTTTATTTTGATTTATTTAAATAGTGTTCCAAATGGTCCAATTTTGTTTCCCAGAAAGTTTTGTATTGCTCAATCCATAGCGAAACTTCTTGCAGTGCTTCAAAATTAGGCCTACAAAAGCGTTCTCTTCCCTCCTGCTGGATGCTCATCAATCCACATTCCTGCAATATTTTTAAATGTTTTGATATCGCCGGACGACTGATTTCAAATTTTTCTGCAACCGCATTAATATTGAGACTTTCATTTGACAACAGATGAATGATGTCCCTTCTTGTTGGGTCGGCTATTGCTTGAAATACATCTCTTCTCATCTGGAAATAATTAATTATGTAACGAATCGGTTACAAATATAAATGAAACCTTTTGGTTACACAAATTATTCCATACAAAAAAACCTGAATATCTGTTCAGGTTTCTTTTTAGTTTTATCTTGATTAATCCAATTTTGGCAACACAAAATCATTCAATACACTTTTCTCTTTCATCAGAGCCTCAATGTCGCTTGATTTTCGTGGTGCTTCCGCAGATAAGTTTACAGGACCATTTTCAGTGATTAAAATATCATCTTCAATTCGCACGGCAATGCCCCACCATTTTTTATCACAATCACTTCCGTCGGGAATATAAATACCAGGCTCTACAGTAATGACCATATTGGTTTCAAGATTTCCTCTCAAACTTGGGTCGTGAACATCCAAACCTATATGATGCGAGGTTCCATGAGGAAAATATTTTCGCGCATCCGCTTCATCTTTGGCAATCCCTAATTTTACCAAGCCTGCATTGATGACTTCTCTTGCTGCATTGTCAGGCGACCTTAAAGTATTACCAATCACCGTGGCTTTGATACCTGCTTCCTGCGCTTCATAGACCAAATCATAAATCTGTTTTTGCTCCGGTGAAAATTTACCATTGGCAGGAATCGTTCTAGTGACATCCGCCGTGTAACCATGGTATTCGGCACCTAAATCCATCAATACCAAATCGTTTTCCAACTTCATTTTTGAATTCTCTATATAATGCAGCACACATCCATTGTTTCCCGCGCCAACGATACTAGGATAGCCTTCATATTCACTTCCATATTTTTTATAGACATATTCGTGGACACCTTGTACTTCGGTTTCGGACATACCAGGATGCATCACTTTCATGATTTCACGTTGTCCCATAGCCGAAATACGGACTGCTTTCTTCAGCAATACCATCTCTTCTGGGGTTTTTACCTGACGTAATCCAGCCATAATGGTGGAAAGTGTTTTTGTATCTAGATTGTTCTTTGGGGTTTCTGCTTCAATTTTAATGGCTTGTTGTTTCAATTCCAAGCGCATGTTATCATCCTTGGCACTCATATAATCTTTGATGAGTTTATCGTCTTTAAGCTCTGGAGCATACGAAATAGCTTGCTCAATACGCTGAACTACATTGGTGTTATTTTCGACATTCGATGTTTTGATGAGCTCGTAAACCCTGTCCTTAATCTCATTGGTTTCTGGCACATTATTATAGTTGATTTGTCCTTTAAAAGTCTCAATCAAACTGTATAAATCGGCGTCATCCCGTTTGGAATCGCGATAGTCATTTTCAAAATTATTAAAGAGAACTTTATCAAATTTGGTATAATCAATCCCAGAATCCTTGAACACACTCCCGTTAAACGCGGTATCAAACCCTAACTGTTCTTTGGCACCTTCAACGCCTAATCGAATCCCAGTCCACTGCTCTCGTTGTGCGTTCTTTTCCTGTACGTATAGAATTTCATTATACGCCTTCCCTTTATCATTATATTGGTCTTCAGAAAAAATTACCAAAACCGCATTTGGCTCCTTATAACCCGTCAAGTAATAAAAATTGGGGTCTTGGTGATACACATAATCCACGTCATTGGCTCGATTGCGTTCTGGATTGGCAAAAAATACGGACACACTATTTTTTGGCATTTGACTTCTAAAGGCCTCTCTTCTTTCTTTATGGAATTGTGCGCTTAAATAATCTTCTGGCAACCCCTTTTGGGAAAATGAAAAGTTAACAAACAAAAAGGTAAAACATAGGGTAATAAACGGTTTCATTGTATGTATTTTATATAATTTGAAAATTAATACTATTATCCATTATTCAGATTGAAAAGCATAAAATTAACATATTTTTAATCAAACCCATTCTTGAAGAAAATAGATAATTTTCAATACTTTTGTGCAGCAACTATGAAAGATTTTTTAATTATAATCATAGAGATTATTGGCAATAGCTTTGAAGTTTTATCAAACGGCAAGAATCTAAAACGAACATTGCTGATTACTTTTGGTCTTTTTCTCATTGTAATTGCCATTGTTTATTATTTGACTAAAGATTTTTAAAATACATACGATTTCTACATAATTGAAATCATAACAAAACTAAATTCATGAAAAACACAGCCTTAACATCCACTCACGAAGCTCTTGGAGCAAAAATGGTTCCTTTTGCAGGTTACAATATGCCTGTACAATACGAAGGTGTCAATATTGAACACGAAACGGTTCGTAAAGGTGTGGGTGTCTTTGATGTGTCGCACATGGGTGAGTTTCTTATTGAAGGGCCTCAAGCCTTGGAATTGATTCAGAAAGTAAGCAGCAACGATGCTTCAAAACTAACCATTGGAAAGGCACAGTATAGTTGTTTGCCTAATGATAACGGAGGCATTGTAGACGACTTGATTATTTATAAGGTGAAAGAAGAAACTTACCTTTTGGTAGTCAATGCGAGCAATATCGAAAAAGATTGGAATTGGATAACATCCAAGAACGATGTTGGTGCCGAGATGAAAGATTTGAGTGAAGACTATTCGCTACTCGCCATTCAAGGACCAAAAGCAGTTGAAGCAATGCAAAGCATCACCAGTCATGATTTGTCAGCGATTCCGTTTTACAATTTTGTGGTTGGCGATTTTGCAGGCATTGAAAATGTTATTATTTCGGCAACAGGATATACTGGAAGTGGTGGATTTGAAATCTACTGCAAAAATTCGGAAGTGAAACAGGTCTGGGATAAGGTTTTTGAAGCTGGCGCTTCATACGGAATTAAACCCATCGGACTTGCCGCGCGTGACACCTTGCGTTTGGAAATGGGTTACTGTCTTTACGGAAATGATATAGACGATACGACCTCTCCGATAGAAGCTGGTTTGGGATGGGTTACAAAATTCACCAAAGAATTTACCAATAGCGAAGCTTTAAAGGCAGAAAAAGAACGAGGCATAGAACGTAAATTAATCGCATTTGAATTGGATGAGCGAGGCATTCCCCGTCATGGCTATGATATTGTTGATGGTAATGGAAAAACCATCGGTGTGGTCACTTCTGGAACGATGTCTCCGATGCTGAACAAGGGAATTGGATTAGGGTATGTGCCGACAATTTTCTCTGAAGTTGGAAGTAAAATCAATATTCAAATTCGTAAAAACGCCATTCCGGCCACTGTTGTGAAATTACCTTTTTATAAAGCCTGATGAATGATAGATTTCCAAAATGTACTTGACGAAATTCATGATAATTTAAAACACGAGGTTAATCGTGGCTTGGTAGCGTCTTACATTCCGGAATTATCCAATATCGATGCCCAACAATTTGGTATCTATCTCAAACATATGGATGGCCGTTCGTTCTCTACAGGTGATTGGAACATTGGTTTTTCCATTCAAAGTATTTCCAAAGTATTAACACTTTGTATGGCGCTCCCACTCTATTCCGAAGCCATTTGGAAACGGGTGGATGTAGAACCTTCTGGAAATCCTTTCAATCATCTTTCCTTGTTGGAATTGGAAAATGGAATTCCAAGAAATCCATTGATTAATGCCGGTTCTTTAGTGATTGCTGATGTGCTGGTGTCTCATTTAAAACAACCCAAGAAAGAATTTCTTCAATATGTTAGGGATTTGGCAAATGACCAGTCCATTGATTATAATTACGAAGTAGCCGAATCAGAACGATTGACGGGTTACAATAATTATGCAGCCGCTAATCTTCTAAAAGCATATCACAATCTAGAAAATGACGTTGATGAAGTATTGGATTTTTATTTTCATCAATGTTCGTTGGAAATGAATTGTGAACAACTGTCTAACGCATTTTTTATGTTTGCCAATCAAGGAGTTTGCGTTCAAGGAACTTGTTATTTGTCTCCAAGTAGAGTGAAACGTATCAATGCTATCATGCTTACTTGTGGCTTTTATGATGAAGCGGGGGAGTTTGCGTTTGAAGTCGGTTTGCCCGGAAAAAGTGGTGTTGGCGGTGGTATTGTAGCATTGCTTCCCAATCATTTTACCATCACAGTTTGGTCGCCAGGTTTAAACCCAAAAGGGAATTCACTTTTGGGAATGCAAGCTTTGGAACAGTTTACGACCAAAACAAAACTCTCCATTTTTTAAAATAAAACCTACTTATATTTATTGATGTTAACCCCAGAAAACAAACATAGAATTCTCATATTTGGTGCCAGTGGCTTTCTGGGAAACGCACTTTATAAAGAGCTTTGCTCCTACTTTAAAACTTATGGTACCTATTGCAAACCCAATACTGCGCTTGAAAAGAACAAACATTTTTTTCAATACAATGTAGAAGAAGATGATGTATTTGAAATTTTGGAAGCTGTCAAACCTTCCATTATTATTTCTGCTTTGCGTGGCGATTTTCATGCCCAGACCATTGCCCATCAACATATCGCGGAGTATTTAATGTTGAACGATTGCAAAATCATTTTTCTATCCTCGGCCAATGTGTTCGATGCGTATAGCAAATATCCAAGTTATGAGGAAGATAAAACCTTAAGCGAAAGTATCTATGGACATTTCAAAATTAAGATTGAAAATATGCTGCTGCGTCTGCCCAAACGGCAGGTCATTATCATAAGACTACCGATGGTGTTTGGAACACAGTCGCCTCGTGTTAAGGAATTGAAGCAGCAAATCCATGAAAAAACCGCCATCGAAATTTTTCCAAACCTTATAATGAATGTCACGAACGATTATAAAATGACCCAGCAAATACATTACCTAATCAATCGCAATAAAACTGGAACCTTTCATTTGGGAAGTACCGATTTAGTGCATCATGATGATTTTATCAAAGAAATGGTTGGCATTCTGACGATGGCTTCGGTTCAGTACAAACATGTGTTTACCACCAATGACGACCGCTACCTTGCGGTTATGCCCAAAACAAATAAACTCCCAAAGCATCTTCAAATTACAAGTCATGAGGTTTTGGAGGAATTGCAAGTGAAATAAGTGTTAAGATTTTATTCATGTTCCATAAATCATGAATAATTCCCTAACTTTAATAAACCTAAAAAAATATAATTCATGAAAAAGCTAGATAAAGATACCATTGAGAAAAAACTTCTTCACTTTCCAGATTGGGACTATTATGAGGATGCACTGCATGCGGAGTTTGAATTCGATAATTTCAAAGATTGCTTTAGTGCCATGAGCCGCATTGCCTTTGAGTGCGAAGCTTTAAACCATCATCCTGATTGGACCAATGTGTATAACGTGCTTACCATTTCATTATCAACACATTCGGCCAAGGGCGTCACTGAAAAGGATTTCCAATTGGCGGAAGCTATTGAAGCTATTGTGGAAGTACAAGAATAAATTTGCAATATAAAATTCCTTTTTTTTAAATTTGCCAACGAAAATGTTGAATCGTTTACGCGTTGATTCGTGTAACTGACAAACTTATTTATACTTTCAGTATTCAACATTTCAAAAATAAACAACTCAACGATTAAACAATAAAAGAAATGGGAAGAGCTTTTGAATTCAGAAAGGCACGAAAAATGAAACGCTGGTCGGCGATGAGCAAGGCCTTTACTCGTATAGGTAAAGACATCGTGATGGCTGTTAAAGAAGGTGGTCCTGACCCAGCAAGTAATTCGAGATTGCGGGCGGTAATTCAGAATGCGAAGTCGGTGAATATGCCTAAAGACAACGTGGAGCGCGCCATCAAAAAAGCTAGCGATAAAAGTCAAGGCGATTATAAAGAAGTGTTATTTGAAGGCTATGCCCCTCATGGAATTGCGATTTTGGTAGAAACAGCCACAGATAACAATACACGTACCGTTGCCAATATTCGTAGCTATTTTAATAAATGTGATGGTAGCTTGGGAACTTCTGGCTCCGTAGTGTTTATGTTTGACCATACCTGCAATTTCCGAATTCCTGCGGAAGGAATTGATGCAGAAGAATTAGAACTTGAAATGATTGATTTTGGCGTAGAAGAAGTGTTTGTGGATGAAGACGGCATTTTAATTTATGCACCTTTTGAAAGTTTTGGAGCCATCCAGAGTGAATTGGAAAGTCGTAATCTTGAAATTTTATCATCAGGATTTGAACGCATTCCACAAGTGACAAAAACCTTGACACCAGAACAAGCGGCCGATGTTGAAAAACTATTGGAAAAGATAGAAGAGGATGATGATGTGCAAAATGTATATCATACCATGGAGGAAAGTTCGGAGGAGTAAACTATTTAAAATATAAATTTAATCAAGAGAACTTTTTCAGGTTCTCTTTTTTTATACATTTGAACAAAAATTCTGACATAAATTTGCCCTTATGAAAAAAGCCTTATTGACCCTGATCTTCTGCGGACTTTCCGTAATTGCAACCTCTCAAAATACAAGTGTTGAAAAATCCACCTTCGGAATCCAAACTGGGTTTTTGGGGTTATGGGTACACAACGAAGCTAGACTTTCCAATCAGTTTGCTTTAAGAAGTGAACTTGGCTTGGACACAGGAGTCTTTGGAAATGACATATATGGAGCAGTGGGCTATATCCTCGTTCCAACGATAACTTTAGAGCCTCGATGGTATTATAATTTAAACAAAAGAGCGGCTAAATCTCGTCGCATTGATGGAAATAGTGGAAATTTCATATCCATAAAAACAACATATCATCCGGATTGGTTTGTGATTTCTAATGAAGACAACATCAATTTTATAGCAGATATCACAATTGTTCCAACTTGGGGTATAAGAAGACATATTGGAAACCACTTTACATACGAAGCCGGAATTGGCATTGGTTATGTTCATTATTTTAAGGAGGATAATGTGCATTTAATCAATGAAGCAGATGTCGCAGTGAATTTACATTTAAGAATTGGTTATAGATTTTAATTATTTGTAAGTTTCTTAACATAAAATCTCCATTTAAATACTCGATTTCAGTATAAAAAAAATAGTTATGATTAAAAACTTAATAACCTTCATGATTTTTATTGTGTTCGCAATAAATACGAATGCTCAATCCATAACGGAATTAGAAATCATTGGTAACTGGCATGTTTTAAACGTGGAAGGCATCAGTGACGTTCCTCAAGATAAAAAAGAATTGATGGATTCGTTGATGAAAGCATTTAAAGAATCAACTTTTAAGTTTGGCCAAGATTATCGTTTTACTTTGGATATTGAATTTTCTGGTATTACAGAAGTCATGTCAAATGTTCGTTGGGGGTTTGATGGAGAGGAATCCACAATATTAATTCGTGATAACCCCTCTCAAAATAATTCAGTTGGAATACTTATGGGAATTAAAGTTATTACTGGCCGATAAACCTCGAACCTATCATGAATTTGAAGAACTCAAGGGCACATTCAAAAATATTACCTATATTATCAAAAAATACAACTTACCTTCTAGTTTTTAAACGTGTTTTTTGAGAATCAAGCATCAGCTAAAACCTGCTCCGTATGTTTCTTCGCTTTCACATCATCAATCACCTTTTCAATCACACCTTTTTCGTCTATCACAAATGTTACACGATGAATGCCATCAAAGGTACGACCCATGAATTTCTTTTCACCCCAAACTCCGAAAGCATTGATGACACTCTTGTCTTCATCAGCCAATAAAGGATATGGGAAATTATATTTCTTTTTAAAATTCGATTGTTTTTTCTGACTATCTGCACTCACTCCCAAAATGGCATAGCCTTTATCGGTCAAGTTTTTATAGTTATCTCGCAGGTTGCAAGCTTCCGTGGTGCAGGTTGGTGTATTGGCTTTAGGATAAAAGAAAACCACCAATTTTTTTCCTTTATAGTCATTGAGGTTTATTGTGTTTCCCTGTTCGTCCTTTTGTGAAAAATTTGGAGCCTTATCGCCTGCCTTTAATGTCGTCATAATATCTTAATTTTGATTCCCTGTAAAAATACAACTATGACCAAACAAGAAAAAGTAGATTTTGTTATAACTACGTTAAATGAGCTCTACCCTACAATACCTGTGCCATTGGAACACAAAGATCCGTACACCTTGCTCATAGCAGTATTAATGTCCGCACAAAGCACAGATGTTCGTGTGAATCAAATCACACCACTATTATTTGCAAAAGCTGACAATCCGTATGATATGATAAAGTTGTCTGTTGAAGAAATCCGAGACATCATCAAACCGGTCGGTCTTTCACCAATGAAAAGTAAAGGTATCCATGGTTTATCCCATATCTTGATTGACAAACACGATGGAGAAGTTCCACAAACGTATGAAGAACTTGAAGCCTTACCAGCTGTGGGTCATAAAACGGCTGCGGTGGTCTTGTCGCAAGCTTTCGGAATACCTGCATTTCCTGTGGATACTCACATTCATCGATTGATGTATCGTTGGGGATTTACCAATGGAAAGAATGTAGTTCAAACAGAGAAAGATGCCAAGCGTTTGTTCCCAGAAGAATTGTGGAACGATTTGCATTTACAGATTATTTGGTATGGACGGCAATATTCCCCTGCCAGAGGTTGGAATCTCGATAAGGATGTGATTACGAAAACGATTGGAAGAGCATCAGTTTTGAAGGATTATTATGAAAAAAAATAATTGTGTTCAATTGATGTACTGAAATTTCAATCATTGGATTACCATTTTCGTGGAAATAAAAAAAAGTCCTGATAAGCTAACCATCAGGACTTTTCCAAGTTTAGTTTTGAAGTGCTTCAAACTTCAAATTATTACAATGTATAACACTTAAAGCCTTAGAATAATTCAAAAGAAAATCCACTGTCTCTTCTTTTGGGTTCAAATTGATTTGGGATTCCGGGATTTTTTCAGAGTAAAGTTTTGCCATTTTAGGTTTTTTAGTTTGATTATAATCCTAATAACGCAACAAAACTTACTTTAGTATATGAAATTGTTAATTTGTTAAAATAATATTTTTTTGGTCAATGACCTTTCTCAAATTGATAAGTGCATAACGCATTCTACCCAACGCAGTATTGATACTCACACCTGTTTTATCGGAGATTTCCTTAAAGCTCATGTCTTGATACATTCGCATAATAAGTACATCTTTTTGGTCTTCAGGAAGTTCCTCTATCAGACGGCGTAAATCACATTCAATCTGTTCCTTGATTAGATTTTTTTCAGCGTCCAATGTCGAATCACTCAAAACCGAAAAAATACTGAATTCACCAGAATTGTCAAATTTGGGCATTCTGTTATTTCTTCTAAAATGGTCAATGACCAAATTGTGTGCAATACGCATTACCCAAGGAAGAAATTTCCCTTCTTCATTGTACTTACCAAGTTTAAGCGTCTTGATAACCTTAATAAATGTGTCTTGAAAGATATCTTCAGTAATATCCCTATCGTACACTTTAGAATAAATAAAACTATAGATTTTTTGTTTGTGCCTATTGATTAATACGGAAAGGGCGCTTTCGTCGCCTTTCAGATAATTGCTGACCAGTGCAGCGTCTGTGATAAGTTCGTGTCTCATAATCATTACTTTAGGGACATAGAGAATCCTCTATGCTTGGGGTTAATCTTTAAAGTAATATTATGATATAGGCAACTGTTATTTAATCGATTATGATTCAAATATAACAACAATCATTCCTAAAAAGCAAAATTTCGGAGTAAACTTTAACATTTTATTGCACAATAACTTTTTTTAATGGCTGAATTAGATAACGTATCTTTGCAAATCCATGAGCAAAAATCCTATGTACAGTAAGCTTTCAGAAGTAAATCCGAAACAGAATATTATTATCAAGGGCGCGAATCTCCACAACCTTAAAAATATCGACGTGGTAATTCCACGGAATAAATTGGTAGTGATTACGGGATTGTCTGGTTCCGGAAAATCCAGTTTGGCATTTGATACTTTGTATGCCGAAGGTCAAAGACGTTATGTTGAAAGCTTGTCGAGTTATGCACGTCAATTTTTGGGCCGTCTCAACAAACCCAAAGTAGATTATATAAAAGGGATTGCACCCGCCATTGCCATTGAACAGAAAGTAAATTCCACCAATCCACGCTCTACTGTTGGAACTTCCACTGAAATTTATGACTATTTAAAATTATTGTTTGCAAGAATTGGAAAAACCTATTCCCCAATTTCTGGTAACCTCGTTAAAAAACATACCACGTCGGATGTTTTGAACCTTGTCAAATCATTTGATGATGGTGAAAAATTATTGCTCCTTGCTCCTATTATTTTGGAAGAAGGCCGCACCATGGAAGACAAACTAAAAGTCTTACAACAACAAGGTTATGCAAGGGTTCAATATAAAAATGAAGTGCTTCGTATTGAAGACGCCCTAGAAAAAGACATTAAAAAAGATATCTTTTTGGTGGTCGATAGAATCGTCGTGAAACATGAAGAGGATTTTTACAACCGATTGGCAGATGCCATTGAAACCTCTTTTTTCGAAGGTAAAGGCACGACCATGATTGAATCGCTGTCGGACAATAAGCAAACAACTTTCAACAATCGATTTGAACTCGATGGCATGAGTTTTTTGGAGCCAAACGTTCATTTGTTCAGTTTTAATAATCCTTATGGCGCTTGCCCAAAATGTGAAGGTTATGGCGATGTGATTGGGATTGACGAGGATTTGGTAATTCCAAATACAGTTTTGTCTGTTTATGAAAATGCCATTTTTCCTTGGCGAGGCGAAAGCATGAGTTGGTATCGCGACCAATTGGTGAACAATTCCCACAAGTTTGATTTCCCCATCCACAAACCATTTTTTCAACTGACGGATGCTCAAAAACAATTGGTTTGGGAAGGCAATAAATATTTTGAAGGTCTGGATAGTTTCTTTGCTGAATTGGAAGCCAAAGCTTACAAAATCCAGAATCGCGTGATGCTGTCTCGCTACAGAGGTAAAACCAAATGCAGCAAATGCCAGGGTAAACGTCTTCGGCCAGAGGCAAACTATGTAAAAGTCGGTGGTGTTACCATTACTGATTTGGTGGGTATGCCATTGGACAAGCTATCTAATTTCTTCAAGCAATTGGAATTGAACGACCATGACTCAAAGATTTCCGAACGTTTATTAAAGGAAATCACAAATCGATTGAGTTTTCTATCGAATGTCGGGCTGGATTATTTAACCTTGAACAGGAAATCCAACACCTTATCTGGCGGTGAAAGTCAGCGTATCAACTTGGCGACCTCTTTAGGAAGTAGTTTGGTGGGCTCTATGTATATTTTGGACGAGCCAAGTATTGGCTTGCATCCAAAAGACACAGAAAAATTGATTGTGGTGTTGAAAGCCTTGCGTGATTTAGGTAATACAGTCATAGTGGTGGAGCACGATGAAGACATTATGAAGGCTGCCGACGAAATCATTGATATTGGTCCAGAAGCCGGAACTTTTGGTGGTGAGGTAGTCGCCACTGGAACTTATGATGATATCTTAAAATCAGATTCCTTGACCGCCAAATATCTCAATGGAGAATTGGAAATAGCAGTGCCTAAAAAACGTCGCACTTCCAAATACCAAATTGAAATCATCGGTGCTCGCGAACACAATCTTCAAAACATCGACGTGACCTTTCCTTTGGAAATGCTGACGGTGGTCACTGGTGTTTCAGGAAGTGGAAAAAGTACCTTGGTCAAAAAGATTCTATATCCAACCATCCAGAAACATCTAACTGGTTTTGGGGATAAAGCTGGGCAATTCAGCGACATCAAAGGCAATTATAAAAACATTCAGCACATAGAGTTTGTAGACCAAAATCCCATTGGTCGCTCCTCACGCTCCAACCCAGTGACCTACATCAAGGCTTATGACGATATTAGAGCGCTGTTCGCCAATCAAAAATTGAGTAAAATTCGGAATTATCAGGCTAAACATTTCTCTTTTAATGTCGATGGAGGACGTTGCGAAACTTGTAAAGGTGATGGTGAAGTCACCATTGAGATGCAATTCATGGCAGATGTGCATTTAGTCTGTGAAACATGTAATGGCAAACGTTTCAAAAAGGAGATTCTTGAAGTGACCTTTGAAGATAAAAATATTGATGATGTGTTGAATATGACCATCGATGACGCCGTTGCCTTTTTTGATAAACATAATCAATCGAAAATACAGACCAAATTGCAACCTTTGCAAGATGTTGGTTTGGGGTACGTAACTTTAGGGCAAAGCTCTTCTACCCTTTCGGGTGGTGAGGCACAGCGTATCAAGCTCGCAACTTTTCTAGGTAAAGGGTCTAAAAGTGATAATGCCTTATTCATTTTTGATGAACCCACCACGGGGTTGCATTTTCATGACATCCAAAAACTATTGAAATCGTTTCAGGCGTTGATAGAACAAGGACATTCTATTATCGTCATTGAACATAATTTGGAGCTCATCAAATGCGCCGACTACATCATCGATTTGGGCCCTGAAGGTGGCGAGCGTGGTGGANNCTACCCTCTAATAAAACAAAAACGCCATCAGCCCCATAATCACGGCGGCAAATGGCAATACAATGGATAAAAACACAAAACTGATGACATTGCTTTTCACAAAACTCAAGAAATAGCCCTGTTCATAAAATCGCTTGACTCCCAAAAACAAATAGAAAAACGTAGATAGCATCACTAAAACGATGACCCACCCTGGAAAGTCTTCCCAAAGCAGACTACCCAACACCAGCATACTAAATACCATAAACAGGAATGCAAAAAAGTAAAAACTGAACACCAAATGATGGGCAAAACGTCCTTTTCTATAATAGAATACTTTCAATATAAGGGCAAAAATTGGTAAAAGGATGAACATAGCAATTGGAATGCTGTCATAAAAGGCCTCTAAAATGGTGCCTCCGCTTTTGTTTTTCATAAACTTTAGAGCCTGTTTGTAAAAACGTTTTGTAAAAGCACCATCGCTTTGCTCCATGCCCATATATTTATAAATCTCCTGGTCGGTAGCACCAATTTCAAGCATGGAATCTATTCCTGTTTCATTGAAATCGGTATTAAAAATTGAAGTATTCCTTGAGCGCTTGGTCTTAATGATGGAGTCCAATGCCTTCAAATCATGATCCTTTACACCGGTTTGTTCCTGATTTTCCTTTAGTGGTTTCAGAAACTCCTGTAAAGCCAAGGTGTCTTTCGCAAGATGGTTCAACGAATCGAGATGTTGCCTACTGCGCTCGATGTCCTTTCTTAAATTATTGTCAAAACTTTCTGCCTGTTCTCTGGAGATGAATGAAAACAGAAAAAAGAACACCACCGAGATAAACAAATACATCTGTGCAGGATGTAAATAAAGCAATCGTTTACCTTCTACAAAGCGTTTTGCCAAATACCCAGGCTTCAACATCAAAGGGATAAAGCTCCTAAAGAACCNNCAATAAGGACAATAGGGATAGTGCGCCTCAAAACGCTGATTGCAATTGGAACACTCAATGGTTGGTTTTGGCATGGTCATCAATTGATGGATATAAATGTAGTAAAATTCTAAATAGATTATCCATCAATTTTAATATGCAAATGTATAAGAGAGTTAAAAAAAATTAACGGTGTTGCTTTATGTATTCCGTAGCTTCCTTAAATGTAGTTATCCAAATTTCGTCCCTATGTTTATCTAAATATGCCAATAAGGCTTCATGGGCTTTGTTGCTGGTGGTCAAATATTCAGCTCCAACACCATGAAAGGTAAAGACGCCCAAGGTTTTTTTGTTTGAGACTGCCTGTACATACTCAATTAAGGCATCACCATCCAATTCGTTTGGAGCCCAAGAAGGCACATTATATATATCCATGGTATTTGGTGACAGCAGATTATCAAAGTTGACCTCTCCTCCTCTAGCCGCCGAAACGTATACATCAATAGAGTCTTTGTAGCTTTTGCCGCCAGCAAGAAGTTGACTACAAGGGTAGGCATAGCTATGGGCATCATGTCCGTCCAAAGATTTCAGAAAACTATTTGCTAATTGTATTTCGGAATGCATCTGTTCAACAGAATAAGTATCTAAATCATAATAAGATTTTACCCAATCCATATTGGGCAAGGATTTTTGACAAGGATGATAAACCGAATGGTTGCCCAATTCGTGTCCCCTTTTAGAAAGTGCTTTCCATTGCTCCATATTTTCATACAGTGATGGCGAATTAAGTGTCACATAAAAAGTCGCTGTGAAGCCATAATCATCCAATAAAGGTGCGACGGTGTTGATATGACTGGGCAACCCATCATCATAGGTTAAACAAATGGCCGCTTTGGCCCCATTGGGCCAAGTGAAATTATCATCGTGTTGGGCAAACATAGAGGATGACAAAACAAACCATACGAAACAGCATATGGCAACTACACATCTGTACATCATGAAATTTAGCTTTATTAATATCCGTTTGAAGTAAAAACTTCGAACAGAAAGTCTTGTAAATTTAATAAAAAACATGCACCTAATGCTCAATAAACCCGACATTCGAACCCGTATAAAAAGTTTTCATAAAAATCTTGGCACGCAAATTGGATACTTGAAATGGTATAGCGTAAGCCGAAAAGCTTTTAACCAGAGTAGGCAAAATCTTAAATCCTTTTAATTATGAAAACAAAAGTACTTTTTACAGCAATGGTGTTAATAGGATTAACATCTGCTAAAGCAAAAACAACCTTGGTTGTACCACAAGGTGTAGATGTTTACAATTCAACACGCTATCATTATGCCGAACCAATCATGTTCATGGAACGAGGTGTTGAGTTTATGATTTTTCCTGATGGAAGTTTTGATTTCAATACCAATCCGGGGAATGCGTTTGGCAACTATAATGATACTTACAATGATAGTTATTATTATAGAAGTTCGAACAGCAGACGCGGTTCTGTAAACACTACGCAAGGCGCCCCTGGAACGGTAAGCCGAACGACCCATTACACACCATCGAATGCAGGACTTTTGATTCAACATGATTTTGATGGAAAAGTGAGACGTATAGGCAATGTATTTATCAATTATGATAGAGATGGTAGAGTGAAACGTGTGGGAACCATTTATATGAGCTATAATCGTGGTGGTATGCTGTCCCAAGTAGGTGGATTGCGATTGACCTATAATAACTGGGGAGAAATTGTGAACAGTTACGGTAGCATCAACACCCATAATGCCCATTATAACCAAGCCTTGGGTCAAAACAACGGTTATGCCTATGGAACTTACGACCAACATGATGATGAGGATGAGTACTACTATTACAAACAAGGCAGCACCGTCCAAAAGCAAAAGAAAATCAAGAAATAGCATCTACTTATTGTTGAACTTAAAACCCTGAAGACCTTTCCCTAAGGCTTCGGGGTTTTTGCTTTATTGAACAAAACCATTGGGCAATAAGCCTGTGATTCTATTCGTATCCTTGCCCTTACATATAAAAATGATTTAAAAAAAATGTGATTTTTACAACTGAAAAAGATTGAAATTAAAATTGAATCAATGAATTTCGATCTCAGTTCCATATGCTCTCCTTATTTATACTGTAACTCCAAGCCATCTCATATTGAAAACCAAGCCATTTAGGAGTAATTAAAAATCTTTATATCTCGAAGGTGTTAATAAATTAATTTCTTTTCAGACAATAAAATAAACATATTAATTATCAATGACTTAAGATTATGAATTCTTTTTTGGCACGTTGTTTGAATACTACTAATTATGTTAAACTTAAAACAAACACTCATGAAAAAATTAGCTTTAGTTTTTACTGCAGTGTTCCTAGTCGGAGCAACAGTAAGCGCAAAAACCACCAACGCCCTTGAAGCCAATTCTTCTATTACTAACTTTAATAGAGGCTATGGCAATTCGTTCATCTTTACCGAAGGTGGTATTGAGTTTTCTGTATTTCCAGACGGTCAGTTCGACTTTTATGCACCAAATTACGGTCCCGATGTCAATGTTTCCATCAATACTCCAAATGTATCGTTCAGTTTCAATAATGGTTATGATTATAGTCCTTATGTACAATACGATGACTTCGGAGCAATTATTCAAATAGAAAACACACCTATTTATTATGACTTTTATGGCCGCGTAACACAAATAGGGAACGTAGATATCAATTATACCAGTTATGGTCGTGTGTCACGTATTGGTGGCTTGCACATCTATTATAATAGCTACCACACCTATACACATTACACGGGTTACATTAATGTTTATAATAGAGCTTATGTGTATAGGCCTTGGCATGTATATTATGCAGTCCCTGCTCCAAGTTACTGTGTCGTATATGCACGTCCGTACAGACAATATTACAAACCTGTCCGTTACCACTATTACAGACCTTACTCAAACAATTATAGACAACCTGTTAGTTACACCTACAGAAATACAAGTAAAGCATCCGGTCGTAGAGGAACTACAGTGGCGACAAGCAGAATTAGCGACAGATACCGTCAAGAAGCCACAACAACTAGAAGTAATTCCGTTGCGGATAGAAGTAACTCTCGTAACTCGCAAGTAAGCAATACGCGTACTGCAACCAGGACTAATGCTACTACATCTAGAGGGAATCAATCCACAAGAAGTTCTAGTGATCGTAGTATAAGTAGTTCAACTTCCACAAGAGCAAATCAAAATACTAGGGCAGCTTCCTCAAATGGAAATACTCGTGCAACAACGAGACCAAGTGTTTCTAACAATAGCAGGTCTCAGACAACTCAAAGACAGCCTGTAACAAGAAATATAACTTCGGTATCAAAGAATACGAGCAGTGTTAAAAGTTTGCCAAAGGGAAAACCGAACACTTCAAATAATCGTATATCTAGTACAAAGCAACAACAAAGAAGTGGCTCATCACAAGCGAAGAAACAACCAAGCTCGCGTTCTACTTCGAGAAGAGGAAACTTATAAAGATATTTAAAATTTTGGTTGGTTAGTTGGAAAGTCCTGCATGAAGTATGCCTCAAAGCACCTTGCGGGGCTTTTCTTTTCAATAAACTCAAGAATTATTTTAGTTTCAAATACTTTCTTATTACAACAGAAATATCTTCAGACACATTCATCCTTAAAATAACCATCACATAAAAAATTGTAATCAATAAAGATTTTAAAACAATATTGGCAATGGGATGAAATGGAAAGTCCCAAAAATAAAATAGCACGATAGTGACAATCAACAATACCAACACTTTGCCCGTTTCAGCATTAAAAGGCATCATATTGAATTTCTTCTTCACAAAATAAATCTTGATGGTATTATATATTGAAATTGCCAAAAAAGTCGCAAATGCTGAACCATTGATTCCAAACATTGGGATAAAGAGCATATTCAACAAAACAGTTAGAATCGTTAAAATGACACCAAACAATAACACCACACGATAATAATCGCTATTGAATAGTACAACATTGTTGCATCCCATTAAATTGTCATATAGCTTGGCAACGCTCACCAAAAAAACCACGATGAGGCCGCCACTAAACTCTTTGGGAATTAGATGATACATTTCATTGATATTCAACACAATCAATAAAAAGATAAAACCGCCAATCACAAAAAGGGTCTGTGAGCTTCTCACATACAAATCCTTCAATGCAACTTTATTTTTATCATTGAGAAATTTTGCTGTTAACGGTTGCAAAATTTGTTGCATTGCTCTAGAAGGAACCGCAATCACAGTGGCAATATAGATGGCTACACCATAATAAGCAACCTTCTCTATGGCCATATAAGAACCGAGCATGAAAGAATCGATATCTAAAATAATCGTTGCAATTGAACCAGCAATAATTATTAATGAAGAATATTTAAGGATGGCGCCGACATTCTCAACTCTATTAAAGCGAAAAACAGGCAAACGAACGCTGAATGCATATAGCATCATCACTATCATTCTTAAGATGTAAACAATTACAACCCCAATGATAAATTCTTCAACATTTATCCAGTCAAAATTTATTGCAAATAGCAATATCATTACACCAACTCTATGAAAAACTTCTTTCATAAAGTTGCCAAATACAGTCAACATCTGTGTTTTTGACCAGGCAAAAAACACTTCAAAATAAGCCATTGCCACTGCAGAAACATAAATATACCAGACATAGTCCTTAATTATTGGGTTCTTTTTTGAAAGTAGTTCACCAATAATTTCATAAGAGAATATACCAACGATCCCTATTGGAATAATCAATAACAAAGGCAAAAACAACATCAACGTGAGAAAACTATTGAGCGAGTTTTTTGTTTTGAACGTAGAGTAAAATTTAACGAGCGTATTGTGAACTCCAAACGCCATTAGAGGCATCATAATATTCGCAGTTGAAAGCATATAAGCCACCAAACCATAATAGACATCAGAAATAAAATAAGTATACAAAAACAGGGTATTGATGGCACCTATACCAAAACCAAGATAGGTTGTGATTGTATTTTTAAAAGATTGGTTGGTGACAATTCCCATTAGATAAGTTCTGACAAGGTTTTTGTTAATTCTTTTCTGCTGTAAGGTTTTAAACCGACCGGGCTTGTTTTCAATTCATTTTGTTTAAATGCTTCAAAATACGTCAAAATTTGCGACTTTAATTCCTCCTTGGCATCATAATAAAAATAGGTNNTTGGTGTCTTCAGAATCAATTTCAACCAATAGCAATAATTGTGATTGTTTCTGTTGCATGACAGCTTCATCATGACTGATATAACCAACCACATTGACATGATTTTTCAAACCATGAGAATGAATACTTTTTAAAACATCATCACTAACAATACCTATCAATTTGAGTTGAAAATGGGATTTGAAGTCTTTATTTTCTTTAATTAATTCCTCCAAAACTCTCCAAAGGTTATTGGGATTCCGTGCTGACAATAAGGAACCAATATGTGATAAGGTGAATTTGTCATCCTTTTTTGTTTTCGGCAAATGCTGCACGTCATAACCATTGGTTATCACTCTTATGGATTGATTGGTCTTGATTTCAAATTCTTTTTTGGTATTTTCACTTGTTACAATAATACAATCCGCCGTTTCTAAAACTTTTTTTTCTAATTGTTGATGCTTTAAAGCGGAAGATTTAGTAAGTTTTAATTGTTTATGATAACCAATTGTTGTCCAAGGGTCACGAAAATCAGCTACCCACTTCACTCCCATTTTTTCTTTTAATTGCATTCCAATTAAATGCAAACTATGTGGAGGACCAGTGGTAATAATAGTTTTAATGTTTTCTTTTGTGATATAGTCAGACAGGTATACCACCGATGGATTCACCCATGCCTTGCGAGCATCAGGAATAAAATAATTACCTCTAACATAGAGCATCAACTTTTGAACGAGTGATTGTTTCTTGTCCTTCGGAATAACTCCAGAACTAATAGATTTAGAATGTTTTTTAGATAAGAAACTAGCCAATTTATACGGTTCCTTAATGGGTTGGCTGATAATAGTGGCCTCTTTTGGGATTTCAGATACCAAACTCAAATCCACAAGAGGATAACTCGGATTTTGAGGAATATACACGACTGGATGTATATCAAAATCGGGTAAGTATTTCACAAATTTTAACCAACGTTGCACACCTGGACCTCCAGCTGGTGGCCAATAATAAGTTACGATGAGTGCTTTTTTTGGCATAATAAGGTGCTAAAAAGGAAATCCAGAAGTTTCTGTACGTTGGATTTATAGTTAAATATAACTACTCTTTTGGAGAATTTCGATTTTTTCTAAATTCATAATACAAACCTCCAAGTACCAATAGCCCAACTAAAACCGAACTCGCCAAAGCGATGGAGCTTCCTGTTTTTATCACTTCCGGTTCAAATTTGAATTCTATTGTATGGGTTCCTTTTGGAATCTCCATTCCTCTCAACACATAATCAACTCTATAATGTGGCACTTCCTTTCCATCAATAAAAGATTTCCATCCATGACCATAATATACTTCCGACAAAACCACAAAACCATCGTTTTTATTGTTAGATTGATACTTTAAGTAATTTGGTTTATATATTGAAATATTGATAGTTGCAGTCGAATCTACTGAATAATTTTTTACTGAAAATTCTTGTGTGGTTACAGCTTTAGTTTTTGTGTCCAAACTATCTAATGCCTTGATTTCATCATTTGCAGAATTCAATTTTTCGATTTCATCTACAAACCAAGCATTGCCGTTGGCATCAGTATTTTCATATGGGAAAATGTTGCCTTTATCATCATCAGCTATGATATATTTCGTGTTCAACATGTTGAGAACGTTGATATTGTTTTTAGCGATATGAAAATCGAATAATTCATCATAGCGCTCCAATTTTGCTGCGCTATAACCAGAAAGCGAGTTATGATAATAAGCTGCTTTTCCCGGTTCTCTTGACACAACATCAAAAACTCTAAAATGACTTTTATCTTTCATAATTTCCAAATCGGCTTCATTAGGCTGATATGGTTTGTTTACCTGAATGGAAGGGACAAAGTTGTCATTGTTCACATAGCGCCTATCCACGCCTATCAAATCAAATAAAATCAATACCACAAATACAACTACCGCAAGTTTTTCTGAAAGTTTTTTCTTCAGAAACATATAAACTGTCCCAGCTGCAAGCAGGACTAATATTAAGGTTCGCAACGTATCTTGAGTGAAAAAGGATTTTCTATCCTCCTTTACTGCATCAATGAATGTCTGTCCGTAATTCTGACGATAAAAGCCATCATTCACACCAACAAAGTCAAACAACGAGGATTTAAATAATAGGAAAACCAAGGCCAATCCTCCAGCAATCACTGTCGAATATTTAAGTGCTTTTAGCTTTTTGTCGTCCGATTCAAAATCATTGAACAAACGCACCAATCCAAAAATAGCCAAAACAGGAATACACAATTCCAAAATAACTTGAATAGAACTAACGGCTCTAAACTTGTTATACAACGGCACATAATCAATGAAAAAATCGGTTAAAAAACCCAAATTTTTTCCATAGGACAATAGCAATGATAAAATTGAGCCTCCAACCAGCCACCATTTCAATCTGCCTTTCACCAGAAACAAGGCCAATACGAACAGGAAGAGAACCACTGCTCCTATATAGGCCGGTGCTTCTACAATTGTTTGGTCGCCCCAATATGTTGGGGTCTGTTTAGCTTCCTGAAGTGCCTGCACAGGCGTTGCTCCCATTGCAATATATGCTTTATAGGTTGCAGAATCCTTACCTACATCCTCATAACTTCCACCTCCTAAAAATCTAGGTATAAATAGGTTAAAGGTTTCCAGAATTCCATAGCTGTATTCTGTGATGTATTCTTTGCTCAAACCAGAGGTCACTTCTTTTGGTGTCCCATCAGCATTGATTGTCAATTCACTTTTACCACGCGTACTTTCTTTTACATATTCTTGAGTTGCCATAATATTTGTGGCATTTAATCCAACCGAAAGTATTACGGCAATAACCATCAAACCAACTGATTTGAAATAATGAGGCAATTCTTTCTTTTTATAAGCGTCAACCAAATATGCGATACCCAAAACAATGACCAACAACATCAAATAATAAGTCATTTGGAAGTGATTAGTGCTTATTTCCAAAGCCATTGCAATTGCTGTTAATAAAAACCCAGCAATATATTTTTGCCTGAATGTAACCACGATACCACTTAATACCAATGGCATATAGGCAATGGCGTGCGCCTTACTATTGTGCCCCACACCAAGAATAATGATGAGATACGTTGAGAAACCAAATGCCAATGCTCCCAACGCCGCCAATTTGTAATCAACTTTTAATGAAAGTAATAATATGTAAAACCCTATGAAATAAAGAAATAGATAATCTGCTGGTCGCGGTAAGAATCGTAAAACAGAATCCAATTTTTTAATATAATTATGCGGATAATGTGCTCCCAATTGATAGGTCGGCATACCTCCAAATGCACTGTTTGTCCAATAGGTTTCTTCGCCAGTTGATTCCCTAAAGTCATTCTGTTGTTTGGCCATACCAATGTAGTGCTTGATATCGCTTTGGAATATCTGTTTTCCACTCAAAACAGGACTGAAATACAACAGAGATACCACCACAAAACCAATAATTATCAGTATGTGAGGAAGGAACTTTTTAAAAGATAACTGCATGAAGTTGGGTTCTAAAATTGATGTGGAAAATTAATCAATTTCTTCGTAATCGATGTACTCACCAACTTTTTTATCGGAAGTTTTTTGTTGATATGGCATTTTATCAATCACTGTTTCACCTTCTCGCGGACGATTTCTATCCGTGTTTTGTTGTTGCTGAAACTGTTGTCCAAATCGATCTTGCATTTTTTTGGACATATATTGCACAAGATAAGGTGCAAATATGCGCGCTAGTATTTTAACGCCATAATACACCAGTAAAATGATTAAAATGGTTCTTAAAAAACCCGTGAAGGATGCCATTTGTAACATGTAAAAAATATTTTTTCAAAAATACAATTCTCAACGCTTAAATTCAGTTATAAATACTTAAAAAAAATATAAAATCTCTATATTTGATACTTAATTCGCCACTTATGAATATCATAAAAACCTATTTGCGCTTTCTGTTTTTAGTAATTTCCGTTTCAGCTTACAGTCAATATACCGATGTCATCAACTCCAATCGTCCGGGAGCTTCCCAAAGTGCTTTTGCCGTAGGTCCAAATGTAATTCAATTGGAAGTCGGTCCGAACTACATCAAACAAGAGCATACACCGTTGAAATATGAAGTTAACGGATTTGGTGTTGATTTTGCAGCCAGATATGGCTTGTTATTTGAACCACTTGAAATCAGCGTCATTGGCTCCTATCAAAATGATAAATTTACAGATAACCGTTCTGCAATTCCTATTGAGAACAAACGCTCTAATTTTAGAAATCTTACCATTGGCGCCAAATATTTAGTGTACGACCCTTATAAAAATGCCGAAGAAGATAAACCAAATCTTTTAAGTTGGAAAGCAAATCACTCGTTCAAATGGAAATACTTGATCCCCGCAGTGGCTGTATATGCCGGAGCTAATTTTGATACAAAAAACAACCCTTATACAGGTGCAGGCATTGAGGGTTTTAGCCCTAAAATAGCAGTCATCTCCCAAAACAATTTTTCAGGTGGTTGGGTTTTCGTCGTAAATTTGATTAAGGATAGAATTGGCACCGATTACTCTGATTTCCAATATATTTTGACTCTAACACATTCATTCGATCCCAAATGGTCTCTATTTGCTGAAACACAAGGTATTCAAAGCGATTTTTATGCAGATAATTTAATTCGTTTTGGTGGTGCTTATTTATTTGGTGATGATTTTCAATTGGATGCGGCAGTAACTTTTAATACCAAAGACACACCTTCTGTTCTTAATATTGGCATTGGTGCGTCTTATCGTTTTGATTTTCATGAAGACACAATTATTGAAGATGATGGTACTTCTGCCAAAGACGAAGGAAAACGTAAAGAACGAGCTAAGAAGAGCAAAAAAGACGTTAAGTTTGACGACGACAGCGGTGATGGGAGTTTATAAACTATTTTTATGATTAAAATTAAAGAAGTTCATTCCAAAAAGGATATCAAGACTTTTGTAAAATTTCCTTTTCAACTTTATAAAGATTCCAATTATTGGGTACCCCCGATTATTTCCCAGGAAATGGAAACCTTCGACAAAAAGAAGAATCCAATTTTTAATGATGCAGAAGCACGCTTCTTTTTAGCTTACAAAAACAATGAAGTTGTCGGGCGTGTTGCCGCGATTATTAATTGGCTAGAAGTTAACAACCAAAAGCAAAAAAAGATGCGTTTTGGTTGGTTTGATGCCATCGATGATATAGAAGTTACGAAGGCGTTGTTGGAAAGAGTGAATGAAATAGGAAAAGCCAACCATCTCCATTTTATGGAAGGCCCCGTGGGATTTTCAAATTTAGATAAAGTTGGCGTGATGACTGAAGGATTTGAGCATCTTGGCAATATGATTACTTGGTATAATTATCCATATTATGCAGAACATTTCGAGGAATTAGGCTTTAAAGACGAAAAATTATATTCCGAAAGTCGTTTTCCTTTTTCTAATGTGAAGCCAGAATTTTTTGAAAAGGCCCAAGAGCTGATCAAAAAACGTTACGAGCTAAAAACCTTAACTTTCAAAAAAGCAAAAGACGTGATGCCTTATGCTGATAAAATGTTCGATTTGTTTAACGAATCTTATGCATCACTCTCCTCTTTTGTGGCAATTACTGATATTCAGAAAGAATATTTCAAGAAAAAATTCATCAGTTTTATCAATCCTGAATATATAAATTTTGTGCTCGATAAAGATGACCGATTGATTGCTTTTGCCATTGTGATGCCTTCATTTTCCAAAGCTTTACAAAAAACAAATGGCACCCTGTTCCCTTTTGGATTTAGGCATATCCTTCATGCTAAAAAGCACAGTAAAGACGTGGTGTTTTATCTTATCGGAATTCATCCTGAATATCAGAATAAAGGTGTTACGGCATTGATTTTTAAAGAATATTATGCCACATTCAAAAAGAAAGGCATTATAAATTGTATCAGAACTCCAGAATTAGAGGATAACATTGCCATTCACCAAATTTGGAAGCATTTTCAACCGGAAGTTTTTAAAAGACGAAAAACAGTTAGGAAAGAAATTTCTTGATTTAAGACTTTTCTTAAATCACAGTAAAAAAAAATCCAAACTCCAATTGTATGTTTGGAATTTGGAATTTTATGGTTTGGAGTTTAATTATTATTCTCCCATTGCAGACATCAATGCGGCTGAAAGACGTTTATAAGTTCCGTTTTCTAAACGTGCCCTAATAGCGTCAAAGGCATCCAATGTCTCATTTACATCATCCAATGTGTGAGTTGCTGTTGGTATCAATCTTAAGAGAATCAACCCCTTTGGAATCACAGGATACACAACGATGGAACAGAAAATTCCATAATTCTCACGTAAATCCTTCACCAAAGCCATCGCTTCAGGGATACTTCCTTTCAAATAAACAGGAGTTACGCAACTTTGCGTTGTGCCGATATCAAATCCACGTTTCTTTAATCCAGACTGTAAAGCATTTGTGTTTTCCCAAAGTTTTTCTTTCAGCTCTGGCATGGTTTTAAGCATTTCCAGTCGTTTACGAGCACCAACAACCAACTGCATTTGCAAAGATTTTGCGAACATTTGAGAACGCAAATTATATTTTAGGTAATCGATAATTTCTTGGTCAGCGGCGATAAATGCTCCCGTACTGGCCAAAGATTTTGCAAACGTTGCAAAATAGACGTCAATGCCGTCTTGCACTCCTTGCTCCTCACCTGCTCCAGCACCTGTTTTACCAAGAGTCCCAAAACCATGTGCATCGTCAACTAAAAAACGGAAGTTATATTTTTTCTTTAGTTCAACAATTTCTTTAAGTTTTCCTTGTTCGCCACGCATTCCAAACACGCCTTCAGAAATCACGAGAATTCCACCGCCGGTTTGTTCAGCCATTTTTGTTGCTCGATCCAAATTCTTTTCAAGACTTTCGATGTCATTATGTTTGTACGTAAAACGTTTCCCCATATGTAGACGGACACCATCGATGATACAGGCATGCGCATCGACGTCATACACGATGATATCATCTTTTGCTACCAGAGCATCAATGGTAGAAACCATTCCTTGATAACCAAAATTCAATAAATAGGCAGCTTCTTTTTTCACAAATTCAGCCAATTCATTCTGAAGCGTTTCGTGTAAGTCTGTATGCCCAGACATCATTCGAGCACCCATAGGATAAGCAGAACCATAATCGATACCGGCTTGAGCATCTGTTTTACGAACTTCAGGGTGATTCGCCAAGCCCAAATAATCATTAATACTCCATGTTACAACATCTTTTCCCTGGAATTTCATTCGGTTTGAAATTTGTCCTTCCAATTTTGGAAACACAAAATAACCTTCAGCTTGAGCAGCCCATTTGCCTAGAGGCCCTTTGTCTCTGTAAATTTTATCGAATAAATCTTTCATCTGTTAATCTTAAAGTTTTAAGCGGTCTCGCGTCACTTTTGCAGCCTCATCATCTTTCAGACAGTCCTTGCTACAGTAACATTTAACTTAAATTAGTCTTATTAGTTTGGGCAAAATTAATTAATTATCTGTTGATAGCATAATTTAATTATAAACATGAGTTTATAAAATTTTAGCTAAAAAAAATCCTATTGTGTCAATTAGCACAATAGGATTTTATATTTTTAAATTAAAATTTATTTAATATATTCAATCGTTTCAACGGCTGCAATGTTCTTGTTATCAAAAAACCCTTGCTCTTCCATCCATTTATCGCTATAAATTTTGCTCATGTAACGCGATCCATGGTCCGGGAAAATAACGACTACTTTATCTGTTACTTTAAATTCACCTTCTTCATTAAGTTGCTTTAACGCTTGCATGGCAGCTCCACTTGTATAGCCTACAAAAAGTCCTTCAGAACGTGATACTTCTCTTGCGGTGTGTGCACTTTCTTCATCTGTAACTTTTACAAACTTGTCTATCAAATCAAAATCTGTTGCTGTTGGAATGAGATTTTTACCTAAACCTTCTATTCTATATGGGTAAATTTCTTTTTCGTCAAACTCTTTGGTTTCATGAAATTTCTTCAACACAGAACCATAAGCATCTACCCCAATTATCTTGATACTAGGATTTTTTTCTTTTAGAAATTTTGCGGTTCCAGAAATGGTTCCACCTGTTCCGCTGCATGCGATTAGATGTGTAATTTCACCTTCCGTTTGTGTCCAAATTTCAGGACCGGTTGTGTTGTAGTGTGCATCAATATTCAATTGATTGAAATATTGATTGATATAAATTGAACCTTTAACTTCGTCGTGTAGTCTTTTGGCAACTTGATAATAGGACCTTGGGTCGTCTGCACTCACGTGCGCTGGACAAACATACACCTTCGCTCCCATTGACTTCAACATATCAATTTTGTCCGCAGATGATTTTGAACTTACCGCCAAAATGCATTCGTAACCTTTGATGATGCTTACCATCGCAATACTAAAACCCGTGTTACCAGAAGTTGTTTCAATAATGGTGTCGCCTGGTTTAAGAATTCCTTGCCTCTCGGCTTCTTCAATAATATGTAAGGCTATTCTATCTTTTGATGAATGACCTGGATTGAATCCTTCTACCTTGGCGTAGAATTCCCCTTCAAACCCTGACGTCATTTTGTTTAATTTGATAAGAGGGGTTTTGCCTATAAGTTGCAAAACGTTATCAAATACCTGAATATTTTCTTTCATAAATGCTATTTATCAGTTCCAATTTATAAAAATGTAACCTAAAACCTCGCAAAAATACAAGAAATTTTTGAATTACTCATAAATATTCTCCAAGTCTAGTAAAAAGGCGTATTCTTCGGCATCTTCCTTTAGGGCTTCAAATCGCCCAGAAGCCCCACCGTGCCCTGCTTTCATATTGGTTTTAAACAACAGCTTATTTGTATCTGTTTTTTTATCTCGAAGTTTTGCCACCCATTTAGCAGGTTCCCAATATTGCACTTGTGAATCATGCAAGCCTGTGGTGACCAAAATATTAGGATACTCTTGATGCTTTACATTGTCATAGGGTGAGTATGATTTCATATAATCATAATAGGTTTTATCGTTAGGATTTCCCCATTCATCATATTCACCAGTAGTCAAAGGAATGCTATCATCCAACATGGTGGTGACCACATCCACAAACGGAACGGCTGCAATAACCCCGTTGTAAAGTTCAGGTGCCTCATTAATGACGGCCCCTATCAATAAACCTCCCGCACTTCCACCCAAAGCGTATAAGTGTTTTGGTGAAGTGTATTTCTGTTCAATCAAAAATTTAGAACATTCTATAAAATCTGTGAAGGTATTTTTCTTTTGGAGCAATTTTCCGTTTTCATACCAAGGCCTACCGAGATATTCCCCGCCTCTAACGTGTGCAATCGCATAGATAAAACCTCTATCCAACAAACTCAAACGAATACTTGAGAAATAAGGGTCAATCGTGTGTCCATAAGAACCATAGGCGTACATCAATACTGGATTGCTTCCATCTTTTTTGATGCCTTTTCTATAGACCATTGACATGGGGATTTTAGTACCATCAACTGATGTGGCCCAAATACGTTCCGATTCATAATTATTCTTATCGAACTTTCCTCCCAAAACTTCTTGTTCCTTCAAAACAATCTTCTCTTTCGTTACCATATTAAAATCAATGGTCGATGATGGCGTGGTCATGGAATTATAACCATAACGAAGAATGTCAGTATCAAACTCAACATTTGTAATTGTGTAGGCTGTGTAAGTTTCGTTATCGAAAGGCAAATAATAATCCTCTTTGCCATCCCAACGCATGATTCTTATTAAGTTCAATCCATTCGTACGTTCACTTACCACCAAGAAATCCTTGAAAATATCGATATCCTCCAACAGGACATCTTCACGATGCGGCAATACTTCTTGCCAATTGGCGATAAAGGTTGTGGCTTCATGCGTTTTCATGAGTTTAAAATTAACAGCATCGTCCGCATTCGTCACAATATAAAATTGATTGTCATAGTGCGAAATGCTGTATTCCAAACCTCTAATGCGCTCCTGAAATACTTTGAATTCTTCATCCGGAGTGTCCGCATTCAAAATATGATATTCATTGGTAAGCGTGCTGTAACAAGCGATTATCAGATATTTTTTTGATTTGGATTTATAAATGGCCACTCCAAATGTATCATCTTCCTCATGAAAAATGGCTTTGTCCTTTCTTGAAGAGGTTCCAAGTTTGTGCTTGTAAATTTTATCGGAACGCAGCGTTTTTAAATCCTTTTTTGTGTAAAACAAAGTTTTGTTGTCATTGGCCCAAGTGGCAGAGCCCGTTGTGTTCTTGATGGCATCCGAAAACACCTCGCCTGTCATCAAACTTTTGATTTGCAGTGTGTAATTACGTCTTCCTGTTAAATCAATTCCAAAGGAAATCATAGTGTTGTCTGGGCTGACACTCAATCCAACCAATTTGAAATACGAATGACCTTCAGCCATTTTATTGCAATCGAATAACAATTCATCAGGGTTATCCAAGGTTTCCTTTCGCCTTAAATAAATTGGATAATCTTTCCCTGTTTCATATTTCACGATGTACCAATACCCATTGTATTTGTATGGGACAGACTCATCATCCTCTTTGATACGAGCTTTCATTTCCTCAAACAATGACGTTTCGAAAGCCTTTTGTTTTGAAGTCATTTTATCGTAATACGAATTTTCGGCTTTTAAATACTTGATAACCTCTTTGTCCTTTCTATCATTCAACCAAAAATAATCGTCAATCCTGACATCGTCGTGGATTTTTAATTCTTTCGGTATTTTTTTAGCCTTTGGTGGCTGAATTTCCTTTGCCATTGAAACGTCATTTTTAAGCGGATTGCAAAAATAAGGTTTTAATTAGAATAAAGATGAGAGAGAAATAAACAAAGGAGTGTTCGTCTTTCAAACTTTTATTAAATTCGCAGCTTAAATTTAAAACAGAAAATTATGTTCGGAGATATGATGGGAATGATGGGAAAACTTAAAGAAACCCAGAAAAAAGTTGAAGAAACAAAACAACGCTTGAACCATGTTGTGGTGGATGAAAAAAGTTCAGATGGAAAATTGAAAGTGACCATAACTGCCAATAGAGCCATCAAATCAATTTCTATTGATGATGAATTGCTTCAGGATAAAGAGATGCTTGAAGATTATCTGATTCTCACTATCAACAAAGCAATCGAAAAAGCAACCAATGTGAATGAATCAGAAATAGCTGCTGTTGCAAAAGAAGGTATTCCGAATATTCCTGGGCTGGATATGTTTAAATAAAAATTTGCTTTTTTAAACTTTTAAGTTTTTTAATGCACTCAAAAAATAGTCATGCATCTCATTGGTATAATCCAAATGTGTGACGATTCGGAGCTTTCCGCCTCCCATACCTATGATATGGATGTTTTTATCGTGAAGTGATTTTAGAAATGCTTTTTCGTTAACGTCTTTATTCAATTCAAAAATGATGATGTTGGTTTCGATAGGTTCCACTTTGTTGATAAAGGATAATTGTTGTAACACTTCTCCTATTTCTTGTGCTTTTTGATGGTCATCTTTTAAACGATTGATGTTGTTGTCCAAAGCATACAATCCAGCAGCGGCCAAAAAACCTATTTGACGCATATTGCCACCAAACACCTTTCTATATCGAATGGAATCTTTCATAAGGTTTTCATCACCAATCAGAACAGAACCTACAGGACATCCCAAACCTTTACTCAAACACACCGAAATGCTATCAAAAATCGCATACTGTTTTGTTGATTCATCGTTTGCAACCAAAGCATTCCAAAGACGCGCACCATCCAAATGAAACCCTAGTTGGTTATCATCACATACGCTTCTGATTTTTTTAATTTCCTCAAAATCCCAGCAGGCTCCACCACCTTTGTTTGTCGTGTTTTCGACTTCAACCAAACTTGTTTTACTATAATAAAATTCACTTGGATTAATGGCTTCCAACACTTGTTCTGCTTTGAACATACCGCGATGACCATCAATCAATCTACAAGAAACACCACTATTGAAGGACGCTCCACCTGCTTCGTAGTTATAGATATGGGCATATTTGTCACAAATAATTTGTTCTCCAGGTTGTGTGTGCAGTTTGATAGCCGTTTGATTGGCCATACTCCCCGAAGGGAAAAACAAAGCCCTTGGTTTTCCAAACATATTTGCCAACCGTTCTTCAAGTTCGTTGACGGTTGGGTCTTCCTTAAACACATCATCGCCCACTTTGGCGCTCATCATGGCTTCCAACATTTGTTTTGATGGCTTTGTTACGGTATCGCTTCTTAAATCTATCGTCATGTATTTTAATTTGGGTTATAATTGCAACTATCTGAACCAATTGGAGAACCATCCGGTATCTTTATTGCGGTTTCAAGTTTAAACTCTTCAGGATGTTCTTTGAACTCATTGATAAGTCTCGCATATTGCGAAGCGTACAAAACTTTTGTCCTTCTTTGATTAACCAATTCCGAAATTTGTTCCAAAGCATCATTTGCCAAAGCATTTACTTGCAAAAATGCATTGTCATTCACAGTCAGGTTCATAATGTATTTTAAAACATTGCTATTAATCATTTGTTGAACTTCATTTAAATAAGCATCTTCATAATTCATTTTAAAAGAATGGTCTATTAGGTTTTCAAACACATTATCAAGGCCAATTTGATTAGAATCCAAGCTTTTTTGCTGTATCAGCCTATTGGCACGTTGTGGGTGCAATAATAATCCTAAAGTCAAATCACTCGCAGTTGACGCCGCGCTTAAAGCATCAAATGCGACACCTGTCTTACTAGAAAATGATTCTCTTGTTCTATCATAATCGAATGCACGAGGTGGAAATAAATCCAGTTTATCTTTGGGAATGGCTAATGTTTCGGCTGATAGGGTTCTTAAGAGTGAATTGAGTGCTTCTTTTTGTACATTCGCATCAACAGGTTTCACAATCAACTGACCATCACCTTTAACGGCATAGTTATAATCCAATCCTCCAACAATTTTTGAGGTGGCTTCAGTTTGGTATCGATGAAAGAAATACAGAGGGACAAACACATCCTCCAAAACAGAATACGGTTCATTTGTACGAATGTTATCTTTTGAGAAATTCGAAATTGCCTGTTGTCTAACTTGTAAAACATTTTCCAATTCTGCAGAAGCAATGTTACCATTGTCCCAAAGATGTGCATAGGCGTGTGCTCCACCCTCTGCACGCGCATCCGAATCTGAAATGAAACGCAAACCTTTGTTTTTAGCTTCATTTAAAATAGAATTCAAGGTTTGCTTTTCATCAAGGTTTTTATCGAATTCTGAATAACTGTAAGCAACAGTGACTTTATCCCAAATGCCTATTCCTGTGGCATAGGCATTATTAAGACTGATTTCTCCATCGATCAATTCCACTTGTGGATGCGGATAATCCATCACAGAAGCTCTGTTAGTTATACTTGCGGCAAAATTATGGGCAAAACCAATGGTATGACCAACTTCATGAGCACTCAACTGACGAATTCTGGCCAGAGCCATATCTAACATTTGTTTATAATTATCGTCACGCTCGGCGAAAGGCTTATTCAATAATGCTTGGGCAATCAAAAAGTCCTGACGGATTCTCAAACTCCCGAGACTGACATGCCCTTTAATGATTTCTCCTGTTCTTGGGTCAATTACGCTGCCACCATAACTCCACCCTCTTGTAGATCGATGTACCCATTGGATGACATTATAGCGACAATCCATTGGGTCGGCATCATCTGGCAACATTTTGACTTGAAATGCGTCTTTAAAGCCGATGGATTCATAAGCTTCATTCCACCAACCCGCTCCTTCCAACAGTGCTGAACGGATTGGTTCTGGTGTTCCTGGGTCCAAATAATAGATGATGGGATCAACTGCTTCGCTCATTTCCAATTCTGGATTTTGCTTTTCCAAACGATGACGAATGATATATCGTTTGGTGATTGGTTCTTGAATTGGCGTTGCATAATCCATATAAGAAATGGAAATGGCTCCACTTCTTGGGTCAAATTCACGTTTTTTATATTTGTTATCAGGCAACTCTATAAACGAATGATGTTGAATTACACTAACCAAAGAAGATGTAGGTGTGACACTTCTTATATTTCTTCCTTTAGCCTCTCCATCAAAGGTTAACAAAGCTTCAAATTCCACGTTTTTTGGAAAAGCTTTGGTGCGCTCCATGGATAAAGCGCTTTTTGTCAAATCCAACTTGTAAACACCTTCATTTTGGGATTTTAATCGATTTGCTACCTCATGTGTGTCCTGCATCAAAAAAGGAGTGAAATCAATAATATATTTACCTTCCTTTTCTTCTTCTATCTTAAAACCAAAAAGAACGGATTTTGCAAAGGCCTGTTCGACACTTTTTTTCTCTAAAATGTTATCTGTAATTGCTCTATAGTTTTGATTTGGCTGAATCAACAGCAGCTTATTTCCTGCTTTTACAAATTTCACCAGGCGTTCAGAACCTAGCTGCCCTCTATCCAATCCAATGTCGTTAGATCCGACACCACTCGCCAAGGAACTTACATATAAAAAGTCATCATCAAGCTTATCTACTTCTAAATAAATTTTGTCTTGTGACTCTTCATAAAAAAAATTGAAATAGCCTTTAAATTCTTTTACCTTTTTGTCTTTTAAAGCTTGTGAAAATGAATTAGTTAAAAAGATGAATAAAATGAGGGAGGTAATTATTTTTTTCATAATGAATAATTAGTTTATAAATCTACATAAATTATCTCAAAATAATTATTGCAAGATTAGTTTAAGACTGGTTATATAATATCTTTGTCAAAAATTAATAATTATATGACTACTTCAGATCAGATTAAGGATCTTATAGAACGCCTCGGTGCCTTGAGGCGGTATCTTTGACGTTGATGCCAAAATCATTGAAATAAGAAACGAGGAAGAAAAAACCTTTGACCCAAATTTTTGGAATGATTCCAAAGCTGCAGAGTTGGTAATGAAATCACTCCGCGAGAAAAAAAGTTGGGTTGACGATTACAATACTGCCAAAACCCTCGTCGAAGAACTTGAAGTATTTCAGGAATTTTATAAAGCTGGAGACATTTCTGTGGACGAAATGGATGCACAGTATGATAAATCTGTGGAGCAAATCGAGAAGCTCGAATTCAAGAATATGTTGTCGGATGAAGGTGACAGTTTAAGTGCCGTTTTGCAAATTACCGCTGGCGCTGGTGGTACAGAATCCTGTGATTGGGCAAGCATGCTGATGCGAATGTATCTCATGTATGCAGAAAAAAGCGGATTTAAGGTCAAAGAACTCAACTACCAAGAAGGTGATGTTGCCGGAATCAAAACCGTCACATTTGAGATTGAAGGCGATTTTGCCTTTGGATGGCTCAAAGGTGAAAATGGTGTGCATCGATTGGTACGTATCTCTCCGTTTGACAGTAATGCAAAACGGCATACAAGCTTTGTTTCTGTATACGTTTATCCTTTGGTGGATGACACTATCGAAATTGAAGTGAATCCTGCAGATATAGAGATTACAACCGCACGCTCTAGTGGTGCAGGTGGGCAGAATGTCAACAAGGTAGAGACCAAAGTCCAGTTATTTCACAAGCCTACTGGAATTCAGATTTCTTGTTCAGAAACCCGTTCGCAGCACGACAACAGAGCCAGAGCCTTGCAAATGTTGAAATCGCAATTGTATGAAATTGAGCTTCAAAAGCAATTGGCACAACGTGAAGATATTGAAGCAGGAAAAATGAAAATTGAATGGGGAAGCCAAATCCGTAACTATGTGATGCATCCATACAAATTGGTAAAAGATGTCAGAACAGGACATGAAACAGGCAACGTAGATGCCGTTATGGATGGTAATATTGATGAGTTTTTGAAAGCCTATTTGATGATGATGGGGCAAAAAGAAGAAAACACAAATGAGTTATAAAATTGACAGTATAATTTTCGACTTGGGAGGCGTATTGATTGATTGGAATCCTGAATATGTTTATTTGGATGTATTCAAAGGCGACCGAGAAAAAATGAAATGGTTTTTTGACAACATCTGCACCAATGATTGGAACGAAAATCAAGATGCTGGTTATCCACTTGCAACAGCCACTGAAGACAGAGTATCTATGTTTCCCGAACATGAGGAATTGATAAGAATGTATTATGGACGTTGGGAAGAAATGTTGGGCGAGGCTATTGATGAAACGGTCAATATCCTCAAACAACTGATCGATTCGAAACAATATAAAGTTGTTGCATTGACCAATTGGAGCCATGAAACGTTTCCGGTTGCTCTTAAAAAATTTGAATTCTTACAGTGGTTTGATGGTATTCTTGTTTCGGGAGAAGAAAAAACTCGTAAACCTTTTCCAGAAATCTACGAATTAACCTTGAATCGTTTTAATATCAACGCAGAAAATTCATTATTCATAGACGATAATTTAAGAAATATTGAAGCTGCAAAATCTTTGGGTATTAATGCAATTCACTTTAAATCGTCCGATTTATTAAAAGAACAGTTAACCCAATACAATATTTCAATAAAGTAACTTGTTTTAAAACAGCACAATGCTTTATTTATAAAAAGCAATGTAATTTATACTCTTGTTTTTGCTTTAATTTTTATTAGATTTGGCTATCCCTTTAATTAATAGCTTAACATAATGATTGTAATTTACCACAACCCCAATTGCAGTAAATCAAGAGAATCACTAGAAATTCTCGAAACTTCGAAGGAAGATATACAAATCATCAAATATCTTGATGAAACTCTCAAAACCGAGAAACTGAATAAAATAATCAAACTACTTAAAATAAGACCAATTGATTTAATTCGGCAAAACGAAACAATCTGGAAAGAGAACTTTAGAGATTTAGAATTTACCGATGAAGAACTTATTGAAGTCATGGTCGAATATCCACAACTCATTGAACGCCCAATAGTCATCAATGGCGACAAAGCAGTGATAGGAAGACCACCTACAAAAATCCTCGATATCCTTTAATTTATCTTTAACACAACTTTAACCATTTGCGCTTAAACCAAGACCTATTTTTGTAGTCTTAAAAAAAAGCGCAAAATATGTTTTTTAGAATCTTTAAAATAGCACTTCTATTGCTAGTAATATCAACTACCCAATCATTTTCTCAAAGTCAAGATGACGTTGAAAAACAAAGAGAAGAGTTTGATAAAAAAGTAAAGGAAGAACTTGATCTACGCATTCATAAGTTCGTTAGTCAACTTCAAGCTGACGATTTTCAAAAAGAAATAATCAAACAAAAACTGAATTCCTATTACGTGGAACAAAAAGCTATCTATACCAATAGCTCTTTGAAGTATTTTGAGCGTGACCAAAAGATTTCAGACCTCAATAATTCACATTTTGAGGATATTAAAAGCATGATTTCTGACGATACGATGGATCAAATTCAACTCTTTATAAAGGATGTCGGTTCAACATTAGAAAAACAAAAAAAGAAGAAAAAGAAAAACAAAAAGACCAAAGACGAATGAAGCATTTTTTAAAGTTAGTATTAGCCCTTATCTCCATCAATTTTTCAACTGCTTATGCGCAGAATGATATAACAGTCACTGGTAAAGTGATTGACAAAGATATCAACCAACCTTTAGAATATGCTACTGTTGCGTTTTTTAGCAAAAAAGAAAACAAGATAGTCACTGGTGGAATTACCGATTTAGAAGGTAATTTCTCAATTCCTGTTCCAGCTGGAACTTACGATATCACCGTGGAGTATATTTCCTATACAAAAAAAACAATTCCCAACAGAACTTTGGATAAAGATACCGATTTAGGTGTATTAGGAATTGCCATAGATGCACAGGCTCTTGGAGAGGTAAACATTATTGCAGAGAGAACCACAGTTGAAATAAAACTCGATAAAAAGATATACAACGTTGGAAAAGATTTGACTGTCAGGGGCGGTACCGTTAGTGACGTATTAGACAATGTCCCTTCCGTTTCTGTTGATGTTGAAGGTAATGTATCGTTAAGAGGGAATGACAATGTTACCATTCTGATTAACGGAAAACCTTCAGGGTTGGTAGGTTTGAATTCTACGGATGCTCTACGTCAGCTTCCTGCGGAATCGATCGAACGAGTGGAGGTTATCACTTCTCCTTCTGCTAGGTATGATGCAGAAGGAACTGCAGGTATCTTAAATATTATTTTAAGAAGAAGTAAATTGCAGGGTTTAAATGGCGCTATTACGACAAATGTTGGCCATCCAACCACTGCTGGCGTTTCAGGAAACATCAATTACCGAACGGGTGATTTCAACTTCTTTAATACCACAGGATACAGCTATCGTGAGTCGCCAGGAAACTCTTTGACTGAAACACAATATTTCAATAGAGAATTTGATGATAATGGCAATTTAATCGCTGATAATCCAGATACTTTTTTAAACGAAAACCGTGAGACAGACAGGCAAGATAAGAATTTCACCACCAATCTGGGCTTGGAATGGTACATTACAGATTCTGCCTCATTAACCACATCTCTAGTCTATAGAAATAGTGACGAAGAAAATAACACAACTAACTATATTAACGAATTTAACGCAAACGGTGATTTATTGAGTCAATCAAGCCGATTTGATCCTGAACTTGAAGATGACAAAACCATCCAGTATTCATTAAATTATGACAAGCAGTTTTCTGGTAATAGTCAGCATAAATTGACCTTCGATTTTCAATACGAAACGAGTGACGAAAATGAGCGGTCCATAATTTCTCAAGATGGTGATGCTGCAGAACGTGTGCAGACACTCCAATCACAAGATGAGGTTCTTTTGCAATCTGATTATGTTTTACCAATTGGGGAAAATAGTCAATTTGAGGTTGGTTATCGAGGTAATTTTAACGAATTGGATACCGATTACTCTTTAGAGTTCAACAATAACGGACAATATGAATTGGATACTGATGTCAGCAACAATTTAGTTTATAGAGAATACATCAATGCTTTATATTCACAGTTTGGTAGTAAAATCAAAAGCAAATTTTCTTATTTATTGGGTCTTCGTATGGAATCCACTAGAATTACCATTGACCAATTAACAAGCAATGATTTTCAAAGAAAAAATTATACTGGGTTGTTTCCCACGGTAAATTTAGGATATGAAATTACGGAAAACCAAAGTTTGCAATTAGGTTATAACCGTCGTATCAGCAGACCTCGTTCAAGATTTATCAATCCATTCCCATCAAGAAGTAGTGCGACCAATTTATTTCAGGGAAACCCAGATATCAATCCTAGTTATTCCAATAAAGTAGATTTAGGGTACCTGAACAAATTTGGTAAAGTGACCTTAAACTCCTCCATTTATTTTGAACGCGCAACCGATGTTTTTACATTTATCACTGAAGACACTGGAGATGTTGCAATAATTAATGGTACCGAAATTCCAATTGTACGTCGTACACCAATTAACCTTGCTACCAATGACAGATATGGGTTTGAGTTTACTTTAACATACAGACCAACCAAAGATTGGAACATAAATGGAAACTTTAATCTATTCAAGTCTATAACTGAAGGATTTTATAATGGTACGGATTATGGAGCGGATAACTTGAGTTGGTTCGCAAGATTAAATAACAAATACACGCTTCCTGGAAAAATCGATTGGCAAACACGTATTTTTTATGGTGGACCAAGTGAAGATGCCCAAAACAAGCGAAAAGGAATGTTTTCTACCGACATGGCATTCAGCAAAGATATTTTTAAGGACCAAGCGTCCATTGCTTTTAATGTCAGTGACATTTTTAATAGTAGAAAGCGTATTATTGAATCATTTACACCAACGTTTAACAGTAATGCGGAGTTTCAATGGAGACAACGTAGTTTCAACCTATCGTTTACGTATCGTTTCAATCAACAAAAGAAACAACAAGAACGTGGACAAAATGGTGATAGCGGAGGTGGTGATATAGAGTTTGAAGGATAATAACAACTACATATAAACTAAAAAAAGCTATTCGTTTGGAACAGCTTTTTTTATATTTTATTAAACCCTTTATTAAATATTAATGGGTTTTGCCTTCTCTTTTTGCTTTGCGTTCTGCTCTCATTTCATTGAAACGCTCTATTGAAGAACCAAAAATCCAATAAGGAACTACAAAGGTTACCAGAAATATCATCAACCAAAAACCGATGGTCAAAATGGTCAAAAACGCTAAAAATCCTAAATATTGGTCAAATTCAAACATAATGAGAGTTCTTTTTTATAATTGAAGCAAAGATAATAGAAAGGATTTTGTTACACAAGACCAAAATTGACATTTATTAACAGGGTTTTCAAGAATTGAGAATCCTTATCAATTAGATTCTACGTACTTCTTAAAGTTATCAATAATAGTCTGCCAGCCTTCCTTTTGCATTTCAACTGGATTTTGGGTTTCGGCATCAAAAGTGGTCATTACTTTGGTTTTTCCATCTAGATCTTCAAAGTCGGTTTCTGCCACTCTTCCATCAAGCATCGTATAGACAATCCGTTCTTGGTTTTTTATTTCGTCATAAACGGCTTCAAAGTCAAATCCAAAACTGCCATCCTTGGCCTCCATTCTGGAATTCATTTTTCCACCAACCCTTAAATCGTTTTCTGCATTCGGACAATGCCAATCGTCGCTGGCAAAATTCCATTTGGTGATGTGTTCTGGTTTGGTCCAATAGTCCCAAACTTTTTTAGGTGTGGCATTGACGGTTGTTCCTACAGTTACTTTTGTTTTTTTCATAGATTGTAATGTATTAAATTATTCTAAAGCTTCGCAATAAAATCCGTTCTGATTGATTATTTGTATGACTTCTTCTGTTCCCACTGTGCAATTTTCAATCCTTAAAATGTTATCACAATCTTCTAAATCAAAATTGATCAAGAATCCTGGAAATCGAGACAACAATTCATCTTGAATTGCATTTGCAATAGTGTCTTCTACGATATTTGTTTTAAATACTTCTATCATAAAAGTTACCGGTTTAAGCCGCCTGCAATTTATAGGCCCGAAGTTTATGGTAATACACATAAGACACCATCAAGACGGCAAGCACGATGATTGGAAAAAATGTTGCACCATTCAAACCATCCACGGCCCAATTACTTATGAAGGCAAACAAAAAGTCAAACGTAAACCCAGCATAAGCCCACTCCTTCAATCTAGCTGGAACTTGGGGAATGATGAGTATTAAGGCTCCAAGAACTTTAAAAACAGTCAATGCAACCCCAAAGTAATCTGGGTAACCCAGGTGTCTGATACCTTCCTTCGCCATTTCGGTCTGGGAGGTCAATGCTGGCATGACACCTTCAAATAAAAATATTAGAATAGTAGCCGTCCAAAAAATGATTTTATGTGATTTCATAAATTATTGTTTAGTGATTAATAAAAGTTGTTGTAAAGTTTCGAACATGCGATGTAGTCAGCATATTTTAGGCATCCGGGATTTCAGGTTCAACCAGTTTTTTCAATTTTTCCAAGGATTCCTGCCAGCCCAAATAGCACATTTCTGCCGGAATGGCTTCAGGAATTCCTTCCTGTACTATATTAATTTCTGTACCACAAGATACTTTTTTGAGGGTCACGGTGGTCGTCATTTTTCCCGGAAGTTCTGTAACATCGAATTTGTCGGTGTATTTAATCAATTCGTTTTTCTTGATATCCAAATAGGTGCCTCCAAAGGAATGCCCGTTGCCTGTAGAGAAATTGCTAAACGACATTTTATGCTTACCCCCTACTTTAAAATCCAATTGATGGACTTTGCAGGTAAAACCATATGGTGGCAGCCATGATGCTATGGCATCTTCGTTTGAAAACGCCTTGAAGACTTTTTCTGGTGTTGAGGTGAACACCCTATGCAGTGTTACTTTGTTGTTTGACATGATATTAAATTTTTAAATTAATGAACTAAACGAGAGGTATATTTTGAAACCCTCCATTGATGATGACTATTGTTGTGGCAGTTTACTCATATCGGTATACAAAATTTCCCATTGATGTCCATCCAAATCTTCAAAACTATGCTGGTACATCCAGCCATGGTCTTGGGCTTCCATATAGGTCTTACCTCCTGCATCCACCGCTTTTTTGACCATGGTATCCACATCATTTTTAGTGTCTACATCTATTGCAATCAAAACTTCTGTGGTTTTTTTTGCATCAGAAATAGGTTTTTTGGTAAAAGTTTGGAACATCGATTCGGTCAAGAGCATCGCAAAGATGTTCTCTCCTATTACCAAACATGCTGCCCTTTCATCAGTAAATTGCATATTAAAGGTGAATCCCAATTTTTTGAAAAACTCCATCGATTTGCTTAAATCCTTCACTGGAAGGTTAACGAATATTTGCTTTGCCATGATTTCTATAGTTTTAATGTGAATTAGTGTTCTGATAATTCCTTCACTTTATCCAAAGCTTTTGGAAACGTCTTTTGAAAATAGTCCAAATGTTCCTCGGTTACATCTACAGAGGCTTTCACTTCAGTAATACCATTTTGTTCTTCCAGAAGATAGTTCTCAATAGATCCTGACCAAGATTTGCTGGCATCATCCACTGGCTGCTCCACACCATCCTTGACCATCCCCAAGTGCTTAAAGGTCATTTGTTTGTTGGGCACTTTCTTTTCAATACGGCTGTACATGCCACAATCTGAACCATCCGTAAAAAGTATTGAGCTGCCCTCTTGCCAATCGGTCACAGCTTTTGAGCCTTCAGCAAAAACAGATGTCCATTTAGGATAGTTATTATCATTCCACAAAATGTCCCAAACTTTTTCTTTGGAGGCGTTAATTTTAACTGAAAAATTTAGTGTTTTCATAATATATCGTCTTTAATTTATTTCATTGAATGAATCCCAAACATATTCCCATCGGGATCGGTACAAAGCGAAATAAACCCATACTGACCTATGGACATTTTAGGTTTAAATACCTTACCTCCTGCTTTTTCAACCCTGTGTTCCTCAATAGAACAATCTTCGCTTGAAAAATACACAATGGTACTGTTGGCTCCAGCCTTAAAACCTTTCATATAGACCAAGGAACCAGAGCTTCCCGCTATATAAGGATCACCAGGGAATGCCATCATGGCAAAATCTCCTTGCATATCATCTGGTGTTGGAAGCTGTTCCAACTTTAGGTTCAATACGGTTTCATAAAATTTTTGGGCTTTTGGCAGGTTATTAACATAGATTTCAAACCAGCCTACGGGATTTCTTGGGTTCATAAGATGTATTTTTTAGATGTGATAAGACAAAGTTAATCATCAAATTCGAGATGTCTGATGTGTATTTACGTCATTATAAAGGGTTGATTACGACAAACAAATGATTTAAATTTGTACTAATAAATCGTCATTCATCATGAAACAAGTATCTATTTATGTCCCTAAAGGACACTACAGTATGGTCAATATCGAAGGCGCCCACCATATGCTCAATTGGGTGAATGGCTACTATATGCAAATGGGACAAAGCCCGCTGTTTAACATTCAGCTTGTGGGTATCGAGAACATCGCCACACAAGACAATGGTCCCTTCAGCATCATACCTCAAAAACACATAAGTGATGTGAAACATACCGATGTTATCATTGTTCCTGCGGTGCATGGTGATCTTGAAGAAAACTTGAGAAACAATGCCGAACTCCTTCCTTGGCTTACCAAACATTATAAGCAAGGTGCAGAGCTTGTAAGTTTTTGTTTGGGCGCTTTTTATCTCGCTGCTGCAGGACTTCTGGATGGTAAACCCTGCTCTACCCATTGGGGCTATGCCAATGAGTTTCGTGGCATGTTTCCTAAAGCGATTCTTATGGATGGTAAGATTATGACTGAAGCTAATGGTATTTATACCAGTGGCGGTGCCTATTCATTTACCAATCTCCTGATTTATTTGATTGAAAAGTATGCAGGTCGAGAAGTCGCCATTATGGCATCAAAAGGGTTTATGGTAGATATAGATAAGAGCAGCCAGTCGCCATTTATTATCTTTACGGGGCAAAAAACACATGATGATGCGGACATTTTGGAAGCCCAAAACTATATTGAGGATAACTTTCAAGACAAAATAACGGTCGAAGATTTGTGCAACAACAGTAATGTGGCCCGCCGCACCTTTGAGCGCCGTTTTAAAAAGGCTACTTCTAATACGGTGTTGGAGTACATTCAAAGAGTTAAGATAGAAGCGGCCAAAAAGCAATTGGAGAACGGCAGAAAAACCGTGAACGAGGTGATGTATGATGTGGGCTATTCCGACACGAAGGCGTTTAGGGATGTGTTTAAGAAGATTACCGATATGACGCCTATTGATTACCGTAACCGCTATGCGGTGGAACCTGTATAGGGTTTTAATGCCACGAATTCACTAATTATTTATTGAGACCTTGAAGCTGGAAGCACGGAGCTGGACGTGTACTTTTTTGATGCCTTTTTTGGGGTGTTTTTGAGGTTTTACTGGGGGTTTGAAGCGTTTTCCTAGACTACAGTTTACTACTATTAGACTACACTTTACAACTATTGGACTTTAGTTTATAACTGTTAGACCACAGTTTATATCAATTAGATGACAGTTTAAAAGTGTTAGGTGACAATTTATAAGTATTTGACAGGAAAAAACCTATGGTTGGCAGGAAAAAACAATTGTTAGATGGCAGTTTATAAGTGTTAGATGAGAGTTTACAATTGTTTGTCATGACGTTACAATTGTTAGGTTGGAGGAAACTTTTGTTGGATGGGAGTTTATTTTTTTTTATAGAACTTGTTGTACACGAGTGATAGCGAGGGTTTAAGCAAATGTTTTTTTCATTTTATATTAATGCCCCAAAACCGCCAAAAAATATAATTAATATAAATAATATTATAGGAATTGCAACAAGCCACCATACAAGAATTGAGGTATTCGACCTAATTCTTTCTAATTTCTCAACTTGCAAAGTATGTGCAAATAAAATTTCCTTTAATGTTGAACTATCGTCAAGGTCACTATATGTTTCAAGGAATTTAATCTTTTTTTTAGTCATTGGAATTTTATTTTGTCCCATATCTTAAGTTTTTTAGTCAGTTAGTTTATTAAATAGTTTAATAATTGTCTCCCATTTTAATATTAATGTAAAAATGACAATAAGAAAACCTACTAATTTAATAATTCCACTTTCCATTATTGCCTTAATCCTCTTGTCTGTGGGGACAAAATCGGAAGTCCAAAATTTTCGAAATCGAGCCAGAATATATATCTTTAACCTTTTGAGATTCGAAATTGATTTGATTCTATATCTTGTAGAATTTTCGAGAAAATAATCACGCCCATTGTCATTAATTTTTAACTTGTAACTTTTATCGGTCCGTTTTATAATTTCAACATAACCGAATTTAGTTACGTTTTGCTTTTCCATAAACTGGTTTAGAGTTAAGAATATTTTATTTGCCTTTAAAAACAAATCGTCGATTAATCCGATTCCATTATATTTTTTGAAAAGAAAACTTAAAATAATATCATTACATTTTGTAGTCAATTCCGTTTCGGCAACAATCCATTCTCTAAAATCAGATTTCATTATATTTTCTGGTTTTGAATTATGTCCATTTTTGTTTTGATATATTTATGTTTAATGTATGTTCAAAGGTTTCGGCCATGAGTAGTTGAGTCGGTCAGCCTTAAATTTTTACATAAATACTTTTACCATTCGTCTTTATCATCCTTTTTTTTCAGATAATTCATAAGACTTAAATCAATTTGTTCTAGCTTTTCAACTATTTGCGGAATAATTTTCCTTCCATAGTTTTGTTGTGATTCATAATCCTTTCTAAACTTCTCATCATCATTAATACGTTTTATTGCGGCTTTCTTTCCCATTCCATCATATTCTTCCATCGTCTTTAAAGTAAAAGCTCTGTATTCTTCAAAACTCATAAAATATACCGCTAATGTTAGTGATGCATCCGTTCCGTTCAACATTAAATCAGTGATTTCAATTTTATATCTTCCTTCTTTGAATTTTAAATCAAGCGTGTATTCCGCTTTTCTTTCAGAATATATGGTTGCACCAAAAGCTGTAAAATCTGCACCGACATTAAATGCTCCTTTAGTTAATATATTATCTTCATTATTGATTCTTGTAACATAATTTGAATTATTATAAGTTTTAGCTACCCAACGATTGGCTTTTGAGTATATTTCTTTCTTATTTAATTCTATTTCTTGAACTCTATCGATATAAATTTTTGCATTCGTTGAATCAACGACTACTTGGGCGTTTCCTAAAGAGGAAGTAAATGTCAATACCAGAAAAATTAATGCTTTCATCTTAAAAAATTAAATTAAGGTTAGGTAATCTAAATTTACAATTAACACCATTTCAATCTTGTTCGAAATGTGTGAATTACTAGGGAGAGTAACTCAAACATAGTGAATATTTTGAGTGGTTGTGGGTGGTGGTTTGTGAAAACCGATGAATGGGGTGATTATTCGGTGAAAGGGTGGATTTAGGTGGTTTTCATGAGATTGCTTCGTCGTGCCTCNNGTGCCTCCTCGCAATGACGGTTAAAAAGGATGATTGCAATGACGGTACAATTCATAATCCTGGCGATGAGGGTTGGCATCAAAAGATTGCTTCGTCGTGCCTCCTCGCAATGACGGTGAAAAAGGATGATTGCAATGAAGGTACAATTCATAATCCTGGCGGTGAGGGTGCAACCTTAATGAACGGTTTAATTGATGAGATTGCTGCGTCGTGCCTCCTCGCAATGACGGTGAAAAAGGATGATTGCAATGACGGTTCAATTCACAATCCTCGCAATGACGGTTATGGGGTGAATTCTTCTATGACCTGTGGGTATAGGTCTTGCCAATTTGGATTTAGGGTGTTGATGAGTGTTTCTTTATCTGCTCTACTTCCACCTTTTATTTGCTTTTCTCGCCCTATGGCATGACCTATCATTTGGAATGCTTCATAATAAACCAATTTATCGAGGTTGTATCTTGAAGTGTATGATTTGGGATTGTGCTTTTCTTTGTGTTGCTGGATTCGGGCAATGATATTGGAAGTGACACCAACATATAATGTTGTGTTTTTTTTGTTGGTGAGAATATAGATAAAGCCTGGTTTCATTTAATGGGTCATTGCGAGGAGCATTCTGGCATTGTGAATGTAGTGAATTACCTGATGCGACGAAGCAATCTTTTGATTTTTTGTGGACGGTTTTAAGGATGAGATTGCTTCGTCGCTGCGCTCCTCGCAATGACAATGAAAAGGGGGACTCGCGATGACGGTAGAAAGGGTAAATAAAAAACCACAAACTCGTGTGAATTTGTGGTTCTTACATTTAAGGTGGCGCTGTCTATGAATAGATGCGGTTGAACTTAAAGTGCGCTACCTGATGGTACTGCGGGCTATCTCCACCGTACTGTGCCTTGACGGAACGCTTGGTTGCCTGAAACGTTGCTACATAGCCGGTGTTTTGGGCATTGAAGAATTCGTTTCGTTCTACAATAGAGGTATTCCACTCTGCCTTTGACTTGCTGGCTTTTGAATTACCAACTCTTAAAGCGTCGCGGTAGGTTTCTAATGCTTCGAGGGTGAGCTCTGGCACATTGGAACCGTACTCTGGGCAGTTGGCCAACAGTACCAAGAAGTCCGACACGTGGTCTATCATCTGGTTAAATGACTGACGGCTGATGGAGTGGGTTTTTGCGCCTTCTTTTACCTTGCCTCTACGTTTGGCTCTCATCAGGTCCAAGATGATCTTGGCGTTGTTGACCGTGCCATCTGGAGCGCCGCATGCCATAAGTTGGTTAAACACTCTAGTGAACTTCTTTTTGAGGATTTTAAATTCTACCCTGCGCGCATTCCCATCGAGGGTTTTGACGAGCTTGGTGTCTCTAACCTCCCCTAGCATTTCGCGCCCTGCGACATTCTTTGCGGTAAGACTTGCAATGGAATGTGCTGGATTGATGGGGTTGAACGTTGGCTCGAGGGTGATGAGGACATCTACCATGGACTCACCATTATAGACGTTCTCGGAAATACCTGCGTTGTTGACACTTCGTTTTTTTGGAGCCTTAAGACTTGGACTTCCAGACTGTGCTTTGGTCACACGTTCTTTTAGTCGTTTAGCCACTCCCGTAGGGTTAGACATTGGCGCATCGGCAATAACTTGCTCTGATTGCGCTTGCACGGCAGCTTCGTTAGTATCTGACAGGTCTTTCTTCAGCTGCTCGAAGTCAGTCCCGTTAAGTGCTTTTGTTTTCATAAGCAGTTAATAGATTTGGAATTTAGGCTTGCGTTGACCTGACCTTGTGCGCCCAACCATAGCCATATAAACTGCGGGACAAGGTGTTATCGTCAGGGATGTACAAATGTTGTGCATCCGAGGATTTACTCGTTAAAAATTTGAAAAATTCTAAAAGGTACCTTTGTAGTCTTTTGGCCCTTACACTCTCCTCTAGATGAGAAGTTTGGTGTCAATTGACTCTACGAAAATAGAAAATATTTTGACACGTGCAACTTTTTATCGGATTTTTTTGCATTTAAACGTATAAAAAGGTCGTTTTGTGGAGGAATGGACCGTTGATTATGGGACATGGAGTCTGATTGTATCAAAGGATTTTTTTCATTCTTTGGTGGTAAATTCTTGGGACAACTGTTCTAATAATTGTCGAAATAGAAATTATAACCCACAAGTCAATACCCCTTGACGAACCTTAAAGTTTGTGCATCTTCCAACCTTAAATAATAGATTCCGTTAGACAAACTTTGAACATCTATCGTTTGGTTATCAATGGCCATACCTTGCATCATCCTTACACCAAGGGCATTGTAAATTGTATAGTTTTGATGCGACTCTAAACCTATCAATTGTATGCTATCTTGAGCGGGATTTGGATACATTTTTACCTGTTTTAAACCCGTAGGAGTATTAATAGCGAGTGTGGAGCTGACATTGAGCCTAAACCATAAATCATCTGTATTGATAAATCCATTATCTAAAAACATCTGCCCATCGGCATACGAATCGGCATCGCTATTTGCTCCCAAAAGCAGGTCTGGATGATAAATGATGAAGGTGTATTGGTTATTTGTAAAAAAAGAAAGATCTCCATTACCCCCGGTCAGGTCAATTGTAAAAGGTCCAACAGTGGCGGGTATGGTGATGGTTTTTGTATATCGAGGTTCTCCAATAGAGGTCTGCCCATTAAATATAATAAGATCCGCTGTTAGTTCTGCCCCTAAATCCCTTCTGTCTAATTCAAGTGAGCTAAAATATCCGCTGCAGTCCATCATAAACACCGACTGCCCAATAGCTTCATTGCCAATAGAACTATTCATTTCCGTTTGCTCTTGGCACAAAGTCTGCGCCGTAAGTTTGGTCATTATGCATAAAAAAATGACACATAATACTGATGTTTTTTTCATGTTATCACTGTAGTCTTGGTTGGTTTCATTTAAAATCTTACCCATCTAATTTTTTCTCGACCAAGATTAAAATGAAAAACAAATCTAAACTTTAATTTTAATTTAAGATAAATCTATCGACAAATGTTGCAACCATACCTAATGAATGATGAAAATTGTCATTTTATTTTGATCAAAAACCCTAACTTTGTGATGTAATTAATTATCTAAACTTATATGGATTTCAGAATAGAAAAAGATACCATGGGCGAAGTACAAGTGCCTGCGGATAAACTTTGGGGTGCACAAACAGAGCGTTCCCGAAATAATTTCAAAATTGGACCAAATGCTTCTATGCCACTAGAAATTATCTATGGTTTTGCATATCTCAAAAAAGCAGCAGCATTTACTAATTGTGAGTTAGGAGTACTTCCTATCGAAAAACGCGATTTGATAGCTCAAGTCTGCGATGAAATCCTTGATGGCAAACATGATGACCAGTTTCCATTAGTGATTTGGCAAACAGGTTCTGGCACGCAAAGCAACATGAATGTTAATGAAGTCATTGCCAACCGTGCACAGCAATTGGCTGGAAAAAAAATAGGTGACGACGAACCTGTCATCAAAGCTAATGATGATGTCAATAAATCGCAATCCTCCAACGACACTTTCCCGACTGGCATGCATATTGCCATCTACAAAAAAGTAGTGGAAAACACGATGCACGGAGTTATTCAATTGCGGAACACACTGCATAAAAAATCCGGCGAGTTTAAAAACGTCGTTAAAATTGGTCGTACCCACTTAATGGATGCAACACCAATCACATTAGGCCAGGAAATATCGGGTTACGTGGCGCAATTAGACCATGGCATCAAAGCCCTTCAAAACACTTTGCCACATTTAAGTGAGTTAGCACTTGGGGGTACCGCTGTAGGAACTGGGTTGAACACACCAAAAGGATATTCTAAACGTGTGGCAGAATATATTGCAAAATTTACTGAATTACCTTTCATCACAGCACCAAATAAATTTGAAGCATTAGCCGCACACGATGCATTGGTGGAAACACACGGTGCTTTAAAACAGTTGGCCGTAAGCTTGAATAAAATAGCTAATGATATACGTATGATGGCTTCAGGACCTAGAAGCGGTATTGGAGAAATCATCATCCCTGCCAACGAACCAGGCAGCTCCATCATGCCAGGAAAAGTGAACCCAACACAATGTGAAGCTTTAACTATGGTTTGTGCACAAGTAATGGGGAATGATGTAGCAGTGACTGTTGGAGGAACCCAAGGTCATTACGAATTGAATGTATTTAAGCCGATGATGGCGGCAAATGTATTGGAATCTGCTCAACTTTTAGGAGACGCTTGTATGAGTTTTGACGAACATTGCGCTCAAGGCATCGAACCAAACCACGAAGTTATCAAACAACTGTTGAATAATTCTTTAATGTTAGTGACAGCCCTAAACACTAAAATAGGTTATTACAAAGCAGCCGAAATAGCGAATACAGCACATAAAAATGGTACAACTTTAAAAGAGGAAGCGATCAATTTAGGATATGTTTCTGCAGAGGAGTATGACGAGTGGGTAAAACCAGAAGATATGATAGGTGGACTTAAATAAGAGTTAAATCAAAATAAATCAATATATTAGCTTAAACTAAAATCAATTTATATGAAAATAAATCTACTCAGCGCAATCTTAATATTGTCCGTTTCTTTTACTCTGACAGCTCAAACTAATTTTGGGCCGAAACAAACTATAAATTCGAATACCGGAAATAATCCGTATGCCATCGCCTCTGGCTTCATAGATGGTGATGCGTATGCCGATATTGTAACGGCAACTACTATTACCAACCAATTGGTCTGGTATAAAAATAATGGTGATGGAACATTTACTGCTCAATCCAATATAACCAATACCATTAATTACGTAGGGAGTATAATGCTTGTAGATTTAAATAATGATACGTTTTTAGATTTGTTGGTTGCAGCTTACTCTAGCAACTCTGTGACTTGGTATCCCAATGATGGTGCTGGAAATTTTGGTGCCGAACAATTGATAGGCACGGTTAATGGTGCCAGTGGACTTGCTGTTGGGACTATTGATGCGGGTTCAACAATTGATGTGGCTGTAACATCCTATGATGACAACAATGTTGTTTGGTTTGCCAATAATGGAACAGGAACTTTTGGAAGTGCAAATATATTGGACAACACATTAGCCGCTCCCGGAACCATAAATTTAAAAGACATCGATAATGATGGGGATTTAGATGCATTGGTATCAACCGCTGTTGGCTCTGGAAATGTAGATGTATTGCAAATCTTTAAGAATGATCTGGTACCAGGTGGAACAGCAAATTATGTCATAGAACCAACACCAGTAACCACCGGTAAAAATTACTTTGCAAATGCCATTTTTGAAGACCTTGATGGAGATTCTGACTTTGATGTTCTTGCAACAGAGTTAAGCACTACCACGGGAACAGGTAACTTTTATTGGTATGAAAATACCGGCTCTGGTTTTACGCAAAATCAAATAACTACAACAGTTGGCAATCCTTCAACCACTCTTTTTGAAGATTTGGACGATGATGGTCTAAAAGATATCGTTTTAAGTAGTGGAACTGCCAATGCAGGAAATGATGTCGTGTGGTTTAAAAACAATGGTTCAGGTGTCTTTGGTGCAGAAACAGTAATTGATGCTACACAAAGTAATACATTTGTGATGACCATAGCTGATTTTGATAATGATAACGATTTGGACGTTGCGTCTTTATCTTACAATCAAAATGATTTAAATTGGTTCGAAAACTTAAGATACACGTTGAGCACAGAAGAGTTTTCTTCTCATGCATATAGCTTATATCCAAATCCAACAAAAAATACCTTAAACTTTAAAGGGTTTACAGATGCTTTGACGCTTTCAGTATATGATATTTTAGGTAAAAATGTAATGAATGCTTCAGTTGGTTTGAATGAGTCCTTGGACGTATCAAACCTTAATGATGGCGTGTATGTTTTAAAAATTGAAGGTGTAAATTCAGTTTATCGATTTGTAAAACAATAATTAATTATAAAATTTATTAAAAAAAGCAAGTGTCATTATGATTAGCTTGCTTTTTTTGTTAAACCACATGTCATATGAGAAAACATATAATCACAATTGCAGTTGCTTTTTTCTGTTTTACAATACAAGCCCAAACTACATTTATCAAAACGCAATCTATAGCTTTGCCGCTTCCTGGTGGGGATGCACCGTACAATATTACTTCAGGTCTCGTTGATAATGATGCATATGCAGATTTGGTAGTCAGTACGACAATTGGTGATAAGGTATATTGGCTAAAGAATGATGGAATGGGCGCTTTTACCCTTCAATTGCCACCGATTGCAACCCTTGATAGCGCTGGAGGTGTTGCTATTGCTGATATTAATAATGATGGTTTTAATGATGTTGTTTCAACATCGTACATTGATGGGAAACTAGTTTGGTTTGCCAATGATGGTCTTGGTAATTTTGGAACTGAACAAATCATTTCTTCAACCTTAAATGGTCCAAGTCAAGTATATGTTAGGACAGTCGATAATAATGCAACTTTGGATGTATGTGTTTCCGCCTACAATGGAAATGAAGTTGTTTGGTTTGCAAATAATGGATCAGGGGTTTTTGGCCCTAAAAATATTATTAATAACACCATACCAGGTCCAGGCGCTTTCACTATGGACGATATTGATGGAGATGGCGATATTGATAGTGTGATTGCAAATTCCGTAGCTTTTGGTGTACCCAATGATTGTAGAATTGAAGTGTTTTATAATGATGGGAATGGTGTTTTTACTGCTGACACCAATCCCGTTTCGGTAAACACTAAAGATTATATTTTTAGTGTCATGGCCGAAGATATAGACGGCGATAACAGTCGTGATATTTTGGTTACAGATTTGACAGGGGTTCCCTCCTATTTTAAAAGAACACAAACCAGTCCAGGAACTGCAACTTATGTCGAAACTGTCCTTACTACGAGCATAGCAAATCCTGCATGTTTGGATTTACAGGATTTAGATAATGATGGTTTTGCCGATTTTGTTTTAACAAGCGCAACCTCTGGTGCTGGTAACGACATTGTTTGGTATAAAAACAATGGCGCAGGTGGTTTTGAACCTGAAGTTGTTATTGATGCAACCCAAAGCCAGGCATATACCATTACTTTTTCAGATTTTGATAATGATGGAGATCTAGATCTATCCACAATAGCTTACAATAATGACAGAGTCAATGTTTTCAACAATCAGCTTATTACGTTATCTTTAGAAGACAACACTTTGGATACAATTTCAATATATCCAAATCCAACTATAAACATTTTGAATTTTAAAGGGTTTACGGATACTTTTTCTGTTTCTATTTTTGATGTATTGGGAAAAAACGTCTTGAATAAAACTTTGGAAATCAATCAACCTTTAGACGTTTCGCATCTTATGTCCGGGCAATATTTTGTCAAATTCAAAAATTCGAATGAAACCTTCAAGTTCATAAAAGAATAGTAGTTCTATAAAATTATTAACTTTAGATTCTAACTTCAGCTTATGTCCATACTTATCATCAATATCAAAGAATTACTTCAGGTAAGAAATACAAATGTTACAATTGTCAAAGGAAATGATATGAAAATCCTTCCGACATTAAAAAATGCATATCTTCTTATTGAACACGACACCATTGTTGAATTTGGAAGTATGGATGATTATCCCGGATATGAAGTAGATGAGACAATTGATGCTTCTGGAAAAATGGTTTTGCCGGCTTGGTGTGATTCTCATTCCCATATTGTGTATGCTGGTGATCGCTCACAAGAGTTCGTGGATAGAATCAACGGACTGAGTTATGAAGAGATTGCCAATCGTGGTGGGGGCATATTGAATTCAGCCGAAGTATTACAAAATACTAGTGAGGATGAACTTTACAATCAATCCCTGAAACGGTTGAACAATGTCATCAAACTGGGAACGGGAGCCATTGAAATTAAATCGGGCTATGGACTAACTATTGAAGCTGAACTTAAAATGCTCCGTGTAATCAAAAGGCTTCAAAAGTTTTCAAACGCAAAAATAAAGGCCACACTTTTGGGAGCGCACGCTATTCCAAAGGAATTTAAAAGCAATTCTGCTGCATTTGTTGATTTGGTTGTCAATGAATTAATACCCGAAGTAAGCAAACAGCATTTGGCCGATTATATTGATGTATTCTGTGAAAAAGGCTATTTCTCTTTGGAGGATACCGAACGTGTTTTAAAAGCCGGAACAGACCATGGATTGATCCCAAAAATACACGTCAATCAGTTCAATGCTTTTGGTGGTGTGGCTCTGGGAGTCAAATATAACGCGCTTTCTGTGGATCATTTGGAAGAATTGAATGATGACGATATCAATGCATTGAAAAATTCGAATACAATGCCTGTAGCCTTACCTTCTTGTTCCTATTTCTTAAGCATTCCTTATACTCCCGCTCGAAGAATTCTTGATGCTGGACTACCATTAGCTCTTGCGACCGATTATAATCCTGGTTCTACACCAAGCGGCAATATGAACTTTGTGGTCAGCACAGCGTGCATCAAAATGAAAATGACTCCTGAAGAAGCCATCAATGCCGCGACCATCAATGGCGCGTATGCTATGGGGATTTCAAATCAATATGGAAGTATTTGCAGAGGAAAAAAAGCGAATCTTATTGTCACCAAAGAAATTTCGAGTTACAACAATCTACCTTATGCCTTTGGTGATAATCTGATTGATAAAGTGATTATCAACGGACAAGTTGTTTCATAAAAAAACCCGAAAGTTTACTTTCGGGTTCTTCCATATATTATAGATTGTTTTTATTTCAATGTGAATTCAGTTGTTGAAACCAATTCTTTTGAGTTATAGACATTCACTGTATAACGTCCTTCAGCAAAATCACCATTAGGAGATACAAACTCACAAATGTTCAAACTTCTGTTTTCGTAGTTAAATTTACTAACCAAACTATAGTTGATGGTTTCGCTACCAACGCTTACTTGTTCATTCGCTCCAAGGATATTTCCTTTGGCATCAGTTACCTGAACATACAGTTCTTTATCACCTGCTCCAACCAAAGAATTTTTAGCAACAGTATAGCATACTCTGATTTTATCACTTCTACTTGCTCTTTCTGTTGGAATCAACTTCCCAGAACTTCTTTCAATGACACCAAAACCCTTTAAACCAACTGTTTGAAGAACAGCAGCGTTTTCAAGAACATTAGAGATTTCTGTGTTTTGAATCAATAATGAATCTGTGAACATTGTTCTTTCAGCTAATTTTACATTTGTACTGTCCAAAGAAGTAGCCAATAGAGAATTTTCAATTTTCAACTTGTCATTCTCGGTTAACAACACATTCATTTCTTCTTGAAGAGAAAGATATTTCTTTTTGTAGTTCCATAAGCTGGCTACACTGTTTTGAGATACTTTAAGGGAATCCATCAATCCTTGAATACGATCTCTAGCTTCTACCAAACTTTGGTTTGCAGACTCATTTTCTCCAATAACGATGTCATACTGTTTTGCCATGTTATTCAAATCGGTCATTACTTGTTGTTTTTCTTTAACAAGAGTAGCTTCCGTTTCTTTTTTCTCATTGTACAGTTTTGAAGTATAGAATCCTGTACCTAAAAATAAGGCTAATAAAATTCCTAATGCAATTTTTAAACCTGTGCCTTTACTGTTACTGTTATTTTCCATAAGTTTTACTTTTTAGTTTTTAACTGGTTTTTTTAATTTAATTTTTTGAAGTTGGAGGTAATTAACTGTATTTTTATGACTGTAAAGCTAATCAAATTCCTCAATGGATAAACTTATTCTATTTAATACGAACGATTTAAAATCACTATTAAAAAATCGAACCAATGAATCCAAATTTGGTGAACACGTACAGTTAGCTACGGACTTCAACAATATATACGATTTGTTAACAAATTTGGACGTTGACTACGTAATTTTTGGAATAAAAGAAGATATTGGTGTATTTGCAAACTACGGAAACACAGGCACAGCAAGGGCTTGGGACGCAACTCTAAAAATTTTGTTAAATATTCAAAGTAATTCATTTACCAACCCTAATAAGGTACTTATATTAGGTCATTTAGATTTTTCAAAAGAGATGGAAAAGGTTAAATCTTATGACCAAACCAATAAAAAGGACATCAACAAAGCCAGAAAAAAAGTGGCCAAAATAGATACTTATGTCACCAATGTAGTGGAACAGATAGTACGTGCCGGAAAAACACCTATCATCATTGGAGGCGGTCATAACAATTCTTATGGCAACATTAAAGGGTCGGCGTTGGCTTTAAAGAAACCCATAAATGTTGTGAATTTTGACGCACACTCCGATTTTCGTCCGGAAGAAGGCAGGCATAGTGGAAATGGGTTCAGTTATGCCTATGCTGAAGGTTTTTTGAAAAATTATTTCATCTTTGGACTGCATGAAAATTATACGTCAGAATATATTTTTAAGACGTTGAATAAATTTCGAGCTATTAAATACAACACTTTTGAAGCATTGTCCATTAGAGGCGAAATGACTTTTAAATCAGAACTGGAACGTGCTTCAGAATTTGTGGCCAATAAGCCTTTCGGAATTGAAGTGGATTGCGATGCCATTAAAAATATTCCAAGTAGCGCGATGACACCGAGTGGTTACAGTGTTAAAAAAGCTAGATCCTTTGTCAATCATTTTGGCAAGGAAGAAAAAGTAGTGTATATGCATATATGCGAAGCTGCTCCTACTCCCGAAACAGAAGTCAGAGTTGGAAAACTCATTACGTACTTAATTACCGATTTTATGAGGGCCCATGGAAATTAATATCGTTTCCTTTGATAAAAAGTATGCAAATGCTTTTTATAACCTAAACATCGAATGGCTACAAACACATTTTTATGTAGAACCTTTTGATGCGGAAGTCTTAAGCAAACCTGAACATTATATTATTGATAAAGGAGGGCATATTTTCTATGCTAAACTTGAGAATGACATTGTGGGAACTGTGGCTTTGATGCCAACAAATAATGAGCGTGTATTTGAATTGACCAAAATGGCGGTCTCTCCAAATCATCGCGGTTATAACATTGGTCAAGCATTGATGCAGCATTGCATTGATTTTGCAAAACAACAGAAATTCAAAGGGCTCATGCTCTACTCCAACACTAAATTGGAAAATGCCATTTATATTTATCGCAAATATGGGTTTGTTGAAATTCCCGTTGAGCCGAATTCTCCTTACAAACGAAGCAATATTAAGATGGAATTAACTTTTTTACAACACAGTGACTCTTAATATTTTGTATTTTTGAGTGCATTCGCCACAACCATCGCATTTATTAACTAACAACCTAAACCGTATGAAACAATTATGTATCATGTTGGTATGCATTCTTTTTATAGGATGCAAAGACAAAGACCAACAACCCAATGACCTTGCTCTTAACGACGATTCCGTCACCAAATTTGAAGTCCCTGTTGAGTATTACAAACTAGACAATGGATTGAAAGTGATTTTGTCACCAGACAACACTTCACCAACAGCCATTGTGGCCGTGTATTACAACATTGGTTTTAGAATCGAACCAAAAAACAGAACAGGATTTGCGCATCTTTTTGAACATATGATGTTCCAAGGTTCCAATAATTTGGGGAAAATGGAATTCATCAACCTAGTACAAAAAAATGGCGGTGTCCTAAATGGTTCAACGCGATTTGATTTTACCAATTATTTTGAAATCGTACCAGCACACAAATTGGAAACCATGCTGTGGGCAGAAGCGGACCGAATGAAAGGTCTCGCCATCACCCAAGATAATTTAACCAACCAACAGGGTGTTGTAAAAAATGAAGTGAAAGTCAATGTGTTGAATCAACCCTATGGTGGATTTCCTTGGTTGGATATGCCACAATATGCCAATACCAATTGGTTCAATGCCCATAATTTCTATGGAGATTTAGCCGATTTGGATGCTGCCAATCTGGAAGATGTGGCAAGTTTTTTCAAAACCTATTACGCTCCAAATAATGCCGCCATTTCAGTAGTGGGAGATTTTGATATCGAAGAAACCAAACAGTGGATTGAAAAATATTTCGGAGGTATTCCATCCATCGAGCTTCCGGCAAAACCGGATATTTCAGAGCCTAAACAAACGGAAGAAAAACGATTTGTAAAGGATGATAATTTAGCGAACAAGCCTGCTGTTGCCATCGCCTATCATATGCCAGAACGCAACACCCCAGAATATTACGCCATGGGTCTTTTGGACCAAATTTTAGTTCAAGGAGATAATGGTCTGTTGCCGCAGAAATTGGTCAATGACAAGGGTTACACGTCCAATGTCAATGGAGGCATCAACTATCTTGGGAATATGTTCAACTATAATGGCCCAATGCAATTGATGTTTGATTTCACTTATGACAATGAAACATCCAACGATGCTGTGATAGCGGCCGTTGATGAAGTAATAGACAACTTGAAAGGGACCATTACGCAAGAAGTGATTGATAATGCTATCATCAAAATGAAATCAAAATTATATGATGATTTGGGTGGAACTTTCGGTTTGGGAAGAGCCGATTTGCTTTGTAGTTTTGCTTTGTTTGATGATGACCCAAAACGCATCAATGACATTGAAGCCCAATTCGATAAAATCACGCCAGATATCCTGAAGAAAACGATTGATGAGTATTTGAGAAAAACAAATAGAACTATTTTGACCGTTAATCCATTATTAGCTAACAACAAAAACCCATTATAATGAAAAAACTAATCGCACTCCTTATTGTATTAGCTTTTAATTATACATTAATCGCACAAGAAAAAGAATTACCACCAGCGGGTGGAACACCAAAAGGATTCACCTTGCCAAAAAAGGAAGTCATTGAATTGGACAACGGACTTAATTTAGTTCTTATTCCGTATGGTTCGATTCCAAAGGCGACCATCAATATAAATATCAAAACGGGAAATATCCATGAAAAAGAAAATGAGGTATGGCTGTCTGATTTGATGATTGATTTAATGAAAGAAGGTAGTCAAACGCTCACCTCCAAAGACATTTCCAATAAAATGGCAGGAATGGGCGGCAACTTGAACATGTTTGTTACGCCACATACCACAACTTTAAGCACTTCCGTATTATCGAATTTTTCAGATGATGCCATTACCTTAATGTCTGACGTACTTTTACATCCAAAATGGCCTGAAAGCGAACTGACTAGACTTAAAAATGACAGAAAGCGTAATTTGGAGATTTCGTTATCGCAGCCACAATCACAGGCAACCAAGGATTTTTATGCATCCATTTATCCAAATCATCCGTATGGTAGAATATATCCTAAAGTGGAACAGATTGATGGTTACACGATAGACAATATTAAAAATTTCTATAACGCCAATGTTGGAGCTCAACGCACTACCATTTATGTTGTTGGGAAATTCAATAAAGCCGATGTGGAAAAAGCTGTAAGGAACGCTTTCAAGGATTGGAAAAAAGGTCCGGAAGAATCCTATCCCGTCGCCACTGCCATGACAGAGGGCAAAGTAAAGATTCTAGATAGACCAGGCGCACCGCAATCGACCATTTTTTATGGATTACCTGTAGTGGACCCATCCAATCCTGATTATACTGCTTTGGACATAACAAATTCACTTTTGGGTGGTTCGTTTGGCTCAAGAATTACCAGCAATATTAGAGAAGATAAAGGTTATACGTATTCGCCTTCCAGTAATATAGATACCAACTACAAGTCTGGTGTTTGGTATGAATCTGCGGATGTAACAACAGAATTTACAGGTGCCTCATTGGCAGAAATAAAGAAAGAAATCTACAAATTGCAAAATGAAGCACCAACCAAAGAGGAATTGGACGGTATCAAAAACTATGAATCAGGTATTTTTGTGTTGCAGAACTCCACACCTGGGGGCATTATCGGTCAGTTGAACTTCTTGGATGTCCATGATTTGGATGATGACTACCTTAAGAATCGTGTCCAAAATATTTTAGCCGTTACTCCAGAACAAGTCAAGGAAATGACAAAAAAATATATAAAACCAGAAAATATGACATTGATTGTCGTTGGAGATAAACAAAAAATCGAAAAGCAAGTCAATGAAACCATAAAACAAAAGGATGAACTGAAACAGTGAAAATGAAAGTTCAGATAGTTTTAAAAATGGGAAAGCACTTCAATTGGAAGTGCTTTCCTTTTTTATATTCTTTTTTTAAATCAATTCCCAGAAGATTTCAATGAATCGATTTGCCGTTGCAGTTTTTCAATTTCTTCAGCATTTTCGTTGACTTTTGGAATAGAACGAATCGAATCCATTTCTTTTTGCATCACGTCAATATCATTTGTTTTGTCTTCATCATAAAAATAGCCGATGCCTTCACTGGCACGCCATGCTTCATTTAATTGGTCATACACCGTTTTGTCCCATTCACTTGGATGTTTGACATCAATCCAAACCACATCGCGATATTCACTATCAATCAAGGCCAAATCTGGAGTTGCCGAACCATCGAATTTTGCAGAATCATCTTTTACCGCTGAAACTGTCCCTAGAAAAAACATCCGTTTTCTCCCTGCAATGTCTTTGATATAAGGTCTAAACTCAACTGGCTTATTTACCGACCAATCAAATTCTTTACGAGATTCTATCATTTTTAATGGCATGGCAGAAACGCCAGCATATCCTTGCTTTTTGGCAGCATGGTCATAATAAAATAATTTATCCGTTCCATCGGCAGGAATAAAAACACTGTAAGTCAAACTTGTACGCTCGTCACCTATCGGCTCCAATCCGAACCAATGATATAAACCATTATAAGCACCAGCATTGATTCCTGAAAAATTGAAATCCGTTACAAAAGGTTGTTGGTTCTGGTCATCTGGCAAATCAGGAATTTTCACCGCTGTTTCCATTTTCCAAGGTAATGGGTCTGTGAAACCTCCTAAAAACTTCAAGGATTCCGCCTCCAATCGAGATACTTTTTCGGATAGGGTATTCTGTTTAGTCAAAAACGGATAGTTTTTCATGTTCTCTGGACTGATATAAGTTCCTTTTCCAATCAAAACACGTTCAACGTAATCGTTGAAATTATGTTCACCACTATCGATAACCATCACGCCCCCAAAGGAAGGATACGGAAAGAAGAAACCTTTCCATTTAATTAAGCTGACGACTTCTACCCATTTGCCAGAATCGTTTTTCATGTAGAACGTATCGCTCGGTTCCATCGTGAACAATTGAAAAACATTGAAACGCTGCACCACTGCATTGTATGTATTACGGCTAAATTTTAGAGATTCTCCAATAGAAAAGGTCACAGGAATTCGATTTTCACTAGAAAATCTAGGAAAAGGCGATGTACTCGAAACCGCAAATACTTCTTCAGTATTATCACTGATTTGCTGTAGTGTATATTTTTCTGATGGTTGAATGGCCATCGTCCATTTATTCTCCCCATCTACGCGAACCAAATGAGGCAAAGACACATCTTTGGTTTCACCCACAGATTCATTAGCCATAGAGAAAATATTCTGTAGTGGCTGAATGCGTTCATTTTGTGTCAATGGCAGTTCGTTTATTTCAACACGATTTAGATTATTGAAAACATTATAAGTCTTCATGTAATCATACATTTTAAAATGCCACCCAATAAAATATAACAATCCAAAAAATATTACTAACAGTCCCAAAATACCAAGACGTTTGCCGGTACTTGCTGAACTTCTAAATTTTCGAAGGCCGAAGAAAAGTATGATGCCACTCAATAAAATGACGAAAATAAATTTTCTCACAAATAACAAAAATGGTTGATAATCATCGCGAAGAAAAAACAAGAGCAACAAAAGAATGATGCCACCAATAATGGTAATTGACTTTTGTTTTCTTCCTCTGTTCCAATAATTTTTTAGCATGGTCTTTAGTTGATTGTTGATGATTAGTGGTAATTGATTAGTGCAAAATTATCCATTGTTAATTGTCAATTGTAAATTATCAATTGATCACATTAATCCCTTATCCTTGAGGCGTTCTCGAGCACTTTTTTGATTTGGATCTTTTTCAATTTCTTTTTCTGCTTCTTGAATAACTTTAGGTTGTTTGGTGGTAATATCTTGGATAAAATCCTTTCCTTGCTCAATGACGTGGTCAAATTTTTCCTCCAAAGAATCACTTTGAGCATCAATTACCTTTTCAGACTTTAATACAAATCCACCAACATACGTTCCTAATAAGGTTCCAACAATGCTTGAAGCAAATACGGAAATTGTGGCAATATCAATAGGAATCAAAAAACGAGCTATTAAAATTCCAACTAAAAATATCAGAGTGATAAAGACCAAGCGTAACAGAAATTTCTGTTGGTACAAAAATCCCGTTGGATCGTTTGGTGACATTTGTAATTCTTTTGAATACATCATTTTATTAAAGAATCTATACAATCCATTGCCTGTTGATTCTCTCCAATATAATAGTATTCCAAATAAAATTGATCCGATAAATACGATGAGTTCAAGTGTCATATTTAATAAGTTTGAAGCTCGAAGCATGAAGCTTTAAGCAGTTAGTTCCTGTTATATAATTAAATTATTTTATTTCTTAAAGCTATGGTCATATTCATTAGATCGAAACAATCTTTATAATATTTTTCAAAATCATCTTCGGCGATGTAGTTTCTTTTTTTTGCCTTATACAAACATGTTACTACTTCTGCTACCGAGCGAATAGAATAACTTAAAAACTTTCTATATTCAGCATCAGATTGCAAAATTGAACCTTCTGAAATATTTAAGGCAATAGAATCTGCTGCTCTCCGTATTTGGGAAGATAGATTGTAAATTTCTTCCTTTGGAAACTTATAAGCCAATGCATTCATATTTTCACCCAAATCCATTCCTTTTTGCCAAATCAACAAATCCTCAAATTTAAATTTCATATGACAATCCCTTTCTATAGTGTTCAGACTAAAACTTCATACTTCCGACTTCCAGCTTCCAGCTTCCATAAAATTAGTCTAAAAATCTCAAATATTGTTACGGATCACTTCAATAACCCAATCTTTCAAAGATTCGTCCCAAGTTTCGTAAACTTTATAAAACTCTTCTTTATCATACCAATACAAGAATAAAACATCCAAGGTTGAGATATTAATGAGCAATTTCCAGATTAAATCTTGATGTTTGGCGTTTAAAGAGGAATGTGGTTCGTGCAACGCATTGAACAAATGAATATCTACAATGTCTGCTATTTTATATTGATTGCTGACTTCCAGTTTTTCTAGATATAGCTCAACACTCATTACTTTTTTGCGCGCATTGATATCAAGTTTATTGAGATAGCTTTTGAACAACACGGTATCGTTTAAAATATTTTTTATTGGATGTTGCGTATTTTTCAATTCCTGTGAAAACATGAACTTTTTAATCCGCTCATAACGCTTGGTCTTTACAACTTCCTCCAAATCATACTCGATGATGACATGATCACGCAGTTTTTCCATCAATTCTGGTTGTGAAATATGGAAGATAATTACATCATGAATTGTATCCTTAATAGCTTCCTTGTACCATTGTTCATCTTCAAACACAACAATAGGTGAAATAAAATCCCTCAACACGTACACCCCATTAAAAGCTTTGGTGTAAAATGAATCTGCTTTAAATTGAAGTTCATGTAAACTCAAGTCCCGATTTCGCAAATCACCATATGCTTTGGCTGAAGCCAGCAATTGCTCGTGCAAGCTTTCGTCGATAAAATTATTGTCTTTTTTAAAGATTTCGACCAAACTCAATTGATGTTTTTGAGCTTTATCCAAATTGTTAATCAAATGAAAATGAATGGTAATATTTTTATATTTCAGTACATCCAATGGGTCATAAAACGCATCGATGTATTGGTCAAAATCCAAGCAAATGGCACAATCGCGAGTGATATCATTTATTTTTTCACCGTGAATTCTGAACACAGTTTGCATCATATCTCTATCGAACGTGTGAAATGGATTATAAACAGGTTTTCCTTTTTGCAAAGGTGTAATGATAATACCATGAGGATTTGCGTCACCATTGTTCAGATAATGAACTATCTTTTTTTCTTCAGCAATTTCAGGACTCCAACCAATGCCGTCAATTGAAAAACTATTAAGCTTCGTCGGTTCAAAACCTAATTTAATTAAACATTGATTGTAGCGCTCCACCAATTTTCCACTAATTGGAATAAGCTCGTCACGATATAAATTGGCTTCTTTTAGTTTTTCCATCTAACCCAGCAACTTATTTATTTGAGCATATTGCAATAAAATGATGGTTTTGGCATCTTGAATTTCTCCAGATTGCATCATCTCTAAAGTTTTGTCAAAGGGCAACTCAAGTACTTCAATTTCCTCATTCTCATCTTCCACACCACCACCTTCATTAATTTTCATCGCATCTGAATATTCAGCTACGAATAGAAACATTTTTTCGGTGACAGCACCAGGCGAGGTATAAGCTTGCAAAACTTTCTTTGCGCTTTTTATTTTATACCCAACTTCCTCTTCCGTCTCCCTTATGATAGTTTTTTCTGGAGATTCATTCTTATCAATGGCACCAGCACAAGCTTCAATAGACATTCCGTCATTTTTATCATTCTCATAGGCTGGCATGCGGAATTGTCTAGTCAGTATGACTGTTCCCTTTTTTGGATTGTACAACAATATTGCTGTGCCATTACCTCTATCATAACTTTCTCTAGAACTGCGTTTCCAAGAGCCATCCTTAAACTGATAGTCATAGTCAATTTCATAGAGGGTTGCCCAAGCTTTGGAAAGGATTTTTTTGGTGATGTTTTTGAGTTTGTTGTTATCCATTTTCAAACTTTTTCCGTGCTTCTGTCTCCACATTCAATTGATCAATACGCGCGTCTACTTTACGTTTAAAGTCAGTATCAGCAATCGTAGCAACATTGTCGATATATCGCACCACTTCCTGTCTTCTGATTTCGGAAAAATCCAAGCCTTTCATATTGGCTCTCATCAATTCTTGAAGCATGCGGAACTTGGTTTCATAGTTTTGTTTAAAATACACTTCTGGATTATCAAACCACGAGGCATCCAAATCAAAATCTGTTAAACGAAGAGAAATCGCTGATTGAATGTTCCGTACATCGCGAGATGAGAAGAATGGAAACACTTTTTGCATGTTCTTGTAAAGCGTTGCATAAAACAGATGCTCATTGGTTTTATATTTCTCTTCTACTTTATCATAAATAGAATGCACACGTTCTTCGGAAGGTTTATCCACTCTATTTAAGATTTCACCCATATTTTTAGCCAAGCCTTGGTCTTGAAGGTATTTATATTCATTTGGGTTTCTCATATTGACAAAATTTGGCATGGTATCATCCAATTTCCGCCACCACAAATGGTCTTGGTCCAAAAAGTCGTGTTCCGTTCGTGCACCATCAATCTTGAATCGACCTTGAACACGGGAAATAACGGCTTTATCCAACATTTCAGGCAGGTTGGTAAACAATCCAATCGAACTATTGCCATAATTAACAGCATAAGCACCTTCGGTATATCTCAAAAACACGCCAATCACTTCCTTTACACCAGCAGAAACGCCTTGAGCGGTTCGTTCCTGTAAGTTGTTTTCGGCATCATCAATAGGGGCAAAAATCAATTTGGAAGGATCTTGTAACGGCTTCATCCATTCGACCATTTTCTCGGCAGAACCGCCTTGAAATGTGCTTATCAACGTATCTGGCATCGGATGAAAAAGAAATGGAATCTCCAATGTGTCACAATGTTCCTTTAATCTTGTGGCAATGGCGGCAATCAACATACTTTTCCCTGTCCCTGGAATTCCGTAACCCATAAACACCGGCATGAAACCACCAAGTTCCTGAAATGGATTTTTTTTGGCTGTAAAATCGTAACTCAATAAGCGTTCTGTTAATCGACGCGCAAAGTGCTTGGCGTCTCTATTTCCAACAATTTGCTCGAACCTCACTTTATTGAATTCAATGCTCTTGGCAGCTCCAGAAAACACATTGTTCCAACCGGAAATTGCAAATTCCGAATTTTCAAGTTTATAGGTTCTATCAAGTATTGTTTCCTGATATTCCAACGTGCTTTTTCGCATTTGGATTTCTGCAATCAGAGCCTCAAAATACACAACAGTAAAGTCAACAACATCTTTATCACTCTTAACAATATCTGGATGGCTCAAATATTTGTCATAATAAAACAACGTGCAGGCAATTCCTTTGAGCGGCGACAGTAACGACACCTCTGGGATTCCTGCAAATTTTTGCTTCATGACACTCAAATCATCGGACGCAACACTCTTCAAATTGTGCAAAATATTATATGCAGTTGCAAAAAGCATAAATGCAGTCGACGTATGCATTTTGCTTTCATATTCGCGCTTTCCATTGGTATCTAGAGTCGATTTTCGCTCATTAAGACTCGATAATCCAGATGCGTCATAATAGCTGTCTTTAACCCAAATACCAAGTGTGATACCTTCCTGAACAACATACAGTGTTTGATTCAACAATACAGGAATCGCAATGGATTCTGGCAACAAGCGTTTTTTTAGTTCTAGGATGGTTTTAGAAACGGAAGTTATCTCTGCCGAATTTGTCCCATTATTGGCACGCGACAAATACAGTAATATAGATTCGTCTTTGGCGTCCTTATCTTTATTTTTGGCTCTTTGGCCTTGCTCCCATTGTACACTCTTTAAATACGATGTTGCTTCTTCTCGAAGCATATCGAGTTCGGATTGTTTTATAGGGAATGTTGAGTTGTGTTCCATTTGTTTCAATTATCAACTATCAATTATGAACTGACGATTGTTATTTATTAATTTTAAGTTCAGAAATCTGAATAGGTGGTTTTGCCAATTTGTTCATGATTTCTGGAGTTTTACTGTATAGAAGTTGGATAATTCTATGTGGAGCAAAGACATAATTCTGATGGATCGTATGGCTCCATTTTTGAAGCGTTTGTTTTGAAAAATAACCACCTTCTGTGAATTCGCTTCCGGAGAACACTTCATCCACCTTCAATGAAAGTGCGTATGATTCCAATGGGATTTCTTTTTTGCCTATACTTTCTAAAATAGCATGGGTTATAACGTTTTCATCCTTTGCAAATACATTATGGAATGGTCCCAAATCGATGCGTTTGATATGTTTTGGTTTGACATCAGCCAGTTTTCTATCAATGGCATACGCCATAGTTTCCAATGCCATGTTTCTATCAGCTGAATTTTTCAAAACCTCATAAATTGTTTCCTTGTAGCCATCCATATTTTTACCTTCATAATCAAAATACATAAAACAAATAAACGGACGGTTGTGTGATACATCATAGAAACTCCAACTTGTCATGTACTGTGCCGACATGCCTTCCGATGCTTCGATAATTTTTCCTTGGACGAATCGATTAAAAATGAACTTTTGTTCCACCGAAGTATAATACACTACAGATGCTGCTTGAAACAGTTTTTCTTTGCCGACAGGTTCTTTTTTGTGTAGCAATTGATCCAAAAACTCTTGCTGTAATTCGTTGACATCCTTTAATTTATCTATATAGTTATCTCGAAGAGATAAATCGTTGAACAAATATCTAAATTCAAGATAATTGGGAAATCCAGAATCGGTTAAATCGACTTTCATATTATCCTCATCATCATACATATATTTCACACGCATGGCTTCAATAGAATACAAAAGCAAATCAGAATACTGTTTAAAAAAGATGACTTCTTTTTGAGTACATATCTGATGATGCTGCACACTCACAATCAACTCTTTTAAAGCGAAGTCAACCATTTTATGGTAAAAGACATATTGCTCTTTTGAGTCGAGATGTGCCGAGTCTAGAGGTGTTACGATGTGGTCAATAGACATTATTAATGAAGATGAGTCGTTAAAACTGGTTGAGAAAAGTAGCGCCTCAATGAAGAAGCGCTAGATTTTTTAAGACAATAAATCGTCGTTGCCTGTTTCGGGTTTTGGAGTGCCAGCTGGTTTGCCAGCATCATCACCAGATGGTTTATTGGCATCTGCTTTATAGTAGTCTTCAAATATTTCTTTCATGTCAATACCATAACGCTCCGCAAAATTTTTCTGGATATCAGCATCCTTATTGCGAATTTCTTGCAATGCTTCCGCATAACTGCTGTAAACCCCTTGCATCACTTTTTCATGAACAGGAATATTATCCATCATTTCTTGTCGTGCTTTCGCGCTTGCAGTATGCATCGCAGCTAAAGTTTCTCCAATATGTTCATCCGTTTTGACTCCTAAATGCTCTAAAATGGCCGCAAATTCTTGGTCTGTGCGCGCTTTTAAAGCCACTACATAACCGTCGTAATATTTAAGACGTTCTTCTGTGTCGGACTTTAATTTGGCTCGATGCGTTTGTAGGTTACTACGTAACGACGTCAATACCTTAATAGTTAAATTGTGTTTATGCACGAAACTATCTTTTGAGGCAGCCAACGTAGTGTAGGCATTTTTTAAACCTTCCAATTCTTCAACTTTTTGCTCCAAGGTGGTAACTTTCCCCACCGCTTGGGCGTAATCAGCCGATTGTTTATCAACAATTTCTTCCAACTCTTGACGTGCTTGTTTTAACAAAGCATAATTTTCTTCAAGCTTGCCTTCTACTTCTTTCTTTTTCTCTAAAGCTTTTGTGTGATTTTTAGTTGCTTCAACAATCGCATCTTGCAATTTGTCTTCTACTTCCTTGATTTCAACTTCACGATTTTTCAAACGTGTTACAGCTGCTTGTGACTTGAATGACAACTCGCTCAACAAAGTTTGTACATCGGCAGTTTCTATACGTTGCTGAAACATAGCTTTTGCTTTGTTATCCGCAGCAGCTCTTACTTTTTCAGCTTCAGCAAATTCCTGTTCTTCTTTTTTGATTTTGCTCTTACGTCCCCAAAGGTTGTTCCACCAAGTATCTGGTTTGTTTAACGCGTCTTCCAATTCTATTTTGGCACGCTCAAGGGCTTTTTGGGCATCGTCGATGACTTTTTGCTCATTGGCATTCAACGAAGAAAACTTTTCGAAAAGAATCCCGACTTCGTCCTGATAATCGGTTAAATCTTTGATGGCATCCAACAATGTCGAACGATCTTTTTCCGCCATTCCGACGACATCGTCCAATGTTGCGTTTAATATTTTTTGGCGAACTTCTGGGTCGTCTTCTTGTGCCAACTTGGATTTCATGGTATCAATGGCTTTTCCCCAATTGACATCCACTTTTGCATTTTTCTGGTTAGAGTTGGTTTCTAATAAATCAAAATCATCAGACATATTAAGTAGTGTATTTAAATTGTGTTGAACTAATTTTTAGTGAGTAGCAATTTCGTTAAAAAATATGAGTTTCAAAATTATTACTGACTAAAATATAAGTAGCGTATGTTATAAAAATGTTACAGGTCTTTAATATCCGTCTGATAGTCATTATCTTTAGGAAACTTAAAATTAGAATTATGAAAGCTTATAAGTTAATAATGATTACAATATGCCTAATGATAATGGGCTGCAAGGAAAAAACAGAAAAAGTTGTCGAAATAGCGTCCGAAACCGCGGAAGAAATGCACGAAACCACAAAACCTGATTTGTTAAATATTATGCCTATTGAGCATGCAACTATGATTTTGGCATATAAAGACATTGTGATTTATGTAGATCCCGTTGGAGTACCAGACTTATTTAATGGAAAAGAAAGACCAACTTATGTATTGGTAACTGATATTCATGGCGACCACATGGATCCCACTACCTTAAAAGAGTTGGATTTATCAAATGCAGTTTTAATAGTTCCAAAAGCCGTGGCTGAAAAACTTCCTGAACTGAACACCAAAGAGTTGGTGATCATGAATAACGGCGAAAACAGGGAATTTGACAGCCTAAAAATTGAAGCCATTCCAATGTACAACTTAAGAAAAGAAGCCTTGAAATTTCATGAAAAAGGACGAGGGAATGGGTATATATTGACTTTAGGCAACGAGCGTATTTATATTTCTGGTGATACAGAAGATATTCCAGAAATGAGACAGCTCCAAAATATAGACGTGGCATTTGTTTGCATGAATTTGCCTTATACTATGACAGTAGAAAGCGCTGCAAGCGCAGTATTGGATTTTAAGCCAAAGAAAGTGTATCCATATCATTATCGAGGCTCTGAAGGGATGAGCGATGTTGATAAATTTAAATCCATTGTAAACAAAGAAAATACTGATATTGATGTAGTGCAATTAGACTGGTACAAGAAGTAGTTAGTCGGATAAAATATTCGACGAAATGCACGTTTATTCATAACTTTTTTAATATGAAATAGTTAGTGAATTGATTAAAAGTGTATATTTGGAGTCCAAATCAATTATAAAACATATTAAGTTATGCTTAATCTCACTAACCTAAACCTTGTGGTAAGTACAATGCAATTAACAATTGTGCTTATTGTTACCGCTACAATATTTCTAATCTTTATAGTAATTGCCATCATCAAGATGTACAAATTAAAGGCTGAAAACAAACGCCTTTTAGAATCCGACGCTTTCAAAAATGATGTTGATGAAAGTTATAAGGATTTTACGGATGGACATTTATACGATAACAAATAATCTACTACAAAATTAAAATGTTAACTTTTATTTTAAATCAAAATACTGCTGAAAACATCAATAGAGTTGTAACTATTTTGTCTATTACTGTAATAACACTCTTAATTTTGTTGCTAATGAATATTTATAAAGTTTATAAATTAAAGAAAAAATTGAAGGCTTATGAAAATGAATAAACCTTTTCAAAACAAAAAGCCTGCGATAAGCAGGCTTTTTTATTTTTAATTATCTCACTAATTTTTTATACTTAATTCGTTTTGGAGCTACATCGCCCAAACGTTTCTTTCTATTTTCTTCATAATCACTAAAACTTCCTTCAAAGAAATACACTTCAGAATTGCCTTCAAACGCTAGAATGTGTGTACAGATTCTATCCAAGAACCATCTATCGTGACTGATGACAACTGCGCAACCAGCAAAATTTTCTAAACCTTCTTCTAAAGCCCTTAACGTATTGACATCTAAATCATTGGTAGGCTCATCTAAAAGTAATACATTACCCTCTTCTTTAAGTGTCATAGCTAGGTGCAAACGGTTCCGTTCTCCACCTGAAAGCAATTTTACTTTTTTGTTCTGTTCGCTTCCACTGAAGTTGAATCGGCTCAAATAAGCTCTTGAATTCACTTGCTTTCCACCCATCATCACCAATTCCTGTTCATCACTAAAGTTCTGCCAAATTGATTTTTCTGGGTCAATGTTGGAATGTTTTTGGTCTACATACGCCAACTTTGCTGTATCGCCCACTTTAAATTCTCCTTTGTCTGGAGTTTCCTCGCCCATAATCATTCTGAAAATGGTGGTTTTACCTGCACCGTTCGGTCCAATGACGCCTACAATTCCAGCTTGTGGCAAATTAAAGTTTAGATTTTCATAAAGCAATTTGTCCTCATACCCTTTACTCACACCAACAGCCTCAATGACATTGGTTCCTAATCGAGGTCCATTCGGAATGTAGATTTCCAATTTTTCGTCCAATTGTTTTTGGTCTTGGCTCATTAACTTATCATAGTTGTTCAAACGCGCTTTTTGTTTAGTTTGACGTCCCTTGGCACCTTGACGCACCCATTCCAACTCTCGTTCCAAGGTTTTTTGACGTTTAGATGCAGTTTTGCTTTCTTGAGCCAAGCGTGTTGATTTTTGGTCTAACCACGAGGAATAATTTCCTTTCCATGGAATACCTTCACCTCTATCCAATTCCAAAATCCAGCCCGCAACATTATCCAAGAAGTATCTATCGTGGGTTACGGCAATAATGGTTCCTTTGTATTGGGACAAATGTTGCTCCAACCAATGCACGGATTCCGCATCCAAGTGGTTCGTTGGCTCATCCAACAATAAGACATCAGGTTCTTGCAATAGCAATCGGCATAAAGCTACACGACGACGTTCACCGCCGGAAAGGACGGAGATTTTCTTATCACCATCTGGAGTACGCAAGGCATCCATCGCGATTTCGAGTTTTGTGTCGAGCTCCCAAGCATTGGAAGCATCAATTTTATCTTGAAGCGCTGCTTGCCTGTCCATCAACTTTTGCATTTTGTCAGGGTCCGAATATACTTCTTCCAAACCAAACATATCGTTGATTTTGTTGTATTCATCAAGGATGGCTACAGTTTCTGCAGCACCTTCACGTACCACTTCCATGACTGTTTTGCTCTCATCCAATTGTGGTTCTTGTTCCAAATACCCAACGGAGTAATCTTGAAGAAATGTGACATCACCTTGATAGTTCTTATCAATTCCTGCGATGATTTTTAACAAGGTGGACTTTCCGGAACCATTGAGACCTAAAATCCCAATTTTTGCACCATAAAAGAAACTTAAGTGGATATTTTTTAAAACAGGTGTATCCGCACCTTTGAAGGTCTTTGTGAGACCTCGCATTGAAAAAATTACTTTTTTATCGTCGGACATAATTAATTTTGAGTTTTTGTTTTACAATTTAAGATGGAACTAAACACGACCTTTCAGTGCATTGAACACCCATGCGATAGAGAAAAAACCAATTCCAACAGCGCCGAAGCCATATCCTGCAACATCATCATATCTAAATGCTCCAAGGCCAATTAAACCAATTCCAACTATAATCATGATTGTGGTAGCCCAAGCCAACACTGTATTTTTATTCATTGCCATAATTTTTATTTTTAAGGGAACTACAAATATCGTGTTTTTTAACTAAAAAAAGCATCCTGTCTGGGATGCTTTTTTTTCAATATAGGTTTTGATTTTTATTGCATTGGTACTTCGATGAACATCACACTTGAATCTTCTTTGGAGGTGACTGTAAATTTATCAGTTCCAGAAATTCCAATGGCGTCACGGGTTTCCAATGAATTGTTATCGACAACAACGTTTCCATAGACATTCATCACATAGACCCCGTGATTTTGGCTTTTCACTTGATATTCAAATGATGTGCCTTTATCCAAATCAATCCTGGAAATAATGGCATCTTGATGAATTTTTAAGCTTCCTTCTTGCGTGTCATCGATAGACGTAACCAAGGTTTGAAGTTTATTTTTTCTATCACTTGTTTCAAATCTTTTTTGGCCATATCGTGGTTCAACATTGCGTTTATTCGGAATAATCCATATTTGGAATAAACTTAAATGTTCACTGTCAGAACCATTGATTTCGGAATGCTGCAAACCTGTTCCTGCAGACATAATCTGTACTTCTCCAGCTTCAATGGTTTGCCATTCGTTGTGCATGGAATCGCGATGTTTTAAACTTCCACTCAATGGAATCGTGATAATTTCCATATTATCATGAGGATGTGTACCAAATCCCATTTTTGGCGCAATGGTATCATCATTAAGAACTCTCAAAGCTCCAAATTGTACTTTTTGTTTATCAAAATAATTTGCAAAACTAAATGAATGATTTGCTTGTAGCCATCCATGATTTGCATAGCCTCTACTGTTTGCTTTGTGCACTATTGTTTTCATTTTTAAACTCCTTTATTTTGTTTCCATGGAAACTATTTAATTAAATTTTTTTAACGCATTTTATCCAATAAATCACTCAATAGCTGCGCCTCATCTTGAGTAATATTTTTAACCAAATCCTCATTAAAATTATCAGAAATGGAATTCAAAAGTTCTTTGCCATTTTTGGTGATTTCGATATGCACTACCCTTCTGTCATCGGGACAAGGAATACGCTCAATGAGTTGTTTATCACATAGTTTGTCCATCAATCGTGTGGCATTGGGTGAGCGCTCAATCATTCTACCTTTAATCGTTTGAACTTTTAACGGCTCTTTCGCCCCATTTAAAATTTTTAAAATATTGAACTGCTGTGGTGAAATTCCAAAAGGTTTAAAATATTCATTTTGAAAACTAGAAATCCAATTGGCCGTGTACAATATATTGATGAGTGCCTTCACTTTATGGTCTGGAAATCTTGAATTGATATCTTTTGAAATGTCTCCCATTTTAATTTTTAGTTGATTTAAACATCTTAAAACAAGACATCAGCATATTCGTCATGTTTCTTTTTGAAAACCGCAGCTGCAAAAGGACATAGTGGCATCACTTTCAAATTATTATTCCTTAAATAATCAACTGAAGCAGCGACCAATTCGTAACCAACACCTTGACCCTTCAGTGAATCATCAACCTCCGTGTGGTCAATGATTATTTTGTTTGGGGCAGAATGCACATAGGTCATTTCGGCCACTTGTTTTCCATCCTTTTCCACATAGAAAAGTCCTTTTTTTCCGTCGTCTTTGTGTTTTACTTCCATTTTATAATTCTTTTTGAAATAATTCTACTGCTTCTTTTAATGTGTTATCAAAGTCTGAATCCGTAATTTTTCCGTCGGCAAACTTATCATTGAATAATGGTAGAGAGAATTCTGCAACAATTTTGGCATCATGTCTTGGAAACCTATCTTTTGCCATCGCCAATACCGAAGCTCCTCCTCTACCTCCAGGAGATGTTGCCATCAATAACATGGGTTTGCCCAAAAATGTTTTCTGCTCCAACCGAGACATCCAATCAAAAAGATTCTTGAATACAGCCGAATAAGCTCCATTGTTTTCTGCCAAGGATATGACAAGTCCATCGGCATCTTTTATAAATTGATGAAATTTTTTAGCGTTTTCTGGAACACCCTCTTTTGCTTCCAAGTCTTTACTGTAAATTGGCAAATCAAAATCATTCAAGTCCAAAATTGTCACTTTTGCATCTTTGACAAGACTTGAGGCATAAGTTGCTAGCTGCTTATTTATTGAATCCGAACTGTTGCTTCCAGCAAAGGCTAATATGTTTTTCATTGATTTTAATTTTTAAATCTTATCAAAGATAATCAAAAATAATTTATATTCCAAGGAAAATAATACCATGTAATATATTTTAACAAATAATTAATCTTTGAACGCGCCTCCTTTTTGTATGACTTATAAAGTTCGTATTTTAGCAACGAACAAAACAAATAGCAATGGACCTTAACTTCAATAAAAACGAAGACCACAATAAATTACTTCTCTCCGATTTGCGCCAAAGACTGGCCAAGGTAAAACTTGGCGGTGGCCAAAAAAGTATTGACAAACATCACGAAAAAGGTAAAATGACTGCTAGGGAGCGTATTAATTATTTATTGGACCCAAAAGCGAAAGTCATTGAAATTGGGGCTTTTGCGGGAGAAGACATGTATGCCGAACACGGTGGATGTCCTTCAGGTGGTGTGGTTGTAAAAATTGGTTATGTTAAAGGCAAACAATGTATGGTGGTAGCCAATGATGCAACCGTAAAGGCTGGTGCATGGTTTCCAATTACAGGAAAAAAGAATTTAAGAGCACAAGAAATTGCCATTGAAAACCGCTTACCTATTATATATTTGGTGGATTCTGCAGGTGTCTATTTACCGATGCAGGACGAAATTTTTCCAGACAAAGAACATTTTGGTCGCATTTTTAGAAATAATGCCATTATGAGCAGTATGGGAATCACCCAAATTGCTGCCGTAATGGGAAGTTGTGTGGCTGGTGGCGCCTACTTGCCCATTATGAGTGACGAAGCCTTGATTGTGGATAAAACAGGGAGTATTTTTTTGGCAGGAAGCTACCTTGTAAAAGCAGCCATAGGCGAAACGATTGACAATGAAACTTTGGGAGGAGCCACAACACATTGTGAAATATCGGGCGTTACGGATTACAAAGCCAAGGATGATAAAGATGCCCTTGACACCATCAAAAACATCATCGACAAAATTGGAGATTATGACAAGGCAGGATTTAATCGTGCTAAATCGATGAAACCTAAAGAAAATCCAGAAGATATTTATGGCATCATTCCAAGAAGTCGCACGGACCAATATGATATGTACGAAATCATCAAGCGGTTGGTGGACAATTCTGAATATGATGAGTATAAAGCAGGTTATGGAAAAACCATCATCACCGCTTATGCGAGAATTGATGGTTGGGCCGTTGGGATTGTTGCCAACCAGCGTCAATTGGTAAAAACAAAGCAAGGTGAAATGCAGTTTGGTGGCGTCATTTATAATGATTCAGCCGATAAAGCGACGCGTTTCATTGCCAATTGCAACCAGAAGAAAATCCCGTTAGTATTCCTACAGGATGTGACAGGCTTTATGGTAGGCAGCAAAAGCGAACATGGCGGCATCATCAAAGATGGAGCAAAAATGGTGAATGCTGTTAGTAATTCAGTGGTTCCAAAATTCACGGTTGTGATTGGAAATAGCTATGGCGCTGGAAATTACGCCATGTGCGGCAAAGCCTATGACCCACGATTGATTGTGGCTTGGCCAAGTGCTGAATTGGCTGTAATGAGCGGAAATAGCGCCGCAAAGGTTTTACTTCAAATAGAAACGGCTTCACTTAAAAAGAAAGGTGAAACCATTACCAAAGAAAAAGAAGACGAACTTTTCAATAAAATAAAAGATAGATATGATGCGCAAGTATCACCTTACTATGCCGCAGCAAGGATTTGGACAGATGGCATTATTGCCCCCTTGGATACACGCACTTGGATAAGTATGGGCATTGAGGCTGCAGACCATGCGCCTATTGAGAAAAAGTTTAATTTAGGGATTTTGCAGGTATAATTTATGAAGAAAAAACTATTTTATTTATTTGTTTGTATATCCAACTTTGTTCTGTGTCAAAACAACGTTGAAGATATTGTGAAACCTAGATTGTCTTTTGTTTCTGACAAAAATATAGCGACAGATTTATCTAAAATTATTGTTTTGGAGAAAGACACATTATTTTCAAAGTACAAAACTTATGATTTGACATTTTTGAATGATTCTCTATATTCTGAAGACTTTTTTTTTAAATATGAGTATATGGTTTTTCAATTTACAGACGAAAATTCAAAGAAAATATACCACATACAGCAATGGTCAACACCTATTATTGTGTATCTAGACAAAGAACTACCAAAAACTGTGCGCAAGGAATTTGAGGAATTTTATTCCCAGATAAAGGGAATTAAAAATTTAAAAATTTCCTTTACTACAAAATTAGAAAATGCCAATTATTTTGTTAAAGCAACTTCAAAGACCGTGAATGGCTATGACAACGATTATAAATTTCCTGATGAAGAGTCGAGACGGAATAACGTCCTCACAGGTTCGACATTTAAACTACAGTCCGATTACAATAACAAATATTTTAGCGGCATATTAACTGTGAATCCATCGGAAAAAGATGAAACTTTGCTTCTAAAACAATTAAAGCAAATGTTTTTTATGAGTTTAGGTCGTTTTTTCGTTTCTAATGAATTTGAAGAGGAAAGCATTCTATCGAGCAAGTATGTCAATTCCAAAGTGGTTTCACAATCAGATCTTGATATTCTCAAAGTACATTATGAAATTATTTATGATCAAGCAATTAATGGCACAACTTTTAAAAAGCTTAAAGAAATAGCAAACAACAACTAAACATGATGAGATCTCTACTGATTACCTGTTTTTTATTGATAAACGCGCTTAGTTATTCACAAAAAAAAACAGATACTATTTGGAATACAAACACTTACGTTTCGTTAAAATCATATAAAAACACTTACGGCGAACCACTAACAAAAAAAGATTCCTTAAATTTTAAATTTAAAGATAATGACACATTAGTATTAATAAAAGATTATGTCAGACCACAAGGAACGATGGTGCCTTATGAGTTTAAAGACTCCACCTTTTTGTATTATTACAAAAAAGTAGCCTTCAATCATAAAAATGATAGTATAAACAAAAAAACTTCAATGAAATACTGGAAGGACGATATTCGCATATTTTTTTCTAAAAGTGTTTCAAAAAAGACCAAAAAGGATTTTATGCTATTTGCCGATCAGATTGATAAAGCCGTAGATTCGTTACATATAAAAGAAGTTAAAAATGTGGAAGATTCAAATTATATCATTTATTATTTTGGTGATTATGAATATGAATCACGAATGGATAACTATACCTATTCTACATTTTATGCTTCATGGAAACATAATAAAATTTACAGAACAACAATCCGATTGGATGAAAGCGCTTTCTTTGGAGACGCGCTTATCCAATATAAATTACGAGAACTGTTTTTTCAATCAATAGGATACTTTGTTCTCATTGACGATTTTGCTTGTGAGAGTTATTTTTCCAATTGCTATTCGCCTAATAAAAGATTGACCGAGCTAGACATTGAACTTTTAAAATATCATTATTCATATGGTATCTGCAAAGGCACTAGTTTAGAGACTTTTGAAGGACAACACCAGAAGGCGAAAGAAATTTTCGAAAAAACCGGTCATCAGATGCGATTTTTCCATCCTTATGAACAGGAACAATAATTTATGGTTTTTAGTATTAGAAAACCATAAACGATTCTGAAATAATAAAAAAGAGCGACCATGGAAGTCGCTCTTTTTTGTTTATAAACTTTGATAGGATTCCGCCAACCTTATGAATTCAGCCCTGTAGCCATCTTCATCTGTGTTCCTTCCTTGATTTGCCAAACTGATGACATCTTGGACCGTTGAATTATTATAATATTGTGAATGTTTCAATTGCATTCCAAACAATGCCACTGCCGAAGCAAATTTAAAATCATCAGACGCCTCCGATATGTCATCTTTTTGAACATGTAACATTTCAATACTTTTATTTCCATCTGGTTTTTTGTATCTGAATTTCACTGTAAACAATTCATCTGAATAGTTATTGGAAGCTTCGGTGGTAGTATATTTTAATTCATCAACCTCTTTTATATAGTGACTTTTCACACCAACGGGAATTACTTCATAAAGAGCCGTTACGGTATGTCCGCTTCCAAGTTCCCCTGCATCTTTGGTATCATCAATAAAATCTTCATCCGCAAGCAATCTGTTTTCATAACCAATCAATCGATATGCCTGAACTTTTTTAGGGTTAAATTCCACCTGAATTTTTACATCCTTTGCAATGGTATAAAGTGTGCCTCCAAATTCTTTTCCAAATACTTTTTGGGCTTCTTGCATCGTGTCGATATAAGCATGGTTCCCATTTCCTTTATCGGCTAAAGTTTCCAATTTTGAATCTTTGTAATTACCATATCCGAAGCCTAAAACAGACAGAAACACACCACTTTTTCGTTTTTCCTCGATGAGCTTCTCCATTGCCTTATCGCTGGATTCCCCAACATTAAAATCGCCGTCCGTTGCGAGTATCACTCGATTGTTACCACTTTTTACAAAATTTTCCTGTGCAATTTTGTATGCCAATTCTATTCCTGCACCTCCAGCAGTAGAGCCTCCTGCATTCAAATTATCCAAAGCGCTTAAGATTTTTTCTTTGTGGGCTCCTGAAGTTGGCGCCAACACCAAACCTGCGGCTCCCGCGTAAACTACAATCGAAACTTTGTCTTTTTCCCTTAATTGATTGACCAAAAGCTTAAAGGCTGATTTCAGCAAAGGAAGTTTGTTCATATTGCTCATGGAACCAGAAACGTCAATTAAAAAGGTGAGATTGGATGCTGGTAGTTCTTCATTCTCATACGATTTTCCTTGTAAACCTATTCTAACTATTTTGGTGTCTTTGTTCCAAGGAGTTTTTGCAACTTCCGTATTGATTGAAAATGGATGCTCTCCAACCGGTTGCGGATAATCATAATTGAAATAATTGACCATTTCTTCAATTTTAACAGCATCAACAGGTATGTTCTCACCGTTGTTAAGCATTCTCCTAATGTTACTATAAGATGCTTTATCCACGTCTATGGAAAAGGTAGATAGAGGTGAAAGATGGACGCGCTCAAATTTGTTTTCGTTGATTTGGGCATACGACTCATCATTTTCCAATCGATAGTTTCCTTTTTTGGTGGAGATAACAATGCATCCATGTTTTGCCGAAGGTCCAAACTGTTCTTGCGCTTTTGCATCTTTATAAACGGTGAGATGTTCTATTTCATTTTTATCAAGCTGCGACACCACTTGATTGTACTGCATTGGAATCGGCATTCCGTCTACAATATAAAGGGGTTGCTTATCTAAAGAGATTGTTTTAACCTCTCTAACTGAAACACCAGCAACTTGACCTTGAAGTTGTTGCGCAATGCTTTGATGATAGGCTTTTTGCTTTTGCTTTTTTATTTGAGATGCAGATGGTGCCCTATTATAATCTCTAGAATAACCATATCCTACCACCACAACTTCTTCAAGCTTGGCTATATCTTCTTCTAAAGAAACATTCATGATGTTTGAATCACCAACAGTAATTTCTTTCGTCAAGAATCCAAGATAACTGAATACAAGGACATTTCCTTTTATGGCGCTTATTGAATATTTTCCGTCAAAATCGGTTTGAACACCATTGGAAGCGCCTTTCACTATAACATTTAAACCCGGTAATGGCAGTCCATCGGATTTTGAAGTAACAATTCCCGTTATGGTTTTTTGTTGTGCTTGCAATTGTATTGAAATGAACAACACAATAGCGATTTGTAGTAATGCTTTCATAATAATTGATTTTAGTTTACAGTAAAACTATAACCAACATCTATTTTATAAAACCACCAATGAGTGAAGTATCCATTTAAATGAGTGAATGCTCTATTTTAACTGTTTTAAGTTTTCAGCGCGTTTGATTTTTCCTGTGGAAGTCATCTTAAATTTAGAAATAGCATAGATTTTTTTTGGGATTTCAAACTTATCCAATCCATCAAAAATAGAGGCATCCAAAATATTAGAATCACTTTCCAAAACCAAAATCAATTGTTCACCAAGCATAGCATCTGGCTCTGAAGCAATAAAAAACTGATTTGGGATTTTTCCTTTAAGCTTTTCTTCAATTTGTTCTGGAAAGAGTTTAACTCCACCCGAATTAATGACATTGTCAATACGTCCTAACCATTCAAACTCGGTTGGAGAGTGTAATTTGACCAAATCATTGGTTATGATTTTTTCCTTTGAAACTTTTGGAGCATCAATCACCAGGCAGCCTCGTTCATCTTGAGATATCGATACCTTTGGCAAGACTCTAAAATAAGCTTCTTGCAATTGATTGTTCAAAGGTTTGAGAGCTATATGTGTAGCTGTCTCGGTCATACCATAAGTTGCATACACTTTTGGCTTTAATGGCTGAGTTAAATCGATCAAATGCTTAGATACCGATGAACCTCCGACAATGATTGTTTTTACATTGTGCAAATAAGACAAGGTCGATTGCAATTGCATAGGTAACATCGCTGTAAAATGATACACCTTATCATAGTCAAAAATAGGCTGTGATGTTGGCTCCACCAGATCCATTTCAAGACCTAAAATCATCGCTCTTACGAGCATCATTTTACCTGCAATAAAATTCGCAGGCAAACAGTGTAAAGCTGTATATCCAGGTTTTAGTTTTAGATAATTTCCGGTAGCAATGCACGAATTGACCATCGCTTGTTTACTTAACTTTATGGTCTTTGGTTGGCCTGTAGACCCAGAAGTCATTACTTTTATATAGTCTTTTTCGTCTAACCAGTCCAATAAAAAAGTGCCTGTGGTTTTCTCATAAGGTTCTCCTTCTTTAATAAGGCTATAAGCAACTTCTTTCAGCTCATTATGATCGTAATTATTGCCATTAAGCTTAAATTTTAAATGAATTTTATCAAAAGAAGGCGTCATCTTTGGTATGATATTAGATATGCAATATTATAATATTTTTAAAGTTTCTTTTCTAATTATTAGAAATAAATATCTATATATTTGAAAATAAAGAAAATTATATGCGGAATATTATTGTCGTTTTTATGCTACTATCCTTTTTGGGATACTCACAGGATTTTTCAAATGAAGATTATATTTATTTAAAACGTCATGAGCATATTAAAATAGGATTGTCAAAGCAGAATTTTGAAATAACCAAACACGTATCAGAACAAGCGGAATATTTGAATGCAAAAAAATTATATTTTGCCAACGAATCTATGCATTTTGACAGTTTTACTTCTATTGAAGATATTGAGGCTTACACGTACCTACCCGAAAGCAATAGAAACATTAAAGTAGATTATATAGAAACAAAACGTGAATTTGACAATGGCATTTTTTATAGCGACCAGGAATCAAAAATTTTCACATTCCCAGCGGTAACCAAAGGTGCTATTACCAATTTGAATTATAAAGAGGTCATAAAAGACCCTCATTTTTTGGGTTTGTTCCGTTTCGGAACTTTTGTACCTACTAAAAGCGCACAATTATCAATTGAATTTCCAGAGAATGTTTCCATTGGCTATATAGATTTCAATACGAAAGACAGTTCTGTTGATTTTAAACAAGAAACCATAAAAGGTATCACAACATACACTTGGACAGCCAATAACATTAAAGGCTACCAACCAGAAGAAGATAGCGAATCGGCTTTACATTTTATACCACACATCATTGTCTATATAAAAAACTACGAATACAAAGGTGAACGATTCAATGTCCTGAATGATGTCAATGACCTATATAAATGGTATGCTTCATTGGTAAAACAAATTGACACTAAAGATTTGGAGAAAGTTTATCAAATTGCTGATGACATCACAAAAAACCTTCCTACTAAAAGACAAAAGGCTGAAGCCATTTTTAATTGGGTACAGGACAATATCAATTATGTCGCTTTTGAAGATGGTCTAGGCGGTTTTATACCTAGAGGAGCCGCTAGTGTTTGTGACAAACGTTATGGCGATTGTAAAGACATGGCAAACTTGTTATATGAAATGCTAAATCATGTTGGTATTGAAGCCTATCGAACCTGGATCGGAACTAGGGACCGACCATATAGTTACAAGGAAGTACCGACACCAATGGTCGATAATCACATGATAATTACTGCTATTATTGACAACGAAACCATTTTCTTGGACGGAACAGATAGTTACGTCCCTTTTGGCATGCCAAGTGCCTTCACACAAACTAAAGAAGCGCTTTTAGGCATTGATGCCAACACGTTTAAACTCATCAAAGTTCCAGTTCAGAAGTCAGATAAAAGTGTGACAGAGGTTAAAACCTTTATCGATATTGAAGATGACCTATTCAAAGTTTCAGAAAAACGTTTACTTACTGGATATGAGAAAGTAGAATTTATAACCGATTACCTTTACAAAAAAGACACAAAGTCTGAAGAAGAGTTTTTAAACACTACACTGGCGCTTGGAAATAACAAAACCAGCTATACCAATATTGCCAAAGAAAATTTTGATAACAAAAAGGAAGCTTTAAAGTTATCGTATGATCTATCCATCGATAATTATGTAAAAAAGGTAGAGAACAAACTGTTTATCAATTTAGATATTGATAGAGTGCTCTCCAAAAGTAAAATTGATGTCGAGGACAAAAAATATGATAAAAAGATAGACCATGCCTACCAAAAAAACTATATGACCGTATTGAATATTCCTGATGGATATTCGGCAAGCTTTATCCCAGAAACTTTGTCTTACAATTCACCCGATTATGGTTATACAATTACCTATACCAAAAAAGACAATACCATTATTCAAAACAAAAGCATATACGTCAACACCTTAAGTATAAAAAAACAAGACTTTGAATCTTGGAACGAGTTTATAAAAAGCCTCATTAAGGCCTACAAAAAAAGTATTATCCTAGAACGAAACCAATGATAAAGAACACACTCATTCTTCTGCTTTTCGTAAGCACCAATTGCTTTTCTCAATTTTATAAATCATACGATTGGAGCGAAAAGCCAAAAATGCATAGTATTACTACTGATGAACAAAATGAACATTCTATAGGCATCTTAAAAAAGAACATTGTAGAATACTCAACCTCTACTTTTTCTTCAGATTTGTTAGCTTATGAAACGTTTCATACCATTACACGAGTTAATGACGAAAAAGGAATAGGACAACATAATAGAGTCTATATCCCAATGTATGATGTGAAAAATGTCATTGACATCAAGGCCAGAACCATCAATTCAAAAGGGAAAATAACACTGCTCAACAAAGACAATATTAAAGAAGTCAATAATGTAGAAGAATATGGCGATTTTAAAATTTTTGCCATCGAAGGTGTTGAAAAAAATTCTGAAATTGAAGTTCTCTATACAGTTGAAAAAAATGCAGATCTCTTTGGCAGTGAGACCTTACAAGGCGATTACAAAATTAAAACAGCACAATTTTTGTACATCACTGGAGATTTGAATTCTGAAATCAAAGCTTACAGAACCACTTCAAAATTTGAAAGTGTATCAATTGACGGAAAAGCATCAAAGCTACTGGAAATCAACAATGTCCCAGCTATGATTGAAGAAGAGTACGCTACACCAGATGCCAATAAAATTACCGTAGTGTACCAATGCTTCCCTAAAGGGCAAAACATAACTCAAGACATGTTTTGGACCAATGTAGTCAATAATGTTGGTGGAAAGATAATTCCTGAAGAAATAAATAGCAAGGCACAAGCAGATTTAGATTTGATCATGAAAGACAAAAAAGACTTATCAAACTATGAGAAAATTGTGCTAGTTGATAATTATGTTAAAACGAATTTTACAGTCGTAAAAAACAATAATGCCGAACTTTCTGATATTGATTATATCCTAAAAAACAGATCGGCAAGCGATTTCGGAATCTTAAAAGTATATGCCAACTATTTTAAAGGGTTAGGTATTAAGTATGAGTTGGTCATTACGGCCAATCGTTTTACTTATAAATTTGACCCAGATTTCTTTATCCCAAATATGCTCCGCGATTTTTTAATCTATCTTCCCGATGAAGAAAAATATGTGTCTCCAGATAGAATTGAATATAGAGTTGGCGAAGCTCCATTTAATATTTTAGGTAATTATGGTCTTTTTATCAATGAAGATTATGGCTATTATTTTAGCAAAATAGTGCAATCAGACCCAAATTACAGTACTATATTGAGAACAACAGACATCACTTTCAATGACGATTTTGAAAGTGCGACACTAAAACAATACCAAGAATATACTGGACATTGGGGCGTGACCAACAGAGCAGTTTTAAATTTATCCAACGACCAAGGCGCAAAAGAGTTTAAAGACTATCTTACTGGTTCGGGTATTGAAGATAAAGTCATAGAATCCTACGAGGTAGAAAATGAAGAAATGAACCAAATGGAATACAACAAACCATTTATTGTAAAAAGCACAATAAGCTCTGAATCGATAATTGAGGATGCTGGTGACAGTTATTTGTTTCAAATAGGAAAGGTAATAGGGACACAAAGTGAACTGTACCAAGAAAAGGAACGCGTCAACCCTATTGAGATGACTTATCCAAATCAGTATGATTATACTATAACTTTAGAAATACCAGAAGGCTATACTGTAGAAGGGTTGAACAGCTTGAATATTGACAAAAGCTATAAATCCAATTCTACTGGTGAAAAAATATGCAAGTTTGAATCGAGTTACAAATTGGAAAACAATAAACTTGTAGTGACCATACAGGAATTTTATAAATCGAATGAATACGATTTAAACAGATATGAAGAATTCAGGAGTGTCATTAATGCAGCTTCCGATTTTAACAAAGCTTCTATCCTATTCAAGGCAAAGTAAACATCAATGAAATCGGCAATTAATCCAATTTGCCGATTTCATCTAAAATTTTATAATCTTCTTTTGGTGGCTCAATAACTTTTCCAAACAGCTTTCCTTTCCAATCACTCCAATTATAAACTTTTGAAAGAATAAATAACAATATTGGAAAGAGTACAAATACTGGCATAAAAATATCCATAAATTCTGCCGCTTTGGGATCTGATGTATCTTTTAAAACAGAATGTGTTTGAAATGCTGTCCAATCGGCAGTAACCAACAATGCGGTAAACAAATTATTGGCTGCATGAAAACCTAAGGACAGTTCCAAACCCTCATCCATTAAGGTCATAATACCTAAAAACAAACCTGTTCCAATGTAATAGACCATGATGATATAACCCAGTTTTTCTACCTCTGGATTTGCAATATGTAGTGACCCAAAAATAATCGAAGTGACAAGCAATGGAATCCACTTGCTTTTCGTAAAAACACCTATACCTTGCATTAAATAGCCCCTAAAAAGGTATTCTTCAAAACTGGTTTGTATTGGCACAAGGATGATGGCAATGGCACAGAGTATCAAAAATGGCTGTAGTTTAAAGTTGAGCACATAATCATCAGGAGACATATAATAGTCTAAAATGACCAATCCTGAAGACAAAAATCCCCAAAACAAGAAAACAAACCAAAAACGCTTCCAATCTATTTTTGGTCTTGATGTTGTCAGTGAAGTAAAACTTTGGTTGTGTAAAAACTTGACAGCCAAAAACAAAAATATCAATCCACCTGTAAAGGGAAGTAATATAAAAGCTAAGTTAAGATTAGGTTCAAACAATGACATAAGATAGTTGGTGTCATTCATTTTAGTTTGATCAACCAAACCTCCTTTCATGAAAATTCCAACTGCATGTGGTACAGAAAATATAAAAATACCTACAACAGCTATCATGAGTCCCAAAATGTACCTCCACCAATCGTGTTGTACTTTATACGCTTGAGCTATATACATAGTTATAAATTAAAATTCCAGTTAATCGATTTATTGTGTTGCAATGTACCATTTTTTACTTGTAAAGGACACTCAAAATTATTGGTAAATAAACTTCCTGTGCCGAGTCCTTGATACATAGTGTTTTGTAAGGTATAAGTCCATTGTGCTATGGCATTCAACCCAACATTACTCTCCAAAGCACTAGTTATCCAATATCCAATATCATTTTTATTGGCAAGTTGAATCCACTCGCTGCTTCCATTAATACCTCCAACCAAACTTGGTTTTATGATGACAAATTGCGGTCGTATCATTTGTAGCAATCGTTCTTTCATTGTTACATCCAAAACACCAATTAACTCTTCATCGAGTGCTATTGGCAAAGGTGTTTGCTCACAAAGTTTTGCCATAGCCTCGAGTTGACCTTGCTTTATGGGCTGTTCTATGGAATGTAGCTCACAGTCTGACAAATGTTTCAGTTTCTCTAATGCATCTGCTGGTGAAAAAGCACCATTAGCATCAACACGCAATTCTATATCTTTTGAAGCGAATTCACTTCTTATGGATTTTAAAAGATTCAATTCTGTTTGAAAATCAATCGCTCCAATTTTCAATTTTATACATTCAAAACCAGCTTCAATCTTCTCTTTAATCTGCGTTTTCATGAACGTTTCAGTTCCCATCCAAATCAATCCGTTGATAGGAATAGAATCCTTTCCATTGGTAAATTCTGATGGAAACAACTCAAATGGACGATTGTTTTCCAGAGATTTGAAAGCCATTTCCAATCCAAACTGAATGCTTGGAAATTCTTTTAATTTTGAAAGCAAATCGACAAGCCCCAAATCAATATGGTCGCAAACCCATTTTAAGGTCGCTTCATAATCTGGTCGATCATCACAACTCAACCCTCTAAATAAGCCACATTCACCAATTCCTCTTTTTCCATTATGGTCAATGATGATGAACCACGTTTCTTTCGATTTAAGTACGCCTCGTGAAGTTCCACTTGGTTGCTTAAAATTTAAAATGTATTTGTGATACGTTGCTGTCATAGAGAACTCAAAAATAGGTAAATATTTTTGTAAATTTATGCATTACAAAACCCAATATAAATGCCAGAATTTCCAAACATCATTCTTTACGCCATTCCGTTTTTTATCATTTCGATGCTTTTGGAATTATATGTTACCATCAAGGAAAACATTAAAACCTACGAAACAAAAGATGCTTTTTCATCCATTGCGATGGGACTTGGCAATGTCGCATTGGGCTTTTTAAGCAAAGGAGTCGTGTTGTTAGCCTTATTATTTGTGTATGAAAATTTCAGATTGTTTACCATTCCATTAGCTTGGTGGAGTTTTGTTTTGCTATTTTTTGCTGATGATTTTAGCTATTATTGGTTTCATCGCATCTCGCATGAATGTCGTTTGTTTTGGGCTTCACACGTAGTTCATCATTCATCACAACGTTATAATTTGAGTACAGCATTGCGACAGACATGGTCTGGCGGATTTTATTCATTTGTATTTTGGCTGTGGTTACCATTATTAGGGTTTCATCCTGCAATGATTCTGCTACAAATGTCCATAAGCTTATTGTATCAATTTTGGATACATACCGAAACCATTGACAAACTGCCAAAATGGTTTGAGGCTGTTATGAATACACCTTCGCATCATCGCGTGCATCATGGGAGCAATCCTTTGTATTTGGATAGGAACCATGCAGGAATTTTGATTATTTGGGATAAACTATTCGGAACATTTCAACCAGAATTAAAAGATGAAAAAGTCATTTATGGATTGGTCAAAAATATTGACACCTACAATCCTATTAAAATTGCATTTATCGAATGGTATCATATGTTCAAAGATATGTTTACCGAAGAAAAGTCCTTAAAAAACAGATTTTTATATCTTATAAAACCTCCAGGTTGGCGGCATGATGGCTCTGGGAAAGTAAGTGATGATTTGAGGAAAGAATGGATTGAGAACGTTGACAGTTTAAAATCGCAGTCTACAGTTACCAGCAAATAGAAAAGATATGAAGTTTAATAATAAAGTAATTTGGATTACTGGAGCCTCTAGTGGCATTGGAAAAGGATTAGCCATAGAACTTTCTAAATACAATTGTAAATTAATTTTATCCTCACGACGTGCAGAAACGCTCGAAACAGTCAAAAATAGCTGCCACAATCCAGAAAATATTGCTATTCTCCCTTTTGATTTGGCTGACCATGAATATCTAAAACCTGTTGTACAAAAAGCAATTCAACTATTTGGAAGGGTTGATATCCTTATCAATAATGGTGGTATTAGTCAGCGCTCGTTGGTCATTGATACAGATATCAGTGTTGATAAGAAGCTTATGGAAGTCGATTATTTGGGAACAGTTGCCCTATCAAAAGCATTATTACCTCATTTTGTAGAAACCCAATCTGGACATTTTGTGACGGTATCTAGTTTAATGGGCAAATTTTCTTCCCCTTATCGTTCTGGATATTGTGGTGCAAAGCATGCTTTGCATGGCTTTTTTGATGCTCTGCGCTTGGAACATGACAAAGACAACATCAAAGTCACCATGATATGCCCTGGATTTGTGAATACAGACGTTGCCAAAAATGCACTTACAGGCGATGGTAGCAAGCAACAAACACAAGATACTGCTACTGAAAATGGATTGTCGGTAGAACAATTTTCTAAACGTATGCTCAAAGCCATAGAAAAAGAAAAATTTGAGGCTTACATTGGAAAAAAGGAAGTTTTAGGGGTTTATCTCAAACGTTTCTTTCCTAAATTTTTGCATTGGTATACATTGAGGAGTGTGGTGAGGTGATTATTGTTTCTTTAAAACCTATTTCGTAAAGCTAAATTTCAAGTTATAATATCGCAGATTTCACCTCACTTTTTATGCCTTTTCCGGGAAAAGTGTTTGTTTGCATTTCTCCATTTTTTATAAGAATTGTACCATTTACAATCACATAATCCATTCCTGAAGATTTAACAAAACCATTAGTATAGGTAGCATTATCTTTTACTTTATTTACATCAAAAAGCAATAAATCGGCATAACATCCTTTTTGAATTCGACCTCTTAATTTCATGTCAGGAACTACGGTTTCTAGAACCTTTGCTGGCATTAAGGTCATTTTATTAATGGCAGCGTTGATACTTATTAGTTTTTTTTCGTTTACATATTCTCTGATGGTTTTGCTAAAAGTACCAGACCCTCTTGGATGACCTGTTGGCGAATATCCTCCTCCATCACTAGCAATCATCGAAATTTTAGATGAAATAACTTTATCTATCCAACTTTCTTTCATCATGTGCACAATTACAGAACCTCCTTGCTTTCTGTACTTTTCAAAAGTTTCTGGTGTTAAACGCTCACCGGTTTCAACCCACTGCAAATCCTCATAGGTACATCCTAACCTTTCTTGCCAACCTTCATTAAAAATGGCAGAACCAATTTCGGTATTTCCAGCAGTGTAAGGATACAATTCAGTAGTAATAGGAAACCCCAAATCTTGGGCTTTTTCTATTTCGCTTAAACAAAAATCGACATCTTTTCTTGCCATACTGGTAAGATGACAAATATGTAATTGTGTTTTGTTTAAAACAGCATCTGAAATAGCTTGCTGAAAAGCAATAGCCCCACCTTCTCTGACATGGGAAAAAACAGGCACCTTTATTTCGCCTGCAAAAGCATACACATCTGCTATTTCTTCTATTGATGCATTGGGCAAATAACCAACAGGGATCCCAATACCTATTGCTCCATTGTTTAATGCTGTTCTTAATTGATTTCTAACGTCTTTAAACTTACTTTCAGGTAATTTTTGTTCTGCAACAGAATCTTGCAGTTCTTCGAAAATACTTTCATAAACTCGATTACTGTTTGCGATTGCTTTGTTTCTGTAAGCTAATTGGCAAGCAGATGCGCCATAATTCAATAATGCTTTACCTTTTCTTGCTTGATAATATTGTGCTAAAGTATCGATGCCAATTTCTAATTCTAAAGCAGTTGTAACACCATCAAAAGCTTGATATTCATTTTCTTTATTGGTTTGTCCGTGAGCGTGTAAATCTATAAATCCAGGAGATAGAATTTTACCTGTTCCGTCTATTATTTTTTTTCCTTTTAATTTGTTTTTACTTATTTCTGCAATTTTATCACCAGAAATAGCAACGTTCAGTATCTCGTCTGTATTGGTTTCTGGATCAATAACTCTCGCATTTTCTATCACAATATCATAAGTTGTTTCTACGTTGGAATTACATGAAACAATAGCCATTAGCATTAATAAAAACAGGTGCTTTTTAAAAATCATTATTCTTTTTTTATAGCAGTAAATATTCCATTGGGTTGATGTAAGACTAAATTTAACTTGTCATCTGTCTCCTGAAATTCAGCTTTATACCCTGATAATCCTTTAATTGAAAATTTAGTTTCTTTTATGGAAATTAAGGTGTATTCTGGTTATCCAGGAACTAGAAGTGTTAGCTTTTTATTTTTTATTGAAACTTTTAATTCTGTACTTTATAACATATAACGGTCTCGTATAACCGTCAGTTACGGGATTAAAGTTAATGTTTTTCGGTTAAGCACTGACATTAGCAATTCCGAGTGGATTCGGACGTAGTCGAATCCGCCGTAATTGCGGTTATACATTGTTGTAGGTAGT
>DINI01000020.1 GCA_002426755.1 Flavobacteriaceae bacterium UBA5544
TTTCAAATTTGAAAGGCTTTTTTTATTTACTTCTTCGGAATGTTTTTGAGAATCTTCAAAACGAACTTCCAATATTTCTGTACGGAAGAAATCTGTGCGCGTTCATCGGGAGAATGCGCTCCTTTGATATTTGGGCCAAAACTAATCATATCCATGTTTGGATAATTCTGTCCCAGAATACCACACTCCAAACCTGCATGACACGCAGCCACGTGCGCTTCTTTCCCATTCATATCTTTATATAGTTTAGACATTACCTTTAGAATGGCAGAATCCATATTTGGAGCCCAACCAGGATAATCGCCACCAAATTCCACTTCACAGCCTGTAAGTTCAAAGGTGGCTCTCAAAGCATTCGCCAAGTCCAATTTTGAACTTTCCACAGAAGAACGTGTCAAACACTGAACGGTAATTTTTCCATCCTTTACCAAAACTCTTGCAATGTTATTTGAAGTTTCCACCAAATCAGGAATATCAGCACTCATTCTATACACACCATTACAAGCGGCATAAATGGCACGTGTCAATCCTTCTTGGACACCTAAATCCATCATAAGGGTTGGCGTATCGATTTTTGAAAACTCAATGGTCAAATTAGGTTCCATGGTTTTTAACTCGGTCTTGATGACATCCGCAAGTTCTTTTATTTCCAATTCAAAAACTTCTTCATTCATGGCGTCAATGGCTACCACGGCATTGCTTTCCCTTGGAATGGCGTTCCTCAAACTTCCTCCATCAATTTCCGAGATTCGCAATCCGAAGTTTTCAAAGCCGTCAAACAGCAATCGGTTCATTAACTTATTGGCGTTCCCCAAACCTTTGTGAATATCCATTCCCGAATGGCCTCCTTGCAATCCTTTAACCGTAATTTTATAGCCGATTTTGAATTCTGGGGTTTCCTCTTGCTCGTAGCTTCTGGTAGCAGTTACATCAATTCCTCCTGCGCAACCCACACCTATTTCATCATCTTCTTCAGTGTCCAAATTCAAGAGAATCTCTCCATTTAGCAAGCCTCCTTCCAATCCCATCGCACCGGTCATCCCCGTTTCTTCATCTATGGTAAACAATGCTTCAATTGCTGGGTGCTCAATATCTGTGTTCTCCAAAATCGCCATAATCGTGGCAACACCGAGACCATTATCCGCACCAAGTGTGGTGCCTTTTGCCCTAACCCAGTCGCCATCCACATACATTTTGATGCCTTGTTTGTCAAAATCAAAGGTAGTATCGTTATTTTTTTGGTGCACCATATCAAGATGCGATTGCATCACAATCGGCTTCCGGTCTTCCATGCCTTTCGTGGCTGGTTTTTTGATGATGACATTTCCTACTTTATCTTCAATGGTTTCTAAACCTAATTTTTTTCCAAAATCCTTCATAAACGCAATGACACGTTCTTCTTTTTTTGAAGGTCTTGGCACTGCATTCAAATCTGCGAATTTATTCCAAAGGTTTTTTGGTTCCAGTGCTCTTATTTCTGAATTCATATGATTAATTTTAAGTTTCACAAAGGTACATATTCATATAAGTTATATAAAACTATTTTCTATTTTTGATTCATGCGAAAACACCTTAAATTAGTTATTGCACTATTATTGATTCTACAAATAGTGTTGATAAAAGTACTGTCCAGATTTCCTGAATTTGTTGAAAGATTTTACACCTACGGATTGTATCAGTTCATTTCAAAATTGATGCGTTATGTGTTTGGATGGCTGCCTTTTTCAGTAGGCGATTTACTTTACACACTGGCAGGAATTTATATTATCAGATGGTTAATTGTCAACAGAAAACGGATTGTGAAGGATACCAAAAACTGGATTTTAGATGTGCTTGCTGCGATTTCGATTGGATATTTCGCATTTCATGTGTTGTGGGCTTTCAACTATTATCGATTGCCTTTGCACCGCTCCTTAAATATTGAAAAAGATTACACCACAGAGCAATTGGTGAGAATTACAAAACAATTGATTTTAAAATCCAATGAGATCCATCATCAAATTACTTCCAATGACTCGGCAAAGGTCGAAATGCCATATTCTAAACGCGAATTGATTGCCATGGCGCCTAAAGGTTATGATGAATTGTCCAAAGAATTTCCAAATCTGACGTTTCATCCAACAAGCTTGAAGCGTTCCATATACAGTTTGCCTCTCACCTATATGGGGTTTAGTGGTTATTTGAATCCGTTTACCAACGAAGCACAAATCGATGGATTGATTCCCGAATATAAGTACCCCACAACCTGCAGTCACGAAATGGCACATCAGTTGGGCTATGCTGCCGAAAACGAAGCCAATTTTATTGGCTCCATGGCTGCGATGCATCATAAGGATATCTATTTTCAATATTCAGGCTACACATTTGCGCTAGCTCATTGCTTGAGTGATTTATTCGTCCGAGACCCTGAAATGCACAAACAATTGTTTCAAACTATTCATATTGGAATATTAAAGAATTATGAAGAAACCAGACTATTTTGGGAATCTTATCAAAACCCTTCGGAAGTATTTTTTAAAAACACCTATAGTGGTTTTTTAAAGGCAAATAATCAAGCTGGTGGTATTGATAGTTACAGCTATGTTGTAGCGCTTTTGGTCAATTACTATGACTCGAATCCTCTTTAAAAGTTAAAAACAGTAATTATCCCTCTAACTCTTAACTTAATTTTTATCTTTAGAACTCAAAATTTTTAACTCATCAACCATAATGATTAAACACTATTTTACAATTCTCACATTTTTGTGTAGTCTAACACTTTTCGCACAAGATTATTTTCCAAAAAACGATGGTGTAATTTCAAAAAACACCAATTACACAGCCTTTACAAACGCCAAAATTTATGTATCGCCCACTCAAGTCATTGAGAAAGGCACATTGTTGATTAAAGATGGAAAGGTTGTAGCCACAGGAGCATCGATAACAATTCCAAAAAACACTACCATAGTAGATGTTTCTGGCAAGAGTATTTACCCTTCTTTTATTGATATATATTCTGATTTTGGTATTGAAAAGCCAAAACGTCAAGGAGGTGGCAGAAGTGCCCAATACGACCCATCCCGAACTGGCTATTATTGGAACGACCACGTAATGCCAGAAAACAATGCCATTGAAAAATTCAATTACGATTCAAAAAAAGCAGATGAACTCATCAAAGCAGGTTTTGGAGTAGTCAACACCCACATCCAAGATGGTATTGTAAGAGGCACTGGCACCTTGATTGCCTTAAATAATGATGGAGGGAACGACACAAGGGTTTTGGATGCAAAATCTGGACAGTATTTCTCATTCAGCAAGAGTAATACGTCAAGCCAATCGTACCCAACCTCCATTATGGGAGCGATGGCTTTACTGCGTCAAATGTATTACGACGCTGATTGGTATGCCAAAGGCAACGTCAAAACGAAAGATTTATCGCTAGAAGCTTTGAACAGCAACAAAAGTTTGGTTCAGATTTTTGAAGCTGGTAGCAGACAGAATGATATAAGAGCCGACAAGGTTGGAGACTTATTCAACATTCAATATGTCATTTTGGGTGGAGGTGATGAGTTTGAGCGCATTGATGAAGTCAAGGCAATGAATGCATCGATGATTATTCCAATTAATTTTCCAGATGCCTATGATGTTGAAAATGCGTTTTTGGCTAAAAACCTTTCATTACATGATATGAGAGGATGGAATCAAAAACCCACAAACCCAAAAGTTTTGGCAGAAAACAATATCAGTTTTGCCCTAACAACCCATGATTTAAAATCTCCAAAAGAATTCAAAAGCAATCTGATGAGAGCCATAAAATTCGGACTATCAAAAGATAAAGCTCTGGAGGCATTAACCTTAATTCCCGCACAAATTTTAGGAAAATCTGATAAAATTGGGTCTTTGAAGAATGGCACTCAAGCTAATTTTTTGATTACCTCCGGAGATATTTTTGACGAAAAAACGACCGTATATGAAAACTGGGTACAAGGCAACAAAAATGTAATTGAGGACATCAATAAAAAAGACATCCGAGGAACTTATGAGTTTTCTCTTGCAGGAGAATCTTATGAAATGAATATCAAAGGTGAATTGAGCAAATTAAAATCGGAAGTAACTTCCAACGAAAAAACACGGGGCTCTAAAATTTCCTATGTGGATGATTGGGTCAATGTTGCATTTACAACTCAAGATTCCACAAAACAAGAATTCATCAGAATCGTTGCTAATGTTGATGACAATAAAAACCTCAACGGTAAGGCGATGCTTCCAAATGGAATGGAAACATCGTTTTTTGCGAAATCGAAACAAACGGATTCCGAAGAAAAAAAATCGGATGAGAAGAAAGCCGATAGTACGGCAGAAAAAGTATCACCGCTCACCTATCCAAACAAAGCATTCGGGTTTAAGGAAATTCCTAAACCAGAAACCCTATTGTTTAAAAATGCCACAGTTTGGACCAATGAAAAAGATGGAATTTTAGAAAACACTGATGTTCTAATCAAAAACGGGAAAATTGCCCAAATAGGTCAAAATCTCTCCGTTGCCAGTGCCAAAGTCATCGACGCTACCGGTAAGCACCTTACCGCAGGAGTCATTGATGAACATTCTCATATCGCAACTTCTGCCGTGAATGAAAGTGGTCAAAATTCATCAGCTGAAGTGACTATTGAAGATGTAGTGGATGAAACAGATATCGATATTTACCGCAATCTTGCTGGCGGTGTTACATCCATTCAAATTTTGCATGGTTCTGCAAACCCCATTGGTGGTCGTTCAGCAATCATCAAACTGAAATGGGGAGAATCTGCTCAAAACTTGATTTATAAAAATTCTCCGAAATTCATCAAATTTGCTTTGGGTGAAAATGTAAAACAAAGTAATTGGGGTGATACAGAAACCAACCGCTTTCCACAAACACGTATGGGCGTTGAGCAAGTATATATAGATTATTTTACGAGAGCAAAAGCTTACAGTGATTTGAAAAAAAGCGGTAAACCATATCGCAAGGATATTGAAATGGAAACTCTTTCTGAAATCCTCAACAAAGAGCGTTTTATTACCTGTCATTCCTATGTGCAAAGTGAAATCAATATGTTGATGAAAGTTACCGAAAAATTCAATTTTGAAGTAAATACCTTCACCCACATTCTTGAAGGGTACAAACTTGCCGATAAAATGGCGGCTCATGGTGTTGGCGGCTCTACTTTTAGCGATTGGTGGGCATACAAATACGAAGTAAACGATGCGATTCCATACAACGCGGCTATCATGCACAATGCTGGAGTAACTGTTGCCATCAATAGTGATGACGCCGAAATGTCAAGGCGCTTGAATCAAGAAGCTGCTAAAACCATCAAATATGGTGGCGTCAGTGAAGAAGAAGCTTTGAAGTTCGTGACCTTAAATCCTGCTAAATTATTGCACATCGATGATAGAGTTGGAAGCATCAAGGTTGGTAAAGATGCAGATGTCGTCCTTTGGACGGACCATCCACTTTCCATCTATGCAAAAGCTGAAAAAACAATTATTGAAGGTGCTACCTATTTTGATTTAAAACGCGATGAGCAAATGCAAAATGAAATGAAAGCAGAAAAAAGCGAATTAATCAACGACATGTTGAAAGCCAAAAACGAAGGCTTAAAAACGCAGCCTATCAAGAAAAAAGAAAAAGAACTGATGCATTGCGATTCGGAATAGAAGAAAAATAAGAAAGACACAACTATTCGCTTATTACTGGCTAAAAATTAAAGAAATGAAAAACATACAGAACATATTACTAACCCTTTTTTGTGCATCCTTAACATATGCACAACAAACCCCGGCACCAAAACAATCCAAAACAGTTGCCATTGTTGGAGCCACAGCTCATATTGGTAATGGTGAGGTCATTCAAAATAGTACGATTCTTTTTACGGATGGCAAAATTAGTACGATTGTAAATACCGATGAGATAAAAATAAAAATAGGTAGCGATGTAGAGATCATTTACGCCGAAGGAAAGCATGTATATCCTGGATTTATCATTCCTAATTCAACTTTAGGTTTAGTAGAAATCGATGCCGTAAGGGCTACCGAGGATGATGCAGAAATTGGAGGCATGATTCCTCACGTCCGCAGCATTATTGCCTATAATACAGAATCCAAAATTGTAGAATCCATGAGACCCAATGGTGTGTTGTTGGGTCAGATTACACCACGTGGTGGGCGTATTTCTGGCACGTCCTCTATCGTACAATTTGATGCTTGGAATTGGGAAGATGCCATTGTCAAAGAAGATGATGGTATCCATATGAATTGGCCAAGCAGTTATACAAGAGGTCGTTGGTGGTTAGGTGAAGATGCTTCTTTAAAGTTGAACGATAAATATAGTGACCAGGTTGCAGAAGTCACCTCATTTTTTAATGAAACCAAAGCCTATGCTGAAGGTGATAAATCGCCAACCAATTTACCATATAAAGCCACTCAAGGGCTGTTTGATGGTTCCAAAAAACTATATATCCATGTAGATGATGAAAAAGGAATTACTGATGCCATCAACTTCTCAAGGGAGAATAAAGTAAAATCAATGGTCATAGTGGGTGGTGAAGAAGCCTATAAAGTGGCTGGTTTATTAAAACAAAACAATATACCTGTTATTTTGCATCGTGTGCATTCCAGACCAGACAGTGAAGATGATGATTATGATTTACCATATAAAACAGCTAAATTACTTGTGGACCAAGGTGTGTTAGTGGCGTTGCAAGCGGATGGACAAATGGAACGTATGAACTCTAGAAACCTTCCGTTTTATGCTGGCACAACCGTGGCCCATGGATTGACAAAAGAAAAAGCTTTAGAGCTGATTACCTTGAATCCTGCCAAAATATTGGGAATTGACAAAGATTACGGAACTCTTGAAACAGGTAAAAGTGCTACATTATTTATCAGTGAGGGTGACGCGCTTGATATGCGAACCAATCAATTGACACATGTATTTATTGATGGTCGTTCGGTAAGTTTGGAGACACATCAAACAGAGTTGTGGCATCGCTATGATGAGAAGTATAAAACGGAAAAATAGTTTTTTTTTTAGAAAAGAGATAAGAGAATAGAGACAAAAGATTTAAGGTTGAAGGCCTGTCTCGTCGAGCGGAGTCGAGAACCGCATCTCAACTCCGCTCGACGAGACAGAATTTCTAACTACTGAATTGCTTCGGCACCTTCAGGCATCATATACATTTTAAGGTTCATCTTATCGGTGGTCAAACTGATATTACTAAACTTAACATCATTTTTTGCGGTAGTGGGAACATTATTTTCCACATTGTACCAAGTCAAGGTTTCTGGGAGCAATAAACCATCGGTTTCCTGCCATTGAGCATATTTGATAAAATGCCATTCTTTTGCTTTTTCCTTTGTAAAATAAGTCACTGTATAACCTAACCAAGACATTTTATGAGTATCGGCATCATAATACAAAATATACTCATCTTCTGGTGATTCACCAACACCACTTTCATAAGAAATCTGTATTCCAGGGTATGTTTTTCCTTCAAAATTCAACGGCTGGGCTTCTGAATATTTGATGCCTTCATCCGCCAACACAAATGGCATCGCATAAAAGTAGAACATCAAATTATAATAGAATTTTGGATTGCCTTCATATTTGGCTCCCTTGTCATTTTTCATCCAAACGGATTCGCCATCAAATCCTATCGTATGTTTTGGCATTTCTATCAAAGAATAGCGCTCTTTTAAATCGGTAGTTGTGATTTCGTAACCATCCGGTTTTTCCATGCTGAACTCCAATGTCCGCATCGTTTTCCAAGTATCCAAGCCGCCGTGTGCATCAAATACTTTAGTAAGGCTTTCTGGAAAGGTTGGTTTTGCAGGCTCCATTGGTTTTTCGGTTTCGGTTTCCATTGGAGTTTGTGGTTCTACATTTTTATCTTTACAGGCAGTTAATGTTAATAATGTCAATAAGACATATCCTAATTTTTTCATGGTAAGAGTTTTTGGTTTGAATTGTTTGACGAAGTTCATTTCATAAAATTACATAAAAAAGCTTCACATTGAGTGAAGCCTTTTCGTTATAATCGTTGTGATGGTATCAATTGATAATAAGTTTGTGAACGGATTCACGAGATTGATTTGCTAATTTTATAAAATACAACCCACTTTCAAATTCTGAAACATTTAGCTCAATTTGGATGGCATCAGTTGTTTCTTGAGACAAAATCCGTTTTCCCTGAACATCAAAAACCTCAACCTTAAAGCTTCCATTAGAAGCATTTTTCAACTTGATGTTCACAACGTCGTTTGCAGGATTTGGAAATATTGAAAATGAGGAAATGGATTGCTCATCTATAGAAAGTGTTTCGACAAATTCCGTAGTAAAAGTATTTGTAGTAATAGGCGGATTAAAATCAAAATAAATATCAGCAAAGTTAGGGATGATATCTCCAATGGCATAACNNGCATCTTCTATTCTCACGTTGATAGCTTCTGCTGTTCCAATATTCTGAAACCTGATGGTATAATAAAGGTATTCATCAGAGGCTACAAAATCATCATAAACGACTTTTGGACCGTGAGATTCCATAATGTCATTAGGATCATAGCTCCCTATCACCGTTTGTGATAAAATTGAGGCATTATTTTCTAATACAGCCTCATTTGAAACAGTTGTCAATTCGGCAATATTTGTAACAACTTCATCAATATTGACACTATTTGGACAGTTTAAACTAATTATTACATTTAATAAATTTCCAGGCTCCAAATCAACAAAATTCAAAGTAAAACCTGTTGACGTCGTAATTATAGTATAATTTGGACTTGTACTGACTGAATTTAGCATCAAATTCTCATCCAATAAAAAATCTACTGAACCAGATGTAGTTAATAAACCAAGATTTTGTATAGTCAAATAATTAGTATGATTAAAATCTGGTCTTGGTGATGAATTGCCAATTAAATAAACAGCTATGTCTTGACAAGGTTGATCATCAACTATTGGAAAATCAATGTTTATTTCAGAGCCGTTGGCAACAGTAATGTTTTCAAAGGTCGCTACAGAAAGATTGTAACAGTCATCATATTCATCATAGAAATAATAGGCAAAATCGTAAGAATCAGTTTCTTCAGGGCTTGCAAGAGTGAAACTGCCCGTGGACGATTCAATATAGTTTATTTCTCCACTTGAATTTAATTCGTACGTAAAATAACCATTAGAAAATTGACTTTCCTCAATATCAAAAATTGAATTTAAATTAATATCATTAAAAGCATTTATATGAATAAGTCCTACATTTTCACAATCAACAAAATTCACATTAACCTCATCAGTGTATGGTGAGTTGCAGCTATCACGATAAACTTCGACACTATAAACCCCTGATTCGGTCACCTCTAATTCATAACTTAACTCATCCGCCAAAACAACCCCATCCTTGTACCATACATAGCTATCTGCAAATGGTGAAAAAGCATTTAAAATCGTTTCTTCATTTAAACATTTTACCTGATTAGGTCCCAATTCTACATTAATTTCAAAAGATAAGCTTGCAGCATTTGGACTATTTATATTAGTTTGGGTCAGTTTGGTAGTGCCATATTGATTAGAATAATTAGTAATTAATATGACATAAAATTCCCCAGCCACAGCATTTTCTATCGTAAGGTGTTCAGTTGAACCTGCTGCATAGCTGCAATCGACAATATTACCAAATGGATAAAAATCTGGATTTTGAGTATTATTGGGACAACTAGGGCAGTCAGTTTCCAATATTTCACAAACATTGTTAATATCATTGAATGGTCCCCAAGCAACAAAATCAGCATCTAATGTACCACCGAACAAACTTGTCTGCTTAATTTCCATTTCCAATATACCCGAGGAACCGATTGTAAGAGTAAACCATGAAGGATTAGGCGTTTGAGGCAAACAGGCGAAACTTCCTATACTTGGTGTATCAACCGAATTACTAAAAGTAAAGTTGTTTATAAAATTTGCAGAACAAGATAGGTCTGTAATGGAGGTTTGACAAATTGCACTTGTACTTCCTTCTCTAACACATACATCAAAAGTACTGTCTACAGACGAATTTTCAACAGAATATATTTGTATAAAATATTCAGTTCCTATAGATAATGGTCCAACAGTACTTGTTTGCGCATTTGCACACTTTACCAAACTCAAATTATCACATGAACCCGTATATAAACTAAAATATAGATAAGTACTAGAACCTACAATATTACTAATTGAAATAATTTCTACTGTACTTGTAGCTGTAAATCTAAACCATACATCATCATCTGTAGACCCTGTACATCCCGATGACACACCGGAATTTGTTGCTTCAGCTAGTGTTCCTGAAACTATTTGACCACATGAATTATCAGTATTCGGATTGACTAGCGCTGCACTGCAAGGCTCATCATTATTGGGAACTATTGGATAGATATTATTTGGGTAGAGTTCCTCTGCATGTAGATGGAATATAGAAATCAAAAAAATAAATAAAAGTAATTGTTGCTTCATAATGAGTAAATTTGAGCCGACAAAATAGTCTAAATAAGTGAACAAAGAAATTAAAAGCATCCAAAATTCCTACATCAAGGAATTGTTCCAACTCAAAGAAAAATCCAGAGACCGCAAAAAATCTGGACTTTTTTTAATCGAAGGTGAACGTGAAATCTATTTAGCCTTTAAAGGGAATTACGAGATTGAAACCATACTATACTTGCCTGAATTATTTTCAGAAGCAAAACTCGAAGCTATAGCTGCCAAACATCTCGACCTCATTCAAATCAGCCATGATGTCTATCAAAAACTAGCACATCGCAGTACAACGGAAGGCATCCTTGCAGTTGCCAAAAGCAAATCCCACGAATTGGCAGACATTCATTTCAAACATAAAAATCCTTTGATATTGGTGGCTGAAGCACCTGAAAAACCTGGAAACATTGGTGCTTTATTGCGAACGGCCGACGCCGCCAATGCGGATGCGGTCATTATAGCCAATCCTAAAACCGATTTGTACAATCCAAACATCATACGCAGCAGTGTCGGTTGCGTGTTTACCAATCAAATTGCGACAGGTACAACCAACAACATCATTACCTTTTTAAAGGAAAATAACATCAACATCTTTTGTGCAGAATTGCAAGCTTCTGTGGAATATCATACTCAAGATTATACGCAACCCACGGCCATTGTCGTCGGCACTGAAGCCACGGGTTTAAGTGAGGAATGGCTTGAAAACGCAACCCAAAAAATCATCATCCCAATGCAAGGCGAAATTGATAGTATGAATGTGTCAGTCGCTGCGGGAATTCTCATTTTTGAAGCGAAACGACAACGGAACTTTGAATGATGGCTCGCAAAGACAAATCAATTAATAATTAATGATGAACAATTAACAATGAAAGAAAACTTAATTGTTGAAAAGAGCTACAAATTTGCATTGATGATTATCAAGTTGGGCAAAAAATTAATTGCTCAAAATGAATATGTTCTTTCAAGACAAATTTTAAAGTCAGGAACTTCAATAGGCGCAAATATTGAAGAAGCTGTAGGTGGCATTTCCAAAAAAGAATTTAGAGCAAAAATGTCAATATCTTACAAAGAGGCACGAGAAACTCATTATTGGTTACGATTATTAAAAGACAGTGGTTATATCACAATTAATGAGTTTAACGAACTTGAGAAAGAGTTATCGAGTATCCTCCGAATTCTCTACAAAATCATAGAATCATCAAAAGAATAATTTTTATCATTAATCATTCATCACACATTATTAATCAATAATTATTCATCATTAATTAAATATGACCCTATTCTATATCATCATCGCCATCATCATCCTCGACTTTATGGTCGATAAAATCCTCGATGCCTTAAACGCCAAACATTACAACGACCCAATTCCCGAGGAATTAAAAGATGTTTATGATGAAGCCGAATACGCCAAATCGCAAGCTTACAAAGCCACCAATTACAAATTCGGTGTATGGAGTTCCACGTTTTCAATCGTTCTCACATTAGGGTTTTTAATGTTTGATGGTTTTGAATTTGTGGACAACATCGCCCGAAGTTATAGTGATAATTCAATCATCGTTGCTTTGCTATTCTTCGGAATCATCATGTTGGGAAGCGATATCATCTCAACTCCCTTCTCCTATTATAAAACCTTCGTTATTGAGGAGCGTTTCGGATTCAACAAAACCACCAAAAAAACCTTTGTGCTCGATAAGCTAAAAGGTTTGTTGATGATGGCGATTGTTGGTGGTGGCATTCTGGCACTCATCATTTGGTTTTACAACGCCACAGGCAATTATTTCTGGTTATATGCCTGGGGATTGGTAACGGTTTTTACCATCTTTATGAATCTGTTTTATGCCAAACTGATTGTCCCAATTTTCAACAAACAAACGTCGTTGGAAGAAGGCAGCCTGCGTGATAAGATTTCGGACTATGCTCAATCGGTTGGGTTCAATTTGGAAAAGATTTTCATCATCGATGGTTCCAAACGAAGCACCAAAGCCAATGCCTACTTTTCTGGTTTCGGAAGCGAAAAACGTGTCACTTTATATGATACCTTGGTGAATGATTTGGAAGAAGAAGAAATCGTCGCGGTATTGGCACATGAGGTGGGACATTATAAAAAGAAGCACATCATTTTCAATTTGATAGCCTCCATCCTACTCACAGGTTTAACGCTATACATTCTTTCAATCTTTATTTCGAATCCATTATTATCAAATGCATTGGGCGTTGACATCCCAAGTTTCCATGTCGGGTTGATTGCCTTCGGACTCCTCTACTCTCCTATTTCAGAAATTACCGGATTTATCATGAACCATTTTTCAAGGAAATTTGAATACCAAGCCGATGATTATGCCAAAGGAACCTATGCCGCGCAACCACTCATCACCTCATTGAAAAAATTGTCAAAAAACAGTTTGAGCAATCTCACACCACATCCTGCTTATGTTTGGGTGCATTATTCGCATCCAACCTTGTTGCAAAGAGTCAAAAACCTAAATGATAAATAATTGATGATGAATGATGAATAATACATGCCTAATCGTTAATTATTCATTGTTAATTGTTAATCGTCAATCGTCAATCAATTTTTCTCACTTAAATACTTCCAATATCGTTTAGGAACGTGCCGAACGTGAAGCTTCATATTCTTGCGCGATTCGATATTGGTACTTTGAAAATAATCATGCCACAAGGTTTGAAACTCTAATTCCTCTTCCGAAAAAAAATCTTCGCAGGTTTTTGTGGGGTCAAAACCCTTGGGCAATTCCATCTGGATAACCTCTACCGTTTCCAAATCATAATAGATACCATAACTGCGTTTCAAATCATAAATAAGCCATTTTTGGTCAGCATAACGATTTTTAAAATGCTTTTGAATCAACGGCAATACGTTAAAATCAGGTTCAATACTTGCAAAATACAAACCATCCTTGGTAAGCCTAAATCTAACAAAGGCTTCCATCCGATGTTTTTCGCGTCCTACGCTTTTGGCGATTTGTGAAACTTTCAGTACATCGAGATGGCTAAAATCACTATCCACAGGTTCTGGGTTTTTAAATACATATTGAATGTATCGCAAGAGCACATCTTCCATGCCATCCATCTCGCTCAAAAATGCATACAACATTCTAATACGGCCCGTGGAAGAGGTCTTACTTTTAAGTCCGTTCCACACACGTTTGGATTGTTTAAAATCTGTGACAATCGTTTCATTCGTTCCAAAAAATTGCGCGTGAGCCTTGGAAGTTTCCTTGATAGAAACATCAATCAATTTCTGTTCATACACCTGAAACACACAGGTCAAAAATCCTTCTAAAGTGCCATCGTATAATAAGGTGACCGACTCCTTCATTATTGAAAGAGATTTAATTGTGGGCTCAACATTCCCGTGTATTTTGAAGACGACTGTTTCAGAATAATAGATTTCAACTGTATCGCTGTCAAATCGCGTCGTTCAAATTCGTTGGAATCGCAGGTGATGAAGTATTTTGCGCGGTTCATGGCGATGCCCAAACGTTTCAAATGCTCCCAATTAAGTTTTCTAAAACGACGCGCTTGAACAATTTTATTGACAGATTTAATTCCAACGCCAGGTATGCGTGCCAACATCTGTTTGTCTGCTTTATTGACATCCACAGGAAACTGCTGCAAATTCCGCAACGCCCAACCCAATTTTGGGTCTATGTCCAAATCGAGCTGTTGGTGTTGGTCATTCAACAATTCCTGAACATCAAATCCATAAAATCGCATTAGCCAATCGGTTTGGTACAGTCGATTTTCACGCAGCATCGGGACCGCCGAACCGATATGCGGCAAACGGTCATCATAACTGATAGGAATATAACCCGAATAATAAACACGCTTCAAATTGAATTTTTTGTACAGATGTTGCGACGTCCACATAATCTGTTGGTCCGTCTCACCACTCGCCCCAATAATCATTTGTGTACTTTGCCCAGCAGGTGCATACTTTGGGGTGCTTTTGATTATCTTTCTTTCGGCTTGGTATTGTATAATCTCATGTTTGACCTTGTTCATCGGCTTAAGGAAATCTTCCCGTTTCTTATCGGGTGCCAATAATTTCAAACCTGATTCTGTTGGAATTTCAATATTTACGCTCAATCTATCGGCATAAAGGCCGGCCTCTCGCATCAATTCATCGGAAGCTCCCGGAATGGATTTCAAATGAATATAACCATGAAAATTCTCCTCAAGTCGCAATTTCTTCGCAACTGCCACCAAGCGCTCCATGGTATAATCGGCACTTTTAAAGATGCCTGAACTCAAGAACAAACCTTCTATGTAATTACGTCGATAAAAGTTGATGGTCAAATCCACCACTTCCTGCACTTGGAAGGCAGCCCGTTTCACATCATTGCTTTTTCGGGTAACACAATAAGCACAATCAAAAATGCAGTGATTGGTCAACAATATTTTCAATAAGGACACACAACGCCCATCCTCTGTATAAGAATGGCAAATGCCCATGCCCGTGGCATCGCCAAGTCCCTTGGTCGTATTTTTTCTATTGCTCCCACTCGAGGAACAAGAGACATCGTATTTGGCGGCATCCGCCAAAATTTTTAGTTTTTCCTGAATGCGTTCGAAGGACATGTAGGTCAATTAGGGATTATGATGGATTAAATAGATTGGGTTGAAATTATTGTTTGAATAACCTTAACAAGTGTCAATTTCAAACCTCTAAATTAAGACATATAAAAAGAAATCGGTAACGTAAAAAATTAAAATATGAACGATTTTGATATTTAATAATGTGGTCTAATGTGACAGGATATAAACACAAAATTTTGAGCCTTAAAAAAAATAGACGACATTCGTTTCAAATTATTGTCATGCTATCCAAAAGAGCAAAATATGCCATCAAAACCCTTATTTTTATTCATCAGAATAGAGAGGCTACCCCTATTTCGGCAAAAATAATTGCAGAACAGGAACGGATTCCCTATAAATTTCTTGAAAAAATATTAAGAGAACTGCGTCAACATAAATTATTGAAAAGTGAACGCGGTGCGGAAGGTGGTTACAGTTTTATGATGGAACCCGAACGTATCACCGTTGCCGATGTTATACGCATTGTGGATGGTCCAATTGCCCTCATCCCTTGTGTTTCCGAAAATTTTTATCAGAAATGCAATGAATGTACCGATGAAATTACCTGCCAAATAAGAAAATTATTTGCAGAATTGCGAACAGAAATGCTGCCAATTCTGGATACATCCATTACCGATTTGGCCACGCTTTAAATAGTTTTATTTTTATATCATACTTATTTGGTATGATAAGGATGTTTATCTATATTTGATTTCAAATTCAATAAGATATGCAAGCACTCCAAGTAAATAAAAGGATTGTTTTCATCTGTAGTGTGCTCTTCACTACCTTTTTCTCATTTGCACAAAAAAATGTGGACCATCAAGACCAATTTTGGGTGCGTTACAGCTTAAGCCTGAAGTTTAATGAACATTGGTCAGCCACACAAGATATTGAGGAACGCACCTATTGGTTTCCGTGGCGTCAACATCAGTTTGTGCTGCGTTCAATGGCGCGATATAAATTTGATAATGGCTTTGGCGTTGGCGGTGGGTTTGCTTATTTCTTGCAGACATTACCACAAGACCCAAATCAACCCATTGACTATACCCAGCCTGAACTACGTCCGGAGTTCGAACTGTCCTACAATCAAAAAATCTCCGATAAAATATCCATCAATCATCGTTATTGGACAGAACTTCGCTATTTCAAGCTCCCAGAAGAAGACTATACATTTGGCAATTACCGCTTTCGATACAAACTGGAACTGCAGTACAAACCCAGCAAAACAATCACCTTAAGAGCCTTTGATGAAATTTTTATCAACGCAGGGAAAAACATCACAGATAACACCTTTGACCAAAACCGTTATGGAGTGAGCATTCAATACATGCCTATTAAAAACTTCGGATTGGAGTTGGGCTACATCAATTGGTTTCAGCAACGACCTTCGGGTATAGATTTTTACAACCGCGACATCGTCCGCCTCACCATCCATCAAACCATCGATTTGAATACTTCTAAAAAATAATAACATGTCAAACATTTTTAACATCCTGACCATTCCCTTCTTGCTCGCCATGTTTTTAGCGGTCACCATGGGTGCCAGCGGTACTGCACCGGCATTTTCGGCAGCGTATGGGGCAAATGTGCTCAAGAAATCCCTTATTCCAGGATTGTTTGGAATTATGGTCTTGGCCGGAGCCTTACTCGCAGGAAAGGAAGTCTCATTGACGCTCGGTGACAATCTTTTGGAAAGTGCGTTTTTTACGCCTTTGACCACTTCTATCATTTTGCTTTGTATCGGGTTGTCCATATTGTTTGCCACCTTGTTGGGTGTACCACAGTCCACAAGCCAATCCACAGTGCTATCTATTTCTGGAGCAGCAAGTGCTTTGGGAAGTTTGAACACGCACACGCTATTTTTTGAAATCATCCCAATGTGGATTGTGCTACCCATCATCGCCTTTATCATCATGCTCGTACTCTCCAAACATGTTTTGCCATTTTTTAAACGTTCATTTTTCAAGACAACTTCAGTGGCCTTTGCAAATCATAAAGCGTTCAAGGTATTATTGATTCTTTCATCCCTGTATGTCGCTTTTTCCATAGGTGCCAATAACGTCGCAAACGCTGCAGCACCAATTGCCGCATTGACTGCAAATGAAATTGGCCACGACTCCATCAGTAATTTTCTCCCAATTATTATTTTATCCGTATTGATTGTCGCTCCTTGTTTTGCCATTGGGAGTTCATTATTCGGGCATAAGGTGACCAAACCCAATGGAAAAGACATTATTGAAGTCAATCCAATGAATGCCACCATCATTGCCTTTATCGTTGCCAGCTTATTGATTTTTGCTTCAGTCGTAAAAGGAATCCCGACCTCTTTGGTGCAATTGAATGCCGCAGGTTTTATCGCCTTGAGCATTAGTAAAAAAGGAACAAAAGAAACATTTAAGAACAAAACGGTTAAACGATTCTTCACAGTCTGGGCAGTAGCGCCCATTTTTGCATTCTTGATGACTTATATATTGATTAAAGTTATTGTCGTCAACTAAAATGTAAACCCGACCTTCATCCCGCCCCAAGCAGCAGAACCCAAAGTTGAAATCTCTCTAGTGATTAAACTTCTCGAAAATTCAAAATACAATGTTCGGGTCTGAAGTATCAAACCATAATCCAATTGGGCAGTAAAACGTTCGATATCAGCATTAGGAATGGTATAAGGACTGTCAGTGTTAAGCAAACCACCTTGGAGCGTAGCATCATAACCAACCAGTTTAACCATTGGTTGCGAATACAAATACAGTCTAAACCCTTTTCTCGCATTCGAAAACGGTGTATCTAACCAACCAAGTGTCATATTGAATCCAGCGGAAAGATTGGTAAACAAGGTTCCCAACTGAAGGTTTGTAGAAGCTCTTACCGAGACCCTTTCGTTATAAGAAACCAGTTCCTTCTCATAACCCAATTGATAATTGAGGACAACATCATTTTTTATTTGATGGCGCCAGCCAAGAGGCTTTTTATTCCCTGTGGCTTTATGGATGCCCACCTGCATTTCTTCACCAAAAGCACCAGGACCAATCAGACCCACGCTTAAGGCACTGCTGAACCTGGAGTTCCGTATAGTATCAGTCGACATCACAAAACTCTTGAGCATAATGGCAGCAGCGAACGGACGGTCACCCACTTGAATTTCTGAACGTTCATAATGATTGGGTGTAAAACCAATGTGTTCAATCGCTAAACCATATTTGATTTTGCTATTCTTTGGCTCCACCAACAGAAAATTGAGTGGATTTCTTTCAAAAATCGGTAGTACCAATTCAAAATTATAACCCTGTGTGTAGTTTTCATCAGTAGCAGCAAAATAGTCATTCTCATAATTAAAACGAAAATAAGAAGTGCTGTTGATATCTCTAAAGGAAACGAGATGGTCTATTTTTTGCGAGAACAGAAAACTCGGAAATAACAAAATAAGATATAAACGATAATTCATACCAAAATTTACGAAAATCAGACCTTTCGGGTTTTAAACCTTGTCTTTGGAAAAACTCACTCCTCTAGTGTCAAAACACGCTATCCATTTTCTGAAACACGCTATCCATTTCCTAAAACACGCTATCCATTTTCTGAAACACGCTATCCATTTCCCAAAACACGCTATCCATTTCTCAAAACACGCTATCCATTTCCTGAAACACGCTATCCATTTCCTAAAACACGCTATCCATTTCCTGGAACACGCTATCCATTTCCTAGAACACGCTATCCATTTTCTAAAACACGCTATCCATTTCCCAAAACACGCTATCCAATTCCTCCAAAAATTTTCCAACAAAAAATTATTGTCCATTTACTTTCTTTATATTACATTTAGTTTATGACAGAGGTAGAGCTAGAAAAAGAAAATGCAGACATCGCAAAGGCGTATAAAAAATTACTCAAAGTAAGTTACCAAACCCTTACCGACGACGATAAAAAATTAATACGAAGTGCCTTTGATGTCGCCGTAGATGCGCATAAGGACCAACGCCGAAAATCGGGCGAGGCATACATATTTCATCCCATTGCCGTAGCAACAATCGTGGCTTCAGAAATCGGTCTGGACGCAACGAGTATTGCCGCGGCCCTCCTTCATGATGTGGTAGAGGACTGTCCTGACTATACCTTAAACGACATTGAGCGTTTGTTTGGTAAAACGGTTGCCAAAATCGTAGACGGTCTCACCAAAATCTCTTCCTTGAGCAAAGAAACGGATGTCTCTACACAAGCAGAAAACTTCCGTAAGATGCTCCTCACGCTCAATGATGATGTCCGGGTGATTATCATCAAGATTGCCGACCGTCTGCACAACATGCAAACAATGGACAGCATGCGCCCTGACAAACAGGTCAAAATTGCGTCCGAAACTTTATACATCTATGCACCACTGGCACACAGAATTGGCCTTTATAACATCAAGACAGAACTTGAAGATTTAGGCCTCAAATACACAGAACCGGATGTCTATAACGACATTCACAATAAAATAAAGGAAAGCAAGGAAGAACAGGATTTATATATCAAGGACTTTTCAAAAGTCATCGTCGATTCCCTCAACAACGAAGGTTTGAATTACGAAATTAAAGGTCGTCCAAAATCCATTTATTCCATTAGACGAAAAATGCTCAAACAAGGGGTTTCGTTTGATGAAGTTTATGACAAATTTGCGGTTCGAATCATTTACAAGTCCGATTTGGCCAACGAAAAATTCCTCGCTTGGAAAATATATTCAATCGTTACAGACCATTTCATTCCCAACCCCATCCGACTCCGCGATTGGATTTCATCACCAAAATCAACAGGTTACGAAGCGTTGCACATCACTGTCATGGGTCCAAAAGGCCGTTGGGTCGAAGTACAGATTCGTAGCGAACGGATGAACGAAATTGCCGAAAAAGGATACGCCGCTCACTACAAATACAAACAAGGCAGTGCCGAGGATGCTCTTGACACTTGGATTGACAAACTTCAAGAAGCGTTGGAAAGCAACGAAACCAACGCTGTGGATTTTGTGGAACAATTCAAACTCAATCTTTACTCCAAGGAAATTTTCGTTTTTTCCCCAAAAGGAGATTTAAAATCATTGCCTAAAGGAGCCACTCCTTTGGACTTTGCTTTCAGCGTTCATACCGAAGTTGGTATGCGAACTCGGGGCGCCAAGGTCAATGGAAAATTGGTTCCATTAAGCCATGAATTACAAAGTGGTGACCAAGTGGAAATATTAACATCTGAAAGTGCCAGACCAAATCCCAATTGGTTGGATTATGCGACCACAGCAAGAGCTAGAAGCAAAATCAAATCATCCTTAAAAGACGAAAAAAAGGAAGTTGCCGAAGAAGGCAAGGAAATCTTGCGACGCAAACTGAAACAGCTCAAAATCAATTTGGATGAAAAAGCCATCAATGAGATGGTGGTCCATTTTAAATTGAAAACCAGTCTGGATTTATTCTACCGAGTTGGTGTAGGGACTATTGATAACACTATGCTTAAAGACTTTGCTTCTTCAAGAAGTAATGCCTTTATGAGCTATATCAAAAGTAAAATCCGCAAACCAACCGTTGCTCCAGATATCGACAAGGATGAGATAACTGCCAAGTATGATATGCTGGTTTTTGGCAAAGAGGAAGAAAAATTGGATTATAAATTATCGACCTGCTGCAATCCAATTCCCGGGGACGAAGTATTTGGATTTCTGACAATCAATGAAGGCATCAAAGTCCATAAAAAGAATTGTCCAAATGCGTTAAGTCTCCAATCCAATTACGCCTATCGCATCATGCAAGCCAAATGGATTGATTCTTCCCAACAGGATTTTACCGCCCAAATCAAACTATCTGGGATTGACAACCTTGGTTTGGTCAATCACATCACAAACGTCATTTCATCACATATGCATGTCAACATGAAAAGCATTAGTTTTGAAAGTGACGATGGCATTTTTTCTGGTAAAATAAATGTTGTGGTAAAAAATAGTACGATGCTCAAAAAATTAATGGACAATCTTAAAAAAATTAACGGAATTGAAAAGGTGACAAGAGTATAAAAAATCGTAAATTTGCAACTTCTTATTATGAGTGTAAAAACAGAACATACCAATCAGGAAATCGTAAAGAACGTCTTTACCGCATATCTTGAAGAAAAAGGTCACCGAAAAACTCCGGAACGTTACGCTATCCTTCAGGAAATCTATGATAGTGAAGAACATTTTGATATTGAATCGTTGTATATCAAAATGAAAAACAAAAACTATCGCGTGAGCCGGGCAACGCTTTACAATACGATAGAATTGCTTTTGGAATGTGCTTTGGTACGCAAACATCAATTTGGACAGAACCAAGCGCACTACGAAAAATCATATTTTGACAAACAGCATGACCATGTCATCCTTACCGATACAGGTGAAGTGATTGAGTTTTGCGACCCAAGAATCCAGACGATTAAAAAAACGATTGAGGAAGTGTTCGATATTTCTATTACGAACCATTCTCTTTACTTTTACGGAACAAAAAACAAATCAACAACTTAATATTCTAAAATGGCAGTAGATTTACTACTAGGACTACAATGGGGCGATGAAGGCAAAGGAAAAATTGTCGATGTATTGACCTCCAAATACAATATTATTGCACGCTTTCAAGGTGGACCAAATGCTGGGCACACCTTGGTTTTTAATGGAAAAAAACACGTGCTGCATACCATTCCATCCGGAATTTTTCATGAAGACAAAATAAACCTTGTGGGCAACGGTGTGGTTATTGACCCTGTCATCTTCAACAGAGAACTGGACAAACTCGACGAACAAAATATTGACTATAAAAAATCGTTGTTGATTTCCCGTAAGGCACATATCATTCTACCCACCCATCGATTGCTGGATGCCGCTAGTGAAGCTTCGAAAGGAAAGGCTAAAATTGGCTCAACCTTAAAAGGCATTGGCCCAACCTACATGGACAAAACTGGAAGAAACGGCATCAGAGTTGGTGATATCGAATTATCGGATTGGAAAGAAAAATATCGCAATTTGGCCGATAAACACGAAGCGATGATTGCATTCTACAATGTGGATGTTCAATATGATTTGCAGGAACTGGAGACCGAATTCTTCAAATCAATCGAAGTATTGAAAACCTTAAAATTCATCGATTCCGAAGAATATTTACAACAAGCGCAAAAAGAAGGAAAATCTATTTTGGCGGAAGGTGCACAAGGGTCCTTATTGGATATCGATTTCGGGACCTATCCATTTGTCACATCTTCAAACACAACGGCTGCTGGGGCTTGTACCGGTTTAGGAATTGCGCCAAACAAAATTGGGGAAGTTTTCGGAATTTTTAAAGCTTACACCACACGTGTCGGTTCGGGACCTTTCCCAACGGAATTGTTTGACGAAGATGGCGAAACCATGGGACGTGTTGGTAACGAATTTGGAGCCACGACAGGTCGCCCACGTCGTTGCGGCTGGCTGGATTTGGTCGCTTTGCGTTATGCTTGTCAAGTGAATGGAGTCACTCAACTCATTATGATGAAAGGTGATGTGCTTTCAGGCTTTAAGACATTAAAAGTTTGCACAGCATATAAATACAAAGGCGAAACCATCCATCATTTTCCTTTTAATATTGATGAAGAAAACGTCACTCCAATATATACGGAAATGAAAGGTTGGAATGCCGATTTGACCGAAATGACCGAAGCATCACAAATGCCAAAACCATTGATGGATTATATCGAATTTCTCGAAAAAGAACTCGAGATTCCGATTACCATCGTATCCGTTGGTCCAGACAGAAAACAGACCATTGTTAGATAGCGCAATTGTTTAAACTTTTGTTAACTAACAATACCTGCGAATTAATAAAGTTATTTTTGAAACAAATACCTAACATCTTGAAAGCATTCCATTCCGTTATACTTCTTGTGTTCAGTGTGTGTTTCGCTATAACATCCACTGCCCAGACTTCCAAAAAAATAAGAATTGAATATGCACCTTTTGCCAATTCAGATTCTTTAAGAGGACCCGGTGTCACTGTTTTTACGCGCGACAATATGCAGCAAGTCCATTTTGCCCATGAAGGTGTGGACATGTGGTGCGACCGAGCGGTTTATTACGAAAAGGAAGATTTTATAGAAGCATACAGTAACGTCGTCATGAAACAAGGCGACACGGTAAACATGAATGCCAAGTATGTCGAATACAGTGGGAAAACGCAGCTGGCTTTCGCAAGTGGAGATGTTGTTTTGACCGAGCCAAAATCAGTATTGACCACAGATACGCTCTATTTTGACAAGATAAAACAACAAGCGTATTATAAAACAGGTGGCCAAGTGGTGAGGGATTCTTCAGGAACCATTACCAGCAAAATTGGACGGTATTACATGGAAAGCAAGAAGTATCAATTTGTCAATGATGTAGTTTTGGTGAACCCTCAATACACGCTCAANNCCTTCAACAATAGTAGGCGAAACCAGTACCATTTATTGTGAACGTGGTTTTTATGATACAGAAAATGACACAGGTTATTTTGTAAAGAATTCAAAAATAAATTACGAAAGCCGCATCATTGAAGGTGACAGTATGTATTTTGACCGAAATAAGGATTTCGCATCGGCGACTAACAATATAAAAATTACTGATACCATCAATAATAGTGTTGCCAAAGGGCATTATGCTGAAGTTTGGAAAGCACAAGATTCCGTTTTTATAACCAAACGTGCTTTGGTGATTACGGTTCAAGAAAAAGACTCGCTTTATATGCATAGCGATACGATTCGTGTCAATGGACCGCCAGAAAGTCGCATCACTCGCGCTTATTACAATGCCAAACTTTACAAAAGTGACTTGAGCGGGAAAGCCGATTCTATCCATGCTGATCACAAAACAGGCTTAACACGCCTCATTAATTTAGCACGATTTTCTTCAACGGATGCGTTTAGCTCCAAACGAAATCCTGTTTTGTGGAATGTCGGCAACCAAATGACCGGTGACACCATCCATTTGATTGCAAATCCAAAAACAGAACAATTAGATTCGCTTTTAGTCTTTAACGATGCCTTCATTATAAGTAAGGACACATTGGGAGATGGTTTCAGTCAAACCAAAGGACAACGTCTGATTGGACTTTTTAAAGACAATGAATTGTATAATGTTGATATCATTAAAAATGCAGAAGTCATTTATTTTATGCGCGATGACAAAGGAGAATTGATTGGCATCAATAAATCAAAATCAGGAAGCATCAATATGAAGATTGAAAATAATGAGATTGTTGAAAACAGATTCATCAATCAAGTCGATGGCGATATTTACCCTGAATCTGAATTTCCCGAAAATGCCAGAAAATTGAGAGGCTTCGTTTGGCGCGAAGAAGAGCGTCCAAAAAGTGTTGAAGATTTATTTAAGGACGACCCACCTCTGGAGCTACCCGTCATCCAAGGTTTGGACGAATATATGCCTCAAGAAGAGTTTTTTGATGAAGCATTGATGCAACGGGTGGAGGATGCAAAACCTAAAGATTCTAAAGAAGATGAGGTTCAAAAAGCTGCAAGGAACATTCCAGATGAAGCTATAAAAAAATCAGATTCCCTTAAGGCAGCTCAAAAAAGCCCAATAAAAAAAGTTCTCAAAAAAGAAAACTGATGTCAGAAGACTTTTTGAAATACCAAGCACAGACGACACCACACCCGTTGGCGATGGAAATTTCCCATGCTGAAGGTTGCTATATTTACGATACCAACAACAAGCCTCATCTCGACTTTGTAGCTGGAGTATCTGCCTGCACTTTAGGACACATACATCCAAAAGTCGTTAAAGCCATCAAAAATCAACTCGATAAATACCTTCATGTCATGGTCTACGGAGAATACATCCAAGAACCCGCAGTGGAGTTGACCAAATTATTGGCAAAACATTTACCTGATTCTTTGGAGACCACCTATTTGACCAATTCAGGGACCGAGGCTATAGAGGGTGCTTTAAAGTTGGCAAGGCGAGCTACGGGCAGAAGTGAAATCATCGCTGCAAAACATGCTTATCATGGTAACACTATGGGCTCCATGAGTGTCATGGGTTATGAAGAACGCAAACAGGCATTTCGCCCCTTGGTTCCTGATGTCCATTTTATCACCTACAACGACTGTGATGATATACAGAATATTACTCGCAAAACAGCAGCGGTGATTTTAGAAACCATTCAAGGTGGTGCCGGATTTATTGAACCAAAAGGAAACTATCTGGCCAAAGTCAGAACCCGTTGCGATGAAGTTGGAGCCTTATTGATTTTAGATGAAGTTCAACCAGGAATCGGACGAACAGGAAAGCTGTTTGGCTTTGAACATTATAAGTGTATTCCAGACATTCTTGTTACAGGGAAAGGTCTTGGGGGCGGAATGCCCATCGGCGCATTTACAGCATCACGAGGCATGATGTCAACGCTAAAAGACCATCCCAAACTGGGCCACATTACAACATTTGGCGGACATCCCGTGATTGCAGCGGCAGCTTTAGCCACACTTAAGGAAGTGACGGAAAGTAATTTGATGGCCAAAGCAACAGAAAAAGAACACCTATTTCGTCAACATTTAGTACACCCAATGATTCAGGAAATTAGGGGAAAAGGATTAATGTTGGCTGCAATTTTGTCGTCTTCTAAACTTGTAGATGAAGTCATTTTAACCTGTCAAAAGGAAGGTTTAATCTTATTTTGGCTACTTTTTGAACCCAAAGCCATCCGAATTACGCCTCCATTGACCATCTCAAATGACGAAATCATCAAGGGTTGCGACATTATTCTTTCCGTTTTAGACAGAATTCACAAAAAATCAAAATAAATTTACATTAACCTAAGCACCTATTTATTAGAACTTAACCTTATTTCAATTGAAATTTACATTTAACTGTTAATTAATTTGTTGAAAACATTAGAATCAAAAACCCCAATTTCCTAATGATAACAGTAAATTTATTTCAACGAACCTTAACTACTGCTTATGGAGTTCAGTCAACGTGACGACAATAACAATCATTCCCTCACAAAATTTGAGTCAATGCTGAAAACGAACAACGTTTTATTTTTTGACTCTGGTGAATTTGAAAACATCATCTACCATTATCTTGAGATCGGCAAAATTGCGCTCGCCAAAAAAGCCATTAAAATGGGATTGGAGCAACACCCAACTTCTGTCACCCTTAAATTATTTCAAGTAGAAATCTATGTATTGGAAGACAAATTGCAGTTGGCAGACAAATTGCTCGACACTTTGTATCTGCTTGAACCAACCAATGAAGAAATTTATATTCAGAAAGCAAGCATCTTATCCAAAAGAGATGAACATCAAAAAGCGATTGATACTTTAATGATTGCGTTAAAACTTATTGATGAGGAAGAAGATGAGGCCGATTTGTATGCGCTAATTGGGATGGAATATTTATTCATGGATCAGTTTGAAAATGCAAAAAACTATTTTGTAAAATGTTTAGAATTGGATAACGAGGATTATTCTGCACTCTATAACATCATTTATTGTTTTGACTTTTTAGATTTGAACACCGAAGCTGTTGATTTTCTAAACCAGTACCTAGACAACAATCCATATAGTGAAGTAGCTTGGCACCAATTGGGAAGACAGTATTTTACATTGAAAGACTATAAAAAAGCTCTGGCAGCTTTTGATTTTGCCATAATTTCAGATGATACGTTTGTAGGAGCTTATCTCGAAAAAGGCAAGGTTCTGGAAAAACAGAAAAAATATGTTGAAGCCATTGAAAATTATAAAATAACATTGGCACTTGACGAACCAACATCCTTTGCCCTATTACGAATAGGAAATTGTCACGAAAAACTGGGACAGTTCGATGCTGCGGTTCAATATTACTACAAGACCGTCCATGAGGACCCATTATTGGACAAGGGCTGGATTGCCATCACCAAGTTTTACAACAAGCAACAGAATTATCAAAAAGCATTATACTATATCAACAAAGCCATCAACATTGATTGCGACAACGTGCTCTATTGGAAATTATACGCACAAATCAATCACAGATTGAATTTCCTCGAAGAAGCGGAACGCGGTTACAAAAAAACATTAGACCTTGGCAATTACGAATTGGATACGTGGCTTTGTCGTGCTGACATTCTGATTAACTTGGGTGAATGTGAAGCTGCTGCATTAAATTTAATTCAAGCCGCTGAATTTTATCCAGAAACCGCTGAAATCGAATATCGTTTGGCTGGTATCTATTACACACTTTTAGAATCAGAAAAAGGATCCTATCACTTAAAGAACGGTTTGCTTCTCAATCCGGAATTTGATTTTATCATTGAAGAATTATTTCCAAATATTGCAAACCATCAATCGGTGAGGAATCTTATTTTGAGTTCGAAAAAATCTTTGGGTTGAAATAATTTACGTTTTCATCTATTCATCATCAAACCTGTTTTGGCATTCCAATCCAAAGCAAATCGCATAGTCACAGAAGCATTTCTGCAATTCCCCTCATAAATAAATTGCCGTTAAAAAATAGTCCCTTAAAATTATATATCTTTAGCGTTCTTTTATAAAAACAATCAATGCAAAGACGTTTTATAGACTATGCAATCATTTCCCTAAAAGGAGTTGCCATGGGAGCCGCCGATGCTGTTCCTGGTGTTTCCGGAGGAACTATCGCATTTATTTCTGGTATTTATGAGGAATTGATTTCCACCATAAGCGGCGTGAATCTTTCACTTTTTACAACCTTGAAAAAAGAAGGTTTTGGAGCCTTTTGGAGACAACTCAATGGAAATTTTTTAGTGGCACTTTTAACGGGAATTCTTATCAGCTTTGTATCATTCATGCGATTGGCAAAGTACTTGATTGAGCATCATCCCGTTCTTATTTGGTCATTCTTTTTTGGGTTAATTGTTGCAAGTGTCTATTTTGTAGGAAAACAAATTACCAAATGGAACCTCGGAGCCATTATTGCATTCGCCGTTGGAGCATTTGCTGCTTATTATATTTCGCAATTGCCTTCAATGGCGGATACAGACAATTTGTTTTTTTTGTTTTTTGCTGGAGCGTTGGCGATATGCGCCATGATTCTTCCTGGTATTTCCGGTGCTTTTATCTTGGTGATTTTGGGAGCTTACAAAACCTTAAGTGATGCGTTGCATGATTTTGATTTTAAAAAAATTGCCATTTTTGCGGTGGGTGCATTGGTCGGTATCTTAAGCTTTAGCCATGTTTTAAAGTGGTTATTCAAAAATTACCATAATATTACATTGGCCATTTTAACAGGGTTTATTTTTGGTTCTCTAAACAAAATATGGCCTTGGAAACGCGTATTGACTTGGCGCAAGGATTCAGCAGGAATTGATATGCCATTGGTTGAGAAAAGTATCTCTCCTTTCAATTATGAAGGGAACCCTCAACTTGTTTTTGCTATAGGCTTGATGCTTGTAGGTTTTTTGACTATTTTCATTCTCGAGAAATTAGGAGACAAAAAAGACTAAAATGCAAAGCACCCGAACTTTTATGGACCGACTTTTTCTAGTCATCAAAGGACTTGGAATGGGTGCTGCAAATAAAGTTCCAGGTGTTTCGGGCGGTGTTGTAGCATTTGTTGCTGGCTTTTATGAAGAGTTTATCTATTCGCTGCAGAAAGTCAATAAAACAGCCTTTAAACTCCTTTTGAATGGACGTTTTAAGTCATTTTATAATTATATCAACGGACGTTTTTTGAGCTTGTTGTTTTTTGGAATGATTGTAAGCTACTTTAGTGTTTCAAAAATTCTTGACTATTTCTTGAAACATAATGAACTCTATGTATGGAGTATGTTTTTTGGAATGATCATCGGTTCTATATATTACATCAATAAAGACTTTAAAATCTGGAATTACAAGACCATTCTTTCTCTAATCATAGGAATTGTTATTGGCATTAGCATCAGTTTTCTAGATCCTGCAAAGGAAAATGACAATCTCTGGTTCGTCTTTTTCTGTGGTATCATCAGTGTTTCCGGAATGACCTTGCCAGGATTTTCGGGTTCATTCATACTTATTTTGCTCGGGAATTATGTGTTGTTATTGGTTGATTCTGTCAATGCGCTTTCAGATACATTTTATGATATTGTTGCTGGTAATTTTGATTTTATCCATAATTCAGCCAGAATACGATTGCTGAAAGTCTTGGTCGTTTTTACCTTGGGTTCTGTAACTGGATTAGTTACCTTTTCCCATATACTCACCTATATACTAAAACATCACAAAAACGTTACCATCTCTGCCATTATTGGTTTCATTGTAGGGAGTCTGGGCGTGGTGTGGCCTTGGAAAAAAACCATTTACAAACTTTCGGAACAAGGTGATTTTTTGTATGATTCCACGGGCACAAAAATTGTTTCCAATTACGAACGATTTATTCCGCAACTTAATAGTGAAACGTATTTGGCAATTGTGTATATTGCAGTAGGAATTCTAATTGTTTTAGCGTTGGAATGGTATGGACAAAAAACTAGAAAATTGAATGCCTAACTTCGGATTAATTGGCAAAGACATTTCATATTCATTTTCAAAAACTCACTTCACAGCCAAATTTGAAAATGACGAGATGGACTATTCCTATGAAAATTTTGATATTGATGACATTTCTCTATTTCCTTCTATTCTAAAAAAACATCCTGAATTGTTAGGGCTGAACGTCACCATTCCATACAAAGAAAGTATCATCTCCTATTTAGATGACCTAAATGACATTGCCAAAGAAATAGGCGCTGTAAACACCATAAAAATTGAATCTTCCGGAAAACTGAAAGGCTACAACACTGATTATTACGGTTTTGAAAAATCCATTCAACCTTTATTAAAACCTAATCATAAAAACGCTTTGATATTAGGCACTGGAGGTGCTTCAAAAGGCATAGCTTACGGATTAAAAAACCTCAACATCCCGTATGATTTTGTATCCAGAAGCCATAATGTTATAGCTAAATTTACTTATGATGAACTTACTGAAGCTATCATAAAGTCTTACCAAATTATTATCAATTGTACACCCATTGGCACGCATCCAAATGTCAACGAATGCCCAGATATTCCTTATGATGCTATTACCAGTGAACATTTACTTTATGACCTTATCTACAATCCTATACAGACCAAATTTCTAATTTGTGGAGAGATAAAAGGTGCCGCCATCACCAACGGTTTTAGAATGCTCGAACTTCAAGCAGAAAAATCTTGGGATATTTGGAGTATGGGCTAAAAGAGTTTCAAAAACTGTTTTTACTTTGTAATCTAACGAGTTGTTAGTATCTTTAACCTTTCAAGATAATTTGAACCTAAACATTGTAACAATGTCAGAGAATGATAACCTGCACAAGTCAGATGGAAAACAGGATGTGGACGTTTCGGAAGAGCGCACCAAAGCTTTGGAAACGGAAACAATAGAGGAGATAACATCAACAACAGAACCCGAAACCACAGAAGAAACTCCTATCAGTATAAATACCGTCGAAACTGATGCGTCGGAAACTCCTACAGATGAGCCTAAATCCAGTCCCATTAAAAACGAAAATCATTCCAATAAAAATGATGACGTTGTAGAAGAAGAAGACACAATATCGGAGGAACCTGCTCCAAAAAAGCCTAAAAACCATGTTGAAGAAATCGACGACGCCAATGCTGAAGATGCTGAAGACGCAGATAATGTGGACAGGCATGCCTTGGAGGAGAAAGATTACCACGCCATGTCGATGGAGCAACTGGCAGATGAATTTGAAAATCTTCTAAAAAACAAAAAGATTCAAACTATCAAATCGCACGTCGATGAAATCAAGTCTGAATTTAATGCAAAATTTTCTGAAATTCTTGAAGAAAAAAAGGAAGACTTTTTAGCGGATGGTGGCAATGAAATTGATTTTTACTTTTCGAGCCCATTAAAAAAACGCTTCAATTCACTCTATAACGATTACAGAAAAGACCTAAATGCTTATTACAAAACTTTAGAGTCTAACCTAAAAACCAATCTTGAAAACAGACTTCAAATTATTGAAGAAATTAAAGGGTTGATTAATGTTGAAGAAAACATCAACGACACCTATAAGCATTTTAAGGATTTACAGGAACAATGGCGCAATGCCGGACCAATTCCTAGAGACAAATACAACAATGCTTGGAACACCTATCATCATCATGTTGAGATTTTCTATGACTTTTTGCATCTCAATCGCGATTTGCGTGATATGGATTTCAAACACAATTTAGACCAAAAACTAAAAATAATAGAGCGTGCGGAAGAGTTGGCAAAAGACGATAATACCAACCGAGCGTTTAGAGAATTGCAGGTACTTCACAAAATGTGGAAGGAAGATTTAGGTCCTGTAGACAGAGAACATCGAGAGGAAATCTGGGAACGTTTTAGCAATGCAACCAAAGAAATTCACGATAAACGTCAGGCATATTTTGCGAATATCGATCAAATCCATGAAGATAATTTGGTCAAAAAAGAGGAAATTATTGCAAAGATTGATGAAGTAGCTAAAGATGATGCCAACTCACATCAAGCTTGGCAGAAAAAAATAAAGAAAATTGAAGAGCTGCGTCAAGAGTTTTTCAGTGCTGGCAAAGTGCCACAAAAAGTGAACGAAGCCACTTGGGCAAAGTTTAAAGCTGCTGTTAGAGCTTTCAATAGGAAGAAAAATGGGTTTTATAAGAATTTAAAGAAAGACCAGTACGATAATCTACAGAAAAAACTGGATCTCATCAAGATTGCTGAAGACAATAAGGATAGCGACGATTTTGAAACCGTAACGCCTTTGATGAAAAAAATCCAAAACGATTGGAAAAACATTGGGCATGTGCCAAGGAAAGACAGCGATAAAATCTGGAACCGATTTAAAGCAGCTTGCAACCATTACTTTGACCAAGTCCACGCCGAACGCAAAGCGGAAAACCAGGAACAGTATGATGCTTTCGAGAAGAAAACCAAACTTTTAGAATCCCTGAAAGATTTGAATTTGACCGGAAAAGCAGAAACTGATGTTGAAACCATTAAGGAAAAGGCTGAAGAGTGGAAAGCATTAGGTCAAGTACCGCAAAACAAGCGATTCATCGAGGGGAAGTTCAATAAAGCATTGGATAATTTATTTAGCAGCCTGAAAATGGACAAAACAGAAGTAGAGATGATTAAGTTTGAAAACAAACTCGAAAACCTCTCACAACCAGATGACACAAGACTTTTGGATAACGAACATAACTTCATCCGTAAAAAAATAGACGAAGCCAAAAGTGAAATCAACCAATTGGAAAATAATCTGCAGTTCTTTTCAAACGTTGATGAAACCAATCCTTTGGTAAAAAGTGTTTTGAAAAACATAGAAAATCATAAAGATAATCTTGCCGTTTGGGAAGAAAAGCTGAAGAAGATTAAGGAGTTGTATTGACTACTATTTTCAGAAAAACCAACCACATAAAAACATTCCTAATCGTATTAAATGGTTTGCTGTCCGTTCGAGCGGAGTCGAGAACTCATAATTAAGGTCTCGACTCCGCTCGACCAGACAGACATATTCTTCCATTTTAAAATTACATTCTTGTATATCATGTAATCTTTAAATACGACAAAAAATCAAATCCCATCCGCTGTACAGTGGATGGGATTTTGACCCCTAACTAAACTAAATTTTTAATCTTAACTATTACCGCTTAAAATAAAATTAAGATTACCTACTTATGATTATGAAACTAAAGTTAGTTTCAATATATCATATATACGGTTTGTCTGACAGTTTTGGATTACGCGAATTGAAATTTTTTATATTTTTTTTGCTTCTTCCCAAAAAACATCCATTTCATTTAATGTCATATCAGCTAATTTCTTATTGATTTCCAAAGCTTTGGATTCTAAATACTGAAATCTTTTAATGAATTTTTTATTTGTTCTTTCCAGCGCATTTTCTGGATTTATTTTTAAAAACCGTGCATAATTAATTAATGAAAAAAGCACATCTCCAAATTCCTCTTCCATTTTATCACCGTTTCCTGCATCCGCTTCTGCTTTAAATTCTTGAAGCTCCTCCTCTACTTTCTCCCAAACCTGATTTGGTTCTTCCCAATCAAAACCAACACCAGCTACTTTATCCTGTATGCGATTGGCTTTGACCATGGCAGGCAAACTTTTGGGCACACCTTGTAGAACACTCGTTTTTCCTTTTTCCTTGAGTTTAATTTGCTCCCAATTACGCTTGACGTCCTCTTCATTTTCCACCTTCACATCACTATAAATATGCGGATGGCGTTCAATCAACTTATCGCAGATGGTGTTACAAACATCCGCAATGTCAAAACTGTTGGTTTCACTTCCTATTCTTGAGTAAAAAACAATGTGTAGCAACAAATCGCCCAATTCTTTCTTTACCTCATCCAAATCATTATCCAAAATGGAATCGCCCAATTCATAGACTTCCTCGATGGTCAAATGACGAAGTGTTTCCATGGTTTGCTTTTTATCCCATGGACATTGCTCTCGCAGTTCATCCATTATGATGAGCAATCTTTCGAAGGCTTTGAGCTGTTGGGTCTTGTCAGTCATCCTATTGATTTATTTATCTCAAAAATACGACTATTGAGAGAGTTCAGAAAGACAACGAGCCGGGTTTCTGTGAACAATTTATGAACGGGAAGTTTGGTTGACAAAACAATGTCAGTTCGAGTGATTTGAATCAAGTGTTGCAAACAACGGAATAAGTTGAAAGTTCTCGATACATTTTAGGCTCTGTTTTTTTTCAAAAAACAGAGCCTAAAACACTCGAACTGACAAGATTTTTATTTGATGTAGACCTATTCCTCTTCAGAAGAAGCATCGGCTTTGGTCTCCTCTTTCTCTTCATCTAAAGCACCAAGCATATCGTGCTTTTGCAATAAGTTATACCACTGAACAATCTTTTTGATGTCGCTTGGATACACACGATCTTCATCATAATCTGGTAGCACTTCAAAGAAGTATTCTTCAAGAACACTCTTATCATCTTTATGGCTAATAGATGTTTGTTCTCCATTTTCTTTAGTCCTTATTTTTTTGAAGACTTCACGCAATGGCAATTCTTCCTTTAAGGTGTAGACTGCAATTTCGCTCAACACACTTACATTGCTGTGTGCATTGACGGTGATGCGCTTGTTGTCCAATAAGGATTCGGCAACAAAACCGTTTCGTGTTGGAGTTACGACTTTATAAAGGCCTGGTTTCCCAGAAATGGATAGAATTTTATCTAAACTCATAAATTTTTCGTGTTTGAAGTGAGCAAATATAAAAGTTTGCTCTATTTGTAATCAATTTTTAACGTTTCTTTTTCATGTCCGGGAAACGCATCTTGTAATCGACGTCAATTTTTCCTTTGGAAATATTACCTAAACGCGACTTTATAAGACGTTTTTTTAATGCAGAAAGTTTGTCGGTAAAAAGAATACCTTCAATATGATCGTATTCATGCTGGATAACGCGAGCAATCAATCCATCAAATTGTTCGGTCTTTGTAACAAAATTTTCATCTTGATACTGAATGGTAATTGTTGGCTTCCTAAACACATCCTCACGCACATCGGGAATACTTAAACAACCTTCATTAAAAGCCCATTCGTCACCCGATTCCTCAAGTATTTTAGCATTGATGAAGGTACGCTTAAAATCCTGCAACTCTTTTTGTTCAGCTTCCGTAAAATCTTCATCTTCAGCAAACGGACTCGTGTCAACCAAAAACAAACGTATCGGCAATCCAATTTGAGGAGCTGCCAATCCAACACCAAAGGCACCATACATTGTTTCGTACATGTTGGCAATCAGTTCGTCCAACTTTGGATATTCTTGAGAAATATCTTCGGCTTTCTTCCTTAAAACGGCATCACCATAAGCAACAATCGGTAAAATCATAGACTATAAAAAATTAACAATTGCAAAAATACGAATCTTATAAGGAATTTATAGGATGAAGATAAAAATGTTGTAAAACTAGCTTTTTGAGGCCATGTAACTTTGAAGTATAATGGTTGCGCTGATCTCATCCACCAAGGCTTTATTTCTACGTTGTGCCTTTTTTAAACCACTATCAATCATCGTTTGGAACGCCATTTTTGAAGTAAAACGTTCATCAACCCTTACAATTGGGATTTCCGGAATAGCTTTTGAAAGTTTTTCTATAAAGGGAAGAATAGCAGCTTCGCTTTCAGACACCTCGTTGTTCATCTGCTTTGGTTCCCCGATGACAAATAGCTCAACAGTTTCTTTTGAAGTATACTCTTTTAAAAAAGTCAATAATTCTTTTGTGTCAACAGTAGTCAAACCAGAAGCAATAATCTGAAGTTCATCAGTAATTGCGATGCCTGTGCGTTTGGTTCCATAATCTATTGCTAAAAGTCGTGGCATCTTGTTGCTGCGAAGGCAGGAATCTCATCGTTCAATTCCTGCAATTTTATACAAAGTTAGAACTAAAATAAAAGCTGACATATTTTTTTAAGCTTCAATTTAAATAAATGAATTATCGGTCTATCTTTGTAAAAATTTCAATTCCTAACATGAAACAACTAATTTACTGCATCTTTTTCGTCACAACATTCACTTTTGGACAGGATGGATTTATTGAAATTGAAGTGCGAGATTCCATCAATTTACAACCAAGTACTTTTGATTATACAGTAAAAATCAACGATACGAATTTTTATAATTACGAAGCAGAAGAAGAATACAACCCAGAATCCAACAAGCAGAAAATGGTTGATAAAACTGATGAACTTCGATATTTGCTCACCAAAAAGGGCTACGAATTCAAAGCGTTGTCTGATTCCAGCTATGAAATTATCAGTAATCCATACATCAATAATTATGGATTTGTCCTCAACTTAAAATCGAAGGAAGAATTGGAAAAATTAACCAAAGATTTAAAAGTTCTAGACTTTGTACAAGGTTCCGTCAGTAACGTGGTGTATAAAAATGAAGTTGATTCGGAGGCCCGATTATTCAAGAAGTTAATTGAAAAAGCAAAAACAAAAGCCCAAATGATTGCCAATTTATCAGAGATGAAACTTGGCAAAATAATGGAATTCAAAGAAGTAAAAGAAATAGACAATATGAGTTATAGTTTAATGGACTTATATTATATGTCACAAGAAAGACTCACCCAAAATTCCATAGATGACGATTTTTATGGCAAAAAATATAAGACTATTATTGTAAAATTCATTGCACAATAACATATCATGAAACAACTTATCCAAAACATAGAAAACGCTTGGGAGGACCGCTCCCTTTTAACCAATGAGGTAACAATTGAAAGCATCAGAAATGTCATCGATTTATTAGATGCTGGAACACTTCGAGTCGCAGAACCCACAAAAAATGGTTGGCAAGTGAACGAGTGGGTAAAGAAGGCTGTGGTCATGTATTTCCCGATTCAAAAAATGGAAACTTTGGAAGCCGGTATTTTTGAATATCATGATAAAATTCCTTTAAAGAGAGATTATGCCAATAAAGGAATACGTGTGGTACCAAATGCTGTTGCACGTCATGGCGCTTATATCTCCAGCGGTGTCATCTTGATGCCAAGTTATGTCAATATTGGCTCATATGTAGATGAAGGAACCATGGTAGACACGTGGGCAACTGTTGGAAGTTGTGCCCAGATTGGGAAGCATGTACATTTATCCGGTGGCGTTGGTATTGGTGGGGTATTGGAACCTTTACAAGCCGCTCCAGTAATTATAGAAGATAATGCCTTTATTGGAAGTCGCTGTATTGTGGTTGAAGGTGTTCGGGTAGAAAAAGAGGCGGTTCTTGGAGCCAATGTTGTTTTAACGGCGTCTACTAAAATTATTGATGTCACCGGTGATAAGCCGAAGGAAATGAAAGGTGTTGTCCCTGCACGTTCAGTGGTGATTCCTGGAAGTTATACCAAAAAATTTCCTGCTGGTGAATACCAAGTGCCGTGCGCTTTAATCATTGGAATCCGTAAAGAAAGTACCAACAAAAAGACGTCGTTGAATGACGCCTTGCGTGAATATAATGTAGCGGTTTAAATAGTCTTCAATCACAGTGGCAGTCGCAATATAAAATATTAATTATTTTATTTTTATAACATGCTGAAAACTGGGACCGAGACTGAAGACTAAACCTTTAGTTTTCTACCTGCTCGACGTATTTTCTTTCTATCGATTTTTCGTTGAAAATCCCTGCTATGTTTCAGCATTGAATCATACGTCTCATAATAGCCTTTGTGATACAATTTGGCGTATGTATCTGCCATGATTTTAATCATTGTTTTTGACAGCCATAAACGTCTAAAATTGTGCATGCGCTTATCAAAATCCATTTTTTCAAAAGACATTCTGTTTAAATCAATAAGGTAAAAATCATATTGATTGTTTTGCTTTTTTACTATTAAAGTATTCCCAGGCGAATGGTCAAAAAAGTTGATGTTGTTTTCATGAAGTTTGAAGGTGAATTCAGTGAATTGTTGCAAAATATTCACTCTATCAGGAAATTTTGGTTGATGGATTAAATCCCTGAAATCAAAATCAAAATCAATATGTGTGCTCACATAATAACTTCTTTCAAGTCCTATGGTAGAAAATTCCTCAACATACGCAATTGGGAAAGGCGTTAAAATATCAGCTTCCAAAAGTTTTTCCGCATATTCAAACGAACGTTTGGCTTTAGATTTTCGAATGAATCTGTAAACAAAGGCATTCAAAAAATTGGGTCTTTTAAACGATTTTATATTGATTTTTACTCCATCAAGGTCAAAACTTTTGATTGTGTTGCGGTCACCTTGCAAAACATCTTTTCCTTCATCATTAAAATGAGCTATCCGCCCTAAAATCTGTGATTTTTTCGATTGATATTCGGGATGAAAGTGTACAACCTGTTTTATCTCGCTCATATATTTTCAAAGATATATCAATTCATATTTTAATAAAAGTAGAAATTATAATACTTTGCAATGAACTTCTTATGTAAATGAAAAAAATACTGGTCATTCAGAACAAACGGATTGGAGATGTGCTCTTGGCGTCACTGATTGCTGCCAACATGAAGCAAGTGTATCCTGATTCAATCATTGATTACATGGTCTATGATTATACCACAGGCGTTATTGAAAACAATCCAAATATTCAGAATATCCTAAAAATTGATGAGAAGGAATTAAAAAAAATCCCCAATCTCATCAAGCTTGCCCTGAAAATCAGGAAAGCCAACTATAATATTATTTTTGACCCGTATGCTAAGTTTCAAAGCAGAGTGATTTGTCTTTTCTCCAAAGCAACCATTAGAATAGGTTTTAAAAAAAGAGATAAAGACCCTGTTTTAAAATTCTATACGCACTCCATTCCTTTTTTAAAAGAAAAAACAAGGTCTTGTGGTAAATCCATTGAAGACCGAGTGCATTTGGCAACTTCAGTCTTTCCAATCAAAAATCCTATATATGAGCCAAAAATCTTTTTGACGGATGAGGAACAACGCTATGATAAATTAAAGAACTACAATAAACCAATCCTGATGTTCGGCATTTTGGGCAGTACGCCACAAAAGACAATGCCATATGAGTATATCACCCAACTCATTGATTTTGTGACGGAAACCTATGATGTCTATGTTTTGTTTAATTATGCGCCAAATCAAAAAGATGAAGCCGAGAGTATTTATAATAGCTGTAAACATAAAAATGCTATTATTTTCGATATCTATGAAGATAGTATCAGAGGATTTATTCAGTTAATGAACAAATGTGATATCTTAATAGCAAATGAAGGTGGTACCGTTCATATTGCCAAAGCTCTGGACAAACCAACATTTACTATTTTTTCGCCTTATGTATTAAAAGAACACTGGGCCAGTTTTGAAGATGGAAAAAAACATACTTCAGTACATTTATTGGAAGAAAAACCAGATTTGTTTTCTGAAGACAGAGAGGTAAGGAGAAAAATCGAGGAAGACCCAAGTTTTATGTATCACCAACTAACACCTGAAATCATTCTTCCAAAATTGTCATTATTCCTCAACCAACACTTAAACGAACAACGAAAATGAACATCATTGACAAATTCCACAATTGGAGGCGCAAACTCCGCTGGAACAAACAGTATAAAAGTGGCCGTTGGGAAAAGTTGAAAGGTGATATTGAAAAGGTCCGTTATCAGACCATCATCGATTTCATAGCTGAATATGCTGTAAAAAATCCGAGTGTTCTGGATTTAGGTTGCGGCGAAGGCATCTTATGCGAGCGTATGAATCATGATCAATATTCGCATTTTGTAGGTATGGATTTTTCATCTGTATCAATAAAAAATGCAACACAACTGAAACTCCAAAATGCAGAATTCATATGCGCCGACATACATACGTTTGCACCAGATAAAAAGTTTGATGTCATTGTGTTCAATGAAGTATTTTACTATATACATGAGAGCGAAAAAAAAAAGGTATTGAATAGAATGATGGAAAGGCTCAACCCAAATGGAATAATCATAACTTCCATTTATAGAGAAGGTATCGGGTGTTGGAATTACTTTGATACAAACCTAGCGCAACTACAATTCAAGACTATAAAGACAGAAAACGAAAAAACGTATTGGAAGGTTGGAGTTTACAAAAAGTAGATTTTATTGCTTAATCCCAAAGTCTGACCAAGTTGTATTGAGTTTTTTAGTTTTAGAACGTATGCTTTTATTTTTTGAAATCGCTTTTTCATTTACATAACTGCGCTCGTGGAATAAATGCAAACAAATGGCGCTATACCTAATTTGAATTGGCTTTACACCACTGTTCATCAATCGTTCTCCCATTTCCCTATCCTCTCCTCCATACTGCATTCGTTCATCAAACCCATTCACCGCAAGAATATCTTTTTTAAAACCGGAAGCATTCATTCCGTCCCAAGTGGCTTTGGTTGGAGTCAACTTATTAAGCAGATATTCTTTTAAACCAAAAGACGTCAATTTGTTCAGTTTAAAATTACTTTTCAAACCTTTTTCTAGCAACCATTTTTTATCAAAACAGGACTGACTGACAATATCCTCTTTTGAAATTGATTTGGATATACTCAAAGGCAACTTAAAATAACCACCTGATAAAAATGCGTTATCTCTTTTTAACTTGAGATGCTTTTCCACAAAATCCTGACGAGGAATACAATCTCCATCTGTAAAAATCAAATAGTCTCCTTTGGAAGCTACAATGGATTTATTTAGGATTTTTGTCTTTTGAAACCCTTCGTCCTTTTGCCAAACATGTTGGATGTTTAAACTTGAATTTTGTTGAAAATCTTCAATAAGCTGTTTCGTTTCGTGTGTAGAGCCATCATCAGCAATTACTATTTCGAAATCTTGATAGGTTTGTTGCTCATAGCCTATAAGCACTTTTTTCAACCATTCAGGTTGATTGTAAGTGCTTATAATGACCGATGTTTTCAAACCTTCGACTATTTTTTTTAGGAATCTCCTTTTACAATTCCAAAATTAGTCCAATGCTTGTTTTGGGTTTTGGTTTCATTTCGGATTTGACGATTTTTGGCAATGGATTCCTCATTTTTATACCCTCGTTTATGGTCGAGATGCACGCAAACAGCACTATAACGAATCTGTTTTGACTTAATGCCATAATTCATCAAACGTTCACCCAACTCTCTGTCTTGACCGCCATATTGCATACGTTCATCAAAACCGTTGATGGCAATGATATCTTCTTTCCAACCAGACGCATTGTGCCCATTCCAACTGGCGTTGGTAGGGGTCACTTTATTCAAAAACAAAGATTTGAATCCTGAAGACGTCAGCTTATTGTTTTTAAATGATGATTTCAGTCCGTGTTTTTTTAACCAAGGAACATCAAAACAGTTGCCGTTGTATATATCTTCTGTAGTTATGGCAAGCGAAGTTTCCATTGGCAACATAAAATAACCACCAGACAGAAAGTAGCCTTTTTCCCTAAATTTCACATGCTGCTCCACAAAATCCGTTCTTGGAATACAGTCTCCATCGGACATCATAATATACGGTGTCGTACATTTTACAATTGCTTTGTTAAGAATTTGCGATTTTTGAAAGCCATTATCTTCATGCCAAACATGAATGATGTTGTAAAATAGGTCAGCTTGGAGTTTTTCAATCAAATCAAAGGTCTCCTGTTTTGAGCCATCATCAGCAATGACGATTTCAAATTGCCTATAGGTCTGATTATTGTAACCATGCAGTACTTTTGCCAACCAATCTGGCGAATTGTATGTACTGATAATGATGGATGTATCGATGGTCATAATGTGGGCAAAGATAAAGTTATTTTAGTAATTTTGTGCTTTACTATTTCCATGTCAAAACTTACAGTCATCATTCCAACCTTTAATGAGGAGCATTATATCGATGGTGCTCTGTATTCTGTAAAGTTTGCAGATGAAATTATTGTGATTGATTCTTTTAGCAAGGATAAAACCGTCGACATTGCGAAATCCCATAATTGCAAAGTTATCCAGCGACAGTTTGACAACTTCTCCAATCAAAAAAACCATGCGCTTCAATTTGCAACCACGGAATGGATTCTATTTTTGGATGCTGACGAACGTATCACTTACGAACTTCAAAAAGAAATTGAAGACGCAATGAACACTGGAAAGCACACCGCTTATAAATTACATTTTCCTCATTTTTTCATGAATCGGTTTATGTATCACCATCATAACGATGTGACACGATTGGTCAAACGTGAACAATGCCACTTTGAAGGCAGTGTACATGAAAAATTGATTGTAGAAGGTTCCGTTGGTAAATTGAAAAGCAAAGTGCTACACTATACGTATAAAGGCTTGGAGCACAATTTGAAAAAGAAAGACCACTATGCTTGGTTTCAAGCGGAACAAATGCAAGCCAAGAACAAAAAGACAAGTTACATTCAGTTATTTTTCAAACCAACGTATCGTTTTTTTCATGAATACATCATTAAACGCGGATTTTTGGATGGTGTTCCTGGTTTTGCGGTAGCTTCCATCAATGCCTATGGTGTATTTTCAAGATATGCCAAGTTGATGTTGCTTCAAAAAGGTTTAAAATAATTTCAATTTTCCAAAACGCACCTTCCGTTTAAATTTTGATAAAGAGTAGTCCCCTTTGATATCCAAACGTTGCACTTCGTAATTGTTTTTAAATGGAAATGAATTGATTCGATTTCCAATTCTTAGCCCATATGCCATTTGGTGTTTATGCAAACATTTAAAAAAGTCATTTTGCTCCGGATTTTTTCTGGGATATTTCCCAAAAGGATAGGCCAAAACATTGTTTACAGGAAGTTGATGTTGTCTGACAAATAATTTACACTGTTCAAAATCAGCATCAATTTCCTCAATGGTCATCTCACTGTAATTATGATGGTTGAAGGAATGTAATCCCAACTCAACAACCGATTCATCCAAAGACTTCAATTGTTCTACGGACATTATTTTTTCGGTATTTGAATTCCAAGAATCGACACCATCCACATAGTTGAAAGGAATGAAAAAAGTGGCTTTTAAGTTGTATTTTTTCANNGCAAACTGTGCTTCCAAGACATCCACAGCAATCGTCAAACCTTTGCTATCCTTGATATGCTGACAAACACTGTGATACATTAAAATTGGTAAACGCGCCATTCCTGAAATGCTTATGTTAATTATATCGTCTTAAAATGCTTATTTTTGTTCACAAATCTACATAATTTTATTTCTATTGAATGATTAGTGCGCTTGCCATCACATACAATGAAGAGGAACACATCGAGCGTTTTATCAAAAGCCTCTCGTTTGCTGACGAAATCATTATTGTAGATTCCAATAGCACTGATAAAACGGTTGAAATTGCAAAAGGTCTTAACGCCAAAGTTTTTAAACGGGATTTTGATAATTTTTCTGCCCAAAAGAATTTTGCTTTAGAGCAAGCCACTCATGATTGGATTGTGTTTTTTGACCTGGATGAAGTTATTTCAGAATCTTTGGCCACTGAAATTCAGACAAAAATGGATACAGCATCTGAAGTTTCAGCATTCAAAGTAAAACGCAACTTTTATTTTATGGGCAAACACATTAGGTATAGTGGATTTCAAAATGATGCTGTTGTTCGTGTATTCAAAAAATCGGACTCTCATTATGGTGACAGTTTAGTTCATGAAACTTTAAAAGTAAATGGTAAAACTGAAACGTTAAAAAACAAATCCGACCATTACAGTTATAAAACATTGGATGCTTATAACGAAAAGTTGACGAGTTATAGCAAGTTGCAAGCAGAGACCTTATATCAAAACAACACACGGCCTAATTTTTATCATTTTATTTTTAGACCATTCTGGAGATTTTTTCATCAATATATTATCAAGTTAGGATTTTTGGATGGAAAAGAAGGTTTTATTTTAGCTTATTTGAGCGCATTTGCAGTAGTAAAACGTTATTTGTTTTTATGGACCATGTATCGTAAACTCGACTAAATGAAGCAGATTTTTTTAGAATCACATAATATTAAAAACCAACACTTTGGTTTTGGGCAATTTAATTATCATTTGATTAAAGGACTCTACAATGCCGATATCCAAGATTTTAAAATAACGCTTCATGCCAAAGAGGTTGAGCCATTGAAACAAGAGTTTGGTGATTATTTCAACTACAAAAAATATTATTCCTTTAGACGGTATCCGCTTTTTCAAATTCGTGAAAAGTTTACTGTTTGGCATTCTTTAAACCAGAATATAAAGATTGAGCCCTATCACGACATTCCTTATTTGTTGACGGTTCATGATGTCAATTTTATTGATGAAGTTTCCAACGACTTAAACCATGAAGTAAATATTCGTTTTCAGGAGAAATTGAACAGAAGCCATGCCATTACGTACATTTCTGAATATGCCAAACAGTCCACACATCAACATTTCAAAGTTCCGGATGTTCCAGAATATGTGATTTACAATGGCAACCCAATTCGAGAGATAACACTTCCAAAAAGTCATCGACCAACGCAAGTGCCGAAAAATCCTTTCCTGTTCAGCATTGGGGAATTTACGCCACGCAAAAATTTTCATACGCTGGTTGAAATGTTGAAGTATTTACCCGAATTGGATTTGGTGTTATCGGGAAATAATTCAACAGACTATGCAAATTCCAAATTAGCAACCACCATCAATGATTTAAACTTGCAAAATCGTGTTGTCATCACTGGAAAGATTGATGATCTCGACAAACAATATTACCTTCAACATTGTGAAGCATTTATGTTTCCATCCTTGCGCGAAGGCTTTGGAATTCCTCCGATAGAAGCCATGCGTTTTGGTAAGCCTGTTTTTCTTTCTAACAACACATCATTGCCCGAAATAGGTGGCAAAGACGCATTTTACTGGAATCATTATGAGCCGCAATATATGGCTACTATCGTGAAAAAAGGTCTGGAAACATATAATGAAAACAAGGAAGAACTCGCGTCAAAATACATAGCACACGCCAAAAGTTTCAATTGGGACGAAACAGCCAAACAATACGCAGATGTATATCGAAATTTACTTTAATCACATAAACATATTGTAGTTTTACACCTATATAATCACCTATGAAAGACATTTCTGTTATCATCATCAATTACAACACTGCTACTTACACGCTGGATTGTGTAAAATCGGTGATGGCTCATACCGATGAAAAGATAAGCTACGATATCATTGTGGTTGACAACAATTCAAAACTTGATGATTATAAGATTTTAAAACAGAATTTTCCAAAGGCTGAAAATATTTCACTCCATAGAAGCGTCATCAATACGGGCTTTGGTGGTGGAAATATGTTTGGAGCACAATTCTCCAATGCAAAATATCTCCTGTTTTTGAATAATGACGCGTTTTTGCAAAATGACTGTTTATCCATTCTTTACAATTATATGGAATCACACCCAAAAGTTGGGGTGAGTACCGCTCAAAATTATGACGAACATGGTGCGCACGTGGCTTCTTTTGATCATGACAAAGGAATTAGAAAACTTATTTTTGGCCGAAGTTTTTTAGAAAAGAACTTCAGCAATACTTATCCAAAACGAAAAAAAGAATACACAGAACCAATAACAGTCAATTTCGTCAATGGTGCGTTTATGTTTTTTAGAACGGATGTTTTTGCCCGTGTTGGAGGGTTTGACACGAATATCTTTTTATATTTTGAAGAAATGGATATTTGCCACCGAATGCGCCAAATAGGATTTGATAGCGTTTTAGTTCCCAATGCTAAAATCACACATTATCAAGGTGTCAGCACCGGAGTTTCTGAAACCATTAGCAAAGAAGGATTGATTTCTTATTTTTATGTCATCAGAAAGAACTCTTCTCACCTTAAATATGTATTTATCAGATTGTATTATTGCTTAACATTTCTAATAAAACCAAAAAAATGGTTTATGCTGCCTTTGGTATTTAAAGGAGTTCCGATTTCTGAATCCTTAAAACAAAAGCAAGCCATCCTTTTCGAAAAGGACTAACTCAAAAGCTTCAAAACTCGTTTTTCAATTTCGTTTAAAGAGAATGGTTCCAATATTTCTTTAGAAGATTCGCTAACATTTTGCCACAACGTGTCATCGTTATATAGCTTCAAGATTTTTTCGGCCATGCCTTGAGCAGTGTTGTCAATCAATTCATTTTTACAAGTTCCGAAATCAAATCCTTCAGCTCCAATCGGTGTGGTTACAACAGGTAAACCATACTCTAAACTTTGCCCAATCTTGCCCTTTACCCCGGCTCCATAACGCAAAGGAGCGACAAAAACTTTTGAAGTCTTGAAATATTCTGAAATATCCTCTACAAAACCGAGTACTTTAAATTTATCAGAATTGAGTGCCATGACTTCTTCAGTTGGGTAACTTCCGATGATGGTCACAGAAATATCGGATTGTGATTTCCATACGATAGGCATTATATGTTCTCTTAAAAAAAGGACCGCATCTTGATTTGGTGGATGTGAAAAACCTCCAACAAACAACAAACCTTCCCGATTGGAGGCATTGGTGGTTTCACCCAAAAATTGATGCACATTGCTAATGGTCGTCACTTTACTTTCATCAGAATAAAATTCTTTCAATGCAGTTTTATCATCATCCGAAATGGCAATAATTTCATCTGCATTTATGCAATTTTGGGTTTCAATCAATAAATACTTGCTGGCTTCTTTTTTGATTTTTGGATTTTTATTGAGTTGCCACTCGCGCTCCAATCTCAAATAATGAAAATCCACCATATCATAGATTAACTTGATATGCTCATGTTTTGCCACCAATTCATAATACTTGTAAAACATATCTGCACGATGTAGCCACGCAAAATGTATATTGGGCAACATCTTTTCAATGAATTTATCTCGGGTGACAAAATCACCTTTCTCATCGATAGTAGGTTCATACACCAAAACGCCCATTTTTTGATAATGAGGTATGTATTCCGTTTTGTATTTATATTCTTTTTTATCAGCAACCAAGAAAACTCCAAACCCATTTTTAAGCATCAATTTTATCAACTCATGCAAACGTCTTGACCCAGAATCTTTATCATATTCAGGAATGATGGAATCGACAATCAATACATTTTTGTTAGAAAATTCAATGCTGGAAAAATCCAAAACCTTATTCTCCTTGGCCAACTTCCGCTTGAGTTGATTGTTTTTGTAGTTTAGCCTAAAATCTTTGTATAAGGACATTATAGGGGTTTTAAGAAGTCTTCTTATTCAATTGGTCAAAGTTCATTTTTGAAAGCTCTTTAACTTTTGGTAGATTGGCCTTTGTGGATTCTGAAAATTGCGATAAATGCTCAACAAATGTTGTCAAAACCTCATAAAATTTCGTCATGTCAGTGTAACTTACCAAGCTCTTTTTAGGGTCAACTCCAAAAAGTTTCTGCAATCCTGAAAATTTATCTTCGTATGAAATACCAAACAAAGGCTTTGCAAAAGAATATCCCGAAATCCCAAAATGCATTCTTGCAGAAATCGTAAAATCAATAAACTCCAAATAAGATTTCAATTCAAGACCATTCTTTATATCACTTTTGAAAAATGCATCTATATCCTGCGCCTTAAGTTTTACATATATTGCTTCGGCCAAATCACGATCACTCATCTCGCCTCTGATATCATGGTAAAGCATCACATAGGAGACATTTTTTTCATGATATAATTTTTCAAATACATTTACGAAATGATCGATATATGCCTCAACTCCTATCTTATTTGCTTGCATCCAGTTAGGGCACACACCACAAATGATACTGGCTTCCTTTCTTCTTTCTGATATCCAATTCAAATATTGAGCATCTTCATTTTTATCGTAAGGACATAAAAAGGCCAAATCTGAAACTTGATATAGATTTTCGGATGGCAAAAATTTATTGGCTACGTGATAAGAATCTGGATCACGCAAATTGAATCGCGTATTAGGAACCAAACTAGCAAAATCATCTTTTAATGGGGAGTTCAATATCCCATCATTTAAACTAAAACCAAGAATCGCCGTTGGAATGTTGTATTTATTGGCATTTCGAAGGGTTCTGCATTTAAAGGAAGTCGCAGCAGTTCCATAAGAAGGAGTTAAATTGTCAGCTCCTATGACATATGCACCTCTTCTGAACTTATGAAATTTTGGAGCAAATTTGTATTGTAAATAATTGACATTCTTGTGGTTTCCAAACAGATCTGGGCGTTCATGCCATTTTCGTTCGTACATTGTTATTGGAACATTGCTATCGATGCTATTGACAAAGGTAACAGCCATTAGCTCATCACCAAAAGATCCATCCAAAGTTGCCGGAAGAAGAAGCAGAACACCATCTTCCTCCTTTTCAAAAAGACTCAAAAGACGATTTAAAATGTTATGAAAAGTGCATCTTAAGTTTATAAAAAAATAACGTTTTCTTGTTCTAAAATCGTCACTGCTCTTTTTAAATTCCATTGTGCTTCTTTTATGAATGTTTGGCAAGTCATATTTAATTTTACATTAAATTTGTGCTTTGCAAAAATAACCAAAAAAATGCAGTCCGAAATAAACAAATCCGTCCAAACCTTAAAAGAAGGCGGCCTCATCCTCTACCCAACCGACACCGTTTGGGGCATCGGCTGTGATGCATCTAATGCTGAAGCCGTGGATAAAATTTTCAAACTTAAACAACGTGAAGACAGCAAGGCACTCATCTGTCTAGTGGCCGATGACAGAATGCTCAAAAAGTATATCAAAACCATTCCAGAAGTAGCCTATGATATTTTGGATGTATCCGAAGAGCCGATAACCATTATTTATGATGAGCCCCAAAACCTGGCATCAAATTTAGTTGCTTCAGACAATACCATTGCCATTCGCATTCCGAATGATGAGTTTTGTTTTCAACTCTTGCGACGTTTCAATGGAGCCATCGTTTCAACTTCCGCAAACGTTAGCGGTTTTCCAACACCAAAATCCTTCAAAGAAATAAGTCCAGACATTTTAAAAGGTGTGGACTATGTCGTAAATTTGCATCACGAAAAAATTAGCTCCAAACCATCTTCCATAATTAAGTTGGGCAATGATGGGAAAGTGAAAATTATAAGACAATGAATCTCTTTAGCCACGAATACACGAATAAATATGTCAAACATTCTTTATAAGGAGGAAAGCTATTCGATAGTTGGAGTTTTGTTTGATGTTTATAATAATTTGGGTTCTGGTTTTTTAGAAATTGTATATAAAGATGCGGTGGAATATGAGTTTAGAAATCTAAATATTCCATTTGAAAGAGAAAAAGAATTTCTCGTTGCTTATAAAGACACCTTTTTAAAACATAAGTTCTATGCTGATTTTGTGGTTTTCGACAAAATAATTTTGGAAATAAAATCAATTGAAAATTTAAACGACACGCATGTTTCTCAATGCATAAATTATTTAAAAGTGTCCGGCTGTAAATTAGCAATCATGGCTAATTTTCATAAAGACCTATTGGACCACAAAAGAATTGTTCTATAACAACTATTCATTTGTTGTGTCCAAAAACACATCAAAACAAAAAAACATTCGTGTATTCGTGGTGAAACATATGGATTATAAACAAGCCTTAAAACATCCAATCTTTAAAATCATCTCGCAAGCTTCAAAGGAATTGAGTGTTGATAGTTATGTGATTGGTGGTTTTGTGCGAGATTTCATTTTAAAAAGAGGCACACATAAAGACGTAGATATTGTTGCTATTGGCAGTGGCATAGAACTCGCAAAACAAGTTGCCAAAAATCTTCCAAACAAACCAAAAGTCCAGATTTTCAAAACATACGGAACCGCGATGCTTCGCTATGACGATATTGAAATCGAATTTGTGGGCGCAAGAAAGGAATCCTACAATGAAGACAGTCGTAACCCGATTGTTGAAAATGGCACTTTGGAAGATGACCAAAATCGTCGTGATTTTACTATCAATGCATTGGCGCTTGATTTAAGTGAAGAAAACTTTGGAAATCTTTTAGACCCTTTTAATGGTGTCAAAGATTTAGAAACTAAAATCATCAGGACACCATTAAATCCTGATATCACCTATAGTGACGACCCATTACGCATGATGCGTGCCATAAGGTTTGCAACGCAATTGGGCTTTACAATTGAAGTTGAATCGTTGCAAGCCATCCAAAGAAATCAAGACCGAATCAAAATTATTACCAACGAGCGCATCGTCGTAGAATTGAACAAAATTCTCGAAAGCGAAAAACCTTCCGTTGGATTTTTGCTATTGGAGAAAACCGGTTTATTGAATTACATTTTACCCGAACTCACAGCCTTAAAAGGGATTGATGAAGTGGAAGGCCAAACCCACAAAGACAATTTTTACCACACGTTGGAAGTGGTCGATAATATTTCAAAAAATACGGATGATGTCTGGTTGCGTTGGGCCGCATTGCTTCATGATATTGGCAAGGCACCAACCAAAAAATTCAGTAAAAAAGTAGGCTGGACCTTTCATGCCCATGAATTTGAAGGAGCTAAAATGGTCTATCATTTGTTCAAACGTTTGAAAATGCCTTTGAATGACAAAATGAAATTCGTGCAAAAAATGGTCTTTATGAGTTCGCGACCCATCGCGCTATCAGATGATGATGTCACAGATTCCGCTGTTCGCCGTTTGGTATTTGATGCTGGCGATTATGTAGAGGATTTGATGACCCTTTGCGAAGCTGACATCACAACTAAAAACCCGAAGAAATTCAACAAATATCACAATAACTTTAAGTTGGTAAGACAGAAAATTGTCGAAGTTGAAGAACGCGACCATATTCGGAATTTTCAACCTCCAATTTCTGGGGAAGATATTATGAAAACCTTCAATCTAAAACCTTCAAAGGAAATAGGAATCATTAAAGAAACCATTAAGGAAGCTATTCTGGAAGGTGATATTCCGAACGAGTACGAAGCTGCTTACGAATTGATGTTGAAGGAAGGAGACCGATTGGGACTTTCAAAAAGTGAATAGTTTTCAGTCACAATTTTCAGTGTTCAGTAAATAAATCTAAAAAATAAAAAGAACCGAAAAAATCTAAAAAAATCTCTTTGAAATATGATTCGTGTATTCGTGGCAAAAAATAACCCATAATAACAGATGGTTAACCGTAAATTAAGAAAATCGTGGCAAAAAAAAATATAAAAGACAACAAAAGTGTCATCTACTGGTTGCTCACAGGTTGTGTACTCATTTTTATCATGGTTGTAATTGGTGGCATCACGCGATTAACGCATTCTGGTCTATCTATTTCTAATTACAAACTGATTTCGGGGACACTTCCTCCAATGAACGAAGCAGAATGGCATGAAGCATTTGACCTATACAAACAATATCCCGAATACCAAAAACTCAACAATCATTTCGGATTGGAAGATTTCAAGGACATCTATTTCTGGGAATGGCTTCACAGGTTTATTGGTAGAATGATTGGTTTGGTGTTTTTTATTCCATTTGTTTATTTCCTCATCAAAAAGCAACTGTCAAAGGCAACCATTAAAAAATCAATTATACTGATGGTTTTAGGTGGTTTTCAAGGGTTTTTGGGATGGTACATGGTAAAGAGCGGACTTGTTGACCGACCGGACGTCAGTCACTTTAGATTGGCAGCACATTTAACAACAGCATTTATCACATTTGCTTACACTCTTTGGGTGGCCATGGATTTGATGTTTCCTTACAAAAAAGAAATAGACAAGAAATTCCGAAATCTCATCCGTTGGGGAATGGCCATTTTGTTGCTTCAAATTATTTATGGAGCCTTTGTTGCAGGGTTGGATGCTGGATTTATTCACAATCATTGGCCTTTTATGAATGAAGGCAAATTCATTCATGAAACTGCATATACAGAATTGGAACCTGTCTACAAAAACTTTATTGAAGGCAAAAGCGGCGTACAATTTGTGCATCGCACTTTTGCTTACGTTGTGGTTATTATTATCCTGATGATTTGGTACAAAGCCAAACGCATGACATTGACGAACTACCAATCAAAAGCAGTCGATTCTCTGTTCGTTATGGTTGGCGTTCAGTTTTTATTGGGTGTTTTGACCATTATGCTCGCCGTTCCTGTTTGGTTGGGCGTATTGCACCAAGTTGGAGCATTCTTTTTGCTAACAGCTATGACATTTACATTGCACAGATTCAGTAAATAGTCACAGAAAAAAATTATATTTGAGTATGATTTATAGATTTAGAGTTATCCTTGATAACGATACAGAAGACAATGTTTTTCGAGATTTGGAAATCCGCGAAACAGATACGCTTGAAGATTTGCATAATGTTATTGCGCAGTCTTTTGGGTTTGATGGTTCTGAAATGGCATCTTTCTACAGAAGTGATGACGACTGGAATCAAGGTGAAGAATTTTCCCTTTTTGACTTAAGTGAAGGTGCGGACAATGTCAATCTGATGCAAGAAACACTCATCAATTCGGTTGTTCATGAAGCCGAGACCAAACTTATTTATATTTACGATTTCCTGAACATGTGGATGTTTTTTGTGGAATTGGCAGAAATTGTTGAAGAAACCGATAGCGTCGATTATCCCAATTTGCTTTTCGCACACGGACAGGTTCCAGACGAAGCACCAGACAAATCGTTCTTGACAGATGATTTTGACGAATTCAATGAGTTTGAAGATGATTTAGATGTCGATGATTATGACCAATTGGATTTTGACGAGAATTGGAATTAAATAAACCCTAAACTTTCAAAGTTGGCCACACTCCTAATTCTTCTAGGTGTCTATATTTTCATAAAGATAATGATTAAAAACAATCAAAGAAAAAGAGATATTCAGAGGAGCACATCCATGTTCAGGAAACGTGGTATGCGAAAATAAACCATTCGTGTATTCGTGGCAAAAAACCAGTAACTTTGAACTTCAAATTTTGAACTTTTCAGCATGAAAATCTACACAAAAACGGGAGATAAAGGAACCACAGCATTATTTGGAGGCACACGAGTGCCAAAACATCATATCCGTATAGAAAGCTACGGAACTGTTGATGAACTCAATTCACATCTTGGATTGATTCGCGACCAAAACATTGACCAACATTATAAGGAAATCTTGATGGGTATTCAAGATAAATTGTTTACAGTGGGAGCGGTTTTGGCGACAGACCCAGAAAAAGCCATATTAAAAAGTGGAAAGGAACGATTAAACATTCCTAAAATTTCAGAAGCCGACATCCAACTTTTGGAACGTGAAATGGACAACATGAACGAGTCACTTCCTGAAATGACACACTTCGTTTTGCCCGGTGGGCATCAGACCGTGTCATTCTGTCATATAGCCCGCTGTGTATGTCGTAGAGCAGAACGTTTAGCCTCTGCACTCAACGATTTAGAGCCTTTTCTTCCAGAAGCTCTTACCTACCTCAACCGTCTTTCTGACTACCTATTTGTGTTGGCACGGAAGTTGTCTTATGACTTGCAAGCCGAGGAAATCAAATGGATTCCCAAAAAAGAATCCTAATAATTTTAGGCTATTCCGATTTTTTTGATTATCTATTAGAGGTCAGGAATTTAAGGTAAAAATGTACGCTCTTTATATTAATGGTAAATTAACTTTGAAATAATTCATTTTTTTCTTGACTTTTTGAACAAAAAAATTATTTTTGCAGAAAATTAAAACGAACAACAAATGTATTGGACATTAGAACTAGCATCTTATTTAAGTGATGCGCCTTGGCCAGCCACCAAAGACGAATTAATCGACTACGCAATCCGTACAGGAGCGCCTTTGGAAGTGGTAGAGAATTTACAAGCAATTGAAGACGAAGGTGATTCTTATGATTCAATTGAAGAAATCTGGTCGGATTACCCAACAGACGAAGATTACCTCTGGAACGAGGACGAATATTAAATAAAATCAAAAAGAATAGTTAAAAAGTCTCATTATGAGACTTTTTTTGTGCGCTATTTTTTAATAAACATAACACAAACCGTATCTTTGTGAGCCTTAAAAAAGGGACACAAACGCGTTCACTAGATTATAGAATCGCTCGCAAACGATTCGCAACATAAAAACATAACAACCTCATGAGTTTTTTAGATTCAGTATTAAAGGTTTTTGTTGGCGATAAATCCAAACAGGATGTCAAAGCCATCACACCTATTGTCAATCAAATCAAAACATACGAAAAAGCATTGGAAGCTTTGTCTCACGACGAACTACGTGCCAAGACTGCCTTTTTCAAATCCAAGATTGCCGAAGCTCGACAGCCTTTTAACGATTCCATCGAAAAACTTCAAAAAGAAGCTGAAGAAACAGAAGACATTGATGCTAGAGAAGATATCTATCAAGAAATTGACCGCATTAAAGATGATATTTATAAAGTAACCGAAGATGTTCTAAATGACCTTCTTCCTGAAGCGTTTGCAGTAGTCAAAGAAACTGCCAAACGTTTTGTAAACAATACATCCCTCTCTGTTACGGCAAGTACTTTTGACAGAGAAATATCTGGAAGCAAAGAGTATGTTACATTAGAAAATGATAAAGCCATTTGGGCTAACTCATGGGATGCCGCCGGTAAAGCCATCACTTGGGATATGATTCATTATGATGTTCAGTTGATTGGTGGTGTTGCATTGCACCAAGGTAAAATTGCCGAAATGCATACTGGTGAAGGTAAAACTTTGGTGGCATCGCTACCTATGTATCTCAATGCGCTCGCTGGTAACGGTGTCCATTTAGTAACTGTTAATGATTATTTGGCAAAACGTGATAGTGCGTGGATGGCACCTTTGTTTGAGTTCCATGGATTGAGCGTTGATTGTATTGATTATCACCAACCAAATTCAGCCGCTCGTAAAAAAGCTTATTTGGCAGATATAACTTACGGAACCAATAACGAATTCGGTTTCGATTACTTACGTGATAACATGGCACATTCCCCAGATGATTTGGTTCAGCGCCCACACCACTACGCGATTGTCGATGAGGTGGATTCTGTTTTGGTCGATGATGCCCGTACACCATTGATTATTTCTGGACCTGTTCCCCAGGGCGAACGTCATGAGTTTATCGAATTGAAACCAAAAGTAGATTCGATTGTAGAAGTACAACGCAAATATTTGACCGGTGTTTTAGCGGAAGCTAAAAAATTGATTTCTGAAGGAGATACCAAGGAAGGTGGCTTTAAATTATTAAGAGTTTATCGAGGAATGCCCAAAAATAAGGCATTGATTAAATATTTGAGTGAAGAAGGTGTGAAAATGCTCCTTCAAAAAACTGAAAATCATTACATGTCCGACAACAATCGTGAAATGCCAAAGGTTGACGAAGCATTGTACTATGTAATTGACGAAAAAAACAATCAAGTTGAGTTATCCGATAAGGGTGTTGAGTTTCTTTCAGGAAAAGAAGACCCTAACTTTTTTGTAATGCCAGAAATCGGTACCGAAATTGCCAAAATTGAATCTCAAAACCTTTCAAAAGAAGAAGAAGCCGAAGCAAAAGAAGAGTTGTTCCGTGATTTTGGAATCAAATCTGAACGTATCCATACCCTGAACCAATTATTGAAAGCCTATGCCCTATTTGAAAAGGACATTCAATATGTGGTCATTGATAATAAAGTAATGATTGTTGATGAGCAAACCGGTCGTATTATGGATGGACGTCGTTATAGCGACGGGTTACATCAAGCTATAGAAGCAAAAGAAAACGTAAAAATTGAAGCAGTCACACAAACTTTTGCAACGGTAACACTTCAAAATTACTTTAGAATGTACCGCAAATTGGCTGGGATGACTGGTACTGCGGTAACGGAAGCTGGTGAATTCTGGGAAATATACAAATTGGATGTGGTGGAAATTCCAACCAACAAACCAATTGCGCGTGATGATAGACAAGATTTGGTTTACAAAACCAAACGTGAAAAATACAATGCAGTTATCGATGAGGTTACCAAACTCTCTCAAGAAGGACGTCCGGTATTGATTGGTACAACCTCGGTTGAAATCAGTGAGTTATTGGGCAAAATGTTGACCTTACGAAAAGTACCACACAACGTTTTGAATGCAAAATTGCACAAAAAAGAAGCAGATATTGTTGCTGAAGCCGGACAGCCAGGTCAGGTAACAATTGCCACCAATATGGCAGGACGTGGTACCGATATTAAACTGGCTGATGCTGTTAAAGCTGCTGGAGGTTTAGCAATTGTTGGTACAGAACGTCATGATTCGCGTCGTGTGGATAGACAGCTTCGTGGTCGTGCTGGGCGTCAGGGTGATGTTGGTAGCTCGCAATTTTATGTTTCTTTAGAGGATAATTTAATGCGACTCTTTGGTAGCGAGCGTATCGCCAAAATGATGGACAGAATGGGACTGAAGGAAGGTGAAGTGATCCAACATTCAATGATTTCAAAATCCATTGAGCGAGCGCAGAAAAAGGTTGAGGAAAATAACTTTGGTGTGCGTAAACGCCTCTTGGAATATGATGATGTCATGAATGCTCAACGTGAAGTAGTTTACAAACGTCGTCGTCACGCTTTGCATGGTGAGCGTTTGCGTGTAGATTTGGCAAATATGATCTATGATACTTCAGAAGTCATTACCGAAACCAATAAAGCCGCTAATGATTTCAAGAATTTCGAATTTGAATTGATTCGTTATTTCTCTATGAGTTCACCTGTTTCTGAACAGGAATTCAACAAACTTTCTGAAAAGGAATTGGCTGGAAAAGTTTATAAAGCAGCATTTGAGCACTATCGTGAGAAGATGCAACGAAATGCAGATATGGCATTTCCGGTCATCAAGAATGTTTATGAAAATCAACGTGACAAATTCAAACGCATCGTTGTTCCCTTTACCGACGGAGTCAAAACGCTTCAAGTAGTTACAGATCTTGAAAAAGCATATAGTACAAACGGTAAACAATTGATAAATGATTTCGAAAAGAACATCACATTGGCAATTGTAGATGACGCCTGGAAAACACATTTGCGTAAAATGGACGAATTGAAACAATCTGTTCAATTGGCGGTACATGAGCAAAAAGACCCACTATTGATTTACAAATTCGAAGCTTTTGAATTATTTAAAGTGATGATTGACCAAGTAAATAAGGATGTCATTTCATTCTTGTTTAAAGGTGAGTTGCCAACAGAAACCCAAAACACAATTCAAGAAGCTAAAGCTCGTAAACAAGAAAAGTTGGAAACTCAAAAAGATGAAATCCCAAATATGGATGAGCGTTCGGCGCAAAGTAGAGCTGCTGGCAACACACAACGCCAGGAAGTGGTGGAGACCATTGTACGTGACAAACCAAAAATTGGCCGTAATGATAAAGTCACCATCAAACACGTGATGAGCGGCGAAAACAGAACCGTGAAATATAAACAAGCTGAACCGCTTATAGCTAAAGGCGATTGGGTATTGACGGAAGAATAAACGAAGAGCAAAGAGTCAAGACACAAGATAAGAGACTTATTTGTTTTCAAACCTTGTATATTGCAATAGAATATAAAAATCCTGATATGTAGATGTCAGGATTTTTTTTATAATGATGACACTTTTTAAGGTATACGATGTTCAATTATAAACTAATAAAATTTATAATTATGAAACTATTAAGTACCAATCAAAAATCACTTTTCACAATCCTTTTATTCAGTGTAATGACAACCAGTTACGCACAAGAGTTTACCTTTGGTCCCAAAGCAGGCATCAATATAGCCAATATCAGTTTTTCAGGCTCCGACTATTCCACAAAATCCTTACTCGGAGTTTATATTGGCGCCTTTGGGAATTATGAAATTAATGAAAAAACATCTGTACAACCCGAGGTATTATTCATGACTGGTGGTACCAAATGGACCTATGACTTTTCAGATGGTGGTGTAATTGTCACAGAAGGTCGGGCAGCTGCACCACTTTCTGTAAGTGGGAAAATAAAAACAAATTATATCAGCATTCCTGTGTTATTACAGTATAAAATTACAGATGAAATTTATGCCGAAGCAGGACCACAATACAATTTGCTCCTATCTATAAAACAAACGATCAATGGAGGTAGTGAAGAAGACATAAAAGAATATTATAAATCGGGCACTTTTGGTATTTCTGTAGGCGCTGGTTATGATTTGGACGCACTTGTGGCAGGTTTGAGAGCAAATATCAGATACAGCAGAGACCTTTCGGATATGCAAAAAGAAGAAGTTGGTGGCGGAAAGTTAAAAAGTAGCATGATTCAAATAGGTGTTTCTTATTCGTTTAGTAAATAAGAATCTAATTAAATATATTCAAGCTTCTGATGTTTTTTGATGTCAGGAGCTTTGTCTTTGTGGAATATATTGAATATTAAAGTATAAAAACCTATCCCAACTTCAACAATAAATTAGGATCTGGACAGTTTGGCAAATAAAACTCCAAATCATTCTTACTACAAACACCTGGATAATCCCCTTTCCAATCGCCAATCTCTTTGATAATTTGAAAATGAAGATGTGCCGGATAATCACCATTTACTGAAGCTTCTCCTAATTGTGCCAACGGCTCGCCTTGCCTAAAAAGTTGACCCTCACGTAAGCTTTCAATTGAGGATAAGCTTAAATGCCCGTAGAGGGTGTGAAATACCACATCATCCACTCGATGCCTCAAAATGATGGTTGGCCCATAATCTCCAAAATTCTTGTTGTTGGAAAAACTGTGTACGGTACCATCTAATGGGGTTATGATTTGTGATCCAGCCTCCAACCATAAATCCATACCTAAATGGATATTACGTTCAGTCTCAACATTATCTTGGTTAAAATAATCACTACGGCGATAAATGTTGCGTGTTTCTTTATACCCACCATATGCTACCATACCAAGATGCACCGAGAGATGAGTGTTCACATAACGCTCCAAAATATCTGATGAACTAATATCAATATCTTGTAAATCTGGATTAGTGACTGATAAATCCAAAGGAATGTACTTTTGAAGAGGAATGGAAGCATCTAACACAGGAAGTGGATATTTACTGATGCTATCTAAAAAAGAAGAAAATTCAGTTGAGGTCATGTGCTGGTCATTTCCTCAAATTTAAGTAATTTATTGCATCGTTACTTCACTAAATTTTGCATTGATGACAATGGTTTTTGCACTCGCCATATCGCCTGTAGAAAAGGTTGTGGTAGTGGTCGTTTTGTTTTTTGGATGCTTCAACTTGGAGCGGCTACCTTTATACTGTAAATTAAACTCTGTTTTTGGTAAGACCACAAAGGCTTCACTATTTTCCAACACAATATTTAGATTGTTGAAAGTTGGCAAAATATTATTGACCGACAACTCACCAAAGCTACCATCAATGACCGCATTGCCTGTAAGACTATTGATATCAATGTTGGATGAATTGGAACTCAACACCAATCGATTGACAGTTTCAATTTGTGCTTTGTCCACAAAATTGAGCTTTAATTCTCCGAGGTTCCAATTGGAAATAAGCACTGGAGAATAAGAAACATTGATGGAAGTTTTGCTTCCATCAATGCTATTGGCTACCAACGCTGAATGTGAAATGTCTCCACGCAAATTGTAGATGACCGAAGCGAATTTTAATTCGCCATGACGTACATTCATGTTCAACTTTGCCTTTTTAGGCATTTTTATTTTGATTGTTTTCTTGACCTTGGTATTGACTTTTTCTTCAATACGCTTTGCAATATCTTCACGCCGTTCTGCAAAATGCTCCTCTCTATCTCTCATATGATCTTGGCGGTCTCTCATCGCTTCTTGTCTTGCTGCCATCGCTTCGGTACGGGCTTCCATTTGTTTTTCGAAACGTTCTCCCCAAGCTTCCATGCGTTTACCATAGTCGTCTCCCCAAGCTTCTTCAAATTTTTTGCCCCATTCTTCCATCCTCTTTTCATAGTCCTTGCCAAATTTCTCCCCAAATTCTTTCCCGAACTTTTCGCCCCATTCTTCCATTTGCTTTGAATAGGCGCCAAAATCTGTCTTACCAAATTTGCGCCCCCAATCTTTCATTTTCTCTTTGTATTCCTTACCATATTTGGTTTCGTATTCCTTGCTCCATTTCTCCAAGTACTTCTCACCATCTTTTTTGTATTCATCATAATCAAAATTGACAGCTCCTATACCTGCAGGCAATTCTGGTAACGAAGGCATCTTTGGCATTTCGGGCATTTGCGGATAACGTGCCATCTCTGGAAGTTCTGGCATCTCTGGTATTTCTGGCATTTCGGGTAAATCTGCCAATTCAAATTCTAGATTCTTTAAAGCAGCTAATGATTCATTGTCAAAATCAGAATACGAATAGGACCATGTTGCATTACCTCTACCTTTTGATTCTATGGTAACCTCATCTCCAGAACCGTTGACTGTGATGTTCCAATTTTTCAGTTCTTTTTCGAGATCTTCTTTGGACATCTTTTCACCTTCAATATAAGCTTCAACTTCTATTTGGTCCTTGTTCCAAGTGTCCACTTCGATATTGGTATGGCTAGTATTGAGGTTGATTTTAACCTCTTTATTGGCATTGACCGATTTGGTAAACTTTTGAAGTTTTTGTTGCGCGGTGACATTTAGCGTACCAATCAGCAACATAATGAATAATTTTAATTTTATAGTTTTCATTTGTATGTGTTTAACCAATGTTCTGACCATTGTCAGACGCATTTAACTCTCGTAATTGTTCTTTTAAACGATACAACATATTGAGACGCAATTTCAAGTTGTCAATCAAAGCACTCACTGTCAGCTCGTTCGGCCCATGTTCGGTCAACTCGATTGACAGGCGATTGTACTCTTTATTCAACTCTTCCAAACGCAGGATGTAGCTATCGAACAAATCCTTGTTTTCTGGCGTCAACTTCACGTTTGCCAGTTCTAGATTGATATTGGCAACGTAATAGTCTTCAACTTTTTTCAAATCGGGCGACACATCGCCAAGTGATTTAAGGGTTACGACTTCATGTTTGTCATCTGGAATAACTGGAGGTGCTTTAAAGAATTGGTAAGCTCCAAAACTCAAACCCAAAAGCACTACAACACTCGCTGCTATATTCCAAGCCCTGAATCGTTTTTTGATTGATGTTGCTGGAAGTTTGGCTTCCAGTTTCCTTAAAAAGCGAGCTTCGTGATCTGTAGGCATCCCGTTCTGAATCTTTAATCGATCCTCTTCAAACATTTTTTTAAGATCTTGTGCCATTGTACATAGGTGTTAATAGTTCTTGTAATTTTATTTTTCCTCTTGATAATTGTGTTCGAGAAGCAATTTCAGTAATATCCAAAATCTCGGATATTTCCTGATGATCATAGCCCTCAATCAAATAGAGCATTACCACGTATTTATACTTTTCGGGCAATTGCTCTATGGCTTGCTTTACGTCTTCAACTGTTATATTATCTTCAACCGACCATTCGTCATCCGTTTCATCGATTACCTTGAGGTGCACCTCCTCCAAGTCTTGCAAATGCTTTTTCTTGGATTTTAGCAGATCGATACTTTTATTGATGACGATGCGTTTTAACCAAGCCCCAAAAGTAACTTCCGCTTTGTACTGATGTAGTTTGCTAAAGGCTTTTATAAAGGCTTCCTGTACGATATCTTCAGCTTCCATGGAATCCTTCACAAACCTATTCGCCACTATATACATCCCATCACAATATTGAGCATACAGTTGCAACTGCGCCTTTCTATCGTTCAGCTTGCATTTTTCAATGATATCTGTTTGAAACATGCTTTGGTTGTACTTCTGGTTATTGGTTTAGTTCATCTTAAAGACGAGACAAAAAATAAGATGTTGCAGAATTTAGGAATTTTATGCGAAAAAAATATCAAAATTTTATAAAACAACGTTAAGTGCTTTAGCTATCACTATATTTTCAATTATATTTATAGTCAGAATCATTTATAATCAGAATAGTTTTATGAATACTTTTTTAAAATGGACTCTTATTGTGCTTTCAGTAATTGCTTTGGGCCTATTTATCTATGCAATTGCCTTTGAAGATATTTTTAGCAAACGACTAAGCCCAAAGGATACCGTTAAGTTTGAATTGAACGATACAAAACTGGAAGTGTTTTATAACAGACCTTATAAAAAAGGTCGTGAAATTTTTGGAGCCCTCGTCCCATTCAACGAGGTGTGGCGAACCGGTGCGAATGAAGCAACAACCTTCACAACAAATAAAGACCTAATTATTGAGGACATCGTATTAACCAAAGGTGAATACACGCTGTGGACGATTCCACATGATTCAAGTTGGACTGTTATTTTTAATACCAAACAATATCCTTGGGGCGTTGATGAACAAATGCGACCAATGCGCGAACCACAATTTGATTTTTTGGATATCGAAGAACCTGTACAACCCTTGAATAAATCCGTCGAGCAATTCACGATTGCATTTGACAACACAACAGATGATTTAAAAATGACTTTGGTTTGGGATAAAACAAAGATTGAGGTCCCGATGGAAGTTGTTGAAACACCACAAGAATAGGTTAAAACCTAAACATTTTGAGTAAAAAAAACCGAGTTTCAGCTTTACATGAAAAAGAAGGTGTTTCAGAACCCGAAACGACCAATAAAAATGCTGTAAAATCGATAAAAGAAAAACGACTGACCCAACCATCTGCAGATTCATTGGTCAGTGATATACTCAAAGGCAATATGACTGCTTTAAGTCGTGCCATTACATTGGTGGAAAGCACCAATCCTGAACATCTCAAGAAAGCCAATGACATTATTCAGAAATGCTTACCTCATGCCAACAAATCCGTGAGAGTAGGTATAACTGGTGTCCCTGGTGTTGGAAAAAGCACGTTTATTGAAGCTTTTGGAACGTATTTGACCAATCAAGGAAAAAAAGTAGCTGTCTTGGCGGTGGACCCAAGCAGTACTTTGAGCAAGGGTTCTATTCTTGGCGATAAAACCCGAATGGAAGATTTAGTAAAAAATGACAATGCATTTATTCGTCCTTCCCCTTCTGGAACTTCTTTAGGCGGTGTAGCCCGTAAAAGTCGTGAAACCATTATTCTGTGTGAAGCTGCTGGATTTGATACTATTTTGATTGAAACTGTTGGGGTTGGGCAAAGCGAAACTGCCGTACACAGTATGGTCGATTTTTTTTTATTGTTAAAGTTGGCTGGTGCTGGTGATGAATTACAAGGCATTAAACGTGGCATCATGGAAATGGCTGATGCCATAGTCATCAATAAAGCAGATGGTGACAATCTTAAAAATGCAAAAGCGGCAAAAGTTGAATTTAACAGAGCCTTGCATTTATATCCAACAAAAGAATCAGGTTGGCAGCCAAAAGTATTATTGGCAAGTGCCTTGATGAATGAAGGCATTTCTGATGTTTGGGAAGTGATCGAAGCGTATATAAAACTTTCAAAACATAACCACTTCTTTGACCATAAACGCAAGGAGCAGAACAAATTTTGGCTCCTTCAAACCATTGAAGACCGCTTAAAGTCTGATTTCTATAATAATGCGCTCATTAAAAAAGAGCTGAAACTTCAGTTGCAACGTATCGAGAATGGTGAAACAACGCCTTTTGTTGCTGCAGAATTTTTATTGAATTTAAAATCAAAATAAGATGAAATTATTCCATAAAGTAAAATCCATCATTCAACTAATGAAAGATGTAGATTTTAAAGAGCTGTCTGAAATTTCAGAAAAAATAGATTTGTCAAAAATCATGAAAACTGTTGGAGAGCTTGATGAGAAACAACTGAACGGTCTTATGAAAATGCTTACCGAAAAATCAAAGAAGGGACAGCGTCAACTTCCTCCTATCGATGGTGATTTTTATGATTTGGATTTAAAATTAACCCAAGAACAAAGAGCCATACAGATGAAAGTCCGCAATTTTATGGAAACAGAAGTGCAACCCATCGCCAACGACTATTGGAAAAAAGCACAGTTTCCCATGGAAATCATCCCGAAATTGGCTGAACTCAATATTTGCGGTGTTGCGTATCAAGGTTATGGCTGTCCTAATTTACCATTCATAATGGAAGGCATCATCGCCGAAGAGTTATCTCGCGTCGATGTTTCCATTTCTACTTTTTTTGGTGTGCATAGCGGTCTTGCAATGGGTTCTATTTACCTCTGCGGAAGCGAAGAACAAAAGCAGGAATGGTTACCAAAAATGCAAAAAATGGAACTTATCGGAGCATTTGGTCTTACTGAACCCAATGTAGGAAGCGGTGTCGCTGGAGGAATGGAAACCACTTGTAGAATTGAAGGCAAAGAATGGGTTTTAAACGGTCAGAAAAAGTGGATTGGTAACGCTACGTTTGCTGACGTGACTGTCATTTGGGCAAGAGATGAAGTGAGCAATAAAGTCAAAGGCTTTTTGGTTAGAAAAGGAACTCCTGGTTTTACCACTGAAAAAATAGAAGATAAAATGGCATTGCGAACAGTGCAAAATGCCATCATTACTCTAACAGATTGCAGAATTTCGGAAAATGACCGTTTACAAAATGCCAATTCATTCAAAGACACAGCAAAGGTTTTGAGAATGACCAGAGCTGGTGTTGCTTGGCAAGCTGTAGGCTGTGCAAGAGGTGCTTATGAAAACGCCTTGAAGTACACTAAAAAAAGAGAACAATTCGGAAAACCAATCGCTTCCTATCAATTGGTGCAAAACCATTTGGTAGAGATGTTGTCGAATTTGACCGCCATGAAAACGATGGTCTATCGTCTTTCCGAATTGCAGGACCAAGGTTTATTGACCGATGAACATGCCTCCTTGGCAAAAGTGTTCTGTTCGCTTCGCACACGTGATGTTGTGAGCCAAGCTCGTGAAGTTATGGGAGGCAACGGAATTTTATTGGAATATAATGTGGCGCGATTTGTGGCGGATGCTGAAGCCATTTATTCGTATGAAGGCACAAAAGAAATCAATACTCTGATTGTCGGGCGAGCGATAACGGGGTACAGTGCGTTTGTGTAGAACTGTAGAATCTGCAATGCTAATTTTGGTCCTGTCGCTTGTTTTTTAATAAATTATACACTTTTGATAAAATTTAAAGATAGATTTGTTGCATGCTGACTTTAGATTTTTAGCGAAGTCTCTAAATACACAAAATATCCAGGGAGTATGAGTGACCTGAACCTATTTAAAATCTCTATAAAAAAAAGGAAAGGTGAATGTAACTTACCCCATCTGATTAAGAAAAATTAGCCTTAAACCACTCCACCTGTGCTCTCACGCTTTCCAATAACGTGGTGTTAGGGTCATAATTCAAAAGTTTTCGAGCTTTATCAATATTGGCTTTGGTGCGCAATTGGTCTCCTGCACGCTTTGGAATGACATTCAATTTGATCTCTTTCTTCAGCACTTCTGCAACGGCATCGATTCCTTCTTGGGTTGTATGCTCCACTTCGGTTCCCAAGTTAATGATTTCACCATTCACTTTATCATCATTGCCAATGACACTCACTACACCATCAACAATATCGCCAACATAAGTAAAACTTCTTAAGTGCGTATCACTACCATCAAACAAAGGAAATGCTTCACCTTTCAAACCCAAATCAATCAATTTCGTATACATTTTCTCCGGACGTTCTCTTGGTCCAATTACAGAATACAAACGTAATGAACAGGCTTTAAACTGCTCTTCCCTACTCTTTTGAAGTACCAATTGCTCTGCCGCCAATTTAGTAACGCCATAATGTGAAGCTGGTTTTGGAGCAAAATCTTCAGGAAAGGTAGCTTCCAATCCGTAAATAGAAGAAGTTCCAATATTGACAAATAATTTCAGCTTTTTACACTCCAAAGCGTAATCAACTAAATTTTTTGTAGCAATGATATTATTACTGAAATAATCTTCGAACGTTGATGTAGTGGAAATACCTGGCTGTGCAGCAAAATGGAATATGTAGTCGATATCTAATGGCAATTCTTTAATGAGACTTCCAAATCTTAAATCATGACGGATGATTGAAATTCCTTTCTCTTCTAGTTCTTTGGCATTTAGTTGTTTCAACTCAACGCTGTAATAAGGCGAAAAATTATCAACTCCTATGACATCGTGACCTAAATCCTTCAATCTTTCGGCTGTATGTGACCCTATAAAACCAGCTGCTCCTGTGACTAGTACTTTCATATATTGGTTATCTTGCAAAATAATGTGCAAGTTAATACCTTTTTTGTATAATAAATCAGCATTTTTTAACCTTTCATCCAAAAATGAATATTTTTGTACCACCTAACCAATATTCAAATGAATTATAGGCTCACTATAATAGTGCCGGTTTACAACGAAGAAGATAATCTGGAGCGTGTAGAAAAGGAACTTCTTGCATATACGACTGTAGCGAAAGTCTCCACAAAGATATTGTTCGTCAATGATGGCTCGAAGGACAAAAGCCAAGAAATTATTGAAACGATCTGTCAGAGGAATGAAGTTTTTCAATATGTTTGTTTCGAAAGCAATAGAGGTTTGAGTGCTGCTATCAAAGCAGGATTTGATTATACCGATACTGAATTGGTGGGTTATATCGATTCCGATTTGCAAACATCACCAGAGGATTTCAATATTTTGCTTGATTATATTGGTGAATATGATTTGGTAACAGGGGTCCGTTCCAACAGAAAGGATTCGTTCGTTAAAAATATGTCCTCAAAAATTGCGAATGGCATTAGACGAGCATTTACCAATGACGGAATGGACGATACAGGTTGTCCACTTAAAATCATTAAAACTGATTATGCCAAACGTATACCAATGTTCAAAGGGTTGCATAGGTTTTTGCCAGCCATGATATTGCTTCAAAAAGGAAAGATTGTTCAGGTGCCAGTGCAACATTTTCCAAGAATGGCTGGAACGGCCAACTTTGGATTATGGAACCGTTTGTTTGGTCCTTTGATGGATTGTTTTGCCTATTTGTGGATGAAAAAAAAATATATCAATTATACCATTAGCAAGAAAAGCGAATGAATCATTGGTTAATCTATAGTGTTGGTTTTATCGCCCAAATCTTGTTTTCATCAAGATTGGTCATCCAATGGATAGCTTCTGAAAAACAGCAAAAAGTCATTACCCCTACCACCTTCTGGACTTTGAGCTTGGTGGCATCTTTTTTATTGTTTATTTATGGTTATTTACGACAGGATTTTGCCATTATGTTGGGTCAGGGATTGACCTATTTTATCTACATTAGAAATTTGCAATTGCAGGGTGAATGGAAAAAATTCCCAGTAATTGTTCAATGGATTTTATTGCTCGTGCCTTCACTAATTGTCATTTACTATTTCAACAATAATAAAATTGATGTCAATTTGCTTTTTAAGAATGAAGACATTCCGTTTTGGCTTTTGGTATTGGGGATTATTTCCCAAGTTATTTTCACGTTGCGATTTGTCTATCAATGGCTATATTCTGAACATAAAAAAATATCTGCTTTACCATTTGGATTTTGGTTATTGAGTCTTGTTGGCGCTTTACTCATATTAGCCTATTCTATATTTAGAAAAGACCCTGTTTTGTTTGTAGGTCATGGTCTCGGAACTGTCATTTATACAAGAAATCTTTTTTTAATACACAAAAACAATGCTAAAGGTCCTACAATCTAAACCTATACTTTCTTTGTGTGTTATCGTCGTCTTCATGCTGGCTTTTAGTTTTGATACTGTTCCTGTCAGTATCATGGAAGCTAGAAATTTTGTTACTGCCAGAGAAATGATAACCGATGGCAATTGGTTATTGACCACTATGAATGGCGAAGCTCGTTATGAAAAACCTCCTTTGCCTACATGGATGACTGCATTATTCGGATTGGTTTTTGGCTTAAAAAGCTTAATTGCATTACGTTTTCCCACCATTATTTTTATAGCTCTTATAGGAATTTTCACTTTTTTATTGACAAGGAAATTACTTGGGGATGCAATGCACAGTTTGGTTAACGCCTTTATTGTTGTAACATCCTTTTACGTTATTGGGATTACACTTGAAGCCCCGTGGGATATTTTCACCCATGGTTTTATGCTCATTGCCATTTATCATCTGTTCCAATTTTTTCAAAAGGATAACCAGTATGGTATGCATGCATTTTTAGCTGGAATTTTTATAGGATGCTCCATTTTATGCAAAGGTCCAATTTCGATGTTCGCCTTGATGCTACCGTTTATTATTGCGTATGGATTTATTTTCAGATTCAAGAAATTCAAACTGAAATTATTGCCTGTTTTGGGTTGTATCATTTTGGCTCTCATCGTGGGAGGTTGGTGGTTTGTTTATGTGAGAATAAATGACCCTTATACCTTTGAAGCGATCGCCACAAAGGAAACCAACAATTGGCATAGTTACAATACGAAACCTTTTTATTATTACTGGAGCTTTTTCACTCAAAGCGGTATTTGGACGATTCCAGCATTTATAGGTTTATTGTATCCGTATTTAAAAAGTAGAGTTTCCAATTTAAAAGCATATCAATTCAGTCTGCTATGGACCATCTTTGCTGTAATTTTACTCTCGCTCGTTCCAGAGAAAAAACCGAGATACTTGATGCCTGTACTCATCCCATTAGCAATCAACACAGGTTTCTACATCGAATACCTTTTAAGAAAATTTAAAGACCTAAAGGACAAAAGAGAAACGATTCCTGTGTATTTCAATTTTGGGTTGATTGCATTGATTGCGATTATATTCCCTATAGGCATTTATGTTGTTGTCGGCGAACAATTATCTGGGCATTGGATGCTGTTTTCCATTACATCTGTGATTACCGTAGGTATTGGTTTTTTAATTCTCATCCATTTAAAAAAGAAGAATTTTTCACAGGTGTTCATGTTCACTGTTGCTTTTTTTGTGGCCATCTTAATGTACGCCCTGCCACTTTTAAAACCAATGATTGGCATTCCCAATAAATCCATTTCGGAATTGAAAGTCCAAAACATTAAAATCTATGGAGTTAGCAATGTTTCTCCAGAAATGATTTGGCATTACGGAAAAAAGATACCTCAAATAAAATTGGGTGATGGAACATTTGATTTTCCTGATGACGACCAATTTGGAATTTTGGCATACAACATCAGTGAGAAAGATTGGAACATACTCAACAAAGATTATAACATTGAAAAAATAGAGACTTTTGACCTTAATACTGTTTCTACTGAATCCAAGCGTCACAATGATCGATTGCTGAACGACTTTTATATCCTTACGAAGCGTTAAGAATTTTTCGTATCAAATAAAGATTCAATTTATAAAACACAAAACCGGAGACAGCTCCAAAAGTCATACCTATTACAATATCAAGCGGATAATGGACTCCGATATAGACTCTACTATATGCCATTAAAAACGCCCACACAATCAGAATGTAAATCAGGTATTTAAAACGGTTTTTTAAGGTCAGTCCTATAAAAATTGCAGCCGCCATTGTATTGGAAGCGTGACCCGAAAAGAAACCATAACGTCCACCACAACCATCACGTACCAAGCGCATCTTATCAATCATTTCTGCCAATTGGCAAGGCCGCATACGCTGGAAGCCATGTTTAAAAAGATTGGTCACTTGGTCAGTTACCAAAATCATGAAAGCGACTACAACTATGGTGATGAGCATGGGCTTTTTGCCTATCTGTTTAAATATTAAATACAATAACAGGGCATAAAATGGTATCCAATTGAATTTTGATGTATATGCCAGCCAAAATGGGTCCCACGTTTCTGTCCCTAAACTATTTAAGTAGATGAAAAGCTCTGTATCGTATTGAAGAATTTGTTCAAACATTATTCATTGTATCTTGCAATTTCTCGATCGTAGAAGTCGGTGGCTTGTTGGATAAGGTTTTCAGTTTCCGATGCTATTTCCTTCTCATCGTGCTCATCGAATTCTTCCAACCATTCAACATCATCTGTTTCTAGATTAAGGATGAATCGAGGAAAATCTGTATGTATGATATAAATGGCTTCCGGGAAATCGGTATTGTCGCCTAGTATGAATTTTGGTATTTCCATGGATTTGCTATTCGTTATTCAAAATTAACTTTTTTGTCAAATAATTAAACCTAATATACAACAATATTGCAGCACTTGTTAAGCCTGCCAAGAGACCTAGCCAAATACCCAAACTTCCTAAGACTTCTTCTTTTCCACAAAAATAGCTGATGGGAAATCCAATGGCCCAATAAGAGATGAACGTGATTATTGTTGGGATTTTCACATCCTGCAATCCTCGCAATGCACCCAAAGCCACAACCTGCAAACTGTCACTGATTTGAAACACGGCTGCCGCTATGAGTAATGTAGCGGCTATACTTACTACTTCTGCATTATCTATGGCATTAATCGGGTCATCTAAATTGACGTATATTTTAGGGAATACATTATGCAATGCCAAAAACATCAACGCAAACACAAATGCAAACACAAAGCCCAATAAAAATATAGACATCGCGATTCGGCGTAATTCCACATAATTCCGAAGCCCTTTTTGATTGCCCACACGAATCATCGCGGCAACACTTAAACCTGTTGCGACCATAAACGTCATCGATGATAAATTAAGTGCTATTTGATTTGCCGCCTGTGGATTTTTACCCAAAGTGCCACTTAACCAAATTGCTGATGTAAAAATAGCCACTTCAAAAAACATCTGCATGGCACTTGGAAAGCCTAAATTGAACACTTTTTTTATCATGTCAGAATTCAATATAAAAAGCTTAATATGGGTGACATAGGCCTTTGATTTCTCTCTCAACTTTAAAAGCCACCATAAAAATATGAGCATCGCAATACGAGAAATCAAAGTTCCCAATGCAGCTCCAACAATTCCCATTTCTGGAAAACCAAGCTTACCAAATATTAAAACATAATTAAAAAAGACATTTAAAACATTGGCAAGAATGGTTGCGTACATAGGATATTTCACCAATGACAAACCATCGCTAAATTGTTTAAACGCTTGAAAAATAATGAGAGGAATCAATGATAAGCCTACTAAATCCAAATAAGGAATTGCCAGCTTCACCACTTCTTCCGGTTGGTCCATGACGTGCATCAGTGGTTTTGCCAACAGTAAGGTTAGAAATAATAGCATACTTAAAACGGTACATAGAAAGAGTCCATGTTTAAACGATGACTTACCTTTTTCAAAGTTTCTTTCAGAATCTGCTTCGGCTACCAAGGGTGTGATGGCTGTAGAAAAACCTATCCCAAGGGACATTGCAATAAAAATGAAACTGTTTCCTAATGAAACGGCTGCCAATTCCGCAGAACCCAATTGCCCAACCATAATGTTATCAATCAGTCCCACAAATGTATGCCCCAACATGCCTAACATGACTGGAGTTGCTAATTGTAGATTACGTTTGAATTCTTTGGTATAATGCGATAAAATCACGGTTCTAATTTCAAAGGCGCAAAGTTAGTTCTTTGTATTTCGATTTAATAAGTTTATATCCAAATTTTAAAAATTAGACTTTCAAAGCATTGATAATTATAAGCTTATTAAAAAAATTGTTAATAAGTCAGCTTAGAATTGTTCCCAACAAACGCTTCAAAACTTTATTTTTACATTAGATAATTTAAGATGGATGCGCCATAACAACTGTTTTGCTCTTCAGATTATATTATTTAGAGACATTTTAGCTATTATTTTAGAGGGATTTGAAAATTTGTTGTTAAAACGTTTCAAACTATAAAGGGGAATTTTTTTCCCCTTTTTGTTTTTCAATTCATTTTTAAATTAACAAAACTTTAAAATCTCTCGATTGAGCGTTTCGTAAATTGCTTACAAATCAACCACCAATGAAACGCTTTTTAATTTTAGCTCTGCTTTTAGGCAATCTACCAACTTTTGGACAATCACAAGTCAAAACGGTGTCTCCCTTTTTAGAAAATATTGTTTCCGAATTTCCAAATATCAGGGATTTGGCCGTCTCCGCCACATCCGATGAAGTCATCTTTTCGGCACAGAGTTTTATGGGAGATGTGTCGGCTCTTGTTAGTGTGAAAAAGACAAATAATGAGTGGGCAGACCCGAAAGTGGTTTCATTTTCTGGTCGTTATTTTGATTTAGAACCTTTTTTTTCCAAAGACGGTCTTACCTTATATTTTGTTTCCAACAGACCACTGGACCAAATGTCTGATGAAACTAAAGATTTTGATATTTGGTATGCAACACGAGCTAGTTTAAATTCTGAATGGTCAAAACCGGTGAACATGGGAGCTCCCATCAACAGTGAATTGGATGAGTTTTATCCGTCGGTAACGGATTCAAATAATTTTTACTTTACTCTCGATAATCCACAATTAAAACAGAAAGATGACATCTATGTAAGTGAATATATTAATGGAAATTACACACAACCAAAACAATTGGTAAGTGCTATTAATTCAGAAGGTTTCGAGTTCAACGCTTTTGTGGCACATGACGAATCCTATATTATTTACACATGTTACAATAGGGAAAACGGTTTTGGGAGTGGTGATCTGTATATCAGTACAAAATCGGAAAGTGGCGAATGGAAGCCGTCAGAAAATATGGGAAATCAGATAAATTCGGATAAAATGGATTATTGTCCTTTTGTAGATGCATCGACAAATACCTTATATTTTACCAGTAAACGAAATGCCTTAAAACCTACGTTTGATTCAAAAGTTGATATCAATACATTATTGAAAACATTCAACAGCTACGAAAATGGTTTGAGTAGATTGTACCAGGTTTCTTTAGAAGGAATGGTTACCAAGAAAAATCCTTGACATCGCTTTTTGCCAATTCAAATTCATCCAATAAATCGGCAACAATTTTAGACACAGGTTTTATATCATGAATTAATCCTGAAATTTGACCAATTTCCAGTTCTCCATCCTCCAAATCACCTTCAAACATGCCTCGTTTGGCTCTGGCTCGGCCCAAAAGCGTTTTTAATTCCTCAATTGTGGCACCTTTTTTATAAAGATCCTGGACCTCGTTGTAAAATTTATTTTTGACCATCCTAACCGGCGCCAATTCTTTTAGGGTCAAATGAGTATCGCCTTCCTTTGAATCAACCACAAGGTTTTTAAAATTGATATGTGAAGAGGCCTCCTCACTCGCCACAAAACGGCTGCCAATTTGTACAGCATCAGCTCCTAAAATCATCGTCGCCAACATGGCTTGTCCTGTAGCAATGCCACCAGCTGCAATTAATGGAATCTTTATTTGCTCGTGTACCATTGGAATCAACGTCAGCGTAGTCGTCTCTTCTCTACCATTATGACCTCCGGCTTCAAAACCTTCAGCAACCACAGCATCGACTCCTGCCTCTTGAGCCTTCAAGGCAAACTTCACGCTGCTCACAACATGAACTACAGTAATACCTCGTTCCTTCAGCCAAGACGTCCATGTATCAGGATTTCCTGCGGAAGTGAATACAATTTTTACACCTTCGTCCACAATAATATTCATAATCTCTTCAATGTTTGGATATAACATTGGGACGTTGACTCCAAAAGGATGATCAGTTGCCCTTTTGCATTTTTGAATATGTTCTCGCAAGACTTCTGGATACATTGAGCCTGCACCTATTAGACCTAAAATACCAGAATTACTCGCCGCGGCAGCCAATCGCCAACCACTTGTCCAAATCATTCCAGCTTGAATGATTGGATATTTAATTCCGAAAAGCGTAGTGATTTTATTTGACATTTATTGCTTGATAAGTTTAAAGGTAAGCGCAGAATCTTTCAACTGCAGATTCAAAAGATATAATCCTGAAGCCAGCGATGACATATCGATGGTCTCAAAAGAATTTGATATTGGCTTTTGAAGAATCAGTTTGCCGGTGACATCAAAAATTGATGCTTGTGAAGTTTGTGATGTTGATGGCAATTGTAGATATAGTGTCCCTACTACTGGATTTGGATATAATTTTAGTGTCTCAAATGCGTTTTCATTCACCGATAATCCATTTGCTAAAGCCAGCCCAAAATCTGGAATTCCATACCCAAGGAAATAATCTGGTGTGGTGTATTGCGAAGCAGATTGTCTAACATATTGCTTTATTTGGTCAATCGTTATATTTGGTAAAGCTTGCATCAAACATGCCACAGAACCCGCAATGATTGGAGAACTAAATGAAGTCCCATTATTACTCTCAATGCCGTTGTTCTCATCAACAACATATGTGCCTTGAGCCTTTGCAACCACATCAGGTTTTTGAGTCGGTTGTATAGCACTACCTTGCGAACTAAACGACGCATAATTACCGTTTGAGTCCACACCTCCAATTGTAAAAACGCCAGGAGCATCTGCGGGAGCGGTAACAATTTGCCAACTGCTATTACCAGAATTACCTGCTGAATTCACTACCAATATTCCTTTTTCAGCAGCTATATTTGCGCCTTTGGAAATATATGCCGTCGTTCCATCCATATCATTGGTTGTGTAACTGTAATTAGGGTTGTCATAGGTATTGTAACCCAAAGAAGAATTGATGACATGCACCCCTAAACTGTCAGCCCTTTCGGCCGCCTCAACCCAATAACTTTCCTCCACCGGATTTTCAGAATTGGCATCTTCAGTTCTAAACAAATAATAAGACGCGTCTGGTGCTGTACCAACATATAAGTCCTGCAAATAAGCCGCCATTGTACTCAGCACTTTTGTGCCATGTGTATTTCCCGTGTAGGCGTACACATTTGGATTTCTATCCACAAAATCATAACCATTCAACAAATCACCATTATCTCTCAAGCGCTGAAAAGCATCTATGGTATTCACATTTGGAAATCCTGCATCAAGGACAGCAATGATGATACCTTCTCCTGTATAATCCATCATGTGTACATCATCTATGTGAATCATTTCAACTTGATTTTGAGTGGTTCCATAATTGAAATCTACTAATGTTCGTTCCAATTCGAATTTATTTTGTTGGTTAGTCGTACGTCCAGATGTAGTTAGGCTTCTATCCGCAAAATCTATGTGGTCCACAAAACCTAAATTTTCCAAAGCATTGATATCTGTTTCTGTGCCGCGTACATGAACTGCGTTGAACCATTTTGATTTTGCTTTGACTGTAATGCCTGGTTGAGATTTGAGTTGTGAGATATAACTTTCATTGACTGGAACATCTCTTTCATCAATTGGAATGCCGTGGGCATTTTTTCTGTTGATGGATTGTTGTGTAAGTATTGTTAAAGGATTTGAAATCGAAGCACTAACATTTTGTTTATCTGTTAAATAGACCCAAGCGTCTTCTTGCGCATAAAGAAATGCTTGGCTTAAAACCAGCATGAGTAATATTAAATTCCTTTTCATTGCTATAATTCGGATAAATTATCCATGCAATTTAAGAAATAACTCCTGAACCTACTAATTCATCCTCTAAATACCATGCGACAAATTGACCTTCTGTGATTGCTGATTGATATTCTTCAAATTCAACGTACATGCCGTTATCAACTTTATAAAGTGTCGCATTTTGAAGTGGTTGACGGTATCGGATTCTTGCTTTTACTGACATCGTTTCATCAACATGAAGCGCTAAATCCTCTCGAATCCAATGCAATTCGTGTGCTTTTACAAACAATGCCTTTTTTAATAAACCAGGATGTTCTTTCCCCTGTCCTGTGTAAATAACATTGTCCTTAACATCAGTGTCAATGACAAATAGCGGTTCTGCAGTACCACCCACTGCCAAACCTTTACGCTGACCTTTGGTAAAATAATGTGCTCCTTGATGTTTTCCAACGATGGTTCCATCAGCTATTGAATAATTAATTTTTCGAGTGAGATATTGAAGTTTTTCTTCAACATTCGAAAATGTAGGTTCAGTTTCGCGATAGTAACTTTTATCTTCTGGAATTTCTACAATCACACCTTCTTTGGGCTGCAACTGTTGTTGCAAAAAATCTGGAAGCTTTACTTTTCCAATGAAACAAAGGCCTTGCGAATCCTTTTTATCAGCTGTTACCAAATCTAATTTTGCAGCAATCTCCCGTACTTGTGGTTTTGTCAATTCACCTATCGGAAACAATGATTTTGCTAATTGTTCTTGCGACAATTGGCATAAAAAATAAGATTGGTCTTTATTATCATCAATACCTTTAAGTAGCTGAAAAATATCGTTTCCGTCTTTTTGAATGGTTCCTTTGCGACAATAGTGGCCAGTAGCCACAAAATCAGCTCCCAAATCGAGAGCAATNNCTCAAATCTACGGTTTGGAAAGGAATTCCCAATTTATCTGCCACTAACATGGCGTCGTTGCTATCATCCAACCAAGGGCATTCGTTGCTTATAGTCACTGAATCGTCGTGCCAATTTTTCATGAACAGGCCAATGACTTCATAACCTTGCTCCTTTAATAAATAAGCCGCAACGCTCGAATCTACCCCACCTGAAAGTCCCACTATTACTCTTTTCATGCTGCAAAATTAAGAAATAAAAAAAAGCAACTAATTAAAGTTGCCATTATAAATTGCAATAGACGATATAACTAATATCTATTGCTTTTTTGGATTTTTACTGTAAACAGTGAAATCCTTTTCCTCCTTAAATTCGCCATTCTCGTAATATTTCCAAGTTCCGTGTTTCTTATCGTTTTTATAATTGCCTTCTGCTAGGAGTTTGCCATCATTGTCATAATATTTAGCCATACCATGAAGCAACCCATTTTTATAAGTGAATTCTTTCAGGACAATCCCTTTTTCTGAATACCAAGTTGAAATTCCGTCGATTTCACCGTTGACATATATAGACCTTTCTGCTACTTTGCCGTTTTCGTAATAGACCAATTTCTCACCTTCCAGAATACCTTTATCATTGTAATTTTCGGTCATCAAAATACCTTTCGTTTTATTTTGATAATACACCCATTTTCCAATGAAGAGCTTATCATTCATCATCCCTTCACTTATCAGCTTACCTGTGGATGAAAAGAACTTTACATTGATTTTTTCACTATTTGGAAGAAACTCACGTGTGGCACTCAACTTACTTTTGCCTTCAACAAGCTTATAAAACTTGAACGTGCCCACTTCTTTTCCATGTTCAAAAGTACCTTCATATTTAGGCTGGTCAGTCTTATCGAAATTCTTCATCCAAAAGCCGTGGCGTTCGCCTTTTTCATCTAACTGATTGACAGATTGCGCACTAACATTTGTTAAAATAAATGTTAAAATAACACATAAGACAATATTTTGTTTAATCATTTTGTAAATTAGTTGAACAAAAATTAATATTAACTCTATTTAAAACTCAAAAAAATGAAAATTATTTCAAATTTAACAAAGATTGTACCAATACTTCTGCTGGTATTTTCATTATCATCGTGTAGCAATGATGATGACAACACTTCTACTCAACCGCAAACATTAAATATTGTGGAAACTGCAATGGCGACACCATCTTTAAGTAATTTGGTAGCAGCCTTGCAAGCAGCCGATGGTAATTTAGTAAATGTACTAAATGGAAATGGACCATTTACCGTATTAGCTCCAACAAATGATGCTTTCGATGCCTTTTTGACTGCGAACGGATTTAATAGTTTAGATGAAGTCCCAGCTGACGTCCTTTCTCAAATCCTGTTGAACCATGTAATTTCAGGAAATCTCACTTCGACAGATTTATCGGCACAGGGTTCAGGTTATACGACAACAGGTGCGACTGGTGCGGGCGGAAATCCTATGAGCATTTACTTTAGCACTTCAAATGGTGTGCGATTTAACGGTGTATCTTCTGTAACTACTGCAGATGTAATGGCTTCAAATGGTACCGTGCATATTGTGGATGCCGTAATTGGGTTGCCGAATATCGTGACACATGCAACTGCAAATCCTGATTTATCAAGTTTAGTTGGTGCTTTGACCGCTGGTGGCAACACTGCTTTTACCGATCTTTTCTCTAGTACCTCAACCGAGTTTACAGTGTTTGCTCCAAACAATTCAGCGTTTAGTGCCTATACAAATCCAAATGGATATGACATTAATAATGTTCTTGCAAACCATGCCATTGTAGGTGCTACCGCTACTTCAGATGGATTAAACAATAGTTATGTAACTACCGCCGCAACCAATGGCGATGGAGATGCCTTAAGCTTGTACATTAACACAGATGACGGTGTAACCTTAAATGGAACTTCTAACGTTGTGATTGCAGATATCATTGCCACTAATGGCGTAGTTCATGTGGTTGATGCCGTAATTGATTTACCAACTGTGGTAACCTTCGCAGTGGCTAACCCGGCATTGAGTAATTTGGTTGCTGCTTTGCAATCAGCGGACTCTCAATCACCATCTCCAAACCTTATAGGAACTTTATCAGGAACGGGGCCTTTTACGGTATTTGCTCCTACAGATGATGCATTTGGTTCTTTATTGTTGGAATTGGATCCTTCAGGTAATACCAGCTTGGGTGATGTGGCACCAGCTACTGTGCAAGATATCTTATTATATCATGTGGTAAGTGGTAACGTAAGATCTACAGATTTAATGGCTGGTTCAGTGGCAACTCTTGGTGGCTCAATAAATTTGGATGCTTCAAATCTGACCCTTACAGACCCGAATGGAAGAGTCAGCAATATCATTCCTTCTCTTGTGGATATTCAAGGTATTAATGGTGTTGTCCATGCCATTGATAAAGTTATTTTACCATTGCAATAAAATAAANNTGGTGGCTCTTTTGATTTATATTTTAAAATAAAATTATATATCTTTATTTTTTACGCTTTTGCTGCGCTTGCTTTTGTTGTTCAGCCTGTTCCATCATCTCTGCCATTTTCTTCTGGAATCTGTTTTGCTTTTTAGGCTTTGCTTTATTTACCTGAATATTTGCATGAATTTTATCTTCATCCAAGATATAATTTTTTATCACTAACATAATACCAATGCTGATAAGGTTAGAGATGAAATAATACAAACTCAATCCGGATGCGTATTGGTTGAAGAATATCAACATCAGCAATGGAGAGAAGTAAATCATGTATTTCATTATTTTGGTCATGTCTGGCATACCCTCTTGGGTTGGTTGTGATGCCATTTGGTCTCCTGTAGTCATTTTCATGTAAAAGAAAATGGCAATGGCCGCCAATATTGGAAACAGACTTACATGGTCGCCATATAAGGGAATTTTGAAAGGTAAGTTTGCAATGACATCGTAAGACGATAAATCATCTGCCCAAAGAAAGCTTTTCTGTCTTAAGTCGAAAGCTGTTGGGAAAAACATGAACAATGCATAAAACACAGGAATCTGCATTAAGCCAGGTAAACATCCGCTTAATGGACTTGCGCCTGCTTTATTTTGCAACGCCATAGTTTCTTGCTGTGCTTTTAATTTGTTGTCTTTATATTTTGTCCTGATGGCATCCAATTCCGGTTTTAGGACACGCATTTTTGCCTGTGACAGGAATTGCTTGTACTGCACAAATGACAAAAGAATTTTAATCAAAACTGTCATGACAATAATAGCAATACCATATGGCATGATACCACTTAAAAATCCGAATAACGGGATGAACAATGCTTTATTAATCCATCCAAAAATTCCCCAACCTAGAGGAATACTCTTCTCTAAATCATTATCGTATTTTTTAAGAATTTTACTGTCAGTTGGCCCGAAATAAAACTTCATCGGCTCATTGATTTCACTACCTGCAACGCTCAAGGGCACTTTGGATGTATATTGTTTGGTAAAGAGCGTATCAACATCTTCATTCTGCACTAAATCTTTAGAGGTAATTTTAGCGGATTTGAATGGTTTGTCGGCCACCAAGATAGAGCTAAAAAAATGTTGTCTATAAGATAACCAATTGACATCCGCTTCCGTTTCTTCATCTTCCTTGCCTTGTGACAATTTATCGATTTTATCACCATTCTCGTATTGGTAAGTCAAACGTGTGTAACGGTTCTCGTAGGTAATACTTTGGTCGTGACGGAAGGTTTTCATCTTCCAATCCAACTCAATGTCTTTGGAGGTGTTGATGACATCATTCAAGCCTTGTGAACGAATGGTAAAATTCATCATATAATTATCTGGCTGAATCTCGTATCGGTATTCCAAAAAGTCACTTTCGGATACTTTAAGTTTCATGGAAACTATCGTGTTGCTTCCATTTTTGGTGACTGTTGGTTCAAAGTACAGCTCTTGCGTATTTAAGATTCTGTTATCTGTTGTACCGAATGTGATGTTGAAAGCTGAATTCTTATCCTTGATTAAATAGATAGGCACAGAATCATAATTGACGTACTTGTTCAACATTACCTCTGAAAGAAATCCGCCTTTATTGCTGAACTTTAAGGTTAATAAATCCGTTTTGACTTCGGTGGTTTCGTCTTTTGCTGAAGGCAATGTAGAGGCATAAGCGAATGCTCCCAGCTTATTTTTCAATGCTGCCAACTTGATGGAATCGGAAGAAGTGACATTAGAAAAATCTTCTGAAGTTGTTTCGTAAGTGTCTGATTTTACTTCTTTTGCATTTTGTTCTTTCGCCAACTTTTCTTGTTTGGCTTTTTCGGCTGCTTGTTGTTCTGGAGTTGGTTTATTCTGCCAAAGCATGAATAATAATATTCCGAAAATAAGTACAAATCCGATGATGGATTTAATGTCTAATTTTTTTTCTTCCATGTCTGTATTAGTCGCTTCTTTTTGAAGTAGAAGTTACTGGTAGTTAATTAATAAATTCTTGTTTTGCTGCTTTTGGTTATCAAAAAGCTGTCCGTTATTGATTTTGTGCCATACTGACACTCTTTTTGTCTTTTTTGTAATTCAATGCCGCCTCTACGAATGCCACAAACAATGGATGTGGATTGGCAACTGTGCTCTTATATTCTGGATGGTATTGTACTCCTACAAACCAATTATGGCTTGGTATTTCTATGATTTCCACCAATTTGGTGTCAGGATTTAGGCCTGTGGCAATCATGCCTGCATCTTCAATTTGTTTTTTATAGGCGTTGTTGAATTCATATCGGTGTCTGTGACGTTCCTTGATTTGAGAATCCCCATAAATGGTTCTGACAATACTATCGTCCGAAAGATCGCAATCCCAAGCGCCTAAACGCATGGTTCCCCCTTTGTCGGTGATTGTTTTTTGGGATTCCATCAAATCGATGACGGGGTTAGATGTGTTCTCGTTCATTTCGGTAGAGTTTGCATCTTTCAATCCCAAAACATTGCGGCTATATTCTATAACTGCCATTTGCATTCCCAAACAGATTCCGAAGAAAGGAATATTGTTTTCCCTTACATATCGGACGGCTTCTATCTTGCCTTCTATGCCTCGTTCCCCAAAACCTGGAGCAACCAATACACCATGTAAATGCCCCAACTTTTTACCTGCATTTTCCGGTGTCATGTATTCTGAATGGATAGGTTCTACCCTTACTTTAACTTCGTTTTCGGCACCTGCATGTATAAAAGCTTCTAAAATAGATTTGTATGAATCTTGAAGTTCAACATACTTTCCAATCAATCCGATGGTGACTTCGCCTTTTGGGTTTTTATGTCGTTGTAGGAACTGATTCCATTGTGTAAGGTCGGGTTGATCGCTTTGCAGGTCCAACTTTTTTAGGACAACTTTATCCAAACCTTGTTCCAACATTAGGTTAGGCACATCGTATATTGTGGATGCATCGATGGATTGAATAACAGCTTCTTCTCGTACATTGCAGAACAAGGCTAGTTTACGACGCAGATCTTCAGGTAGTTCGTGCTCGGTACGACATACCAATACGTCTGCCATGACTCCGCTTTCCATTAGGGTTTTAACACTATGTTGGGTTGGTTTTGTTTTTAGTTCGCCAGCGGCTGACAGATACGGAATCAGTGTTAGGTGAATGACGATGGCGTTGTGCTCGCCCAAATCCCATTTGAGCTGACGTACTGCTTCTATATAAGGTAATGACTCTATATCTCCGACGGTACCTCCTATTTCGGTGATGACGATATCATAATCACCTGACTTGCCTAGGATTTGTACTCTGTTTTTAATTTCATCCGTGATGTGGGGAATTACCTGTACGGTTTTGCCCAAGAATTCGCCACGACGTTCTTTTTCGATGACGCTTTGATAGATACGACCTGTTGTAACATTGTTGGATTGGCTGGTTGGCACATTGAGAAAACGCTCATAATGTCCTAAATCTAGGTCGGTCTCGGCGCCGTCGTCTGTGACGTAACACTCACCATGTTCGTACGGATTTAGGGTTCCTGGGTCCACGTTGATGTAGGGGTCGAGTTTTTGGATGGTAGTGCGGTAGCCTTGTGCCTGCAAGAGTTTTGCGAGAGATGCCGCAATGATGCCTTTACCAAGTGAGGATGTTACGCCTCCTGTTACAAATATGTATTTTGTAGTCGTTGTCATGTTGCGTTGTTAAACGCAGGCAAATTTACAAAATTTAAATAGAGTTTTGTGGAATTGTTTTTGGGAATTTTGTGTGTATGCTATGATACCGACATGGTGTTATTTTTCCTTTTTTATTGGGCTTGTGGTGATGGGTTTGTAGGTATGGTTTTGAAGTTTTGAGTTGTGGATTGTGATTTTGGGTCGTCGCAATGGCCAGTTTCATGAATGACCGAGCATGTTTCGTGCATGACCGAACGAGTTTTAAGAATGTAATTACTTGTTTCTTGAATGCACTGCTTATTTTTTGTTCAAAAATTGTAATCTTTTTTAAAACCATTTGATTAATTAAATAAATGAAAATTTAAGCTTTTATGGTTAAAAATAGATTTCTATTTTATATTTTGAGGCCTTTACGCTTTAATAATTATATTTATCAGCCAAAGTATATACCATGAAACAAACACTACTTTTTTTTATCAGTCTCTATTTACCGTTTACCATGTGTGGGCAAACCATCGCTTACCCATCCGTAAATACTTCTAAAGTTTTTGGGGCTTCTTGTGCTGATTTGCATTTTGTAGACCCTATAGTTGTAGGACATCAGCTAAACGTGTCAGTAGCTTATTACGAGACGTTGAGCGATGCTCAAAATGAGGCAAATGCATTAAATAGGTTTTATGTGCCTCTGTCTGACCCACAAACCATTTATGCGAGGGTGGATAGCTTAATGGATGATACGTTTGACATTGCCGAATCGGTTGTTGATACGGCGCCACCCCCTGGTGGACCACCACCAGGTATTTCTTCTTACTATTATGATGTTTGTGATTTTGACGGCAATGGCAATGAAGTGGTCTATTTGAACAACCTGAAACCGTTATATAATGGATACGCATTTCCTACCGCGACTTTTTGTGCTAGTGCGGATGCGAATGTTGTGACTACTTATTATCTGACAGAATTGGATGCCATGAATGAGACGAATCCCGTAAATGCGATTTATACTTTGACGGGAAGTCAGAACTTTTTTCGTAAGGTAAAGAATGTTACGACGAATGAATTTTTGATTGATGATATGATCAATGTGACGGTTGTGACTTGCGTGACTGATACGGATATGGATGGCATAGCGGATTTGGCCGAAGATGCGAATCGGAATTTACTGACCGATGATGATGACACTGACCAAGATGGTCTTAAGAATTTTGAGGACGACGACGACGATGGCGATGGGATTTTGACCATTAATGAAGATTATAACGGGAATGGAGACCCTACTGATGATGACATTAACGGCAATGGGATTGCAGATTATTTAGAAGCTTCGGTAACGCTGTCATTGATAGACCGAGATGTTATGGTAGTGTCTGTTTTTCCGAATCCTGTGGCTCATTTACTCCACTTAAAGTCGGTGCATACAATTGTATCTGTGGAGATTTATAATCTATTGGGACAATCTGTGATTTCGACGCAACCACATGCTTTGGAAACTACTTTGAATTTGTCTTCTTTACGTTCGGGAGTTTATATTTTGAACGTTATGATTGGGAATCGAAAGGAGACTTTTAAGTTGGTGAAGGATTGATGGTTGATTGGTTTTGATGGGCTTATTTAGAGGTGGAATGGCGTGTTTAGCATGAAACTATCCAAATAAAAACTCGCTTTGGACTGACCAAGGCATAGCTTATATACTTTGTTATATGCAGGCCTTCTCCTCGCTTTTTTGTTTTCAATTTTATGCTTTTCCACAGTTTAAATTATTCAATTTCAGTTCTAATTTTTTGGTTTGTAGATTTTAATTTTCCATTTTCCCATTGATATTTCAATTTCCAAACTGCTTTTCCTTTTAAGTTATACTCAATGCTATCTGCATAAATTGTCATTGTTTTACGGTTAGGAAACATATTTGCAAGATTTCGTGTTTCAAAATGATTTTCGATTTTTCTCGTTGATGGATTTATTGTCAATAAATGTCCACGAGAGAGAGAAATCCCTTGAGATGAAGAGCTGTTTAAATAAAAGTCTAAAAACCCGTCAAAATTATAGTCAGCCATCAATACTTCATTTTGAATTGGAAAAAATTCCAAATTTTCAAGTTCGTCATTTTTAATCCACTTACCATTATTTTCTGTAAAAAATCTAACTCTATAAGTGGAATCTGTTGGGCAATTTACTATGAATGCGCTTTTGGCGTTTTTTGCAAATAATTTTCCCGACTTGATAAACCAATAAGGCTCCAGATTAATAATTTCAAGAGTATCCGTTTCTTTGGCTCTTTCCAGCAATTTGGTTAAAGTGTCAATTTCCAGATTTTTTTCCTCTTTGTTAATTTGAATCTTTTCAGTTCCTTTTTTGCACGAAAATTGGAAAACAATTAAAAGCAAGAGAATTAAATTTCGTTTCATTTATCACTAATCATATCTTCGAATTTTCAATTTTAGCGAAATTTTGTTTGGCTTGCATTTAACGGTTTTGGCTATGGTTTGCTGCGTTGGTTAAGTAATAAATTTAGTAAATAAAAACTGACCATTCACTTTTGCGTGGTTTTTCCGAAGGAAAAACTACCAAGCACTGAACTATAGCCAGTGTTAGCAACTGGCTTTTTATTCTAAATTAATCAATTCTCCTTGTTTTTTGTATGTTTCAAAATCAATTCCGTTATATGTAAAGTCGTTGAACACAGACATTATTGATGTTACTTTCCATTTGATTAATCCCAATATTGTCATTGACAGCATTATTACTTTATTTGAGTCAGTTTTTATTTGGGGTTCATAATATGGGTTATATTTTCCATATCTTTTTAATAACATCCAATTCCCGTTGACTTTTTGTTTAATTAAATGACCAAACATCACTATTAAAGCAACTTTTTCTTTGTCGGTTGCCACTTGCTTAATACTTCTACCGACAATTTTTTTTAAATAAGCTTGAGCAGATTCTTTAGAAATGTCCTCGAAGTCAAATTTCAGAGTTTCGTTCAAATAGCTCTGATATTTCTGTATTTCTTGAGGTAGATTTAATAGCTGATTTGTCTCGTTTTCAAAAATTGTTTTCGTCGGATTTTCAATTGGGAATTTATCTTTCTTGATTATTTTGTCAAATTCCATTTTAGTAGAAACCAAAAGTCCATCTCCACGCAAATCGTGTGGTAAAAAGATTAATTGTCCGTTTGTAAGTTCGTGAACAAAACCATAATTGGTCTTTAATTGATAATTCGAGTCCATTACAGGGTCTTTTATTCCCATTGATTTGAGATATTCAATTAATTCAGACGTATTTTTTATTTCGTAGGGTTCGTACATTTCAGCTTGTTGCCAACTCGTTATATGAGTTATAAATATACTTATATCCAATTAAATTCTAGGGATATGGAAACTTATTTGTTGTGTTTATGGATTTAAGGCGTTTTCCCGGAGATAATTAGGGAAGAGTGTTGATGATATATAACAACGGCATAGATAAAAAAACCACCACGACATTGGGGGTGTCATGGTGGCTTGGTGCAGTATCAGGTTCTAAAACCTTATACTGGTATCATATCGGTAACTTTTCTTCGGTCCCAATTGCGATGTTGGGCCATGCTTTTCTTAAAGGCTTCTGGGCTGTCATTCACATGGATAGCTTTGTCCTTCATGTGGTCTTTGACATAGCTTGCTTTTAACAGGCGCTCTCCTTCACCATCGGTGGCAATGGCCTTGCAATGTTTAAAAGCTTCGTTGACGAACTTGGTGTATTTGGCCTGTTTCAACAAGGTGTCTACAGAAGCTTTTCCACCTGGGATATAAAGGGCATCAAACAATACACTTTCTGTGGTCACAATAGAGGCGTCTACTTTATGGGTATTTTTGTCAGAGTCTTTAACCATTCCGCCATGGGGTGCCACCAATTTTGCCATAGCGCCTTCTTTATCTAACATGGTTGTCATGGCTTTGAATGTTTTGGCATCAAATCCGTCTGCCAACAGAACCGCCACTTGGCGTGTCGCAATGCTGTCAAACTTGGTTCTGGCCTGGCTCAAGGCTGGTGAAGCATCTAAATAATTTTTCTTTTTCCCTGGCTGATGCTTTTTGGGGTCGGCATCGGCACCAATGGCTTGGTTGACGGGTTTTTCAATGCTTTTTGGCACGGTCATCCCCAATCCTTCAGCTACTTTTTTGGATAGGTCGCTATCTATTTGTGCAATGAGCCATAGCATGCGCCCCTTAATGTGGTCGTGCATGCACTTGCCCAATTCAAACGTATAGGCATCGGCTACGTGTTCTTTTTCCCAATCAGCCAAACTGCGATAAAAGAGGGCAGGTTGCGAGAAATGGTCGCTGAAACTTTCACTTCGTGTCCGGATTTTTTTCGCATCAATACGTTCTTCGTAAGAATGGAACGCGCCTTCCGCTATTTTGGATAAGTGTGGGCAACCTCCGCTTAAGGAGTTTGGAAAGTAAGCCGTTTGTCCTTTAGGGATGCTCGTTTGCATATGACCATCTCTTTGGTTGTTGTGTGCTTCTACAACAGGGCGGTTGATGGGAATTTGATGAAAATTCGGAGAGCCCAAGCGTGATAACTGCGTATCTCTATAAGAGAATAAACGCCCTTGCAGAAGCGGGTCGTTTGTAAAATCGATTCCTGGAACAATGTGTCCTGGCAAAAAGGCCACTTGCTCGGTTTCTGCAAAGAAGTTTTCAGGGTTTCTGTTCAGGGTCATAGTTCCGACAATGGTGACAGGCACCATTTCTTCTGGAATGAGTTTGGTGGGGTCTAGCAAATCGAAATCGTATTTGTGTTCATCTTTTTCTGGAACAATTTGCAATCCCAAATCCCATTGTGGATATTGACCAGCTTCAATGGCATCCCATAAGTCACGACGATGAAAATCGGAATCGGCACCATTGATTTTTACAGCTTCTTCCCAAGTGACAGAATGCACGCCCAACTTTGGTTTCCAATGGAATTTCACAAAATGGGATTCACCTTTTTTATTAATCAAGCGAAAGGTATGAATGCCAAAGCCTTCCATCATGCGCAAACTACGAGGAATGGCACGGTCGCTCATGGCCCAAATATGATTGTGCAACGTTTCGGTAGTTAAAGACACAAAGTCGTAAAATGTGTCGTGTGCAGACGCTGCTTGAGGAATTTCCTTATTAGGTTCCGGCTTTACGGAATGAATCAAATCTGGAAATTTCATGGCGTCCTGGATAAAGAAGATAGGCATGTTATTGCCCACTAAATCCCAAGTGCCTTCATCTGTATAGAACTTGACGGCAAAGCCGCGGACATCCCGCGCCAAATCGGGTGAGCCTTTAGAACCTGCCACTGTAGAGAACCGGACGAAAACGGGGGTTTTGCGACTGGTGTCTGTGAGGACTCCAGCTTTGGTAAATTTGGACATGTCTTTTTTGAGTTCAAATACGCCATGGGCGGCACTCCCTCGTGCATGTACAATGCGTTCTGGGATACGCTCGTGGTCAAAATGGGTTATTTTTTCGCGCAAGAGAAAATCTTCGAGCAAGGTAGAACCGCGCTCGCCAGATTTAAGTGAGTTGTTGGTGTCATTCACCTTCAGACCTTGATTGGTGGTCATGGTGGTGTTTTCGATTTCCAAATAGTCCTTATCAAGGTCCTTTATTTTTTTGGAATTAGAGGTTGTTTGTTTGGTTTTTTTAGCCATCATGTTGTGTTTTTAATGATATTTTAATTCAATTGAAATAGGATACAAAGTAGTAGTGTTCTAGGTAGTGTCTTAAAATTAAAGCGAATATGAGAACAGTGCAAATTTTTAGATGGCTAAAAATTGTATTTTATGGATTGGATTAAAAGTATATTTTATTGAGTTAGTCTTGTTTTAGTTGCTAACTAAAAACTGCGCGCAAAGTCATTAAAAGACTAATAAAACGAACAGAACTTCGCTTGGAAATCACTTGACCTGCTTACTGAAAATTTATCATTAACAATACTTGAAGAATGAAGATGTTATATTTTTGAACTTCCTTTTCTACGCAAGGCTACCTTTAATTTTTTTGCCATTAATTATAGCTTTAATTTATTAACTTTAATATATAGATTTTAATAGCGTTATGACTAGCACAACTTCAGAACTTGCCAACCGTTTTAGAGAAGTAATCTTGAACGGTCGATGGATAGCCAATACCAATTTTAAAGATCAACTCTCCTTTGTGTCTTGGGAACAAGCGATTACCAAGGTTGGAACATTAAATACCATTGCGTTACTGACGTTTCATATCCATTATTATATTGCGGGCGTGCTACAGGTTTTGGAAGGCGGTACGCTGGATATTAGTGACACCTATAGCTTTGACTTAAAACCACTAACTTCGCAACACGAATGGGAAAATCTAAAGAATCAATTATGGCAAGATGCTGAAAGGTTTGCCAATGCTGTTGAGCAGATGCGTGATAATCAATTAAATGATGTGTTTGTAGATGCTAAATATGGCTCATACCTTCGAAATATTGAAGGGATGATTGAGCATAGTTATTATCATTTGGGGCAGGTTGTGCTGTTACGAAAACTTCTTTAAATGTATGTGTTCTTATAATGCTACAAAAAGTCATTATTTCATTTGACTTTTCTTAACATAAATGCAGTTTGTTTATTGCGTTTTTATTTTCTTCCGCAGATTGCACTTCTTTCGTACTAAAACTTCATTGTCAACACTATTGTCAACGGTAAATTCTCGAAATTTCATATCATATCACATAAATTTGAGGAAATAGTCAACACATAACTTTGTAGACATCACATTCATTTTATTATATAATCATTATTAAAACCTATGTACATATGATTTTACATTACCTTAAAAAGTATTCATTATTACTTTCAGTTTTATTTTTATTTCTGATTTCGAACAAAAGTTTTGCGCAAGTTGATATACAGGATGCCTCACACTTTAAAGGCTTTGAGTTTTCTAAAACGCATGAACTATTATCGAGATACCATAGTTCAAATAATAATTCCCAAAATAGCACCGTTACTCCCATAAGCGGGAACCCTGCTAGAGATAAAGTATTGGGAATTAAACCACAGGGAGCTAACACTAATCCAATGAGTCGTTCTGTTGGCTATGAATTTCAAACTAATCCTTATGGCGGTATGAATATTCCTTCTGCAAGTACAATTGATACCAATGGCAACTTATATATCACAGGTGGAAGTTCAAATGAAGAAACTCCAGAAGGAAATTTTGTTACTATCAAAGTAAATAGCCAGGGAACCAAAGTATGGGAAGCTAGACAACCGGGCACTCCGTATGCGGCAGAATTTGGAATGGCAATTGCCCAAGATTCAGATGCTAACCCTGTTTCCACTGGAATTTATTGGAATGGCAATGACATGGATGTGCAAACCGTTAAGTACGATGCAGACACTGGAGCCATTATTTGGCAGGCTACCTATGATGGTGGGGATGAAGGCTTGGATGTTCCTACTACCATCACAACAGATGATAGTGGAAATACATATGTTGCTGGTATTACTTACCGAATAAACACTGTTGCTTATTTAACGCTGAAGTATGATATTAACGGCAGCTTGGTTTGGGCCACTAGAGATGTCAACCCGATTAATGAGTCATGGAACGAGCCCTCAGCTATTGCTGTTGATGATAATGGAAATGTACTTGTGACAGGTTATGGAAGCAATGCCGATTTCTGGCAAGGGTATTACACTATAAAATATAATAGTGCCGGATCCGAACAATGGAGTCGGCTTTATAATTACTTGAATGATACCAACGAAAACACTAATTCTGTAGCCAGAGATATCGCTTTTGATGCTGCTGGAAATAGTTATATTACCGGAACCTTTGATACGTTTAATGAAACTATGGGTACCATTAAATATACTTCCGATGGCACACAAGAATGGATAAGAACTTATAAATACGACACCGATTTTACAAATGCTTATGCTATTGAAGTAGTTGACAATTCGACAATTTATGTTGGAGGGAACCATAATGGTGGTTATGTTGATGATGGGATTGTATTAATATCCTATCAAACAGATGGTACCCAAAACTGGATACAACAAACCGAAAATCTATTAAATAACACGAGCGCCTTCCTTACATTGGACGGCAATGGGTTGCCTGTTATTGGAAGTATGGGCTATGACGAAATCTCTGATGTATATGTAAGATCTTATAAATTTGATACCGACGGCTCCCAACTTGAAGAAGCCAGTTATTCTAAGGCATATTCTCCAGTAGAATCCATCAGACAGTTTATTGGTTTTGGTATCGATGCAACAGATAATTTGTATTTGACATTCGATTCCTTTTTTACCGCCGAAGGAGGCATTTTTCAATACACAAAAGTACCCTTCTCGTCTGGTGACAACAATCCTGAATGGACGGAAATTTTCTCTAATGACGGAGGAAGCGTTTCTCAAATGCTAAATGCGGTAGCAGATGGCAGTAATGTATATGTCACATCAACCTTCGGCACAATCGTTAACGGAGAATATGTATCCAATAAATCCTTGGTTAAATATAACGAGAATGGCGAGGTGGCTTGGTCAAAAATATATTATGGTTCCAATGACGGTTTAGGCCCAGACTTTGGGATTTCTGTTCAAGTGGATTCATCAGGAAATCCTGTTGTGTATTTAATTCCAAGCTCATTCAGTTTTGAGCCAGAGCCTTCACGCCTTATAAAATATGATGCCGATGGTGATTTAATTTGGCAAACGGATAGCTACTTTACAAGTCCGCAAATGTACACGTTCTTTTTAGATGCAAGTGACAATGTCTATATAGCTGGAAGTTCTTATGAAAATGAAGCAGATACAACATCAAAATTTACAACCGCCAAATTTTCGAGCGTTGGAGATAACATCTGGACGCAATATACAAGCTCCACCAATTCTAGTAATAATATTTATAGCATTAATGCGGGAACTGTTGATTCTAACGGCAATGTGATACTCATAGGAGCTTTAGGAACAGGCGGCTTTTTTTCCCAAACAATTGATTTAGCTATATTGAGCTATTCCAGCGCGGGCTCTTTATTAGATTTGAATGCATTTCATATTAATGATCATAACACTTCAGGCACAAATTTGCTATTGGATGACAGTGGCAATTTATACGTTAATGGCACACAACAACATCAAACAACGTATGAAGAACAGTTGCTTTTGGTAAAATTTGATACCGATCTACAGCACCAATGGACTAGTACCTACGCAGAAAATGGCAGACGAGTACGTTCTTATGAAATGAAACAAAACTCTTTAGGGAATATAATAGTTTCTGGATTCAGCAATTCGTTGGAAGACAATAAAGTAATATTGGCTAATTATGATACAGATGGTAATGAAGTCTGGGTTTATGATACAAATATCAACAATTTCTATGTTGATTTTTATATTGACGATGCAGACACCATCTATCTCTACAACCAAGTATTGACAACAACGTTTCCTAATAGATTGTATTACAGCACTGGTCCATTGCCTCTTGGTGGATTGTTTAAAATAAATACTGGGGGAAACAACATCGAAAATGAATCTTTTGTAGGACCTGAACTTTCTGTATTTTTTCCAACGGTGATGACCGCTCTTCAAAATGGAACACTCTTATTGGGTGGCACTCTAAATAACGAGTTATCTTATTATGAAGGGCTTTATTTCTTTGAATCCACACATACCGTCCTTGGTATTGATGAGCATGAAACTCCTGTGAATTCTCAAAATTGGCTGGGGCAGAATTATCCAAATCCGTCCATTATAAATACCACGATCCCATTTTATCTAAAAGAAGGTGGACACGTACAAATAAGTCTATATGACATCACGGGGCGAAAGGTATATGATGTGATGGACACGAACCTTTCTTCTGGTCAAAACCAAATAGACATAAACACATCAAATCTAACATCTGGTATCTATTTTTATCAATTGAAATGTGGAAATTATAAGGAAGCCAGAAAAATGATCATTCAATAAATGAATCCCTTTAAATAAATAGTAATTACCCTAATAAGTTTCCTGTGTTGATGAATTTTGGCACAGGAAATTTTTGTTGGAAGATTTAAAGAATATATTTACTTATGAAAGTGAATCATCATAGTTTTAAAAAGTGAGTCCATACTAATGTTGAACAAAACAGATATACATATTACCATTTTCAAATCAATAGGCGTATTACTTTTAATTTTCCTGTTTACGAATTGTGCTTTTTTTGAAGACAAAAACAATCAAGACAGCGAGAGTTCTATCAAAATAAATGATTCGAAAATCTATGACACTATTAACGATTTCACACAGTTTCCAAAAAATATCAGTATCGATTCATTAAATAATCTTGCGATTGAAAAGTGGCAAGATAATGATTACCAAGAATCCTTAAACCTAACAAATCTCGCTTACAAAAAATCAAAAGAAGAAGGCAAACAAGAACAATTAGCAAAAGTTTTAAACACTTTGGGGCTGATTTATTGGCGATTAGGAAACAATGAAGACGCCATGGAAAGTTATGCTGAATCTGGCAAAATAGCAGAGAAGCTAAAACTCTACAGGCTTCTTGGGCTAACACACACTAATCGTGGTCTTATCTTAAAAGAAAAAGGTGATTATGAAAAAGCACTGTTTCATAATAATATCGCCGTTTCTATTTTTGAGAAAAACAACTATTTTAAAGATCTAGCCATTGCCTTAAATAATCAAGGTCAAATATTTAAAAATCAAAACAAATTTGAAACCGCAGAAAACTTTTATTTAAAGGCGCTAGCAAATTATGAGAAAGTTGATTACAAAGATGGTGAAGCAGCCACTTATTATAATCTTTCCGATATCTATCTCCGTCAAGGTCTAAAAGAGAAAGCATTAGCTGCAGCTGAAAATAGTTTGAAGCTTGGTTTAGAAATAAATCGTAAAGTGCGAATAAGCGAAGCCTACGAAAAGATGTCTGAATGTTATGAACTTATGGGCAATCCGAATGAGGCATTAAAGTATTATAAACTTTATACCATAGAAAATGATAGCATTATAGAAATCAACCAATCAAAAATTTTGGCACAATACCAAGCTGAAATGGGAGCAGAATTAAAAAATCTTCAGATTCAAAACCTTCAAAAGGAAAAAAAATTGGCGGCCAACAAAGTATGGTTTTTTGGCATTGGTCTGGGTATGCTTCTATTGGTAAGCTCATTTATCGTGTATCGCTATTTTTCAAAAATGAGATATAACAAAAGAAAATTGGAGTTAGAGCTAATAGCGTCAAATAAAATATTGACTGTAAAAGAATTGGAATTGAAAACTTACATTATCGACTTATCTAAAAAAAATGAACTAATCAACAAGTTGCAGGACAAATTGCCAACCAATGAGGTTCAGGAACAGAATGACTCGGATGTTGCGCAATTAAGAGAGCAAAAAATTTTGACAGAAGAAGATTGGACCATTTTTAAAATGAAATTTAGCTCCATATATCCTGGTTTTTTCACGCGAATCAAAAAATTTAAAGCATCGTTAACCGAAGCAGAGATTCGTTTCTTGGTATTATTTCATTTAGATCTCACTAATAAGCAGATGGCAAAAACGCTTGGCATTTCACCTCAAAGCGTCAGGGTTTGTAAAATGCGTCTAAAGAAAAAATTACAGAATTATAATTACAATTCAGTAGAAGAAATCTTACCGTTTCTGATTAAGCAGAACCACTAAAGACATCTTTAGAACTAGACCTCACCTTTTGGAATAGGTCTTCTTGATGGTATAAATCAATTCCTCTAAACCATTCAACTTAATTTCGTACATCTGTTGCATCATGGTTCCAAGTTGTCCTTTTGGGAAGCCTTTGCCCTGGTACCAGACATAGTAATATTCTGGAATATCAATTAAGTAACGGTCCTTATATTTGCCGAATGGCATTTTGTAGTTTGCCAGTTTAATAAGAAAATCTTTATCGGGTTGGAGCATTTAGTCTTTTGATTTGTAAGCTTCCAGTTTAGCAAGTTCGCTTTTAACGTAATTGTTCCATTTAGTCTGAAACTCTCGGTTCACGGAATTGTCGCTCTCCTTGTCGTAACGGTTTTGTGTTGCTGCCAGTTCCTTGTTTATTTTTTCGTGAAGGTTGCGCAGTTGGGACTTGATGTTGCTATTTATTTTTAGCTGGGAAATTTCTTTTCTAAACTTTCTGGCATACAGTTCTGTAATGTCAAAATGCAATTGCTCATGTGCCAAAATATATGCATCTCCTTGCGCTTTTATATACCACGATTTCTTTGGGTAAAAATGGGCATATACTTTAGTGTCAAAATCCACAATTCTCGTTTCAGTTTCTTTTACCGAAAATTCAAACGTGATGCCAGAAGCGGTCAATGCTACTGCTGAAGTGTTGGTTTTTGGAACTGCCTTAAAGTGGCCCCAAGTGAGTTTCAAAGTGTCATTCCAAGAAATGACCTCATCGTTCATAGGGATAAGCATCAGCAAAGGAATACAAATCGCTATGAAACTTTTATAAAACATCAGTGCCAATTAAAAACTATTTCTTTTTCGATATCCGGATGCAGACTATAATGAACAGGACAGGTATTTGCCGTATGTTCCAAAATCTTACGTGTTTTTTCGTCCGTTGGAAATGGAAATTCCAATGTTACCTCGATTCTGGAAATACGTCTTGGGTTTGCCGCCATGATTTTAGTGACCGAAGCTGTGGTTCCTTTCATATCCACACCCATATCCCGTGCTTTGATCCCCATCATAGTCATCATACAACTTGCCAAACCTGTCGCCACCGTATCTGTAGGAGAGAACGCTTCACCTTTGCCATTATTGTCCACTGGAGCATCAGTAATAAAAGTATCCTTGGATTGTAAATGTGTACATTCGGTGCGTAAATCACCTAGATAAGTCACTTTTGATGTCATCGTTTTGCTTCTTCTATGGTTAGTTCTGGAGTATATTGTAAGATGTAGACAGATTCGTTGTAATAACCACCTAGTAATTTTTTCGCATAACGAAATTTGTTCTCTAGATATTCTGTTTCGACATCATTGGTAGATGCTTTATATAAATCGTCGTCGGAAGACAAACGCAACAGTACATCCAAGGTCAAATCAAAACCACGCACCGCATATTTGTTTGGATCCACACCATATTCCTTTTTGTATTGTTTAATGAAGCCATTTGGTTTTTCAGAGTCAAAAGGCTTGTAAATCGATGGATAATGAAACTTTAAGTTACTCAAATGAAAATTAGACAAATGCTCATAATCAAATGCGTCGGTCTTGTTGGTGGTGACCAAAATAAGTTGTCGATCCCTCGTTGTCATACTGTTGAGCGAGCTTACCACATTGAGCACCAAACCTGCATTGTTGGTTTCTAAAAAAACATAGTTTTTTCCACTTTTAAAAGCGGAAGTCAAATCAGCTGCACTGATATAATTGGCATCCTTACCTTCCTTTGTGCGCTTTGAAAATACTTGTGAAGCGCTCGGAATCATGGCTTTGATATGGTCGCTTGTTTTACGATTGGCACCATCCGAAACTACAATCACGTTGCTACGTAATGAATCAGCTTTGACATAATTTATCATTGCATTCACTAAAAAATCCTCGTTTGGAATGGTTTGGAAGACGTTGTCATAGTTCACTGTTGGTTTCATCAAAGGAGAAATGGCAGGAATGTTATCACGTTTTAATTCTGAAGCGACTCTATCAAAATGGGCTACCATGATTGGACCAATGACAGCATCATAGGTTGAAAAGTCATTCTTTGATAGGATATTGGATATTTCAGCGGATTGGTTTTGTGTGTCAAAAACTTTTAGATTGGTTGAAATCCCCAATTGTTTTGCAGAATCCAAGGCCATTTTCACGCCAGAGTAAAAGTCTAGAGTGACCGATAATAATTTGTCATTTTTGATGATGTCCTTGGATTCCTGAACTGAATCAACATCAATTTTATCTAGTTTGAACGGCAAGAGCAATGCCAATCGTTTTGTTTTAAGATTCTTTAGTGACTTTGTCAAATTAGTGTTTTCTACCGTACCTTCTATATTACCGACACTTACATTGTGCGGAACTTTAATTACCATTCCTTCTTTAAGACCACTTTCTTTGATTCCAGGATTTAAGGCTTCCAATTGATCTTCTGTAAGACCCAATTTGACCTTCAAACGGTAAAACCCTTCTTTGGGTAATACCTCATAATAATTATAATTAGGCTCAACAGTTTTTTCTTCTTTGGTTTGAAGATTGGGCACATTGATTTCGTCGCCTGGTTGTAGAACCTCTCCCATGTTTGGATTTAATGCTACCAACTCTGGGACGGTCAATCCGAATTTATAGGCAATACGCCATTTGCCTTCTTTAGGCTGCACGGTATATTTTTTTAAGGTATTTTCCTTTACACTGACGTTTGAAACTACCGTTTTGTATTTTGGAATTCGAATTTTATCCCCTTTTCGAAGATTTTCGGAATACAGCTGTTTATTGTTTTCTTTGATATCTGCTATCTCAATATTGTATTCTTTGGATATGCTGTACAAGGTTTCTTTTCGTTTGACCTTGTGGGTTTCATAACCAATAAGTTGGCGAGTTTCCACTTTCTCATTAGTACCACCTTTTAAATTTGGAATAATCAACACATCGTTCGCTCCAAGCTTCTTCTTGGCATCTGGATTCAAAGCATAAATGTCAAACGCTGTAACTTGATATTGCTTTGCAATGCTCTCGACGGTTTCTCCCTGTTTAACGATATGCGTCCTAAAGTTTTGTGAGACCGCAAAGGTTTGAAAGGACAAGGTTATGATGATGATTAGAAGAAGTTTTCTCATTTGTTTTTTGTTGTTATGTAACTGCCGGCTGCAACTGAACTTTGATGATCACATTATTCCCATTCAATGGTTGCAGGCGGTTTTGAGCTAATGTCATACACTACTCTATTAACGCCTTTTACTTTATTTATTATTTCATTTGAGGTCTTTTGCAAAAACTCATAGGGTAAATTCACCCAATCTGCGGTCATTCCGTCGGTGCTTTCTACGGCACGCAATGCCACACATTTTTCGTAGGTTCGCTCATCGCCCATCACTCCTACACTATTCACAGGCAATAGAATGGCTCCTGCTTGCCATACTTTGTCGTACAATCCCCATTCGCGAAGGTTGTTGATGAATACGGCATCTACCTCTTGTAAGATACGAACTTTTTCGGCTGTAATGTCACCCAAAATACGAATCGCCAATCCAGGACCTGGAAACGGATGTCTTCCCAATAAATTCGGGTCCATTCCCATGGTGGCTCCTACTCTACGCACCTCATCCTTAAACAAGGCTTTCAAAGGTTCGACTATTTTCAGTTTCATAAAATCGGGCAATCCACCTACGTTGTGATGACTTTTAATGGTCGCACTTGGGCCGCCTGTTGCCGACACACTTTCAATGACATCTGGATAAATGGTGCCTTGCGCCAACCATTTGACATCTTCAATACGATGCGCTTCATCATCAAATACCTCAATGAACACACGACCGATGGCTTTTCGTTTTAGCTCTGGGTCGCTCAATCCTGATAGGGCATCCAAAAAGCGTGCCGAAGCATCGACGCCTTTTACATTGAGTCCCATGCCTTCATATTGCGCTAGGACATTTTCAAATTCGTTTTTACGCAACAAACCGTTGTTGACAAAAATGCAATAGAGGTTCTTACCGATGGCTTTGTGCAAAAGAATTGCTGCCACCGACGAATCCACACCTCCTGACAATCCGAGCACCACTTTATCATTCCCGATTTGTTCCTGCAGCGCTTCCACCGTTTCTTCCACAAAGGATTGCGGTGTCCAGTCCTGTTCTACGTTGGCAATGTGTACCAAGAAATTTTCCAACAATTGTTTTCCATCTGTGGAATGATAGACTTCTGGGTGGAATTGCAAGGCGTACGTCATTTCACCTTCTATTCTGTAAGCTGCATTTTCAACATCTTTGGTGCTTGCAACGAGCTCGCCATTTGTTGGCAATTCCTTAATGGTATCGCTGTGGCTCATCCATACTTGGCTTCCGGCATCGATATGATTGAACAATGGTTCTTTTACCTTAATGTAAGATAAATTGGCCCTACCATATTCTCTTGTATTGGATGCCTCCACTTTTCCGCCGGAAAAATGTGCCAAATATTGTGCACCATAACATACCGCCAACAACGGTTTTTTACCTCGGATGTTCGACAAATCAGGATGTGGTGCATTCTCGGCACGAACCGAAAATGGACTTCCTGATAAAATGACGGCTTTAAAACTGTCGGTGTCGGTTGGGATTTTGTTGTAGGGATGGATTTCGCAATAAATGTTGAGTTCTCGGACTCTTCGGGCAATCAATTGTGTGTATTGCGACCCGAAATCTAAAATAAGGACTTTGTTGTGTTGCATGTGCAAAAATAGAAAGGATTTGCGAAATAGGATAGACGATTTGTGATTTTTTTGCCACGAATTCGCGAATAAACTCGTGGTTCTTTCTAAATGGAAAAATTACATTTCAAGAATCAAAAATTCTCCTTTAAGTGGCTCAAGATAATGGGATAACTTTGCAAGGAAGTCCTCTCCATATTCCAAATAGAATTCAGAGAAATTCATATTGCGCTCTTGAAGGCTTTGTCTTGGGAACAACTCATCCTGAAGTGCTCTTACACGCTCCAAAACGTCCTCCAGTGTTCGCTTTTGTGCTTTGAGCAATCGATGTTCGAGGTTTTCCAAACCTTTGATTTGTTTGGTTTCTTGCGCACCAACGGCACCTTTGAAGGATGCATCGGTTTGTTCGGCAAGTTTATATAGGTTTTCAAATTGCTTTTTGAGATGTTCTTTTTGAGGTGTAAAATCAATGTCTACTTCAGAAATTTGTTTCGTCACTTTCGTCATCAAATCATCTTGGTTCAAAAACAAATCCTCCACCAACACCTTCATCTTTTCAAGTTTTTCTTTTTGGCGTTTGGTTATTAACAAGACTGAATTCCGCAACAACACTATAGGAAATGTGACCTCTTGTGTATCAAAATTGGACTTTAATTGCAACCAGTACGCCAATTCACCGCCACCACCGATGTAACACAGATTTGGCAAAATGACTTCTTGATACAAAGGTCGCATGATGACGTTTGGACTGAAGCGTTCTGGATGTTCATGGACTTCTTTCAAAAGTTCTTCTTGATTCCAACGAATATCCGTATCCAAAACACCGTAATTGCCATCAGTTTCAAGGATGCGTTCACGAAGCCCTTCTTTGATATAAAACAGATTTATCTCTCTTGGATGGACTTGAATTTTATAATTCTGATTGGCAAGTTCGCTGATGTGTTGGTTCGTTTCCGAAACTTTTGCAAAGGAGGCCTGATGGACCAACTCCTTTTCGATATACGGAATGAAGAGACTTTTTAATTGAGTATCATTGCCATCCACAATTACCAAACCATAGATTCTAAATAACTCGTTGACCAAATAACGGGTCGCATCTGTCAAGTTGGTATGCTCCAAATAGGCACGCTTAAAAAGTTCTTTTAACTGTTGCGCATTCTTGCTTGNNTTGATTTCCTCAAAATCATGGTCCTCGGTCGCCATCCAATAGATTGGTACAAAATTGTATTCGGGATACGCCGTTTTCAATTCCTTGCACAAATTGATGGTGGAAATGATTTTATAAAAGAAATATAAGGGTCCTGTAAAAAGATTGAGTTGATGTCCTGTGGTGACCGTAAACGTGGTTTTATCCTTTAAAAGGTCAATATTGGTGAGTGTAAAGGAGGAAATACTGATACCTTCGTATTGTTGCATCAAGGCATTCACCAAAGTTTTTCTATGTTCATGATTGAAGGATGTTTGCTTTTCTTCAATCTGTGCTTTAAAATTTTCGATTTTGGGGAATCGATGATAAAATGGTTTTAGATGGCTTTCTTCATCTAAATAATTACAGATGAGTGATGAAAAATAATGGGTGTCTCTAAACGGAATACAGTCTGTTGGCATAGTGAATATTCAATCTGTGGTAAAGATAAGGCTCTAAACTATTTTTTTTACTAATTTTTAGTTAATTCCGATTTGGTACTTATCTTTACTTTTATAATCCGTTGACTTTATAAAATGAAACATTTCATCATTGCCTTTCTCGTTGCTTTTGCTTCGTTAACTCCAAATTTCGCACAACAAATTACGTCGCCCAAAGATTTTTTGGGCTATGAGTTGGGAACCCAATTCTCCAGACACCATCAAGTGGTGGATTATTTTAAGACCGTGGCTGCGGAACTACCCAAACAGGTAAAATTGGAACAATATGGCGAAACCAATGAACGCCGTCCCTTATATGTGGCGATTATTTCTTCCGAAGAAAACATCCAAAATATTGAGACCATCCGAGAGAACAATCTCAAAAATGCAGGTATCATTGATGGAAATTCAACTTCCAATGATATTGCCATTGTTTGGTTGAGTTACAATGTGCATGGCACGGAAGCTTCGAGTACGGAAGCCTCTATGAAAACCATCTATGAACTTTTGACCCAACATCAGGATTGGCTCAAAAATACCGTTGTTATTATCGACCCGTGTTTGAATCCTGATGGGCGTGATAGATATGTGAACTGGTACAACGAAACAGCGAGCACACCGTATGACACAGACACACAAGCAAGCGAAAGCAACCAACCGTGGCCTGGTGGACGTGCCAATCATTATTTGTTTGATTTGAATCGGGATTGGGCGTGGGCATCACAGGTAGAATCCACTGCACGATTGAAAGTATACAATAAATGGCTGCCACAAATCCATGTCGATTTTCATGAACAAGGCAGAAACGAACCCTATTATTTTGCACCAGCCGCCGAGCCGTTCCATGAAATCATAACGGATTGGCAGCGCGATTTTCAAACACAAATTGGTGTCAACCATGCACGTTATTTTGACGCGAATGGTTGGTTGTACTTTACGCGTGAGCGATTTGATTTGCTCTACCCAAGCTATGGCGACACCTACCCAACCTATTTGGGCGCGATTGGAATGACCTATGAGCAAGCCGGACAAGGTGGTTTGGGAGTTCTTAATGATGAAGGTATTGTGCTGACGTTGGTGGATAGAGTGGCACATCATACGGTTACCGGACTGTCAACGGTAGAAATTGCTTCCCAAAATGCACAAAAACTGAATACGGAATTCAAGAAATTCTTTGAGGACACCAACTTTAAATACAAGAGTTTTGTCCTAAAGGGTGAAAAGGACAAATTGGATGCCTTAAAACAATTGTTGGACAAACATGACATCAAATATAGCAATGCAAGTTCTGGCAAAGTATCCGGATTTGATTATGGCACCAGCAAAGATGGCAACATGACGGCCTCTTCAAGCGATTTGGTGGTCAGCACCAATCAACCCAAAGGGAAAATGGTGCAGGTGTTATTTGAGCCAAACACGAAATTAGTGGATTCGCTCACTTATGACATCACGGCTTGGAGTTTGCCATATGCCTACGGATTGAATGCCATTGCCAGCAAAACAGTTGTCTCGACGTCCGTTACAGGCAGCACCCCAACATTAAATACAAAAGATGCAAATGCCGCCGCCTACATCACCAAATGGAACCATTTAAAAGATGCTGAATTTTTAGCGGAATTGTTAAAACTAAACATCAAAGTTCGTTTTACGGAAAAGCCATTCACAGTTAAAAATCCTGAACGCAATTTTGATAGAGGCTCATTAATCATCACCAGAGGTGACAACCCAACGGTCGAAAATTTTGACGACAAAGTCATTGAAACTGCGAATAAATTCAACAGAATGCTCGTCGCTACGTCCAGCGGATTCTCAAAATCCGGTCCTGACTTTGGCTCGCCAGACATCAAATTGGTGAGCAAACCAAAAATCGCCTTACTTTCTGGAGATTATACCTCATCCTTAAGTTATGGTGAATTATGGCATTTCTTTGAACAGCAATTGCACTATCCTGTGACTTCCATCAATTCAACAGATTTTAAAGATGTGAATTTGAACAAATACAATGTGCTGATTCTTCCAAATGGCTACTATTCCAGATTGTTGGATGCAGATGCTTTGGCAACTCTAAAAACTTGGGTGGGCAACGGAGGCAAACTCATCGCCATTGATGGTGCATTAAACGCTTTTGCGGACAAGGACGGTTTTGGATTGAAACGCAACAAGCCGCAAGACACTATAAAGGTCAAAAACAACCTCATCCCTTATGCCGATAGAGAACGTGAATCTGCAAAGGAATTCATCATTGGAGCCGTTTTCAAATCAACTGTTGATAAGACACATCCGATGGCTTTTGGCTATGATAGTACGTATTTTACCCTCAAACTTGGGAGCGATTCCTATAGTTTGTTGGAAAATGGTTACAACATTGCATGGCTTGGCGAACAACCGCGACCAGTCTCTGGTTTTGCAGGAAGTGAAGCTGTCAAAGGACTGGACAATTCGTTGGTGTTTGGTGAAGAACGCATTGGTAACGGCAGTATGATTTATATGGTGGACAACACCATGTTCAGAAGTTTTTGGGAAAACGGAAAACTATTTTTGGTCAATGCCATATTTTTCGTGAACAATAATAGTTTCGAATTATAGTTCATAATCATTACATAATTTTTAGCATTTTTTAAACATTTAATCCCCTCATTTCAAATGTTGTTTGTTGACAAAATAAAAAGCAAGCCTCTTGCTGTAGCATTGACACTTTTGCACATTGGTTTCATCACACTAATGGACTACATTTCAGGTGCAGAGCTGTCCTTTTCCATTTTCTATTTGATTCCTATTGTCATTTTAGCCGCAAGCAAAACCTCTTCAAGAGCCACCATTATTGCCATATCCCTTGTGGCAGCTTCATGCTGGTACGGCGTTGATGCCCAGAGCAAAGACTATTCCCACGTGCTATTCCCGATTTGGAATGCCTTTGTGCGATTGGTCATTTTTATCACCATTGGCCTCTTGGTGTTCTCATTTCGACACAAACAGGAGAGACTCAATGAAACGAATGCCCAATTGAAGCATATCAATGACGAAAAGAACAAGTTTATTGGAATTGCCGCGCACGACATACGAAACCCAATTAGTGGTATTTATAGTTTTTCTGACTTACTTTTGAACGAAGAAACCTCTAAGATGAATGAGGAAGAAATCGAGATTGTTCAGCATATTAAATCTTTAAGTGAAAACATTCTCGATTTGATCAAGAATCTGCTCGATATCTCCAAGATTGAATCGGGGCAAATAGAGCTCCGATATACCAAACAAGATTACATCGGATTTCTCAAAAAACAAATACGCATCAACCAATTCTTGGCAAATAAAAAACAAATTGTCATTCATTTAAATTCTCAAAAAGATCAAATTTCATCACATTTTGACGAAAATCTCATGTCGCAAGTCATCAACAATCTGCTTTCAAATGCCATTAAATATTCAGAAAAGAATAGCGAAATAACCATCAATGCGACTGAAAGCAACGGAGTGATTCTTACCGAAGTCATTGATAACGGAAAAGGCATTCCAGCTGAAGAACAGAAAAAACTCTTCAATTATTTCCAAAAAACCAGCACCAAACCTACGGATGGCGAAACCAGTACAGGACTTGGATTGGCTATCGTCAAAAAAATTATTACGGCCTTCAATGGAACTGTTGGTGTCAAAAGCAACGTCAAGGAAGGCTCAAATTTTTATTACACCTTTCCTGTGAATAGATAATTTTTATAAAAAACCTAGAGTCGTGATTTCTTGAAATCTTATCTATGATTCTGCTCAACTGGTTTTATTTGATGGCGACAAATCGTATATTCGTAAAGCTTATACAATAAAGCTAAAATTCAAAAAAAATGAGTACCAAAACCTTGTCCTTATTTGTGATTGCTGCAGTAGTTCTTACAAGCTGCAATATCATTACATCAAAAAAAACTGATGAAGTAGAAACCAAAACCTCATCAATTGAAACTCCATCAGACACCCTCACCAAACACCTCAAACCTTTTAAATCAGAGTTACCAACCATTGGATTGTTGATGTACAACGGTGTGCTTCAAAGCGAAGTGATTGCAACATCCGACGTTTTTGCGAAACCGACAGAAGATGGTAAACAACTGTTCAACGTAATCACGATTGCAGAAACTTCAAACCCAATTACCACGGAAGAAGGCATGCGTTTTGTCCCAGATTATACGTTCGAGAACTGCCCAAAATTGGAAGCCTTGTTTGTACCAAGCGCCTATGATATGTATGCGCAAGTGCACAACCCAAAAATCGTGGACTTCATAAAACAGAAAAACAAGGAAACAACATATACGGTCAGTAACTGTGCAGGCGCTCAACTTATAGGTGCTTCAGGCATTGCCGATGGCCATAAAATAGTCACATGGATTGGTGGCGGTAAACAATTACAACTAGACTACCCCAATCTTAAAGTTCAAAATGACAGTTTAGTCACGTTTGTAGAGGATGGAAAATTCAGTTCTTCAAACGGCAATTTGGCAAGCTATATATCGGCTTTAAAACTTCTTGAAAAAATGACCAGTTCAGAACACAGAGCCTTTGTGGAAAGCTACCTATATTTAGACAGGCTTCAAGATTGGAAAGACTGAATAAAGTAATCATTTAAATCATATTGAAATGGCAAGCAGTACAAAAAAAGAATTGTCAACCAAAGAATCTGAAGAATTGCTCAAGACTCTCAAAACCCGTTTTGACAAACATAGCAAGCGTCATAAAGATGTAGAATGGGACAAAGTTGAAGCAAAACTAAAAGCCAACCCCCATAAATTATGGGCACTGTACCAAATGGAAACCACGGGAGGCGAACCAGATATCGTGGCGTACGATAAGGAATCAGACCAATACACCTTTTGTGATTGCGCTCCCGAAAGCCCAAAAGAACGTCGCAGCCTCTGTTATGATAGAGAAGCCTTGAAATCAAGAAAAAAATTCAAACCAAAAGACAATGCCATGGATGCCGCCGCTGCGATGGGTATCGAAATTCTAAACGAAGAACAATACCGGACCTTACAATCGTTGGGAAATTTTGACACCAAAACCTCTAGTTGGCTCAAAACCCCGGCCGAAATCAGAAAACTGGGAGGCGCTATCTTTGGCGATTTCCGTTATGACACTATTTTTATATACCACAACGGAGCCGAATCTTACTATGCAGCCAGAGGATTTCGTGGGCAATTGACGCTATAGGATTTTTATATTTTCTCAACAAAAGCTCATTATTGAAAAGAGCAAGAGTTTTTTATACCCTCAAAATTTGGAAAGATATCGCTCGATACAAAACGTGTCAAACTAGTTGTAATACATTTAGATAAAATCTAAAAAAATGCTATACCAACGGATGCAATCTCTTGCTTTTTCAATGTTTATCTAAAAAATCCTAACGAATTTTCCAACGCAGTTTTGTATCTTTAATAATTCGGGCTAAAACCCATAAAGCTTATATACATTAACGATAACTGCAAGCTTAAAAAAAACTTATGCAACACAAAACAAAATTTTTAAGCCTACTGTTAACAGCTATAATCTTCGCATGTGCAGAAAAGCAAAATGAAGAGTTAAATAACAGATATATTTTAAAAGGAAGTTTGGATGGCATTGAGAATCAAACATGGATTTATCTCTCTTTTGAAAATAAAGTAACCGACTCTACTCAAATATCAGAGAACAAATTTGAATTTACCGGAGAATTAAATCATCCAAAATTATTTAATTTATATACCAAGTATCCTCAAAACTCTACTTCGATTTGGCTTGATACAGGCCTTACTACCTTCGAAGCCAAAAATGAGAAATTTCGCGAAGCCAAAATCATTGGTTCAAAATCACAAACAGAAAGTGAACAATTGAGGTCGGCAGTTAAGGATTATAGAAAACATCGAGACAGTTTAACACAGATCGCAATAAGTACCATCTACAACGACAGCATAAAAAAAATCGCAAATGAAGCCTTAAAAGTCATCTATGCCAGTCATTTAGAAATAGAAACAGACTTTGTAAAGAAAAATCCTAAATCCTATGTGAGTGTTTGGTTTGTCGATCATTATTCAACAACATTAGGAAGAACTAAAACCCAAGAATTATTCAACGCTTTGGATGATAGTTTAAAACAATCATCTTACGGAGAACGTATCACTCATTATTTGAACATAAATGTGAACCCAAAAATTGGAGATAGCTATGTCAATTTCTCAATGACCAACAACAAAGGAGAGTTAATCAATCTTTCGGATTATAATGGCAAACTTTTATTGTTAGACTTCTGGGCTTCTTGGTGTGGCCCTTGCAAAGAAGAATATCCTGCGCTGAAAGAAGCGTATGCCAAATTTCACGATAAAGGTTTTGAGATAGTAAGCATATCACAAGACCAAAATAGAGAAGATTGGATCAACGCTATTGAAACCAACGGATTGAATTGGGTAAATCTTTGGGATGCAAGTGGAAATAACGCTGATCCCTATTTAATTTATGATATAAATGGAATTCCCGATAATTTTTTAATAGACAAAAATGGAATTATCGTAGCACGTGATTTAAGAGGTAAAGAACTTATTTCTACTATTAAAAAAAATTTATGACCAACCGCCAAAAAAAATAAAATAACTTTTTATGATAGAAAATTTGCTTCCGATATTGGGAATAGTGTTTACCGCCATAGGAATACCAATTCTCTATTTACAACTACGAGACCTCAAAGCCTCCCTTCGTAGCTCCACGCACGCTTCAATATATACACAAGCTGAAGCCATACGGGGTTATCTGATTGAATATCCAGATTTAAGACAATATTTTTTTGACAATGCAAGCATCTCATCAAATGACAAAGATTACAACAGAGTGTTAAGCATTGCCGAGGTTTACCTCAACTATTTAGAGCAAATCGCCGTATTAAAAAAGAGTTTTGGAAATGAAAATTTAGATTCTCTTCGTCTTTTTACTACGACGGCTTGAGATAAAAGTCCGATTATGAAACAACATTTAAAGGAGAATGCTGCTCTATATTCAGAATCCTTACATAAAATGGTTCAAAACACCGGAGATTTTGGTGCAGAACCGTCCAAACCAATAAAAACAACAAATACAAACATGAAAAATTATATTACCAAGAGCGAATCAATGGAATGGAAGCCATTGTTGGAAGATGGAGTTGATACCCAAGGGATTTTTATAAAAGTCCTGCACTTTGATGAGACCACTAAAAGAGCACCCATATTTTTATTGAAATTTGAAGCAGGAGCATCATACCCATACCATAATCATCCAGGAGGAGAAGAAGCTTTTGTATTGGAAGGTGAGGCATATTTTAACGAACATAAACTGACCAAAGGTGATTATCTACACACCCCACCAACGTTTAAACATTCAGTAAAAACAGACACAGGGTGTGTGATACTTTTTAGTGTTCCCAAAGAAGTCGAAATTATAAAAGAATGAAAACAAGTTGCCAACAATAGCTATGGGCAATTACCAGCTCTCACCTACTCACAATACAAAAACCACGAAACATACTCAATACTTCTAACTTCAACATGAAAAAACGATGGAAGTTAAATATGACAAAATAGGAATTGATTACAACATCACTCGAAAAGCGGACCCGTTTTTAACCGAACAACTGTTAAAACATTTACAGCCTAAAAAAGAGGGCATCTACTTGGATATTGGCTGCGGAACGGGAAACTATACAAGTGCATTGAAAAAAAAAGGATTTCAATGGATTGGAATCGATCCTTCTATAGAAATGCTTGAAAAAGCCAAACGAAAAAACGAAAACATCGATTGGCGAATAGGATCCGCAGAAAACCTGGACCTTCCGAGCAATTCAGTGGACGGAATAACTGCGAGTTTAACTATGCACCATTGGTCCGATTTAAACAAGTCTTTTTCCGAACTACAAAGAGTAATCAAGCCAAATGGAAGAATTGTCATTTTCACTTCTACACCAAAACAAATGAAAGGCTATTGGCTCAATCACTATTTCCCAAACATGTTATCAGATTCAATAACTCAAATGCCCACTTTGGAACGTGTCGAAGCTGCAATGAAAGATGCTGGAATTGAACTTATAGGCACTGAAAAATACTGCATCAAACCAGATCTGCAAGACCAATTTTTATATTGTGGCAAACAAACCCCCAAAGTATATTTCGATGACCAAATTAGACACGGAATTTCGTCCTTTTCCTCATTGGCCAATCAAGTAGAAGTAACAGAAGGATTATTGAAACTAAAAACAGATATCGACAATGGAAAAATTAATGATATCATGAAATCTTATGAACATGATTTTGGCGATTATCTCTACATCATTGGAAAAAAAACAGCAGACAATAATACCTGTTAATCAATTGGTGAAACGATTCCTTTTCAGAGATGAGCACAAACCTAAATAACAAATCATTTGAATTTATCAGAACAATCCCCAAAAACAAAATCGAATTTTATAAACGAAACACAGCAATCATAAAACTTAATGGCATTTAAAAATTCAAAAACCTTCCCAACAGTATCTACGGATAGGCTGACGCTCCGGCAAGTATCAGACAGCGATGTGCAGGAAATATTTCTTCTTCGTTCCGACAGGTCAATAAACAAATATTTGGATAGACCTCCGAGCAAAACATTGGATGACGCCTTACGGTTTATTGAGCAAATAAAAAACAACAGCCTATCGTATTGGGCCATTGCACAAAAAGAAGACCAAAAACTTCTAGGCACCATTTGTCTTTTTGATATTTCGGATGACCTAAAGAAATGCGAGATAGGATACGAACTCCTAACGGAATATCAAGGAAAAGGAATTATGCGGGAGGCAGCCAAAAAAATAATTGAATATGCCACTCAAACACTTGGCATAAACACGATAGATGCCTACACCCATAAAGATAACCAAAGGTCAACCAAGCTTCTGGAAGAACTGAACTTTAAGAATATTGGTTTTGATGAGACAAATTCTGATTTGATGTTATTCCGACTTAAGAAGCATATCTAAAGGAATGCCAATGCATACACCAAACATATCCTCTAATTTTTACGGGTGAAGTTAAAGGGATATAAGTATATTTATGATATATATAACGAGTTACCTGCAAGCTGAAAAAACTATGTTCAAAGATTCAATCACATTGAAAAACCGACATCAGAAATTCATAAAGACAATTTCTGAAAACGGAATAGTTTACGGACTGAAAAGTAAAAATGGATTTGCAACATCAAGTTCGACCCAATTTGAGAATGATGATGGAAACCCAATCGGAATGATATGCTTTTGGGCGGAAAAGGTTGAAGCTAAATCTTGTGCGAAAGACGAATGGAAAAAATATAAAGTGACTGAAGTTTCGCTATCTGAATTTATAGAGAACTGGTGTATCGGAATGGCAAATGACGGACTATTAATCGGAACGCAGTTTGACCAAAACCTGTTTGGATTTGAAGCTGAACCATTAGAATTAATAATGGACTTAACAGCTGAATTAAAATCATTAGGAAAAGATTTGAATTTTAGAAAGTTTAATGGAATTGAGGACTTGGAAAAACAAGTCAAAGAAGTAACTGAATGAAAAAATTGGAACAGAAAACGGAATCACCTTTTAATGAAAAATTCTGTACTAAATTAGAATACAGAATTTGTCACGAATTGGAAAAATCGACTGACCCAGAATTAAAAGGATTTTGGTGCGACGGAGTTTCTTGGTTTCCGACAGAAAAACAGTTGACTAAAAAACACGTGAATGCTAAACGGAAAATAGAAACAAAAGCTTGGATTGGAAAAACAGGACAAACTGAATTTAAAGCGACCATATATTTCGGACAAAAAGCTTTGGGCAAATACGCAAAAGGAATGGATTTGACCGAAACAATTCCTGAATTGGAATCGGACTCGAAATGGATTGAAATTGACATTGAAAACAAAACGATTGAAATAAAACTGACTTGAAATAAAACTGACTTGAAAAAGCCAGCAGGTAACAACGGCTATAATTCATTGCTTCCGACTTTCCTCTCGGAAAGTCCTCGCAAATTTGCTATCTTCGGTTTACGGCGGAAAATCCTCGCGAATTTTCACGCAACGAAACCATAGCCAAACACGTTGGCGGCAATATCGAAATCCAAGTTATGAGAATATTAAGAACTTTATTTATTTCTGTTTTATTTACAAACTGCAACGGAAAATCAGATGAATTAAAAACTCTGAATGAAATAAAGAACAATGTTTGGATTGATTCTCTTTGCAACGAATTCCATTTTAAGGATTCAATAATTTCTAAAGATTTGTTATATCAAAAAGGCTTGATTGATAATCAAATTGGAAAAATAATTTTTGACAATGGCATTAAGTTAGAATTCAAAGAAGGAAATAATTTAGCTAAAAAGTATAAATTGACAAGTAAACTCAATGGAACTTTAGTTTTTGAACCTTTGAGCAAAAATGGTAATTATTTCAATTTATCTAAAAAAGAACTCATTGAGGACTCTGGAACTCGTATAGAAAAAATGCATCTTAAAGTAACACCAAATTTTTATTATTCAGGTTTTTGGGAATTTACTATAACAGGCGACAAAAAAATGATTTATCGAAAAGAGCGCAATGAAAATAAATCAGACACAATAATCTTTTCAGATTTAACATTTAAACAAATTGAAACTTATGTGGGAATTTTAAATTTTAATAAATACGAAGATAAATATCAATTCTATGTTTCAGATGGTTCAGACTATGAATTTTATATAAAAACAAATGAATATTCAAAAAAAATTGAATCACAAATGTTGCCACCTGAAGGACTCTGGAATTTGATTTCGTTTATTGATTTTAAATTGCAAACAGAATAAAATACTGCTTACAACACCGTAAATAAGCTATGGCTTGGTCTGTCCTCACTTGGAAAATTCTGTGAATTTTCGTGCCAAGACACGCCACGGCTCAAGATATACAAAAAACGTTAGCACCAATTGTCGAAAAAAATGAACGAAGAATTTCAAATTAGAGAAAATGGCTTTAATGAAATAAAAAAAGGAATAATTATCAAAACTATTCCAATTGCAATTTTAGCGGCGGGGACAGGATTAGTAATTAGCCATTTCAATACAAATGGACAAGCAAGTGATATAAATGTTTTTCCATTTGTAATTCCGATAATTATTGGAGCATTAGCTTTCGGATTATTTAAAGGAATAAATAGACAAAAAGGTTTATTTGAAAGTTATAGGCTTATTATTAATGAGAATGAAATCATTAGAGAACAAAATAACACTCCTACTATATCTATCTCTCATAATGAAATAAAGTCTATAATTAGAACCCCTAAAGGAATATTAACTATTGTTGGAAATTCCAATACTGATATCATAGAAGTTCCTTCTCAAATTAATAATCCGGAAAAACTTACACAGATATTATCTACAATAAAACCTATAGTAGATTCTGAAGAAAAACTACCGATTGAAAAATACAAAGGATTATTAATTCTTTTAATGCTTGGGTTAATGGCTACCGTTTATATCTCAAAAAACAAATTAGTCATAGGGATAACAGGAACGATATTGATTTTATTTTTAGGCTATGCTTTTTATGAAGTTCGTAGAAATAAAAATATTGACAAAAAAACTAAAATTGGAATGTGGTGGTTAATACTTGTTCTATTATCAGTTATCGGAAATATGTACTTTAAATTGACTGGAAAAATATAAAACTGTTGCCAACCATGCCAATAATCAATTACCTGTTATCACCTACGTCTAGAAATTCTCGTATAACAACTCGCAACAACTCAAGCACCAAAATCATTCCTCACCACCTGATAAAACAAAATCCATGAAATTACACTTTTCCATTTTTTTTCTCATATGCTTCCAACTCGGATTTTCACAACAATATGATACCGTCTTAATTGAAGAAGATAATATTGATTCGAATAATCAGATTTATAAACCTGGAAATGTTTTCATCTACGACTATGAGATTATTCAAAATGATAAAAAGTATAAACTGAAAAAAAACGGAAGTAAGTTTAATCGAGAAAAAAAGATAAGAGAGATAGATTTTGAACTCGTACCAATTGGGTCTGACAGTATCGACGTGGACACAATTCATCTGATCGTAAAACCAGTGGCAGATTCTGAAAGAACCAATGAAGATCAGACTCAAATTTCTTATCTGCAAGCCCCAATCTTCGCTTCTTTATCATCTACAGGTGCAGTCGAGAATACCGATAACGTTTGGATCCATCCAATCCGTGAAGGATTCTTCAACTCGTTAGAAATAGCACCATTTCCATTTATAAAAACCCCACCTCAAATTGGAACAGAATGGACAGACCAAATGTCCATCGGAGAAGGTTGGGGCAATGAAATGTGGGGAACATGGGAAGGTCAATTACTTTTATCATATCACTATAAAATAACCGATAAAAAATCAATCAAAACCCAAATTGGAGAAATAGACTGTTTCGTGATTGAGAGCGATGCAAAATCAGAAATGGGAATGACTAAACTGACAAGTTATTTTTCAGAAATATACGGATTCGTCAAATTGGAATACACATTATTAAAAGACCTAAAAGTAAACATGTGGCTGATTGACTTTCAGACCGGAAAAGAATTTAACGACCCAATGACGTTCTTCAAAACCAAAGAATATATAAAGCAATAATCAAGACTGAATACTTCACAAAAAAAGAGCATAATCCAAATGATAACCGAGAATTTATTAAAGCAAATTGAGTTTATTAAAGAAATTGACAAAATAAAATATATTCAAAGACGCACAAAATTATTCAATAGCGACAGATGCGAAAATGATGCAGAGCATAGTTGGCACTTGGCAATGATGGCAATTGTTTTGAGCGAACATTCAGATTGTGAAATTGACTTATTAAAGGTTATCAAAATGGTCTTAATTCACGACATTGTTGAAATTGATGCAGGAGATACTTTTTTGTACGACCAAAATAAAAATCACGAAAATACCGAGGAAGAAATGAAATGTGCTGAACGTATTTTTGGGATGTTACCAGAAAAACAAGCAGAAGAATTCATCCAAATTTGGAAAGAATTTGAAGATGGCAACTCTAACGAAGCGAAGTTTGCAAAATCAATGGACAGACTCGAACCTTTGTTACAGAACACCTCCAATGGTGGTGGCACGTGGAAAGAATTTGGAGTGAAATATCAAACCGTCTATGACAAGAAAAAAGTAATCAAAAACGGCTCAAAAGAATTATGGCGTTATGCCGAAAAACTTATTGATGACAGTGTGCAAAAAGGCATTTTAGAGAAATAATGTTCTTGTCAACCGCTTAAAAACAATTAGATCATCAGCCTTAAACTCAATGTTTATAGCACTGCATTTCATACGTCACATAAGTGGCGTTGCATTTTAAAAATCAGAGAGTCCAAAATCATATCTACGTCAATATTAATTCTTATATTGAAACAAATATTCAAATAGAAGATGATAGATACACTCCTTAATACAAAAAAGCTGAATTATGCTTCACATTTGAATGGAGATAGTTTAAAGCAAAAAATCGAGACCATCTTTGACCAAAGCAACTTAAGCTTTGTTGGAAGATTTACTAACCAAAACGAGTTTGCAGCGTATGATAAATGGACTTACATATCTTGGTACGTCCCTAATTTTAGAAGAAAAACCGCGTATTTAAAAGGTGAAATAACACAAGTAGGAAAAGGAACACATTTAAAGTTAAACATTCGACCAAATCCTGTTATATCTATTTTCCCCATTTTAACAATAATAATTGGAATAATTACCATTATAGTTACAGCCGCTAGCAATGAAAACAACAAAAACTTCATTTTTGGTTTAATTATAATTGCAGTTGGTATTTTATTTTATCTGTTAGGAATATTTTTAAATACCCGATTGCGCAACAACTTTAAGAAATATTTGGATTTGCAAAAGATTTAAATTAAAAATTGAACTGCTAGAATGGTGCATAAAATGTGCGCCCTCATAACAATTTAATTTATGGTTTGGGTATGCCTTAAGTGGACATGAGCGTGGCAACTTGATAAAGCAATTTTCTATTTTTTTGTATTGCTAAATTAAGTACTTAAACACGCCACTAATCACACACAAACACCTTATATTCCATTTATGAAAACAGTATTTAGAACATTCAGTTTAATATTTATATCTTTTATTCAGATAGGATTTTCACAAGAAAATGATAATTGGATTAAAGCATCAATATTCACTAAAACCGACACCATTCATGGATTTGTTAAAACAAATAGTATTTCTTTTGAGAGTGTTAAGTTTAAGAAAAGTTTGGATGATTCCACTGAACATCTTACACCTGAATCAATTGAAGGATATAAAACCGAAGATGAACTTTACCAAAAAAGGTTCATTAAAAAAATTGGAACGTTTGGTTACTATAAATTTGCCAAATTAATTGACAAAGGCAAGTTTAGTTTATACGAAACCAAAGAGGAATACTCTAATTCACAGAACCCTGTTCTGATATTAGATTTTAACAATCAGACCATTATATTCAAGTTCTACACGTTTCAAAAACTTAAAAACAAGAAAAAAATTGCCAAAGAATTACATGGCTTTGATGTATTACAAAATATAGTTTTAGAAAACAGATTTGATTATAATAGCTTTATAGAAGAAATTAAAAATTTGAATTCTAAATAAAAAAAAGATATACAACACCTTATATAATATTGTTGGTTTTATACTAAACCAAAGTTTGTTGCTCGTATGCTTTCACCTGTTTTTCTTTCAGAAAATCCTCGCACGCAAACACGCAAATTCCATATACAACAACGCCGTACACAAGTGAAGAACATGAAATACACATTAATAATTTTAACGCTTCTTCTTGCTTATTCCTGTAAAGTCAAAGCGCAAGAAACAGACTTAAAATAGTCTGCAACGAATCGACTAAAAAAGCCCTTGAATATTCAGATGACGTTGTTATAAAAACCTGTGAACTTAAAAATCACTTATTCAAATCAACCGGAATTGCTGATTCTAAAGGACGATATTCATACAAATATGAGCTGTTTAAGATTGAGAAAAAAGATACTATAAAAGTAAAAAACTCTGACTTTTTTAATAAAAAGGCAATAGGATTAGAAAAATTAATAAACGAGAAACTTAAAACAGAATACACATCCAATTCCAAAATTCCTGAAATCAGCAACTGCATGAGATGGATAGACTATAGATATTATAAACTAAACGAATTTGGAGTTTCATTCAACAATAAAAATCAAGTAGAATTTAACGTTGATTACGGAATCGGCAGTGCGTGTTTCAATGTAAGTTCAAGCTCAATCGTTTTGGAACTTTCTGAAATAGAGAACTATTTAAAATAAACCCAGTGCACAACACCAGCTCTAGACTTTGGGAATTATGAACAATGGAATGATCAAAATCAAAGTCAATTCAAGAAATTGTTGATTGAATTAACAGATTGGTACCCTGCTTGTGTGAATGAAAAAGAAGTTAAATCACAAATTCCCATAGTAATTGGAACTGAATAAAAAACGTTTTGTAACATTGGATATAGGGAATTGCTTGTTCTGGCATAATTCTGACATGAATACAAAACATGAACTAGCTGAAAGCAAAATCCATACCCCACAAAGATAGCCCCAAATTCATTGAAAATACCTTAACCTAAAAGCACAAAAACTAAACAACAACTACTTGTAGCACGCCAAACCGGTTATAAATTAATTATTTTTCATAAACGCGTTGAGATTTATTTAGAATAAAAGTTGAAGCTAAATTAAAAAGTATATTAATCTAATTAGTCTTTAATGATTCTAAAGATTTTTGAACGATTATTAATTTCAACCTCTATCAGATACAATCCTGAATTAAATCCTGACATGTCAATTTCATCTGTTAAAGCATTAGGTTGTGAATTAAATATTTCTTGCCCTAATATATTATAAACTTGTATTGAAGTTATAGTGTGAGCGGCAATTAAGTTTAAAATATCACTTGTTGGATTTGGGTACATCGCCAAGTCTTCTAAAGCAAAATCTTGTGTGGATAATGCACCATCTTGTACAAGTATATCAAATAAGCCTGTTACTCTTCGACAACTCGAACAAGACCAAACTTGCAAATAATAAACGGTAGCTGTTGCGAGTGCTATATCTTCCAATATATTTGAGGCACATGCTCCACTGACCTGTGTTAAAGCTCCACATGTTCCACTCCACAGTTGTAAGTTATAACCGTCACTTGCCATAATATCTACAGAGGTGGCTGTCTCTGTGTTAAAAGTAAACCAAACATCCACTCTATCAGTATCATTACAAGCAGGTATTTCTGATGATGCAGTTGCTAACACATTCGTAGTTTCAAGTGTCTCCCCTAAAGTTAGAGCAACAGCATCGATACATTCATCATTGATTGATATAATTTCATTTAAATCATAAACTCTCACGTGTCCAGAATCATTACCATTTCCATCATTAAGCGGGGCTCCAACCGCCAAAAAACCACTTGATGATAAATTTACACTGTTTCCTGACCAATCGCCTGCTTCCTCTCCATCTATATCAACACCTGCTTGTGTCCAGATTCCTGACACGTTCTTGTACACTCTCACATGGCCAGAATTATTGCCATTTCCATCATTATTTACAGCACCAATAGCTACAACAGATCCATTTGATGATAGGCTTACATTAACTCCTGACCAATCACCAGATGCCTCTCCATCTATATCATCACCTACCTGAATCCAAACCCCTGATATATTCTCGTAAACTTTTACATATCCTGAAGCTCCATTGTTAAGTACGGCACCTGCAGCTAATACTGTTCCGTCTGATGAAAGACTTACACTCGTTCCTAACATATCACCAAATTCTTCTCCATTTATATCACTGCCTATTTGTGTCCAAACCCCCAATATATTCTCATAAACACTTACATAGTTTGAATCAAGTCTATATGCTGCATTTCTATTGGCACCAACAGATCCAATTAAAGCTGCACCGATAGCTAAAATAGATCCATCCGAAGATAAACTTACACTTTTTCCAAAATAATCATTAAATTCTCCATCTATATCACCGCCCACCTGAGTCCAAACTCCTGATTCATTCTCGTAAACTCTTACATGGCCACGTTGACCGACATTATTATTTGGAGCACCAATTGCCACTACAGAACCATCAGCCGAAAGACTCACACTATATCCCGACAGATCACCTGCTGCTTCGCCATCAATATCATTACCAATCTGTGTCCAAACTCCTGCTATATTCTCATAGATTCTTACATGACCAGAATCGTTCCCATTTCCATCGTTTAGCACCGCGCCAATAGCCAAAACTGAACCGTCTGATGACAGACTCAAACTTATTCCTGATCGATCATCTGCTACCTCACCATCTATATCATCACCAATCTGTGTCCAAACTCCTCCTACATTCTCGTACACTCTCACATGTCCAGAATCAGTTCCATTTCCATCACTAAGTGCAGCCCCAATAGCCATGATCAAACCGTCGGATGAGAGACTTACTCTGGTCCCCAAATAATCACCTACCGCTTCACCATCAATATCATTTCCCATTTGGGTTTGGCTAAATAAAAACGTAGGGCAGAATAATAAGAGTAATAAATGTTTCATTAAATTAAGTTTGAGTGATTGATTGTTTATATTTTATAAGCGAGAAAGATTATTGTAAAAGTAAAGCAATATATTAATATTAATTCATAAATGGACCACTATACCGCAAAAGCCCGTTTCCATAACTCATTGCTCACCACCATCAGCACAACGCATCGCCCTGTCACATCAAATGCTTCAATACATACAAAAAAGCATAGAGTACAATACATCCAGAAGAGCGAGATACTAGAGTGCAATAACCCTCCCAACACCTAAATCATCCCCAAACCCAATCCCTAAAAATGCAACAAAAAGTGTGTATATCCCGACCATTAAAGGGTTAAACGCTTATATTTGTTTTGATATAACGATTTGCCACACATTTGAAAAAATATGAGAAACATTATAATTTTAGGAATTACATTAATTTTTCTGACTTCTTGTGGGAATGACGAAAAGCCAAAAGTGATTTACCCAGAAAATGAGGAAATTGAAACAACGGAATTAAAAAAAGACTCAACTCTAATAGAAATTGCTGACATTCCAATTCATATTGACAGTACAAAATATTTAATCCACCCGATTGGAGAATATAGAATGTATGGCTCTAGGGGAAAAGTTTATTTTGGTTCTTCTAGTTATGCTTCTGGAAGTTTCTCAATAACTAATTACAATAGATATGAAATCACTGGAAATCTTCACAATCTAAAATTTCAACAACTTGATTCTGAAAACCTAAAATCATTAACCACAAAAAATATCCGAATCAAGTCAATCACCTTTTTAAGAGACATATTTGATAACACAAAAAAACAGATTTTAATCTATCGTGTATTAGATAAAGACACCAATCGAGACAATGAACTTGATGATAATGATGTAGAAACTTTATACATAAGCAGCATTGACGGCTCTGGATTTGAAAAACTAACATCCGAATTTCAAGAACTTATTGATTGGAAAGAAGTAGCAATTAAAAACCGAATTTATTTTAGGAGCATTGAAGACACGAATAAAAATGGAGAATTTGATAAGGATGACAAAGTTCATTATCAATATGTGGATTTTAACTCTGACAAACCAATTGTTACTGAATATAAACCGATATAAATAACTGTCTATAACAATGGCTATAAGCAATTGCTTGTCCTCGCCTACTTCTAAAAATCCTCGCTAATTTTCTATTCAGTTAATATTTGCTAAATTAGGTGCTTAACCACCCAATAACCATACACAAAACGTTGCCTACAATATTGAAAAAACTACTTCAAATAATAATTCTGGTTTTAATCATATCGTGTGATTCGAAAAAAAACACCCCTGATTTTGCAGATAATAAATTTGAAAGTTGCGTAGAACAAAAATACTCCGACCTAATTGGATATGTTACTACAGACGGAAACCTTACTGACAAAAAGAATATTCATAAATTATTTGAACAAGAGTTAATTAAAAACGGTTATCTGGCCGATATAAATAAAAATGCATATCTGAATCTTTTTAATAAAATAAAACAAAATGACATTGATTCTAATTTTTTTGACCAATTCAAAGTAAAACTTGGATTTGACCCATTTCTCTTATTCCCTTTTATTGGACAAGCGCAACTAAAATGCTATGACCAAATTATATTAAGAAAAGAGATGGTTGACAAAACAAGTTGGCAATATAATGTAATGGAATCTTTATGGGAAATTGAAAAATCTGGAGACTTAAATTTTTATGATGGTAATTTAGCGAATGCTTTAATGAGTATTCCTGACGAAAAATTTGAACTTTTAATGTACCGAAAATTGTTTCTTGATGTAATATATCTTCACCATAGCTATAATAAATAAAAAATACTGTAGGCAACACGGGCTCTAGTTCATCGCCTCTGACTTTCCTCTCGGACAAGAGCAAAACCAACCGACGAAGTAAACCATAACCAAACGAGCTGCAACACATTTTAAAATGAATCGTATATTCTCAATTTTCGGAATTTTAATCTTGGTTTTTAGTTGTAAATCAACTGGCCAAAAAAACAATCCCGAATTTAAATTGGAAGATAAATCAGTTAATTTATATGCGTTTATTGGAAAAAAAATATCAGTAACTGCATTTGACCCAAATGAAAACAATACAGAAACAGTAAAAGACACAGTATTTGGAGAAGTATTTGAAAGTGTCCCCTATATAATGGATTATGCATATAGCTGTAAATACAAGGTTATACAAGAAGTTTTCAACGAATTAAAAACCGATACAATTGATTTTATCGCCTATAATCATTATGGCCGTCCAGGATTTGAGAAATACGAGAACGTAATTTTATATCTTTCGCTTAATGAGAAAAAAAATAAATACTATCAACAAAAATACCAATTTGACCCTCTTAAAAAAACGAACAACAAAACCTGGAAAGGTCTAAACGGAGAGAGTATTAAGGAATTATTCACTAACAAAAAACAAGGTGTTTTTACTGCTCGTGGACTATTTGAAAAATAAAAAACGTGTTACAACAAAACACCGCAGCAAAAAACAAATACCACAACCATCAATCCCCCACCAAGCCAGTCCCATCCCTTTCATCAAAGACCACTTCCCATTTTGCAATCGCAAAAGCCCGTTTCCATAACTCATTGCCCATCACCATCATCACAACGCATCGCCCTAACACGTCAAGTGCTTCAATACATGCAAAAAAGCATAGAGTACAATGCATCCAGAAGAGAGAGATAATAGAGTGCAATAACCCTCCCAACACCTAAATCACCCCCCCAACCCAATCCCGAGAAAAGCAACAAAAAGTGTGTATATCCCGACCATTAAAGGGTTAAACGCTTATATTTGTTTTGATATAACGAGTTCTACGCAATTTGACCAACCTATGAAAAACATTACTTTAATTGCAATAATTCTGATTTTAGGAACATCTTGCGAAAACCAAAAAATAACGGAATTAAATAACCGAATTTCAGAATTGGACAATCTCAACACTAAATTGACTGATTCCCTTAACCGAATTGAATATCTTAAAGTAATCTCATCTGAATTAATTGGAATACCTGACAAAAATAAATTGATACCAAACCAACCGAATAAATTTATTTTTTTGCTTCCTACAGCTCAAAAATTTCCTGAATATAATGTTTACCGTATAACTAAAAATGGCAATGAAGAAGTGAGAGAATTACTTTATGAGAATTACAAGGATTCTCGGTTTGAATTTAATTTTATTCCAAAAAACAAAGATGACAATTCATTTGAGCTTTTAGCGGAATTTGATTTAGATAGTATAAAAGTACAAATCCCTGGAAGGATTGATATGACGTTAACCGAATAAAAAACTGTGTAGAACAACGTGTATAAGTTATGGCTAGGTCTGTACTTCTTTGGAAAATCCTCGCGGATTTTCCTGCGGAGTTTTGTACTTTTAATGGTTCGTGACGAGACACGCCACAACTCATACACAACAACGTTAGCTAACATTAGAAAATGTACAAACCAACCATAATTTTGCTTCTGATTTTAACAATAGTTAGTTGCGAAAAAACAACTGAATTGTCTATTACAGAAAATCAATTTCAGAACAAAACGTTTAGCCTATATGCTGAATCTGAAAAAGACACCATGTATATTGAATTTCAAGATACAACCTGCCAAATTTATGGCAATCTGTGGCGCGGAAAAATTCCGTGGAGAATATCCCACTATGAAAATGAAAACTTATTGATTTTAGATTATAAAGTCATTGGAATAAAGAAGTCAATACAACAAGATTTTGATTGTACATATTTTGAATCAACATCTGACAATTTTTTCAAAATGGTAGAAAGAAAGTCCAAATGGAATCCCGAATCTCTTTATGGAACTTGGATTAATAAAAAACATGAAAAACAATATGATTATTCCATAAATGATAGCGTACAAAAACCACCAACACCTTTACCGACTGAAGAAACAGGAATCGACTATCAATGGCCTCCTTTATATGAAATCACAAAGGATTCAATAAAACTATTATCGGCATATTCAATTAATAAATCCGAACTTGAAATTAATAACACCTCGGAATTTTTATTAATGGATTTAACTAATGAAAACCAATCTGGAAAAGAATATCAATGGAAAATAGAAAAACTTACAGACGATTTGATGATTGTAGAGAAAAAAATAAGCGCGACGTCTTTGATGAAATATAAGACCGATACACTAATAAGAAAAAAACGTTAGCTAACAGCGTGTATAATCAATTGCTTTGGCAAGTGCTTATCACGAAAATTCCTTCGGACACGAGAAAAGCCAACCGACGAAGTAAACCATAACCAAACACGTTAGGCAACATATGAAAAAAGCAACAGTAATATTAATAACAATTTGTCTTTCAGCTCATAGTTGTTCAAAATCTACAAACCCAACAGATAGGGAAAATCATATTTCTGAATACGGATTTAAAGGAAAAGTAAAATCTGTTATGTCAGAACTTTTTAATCTAATTCCAGAAAAAGACACCTTCAGAATTGGAGAAAAAATTAACGGGATTTCAATTGACCGAAATGAAATATTAGAATTTAATAAAACTGGAAATTTAACTTCATCAAAGGAGTTTCTTGCTAATGGAAAAGTAAGCTTTGAAATAATCAACACTTACGACAATAATAATAAACTGATTTCGCGAAAAGTAATTGACAATTACGGGACAGGAACTATTACAAATCATCAGTATAGCTATAATTCAAGTGACAGCTTGGAGCAAGTTATAGTATCAGGGGAAAACTTCAAAAGAATTCACAAAATAGAACGTGATAAGAAAGTTAGACCAATAAAAAATTTGATAATCCAAAATGACACAGTTTTGACAACCTATGTTGTTGAATATGACCAAATCAACAATTTAATAACCGAAAAGCAATTTAAAAATCAGAACATTCCAGTTAAATCAATTGATAGAACATTTAATACAAAAAATTTAAAGGTAAGAGAACAAATTGTCGAATATAGCAGTAAAGATACATTAAGGTATCAGAACAAGTTTCTCTATGACAAAAATCAAAACTTAATACTTGGAAAATATAACATAGAGAATGATTCAAGTTATATTTCGGTAAAAAACACATACTATAAAAACGGTACACTAAAAGAAACAATAAGCCATTTAGAAGAAAGCAACTATTCACTTATCCAAATTCAAAAATTCAATAAAAATGGTGATTTAATTATGCAAACTGTCAACACAAGTGATGAAGAAACAAAAGATATTTGGGAATACAAGTTCAAATATGACTCGAATAATAATTGGACTGAAAAAGTTGAGTATAAAAACAATCAACCCTTGAGAATACTAAAAAGAGAAATTGAATATTACAGATAAAATACTTTTCCAACAAAACACCGCAGCAAAAAACAAATACCACAACCATCAATCCCCCACCAAGCCAGTCCCATCCCTTTCATCAAAGACCACTCCCCATTTTGCAATCGCAAAAGCCCGTTTCCATAACTCATTGCCCATCACCATCATCACAACGCATCGCCCTATCACTTCCAGTGCTTCAATACATGCAAAAAAGCATAGAGTACAATGCATCCAGAAGAGAGAGATAATAGAGTGCAATAACCCTCCCAACACCTAAATCACCCCCCAACCCAATCCCGAGAAAAGCAACAAAAAGTGTGTATATCCCGACAATTAAAGGGTTAAACGCTTATATTTGTTTTGATATAACGAGTTACCTGCAAGCTGAAAACCGAACTTATGAAGAAAATTTTGATAATAATATTAATGCTGATTTCAATCAATTCAATTGGACAAAACCTCGCTGAATGTGGAATTGACAATAATCCGAAACTCACTCAAACGGAATCCGAATTTCTGAATGAATATATGACTGATTATAATAAGCAGGATTTTGACTTTACAAATAAAAAAGTGATTTTCGTAACTGGAAACAGTGGAAATCAAATCGGAACAAAACCTGATTACTTTGACAAAATCAAACAACGAAACCAAACTGATGACAAAATTGCCACTTGGGTTGTGAAACTGACAGAAGAAGAGCAATTACAATCTGGTTATGATGTTATAGTGACATATTGGGTAAAGGTTGTAACGGAAAGACGAAAAAGAAAAATATTGAACGAAATAAAAGCCAGCAGGTAACAACGTATATAAGCTATGGCTTGGTCAGTCCACACTTGGAAAATCCTGCGGATTTTCCAAAGCCAGTTTTTATTTGGAGAGGTTCGTGCCGAGACACGCCACAGCTCATATAC
>DINI01000019.1 GCA_002426755.1 Flavobacteriaceae bacterium UBA5544
GATTAGTGCAAAATTATTCATTATTCATTATTCATCATTCATTATTCATTATTCATTATTCATTATTCATTATTCATTATTCATTATTCATTATTCATTATCAATCGTCATCGTAAATATAAAAAGAAAAATCCTGTTCAGTTTTATTTGAACAGGACTTTTAGTTTAAGTGTCGTTGTGCTTCTTAAAACCTCAAGCGACATTCATCTTATTGACGTGTAATTTCCAAGATATCAAATTTCATGACACCGTTTGGCACTTGGATGTCGGCAACATCACCAACAGATTTGCCCAAAAGCCCCTTCCCAATCGGAGAATTGACCGAGATTTTCCCCGATGCCAAATCTGCCTCACCATCCGCCACCAGGGTGTAGGTGATTTCCATCCCATTGGTCTGGTTTTTTATCTTTACTGTAGACAATACCAAAACCTTTGAGTTGTCCAATTGAGACTCATCAATTAGACGCGCATTGGCATGCACCTCTTCAAGTTTGGCAATTTTCATTTCCAACATGCCTTGTGCTTCCTTGGCCGCATCATATTCGGCATTTTCACTTAAATCACCTTTATCTCTTGCTTCCGCAATGGCTTGCGACGCTTTAGGACGCTCCACGTCTCTTAAGTGATTTAACTCTTCTCTTAATTTTTTTAATCCTTCTGCAGTGTAATAAGATACTTTACTCATGACTTCATCGTTTACTTAAATAAAAAGATGCTGTCCCTCGACTCCACTCGGGATGAAAGTTCAGCATAAAAAAAATCCCGCTCGCACGAGATTGAAAGACAAATATACGAAATATTTATTGCAACGCATATTTTGTCGTAAATTGCGAAGCACATTTTTTAGCCCTATGAACCGATTTTTTATAGTAATTTCTTTGCTTTTTATAGCATCCTGTAGTAAAAGTGATCGTAACGATGGTTGCAATTTTTTGGCCAATAATGCCATCGTAGATGCAAGCATTAATTTAAACTTGCCACAATACAGCCAACTACAATTTACAGGCAACACTGTTTACATTCAAAATGAAGGGATTGCTGGTGTGTATCTGTCCAATGTAGGCAATAGCAGTTTTAGAGCATTTGATGCCGCCGACCCTGCCCATGCCGCCACCTCTTGCTCTATGCTCAATAATACCAACGGCATCGGCAAATGTGGTTGTAGCGACGAAAACCAATACAGCCTTCTCACTGGTCAGGCGGTCAATAGCGATGTGACCTGTTTGCTTAAAGAATATCGTGTGGAGAGTGGCGCAAATAACACCTTGTATATTTCGAATTAATCGGAAGCCTTACTTAATAACGTTAGGCCGATGGAAAGGTTTCTGTCAAAATTGCCTAGATGTAAATATGTTGTTGCCATTTTTTAGAAGTCATACCCTGGTTTTATTCTTATTTGTCATTGTATTAAACTGTCAATCTACATCATTATTTATCTATAATTTTCTTGATATCCTCGATCGGATTATCATAGGTATAATCAGAACAGTAAATTAAATTTCCATCCCTATCTAGCAAAATGAGTGAGCCTGCACCAACGTTTTTATAATCAAGCGCTGGATTGAGCTCTTCAAGAAATAATCTTAATTTTTTTTCACCTCTCTTGGAATACTCATCACTTACTAGAAAGAGCGGATAGGTATAGTGAATTCTTAAAAAGTAATTGTAAAAATAATTTAACCATTTTGAATTATCACCATCTATACTTGTGAACATTATATCTGTCTCTTTTTGTTTTAAAAGTTTGGCGACATCTTTCATTTTTTCTCTAACCGGATCGCACGAAGTGGAAAATATGTAAAGCAAGGTATATTTTTTTTCTTTGCATTTTATCAATGTTCGTAGCTCTGCCGCATTGATACTATAAATAGTGCTGTCTTTATTTTTTTTATTAAAAATAAACTCCTTACAATTTTCATATGTTAGAGTTTTAGAGTTGTATTTTTGCCCATTGACAATACAAATGTTAAACAATATGATCGAAATTGTAAGGAGTTTTTTCATAATTGCCGTATTATTTTTTAATAATTGGAACTCTATAACCACCAAAGTCGCCAATATTAAGTTCTAATGGATATGAAGATGCAGGAAGGTATGAATTATTGTCATCATCTGCATAAATGTCCTCATCAACATAGAAATTTGTATCGTAAACATTAGGGTCCAAATATTCTTTCAATTTGAAGACTAAATGAGAATCGTGCGGCAATCTTTGAGCTTGGTTTTGCGCATCATCAATTGCCTCGTCAATTACTTCAGCCAATTCCTCGTCAGTTGGTTGTGGATTTGGGTCACAAAATAAACAAAATCTGCAAACACCAATTTTTTTACAATCTTTTGATTTTCTTCCTATATCCACCACTATAACACTTACACCACCCTCCCCACGGTTTTGAACCGAATAGTTTGCAAATTGCGGGTTAAGTATGACGCTCGATTCAGGTTCAATTAAGGTTTTTTCTACATTGCTATCATTCGAACATGAAACAGATATACACAATAGGAGTAGCATCAAAGATGATTTCAAAAATAATTTTTTCATAATTTCTAAATTTTTAAAACCCACACATCATTTTTTAATGCAGGTCTGATTAATAAACAATTCGTTTAAGAAGTCTAAAATTTAAGAAGTCATTTGTTGTAAGAAGTCAATAAAATTAAGAAGCCATTTGTTGCGCGATTATCATTTATTAGGGAGAATAAAAAAACAAGCGCCTGTTCAATGTTTAAACATGCTTTTCACTAGGTATGGGCGACTTCTTACATTACCACACTGTTGTTTCCAGCTTTTCAAAGAAAAATAAAAATTTCGATAAAAGCAACCTAATCAGCGACTTATCGTTCAAAATGCTGACACCCTAATTTCAGTGACATTCAAGTCCGTTTTACGGAAAACCGTAATGAAATCCCACTTTTCAGAAAAACTTTAACATTTAGTGTTAAATTTTTTGTCCAGCTTTTCGACAGAACAAACAGCAAAAGAGATAACCCCTTGTTTGTTAAAGTAATATCGTGTGGAGAGTATTGGGAATAATACCTCGTTGATTTCGAATTAATCAGAAGTCTTACTTAATGTCAGCCCTATGGAGAGGTTCCTGTCAAAATTCCCCTTATACATTCCTCCTTTTTTTAATAAATCGCCTATTAAAATCATTTTTTTATCCTGATTCAATGGATAACGCAGATACGTTTTGGCTGTAAATCCCTCATAATCCTTCTCTGTCAACATTGGGCGAATATAACCTTGATCACTTACCTCGTTAAATACTTGGTCGTAATATCCTATCATTTCTAAACCTATAAAAATACCATGTTTAGGAATAGTTATAAATTCATTTGATAAGTCCAATATTGTTTCATCTTTTAAAAAACTACTTATTTTTATCGGTTCACTTGCATACACCTGATCTGATGGCATTTCTTCATCAACTTGATACAAATTAACCCTAATTACTGCTTCAATACCTTGTAAGGCTTGCTTATAATCTTTAGAACCTGTTTTTCTAACGAAATTAAATGTCAAATCTTCAATATAAGACTTCTCATATAATGTATCAGGAAACAAAACGAGTAACAATTCATTTTTTGGAAATAATACATCGGCGCCAAAATTTCTCGCTTTTTTAGGTGGTTTTATTACTGTTTTGTTCCATTTGGACTTATCAGATACTATTACTTCATCCAGAGGCGTCGCCTTTAATGACAAACTAATGGTATCCTTTATCGCGCTTAACATTAGATGTTTGGTTCTATATCCAAGTATCGACAGTTCTATACTTTTCCCTTTTATTTCAGAAAGATTGAATTTTCCTTTTTCATTGGTATATAATCCACCACCGTCAAATTTTATCGTGACAAAGGACAAGGGTGTTTTTTCGATGGAATCCACGATGACAATTCGTTGGGAATAGCCTTGGATTCCAAAAAAAAACCTATTGTTGCTAATATGAATTTGTTCATTATGATTCCTTATATAAATGCCTGTTTATAATAAACAGGCATTTAATAAACAAAAAATACGTTAGTTCTAGTCACATTCCCTAGAACATATTCTTACACTCAAAAGCCCTCTGTTGAATCTTATTTCAGCACAATCTCCATTAGAATTAATTCCTCCTTCACCAGTAAGAATTGCTTCTGCTGTTTCGGAAACACATGAAGAAGTGGAGCAAGATCCATTGTTTGTATAACCTTCAGGACATGATGCGCCATTGAGCAATCTATCCCAATCAATGTTCGGAAAAATTGTATTACTAACATCTCCAACTGGAATTATGTCCTCATTAGGTACGTCTAAAAAATGAACATAATTTAATTGAGCGACCCCATCTTCAAAACTTATATCAAACAAGACATTTGTTATTTTTTGATTAGCATTTACTATATCATCTATCTCTTCTAGAAGTCCTGTAATTTTCGAATCACTTTGTTCCACAAGTTCTGTTTGATTTGCGTATGTAAACAAGGTTTGAGGTAGTTTAAAATTTAATCGGTTTAAATCCATGTTTAAATCCGACAATTCAAACTTTTGTTCTACTTGCTCTTGACTAACATTATTATTGCTGCAAGAAAAAATTAACATACTTGATACGAACAGTGTAATTCTACATAAAAGTAATTTCATAATTTCTGAATTTTTAAAACCCACACATCATTTTTTAACGCAGGTCAGATTAATAAACAATTCGTTTAAGAAGTCTAAAAATTTAAGAAGTCTTTTTTTTTTGAAGTCTGAAAAAACAAGAAGTCATTTTTGCGCGATTATCATTTATTAGGGAGAATAAAAAAACAAGCGCCTGTTAATATGTTTAAACATGCTTTTCACTAGGTATGGGCGACTTCTTACATTACCCACACTGTTGTTTCCAGCTTTTCAAAGTAAAATAAAAATTTCGATAAAAGCAAACTAATCAGTAATTTATCGTTCAAAACACTGACATCCTAATTTCAGTGACATTCAAGTCCGTTTTACGGAAAAACCGTAATGAAATTGTAAGTTCGAGATAAAACTTTAACATTTATCTCCTTATTTTAAGCTCTCATAACATACTTCAGATTTACCCGATAGCACAGATTTGCAATCCATGCCTTGCCGATGTTAAATAGTATCAATTGTAAATATAAAAAAACGAGCAAACTGGTTAGTTTGCTCGTTTGTTAGTGATTAACCGTTACTTATGGTTTAATTCTGAATCACAATTTTCTGGCTATACGTTTTGCTTCCTTCAAACAATTTCACAATATATAGACCATTTGATAGGTTGGAAATATCGATTGGGTTGTTTTGGTTATGAATCGTTGACGCATATAGTTTTGAGCCTAGAACAGAATAGATTTCCAATTTTATAGCTTCCGATGGTGTGTGTTCAAAGTTTAATTGAAACTGACCGTTGGAAGGATTTGGATACATTTTAAAAGTGAGGGTGTCATTCACCTCCTCTATAGCAAGTGTGGTGCATAGATTGATAACTTGAACGGGCACAGTACTGCTTGCTGATGTGCCAGTACCTAACGAGCCACCAGAATTGGCGCCCCAAGTCCAAACCGTACCATCATTTTTTACGGCAAGAGAAAAATATCTACCGCCTGAAATGGCAGTCATTCCTGAAAGTGTAGATACTTGAACAGGTGTAGTACGATTGGTACCTGCCCCGCTTGTACCAATGCCAAGCTGCCCATTAAAGTTACTACCCCATGTCCATACGGTACCATCACTTTTTAAGGCCATGGAATGTCCTTCTTCATTTCCAGTAATGGCAGTGATTCCTGTGAGGCCGCTGACTTGCGAAGGCGTTAGTCTAGAGCCGTATATGCCATCGCCAATTTGCCCTGCGGAATTTTCTCCGAACGCCCAAACCGTGCCGTCATTTTTTAGTATCAGAGAATGGCCATCAGCTCCTGCAATTTGTGTGATTCCCGTAAGCCCACTTAATTGCGTGGGTGTACCATTATTGGACGTGTTGCCATTACCCAATTGACCAGACCAATTGGCGCCCCAAGTCCACACGGTGCCATCATTTTTTAAGGCCATAGAATGTCGTGAGCCTGCTGATACTGCGATAATCCCTGTAAGGCCAATGACTTGTACAGGGGTCAGTTGGTCTGTTTCGGTTCCATCACCTAGTTGTCCACTCTCATTTGCTCCCCAGGCCCACACGGTGTCATCGTTTTTTACAGCAAGAGAATGACCATAGCCACCTGCTGCATCAATGACTCCTGTCATCCCAACGATTTGCACAGGAGCGTATGGATTGGTAGTGGTACCATCTCCCACCTGACCTCTATTATTCCATCCCCAACCCCATAAGGTGCCATCATTTTTTATGGCAAACGTATGTGAGTAGCCACATTCTATGGAAGCCACATTTGCATTTGTTAAGTTGTCAATTAAAATGGGGCTTAAACTGTTTGCGGAAGTTCCATTGCCAAGACCTCCACTCCCCCAAGCATTCACAGTTCCGTTAGAACACATAGCAAACCCGCGAGAACCTGCGGTGGAAACTATTTGAGCATTGACACTCAAAGCACATAGGCCAAGGGTCATCCATAAAGTAAGTGTAATTTTTTTCATGATTTGAGATTTAGACTACAATAGTACCTCCCAAACAGTTGTGATACAATACGACGTTTTACGTATATGTTAGAAAGCTTTGAAATTGTGGTGTACTTGCCCGATAGCACGACATGTTGTGTGGGCATGGATTTACAAATCCCCAATATCGGGTTTGTGGGTTTTTTGTTTGTGTTGCCTATNNCCAAAACCCCGTTAACAAGTCTTAAAACTGTTGATTTACTCAAGTGATTTGGTTATCTTCTAAACACATAAAAACATAACATCATGAAAACTTCTTCTATTTTAAAAATACTGCTCACTTTCGTAATCGTCCTCAATTGCTCATTTTCGTATGCGCAATTCCCCAAAACTGAATCCGATAGGGGCCCTATAAATTACCAAGCCGACCAACTCACAGAACAATACAATAAGCAATTGGCCCTCACCAGTATTCAAATACCACTGTTTAAGGAAGTGGTCGAAAAATACATTAAATTGGCCAATGAAACCAAAGACCGTTTAGATGGTGTTGCAGAATTGGATGCTCTTGTTGAATTGCAGGCTCGCGAAACACTTCAAATGAACGATATCTTAACGCAGCCACAATACCGCCTCTACAAAAAACTCAAAGCTGATTTTCAGCCATTGAAAGTCATAGACCCAAAATCGGTAAAGGAAGAAGATAAAAACTAATAGTTCTTTCCCATTTTAGAGTGAAAAATTCACTGACAAAGTTCTCATTACCATTCCAACGGATATGCTTCGTTGAAACTTGTGGAAGTTGTTTCAATGGTTAAGAGCAATTGTGGCAAGTGATCGCCAAAGGAAGATTGAATTGCTCACAATTATTTAATGCCCAGTATCTTATTGAAGGTTTTTATTTCGCACTGATAAAAGCGAATGAATTTTTGTTTTAGGTTTTTTAAGGAATTACGCATTGTTGTTGTGTTTTGCTGTTGTCTATAGGACGTGGAGATTTGGGTTTTGTTACAAGTTGTCTTGGTAATTTCTGACAGGTGACGGATGATTTCTGACAGATGACAGATGACCGATGAAGGAAAATAAGCAACAGATGGGATTATACAATTCAACAATCCCCACAATTCCACGATTCAACAATTCAACAATTCCACGATTCAACGATTCAACGATTCCACAATTCAACAATTCAACAATTCCCCGATTCAACACTTCAACAATCCCCACAATTCCACGATTCAACGATTCAACGATTCAACGATTCAACGATTCAACGATTCAACGATTCAACGATTCCACAATTCCACGATTCAACGATTCCACAATTCAACGATTCAACAATTCCACGATTCAACAATTCAACAATTCAACAATTCCCCGATTCAATAATCAAAAAAATTACCATTTATCGTCAAAAGTTGCACTTTTATCGAATTATTTGACTTTTTATCGATATATTGAATTCTTTCTATCAGAAAATACTTCTTTCTGACAATAAATTGTTAATGGATGCAGTTCGTCGATTTTTTCAAATGCCATTTTTTGCTAATAATACCATAAAACACTAGTTTTTAGACACTTCCAAACACCTTACATTTTGCCATGTCAAAATTTTTATTTTAATTCGCTCCATCAAGTGATGCCCAAAGCTTGCTGATCAAAAGCCTACAGACTTCATAAGATACTTCGAAGCAACTTTATTACAATTTTATTTTTATACCGTGTGCCAATGTGTGTGCTAAAGCAGTACAACATTTGCACCCTCTACCTAACCGCACATGGCATTATGGCCAAAGCTGAACGGTGCACTATGGTAGGGTTAACCTTTCAGCTATGGCCCCAAATCTATATGGCAGATACCATACAGAATGGTTTGGCTCCGTTCCAACAAAACGGACATGACGCCCAAGTCCCGGGCCATGAGGTCAGCAATGGCCTGCAGCAGAACAATCTTCTTATGGAGGAGGTTCTAAAGGGTGAGGAGCACAACGCTCCGACTGCAAAGATGGATAGTCCGGAAGCAGGAACTAAACAAGCAACAGTGAGCGAGACAACCACTGTAGAAGCACAGCCTAAATCTGTCAATAAAGAGAAGAAAAAGGCAGCGCGCTACGAAGAAACAGGCAATGCAACCAACGTGCAAAACCTACGTCTCGTAACTCAACGTATCAAAGGTTTCGGTCCAAGCTATGCACAAGGAAGCCCCTTGTACACAATAGCAAACATGGAAGCCGTTTACAATACTGCTGCTACCAGCCTACAAGAGGTTACGGCGGTAAAACAAGCGTACGATAATGCTATTGACCAGCAGAATCAAGCGTTTGGTGATGTGAAGGACTTGTCTACCCGTACCAAGAATTTTTTCACCTGGTGCGGCGTATCGGACAAGGCTATTGAGCGTATGGAGTATTTGAACCATCAAATACAAGGTACACGTGTTATTCCTATTAAAGATGGAGACAGTGACGACCACATCAGTGCAAGTCACCAGTCACGTACGCAGCAAATCCAGCATGTGGATGCGCTCGTCGAGTTTTTAGAATCCTTTCCTGCTGAATATCTTTCACCTGATGTCATCAGTGTGGATGCTTGGAAAGCAAAAAGGGATGCAATGGACAGTACGTTTCTTCAAGAGAATATCACTTCGTCCAACCTAAAGGCAGCACGCATCCAGCGTAATGTCGATATCTACAAAACCACAACAGGAGTTGTAGAGATAGGTTTGGGAGCAAAGCGAGTCGTACTGGCTATTTATGGTTATAACAGTCCACAATATGCCGCGGTCAAAGGCATTAAGTTCACAAGAATAAAAGGCTGGGAAAACCTCTAAATCATTACTTTCAGTTGCTTAAAAAAGCCACAAGTTCTTAATTGAGTTTGTGGCTTTTTTTTATCTCCACGAAGGTGGGAACCTCATGAATCAAACCCTTGAGCCTGTCAAGTGGCATTTTATCAATCTCAAAGATACCACTGCCATTGCCGTAGCCATCTCGATGATTGTCAAGGAAAAATCATATAACATCTACATATCTCCCGTTGGGAAAAGGTATGGCAATGGTTGAGTAAGGATTTGCAGAACTAAATATAGTCTTGGCGGCAATAGATTTAAATGAGCGGCAGCCAGAAGCCCTTCAACGAATAAATACTTAATTTCATCGTTTTTTATCTTGCAGAGCATCAATCACTCAAAATTTTAATTATGTTTATATAACTCTCCCTTATATTGCCTAAATAACTTATATGTAGTATAATTATTCATTGGATAAATCTTTTGAAATATAGGCAGCGCAATAAAAAGTTTTAGACAGTTTAGTTTATGAAGAAAATAAGAGAGATTCTGGAGCAACAAACAAATGGAATTTGTTACAACTCCTATAAATATTGTGCCGATGATGAGTTAAGAATTCCCACTATAAACTATGAGGAATCTCAAAATTTTACCTTGTTGAAAAATCGTTACGGTGAAACAGATACTTCACTCAACCAGACTAAAGACGTTTCCAAAAAAGCCAAACTATTAAATAATTCTGAACCTTTAATAAGATATTTTCTAGATGGTTCAAGAAGAACTTACAAAGTTGATGACATTGAAATAAACAAAAGAATATTCCCAATAATGGCAGGACAAATTGGTGTTGCATGTTGTCAAAGAAAATCTCCACATCATTTTAAATGTCAAGAGTTGGAGCATAATATGGTAATTTCCCTTCCGACAGAAGCCAATCCAGAAGTAAGAAATGCAGATTTGTTTTTTAACAATTTAAAAGATAAAATCAATAGTACTGATCGTGTTAAAAAATCTCAAGTAAAATTTTCAAATGTCTTAAGCTATTCATCTCGGGAAAATAATGAAAGTAAAGAGTTAAAATATGAACATCTTGGGATAGCGGCAATTCAAGACGAAATGGTGGACGGAGAGAAAAAAATCGTTTCAAATTTGATGGCTAAAAACTTGTTAAATGAAGATAATTACTTATTAAAAGATGGGTCATTACAGTATAAACCAATGAAAACAGGTGAATACAAAGAATTATCCAAAATTAAAAATAATTACCGTTGGGTAATAGGGGTTTCCAAACTATTTAATCCAGAGTTTAGTAAAGACAGAAATGGGAAAAGCAACGCTGCCGCCTTGGCAAAATTACCGTTGTACCACCGAACTCCTGCATATATGTTTCAACATGACAGGGATAAGTGGGCCTATTTAGGAGATTACAAATATAGTGTTTGGTACTTACGGATTAGGGATTCGAAACATACCGAAAGCCCATTTTCAGGCATAGTGAAAATAGAAAAAATTTTGATTACGGATAATGAATGTGAGTATGGACTCGAATCTGATTTAATCGATGTGATTTCAGCTAATATAATTAACGAAAGAAACCCCGTTTGCTATGGAAAAGATAGCCGATGGGCAAATCATCTTTATCCAGTTTATTTAACAGAATTATTTTTGAAAAGCAAATACTTAAGTGACAATCATTTTTTAAACTTATTTTAATGAAGCAAATAGGAAAAATAATAGCTACAGAAAAAGCTCCTACAACCGTAGATGAATTCTTTTTTTGGACAGATAAAGAACTTATAATAAAACCTTTTGATGTCATAAAAGTAAATCATATTAAAAACTCAATCACCTTTGGAGTTGTAGAAGAAATATCCCACTTGACTGACAACTCAAGTTTTTTAGCAGGTTTTATTTCAAGTGATTTTGGCGATGTAAATTACAACCACTATACTCAACGAATCGGAATGAATTATGTTCGTGCCAAAGTTGTAGCAAATTCCCATGGAGTTTACACGCCAGTTATAGATGGTTCCTCAGTAAGTTTAGCAAGCGAAAGTGACGTAAAAGAAGCGCTAGGTTTAAAAGATATAAAAAATCCATTACCCGCTGGTTATATTGAAATGTATGAGGAACCCGACCAAATTACTATTCCTGTCCATTTTAATTCTCAATTCCTTATAGGCCCGGAGGGTGCACACCTAAATATATCAGGAATTTCAGGTTTAGCATCAAAAACTTCCTATGCAATGTTTTTACTAAAGGCAATTCAAGACCAATACCTAAAGCAAAAAGACGGTGAATCGGTGGCGTATGTTTTAATGAATGTGAAAGGTCGTGATTTATTAGCTATTGACGAACCAAATGACGAACTGACCGAAGAAGATAAAAGCATTTATAAAATGCTTAATTTAAGTACTTCACCATTTAAGAATGTACAGTATTTTTATCCTTACTCAAAAGATATTGTATCCTCAACCTATGGTAGAGATGTAAAAAGCCAAATGGAATTAGATAAGGCCAAATTATATAAGTATATATTTGAAGATGATAAAGAAAGTATTGACCTCCTTTTTTCTAATGTAGATGACCCCAATCAAACCATGGAGTCGATAGTGAACTACATCGCAACTGGACAGTCGGGATTCAATGGAATTACAAATTGGAATGAGCTTCTAAACGAAGTTCATGAACACACAAAAGCAGGCGCAACAGGAAAAGACAAAGAAATAACTGTATTAAGTTGGAGAAAATTCTACCGCCTTTTTAGAAAGACAATTGAAAAAACAACAATATTTTCAAATTCGTTGAGTAGTAAGCCAAAAGACAATGAAACAAGACTAAAAGATTCAATCTTGAATATCAAAAAAAATGATGTTTTCGTGATTGATGTAGCAAAACTTGACGAAGAAACACAAGGCTTTGTATTTGGAGATGTGATGCGTTCTATTTATGAATTAAAACTTGGACAGGCATTTGATAGGAAAGAAACAGACATTCCTTCTAAAATTGTTATTTTTATTGATGAATTAAATAAATACGCATCAAAAGAAGTTCCAAAAAGTTCCCCTATCTTAAGGCAGTTATTAGATATTACAGAAAGAGGGCGTTCATTGGGTATTATATTATTCTCGGCAGAACAATTCAAAAGCGATATACACGATAGGGTTAAGGGAAATTGCGCAACGCATGCATATGGTAGGACTAATGCCATTGAAGTTTCCAAAAGGGATTATCAATATGTTCCACCAGTTTACAAATCCATGCTTACAAGACTTAAACAAGGGGAGTATGTAATTCAAAATCCTGTATTTCGTTCTCTCTTAAATATTAAATTTCCTCGGCCAATCTACAAACAATTTAAAAATGGATAAACAATTTGTGCCAGTCATTGGCAAAGACATTATAGAATCGCTTACCCTTGGAATGTATGAAGATTCTAGGTTCATTTTTCGTGAGTACATTCAGAATTCCGCAGACCAGATTGACAAAGCTATAAGAGAAGGGTTAATAAATAAAAATGAAGGCGAAATTCATATAGATATAAATCCAAACAAAAGAATAATTGTCATTGAAGACAATGCAACAGGGATTCAGAAGGACAAAGTACGACCAATATTACAAAATATTGCGCAATCAACTAAACAAAGAGGTGTTGATAAGGGATTTAGAGGGATCGGTCGGCTTGGAGGGTTGGCCTATTGTGAAAAACTAATATTTGAAACTTCGTTTAAGGGAGAGAACTTAAAATCTCAGTTGATATGGGAAGCTGCGTCCCTTAAAGACATTATAAATAATAGGAACGAAAAAGAGGATGCAATTTCAGTCATCAATCAAGTTACATCTTTAGAACAATTTGAAGAATCCACTGACGCACATTATTTTAAAGTTATTTTAGAAGGCGTATCACATGACGATCTATTAGATAAAAAAGAGGTAGAACGATATCTTTCAATGGTGGCTCCCTTACCGTATCCTACCCGATTTATTTACAAAACTGAAATTTATAAAGAAGTTCGACTAGAAAATTTCATTCTAGATGAATACAAAATCATTCTCAATACTGAACAGCTATTTAAAGGCTATTCTACTATAATATATAAAGGAGATGATACAGACAAGAAAAAAGAAGACGAAGTAATTGACATAGCTTTTTTCAAGGAATATGCCGAAGATGGTGAGTTACTTTTTTGGGGCTGGCATAGCGTATCAGAAAAGAATCAATCACTCAACCAAGTTAATTATTCTAGAGGCTTTCGATTGAGAAAATCAAACATTCAAATAGGAGATGAATATACCTTGTTGAAACTCCATAGAGATAGACGATTCCATTTCTATTTTTTTGGAGAGGTTCATGGAATTCATTCGGATTTAATCCCAAATTCTCGTAGAGACAATTTCACCGAAAATGAAATTTATTTCGAATTTGAGAAAAAACTAAAAAACTACTTTCATACACAAATTCATAAGTTGTGTTATACAGCATCAGAAATTAACAGTTCATTGAGACGAATCGAGGAGTTAAAAACTTTTGAAGTCGAATATAATAAAAAATCTTCCAATGGTTTTACTGACCACAAGGAGCGAGAAGAATACAAAGGACAATTTGAAAAAAAGAAAGAAAATGCTATAAAAGCACAAAAGAAAATCGAAAAAATTGAACAAGATGCAAAAGACAATGAACTCCTACCCGTTCAAAAAATTTTGAATAGAGTTACCGTTCCTATTTCCTCTACCCGAATTGATGTACAAGAACCAATTTCAGAAGACAGTAAACCAAAGTTTCGTACCGATAATTTGAGTAGTTTAACCAAAGAACAAAGAAAATTTACGTCAAAAATTTTTACTATTATAAGAAACGTTTTGCCTCATGAAGTTTCTGAAAATTTAATTCAAAAAATTGAAGAAGAACTCTCGTAATTATGGAGGAAGAAACACCCTTTGACAAATTTCAATTAGAGGAATATAGGAATATTTCTACAGCCCATTTTGAATCTATCAAGCAAATTTCAATATTCTTCAGATATTATCTGATAATATTGGCAGCTCCAGTATTCATACTCAATTTGTTTTCCGATTTAGACGGAGGCTTTAAAATATTTTTAGAGGGCTCTGCTTCGAAATCAAGTTACAATTTAGTTTGTGCTTATTTTTTCGCCATTTCAATGATAGGGTTTATGTTTCTTATCTACATAATTAATTTGAGACTGGATGCAATACTATATGCTAAAGTCGTAAACAAAGTAAGAAACTATTTTTATCAAACATCCAATCTTAAAATAGAGAAATTCCAACATTATTTGCAACTTCCAGTTGTTGCCTCCCGTCCAAAATATCTAGAAAAAACGTTCTTTATCCCTATTCTAGTTGTATTTTCTCTAATAAATTGCGGTTTTTTGGTCATCGGACTTTATCTTAAAACCCTTTATAGCGAATACTTTGGAGAATGGATGTGGCTTTTTAAATGGATTCCATTTGATTTGCCTGTAAATAACAATACTATTTCCATATTAACCATTGCTTTCTTTTTTCTTCATATAATTTCATATAAGACCTTAATTCATTTAAGAAACACCTCCTATCTAAAGAACTATGCTATGGGTATAGATATTGACGGAGTAGTATCTCAACAGACAGAGCATTTTGAAGTTTGGTTGAAAAATTTAACAGGAAAGTCATTAGATAAAACTAAATTACATGAAATACCGGTACATCTGAACGCTAATATAAACATTACAGATTTAGATGAAAGAATGGTTTTTAGCACAAAAGAATATTGGGAAACACTTCCTTTAAAAGAGGGAGCACAAAAAAGAATTGATGACTTTCACAAACGCTTTGGTTTGCAAATACTCTTTTTCTCTTACCGTGATTGGCCTCAATATGGTGCAGAAAAAGAACTTATAACAAATACCATCAAAAACAGTGGCTATACACCCATAAAAGAAAAAAAAGAAATGATTAAAATAACCAATGAATGGTTAAAACAGAATAATCTTAAGGCTAAAGTATTTTCTAATCGTTTTGAAAAATGTTTATTCTGGGTAAATAAACAATTTGTACACAAACGAAGTGCCACTATCGAAATGGGAAATCCTTACATTACAGATACCAGATTTAAAAATTCATTCAGAAAATCTATTCTGAACAATAATCGATTTCAAGGTGCTAATGTTAAAGGTTTTAAATTTTTTATAGAAGATACTCCAGAAAATGCAATTAAACTATCTTCGCTGGTTGATTATGTATTCCTATATGACGAACCATATAATCGTGATGAGGAAAGATATGGTTTTCCAAAAAATGTCATAAGAGTAAAAAGCTGGAATGACATATACCGTTACCTCAAAATTTTAAGTTAATAAGTACATGAGAAATATTCTCCTAATAGAACCAAAATACAGAAACAAATATCCACCAATAGGACTAATGAAGATAGCTACCTATCATAAAATGCTAGGAGATAATGTGAAATTTTTCAAAGGAGACTTGAAGGACTTTGTATTAGACCAAATGACGGAAGAATGTATCACAAAGTTTATCAACATAGATAATTCTAGAGAATGGCATTTAAGTTTTTTATTAATTCGACAATATATCAGAACCCGAAAGTCAACGGTTTTAGAGGAGCTTAATTTAAGTACATCAAAATTTGAAACTTTACTTTATAAGTCTTTGTATTCGTTTGCGGATATTTACAGAAAAAAAGATTATAGAAATTTTCCAAAATGGGATAGAATTTATGTCACGACATTATTTACTTTTTATTGGAAAATTACAATAGAAGCGATTCACTATGCAAAACATTTGGTTGAAGATAAAAGTCAAATAATGCTTGGTGGTGTATTGGCCTCTCTATTACATCAAGAAGTTGAGGATGAAACTGGGATCAAACCACATAATGGACTCTTGGACAAACCAGGACTACTCGACCCAGATTTACCTGCCGCTAAAAATTTGATTGTGGACAACTTACCGCTAGATTATTCTATTCTAGATGAAATTAGTTACGAATATCCGACAGGCAGCGCATATTTTACGTTTATGACTAAAGGATGCACTAGAAAATGTGCGTTTTGTTCAGTTCCAATATTAGAGCCAACGTACAAACCAAAAATTGATACAATCGATAAGTTTGCAGAAATTAATGAAATTTATGGGGAACAGCAGCATTTGCTGTTAATGGATAACAACGTTTTGGCTTCTCCAAAATTTCCAGAAATTGTTCAAGAAATAAAAGACATGGGATTTTATAAAGGTGCTACTTATGTCGAGCCTAATCAATTGGATATATCTATTCGTAATTTGAGCAAGGGACTAAATGATAGTGCCTACGTTAACAGAATCCATCGCCTGCTCCATAAATTATTGAAAAAATTACGTGGTCAGAACAAACAAACTTTTTATGACATATTGGAATCACATAAGCTGATTAGGCTTGAAACCTCCACTAAAGAAAGTTTATTATTAGCATACGAAGAACTCAAAGATATCTACGAAAAATACCGAAATAAAACTCCTAAACAGAGATATGTTGATTTTAATCAAGGTACGGACGCTCGATATGTCACAGATGAGCTTATGAAGTTAATGAGTGAAATACCTATTAGGCCATTGCGAATTGCTTTCGATTATTGGGGGATGAGAAAACAGTACGAAAGTGCTGTGAGATTAGCTGCAAAGTATGGAATCAAAGAGTTGTCAAATTATATTCTATATAACTTCAAAGATTCACCAGAAGAACTTTTTTATCGCCTTGAAATTAATGTTCATTTAAGCGAAGAACTGAACTTACATATTTATTCCTTTCCAATGAAATACATCCCATTGTTCGGTGAAGAAGCCAAGGATAGACAATACATCGGTAAAAAATGGAATAAAAAATTCATTAGATCAATTCAGTGTATATTAAATGTTACAAAAGGTATTGTGGCACCTGGACGAAACTTTTTTGAGCGAGCATTCGGACAGAATATAGAAGAGTTTCAAGAACTGTTATATATGCCAGAAGCTTATATTGTTTATCGAAGTGTATTTGAAAAAGAAATGGGCTATACTGGTATATGGAAAGAAGAGTACCGAGCTATCAGAGAGACAGAATTATGGGATGAAACCAAACAAATTTTGGAGAATAGTGATTTTTCAAACATCCAAGAAATCACTACTAATCCAATAATAAAAGAGTTCTTAAGACACTACTCGATTAATAGAAGCACATTAAAAAATGAAGACCCTAATTATAAAAAACTTAAAAATGAATACGACAAATTAATTAAGTCCGATCAGTTCATAAACCTAACCTTAACCTATGATTTTGAAAGCGAAGAAATCTCAAAAAAAACTAATCTAAAAGTATATTAGTCATTTATCTCAAATAATACCTCAAAAGCATTAGTTTCAATTAGTACTCTCAAAAGTGAGCCCCGATAACTATCTAGAGCAATAATTTCTATCTCCAAAAACTTCTATTCTCATCCTCAAATTCATCGTCCTTCTCATAATTCCCAATCCGTACTACTTAACCCCAAACGTCCACAGCCAAAATTGATAACCACCAAGAGAAGTGGCCAGACCATTAAATAGTTATATATGTGTTTTTTGAGCTACTGACACGCATTGTAGTCTTCCACCAAGGTCATGACATCTTCCTTACGGTACGTTTTATCCTCCAATTTTTCCACCACAGACGGGCAGTCAGCAAAATACTCTATAGCCCGATTCTTAAACGAGCGTGAAATCCTGATGGTAATCAGTGGGCTTGCAATAGCTTCTTGGTCACGGAGAACGTAAAATTCGTCAAAATCATTGAAAGAATACATATAATGGGTGGGTTGGCCTGTCGCACCAAAATGCATAGGAGTACTAGAACTAGTACTCACAGCTTTGCCATAAAGCGTGGCTTTGCCCCTGGTGATAACCTTAAAAATGCCATGTTTGTTTTTAGACAGAGGCACATATTCAAAATACGCAGTCTCGGTATCAGAATTCCTGATAATAATTTGCTTTACCTGCGTTTCATCATATTTCTCGGTTTTCGCCTTTTTAGTTGTTTTAAATTTCACCTTTTCCTTTCCATTGATGGCAATAAGGTCTTTCGAAATGACTGGAAGCTTCACTAGGCCTTTTAAGGTGGTACCATTTTTCAAGACCACTTCACCATTGCTCCAATCATACTGGGCAAAAGAAATAGTGGTAACAACAAAAAAACAAAACAAGGTCACATAAAATTTCATAGGGCATACATTTTTATTAGAAGGGGGTAATGTAAGAATTTTATGTGATTATCATCAAAATTTCAACAAAAAACCCAAGAGCCCAGCTTTCCAACCCGTCCCCAAAACTCAACCCTCATTCCTCAAACCTCATCATCTTCATCCTCATCTTCATCTTCATCCTCATCTTCATCCTTCCCCGCTAGCCCTCGTTTGCAACGATTGCCGTCCCCAAATTCAACCCTCATTCCTCAAACCTCATCATCTTCATCTTCAAATTCATCCTCATCTTCATCTTCAAATTCATCTTCAAATTCATCCTCATCCTCATCTTCATCCTCGTCCCAAACCTCATGATAATTCCGCATCCGATGCAGCGGATTGTCCTCATCAAAACGCTCCCCGGTCGGATAGTCCAACACCACCACATCAGGATGCAACTCATACAACCCCCAATCCGCATCATAGGCATAATACCGAAATTTAGGAAACGTCGTTATCCATTCCTTAAACAGCACCCGAAACTCCTCCAGCGTCTCATGAAACACATCCACAAACTCGCTCTCCTTCAGCCCCGTGTTTTCTAGGCAGTTCACGTCGCACACCACTTCGTTCACATAATATTTAATCACCATCGCATATTCCATCGCCTCATGATATTGCCGATCATCATGACAAGTATACATTATCAGCATTTTTATCTCATGCGATTTCTCCTTCATAGATTTTATACTATCATCTACAATTTCCTGGTCAATTGGATAATTGATTTCAAACGGGTAATCCTCCACAAAGCTCGTCATCGACTGCACCAACTGATAAATCTCTTCAGCCTTCTTATAGATAGGAAGCTCCAGAAACGTTTGTCTCATAATAAAGCATTTAAAAGGGTTCAAAATACCTTTGTGAATTTAGTATTTTTCCCAATATGCACAAGCATTTTTTGGAAAACCCTTCCCATTTCCTGAAACACGCTATCCACTTTTCTAAAACACGCTATCCATTTCCTGAAACACGCTATCCATTTCCTAAAACACGCTATCCATTTTCTAAAACACGCTATCCATTTCCTGAAACACGCTATCCATTTCCTGAAACACGCTATCCATTTTCTAAAACACCCAATCCGTTTAACAAAAAACGCTTCCTAATGACTAGAAAGCGTTTCTCATATCAAAGGATGGAGGCCCTAAAACTTCAACGTCGCTCCCACCAAAAAGTTAATGGTCGCCTGCGGATAATAACCAGCGCCCTCCACAGTGGTAATCTCTCCTGGCACGGAGAAATCATCATCATAGGTATAGTAATACCCATTAGAGATATACTTTTTGTTGAAAATGTTGTTCACCAACCCAGAGAATATGATGCTCTTGAAAAATGTTTTACGATTCCCTTCAAGAGGTTCCTGCCTGCGCAGGAATGACCATTCATAGGTGACATTAAAGTCGTTCACAAAGTAGCTGTCTAGCTTGGAGGCGTCGCTCTCGGTGTTGCCCATAAACTGCTCGCCCACGTACTTGCTCAATAGGGACAGTTGCACATTGGGTTTAGGCTGAAAAATGAGGGCATTGGCAGCCACCACTTCGGGTGAAAAGGAAATATCGGTCTTGCCAAGGTTCACAAGCGCGCCGTCGATGGATGCTATGGTTTCTTTATTTTTGTTGGAGCTCAACGTCACATTCGGACGGATGGCAAATTGAGGGGTCAGCTGGATGGCGGCTTCCAACTCCAAGCCCAAACGGTAACTCGCGCCACTGTTGGTGCGGATGGGGTTGCCTACATTGTCCAGATTGCCCGTTAGGACCAGTTGCTCGTTGTACAACATATAATAGATGTTACTGTTGAATTGGAATTTCTCGGTGGAATGACGCCATCCCAATTCAAAATCATTTAACTGTTCCGGTTGTACGGTGGCATTGTTCTCAAAATCATCCCGATTTGGCTCCCGATTGGCCCTAGCGTAAGAAACATAGAGGTTGTTCTTATCATTCACCTCGTAGGTAACGCCTGCTTTTGGGTTGAAGAAGCTATANNCCATAGAGACTGAACTTGTCATTCAAACGGTAGGTGGCTTTGGCAAAGAGGCTGTTATCGTTTTTTCGTCCGTTGCCTTCGTAGTAGCGGTCGCCCGTCTCACTATCACTGGCGAAACGCGCCCAGATGATTTCGCCAAAATGGTCGCCATCATAAAAGCTGGACGAAGTCCCAAAGGTGAAGTTGAGGGACTCATCTTTATAGTTGGCGGTAAGATTCGTCACATAAAAATCGTTGTCCAACCAACGGCGACGAATCAAATCGGTACTGTTGATGGTCTCCCCACCTATCGCGATGGGTGTGAGATTATAGTCCGTAAAATCTTCATCTTCCTTATACTGCTCGAAAAACCCACGGCCGTAGGTATAGTTCATGGCAACGTTTGTGGACCAACGATTGCTCCAGCGTTCATTCCACAACACCTGGTAGTGGTCCTGCTTGTAATCATCCACTTCATTATCGTGAAAACGGATGTTGCCATTCTCATCAGTGTACATCCCAGAGATGTTGTAGGTTCTGTCATCCTCCAACAAGTCTAAATCTTCGAGCCCATTCCAAGCTTGGTAGGTCAATTCGGACCCTCCAAAGGTGATGGCCTTAATCAAGGTATTGTCATCGACATAAGACCCCTGAAGAAAGTAAGACTTAAGATTGGCACTCGCCCTATCGATGTACCCATCGGACTGGATGTTGGACAAACGGCCTGCAATCTCGATGTGATCATTGAGCAATCCCGTGCTGAATTTCACCGTGTGTTTGCGAGTATTATAACTCCCAAAACTGGTGGAGATTTCACCATTGGCTTCTTTGGATACCGCATCGGTAAGGACGTTGAGACTCGCACCAAAAGCTCCAGAGCCGTTGGTGGAAGTTCCCACGCCGCGCTGTAGTTGAAGACTTTCCACCGAGGAGGCGAAATCACCAAGATTTACCCAAAAGGTGCCCAACGATTCTGCATCGTTATACGGAATCCCGTTGATGGTGACGTTGGTAGATTGTGCATTAATCCCACGCACACGGATACCTGTGTAGCCTACGCCAGCACCGGCATCGGTAGTGGTGACCACCGAGGGCAGATAATTTAAAAGAATGGGAATGTCTTGCCCCAAGTTGCGCTTTTGCAGTTCCTTTTTAGTGACATTGGAATGGGTAATGGGCGATGTGGCCTCTACCCTAACGGATTTGACGAGGACTTCGTCGAGCGTTTCGACTTTTGTGGAGTCTTGGACTGTTTCTTGGGCAGAACCTGAAAAGGCAATGAACAAGAAAAGAATTGTGGATAACTGAATGTGAGATTGCTGCCTTCGCAGCAATGACGGAATTGTGAATAAATTTTTCATNNCTGTTCTAGGTTCAATGGGTATGATCTCAGCCGTTTATAGGCACCCCTTTATTGAGAACGTTGCAAATTTAGCTAACAATGGACAATTGACAATGAAGAATGATTGATTTTTTGTGTTGTGGTTGATGGTTGACGGTTAACGGTTTACAGTTTACGGCAGACTGTGAACTGTTAGCTGTGAACCGTGAACTGCGACTGCGACTGAAGACTAATCTATTGTTGGTGGTTTGCGGTTGGCTTTCTTTTCGGAGCGGATGCTCTTTTTCATCAAACGTTTTTTGACAACTGCTTTGGGGATTCTCGTGGCTTTGCGTTTTTTTGGCACTATCAGACCCGCTTCAATGACTTCGAAAAAACGTTGGATGACAAGGTCTTTGTTTTTATGCTGGCTCCGGCTTTCGTCACATTGAAGTAACAAACTATGTTCTTTGGTCAATCGGTTGCCGATGGTTTGTTTTAGACGTTCTTTTTCTTCATCAGAAAGACCTGAAGAGGCTTCCAAATCAAAGGTCAATTCCACTTTTGAAGACACTTTGTTGACATTCTGACCACCCGCTCCTGAACTTCGGACGGCTTTGAATTGGAGTTCGGATTCTAGGATTTCTTTGTTCATCCTATTTAATTTGGTGTGTAGGTTTCAGTAAATCGGTGACGGTCTTTACTGGGTTAAAGGTAATCAAAGGCACTTCTACAAAGATACTGTTCCAATAGGCCATGCTTCCGTTCCAAAGTCCTGGGAGTTCCAAGGCTTTTAGGTCTTTGCCTGTTTTGGTTTTCATGGTGATGAATGCCGTTTTTGAATCGACATAGTTCAATAAATCAAACTTCTCACCTTTATAGTTTTTCACGCCGCAGACCAAATCCACAGGATTGAAATGTGTGGCGTTTTTGAGAATTTCCTTTTGGTTTTTGTTTTTTCTGTCCACTTGTGCTGATTCCACAATTTGCAGTGAAATGTTGCCACTTTCCTCTTTTACCCAAAATGGGCCACCGCCTGGTTCGCCTTCATTCTTCACCATACCACACACTCGGATGGGTCTGTTCAGTTTTTCAATGAGATATTCAATCTGATACTTCTTGGAATATTTTTCAAACTCGTGGCTTACTTTCACATTCAATCGATTCACCAGAAACTCTGCAATTTCTATCAACTTTTCATCAGAAACCTCGGTGTCGTTAAGGTCCTTTAAATGCTTAAAGGTTTGCTCTTGGACTTCCAACAACAAGCCAGCAAGCATTTTTTTGTTATAAGCGACATCACTTTCATACTTATAAACGACTACATTGTCAATGTTTTTGATAAAGATGATGTCCGCATCAAGGTCGTTCAGGTTTTCCAACAACGCCCCGTGCCCTGATGGCCTGAAGACCAATTGTCCATCCTCTTCACGAAAAGGTTCGTTTTTAGGCGTGACCGCAATGGTGTCCGTGGAATCCTTTTGATACGAGAAGGAGATATGGAACTTGGTTTTTGTTTTTCGCTCCACGATGTCTTGAATGCGTTTGAACTCATCATCAAAGATGTGTTTGTATTTTTCAGAAATCGTAAAATGTAATTTCGCCTCACCACCGCTTGAAGAATACAAGGCAGATTCGAACAAATGCTCTTCAAACGCCGTTGCGATATGGTCTTTGTACTTATGGAACGGTAACAAACCTTTCGGATAAAAACCGTAGTTCAATTTGTCTTCGTCCAACATAGTCTTGACAAACACATGCTTTTGTTTATCGTTTGAAAACGAATCGTACTCTGGATAATAGGTTTCAATCTCCTTGAGAACGATGTGATAAAATGGCAATTTTTCAATACCGACCAGAAAGACCGACAAATCGGAATCCTTATATCTATTGATGAATGAATTTATAGTTTCTACATCAGGATTATAAAGTTCCACAAAATTGAACAGCGTTTTGAACATTCGAGTGGCAGCACCCGAAGCAGGAACGAATTTTAGAATGGACACCGCATCTCTTTTGGTATCGAAATATTGAATGTAATGTTGTTTTTCGGCTTCGGTAAACTTCTTAATACCATTAATCCCATGCTCAATTGTTGCTGCAGACTGAAGGTTGATGGATGGTAAGCCTGATTTAAAAAGTTCGATTTGCTCTTCTACTTTTTTTTGGGTCAAGCCTTTGTTTTCAATCTGTTGTATATCTTGTTGTGTCAATTTCACTGTTGTTTATTTTAATAATTCATCCACATAACGAATGGCATTTTGCAACCGTTCTTCTTCATTCCCCTTAATCACTTTGTAGGGTTTCTTATATTTTTTTAACGTGGCTTCAAATATGTTAAACTGCGACTTTCTGGCCTTTGGCTTATCGCGAATGCCATCTGCAACCCACGGTATATCCACATCTGTCAACAAATATAAATCACAGGTTTTAAGTTCTGCAAAATCTTCGAGTTGCGGTGGACAATATCCGTCGTAATACATCTCCGAATATACTTTGGTTTCCAATAAATCGGTATCGCAAATGAGAATTTTATTAGCTTTTGGGAGTAATTCTGTTTCAAGTTTTAGTTGGCCTTCAGCGATTTCTACCACATCTTCCTTGGTCAACTCTTTGCCGCACAGTTGTTGCATTTCTGCATAAATTCTGGAGTATTCGGGCACAAAGACCGTTTGGTAATGTTGCGCCAATTGTTGTGCCAAGGTTGATTTTCCCGTTGACTCTGGACCAAAGAGAACAATTTTCAGGATGTTATTTTCTGTTCGTTGATGTTTTTCTTCCATGCCATGTAACCTTGAATTGCCAAAATAGTGAAAATTAAATACTGAAGCGACAAAATTCCCAAACCTCTGTAGGCGTATAATGGAATTGTAATCAAATCGCCGATAATCCACAGCGTCCAGTTTTCGATTTTTTTGTTCGCCATATACCACATTGCGGTAAAAAACAATCCAGAGGTGAAAATGTCGATGTAATTGGCCGTTTCGATTTGGTAATCATAGGCTCTGTAAACCGCATACGTGACCACCATAGTTAATAAAAACATGATGATTCCAATGATTTTTTCTTTGAGATTGGTCCTGGAGATCGGAACAACAGGCTCGCCTTCTTTTTTTCGAGACCAATTCCACCAGCCATAAATACTCATGACAGAATAGTAAAAATTCATCATCATATCGCCTAAATAACCTGCTTTGTAAAGTAAATATACCGTGATGATTGTGGCAATCAAACCGGTTGGGTATACCCAGATATTTTCCTTTTTGGCATACCAAACACTCATGATGCCGAAGACAAAGGCGATGGCTTCGAGGACAATCAGATAGGTTGCAGTGGTGCGATACGGCTCGAGGAAAAACTCAAAAATGTGGTTCATAATCGTGTCGGTCGGATTTTACGATTTTCATATGGAGAAGACCGCGCTCTATTAATTCGAAGGCTTCTTTGATTTCGAAGGTTAACACCTTCATGACCTCATCATAGTCGCCATACACTTGTGTGCTTAATGGGTTTTCAAGGACCTTGAGATTAGACGCTCGCAGCTTTTTTATGAAGTGGATGATGGCTGGTTCGTAGTCATCGTGTAAGGGTGTTAGGGTTAGTTCTACTGATATTTTCATGGTTTTTAGATGATAGAAAAGAGAAAAAAGAGAAGAGACTGATTTAGGTAAGGTTGAAAGTCTTGTCTTGATTCTATTGTCTTGGTTCTTTATTCTTTTTAATTTTTATTTTTTCGAAAAACGCTTCGTTTTCTTCGAAGGCTGTTCCGATGACTACCAAATCAGCTCCTGAATTGTATGCGTTTTCTAATTGTGCTACACTTCTGATTCCACCGCCGACAATCAAGGGAATGTTTAAATCTTGTTTCACTTTCGAGATAATTTCATTAGGAACTGGTTGAAGCGCTCCACTTCCTGCTTCGAGGTAGATGAGTTTCATGCCCAATAATTCTCCTGCTTTTGCGGTGTCGACGATTTGCTGAACCTCTGCTCTGGGAATTGGTTGGGTACCTGTCACCTTCTGCACTGACGTTTCCTTTCCGTTTTCGATTAAGATGTAGCCTGTTGGGATGACTTCAAGTTTTGAATCTCTTAATTTTGAAATAGACTTTATGTGTTTTCCTATTAAATAGTCTGGGTTTCTTCCTGAAAGTAAAGATAAATATAAAAGCGCATCTGCCTCATTTGTGATTTGTGAGACATCTCCTGGAAACAATAAAATAGGAAGTTGGGTATGTTTTTTAATTTCGACAACCAATGATTCCGTGAGTTCTTCGGGCACTGTACTTCCACCGACGAAAATATGGGTTGCAATGGAAGAATTAACTTTTTCTATGAACGTCGAAACTTGGTCAAGTCGCATCTTTTCTGGGTCAATGAGAACTGCGAGGATTCTTTCTTCCAGAGAAATGGAGTTTAATAAATCTTGATATAGTGTTGTTGTTTTAGCCACGAATGCACGAATGATTTTCCTTTAATGAGATTTAAAAATGTTTGTTTCAAATCTTCTTTTTTCTCTTCTCTCTTTTCTATTTTCTATTTTCTTCTTAATCATTCAACAAACATAGGCGCAAGTAAATCCTTCAAACTCCAAATAGTATGTGTTATATCTCAATTTCTTTCCTTCATAATCAATCCAAGCGACGGTTTCGCCATCTTCCAACATAAATGGAATCACCAAAAAATGTTCCCTGAATAACATGCCTGGCGTTGCAAAAAGCTTGTACAAGGATTCTTTGATTCCCCAAATGATGGTCAACTTTTTGATGTAATCATCGGCTTCTTTATCGAGATAATCAAATTCATAATCTACAAATTTATGGGCGATGATTTTTATTTTTTCGCGTTGCTTTTCAATATCTATGCCCACTTCATTATCACTGACGATGATGGCCGAAAAGGTAAAGGAATGCGTGATGGAAATACGCTTGCCGTCTTTGAGGTGTGGCTTGCCATTTTCGTCATAGAATAAATCTTGGTCAGTGTATCCAAATTCTGCCAACAAATGTCTCACGCTTAAAAACCCGCGTTGGTGCAGTTCGCTTTTCATGCTCAATACACGGTTCATACATTGGGTTCTCAAATCAATCGGGCCCATCAACTCTTCGTAAGATTCTGTAATCTTCCAGATTTTAACAGTAGTTTGTGAGTTGGGAGTAAGGGTTTTATATAAAGGCATTTAGATTTCTCGAAGTTATTAATTATCTTTGCACTCGCTTAACGAATTTAAGAAAACAAATATACAATTATGAACACAAAAACAATGCCTTACGTACCTTACAAAGTCAAAGACATGTCACTTGCGGCTTGGGGAAGAAAAGAAATCGAATTAGCTGAAGCCGAAATGCCAGGTCTGATGAGCCTTCGTGAAGAATACGGAAACTCTCAACCATTGAAAGGTGCTCGCATTGCTGGATGTCTTCACATGACTATTCAAACTGCTGTTCTTATTGAAACATTAAAAGCTCTTGGTGCAGAAGTGACTTGGAGTTCTTGTAATATTTTCTCAACTCAAGACCAAGCTGCTGCTGCGATTGCTGATGCTGGAATTCCTGTGTATGCATGGAAAGGAATGACTGAAGAGGAATTTAACTGGTGTATCGAGCAAACATTGTTCTTTGGTGAAGACAGAAAACCATTGAACATGATTTTGGATGATGGTGGCGATTTGACAAATATGGTGTTTGATAAATATCCAGAATTAATGGCTGGCATCAACGGTTTGTCTGAAGAAACGACGACTGGTGTTCACAGACTTTACGAGCGTATGAAAAATGGTACATTATCTATGCCAGCAATCAACGTGAATGATTCTGTTACTAAATCAAAATTTGATAATAAATACGGTTGTAAAGAAAGTGCCGTAGATGCTGTACGTCGTGCGACAGATATTATGTTGGCTGGAAAACGTGTGGTTGTTTGTGGTTATGGTGATGTTGGAAAAGGTACCGCTGCCTCTTTTAAAGGTGCAGGAAGTATTGTGACCGTTACTGAAATTGACCCAATCTGTGCTTTACAAGCTGCGATGGACGGTTTTGAAGTTAAAAAATTGGAAACAGTTGCTGCCAATGCAGATATCGTGATTACAACGACTGGAAACAAAGACATCGTTCAAGGGAAACACTTTGAAATGTTCAAGGATAAAGTTATTGTTTGCAATATTGGTCACTTTGACAACGAAATCGAAATGGCTTGGTTGAACAAAAACTACGGAAACACCAAAGTGGAAATCAAACCACAAGTTGATAAATACACCATCAATGGAAAAGACATCATCATCTTAGCAGAAGGCCGTTTGGTGAATCTTGGATGTGCTACAGGTCACCCAAGTTTTGTGATGAGTAACTCGTTTACAAACCAAACTTTGGCTCAAATCGAATTGTGGACTAACAGAGACGCTTATCAAAACGAAGTGTATATGTTGCCAAAACATTTGGATGAAAAAGTTGCCAAATTACATTTAGAGAAAATCGGTGTTGAATTGACGGAGCTTCGTGAGGAGCAAGCTGATTATATCGGTGTTCCTGTTGAAGGTCCTTATAAGCCGGAATATTACAGATACTAAAAATAGACCGCTGGCGCTTTTAGACGTAAGACCGCTTCGCTTTTAGATATTGGACCCTTGCAGAGATGTGAGGGTTTTTTCATTTAGATAATAATAATAATAGGTTCTCGATACATTTTTTAAAAGCTGCTTTTCTGCGGCTATTAAAAAACACTCGAACTGACAATTTGCTTAACTAGATTTTGTCACTTCGAGTGATTTTACAGCGCGATAGCGATGGAAAATTGTATCGAGAAGCAATCCAAAATTTGTTAAACACTTTGAAACCTTTCTTTATCAACTCAATATTTTCTACTTTAGAAAGTATAATGTCCTACGAAGAAGAAAACATTATCGTTCCAAGATTCAATGAAGAATCGGGTTTCTATACTACGAAGAAACGCTCCAAAATCATGAGCAAAATTCGTGGGAAAAATACCAAGCCTGAATTGCTGTTTAGAAAAGCCTTGTGGAAGAAAAATGTACGTTACAGAGTGGACAGCAAACAATTACCTGGCAAACCTGACGTGTCCATCAAAAAATACAATCTCGGCATTTTTATCGATGGTGAATTTTGGCATGGCTACAATTGGGACAAACGAAAGGACAAAATCAAAAGCAATCGTAAGTTCTGGATTCCAAAAATTGAACGAAACATGCAACGCGACCGACAGGTCAATCGGCAATTGGAAGAAATGGGTTATACGGTGTTTCGCTTTTGGGAGCATGAAATCAAAAAAAATCTTGACAGATGTATCAATGATGTTTTGGTGTATATCGCCATTGGGCAAAATGATTGAATAGGTTTAAGACTTTCGCTCCTAGACAAAAGAATCAAGACATTTACTGTATCTTTAAACCATGAAACACACTTCTAAACTTCCCGATGTTGGCACGACCATATTCACTGTAATGGGTGCATTGGCAAATCAACACGAAGCTCTCAATTTATCCCAAGGCTTTCCAAATTTTAAGAGCGACCAAAAACTGATGGATTTGGTCTCCCATGCCATGAATTCCGGATACAACCAATATTCTCCGATGGCTGGCAGTATGGAATTGCGTGTGGCGATTGCCAATAAATTTGAACATCTTTATCATACCTCCTACAATCCTGATTCGGAAATTACTGTGACTGCTGGTGCTACGCAAGCGATTTATACCATTATTTCAGCTTTCATCAGACCGAATGATGAAGTGATTATTTTTCGACCTGCCTATGATTGTTATGAACCAGCGATTGAGTTGAATGGTGGAAAAACCATTTCGATTCAGTTGGAAGCACCCAATTATTCGGTGGATTGGAATGAAGTCGCACAAAAAATCAATTCCAAAACCAAAATGGTCATCATCAACACACCACAAAATCCGAGTGGTACTGTGTTTTCGAAAGATGATATGCTGAAATTGCAGGAACTATTAAAAGGAACAAACATCATCCTCTTGAGCGATGAAGTGTATGAACATATTATTTTTGATAGCGAACAGCATCAATCCGCTTGTCTGTTTTCGGATTTAAAATCTAGAAGTTTTGTTGTGGCTTCCTTCGGGAAAACCTTTCATAATACTGGTTGGAAAGTCGGCTATTGTTGCGCTCCAAAGGAGTTGATGCAGGAATTTCAGAAAGTGCATCAGTTCAATGTTTTTTCAGTGCATCATCCGACGCAGAAAGCCTTGGCTGATTATCTTCAAGAACCGAATCATTATCTGGAATTATCAGACTTCTATCAACGTAAACGTAATTTGTTTTTGAGTTTAATCAAGGATTCACGCTTTAAAATCAATCCTGCCAAGGGTACTTATTTTCAAGTTTTGGATTATTCGGAAATAACTGATGAACATGATTTGGATTTTGCAAAACGATTGACCATCGAATATAAAATTGCCTCCATTCCGATGTCTGTATTCAATGAAAACAATCTTGATAATAAGGTATTGCGATTTTGCTTTGCAAAAACAGATGACACTTTAAAGCAAGCAGCCGATATTTTAAACAATATCTAACCGCATTAACCAATCGGTCTGTCGGTCGTTACCAATGTAGAAGGAATGTGTGTCAAATTTAGAAAACCCATGCCGCTCATAAAACCGGACCGCATTCACATTGCGTTGCCATACACCTAACCACAACCATGCTTTGTGCATTTGTCTCGCCTTTTCAACAATCCTTTCCAAGATGTGCTTCCCTAATTGTTGACCCTGATATTCTTTCAGCACATAAATTCTTGACAACTCTAAAGCATCATTTCCAAAAGGCTCTGCTTGTGCTTCATTCTGATTGATTTTAAAATAACCAACCATGTCCTCATCATTATAGACAAAATAAAACTCTGAATCAGGATTCAGCAGTTCTTCCACGATTTGCTTTTTGTTAAATGCAGCATCAAGATATGTTTTGAAATCCTGTGCATTATTGTCCTTTTCGAATGCGTCAATAAACGTTCTTCTCGAAATATTGGTCAATAATTCGACATCGGTCAAATCACATTTTTTTAAAGTCAAATTCTTCTGCATTAAGCCTAAATTTAATCAAAAAACCGTTAATTTTAATCTTTGAAAGTTGTAGCTTAAAATAATTAGTGACTTTCACATCATTTTTGTGTTATATAGATAAACAAACTTTAAAAAAATGAAACTCTGGATTGTATTATTATTTATCGGAATGGGATTATTTGCCAATGCGCAACAAGTTGAGCACGAAGGCACAACATATGAAATCAAAGGAACATCGATTTTTAAAGATGGAAAAGATGTGACCTCAACATTGTCTGTTGAGAAACAAAATGAAATAAGAGCCATCTTTGAAAAATCGAAAGTAGCCACAAAAGAAGCAGAAATGGCTGCAAAACAAGCTGCCATTGAGAAAAAAGAAGCAGAAAAAGCAGCTGAAAAACTTGCCAAAGAGCAAAAAGAAGCCGAAAACGCCATAAAAAAAGCTGAAAAAGCTCAAAAAAAGGCTGAAAAAGAACAAAAACGAGCCGAAAAGGAACTGAAGCAAAAACAACGAGCGCAAGACGATTTTGAAAAAGCCACTAAAAAGCTAAAGGACAATCAAGAAAAATACGATAAGCTTAAGCGTAAAGGAAAATTGTCACCTAACGATGAGGAAAAATGGCTTAAGAAATTAGATGGCTACAAAGAAGATTTAGAAAAAGCCAAAAAGAAATTAAGCAAATCTTAATTGTGTCAAATCCCGATTTATATATTGCCTTGATTCAGTCAGCTTTGGTTTGGGAACATCCAACCCAAAACCGACTCAATTTTTCAAAAAAAATTGAGTCCATTTCACAACCGGTCGATATTATTGTTCTTCCTGAAATGTTCACTTCGGGTTTTACAATGAATGCTTCTGCCGTGGCAGAAACCATGGATGGTGAAACAGTTGCTTGGATGAAAGATTTGGCTTCAAAAAAACAGGCAGCCATCACAGGGAGTTTGGTCGTTAAAGAAAACGGCAATTATTACAACCGCTTGCTCTTCGTCCATCCTGATGGCACCATTGAAACTTACGATAAGCGTCACACCTTTACTTTGGCTGGAGAAGATAAAGTGTATGCGTCTGGAACCGAAAAATTGATTGTAAACTATAAAGGCTGGAAGATTTGTCCGCTCATTTGCTACGACTTAAGATTTCCCGTTTGGGCACGAAATGTTGAGGAATATGACGTTGTGATGTATGTCGCCAATTGGCCAAAACTGCGCGTTGCTGCTTGGGATGCTTTGTTAAAAGCACGCGCCATTGAAAATATGAGCTATTGCATTGGAGTCAACCGTGTTGGATTGGATGGTAACAATCATGAATATTCAGGACATTCTGCTGCTTATGATGTCTTGGGACAGCGAATGGACTTTATTCCTGAAAATAAAGAAGTTATTGAAATTATAAGCTTGTCTAAAAACGAATTGGAAATGCATCGAAGCAAGCTTAATTTTTTAAGGGATCGAGATGATTTTAATCTAACAACGTAAAATCTACTATAGGATCCCAATTGGCTCTAGCCTCAATGATTTTGTCATCGTAACTTATCCGCTCTGGTTGGATTTTCAATAAATAATTTCCTGAATCCCATTTTTTATTGCCATTGGTATCATAAATGATTTTCAAATAGTAATCTCCAGGGTTGATATATCTAAAATCGAACAGCTTTGGTTCTGTGGCAAACTGTTCATATTTTACCACACCCTTTTCATCTGTTAACTGAACAATCAAAGGGTATTTTGCATTGTTAAGGCTTACCCTTACGTTAGAATATTCAGAAAACTGTTTCGTTCTGACCGTATAATTCAAAGTATCATTCACATTTCCAAAAAAATCCGTAAAAGTTTCTGGCAACATTTGAATATTATAGTTATTCGCTTCCTTTTTAGCAAACTTCAATGAATAACTGTTCTTTAAGGAATCATAGGCTGTAGTAAACGGAACATCTACAGAGTCTTTATCCATAATTTTAATACCTTCTTCGTTAATTTTTATGAATGGGATATTTCCCGACACGGTAAAATCATCCTCAAAACTAGGGTTTTTTGATTGTGATTGATTTATCACCAACGAGTCTTTTTCTATATCCCTAAAACGATGCTTAAGGGTATCAACAAAGGTTTTGTTCCTTACTACAAACAAGGTGGAATCCAACTCCAACTTTGGTTTGTACCAATAATATAAGGTATCGGTACTTTTATCTTTTGTAATTCTTTCTTCAAAACCTTCAGGTTTTGATTCAAGCATCTCAATGGACATATCTTTTGCATCCCCTTCATAACCAAAAGCTATTTTTTGACCTGCAACCTGTCGTGGGCGTTCTGCCCTAAAATTCAATTCTTCCTTAAACAACTTAATATTATAACTAGAATCGGAAGGAACCGTAATAGGTTTTTCGTAGAACCCTATCTTATCCGTTTTTTGTTGGTAAGTGAAATTTCTATTTTCATCTTTTAAAGCGACCAACATGTATTTTCCTGCTTTGATGTTATCAATACTGAAACTGGTCACACTATCTAATGTATTTGTGACATATTTTGGTTTTTTCTTATAAATAATGGAATCCGTAAAGGTAGAATCCATCTCATACAACACTACAGAAACGAACTTATCTGCTGCACGCTTTTCAGCATCAAAAATGGTTCCTTTTACGGATAGTGAATCGATGTAATCACCTGTGGAAAATACATATTTGTAATATGGATAAGGATTTTCTTCATTGTTATCAACGATACTTTGACCAAAATTGAAAGCGTAGGTAGTATTTGCCTCCAAGGTGTCATTAATAACGATCTTGATGTATTTGCTGGCCGAACCCAAAGGCGTAATATCTGGTTCTGGGTCCATTGGCGGCGAGATAATTAATTGTTTTTGGACATCTTTGATTTTAACGTATTCATCAAAATAAATTCTTATTTCCTTGGCGGTAAAATTCGTAGTAAAATTTTCAGGAACAGACCTTATGATTTTTGGAGCAACGATATCTTTTTCGCCTCCACTGGGCGTGCCTCTATTGGCACAGGAAACTATTAGAGCGACTATAAAAGTCAAGATTATAAGTCGATAAAAAGTTTGACGCATGCGTATTTTCAAATTTTAAGCAAATTAACAACATATTTAGGATACTAACGCAAAAATCATTCTGCAATTGCCATGGTTGCTACACTAATTGTCACACCTTCAATGGTCAGAAGTTGATTTGCACAAGCTTCAATAGTTGCACCCGTAGTGATAATATCGTCAACCAACAAGATATGTTTCCCTTTTAAAGAATCATATTCCGATATAGAAAAATCAGCTTCATGGGTCAGTATTCGTTTCAATCGATCCTTGAACACCTGTGTAGTGGTTGCCTTGGTTTTTATCAATATCTTGGAATTAAACTCCACAGATAACGCTTCAGCAATTTCCTGTCCAAATTTGTCAATCTGATTATAACCTCGTTTTCTCAATTTTGATTTATGCAATGGCACAGGCACAACAACATCAATTGTTTTATACCCTTCGATTTGGGTCAATTCTTCTCCCAACCATTTTCCAAGAAATACACCAACTTCTTCATGCCCTTTATATTTTAAGTTGTGTAGCAAGTGCTGAACAATTCCTTTTTTATTGAACCAAAGCAGACTCGTTGCATATTGATAATTGACACGGCCATACAATCGTTTTGCAACTGCATTATTTGGTTCTAAATGAAAATTTGTCAGTGGCAATTCATTGCGACAAAACGTACAGACATACTCCTCATTGTCACCTAAATGACTGTCACAAGCCATGCAAACCTTTGGGAAAAACAAGTTTAACAAATTTATTATCATTTTATCGATTAAAAAGTATAATACACAAACATAATATTTATTTTCGCTGCTATTGATTAAATAATCCCTAACCTCCCTCAATAATTAGGAATGATAGTTAACCCTCAATTTTTTAACTATAGATTAATTATAGGTTCTTTGGTTGTTGTAATTGCGGTTTTAGCGATTTTTAGTTTTACAAACTATGAGTCTGTAAGAGCACACCAACAATTTTTAGAGCAAGAAAAAAAATTGGTAGAAACAGAATTGTCGCAAATGATATTGCGATACGATGAAGTATCACATACCAATGACTATATGGCTTCCAAACTTAAGGATGTCAAAAATGAAATTAAAATCACTTTAGATTCACTTCGTTTATTAAAAAGTGACCTTTCTGTCATTTCAAGATTCAAAGCACAGCTTAATGTTTTAAAGGATAAGAATAAGCAACTGTTTGATACCCTAGATTCATTAAACAATGTGAATACAACTCTTATAAAGGACAAATTGTTGGCACATAATGAATTAAAAAAACAACTTAATGCCAATTCATCACTCTTAAAAAAGAATGAATCCTTAAGTAAAACTATTGAAAAGGGGGCATTAATGACTGCCAATTCTTTTAAAGCGAAAGCTTATTTAAACAAAAACGGAAGGCTTTATGAGACCAAAAAGGCTCACAAAGCAGAAACCATAGAAGTCTGTTTTACTTTAGCAGAAAATGCTCTTACTGAAAGAGGCGAAAAAGAATTATATGTTCAAATTGTCAGTCCAAAAAACAACGTTATTGCTGATAAAGGGTCTATTGAATTTGGTAATTCTTCTCTAATTTATAGTACAAAAACCATTGTGAATTATAACAACGAAGTTGTGGACGTGTGTACCAATATTATGTCAGACCCGTCTGACAAACCATTAGTTAAAGGCACCTACTATGTATCTGTTTTTTATAAAGATAGAAAGCTGGGAGCGACACAAATAGAATTGGATTAAAACCTAAAAATATATTTATAAAAACCGTTCCAACTATTGGAGCGGTTTTTTATTTTTGCAGCATGATAAATCAAGACGATCAATTTAAAAAAGTAATCTCGCACGCCAAGGAATATGGTTACGTATTCCAAAGCAGTGAAATATACGATGGCTTAAGCGCCGTTTACGACTACGCCCAAAATGGAGCCGAATTAAAGAAAAACATTCGCGACTATTGGTGGAAAGCCATGGTACAAATGCATGATAACATTGTAGGTATCGATGCCGCCATTTTTATGCATCCAACCACATGGAAAGCTTCTGGACACGTTGATGCCTTTAATGACCCTTTAATCGACAACAAAGATTCCAAAAAAAGATATCGTGCAGATGTTTTGATTGAAGATTATTGTGCCAAAATTGAAGCCAAAATCGATAAGGAAGTGGACAAAGCCGCGAAGCGTTTTGGTGATGCTTTTGATAAGGAACAATTTTTGGCAACCAACCAACGTGTTGTGGAGTACCAGCAAAAAATAAATGCGACACTTACAAGGATGGCGAAATCTTTGGAAAAAGAAGATTTGGCGGATGTAAAAGCATTAATTGAAGAATTGGAAATTGCCGACCCTTTAACCGGAAGTAGAAACTGGACTGAAGTGAAGCAATTCAATTTGATGTTTGGGACTAAAATTGGGGCTTCAGCTGAAAACTCAATGGATTTGTACCTTCGTCCGGAAACAGCCCAAGGTATTTTTGTGAACTTTTTGAACGTTCAAAAAACGGGGCGTATGAAGATTCCGTTTGGTATTGCCCAAACAGGAAAAGCCTTCAGAAATGAAATTGTCGCCAGACAATTTATCTTCCGCATGCGCGAATTTGAACAAATGGAAATGCAATTTTTCATCAAACCAGGAACACAGAAAGAATGGTTTGAGCACTGGAAAGAAACCCGAATGAAATGGCATTTGTCATTAGGCATGGGAACAGACAATTATCGTTTTCACGACCACGAGAAATTGGCTCATTATGCAGATGCTGCAACCGATATTGAATTCAAATTCCCATTTGGTTTCAAGGAATTGGAAGGTATTCATTCTAGAACAGACTTCGATTTGAAACAACACGAAGAGTATTCAGGTAAAAAACTACAGTATTTTGACCATGAAATGAACGAAAGCTATGTGCCTTATGTGTTGGAAACGTCGATTGGTTTAGACAGAATGTTTTTGGCGGTCTTCTCCAATTCGTTGATTGAAGAAGAATTGGAAAATAATACCACCCGAACGGTTTTAAAATTGCCAGCTGTTTTAGCGCCAGTCAAAGCTGCCATTTTACCATTGGTCAAAAAAGATGGATTGCCAGAAATCGCCAAACAAATTGTTGAAGATTTAAAATGGGATTTCAATGTCGATTATGATGAGAAAGATGCCGTAGGAAGACGTTACAGACGACAAGATGCCAATGGAACACCATTTTGCATTACTGTTGACCATGACACTTTAACTGATAATACAGTAACCATTCGTCATCGCGATACAATGGAACAGAAACGTGTAAAAATTGATGATTTGCGTGAACTTATTAAACAAGAGGTTGATGTAAGAACTTGGTTAATGAAAATGAAATAACAATATAATTTAATATGAAGTTTCCAAAACCCAAACATTCGTTTGGGTTTTATGTTTTTAAAAATAGGCCTTCAACTGTATCGTTCCTGTATGGATGGTTTTTGAGGTTTCTGTTTTACGACCAAAATAATTCAAGTTCAAATCTAAATATGTGGTCAGTTTCTTTTGAGCAAGTAAACTCCAAGTAAAATTTTTCCCTGGTTGCAATCCTTCCAACATTTGATACGATACTGGTGTATTGGCATTGCCTTCAAACGTGTTGTCAAAGAAGTTGATTTCACCATTTAAAGCAATTTTTTGGGCATTGTTATAGGTAAAAGAAACTCCATAGTTGTTTTGAAGCAAAGTCTCCATATTTCCTGTGGTGTTGTCTTTCGAGGTATATTGATAAAATACATCAAAACGAGCATTTTCATTGAATAAATAAGAAAGTTTTGGTTGTAATCGCACTTCATCAATGATGTAATTTCTAGTCGCAAAATTTTCGCTCAAGCTTTCATTCTTGTCCAAACTCGATTGTAAATTAACAAGCCAGCTTGTAGCAAATTTATGGTTGAAATTGATTTGGTGACTCTTCAATTTACTTTCCTGAAAACCGATAGATAACAAAGTTCTGCTAGTATTTGTCAAAAATGTATAAGATGTCGTGTATCGTTGTTTCCCTCTGTTAAAAAACAAGACATTCCGAACACTTTTGTTCAATGCCAATTGATTGTCATCACTATCCGCAAATGGATTCAGGTCAAAACTATTACCTTCCTTTCTGATTTTTCGGTCTACCAAATAGGATGTTTGATTATAAAAATGGGACCAAAATTGTTTCGATTTGCTCTCACTTACCGACCATTGTTGCGGATTGATTGTAAATGTTTGGCTTAATCTGTTTTGATGAGTCTTGACGAAGATTTGGTTTGGCAACAAGACTCTCACATATTCGCCTTCATCCTGAAACTGTGCCACTTCAAACTCGTTCAACTCTTGAATACCATTCCCATTGTAATCTATCCAAGTGTAAGCTCCTTGTCCTGGTTCTACTTGCACATACGTAAAATCTTGCTGTGGAAGACTTCCCGAATTCGTTTCAAAAATCGTATTCCATTGTACAATTTGATTAAATACTTGTTGATTATAAGTTAATCTTGAATTCAAAGATTTTTCATTTTCTATAGCTTCATCAACTGATTTTAAATTTCGATAATTGACATAAATCCCTAAATCGGTATTGGTATTTTGTATGATTTTAGACTTGATATAATACGTGTTTGAAGTGCTAACTTTTTCCACTCTATTAAATCTTAAGCTATCATTTATACGATGTTTATAACCAACTTCAGCAAATACTTTGGTACTATCTCCAATTCCGGTAAATAGTTCATAGGATTTAAAACGCTGGCTCAATGCCGTTAAGCTATCAGTGATAACTTCTCGTTGTTCGTTATCTTCGGTTGCCAATTTGGTTCCAATCCATTGTTTGTCAAAACTATAAGTAACTCTATTAAATGAGCGTAAGAACGTTGAGGTTGATACATCACTTCGGCTATTCAGAATACTTGAGTTTGTAAATACATTCCATCTATTGAATCGCAAATTTGCCAATGCACTATGACGATTGCCATTAAAATTTTCAGAATAATTAAGATGCTCAAATTTGTAGCTGGCAACACCATTATTAGGATGAAGCAATTCCAAACCAGCAGTCAATAAATTCTGGTTTCCCAAAGGCATGTCCAAGTTCCAATCCCGATTGAATTCGGCATAATACAACCGCTGAATGGTTTTAAAGTTTTGTTGAATGACGTCTGCATCTAGAATTGCTAATAAATTCCAAAGACTATCTGTTTTGATAATATTTTGTTTCACTCGAAGTTTTCCAGCAAATCCATCGTTATTGGAATCATCCAAATTTGAAAATAGATTCAAATCATTTTTACTTCCAGCGGCTTCAAAATAAATATCGGTTCGTTCGGTGGGTTTGTATGTTCCATTAACAACTGCCAGTTGTAACTTTGTTGGAGCAATCAATTGAACAATGGCTGCATAATTCCCCTGTGGTACACCAGCAATGGGCGAAACATATTCGTAAATATTATTGATAGCGTTACTATTGACTAGCACATAGTCGCCCTGATTGTTGCCAACCAAACGGAATTTTACACTGAACAATTCATCCTCTGGATCTGTAGAAAACACAAAGGCTTCCACGCCATCAATCAGCTCTTTTTTATATAAAATACGGTTTTCGCTATAGGCTTCTGGAACTCCAGAAGGCGCGACCATTAAAGATTGATCATCGCCGGCATCTGCTAAAATCTGTACTTGCTCTGGCGATAAATTTTGCTGCAATGGTTGATTTTTAGAATCCACTTCGGAATAAACTGATACACCAAGCTTCAATTTTTCCGTTTCATAACTGCTTCCGCCATAGACCGTAAATCGTGAAAAATTACGTTCGCTAAATTGATAATCAACAGTGATTCGCATTTCGGAGGTAATTGGAAAAGTGGAATTAAAAATGATTTCACCTGCGTTATAATCGATTATGTAATCTTCGCTCTCACCTCGTTTGATTGGCAAACCATTGACGTACACCGTTTCAGTTCCAGAGACAATGAGTACAAACAATTCATTATTAGGGCCTCGTAACTTATAAGGTCCTTGATTTCCTTCTTGCGCCAAAAACTGACTTGTGGTAAACTGACCTCTTACCAGTGCTCCTGCAGCAAATATATTGGTTTTAGATTCCTCTTTATCAAAATTAACATTGACCAAAAGTCCTTGCACACGCTTACTAAAACGCCCGAAATACGTATTCTCGTTTACCAAATCAATGTCTCCCGCTCTAATATTCCATTGGTCACTGAACAACTCTATAAACACTTGATCAAACTCATCCAACCTTTGAGAATAACCACTTTCTTGTAACGGAATGTTGGCATCTTGTATGGACGCTCTGAGCGACACCTTATCGCTCAACTTTCCCGAAATCTGTAAATCGAGTTCGCTGTTCAATACCGAATTTTGATTGTTTCCAATCGTAACACCACGTGAGATACTTCCTGAAGTTGTCAATCCATCAAAAGGTGTGAAGTTTTGGGCTAAGGTTGATTGTGACAACTTGTACAATCGTTGCATGTTATCGGTATTTTCTACAATGATTTTGTCATCCAATTGAAAATACTTTCGTGTGATAAAATCTGGATAGCGCAAATACTCGATAGTAACAGAATCTGTCTCTAAAGGTTTTTTAAAGGTCAAAATAGCTTTGGAAAAATCGATGCTATAAAATGAACTGTCAATTACACTATTCTGTTTTGTCTTAAGAACAAATTTACTGGAATTGATACTCACCGTATCCACTCGGATCGTGTCCCTAACCGCTACTTTCTTCGTTCTATAATTCGATGATGTTTCCTGTGCAATGGCACAAAAACTCATTAAAAAAATAAGAATAGAGACAGTAATTTTCATCTAGTATATAAACTGCTAATGGCAAAAAATATTTTATAGTTAAAATGCCTTAAAAACTATCGCATAAAAGTACAGTATTATTTAATTTAGCTGAAATTCTAAAAGTATATCATGAAAATCATCTCGTACAACGTCAACGGTATTAGAGCAGCACTTAATAAAGGTTTTTTGGATTGGTTGAAAAGCGTCAATGCAGATGTGGTTTGTTTGCAAGAAATAAAAGCAATGGAAGACCAATTGGATGTCACTATTTTTGAAGAAGCAGGTTATACATACCATTACTGGTTCAGCGCGCAAAAAAAAGGATACAGCGGTGTGGCCATTTTGAGCAAAATAAAACCAAACCATGTGGAATATGGGACAGGCATTGCGTCGATGGATTTTGAAGGACGTAACCTTCGTGCGGATTTTGACGGAGTCTCTGTGATGAGTCTTTATTTACCTTCAGGAACCAACGATGCCCGACTGCAACACAAGTTTGACTATATGGATATGTTTCAGGTTTATATAAATGAGCTTAAAAAAGACATCCCAAATCTAATTATTTGTGGTGATTACAACATCTGCCATGAAGAAATAGACATCCACAATCCTAAAGGTTTATCGAATGTTTCAGGATTTTTGCCTGTAGAAAGAACATGGATAGGAGCATTTATCAATAACGGATTTATAGATTCCTTTAGACATTTTAATAAAGAACCTGATAATTACACTTGGTGGAGTTACAGAGCCAATTCAAGAAATAATAACAAGGGATGGCGTTTGGATTATGGTATGGTAAGCAAACCTTTACAAGAAAAATTAAAACGCAGCGTTATTCTATCGGATGCTGTGCATAGCGACCATTGCCCTATTTTGATTGAAATTGAGGATTAGCCTCGTTTCGCAGTCGCAGTCGCAGTCGCAGTCGCAGTAAAAGATAAAAATTCGTGTATTGATGCGACATTCAATACACACTTTTAACAACAAAAAAATCAACAACCTAACAACAAAAAAGCATGATTAAAAAATTGTCATTAATAGCATTAACACTAGTATTAACCACCTCATGTGTTTCAAAAAAACTTTATACAGATTTAGAGAGCAGATATGCAACTTTGAAAAAAGAAAACAGAACGTTATCCGATGAGAAATCAGCATTGTCCAAATCTCTGGCAACTGCTCAAAACGAATTGGCTACACTTCAAAAAAATTATGATGCCGCGATTGCCAAACGCGACCAATTCCAAAAAGACTATGATGCAACTAAAACTAGTCTTGACAATCTACAGAAATCTTATGATGCTTTAGAGCAAAACAGTTCATCTGCTATTGCCGATAATGCCAAAAAGAATCGTGAACTGTTAGCACAGTTAGAAGCCAAAGAACAAGCTTTAGCTGCTGAAAATGCCAGACTTGAAAAACTGAAAAAAGATATGGATGCTCGTTCGCAACGTATTGCTGAATTGGAAAATATCATTTCTTCCAAAGATGCAGCAATGACTAAATTGAAGAATGCCATCTCAAAAGCACTGACCAATTTTGAAGGTAAAGGTTTGACGGTTGAACAACGAGATGGCAAAGTGTATGTGTCCATGGAAAACAAATTGTTGTTTGAGTCTGGAAGCTGGGCAGTCGGAAAAAATGGTAAGGAAGCTGTAAAACAGTTAGGAAGCGTCCTTGCGGTCAATCCAGATATTGCAGTACTTATTGAAGGACATACAGATAACGTTCCTTATACAGGAACCGGGCAATTGTCCGGGAATTGGGATTTATCCACCAAGCGCGCAACTGCAATTGTAGAGATTTTAAGAGAAAATGCCTCTATCAACCCTGAAAATTTAACTGCTGCCGGACGAGGAGAATATGCCCCAATTGCAACAAATGAGACTGCAGAAGGCAAAGCAAAAAATAGACGTATTGAAGTTATCTTGACACCTAAATTGGATGAGATTTCAAAATTACTGAACGATTAACATAACCAATCTTAACACAGTTTTAAACCTTTCAGATCTTATAAGCCTGAAAGGTTTTTTATCTTTATCCAATCTCTTAAAATAAAAATTTGAAATACACTACACTTCCACACACCGATATAAAAGTCAGCAAATTATGTTTAGGCACCATGACTTGGGGAAATCAAAACACCCAAGAAGAAGGTTTTGAGCAAATGGATTATGCACTAGATCAAGGGATCAATTTTTTTGATACAGCAGAATTGTACCCCGTTCCTGCCCAAGAAAGAACGTATGCAGAAACCGAACGCATTATAGGCAATTGGTTCGAGAAAACCGGGAATAGAGACCAGGTGGTTTTAGCCTCAAAAATTGCAGGAACAGGTGATTATACGGCTCACATCCGAACCAATGGATTTAGTCCGGATGCCTTAAAAGATGCAGTGAATCAGAGCTTAAAACGCCTGAAAACGGATTATATCGATCTGTATCAATTACATTGGCCAGAACGATCAACGAACACTTTTGGGACAAGAGATTACAAACATAAGGAAGAAAAATGGCAAGATAATTTTAATCAAATCTTATTGACTTTGGATGAAATCATCAAATCAGGAAAAGTTAGACAAATAGGAATTTCCAATGAAAAAGCTTGGGGAACGATGCGCTATTTGGAAGAATCGAAAGTCCATCATTTACCTAGAATGATAACTATCCAAAATGCTTATTCTTTACTAAATAGAGTGTTTGAAGGAGATATGGCCGAAATAGCTATTAGGGAAAACATAGGACTATTGGCTTATTCCCCCATGGCATTTGGAGTATTGTCTGGTAAATACATCAAAGGCGTTGCATCAGAAAATGCTCGATTAAAGCTGTTCCCAAGGTTTTCACGATATAGTTCGGTACAATCAACAGAAGCTGCAAACCGTTACTTAAAAATTGCTGAAGACCATCAATTGAAACCTTCTCAAATGGCTTTGGCATTTGTCACATCGCGCCCATTTATAACAAGTAATATTATTGGAGCGACAACCATGCATCAACTAAAAGAAAATATCGATAGTATCCATGTGAGTTTAAGCGAAGAAGTTTTAAATCTCATTGAAAAAGTACACGGCGAAATTCCAAATCCTGCACCTTAAAGTTAATATATGAGTATAAAAAAACCTCCTAAACTATTTTAGGAGGTTTTTATATTTTGAACAATAAAATTAATTTTGGTTATTGGAAATATCGCCTTTTTTAGTGGTGTAATTTATCTTTAAGGCGTTTTCCTTTCTCAATTCTTGCTTAATGTCTCCAACAATTCCCATGTTGGCATCTTTGTCAACTTTAAGAGCAGTTGTCAAATAATCTCTCAACTCTTCTCTTTTAGAAGCTCGTTCAGCTCTAATGAAAGCAGGTATTTCACTTACATCAGCAAATTTGTCATTCAACTGAATACGAGATTCCTTTCCATATTGACTTTGAAATCTTTCGCTTGGTTGCCCAACGTAGATATACATAATCAAATCTTTTTTATCAAGTTTCTCAACTTGGTCTGCACTTGGCAAAACATTTTTGATTTTTAATGTGTTATCACGCATTACGGTAGCCACCATAAAAAAGAATAGGAGCATAAAGACAATATCAGGCAAAGATGCTGTAGATATTGCAGGTAGGTCACCCGATTTCTTTTTATTAAACTTGCCCATATAGTTTTAGTTTTTCTAAATTATTATTGTACTTCAGATAATTTTTGAGGATACTCAATCTTAATCTTTTCGATTTTCTCTTTTAGATTTTCTTTGTTTCCTCTATAATTAACGTCATCATAGTCCTTCTCCATTTCGGCTAAGGTTTTTCCATAAAGCTCTTCAGCTCTTCTATCCCTTAAGATATTATATGCCGCCACCAATTCATTTTGAACAGAGATGTACATAGAATATTTGGTTTCTCTATCATTTTTTAAGGAAATTATAGCTTTATTAGGGTGATCTGACGAGTTAGGGTCTCTTTTCCCTTTGCAGTAATCGCATTTATTACCATTCTCATCAGTTCCACCACCATTATCCAAAAACTCTAGAGCCGCTTTACGCAAATCTTTTAGATCCATCAGCTGTTCTTCAACCAATAACTGATTTTTACCGTTGATAGAAACCGTAAAAATGTTCTTTTCCTTAATGATAGGCGGTTCTACATTCTCATCATCCATCGGTGGTAACTTTCTATTGAGACCTGAATCAGTCGCAATGGTTGTGGTTACCAAAAAGAAAATAAGAAGCAAGAAGGCGATGTCTGCCATTGAGCCCGCATTAACTTCTGGTGCTGCTCTTTTTGCCATATTATGTTGTCATTTTTTTAACTCCGGCCCAAACCATTGATGCTGCCGCAGCTATAATTAAGATGTAAAAAGCCACTAGACCCGCACCAACTAAATGTGATTCATTAGCGGTTGCTGGAGCTCCATTATACATGAATTTCCCAGCATCCGATCCGCTTGATAATGCATAAGCAATCACTAAAACTGCGACGAATGCACCTACTCCTATTAACGTATTTTTGAGAGAACCAGTATCTGTAAAGAGATTTTTTAACACAAAAAACAATACAAATAACAGCGTAATTCCAAATATTACGTAAGTTACCCAAGCCATTGGATCTACAATTGCAGTATCTCCATTTAATGCAGCCGCCTTAATAGGCTCATCACCCTTTGCAATGATGCGCACCAAGAAAACGATGCCCAACAAGCTTAAGATTGCTGCTACTATTTTTAAGATTTTATACATAATTCTTTATTATTTTTTTCTTCTAATCAAAATATCCATCAACGTAATTGATGCGTCTTCCATGTCATTTACAATACTATCAATTTTTGCAATGATGTAATTGTAAAATATTTGAAGAATAATTGCAACAATAAGACCGAATACTGTTGTTAAAAGTGCTACTTTAATACCTCCAGCAACAAGGGATGGTTGCATATCTCCAGCAGCTTCAATTTTATCGAACGCTTGAATCATACCTATTACCGTACCCATGAACCCTAACATTGGTGCCAATGCGATGAACAATGAAATCCAAGATACATTTTTCTCCAATTGTCCCATTTGAACACCTCCATAAGCTACGACAGCTTTTTCTACAGCATCGATGCCTTCGTCAGTTCTATCCAAACCTTGGTAGAAAATAGAAGCAACAGGTCCTTTCGTGTTTCTGCAAACTTCTTTAGCAGCTTCAACACCGCCAGAATTTAATGCGTCTTCAACATCTTGAGTTAATTTTTTGGTATTTGTAGTAGATAAGTTTAAAAAGATAATTCTCTCAATTGCAATTGCCAATCCAAGAATTAAACATAAAAGTACAATACCCATGAAGCCAGGTCCACCTTCAATAAAACGCTTTTTCAACTCTTGATGAAAACCTAACTCTTCAGCCGGTGCCGCAGTAGTTTCATCATCTTGAGTTAGAGTTGCAACTGTCGTCGTTGCCGTTGTGTTTGCAAATGTAGTTGCACTAACATTTCCGAAAGCCATGATACCTGTTATGGCAAGGATAGAAAATAGTCTTTTCATTGTTCTGATCTTAATTTTATTAGTTAAAGTGTTAAAGATATAAAAAAATTATAATTAAAAAATAAATTAACGCTAGAGAATACGGTATTTCACATTTCGTTAACGACCCAAATCATTGGTAATCCCAAAAATAGAGACTTTAATTTGATATACCTTATAATCGCTTAAAATATTTGCAGAGAGGAAGGGATTCGAACCCTCGATACCCTTTTGGGGTATACACACTTTCCAGGCGTGCGCCTTCGACCGCTCGGCCACCTCTCTATTTTTTTAAATTTGAATGCCAAATAACGAAAAAACTTTCAGCGCAAAAAAATTTTAGGCGTTAATTTTAAGACATTTCTCCACGCAATGAGGTTTCAAATATGGTTTTGAACGTTTTAGCAGAAATTTTTTCACCTAATAGATACATCAGTTTAGCAATCGCAGCTTCTGTCGTAATATCTTTCCCCGAAATTAGCCCCAAAGTTTTGAGTTGGGAACTTGTTTCATATTGTCCCATCATAACGCTTCCTCCCGAACATTGGGTGACGTTGATAACAGGCAACCCCTTCCTTAAAGTTTGTTTCATCAAATCTAAAAACCATGGTTCGGTAGTGGTGTTTCCAGCTCCATAAGTTTCCAAAATGACTCCTTCGAGGTTTGGAGTGTTCAGAATACTTTCCAAAACTGACTTGGAAACCCCAGGAAATAGCTTAATTAAAGCTATGTTACTATCAAAAATCTTATGGACTTTTAGTTTTTTCCTGAAATTAGGTTTCAACAAATACTCCTTGAATATTTTTAAGTGAACTCCAGATTCGGCAAGACATGGATAATTCAACGATTCAAAAGCCTCAAAATGTTCAGCATTTATTTTAGTCGTTCTGTTTCCTCTATATAGTTTGTATTCAAAATAAAGTCCCACTTCCTTAATTATCGGTTTGCCATTTTTTTGTTGCGACGCCATTTGAATTGAGGTAATCAAATTTTCTTTGGCATCAGTACGCAAATCACCAATAGGGAGTTGTGACCCTGTGAAAATTACAGGTTTGGTCAGGTTTTCGAGCATGAAGCTCAATGCGGAAGCCGAATAACTCATGGTATCGCTCCCGTGCAGTACGACAAAACCATCAAAATCATTATAATTATCTTCAATGATTTCGGCAATCTGTACCCAATATTCAGGATTCATGTTTGAAGAATCGATTGGATTTTTGAATGAGATGGTTTTAATGTCACAATCCAGCAATTTCAGTTCTGGAATTTTTTTTAAAAGATTACTGAAGTCAAATGCTTTTAAAGCTCCTGAATTTGAATCTTTAATCATCCCAATCGTACCACCGGTATAAATAAGCAAAATAGTTGGCTGTGAATTTGGCATACCTATATATTAAAGATGTCTTTGGAATTTTGAGTGGTAATTTCGGCAATTTTTTCCTCGGAAAGACCATAAATCTCCGATAGTTTTTCCAAAACCCTGACTATGTACGAGCTTTCATTGCGTTTACCACGATAAGGTTTTGGTGCCAAATACGGTGAATCGGTTTCGAGAACAATATGTTTTAAATCAATTTGATTCAAAAATTGGTCAATTCCCCCGTTTTTAAATGTTGCAACGCCTCCAATACCCAATTTCATGTTATAGGAAATGGCTTTTTGGGCCTGTTCCAAAGTACCAGTGAAACAATGGAATATTCCGTACAAATCATCAGCTTTTTCCTCTTCCAAAACCTCAAAAATCTCAGCAAACGCTTCTCTGCAATGAATGACAATGGGAAGTTTATGGTGTTTGGCCAATTGTATTTGATGTTTAAAGGCTTCAATTTGAATTGGCAAGGTACTTTTGTCCCAATACAAATCAATTCCGATCTCGCCAATTGCATAAAATTTATGTTTAGCGAGCATTTCCTCCACATGAAGCAATTCCTTTTTATAATTATCCTTCACGGAAGTTGGATGTAATCCCATCATCAAAAACATATGATCGGGGAATTCGGCTTCCAACTTTAGCATGGAATCTGTATAAGTTGAATCGATTGCTGGGATGAAAAAACGAGTTATATTTTGATTAATCGCGCGAAGAATCATTTCGTGCCTATCATCATCAAATGCTTCACTATATAAATGAGTATGTGTGTCGGTAATTATCATTTTACAAAATTAATCGTTTTATATTTGTACAAACATAAAATCATGACAACGTTGAAAGATTTTCTTCTGGAAAAGGGTTATACAAAAATTAAATTGACCCTTACCAAGACCAATCATTTTGAAATAAAAGCCACCATCAATGGCGTTAAAGGTCTTTTTATTTTAGATACTGGTGCATCGAGTTCGTGTGTGGGTTTTGAAGCTGTTGAAACATTTAAACTACAAGCCAAAGACAGTGAAATAAAAGCAGCAGGTGCAGGAGCAATTGATATGCTGACTCAAATAGCAAAAAAAAATAAACTTAAAATTGGAAAGTGGAAAAAGGACAAGGTGGCTTTGATTTTGTTTAACTTAACTCATGTCAATACGGCTCTTACTTCTCATGATGCACAACCGGTTGATGGTATTATTGGTGCCGATATTTTAAAAAAAGGCAAAGCAGTGATTGATTATGATAAAAAATATTTATATCTAAAATTGTAGTCTAATTCTTTATCTATTCATTTAAAGTAAGTATATTTATAGCTAAACTCTTCTTATTAATAGCAAATGCAGGCCTCTATCATCATAGCAGACGACCATCCTCTTATCCTTAAAGGACTTAACGACTTCTTATTAGAAAAAAAATACGATGTGATGGCAAGTGCCACCAATGGTAAAGATGCGCTTCAATTGATTCAGGAACGTGAGCCAGATATTGCGATTTTGGATATCCGTATGCCTTTTTTAACTGGTTTGGAAATTGCAAAAATATGTAATGAGCAAAATCTATCTACAAAAATCATACTCATCACTTTTGAAAAAGAAGAAGCCATTTACAACCAAGCGAAATCCTTACATATATATGGTTATGTCCTAAAGGAATTTGCACTAGTGGAACTAGAAAACTGTATTGCCGCTGTCTTAAATGGCAAACGCTACTTTAGTCCAGAATTGATAAAATATTTGGAAATTGAGGAAGCTCCAGAAGAATTGGAACTGCTCACTCCAGCAGAAAGAAGGGTGTTAAAATTAATAGCTCAAAACAAAACGGCTAAAGAGATAGGCCAGATTTTATTTGTTTCAGACCGGACCATTGAAAAGCACAAGAGTCATATTATAAAAAAGCTTGATTTAGAATCAAAAGGAGGTAGTTTGGCTCTTTTTGCAAAAGAAAACGAAGACTTTTTGAGCAAAAATACGTAGTTCTACGTATTGTTTGATGTGTAATTAATCACGACATTTACAGTGCTATTAATCAATCCATTTTAGGAATCATAAAAGCTCTGGATTGTCAATTATTCAGAGCTTTTACCTAGAAGGTTCAATTTTCAAACATCATGAAATCCAAAGTCAGTCTTATCAATACACTTTTCATTATTGGATTGGTCATCAGTTCAATTCTGGTTATATCAATGAATATTCTTGTTAATTTTTTTAGTTAGTTATTTAGTTTAGTTTTATTAAGTGAAAAAAAGCGCAGTCTAGAATCTAGATTGCGCTTTTTTATTGAAAAATGGCTCTTTTTTAACGAAAAATACGTAGTTCTACGTATTGTTTGGTGTTATTATAAGGGCGATATTTGTAATGCTATTAATTCTTAGGGGGATTATTTAAACTAAAGGCTCTAGATATTTATTTATCTGGAGCTTTTTTCATTAGAACCTATATGATTGTTATAACTGATTTTTTTTAAACATAATGAGTAAAAAATACGTAGTTCTACGTATTGTCTGATACTTTATTAATGCCGAAATTTACAGTGCTATTAATTTAGTTAATTATTAGGGTAATTATTTTAGAAGCACTGGATAGTCATTGATTCAGTGCTTTTATTTAAAACTCAAATCTAAAAAACTGTCTGTATGCCTACAATAAAAAAGAAGAATTATAATCTAGCCAACAAAGTATTAATTATAGGTTTGGTTTTAAGCGCCATCCTAATCATAACCGCCAATATTCTTGTCAACTTTTTTTAGATTCTTTATCTATTAAGCTAGCAAGAAAAAAGGGCAACTTACCTACAAGTTGCCCTTTTGTTTTTTTAAAATCTTTTGTTTACAATTCTAAAGCGCGTCTAACGTCATTGTTCATCAATAATTCGGTAGGATTTTCTAAAGCCTCCTTAACTGCTACTAAAAACCCTACGCTTTCTTTACCATCAATAATTCTGTGGTCGTAAGAGAGTGCAACATACATTATTGGTCGTATTTCTACATGACCATCGATTGCTACTGGTCGCTCAACAATGTTATGCATACCAAGAATTCCACTTTGTGGTGGGTTGATGATTGGGGTGGATAACATACTTCCAAAAACACCTCCATTGGAAATTGTAAATGTTCCTCCTGTCATTTCATCAACTGTGATTTGTCCGTCACGCGCACGAATGGCCAAACGTTTAACTTCAGCTTCAACACCTCTGAAACTCAAGTTTTCAGCATTCCTGATCACAGGAACCATTAATCCTTTTGGTCCTGAAACGGCAATACTGATGTCGCAAAAATCGTAGCTTATCATTTCTTGCCCATCAATCATAGAATTAACCGCTGGATACATTTTCAAAGCTCTCACAACGGCTAAGGTGAAGAAACTCATAAAACCTAAACCAACGCCATGTTTGTTTTTGAAGGTCTCTTTATATTCTTCACGAAGCTTGAAAATTGGTGACATATCAACCTCATTGAAGGTTGTCAACATTGCTGTAGTATTTTTTGCTTCAACTAGACGTTCTGCAACTTTGCGACGCAACATAGACATTTTACTTCTTGATGAGCCTCTATTACCTCCAGTTGGTGTTCCCATAGATGGTGTCGCATTGACTGCATCTTCCTTTGTGATACGCCCATCTTTTCCCGAACCTTTGACATCGGAAGCAGACATGCTTTTTTCAGCTAATATCTTTTTTGCAGCTGGACTTGCAGTCCCCGTTGCATAGGTTTTAGTTTCTGCCGGAGCTTCAACCTTTGTCTCTTCTTTTTTAGGCTCTTCGGATTTCTTTTCTTCTTTTGCAGTAGATTTTTCTTCTTTAGAATCGCTTTCACCACCTGGTTTTTCAGCGCTTGTGTCAATTAAACATACCACTTCTCCAACCGCAACAGCATCTCCTTCTTCAGCTTTTAGAGTAATAATGCCGCTAGCTTCAGCAGGAAGTTCTAATGTAGCCTTATCGCTATCAACTTCAGCAATGGCTTGGTCTTTTTCTACATAATCTCCATCTTCTACTAGCCAAGTTGCTATTTCAACTTCTGTAATGGACTCTCCCGGCGACGGAACTTTCATTTCTAAAATCATCGTGTACTCTATTTTAGTGTTTTGTTATTTTCTTAATTATCGTTGGTTGTTTTTTGTCTTATCAAATATAAAATCCATCACTTCTTGATGACGTCTTTTAGCACGTGTTGAGCTTCCAGCTGCTGGTGCTCCGTATGGCCGTAACGAAGCCACTCTAAATGTTTTTGCTTCATCCAAATGCATCAACATATGACTGTAAGCTCCCATATTTCGTGGTTCTTCTTGTGCCCAAACGATATCATCCGCATTTTTATATTTTGAAATAGCCTTGCGAATATCATCGGTTGGCAATGGGAATAATTGCTCGATCCTAACAAAGGCAACATCATCTCTGTTTAATTTTTCACGTTCTTCAATTAAATCATAATAGAATTTACCCGTTAAGAACACCAATGTTTTAATTTTTTCGTCTTTTGCGTTTTCAGCATCAATTACCATTTGGAAACTTCCATTGGCAAATTCTTCGACCGTTGATACGCATTTAGGATGACGCAACAAGCTTTTTGGCGTAAAGACAATCAACGGTTTTCTAAAATTGGCTTTCATCTGCTTGCGCAACAAATGATACATATTTGCAGGTGTGGTGCAATCGGCAACAAACATATTGTCCACCGCGCATAATTGCAAATAACGCTCCATACGTGCGGATGAATGTTCAGCGCCTTGGCCCTCATATCCATGTGGTAACAGCATGACCAATCCGTTTTGAAGCTTCCATTTGTCTTCGGCGGCAGAAATGTACTGATCCAACATAATCTGCGCACCATTACTGAAATCACCAAATTGGGCTTCCCAAATGGTCAGGGTAATTGGACTTGCCATTGCATACCCATAATCGAATCCGACTACACCATACTCTGATAACAGTGAATTAAAAATAAAGAATCGACCCTGTTTAGCGCTAATTTGATTTAATAACACAATTTCCTCTTCACTGTCTTCAACCTTTACAACTGCATGACGGTGTGAAAATGTTCCACGTTCTACATCTTGACCAGAAAAACGAACATCAAAACCTTCTTCAAGTAAGGTCCCATACGCTAAATGCTCTGCCATTGCCCAATCTAGTTTGTCTTCCTCAAACATTGTTTTTCGGGACTCCACAAGACGTTCAATCTTTTTGATGAATTTTTTATCTTTAGGCAATGACGAAATAACATCTGTGATTTGGGATAACTTTTCTCTTGAAACTTTCGTGTTAATCGGTTTCATCATTTCAACTTCTGTGACATTCACAAAATCTTTCCATTCGTTTTGCATAAATGGTGTGATGACCGTTTTTTCCACTTTTCTTGAATCTTCAAGCTTTTCTTCGAGCGACGCTTTATAATCTTCTTCTAGCTTTGCAGTATAATCTTTATCTATGATGCCTTCCTCCAACAATTTTTCATTATAGATTTCTCTTGGATTGTCGTGTTTGGCAATTGCTTTGTATAATTTTGGCTGGGTAAAGCGTGGTTCATCACCTTCGTTATGACCATACTTTCTATAACCCAACAAATCGATAAATACGTCACGCTTGAATTCCATTCTAAAATCCAAGGCAAACAATACAGCGTGCACCACAGCTTCCACATCATCGGCATTGACGTGCAAAACAGGTGATAAGGTTACTTTTCCGATATCTGTACAATAGGTACTGGAACGTGCATCGAGATAATTGGTCGTAAAACCGATTTGATTGTTGACAACAATATGAATGGTTCCATTGGTTTTGTAACCATCCAATTGTGCCATTTGCACAATTTCATAAACAATTCCTTGCCCAGCAATAGCCGCATCACCGTGTACGACGATTGGCAATACTTGTGATGGATTGTCAGGATATTTATCGTCTTGTTTTGCTCTTACGATTCCTTCAACCACCGCGCCAACAGTTTCCAGATGTGAAGGGTTTGGAGCAATGTTTAGATTTATTTTTTTGCCTCCTTTGGTTTCGCGGTCACTCGTCCAACCTAAATGGTATTTAACATCGCCATCAAAAATCTCTTGTTCGTAGTCTTTCCCATCAAATTCACTGAACAAATCTTTTGCAGATTTTCCAAAGATGTTTATAAGAGTGCTTAAACGTCCACGATGTGCCATTCCCATCACAAATTCCTGAACTCCATATTCTGAAGCCTTTTCAATCACTGCATCCAATGCTGGAATTAAAGATTCTCCACCTTCTAGCGAGAAACGCTTTTGTCCAACATATTTCGTGTGTAAAAAGTTTTCAAAAGAAACTGCCTCATTCAATTTTTTGAGAATGTGTTTTTTTTCTTCTGTAGAAAATTTTGGTTGATTATCGTTGATATTCAATTTAGATTGAATCCATTGTATTTCTTTAGGATTCCTAATGTACATATATTCAACACCAATGGAATAGCAATAGATTTTTTCGAGATGTTCGATGATATTGCTCAATGATTGTGCTCCAATTCCAATGATTTCACCAGCAGAAAAAATTGTGCTTAAGTCATTTTTGGACAGATTGAAATTTTCCAATGCCAATGTTGGCTCATATTTGCGGCGTTCACGAACCGGGTTTGTTTTTGTGAACAAGTGCCCTCTGTTTCGATAACCGTCAATCAACCGCACCACATTAAATTCCTTTTGCATATGTTCGGGAATTTCCGGTCTGATGCAATTTTCTTCCAAAATGCCATTCAAATCAGCATTTTCAGAACCAAAATCAAAACCTTGGAAAAACGCTCTCCAACTTGGTTCAACTGAATCTGGGTTTTGTAAATATTGGTCGTATAATTCAGCAAAATATGCTGTGTGCGCTGCGTTAAGGAAGGAATATTTGTCCATTATGCGTTCTGAAACTTTATGGTGTTTTCAAATTTTCATCAAAAATACAACTTTTGCTAAAATTAGAAGTTCGTTTTAGTATATTTATATGATATAATACTATCTAAAAATTAAATTGATTGCCATGTTGTGTTTCCGACAAAAAAAGATGCTATTTTTTGCGTTTTCTCTAATGATTTCAAGTGTGTTGCTGTCTCAAAATAATGCCTCTGATTCCAATGATTTTTGGAGGCATGTCCGTTTTGGTGGCGGTATTGGATTGAGCTTTGGTGACGGGTTTTTTAGTGGGACTTTGGCTCCAAGTGCTATCTATGAATTTAATGACCAGTTTGCGTTAGGTGTTGGTCTGAATGGCACTTACAACAAACAGAAAGATTTTTATAAGTCGACCGTTTTTGGAGGAAGCTTAATCGGTTTATTTAATCCTATTCAAGAAATACAATTATCTGCTGAATTTGAAGAACTCAATGTAAACCGAAAATGGGAAGACAGATTGGGAATTGAAGATGAGAATTATTGGTATCCTGCCCTTTTTATTGGAGCTGGTTTTAGGTCGAGCAATGTGGCCATTGGCATTCGTTACGATGTGCTTTATGATAGGGACAAAAGTATCTATGCCGACCCTTGGGCACCATTTGTCAGAGTTTATTTTTAAACCAAACCTTCTGCCATTCTCTTTTTAAAATCAAGAAAGTAACATCTTCCGATAATTTTAAAGTATCATTGCCATCCAACTGCTTTACTTTTTCCTCTGAAACATCCACAATATAAAGAAGATTCAAATAATCCATGAATTTTTCCTGTATGAGTTTATACACGGCTTCATGAAGCATCAATTTCAAGCTTGTAGGCAAAACTTCTGCGTCGAACTCTAGATTGACATTGGCAAACAACAAATCCTTATTGAGCTGCTGCACAAGTTTTGGATATAAATTCTCGTGATTGGCTTCATCAAACAAATCGTCAAAAGTGGTCAAATTCTTCATTTGATTTCTAAACGTTTCGATTCATTAATTGTTCGCCAAATTCTTTTAAAATTGCTTTTTTCTCTTCAGAAATAGATAAAGTTTCCAAAACTGAAAATGCTTTATTCGTGTAGTTTTTGATTTCCCTTTGTGTAGCCTCCGCAGAACCACTGGAAACAAACAATTGTTTTGTGGTTTCTATTTTTTGTGTGGAATCTGAAGGATTGACACCATAAAGATGCTCCAATTGCAGACGGTCTTCAGCATTGGAAAACTCCAGAGCTTTTAAATACAAATAGGTCTTCTTGTTTTCAATGATATCACCACCAACTTGTTTTCCAAAGGTATTTGGGTCTCCAAACGCATCCAGATAATCATCTTGTAGTTGAAATGCAATGCCAAGATTTTTTCCAAATTCATAAATGTTGTCCTGATTGGTTGCTGAAGTATTTGCAACGATGGCTCCCATCTTCATGGCGGCACCGACCAATACCGCGGTTTTATACTCAATCATTTTAAGGTACTCATCAATCGTTACATCATCCCTGGTTTCAAAATCGACATCATATTGCTGACCTTCGCAAACTTCCAAGGCGGTTTTACTGAACAATTTTGCCAAAGCCTGAAATGTTTCAGCTTCATAATTTTCAAATAATTGATACGCCATTATTAGCATTGCATCACCAGAAAGAATTCCCGTATTGACGTCCCATTTTTCATGAACAGTTTCCTTTCCTCGTCTCAAGGGCGCATCATCCATGATATCGTCATGAATCAAGGAGAAATTATGGAATACCTCAACGCTTAATGCGGCATTCAACGCTTTTTTGCAATCACAGTCAAAAATTTCAGCCGACATCAGCGTCAACACAGGCCGAAGACGTTTGCCGCCTAGATTCAGAATATAATTGACCGGTTCGTAAAGCGTTTGAGGCTGTTTTTCAATCTTAAAGACTTTAAGATAGTTAAGAAATGTTTCCTGATAGAAATGTATGTTTTGCATCGGACAAAAATACAAGAAAAGCACAAACTATGATGCTTCCATATATATTCACAATTAAAAAAAGGGATGCTTTTATGTTCAACAATTAAATTAATTTTAAAAAATTAAAGTAAAACGCGGTTTCATTCGTCTTATACAGTATGGAGCCCATAGAAGCTTTTGAGATGTCTCAACAGGAAAAGCAAAACATAATTTCTGAAACCGTAAGTAATTATGGCGAGAAACTCATGTCTTTTATACAACCAAAAGTCAAAAGCAACGAAGATGCCGAGGACATCTTGCAAGAAGTTTGGTTTCAATTTAGCAACATCACCAACCTATCACAAATTGTGAATGTGGGCAGTTGGCTTTTCACTGCAACTCGAAATAAAATCACAGATAATTATCGCAAAAAGAAAACAGCAAATTTGGATGATTTTGGTTCTGATGACGAATTTGAAGTCAATTCCATAAGAGAAATTCTTCTTACGGACAACGAAAAAAATCCGGAATTGAAGTTGTTCCAGGAAGACATCTGGAATGAAATTTTTGCTGCATTGAACGAGTTGCCAGAAAAACAACGTCTTGTTTATATAGAAAATGAACTTGAAGACAAGACTTTGCAACAGATTGCTGACGAGCAAAACGAAAACATTAAAACCATTATTAGTAGAAAACAATACGCTGTAAAACATCTTCGGCACAAACTAAAACAGTTGTACGACGATTTAAACAGCGACTAAAAAATTAAAACATTATGAGACATAGATTCAAACCTTTCAGAAAATTCTTTTTTGTCATACCTGTGATTATCCTTTTTGGAATCACCGCCATTGTGATGTGGCTCTGGAATTGTTTATTGCCCGAAATTCTGGGTGTAAAAACCATCAGCTATTGGCAAGCAATGGGAATTTTGATATTGAGTAAAATTTTGTTTGGTGGGTTTTCTGGATGCAAACACAGACGCCACGGCATGCAGAACAGAAGTTTTGTAAACAAAATGAAACACATGACACCTGAAGAACGGGAAGTATTCAGAGCCAAATGGAAACAACGATTTGGCAAGGATAAGTTTTGCTAAAAACGAATTAAATTTTCTTCTGTAATAATCACTCAAATTCTTAATCAAATGTTAAATTATCATTAAAACTTTGGAAACTTTTATGTTTTTTAAAGTTTCCTAACGTACATTTGTGCCCAATTATGAGAGAAAATATTATACATAAAGCAACTGAATTGTTTTTGACCCTTGGTTTCAAAAGCGTTACCATGGACGATATTGCCAATGAAATGGGTATTTCAAAGAAGACCATCTATCAATATTTTGAGAACAAAAATGTGCTTGTCGAAGAAGCTGTTATGCATTTGTTTAAAACCATCTCTAGTGGCATCGAAGATATTCGCGATTTAGAAAAAAACCCTATCGAGGAGATTTTTGAAATCAAAAAATTTCTGATGCACAATTTGAAAGACGAAAAATCATCACCTCAATACCAACTTGAAAAATACTATCCAAAAATTTTCAAGGACATTAAGGAAAAGCAATTTTGCGTCATGGAAGACTGCGTGACCTGTAATTTGGAACGCGGTGTAAAAATGGGGTTGTACAGAGGTAGTATTGATGTTGATTTTGTATCAAAAATATACTTTACCTGCATGATGGCGCTTAAAGACAAAGAGCTTTTCCCATTAAATAACTTTTCAATGAATACACTCATGAACAATTATCTAGAATATCATTTAAGAGGGATTTGCACGCCGAAAGGCCTCGAAACCGTATCAAAATTCATCACCAATCAATCATAAACAATGAACAGAAAACCAATTTTATTATTAACCTTATTCTTGTCTTTCGTGGGATTTTCACAGGAAGTTCCAGAGCAATTCAGCTTACAGGAAGCTATCGATTATGCACTTCAAAATAATCGTACGGTTATTAATGCTGCTAAAGACATTGACGCTGCCAAAGCGCAAAAATGGGAAACCACAGCCAGCGGTTTGCCTCAAATAAGTGCGGCAGTTGATTATCAGAATTTTTTGAAACAGCAAGTGCAAGTGATTCCTGCTGAATTTTTTGGCGGAAATCCTGGCGAGTTTGCAGAAGTGACTTTTGGCACCAAACAGAGCGTCACCGCCTTTGCAACTTTGAACCAAAAGATATTTGATGGTTCTTATCTCGTGGGATTGCAATCGGCAAAAGTGTTTTTGGAAATTTCACAAAACGCCAAAACCAAAACCGATTTGGAAGTTCGTAAGGCAGTCATCAACGCCTATGGAAATGTGCTCTTGGCGGAAGAAAGCATTTCAATTTTAGAACGCAATTTGGAAGTTCTGCAAAAAAACTTGGATGAAACCACAAAAATATTCGAAAACGGATTGACCGAAGAAGAAAATGTAGAGCAACTAAAAATCACGCTGTCTGGTGTAGAAAGTAGTTTGAACAATACCACCCGACTTAAAACTTTGGCTTACCAAATGTTGAACATTACACTTGGCATCGATGTATATCACCCAACCGTATTGACCGATGATTTGGAAACCTTGACCCAACAAAACATTTCGTTGGGACTGTTGGAGACAGAAAACAATGTGGAAAACACCATCGATTATCAAATCGCTGAAAATGATAAAGTCTCCAAAGAATTGTTATTAAAGCTTGAAAGAAGCAAGGCATTGCCAACGTTGAATGGCTTTCTGAATGGTGGTTATTCCGCCTTTAGTGACGACTTTGACTTTTTGGATAAAGAGCAAAATTGGTTTGGGTCTTCGTTGTTCGGTATTTCGTTGAATATCCCGATTTTCAGTTCCGGAATGCGAAGTGCGGCGACACAACGCGCAAGAATCAACCTCGAAAAGGCAGAGACTGATTTGGTTGAAAAATCCCAGCAGATTTCCCTTGAAATCGCAAAAGCGAAAAGTGATTATCAATTTGCCATCGAGGATTATGACAATAAAAAAGAGAACTTGCAACTGGCAGAACGTATCGAAAACAAGAACCAAACAAAATTCTTTGAAGGAATCTCAACCAGTTTTGACTTGAGACAAGCACAAACCCAATTATACACAGCCCAACAGGAATTTTTACAAGCCATGTTGGATGTCATCAATAAAAAAGCAGAATTGGAAACAGCACTTAATATTATAGAAACGAATTAATCAATCAACAATCCTATTATGAAACATATATTATTAATACTCATGACAGCTTTTCTTTTAACATCTTGTGGAGAAGAAAAGAAGAATTCGGTAGAAAAGGTTTTGGAAAGCAACAACCTTGAAACGATAAGAGCCAAACGCGCCGAATTAGTAAACGACCAAGAAGCAATCCATGCCAAAATCAAGCAATTGGATGAAAAGATTGCGACTTTGGACACCACCAAAAACGTCCCTTTGATTACCACCTTCAAGGCGTCGCATGAACAATTCAATCACATGTTGGAACTTCAAGGAAATGTCACCACAAAGAACCTTTTGGTCATCACTCCTGAATACAACGGCATTCTTACAAACGTCTATGTTAAAGAAGGACAGAAAGTTTCCAAAGGGCAAACATTGGCAAGAATCGATGATGGTGGATTAGGTCAACAATTGGCGCAATTACAAATTCAGGCAGATTTGGCTAAAACCACCTATGAACGCCAAAAACGTCTTTGGGACCAAAAAATAGGAAGTGAAATTCAATTTCTCCAAGCAAAATCTTCTTATGAATCACAAGTAGAAGCTGTCAACCAATTGAAACAGCAAATTGCTAAAACCGTTGTTAAAGCACCGTTCAGCGGAACTATTGATGATGTGATTACCGAGCAAGGAAGCGTGGTGGCAGCTGGACAAACACAATTGATGCGTATTGTAAATCTGGAAGACATGTACATTGAAACTGAAGTTCCAGAACGTTATGTTGCAGACGTAAAAGTTGGTAAAAGTGTCCAAGTGGACTTTCCTGTATTAGGGAAAACCATTGACACCAAGGTGAGACAGGCCAGTGATGTTATCAATCCTACCAACAGAACCTTCAAGGTTGAAGTAGGCATTCCTAACAAAGAAAAATCCATAAAACCAAATTTAACAGCGCGTCTTAAAATCAACGATTATACAAACGAAAAAGCATTATTGGTGCCTCAAAGCATTGTTTCAGAAAATGCAGATGGAGAACAATATGTATATGTTGTAACCGATAAAAATAATGAAGGTGAAGGCACAGCCAAAAGAGTCATCATCAAAACCGGAAAAACGCAAGGTGATGTAATTGAAGTTCTGGAAGGCATTGAAGATGGTGCTGAAATGATTAAAGAAGGTGCCAGAAGTGTTAAAGACGGCCAAACCGTAAAAGTACTAACCATAGAATCAGAAAACGATGGCCAAAAATAAAAAGAAAAAAGAGGTCCATAAGGAATTTGGATGGTCGTCGTGGGCAATTGACAACAAAACCACGATGTACGTACTTATTTTGGTGATTTTCTATCTCGGAATCATGGCATTCTTCAGTATGCCAAGAGAGAATTTTCCAGAGGTCAATGAAACTAAAATTTATGTGAGTACTGTATATCCCGGTAACACAGCGGAAGATATTGAAAAATTGGTCACAGACCCTCTTGAAGACCAGTTAAAAACAGTCAGCAATGTTGTGGATATTACCTCAACGTCTCAAGAAGATTATTCCATGATTATTGTGGAGTTTGACGAAGGCATCACTGTTGAACAAGCAAAGCAAAAAGTCAAGGACGAAATCGATAGTGAAACCGCTAGTGAAGACTGGCCAACGTTCAACGATGCAAAAGTGGAACCGGATGTCTTTGAATTGAGCCTTTCTGAAGAACAACCAATTCTTAACATTAACCTTTCCGGGGATTATCCAGTTGAGAAATTGAAGGATTTTGCTGAATATCTTCAAGATGAAATTGAAGATATTCCAGAGATTAAAAAAGCGGATATTCGAGGTGCGCAAGACAAAGAAGTTGAAGTTGCCGTGGATATTTACAAAATGATGGCTTCGGAAGTGACCTTTAATGATGTCATTGGTGCAATTCAGAATGGGAACTTAACGATGTCTGCAGGAAATTTGATTGCCAGTGGACAACGCCGTACCATTCGTATTCTTGGTGAAATTGAATCGCCTTCCCAACTTGAAAATTTTGTTGTCAAATCGGAAAACAACAATGCAATTTATCTCAAAGATATAGCGACTGTTTCTTTTAAGGAAGAAGATAAAACCACCTTCGCGAGAGAGTATGGACATCCCGTAGTGATGTTGGACGTTAAAAAACGTGCTGGTAAAAACATGGTGGCCGCGGTTGAACAAATCAAAGTAATTGTTGACGACGCTAAAAATGATGTCTTGCCAAAAGATTTGACCATTACGATTACCAATGACCAATCGTCAGTAACAATCGGGCAAGTGGATGATTTAGTGAACAATATCATCTTCGGGGTTATTTTAGTGGTAACCGTATTGATGTTCTTTTTAGGATTTAAAAATGCCATTTTCGTTGGTTTTGCAATTCCAATGTCGATGTTCATGTCTTTGATGATATTAAATCTCCTCGGTCAAAGTTTGAATACGATGGTTCTATTTGGACTGATTATGGGTCTGGGAATGCTCGTGGACAATGGTATTGTGGTCGTGGAGAATGTCTATCGATTGATGGATGAAGAAGGCATGAGCCGAATGGAAGCAGCGAAAAAAGGAATTGGCGAGATTGCATTCCCAATCATCATTTCGACGGCGACAACAGTGGCGGCATTTATACCATTAGGATTGTGGCCAGGAATTATGGGTGAATTTATGATGATTTTACCAATCACTCTATCCGTTGTGTTAGGTTCTTCATTATTCGTGGCGATTTTCTTTAACTCGGTTTTGGTCTCCCAATTCATGAGCATTGAAGATAAGGATATGCCTTTAAAACGAATCATTGTCACCACCAGCGTGATGGCTCTTTTGGGTATCATCGTATATCTAGTTGCTGGTGAATATCGAGCGCTGGGTGCACTGATGATTTTCACGGCAATCATGCTTTGGGTCTACCGCTTATTCTTGAGACGATGGGCAAATAATTTCCAGAACAATTCCTTGGTAAAACTTGAAAATTGGTACGAAAAACAATTGCGCAGAGCACTTTCAGGAAGAAAACCTATCATTTTAAGTATTGGTACAGTATTGTTGTTATTCGCTGCGTTCATTGCATTTGGAATTTCATTGGGTACCCAACGTACAAAAGTGGAGTTTTTCCCTGATAATAAACCAAATCAAATCATAGTCTATATTGAATATCCTCAAGGTACTGCCATTGAAAAAACCGATGCCATTACAAAAGAAATAGAAAAACGCGTTTTCAAGGTTCTTGACGATGGCCAATACAAAGAAGGTGATTACAATTTCTTGGTTGAGAGCGCGGTGTCACAAGTTGGTGAAGGTGCTGGTAATCCCCAAACTGATGGTGGTTCAGCAGCAGAAATGCCACATAAGGCAAAAATCACTGCTTCGATGCGTGAGTATAAATATCGTAAAGGTGAAGACAGCGAGTTGCTACGTCAAAAAGTGCAGGAAGCTTTGGTTGGAATCTATCCAGGAGTATTGATTTCCGTAGAAAAAGATGCCAATGGACCTCCAGCAGGGGCTCCCATAAATGTGGAAATAGAAGGTGATGATTACAATGAATTGATTAACACGGCTGAAAATATGCGTGAATTCCTCAACGAAAAAAATATCGCAGGGATTGATGAGCTTAAAATCGATGTCAACAAAGACAAGCCTACCATGCGCGTCACCATTGATAGAGAAAAAGCCGGTGAATTAGGTGTTAGTGCTGCACAGATTGGTCAGCAATTGCGTAATTCCATTTTTGGTGCAAAAGCAGGAATTTACAAAGAAGATGGAGATGATTTTGATATTTATGTCAGATTCAACGAAGAAAACAGATACAACACAAGTGCTCTTTTCAATCAAAACATCACCTTCCGAAATAATTCTGGCCAAATCATATCTATTCCATTGGCAACATTGGTCAAACAAGAAAATACGTCTGGATTTAGCGCCATTAAACATGAAGGAACAAGACGTGTAGTAACCTTGTATTCTGCCCTGGCTCCAGGTTTTACGGATGCTGGAGCCGTTGTTTCTCAAGTGCAGAATGAAATGAGAAGTTACGAAGGCTTACCAGAGAATATAAAGATTGATTACACAGGTCAAATTGAGGAACAGAATAAACAAATGGCCTTTTTGATGGGTGCATTTTTTACAGGTTTATTATTGATTTTCTTCATTTTAATATTTCAATTTAATTCAGTTTCAAAACCGGCAATCATCATGTTGGCTATTTTCTTGAGTTTCATTGGAGTCTTTGGAGGTATAGTTATATCAGGAAGTGCATTCGTTATTATGATGACGATGGTTGGTATTATTTCACTGGCTGGAATTGTGGTAAATAATGGCGTGGTGCTTTTGGATTATGCCCAACTTCTTATCGATAGAAAGAAAATTGAATTGGAACTCGATTCAAATGACCATTTATCCACAGAGGATTTGTTCGAAAGTATTGTAAGAGCTGGAAAAGCGCGTTTGCGTCCAGTGTTGTTAACAGCGATTACCACTATTTTAGGGCTAGTGCCATTGGCCATTGGTTTAAATATCAACTTCTTTACACTTTTTGCAGATTTCAACCCTAACATATACATGGGTGGAGATAATGTTGTGTTCTGGGGACCATTGGCCTGGACCGTTATTTATGGCCTGTTTGTGGCGACATTCCTTACACTTATAGTCGTTCCAGTATTGTTCTTCCTATCTGTTAAATTTAAGATGTGGTTGAGAAGAAAGATACAATCGGTTAACGAAGAATTGGATGACAGTCCAACCAATCGTTTGGAGAATTATCCAAATGCCCGATTGGATGTTGATTAATAGCAAAAAAGCCGCAACAAATGTTGTGGCTTTTTTATTTGATAATCACTCAACTTGCTTAAATTTGCACTTCAATTTTTATAGTATGTATAGAAGTCACAATTGTGGTGAATTGCGTTCATCGCATATCAATAAGGAAGTTACATTGGCTGGTTGGGTCCAAAAATCACGCGATAAAGGATTCATCGTTTGGGTCGATTTACGCGACCGTTACGGCATCACACAATTAGTGTTTGATGAAGAGCGCACGCCAAAAGCCATGATGGAAAAGGCCCAAAACTTGGGTCGTGAGTTTGTGATTCAGGTAAAAGGAACTGTGATTGAGCGTGCTTCAAAAAATCCGAACCTTCCAACTGGTGACATTGAAATCTTGGTGTCTGAATTGACCATTCTAAATTCAGCTCTACTTCCTCCTTTTACAATTGAAGATGAAACAGATGGTGGAGAAGAATTGCGAATGAAATACCGCTATTTGGACATTCGACGTAATCCTGTAAAAAACAGTTTGATTTTTAGGGCAAAGGTCGCTCAAGAAGTTCGTAATTATCTTTCCAAGGAAGGTTTTATTGAAGTTGAAACCCCTTATTTAATCAAATCAACACCTGAAGGTGCACGAGATTTTGTCGTGCCTTCAAGAATGAATGAAGGTGAGTTTTACGCTTTACCCCAATCGCCCCAAACTTTTAAGCAATTGTTGATGGTGGGTGGTATGGATAAATATTTCCAAATCGTGAAATGTTTCCGGGATGAAGATTTACGTGCCGACCGCCAACCAGAATTTACGCAAATTGACTGTGAAATGGCGTTTGTAGAGCAAGAAGACATTTTGAATGCCTTTGAAGGATTGACGCGTCATTTGCTGAAAGAAGTGAATGGTATCGAAATTGATGAATTCCCAAGAATGTTATATGACGATGCGATGCGTTTGTACGGAAATGACAAACCGGACATCAGATTTGGGATGCAATTTGGTGAACTGAATGAAGTGGCGCAACATAAAGATTTTGGGGTATTCAATTCTGCTGAATTGGTCGTCGGTATTGCGGTTCCAGGCGGAAATGCTTACACTCGTAAAGACATAGACCAATTGATTGATTGGGTCAAGCGTCCACAAATCGGAGCTCTTGGAATGGTCTATGTGCGTTGCAATGACGACGGTACTTATAAATCTTCCGTAGATAAATTCTATGATGAAGCTGATTTGTCAAAATGGGCAGAAGTTACTGGAGCCAAAGCTGGAGATTTGATTTGTGTACTCTCTGGTGACGCCCATAAAGTACGTCCACAATTGAGTGCGCTTCGTATGGAATTGGCAACACGTCTTGGACTGCGAAATCCAAAAGAATTTGCACCCTTGTGGGTGATGGATTTTCCATTGTTGGAATGGGATGAAGAAACAGAACGCTATCATGCGATGCACCATCCATTTACATCTCCTAAACCAGGGCAATTGGAATTATTGGAAACCAATCCAGGTGCGGTAAAAGCCAACGCCTACGATTTGGTGTTGAACGGTAACGAAATTGGCGGTGGTTCTATTCGTATCCATGATAAAAAAACACAAGCCTTAATGTTTGATTATTTAGGGTTCACCCCTGAAGAAGCAAAAGCACAATTCGGCTTCTTGATGAATGCGTTTGAATATGGCGCTCCTCCGCATGGTGGCTTGGCTTTTGGACTGGACAGACTCGTCGCCATTCTTGGTGGACAGGAAACCATTCGTGATTTCATTGCATTTCCTAAAAATAATGCGGGTCGTGACGTCATGATTGATGCACCTGCACCAATAGATGACAAACAATTAGAAGAATTAAGTTTAAAACTTAACTTAAAATCATAATTATTAAATCCTGCAAAACGCAGGATTTTTTAGTAGCTTTAGATTATGCCAAAGCAACCTCTTTTTAAACAATTTCTTATTTGGAGAGCCAAACATATTTCGCACAAGCAGTTTGTAGCGATATTGAGTATTTTGGTTGGATTCACCTCCGGTGTTGGTGCGGTTGTACTTAAAAATTTGACTCATTTCATTCAACATTTGTTGGAAGGAAATCTTGTTAAATATTACCATCAAGCCTTTTATTTTGTGTTTCCTATTGTCGGATTGACCTTGGTGTATTTAATCATGAAATACATCATTCGACATAAAGTAAGTCATGGAATTCCTTCAACACTCTATGCCATTTCCAAGCGAAAAGGGATTATGAGACGCTACCAAATGTTTGGGTCCGTACTCACCGCACCACTGACGGTTGGTTTTGGTGGTTCTGTGGGTTTGGAAGGCCCAACAGTTGCTACTGGTGCCGCGATTGGTTCCAATATTTCCAAGTTATTCCATATGAATCAAAGCACTCGCAACCTCTTGGTAAGTTGTGCAGCAGCAGGTGCTATGTCTTCCATTTTCAAAGCGCCGATTGCAGCGATTGTGTTTGCGATTGAAGTGTTCAGTCTCGATTTGACCATCGCTTCCATGCTTCCTTTATTGTTGGCATCGCTTTCAGCTATTTTTACCTCCTATTTCTTTTTTGGGGACGACGTTATTTTACCCTTTAGGATTGAAGACAGTTTTTCACTATCCGATGCGCCATTTTACGCCATTCTAGGTATTTCAGCGGCTTTGGTTTCTATGTATTTTACGGTGGTTTATGATAAAATCCAGCAGTTTTTTGATGGAATTGACTCAACAGTCAAACGATTATTGATTGGCGGAAGTGTTCTTGGGGTTTTGATATATTTCATTCCTCCGCTTTATGGTGAAGGATTTGATGTCATCAACAATTTGATTGTTGGAAACCCTGAAAAAGCACTTCAAAACAATATTTTTCATCTGGAATTGAACAATATTTGGCTGGTCATTGCACTTTTGGCGGGTCTTGTGTTTTTTAAAATCATTGCCAGTGCTCTCACATTTGGGGCTGGTGGCGTAGGTGGTATTTTTGCACCTACACTTTTTATGGGAAGTATTATGGGCAACTGTATTGCAAAAATCATCAATCATAGTGGTTTTACCAATCATCCTGTTTCCGAAAGTAATTTTACGTTGGTTGGCATGGCTGGTTTATTGGCAGGCGTTTTGCACGCTCCTTTAACTGCTATATTTTTGATTGCTGAACTTACGGGAGGCTATGATTTATTCATCCCACTAATGATTACGGCTGCTATTTCCTTTGGAATTACTAAATATTTTCATCCGCATTCTGTCTATACTATGGAATTGGGCCGGAAAGGCGAACTCATTACCCATGATAAAGACCACGCAGTCTTAACTTTGATGGATATCAATAAGGTCGTGGAAGATAATTTCGCAAAAGTGACCACAACCATGACTTTGGGAGATATTGTCCATGAGGCTGTCGTTAAAAGCAATCGAAATATTTTTCCGGTGATTGATGAGGCGACGAACAAATTGAAAGGCATCATTTTACTAGATGATATCAGGCCAATCATGTTTGACCAATCACTTTATAAGGAAGTCTATGCAAGTGATGTCATGCAAAATCCGCCAGACATTATCGACATAGAAAAAGATAAAATGACGGATATCATGAAGAAATTTCAAGACAGCAATGCTTGGAACCTACCAGTGGTCAAAAATGACATTTATATAGGTTTTATCTCCAAATCAAAGTTATTGACTATGTATCGTCGCAAACTAATTAACATTACCCAATAATGAAATACGTCATTACATTCCTAGCCATTCTTTCGTTCGCAAGTATTGCCTGTGGATTTATTTTAGATTCCCAATATTCTCAAAAAATGATTGGCTTTGGAGTGATAGGTCTTTTTATAATTGTTTTTCCCTTATTTTCTTACTACCGATGGAAAGACAAAAAAGTTGAAGATTACATGCTCACCAAAGAAAATTTAAAAAAAATGCGTGAGCGAGAAGGTGATAAACGCCGCTAATTCAAATTGCGCTTTTCAATAAAAAATCGCTTTAATAATTGAGCTGATTCTTCCGCCATAACGCCACCTACCATAGTTGTTCTTGGGTGAAGCTTTGTGTTTAAGGCCGTGCAACCACGCTCCTCATCTTTGGCTCCATAGACTATTTTGGATATTTGGCTCCAATATAAGGCTCCAGCACACATTTGGCAAGGTTCCAAAGTGACATACAGCGTACAGTTTTGCAGATATTTCCCTCCCAAAAAATTGGAAGCAGCGGTAATAGCTTGCATTTCGGCATGTGCCGTGACATCAACCAATAATTCAGTAAGGTTATGTGCCCGTGCAATAATGCGATTGTCAATGACGATGATAGCACCAACAGGAATTTCTCCTTTTTCATAAGCGATTTCAGCCTCTTGAAATGCTTTTTTCATAAAATAGATATCGTCAAAAGGTTCTAACACTTTAAAATTTTAAGGGATTGAAAATCAAAAATACAATTTCAAACTATTTATTGTGCTCTTCGGCAAGAAAATTGATGATGCTTTTCTAAACTCATCCTTATGAAACCTTTCTACTCCATTGCCATCCCAAAACCATGTCACGAAAACTGGAATGCCATGACACCTAATGAAAAAGGTCGTTTTTGTAATGCTTGTTCTAAAACCGTGATTGATTTCACTAAAATGAAACCGTCAGAAATTCAAAACGTACTTCACGAAAATAGAAATAATCGCATTTGTGGCCACATTCGTCAAGAACAGTTGGATGCTATCAATATTCAAATTCCCTATGAGAGTTTTTCTTCTGAAATGAATTTTCATAGATTATTTTTATTGGCTTTGTTGATTGCGATGGGAACGACGCTTTTGAATTGTACCAATTCCAATGATAAGGTTCAGAAAATCAATAAGGTTGAAATTGTGGATACTGTTGCTCAAAAGATAAGTGAGCCTAAAACTGAAATTTCAGATACTATCAAAAAAAATGACACTATTATTAAAACCACAAAACCTGTTCCTCCTGCTCCAATTATTGCTCCAACAGGAATAATGATAACAACATTAGGGGATGTCAAAACAATTGACCCAATTCACGAAGTTGACAGCATTAATCCCTTAACTGTTGAAGGTGAAATGGAATCGTATCCAGAAGATATTGTTGTAGGAATGATGAGTGTTGCCAACCCACCAATGTTCGCCGATACTCCACAAAATTTATCAATTACAGAAAAAAGAGAATATTTTTCAAAAAGAATTGGTGAATTTGTACAGCAGAATTTTAGAACGGAAACTACTTCAAATTTAGGACTAAAAGGGATTCAACGTATTTACACAAATTTTATCATTGATGAATCTGGTGTCATTAGAAACATTGACGTTCGAGCACCACATCCTTCATTTGAAATTGAAATACTTCGAGTTCTCCACCTTTTACCTAAATTCATACCAGCAAAAGAACGATACAAAAATGTATCTATCAGATACACTTTACCTATTGCCTTTCGAGTAGAAGAATAATTAAATCTCGTACTTTTGTAAGGTGAAATACAAAATACTTGACCATATCTCCTCACCTTCTGATTTACGACAATTAAATCAAGACGACCTTTCGCAACTTGCAAAAGAATTGCGCAACTTTATCATACAAATTGTCGCCACAAAAGAAGGACATTTGGGAGCAAGTCTTGGAGTGGTGGAACTGACCATTGCATTGCATTATGTGTTCAACACTCCTGAAGATTTATTGGTTTGGGATGTGGGACATCAAGCCTATGGACACAAAATATTAACCGGTCGAAAAGAAATTTTCCATACCAACCGACAGCTTGGAGGCATCAGTGGTTTTCCAAAACGAAGCGAAAGTGTGTATGATGCGTTCGGGGTTGGACATTCTTCAACGTCCATTTCAGCAGCCTTGGGAATGGCCATTGCATCACAGTTAAAGGGTGAAGACAAACATCACATTGCGGTCATTGGTGATGCCTCCATTGCTAGTGGAATGGCTTTTGAAGGTTTGAATCACGCTGGTGTAACAGATGCTAATCTCTTGGTCATTTTGAATGATAATGCCATAGGAATCGACCCAAGTGTTGGCGCATTAAAGCAATATTTGACCAATGTCAAAAAAGGCACAGAAAAACAGGACAATATATTTGAAGCCTTAAACTTTGATTATTCCGGTCCTATTGATGGTCATGATATTGATACGCTTATTTCAGAATTAAGACGATTAAAAACTGTCAAAGGCCCCAAATTCCTGCATGTTATTACCACAAAAGGCAAAGGCTTAAAACAAGCGGAGGAAAACCAAGTAACATACCATGCTCCTGGGAAGTTTGATGCGCTTACAGGTGATTTAGTTCCGAAACTAAAAGTGGAGGAAGCTCCAAAATTTCAGGATGTGTTTGGGTACACCATTGTAGAGTTGGCTAAACAAAATAAAAATATTGTTGGTATCACGCCCGCTATGCCCACGGGAAGCTCTTTAAAATTCATGATGGATGAGATGCCGAAAAGAGCCTTTGATGTTGGAATAGCGGAACAGCATGCCGTAACGCTCGCCGCAGGCATGGCGACTCAAGGTCTGGTGGTGTTTTGCAATATTTATTCAACGTTTCTACAACGTGCCTATGACCAGGTGATTCATGATGTTGCTTTGCAAAATTTACCTGTCATTTTTTGTTTGGACCGAGCTGGTTTGGTAGGAGAAGATGGGGCCACTCATCATGGGGTGTTTGATATCGCGTATTTAAGATGTATTCCAAACCTCATCATTTTTGCACCTCGTAATGAAGTGGAATTACGTAACATGATGTACACAGCCCAACTTGGGTTAGAACATCCAATTGCTATTCGCTATCCAAGAGGAAAAGGGGTCACTCTAAATTGGAAACAACCATTTACAAAGATTGAAATTGGAAAAGGTATTGAATTAAAAAAAGGAACTTCACTCGCTATTTTAAGCATTGGTTTTATAGCTGAAAATATTTCGCTAGCAATTAAAAATATAAAAGAAGCGAAAGCAGTTGGACATTACGATATGCGATTCGCAAAACCTTTGGACGAAAAGTTGTTACATCAAATTTTTTCTGCTTACTCCTCAATTATTACCATAGAAGATGGAACTATCAAAGGTGGTTTTGGCAGTGCAATTTTAGAATTTGCCGCAGAGAATAATTATAATAACCCTATAAAATGCTTAGGGATTCCAGATACATTTATTGAACAAGGAACCATTGGCGAGCTTCAACATCAATATGATATTGATGTAGAAAACTTAACAAGGATTATTGAAAATTTTATTCTTCCTGATCGTTAGTAACCATATCAGGTTGTTGATTGGTATCATACACCTGAACATTATCTTGAGGTTGCGGATTTTTACTTTTAGAGATGTCGTCAATCACCAATAAAAAAGCTAGTGTCACAAAGAAGATAACAATAGCACCAAGTAGATTTTTTTTCATTGTAAAATGGGTTAAAGCTTTGATTCGGACTCAAATATAATAAAATATCGTTAAACAGCAAGTTTTTCCGACGAAATGTTTTAGAAAATAAAAAAGGAAGCCGTTGAGCTTCCTTTTTAAAGTATAATTTAAGAACTAAATTACTGAATCACAATTCTTTTAGTTTCGGTAAAATTATTTCCGTTGAATTTCACCAAATACATACCAGAACTCAATTGAAGTGATATTTTTTGAGAGCTCGTATTTAAATCTATCGATTTGTTAAAAACCTTTTGACCATTTAAGCTGTAGATTTCCATTTTGGCTGTTCCCAAATTGTTTTTTGAAGCAATCGTTATGTTTCCTTTAGATACAGTTGGATAAATAGAAATGTTACTATTAGCAACTTGACTCTCCAACACACTTAATGGTATTGCGGTAAATGTAGAGGTAAACAAGCCTCTACCATGTGTTGAAGCAAGAATGGTATTATCAGCCGTTCTCAAATCCAAATCCAAGACTTTAGTATCGCTCATGCCGTTAAATGCCGGGATCCAAATAGGGTTTGTCACTGTAAAATCTGGTGTGGCCCAAACCCCAAGGTCAGTACCTATAATCAATTCATTAGGTATCAATGGATTTTGCAAAATGCATTTTACGGGCATATCAGGAAGGTTTCCTTCCAAACTTCTCCATGATGCTCCACCATTACTTGTGTACCAAATACTTTGAACACCATAGTTGTGCATGGTTACAAAAATTTCTTGTTCACTTTGTCCAAATTCAATATCTGAAACACTTCCAACAAAACTTGGTCCAGTAATATTTGTAAATATTGGAGCAAAATTGGCAAAATTCACTTTAAGCAATCTTCCATTTCTTAAACCAGCAAAAAGCGTTGTAGAGGCCGTTGTAAAAGGAGACACTTTTAAAGCACTTGGTGAAGAATTCATCAAAGTGTTGGTTATATTAGCATTCTGGACACCCGCTTGACCACTCATAAAATTGGTGGTTCTTTCAATAGCTCTATTATTACCCGTAGAAGCATTTGAATAAAGAATATTAAGATTTTTATCTAACGCACCTTCATTTATAAAACTACCTCCTGTTCCGGTTGTTATTTGATATCCATTACCAAAACCAGGATATTCTATATACAGGTGATTATTTCCTGGATACGTGGTTATGATGTATTGTGTTCCAATATCATCAATCTCAGTAAAACCACCATCACCCCCTACTGGATCAAAGAAAGGATTCGTACCTAATGTCGCATTTAATAATACTTGGGTCCCATTATCCTGTGTTCCTCCTGCGAGATCGTCGCCATTCAGACCTCCTGTACCATCGATAGTTCCATAATAGAATTGTGTTGTATTGTATTCGCTATTACGTTCTTGAATTCCATTTCCACCCGCGGTCACATTAAGATTACTTGCGTAATAAACACCTCCATCATTTCCAAAAACGGCTTGCGTTCCATTGGTTCCTGGTCTAAACACAATGGCATGTTGGTCCGCATGAACCAAAGGGACATTAAGCGCTCCAAGCCCAGGGTTGTTAGACCATTTAGAAATCTGTGTCCATGTGGCACCATTATTTGGCGATACAAACAAATCGATACCACCAACATATAATTTGCCGTTGCCATCCGATTCAATGGGTAAATCATAAAAAGCCTGACCTCTCGTATAATCACTAGAGGAAATATTATTATCTGCATCATCAGGCTCATTCATTACCGTTATGGTAAGAAAAGCATTGTCAGTTGTGTAAAGATTCGCAGCTCCGTTGACATCAGCAGCAATCCAAAATCGATTGGCATCTGTTGCAGAAACTTCCAATTCAGTACGACTTGCATTTGGAATGGTATTCACAAGAATAAAACTCACCCCATCTGTAGACCTATAGATCTCTCCTCCTGCATTATTACTAACAGAACTTGTGGTAACAAACCAAATGTTATTGTTGATATCAATTTCTAAATCACTTGGATTTTTAAACAACCCATTACTATGTTGAATTGGATATCTATTCCAGTTGGCTCCATTATCTGTTGAACGATACACTCCTGCATCATTGACTCCATTAAAATTATTTGGTGAAGAGGCAGGACCATAAAAAGCACTTCCCACAGCTATGTATAATTCTGTAGTTCCAGAAACATTTCTTGCTACGATATCATTGATATAAAAAACACCATTAACAACACCACTGGTAGAATTAAAGCTATCATACCCTCCGAAAATATTTTGCCAGGTCACACCTGCATCTGTAGATTTCCAAACACCTCTTCCGACTGCATCACCGGATGTAAATGATTCGCCTGAACCTATATAAAACGTATTTGAATTATTTGGGTCCGAAATGATGGTTGTGACAGAAATATTAGCCTGCATACCGGTAACTAACGTCCAACTTGAATTAGAATCGGTAATATCGTCATTCACCCACAAGCCACCAGAAACACCACCTGCAAATACGCGGGTATAGTCATCTGCTGGATTGGCATTACCAACATCATTAGGATCAAACATAATACCTCTGGTACGTCCTCCTTGATTATTTGGACCTCTATTGACCCATGGATTTGCATTTTCACCTCCTACACCACGTGCAAAATTTCTTTCAGCAATCAATTCTGCCTGAATGGCATCCAAACGTTCTGGCATTGGACGACCTGTATGAGGATCCATAGTCAAATCCCATAATTGCTCATAATAAGCATTTGGTGGAATTGCCATGGCTTTTCTTTTTTTACTAGATAGATGTTGAGTTTCTTTGAAAGGGCTATTGTCCAAAAACGCTTGATGCTTTTCACGCAATTTGTCGATTTCGCTCTTTTGGTTTGAGTCCGCACAAGACACAACCGATAAAATAGACGCTACAAGGCTTAAAGTAATTAGTAATTTCTTTTTCATGATTTTATTATAAATGATTTCCTTTAAGTTTTCTATGGGTTAAAATGGCATTACTATCTGACAATTTTGAGATATAATTGCAAATTGCCATGATACTTTGGTAAAATGAACTTTCATTTAAGTCTAATGTTTTTGGAAAAACTTTCAAAATTAAATGGTCGTAGTTAGATAAATTTCCATCATAATGATTACAAATGGTGGCTGTAAAGATATTCAATAATTCATTAAGAACTTCATGGCCTGCAATTTCTTTATCTATGACTTCCTTTGAATTGTAGATATTTTTAACACTGATGTTTATAACATCCTTTATTTGAGCTTTGTATTTGCTCATATCCAATAGGGCTTTTTCAAACGCTCCCTGAAGAATTGAATCTTCATGATTCATGAATATCTCTACCGCTTCATTAATCAAAGTATTAATGGTAAGTGCTCTCAAATAGCTTATTCTATCCTCTGTATTTGTGAGTGCATTATAATTATCCTTATTTATTGTATCCTTAACAAGATTTATCAAATACTCTAAAGCAAATTCTTCTTGTATCCATCCAAGATTGATTCCATCTTCAAAATCGATAATTGTGTAGCAAATGTCATCTGCAGCTTCCACCAAAAAAGTCAAGGGATGTCGGGTATAACTTATATCGCTTCCGCTTCTCGTTTGTTTTAGACCCAATTCAGAAGCCACATCCATAAATGCCTCTTTTTCACTTTGAAAAAATCCGTATTTTTTATCTGCAATATGATTTGTAGGCTTTTTTGGTAAAGATTCTTTAGGGTATTTCATGAATGTTCCTAGCGTTGCATAACTCAATCGCAAGCCGCCTTCCCTGCCTTGTCTGCTTTCGGTCAATATCTTGAAACCATTCGCATTTCCTTCAAAATCACACAAATCTTGATATTCCTTGTCAGTAAGGTATTCTTTAAATTTAGCACCCTTTCCTGTCTTAAAAAACTCACCAATAGCTTTCTCCCCTGAATGTCCAAAAGGCGGATTCCCAATATCGTGCGCTAATGATGCAGCCGCTACGATGGCTCCAAAATCATTAATTTGATACCCATGGATATTTTGTAAATGCGGGTATTTCTGCAACAGCCTTTGACCCACTTTACGACCTAGTGAACGACCAACAACACTCACTTCCAAACTATGGGTTAATCGTGTATGTACAAAGTCTGTCTTGGATAGTGGAATGACCTGAGTCTTATCTTGAAGGCTTCTAAACTCGGAAGAAAATATAATCCTGTCGTAATCAACCTCAAAGCCCAATCGTGTTTCATCTTGTTCTTTCCTTAAACGCTTATTAGTATCTCCAAAACGCTTTAAAGAGAGTAATTGTTCCCAATTCATATCATCAATTATTGGTGTGCAAGATAACTTTTTTCAATGTTAATTAAATGTTTCCTTTTTTAAATTATTGCCTTCTTGATTAACATTCACATAACTTTTTTATGAACTAGGTTTAATCTTTAGTTAACCTCGTCTTTACACTGTGTGAGTTTCTTTGCCACAAATAATTAATCGAAAAAACTATTAAAAAAATCAATACCATGAAAAAATTATTACTGACATTATTATTTATTAGTTCTTTAGTATTTACTGGATGCTTTAAGGATGATGATACACCTATTGTTATCGAAGAAATAACTATTATAAATGACGGCGGTGGGACAAATCCTGAAACTTGTCCTACTGTAGCGGTTAGTGGCGCGATTACTTCAAACACCACTTGGACCAATGACAACATTTATGTACTAAATCAAAAAGTAGTGGTTGATAACGGTGCAACACTTACAATACAAGAAGGTACAATTATCAAAGGAGCTCCGGGAACTGGTTCATTAGCTTCTGCATTGATTATTGCTCGTGGTTCTAAAATCAATGCAGTGGGAACCGCAACTCAACCGATTATCTTTACTTCAACAAGCGACAATATTACTTGTGGACAAATAGCTGGAACAAATTTAAACCAAAACAATAGAGGTTTATGGGGTGGACTTATTCTTTTAGGAAATGCTCCATGCTCATTATCGGGTGATGTTTCTGAAACACAAATTGAAGGTATTCCTGCGGATGATACGTTTGGTTTGTATGGTGGAACTGATCCAGCTGACAACTCTGGTGTATTGCAATACATTTCTATTCGTCACGGAGGTGCTTTAATTGGAGAAGGAAATGAAATCAACGGTCTAACCCTTGGTGGTGTTGGTTCAGGAACCATCATAAATAATATCGAAGTTGTTGCCAATGTTGATGATGGGATAGAATTTTTTGGTGGAACGGTAAATGTTTCAAATGTTTTGATCTGGTCATGTGGTGACGATAGTTTGGATATCGACCAAGCATATTCTGGTACGATTGATAATTCCGTTGTAGTCCTTGGTGATACTTCTGACCATGCATTTGAAATTGACGGGCCAGAAGGAACTTCTACCGGTTCATTTACACTTCAAAATGCAACTTTAATAGGCAACACTGTAACCTCTGGAGGTGAATACGCAGATTATAGAAGTAATGCTATGGGTACTTCAAGTAATATATACGCTTATGGATTTAAACCTTCTGATGATGTGGAATTGGATAATGATGGGATAGCAAGCAACTATAACAATGGCATTTTAATATTTAGCAATTGGCAAATTGTGTTGCCTACAGGTGTTACAGACGTAACCAGTCTTTTCAACAATACTGCTTCCGGAACTACCCCAACTCCTGGTTTTGGTTCTGAAGCAACCGCTGTTACACAAGGAGCTCAAACGGTTGGAGCAAATACTTCCATGTTGAGCTGGACGTATTCCAATACTGCTGGTAATTTAGGTTTCTAATAAAGAAATCTCAATTGCTATCTATAAAATATTAATCCTCATTAAAACTACTACCCGCAAGGAACGGGTAGTAGTTTAAATTCTATATTATGGAAAAAAAAATATATTCACTACTATGTTTCTTGTTCTTGGTTTCTTTTGCGTCATTTTCGCAAACAGGAAAAGTTGCAGGAGTTATCATAGATGGTGAGTTTGTAGAGCCGTTGGCATTTGCCAATGTATTAGTCAAAGGAACTACTAAAGGTGCAACGTCAGATTTTGATGGTAAATATGAACTCGAATTAGAACCTGGCACATATACCCTAGTGTTTACCTTTGTAGGCTACAGCACTCAAGAAATTACGGGAGTGATTGTCAAAGCAAATGAAGTTGTAACTCTTGATATCACATTAAACACAAATTCATTAGATACCGTAGTTGTTACCACCACAGTGAAACGAAACACTGAAAACGCCGTATTGAATTTACAACGGAAATCAGTAACCTTATTAGATGGATTATCGGCACAAAGCATTAAAAGTTCTGGCGCCAGTGATTTGGCTGCTGCGGTTAAAGGCGTTCCAGGAGTTTCCATTGCGGGAGGTAAATATGTTTACGTCAGAGGACTTGGAGATCGTTACACCAAATCCATATTAAACGGTATCGACATCCCAGGGTTAGACCCAGATAGAAATACGGTTCAAATGGATCTTTTTCCTACCAATATTTTGGATAATGTTATCGTCATAAAATCTGCGGCGGCAGAATATCCAGCAGATTTCACTGGAGGTGTGGTAGATATCGTAACCAAGGATTTTCCAACAAAAGCCGAAGCAACTATATCGCTTGGCATGGGATATAATCCGGATATGCATTTCAATAAAAATTATTTGTCTTATACAGGAAGTGATACCGATATTTTGGGATATGACGATGGCACGAGAAATCTCCCAATCCATAGATATCAACCAATCCCTGGAACCTTNNTAGCAACCCGAATACCAACGAATTGGGTTTGACTTTAGATTCTAGAGGTTCTGAAGGTATCAACAATGTCATTTTAAATGGATTGGCAGGTATCGTTTATAAAACAGACAAATCCAAATATAAAGTTAACCTTCTTCATATACAAAATGGAGAATCTACGGCAGGTGTATTCAATCAAACCATTTCGCAATCTAACACAGCTGGTGATGCTCTTGAGCCTTTAAACAAGAATGCTTTGACATATACCGAACGCTCTGTGACAAACCTATTGTTAACAGGTGACCATAGATTGAGCAATAATGAAAACGCTTGGGGCTTTGAATGGAAACTCTCTCCGACTTTTGCAAAAGTATATGACAAAGATCATAGAATCACTCCATTGCAGCAAGCCGATAACGGTGACTTCTTTATCAGTCCAAGCGCATCAACTTTCCCTATTCAACTTTGGAGATCGTTGGTGGAAGAAAATTGGGCAGCAAAATTTGACTTTAAGAAAAAATACACGCTTTTCAATAGAACATCCCAGCTTAAGTTCGGAACAAGTTATGTGTATAAGTACAGAGATTTTAATATTGATGCCTTTACGTTTCAAATTGTTGGCGATGGTTCTTATATCGCTGACGGAAATGTGGATAATTTATTGGCTACAAATAATCTTTGGACACGAGATTCACAAAATGGCACCATAATCACTTTTGGTGATCGATTCAACTCTGACAACGCCTATGAAGGAGAAAATCAAACGTATGCCACTTACATTTCGAATGAGTTCAATTTGAGTGAAAAATTAAAGGCAGTTTTAGGATTGCGAGCAGAATTGTATAAATCTTACTATACTAGTTATTATGATAGTGATGGGAATCGCGAATTCGATCATTTAAAAGTTTTGGATAATCATGATTTGTTTCCTTCAGCCAATGTTATTTACTCTGCTACGGAGAAAATCAACATAAGAGGTTCCTATTCTCGAACTACCGCAAGACCTTCATTTAAGGAACAATCAAATGCTGAAATCTTTGATCCAATTACCAACAGATTGTTTATCGGAACATTGGATTTAGTTCCTACTTACATCAATAACTTCGATCTTCGTTTTGAACGTTTTGGTGAAGAAGGACAAATGATTGCATTGAGTGGTTTTTATAAAGATTTTAAGGATCCACTTGAAATCACCTTCTTTGCGAGTTCTGCTACACAGTTAACTCCTGCCAATTTAGGTGATGCTAATGTGTATGGAATAGAGTTCGAATTTAGACAAAAATTGGGTTTTATTACCGAAGGTCTTGACAAGTTGAAAGTGAATGCAAACGTTTCTTATATAAAATCTGCTCTTACCATGGCTGACAGTGAATACGACAGAAGAGTTTTAGCCGCTAGAACTGGCGAGACCATTGACAGAGAACGGGATTTACAAGGACAATCACCATACCTAATTAATGTTGGGCTTGATTATAACAATGAAGATATTGGTTTGCAAACTGGCTTGTTTTATAATGTACAAGGAAAGACTTTGGAAGTTGTAGGGTCTGGTATTGTACCAGATGTTTATACACAGCCTTTCAATAGTTTGAATTTTACTTTAAACAAATCCTTTGGAGAAAACCAGAAGTCTTCAATAGATCTTAAGGTATCCAATATTTTAGGAGACGATAGAGAGAGTTTTTATGAATCTTATGGTGCACAAGACCAAATCTTTTCTTTGAGAAGTCCTGGTACAGAATTTTCACTAGGTTATACTTATAAGTTTTAAATTGATTTTTTTTACAAAAAGAAAAGCTCCTAAATAGTTTAGGAGCTTTTTTATTTTATTATGTTATGGCTTCTAATTTCTAACTGCCACTGAAGTCGAACTCTTCCATTCATTAACACTAGTGATTTTTGAGTTTTGATAATCTACTTCTTTAAGCACTTCACCTTGCCAAAAAAACCATTTTCCTACTTTTTTTCCGTTTTCATAATTACCCAAAGCCAATTTTTTTCCATCGAGGTCATAACTAATCCATTCTCCATGAAGTTTGCCATCTTGGTTATAGGTTCCTTCTTGTTCAATAGCGCCGTTATCATAAAAATAAGTAGCTTTGATCAGGTCACCTTGATTTTCGGTCTGAACTTTTTTGTCTTGTGCAAAACCATAACCAGTTAATAGTAATGCAACTAATAGAAATATATTTTTCATGTTATTTATTTGGGTTTTAATTAATGTTCGCTTAACAAATATATAAAAATATTTACACTAATAAAACATTTACATAACATTAAGATAACATTAAAAATTTATTTAATTGATTTTCAGTTATTTAATAAATGAAGATTTAACATTGGCGTATGAAAAAACTGCTTGTTTATAAATAAAAACTCTTAATAAATTGCATTATGAACTCAATTCTTTAAATAGAACATAACATTTAGGTAACATTACGTTCAATTTAAAAGATGAAATTTGCCATCTAGATAGATCTACTTTTTTAATGGAAAACATATATATCTACATGCTGGTCGCTCTTGGTTTTTTAGCCGTTGCAGACCTGGTTGTTGGAGTTAGTAATGACGCAGTTAATTTTCTTAATTCTGCCATAGGCTCTAAAGCAGTATCATTCAAAACGGTAATAATTGTAGCAAGCCTTGGTGTTGCGTTGGGAGCAATGTCTTCTAGTGGAATGATGGAAGTTGCCCGAAAAGGTATTTTCAACCCTGATAAATTTATGTTTGATGAAATCATGATCATTTTTACCGCCGTCATGATAACGGATATTCTTCTTCTCGATTTTTTTAATACGCTTGGTTTACCGACCTCGACGACTGTTTCTATAGTTTTTGAGCTTTTAGGAGCGGCTGTCTGCGTAGCGTTGTTAAAAATTTCACATAACGATGCTCAAGATATCTTGGATTTGGGTCAATACATCAATAATGAAAAAGCAATAGAAATAATTGTGGGGATACTGCTCTCGGTTGTAATCGCGTTTTCGGTTGGAGCATTGGTGCAATTTGTTTCTCGAATATTGTTAACCTTTAATTATGATAAAAAACCATCTTGGTATGGCGCCGTTTTTAGTGGAATTGCGGTAACTTCAATTATGTATTTTATACTTATAAAAGGCTTAAAAAGCGCATCTTTTATGAGTTCTGATGTAATGGATGTTATTACCGCAGACACTTATTTGCTAATATTTGGAGGCTTTGTTTTTTGGACTCTAATTTCCTACATACTTATTAAAGTTTTCAAAATAAATATATACACCTTAATTATTGTCATTGGTACATTTGCTCTTGCAATGGCGTTCGCCGGAAACGATTTGGTCAATTTTATAGGTGTGCCAATTGCAGCCTATAATTCTTGGGAAGCTTGGTCAGTAAGTGGGGTTTCTCCTTCTTCTTATAGTATGGAAATACTCGCAGAACAAATACAGACCAAACCTCTACTTCTACTCATTGCCGGTTTAATTATGGTTTTAACATTGTGGTTTTCAAGCAAAGCTAGAGCGGTAGTAAAAACATCTGTTGATTTATCAAGACAAGAAGAAGTTAAGGAACGTTTTGAGCCCAATTTCTTGTCTCGAAGCATTGTGCGAGGAACGGCAGCTATAGGAGCTAGCCTTACCTATATTTTGCCAAATTCTATTAATGAAAAAATTAATAAGCAATTTGTGAAACCGCTTGTCACCATATCATTAGATAAAAAAGAAGATTTACCTGCTTTCGATTTAGTAAGAGCGGCGGTAAACTTAATGGTAGCAAGTGTTCTTATTTCTATGGCAACATCTATGAAGCTTCCTTTATCAACCACTTATGTAACCTTCATGGTTGCAATGGGTTCTTCACTAGCGGATAGAGCTTGGGGCAGCGAGAGTGCTGTTTATAGAGTTGCTGGAGTGCTTAATGTTATTGGAGGATGGTTTTTTACAGCGTTAAGTGCATTTGTAGCTGCTGCAATAATGGCCATAATCTTATATTATGGAAGAGGTTATGCTTTAACAGGTCTATTGATTTTTGCCATCTTGTTATTAATCAAAAACTTTATATCGCATAGAAAGCAGTCTTTAAAAATTAAAGAAGCCGATAGTATACAAAAGGCAGAAAGCAGTTCTACTCAAGGAGTTATTATAGAAAGTGCTAAAAATATAGCCAATGTTGTAAAACGTGGCAATAAAATATATACAAGTGCAATCAATGGATTGGCAACGCAAAACTTATCATCTCTAAAAAAGAATAAAAAGAATATCGATAAACTATCTAAAGAAATTGATGAATTAAATGACAATGTTTTTTATTTCATAAAAAATTTAGAAGAACCAAGTGTTGAGGCCAGCAATTTCTATCTAAATGTTGTAGGATATCTTCAGGACATGGCGCAATCTTTAGAATATATTTCCAAAATAAGTTATAAGCACATTAACAACAATCATAAAAAATTAAAATTTAGCCAAATAAAGGAACTAAAAGAGGTTGATGAGCGTTTTGAGCGGTTTTTCAATAATACGAGAAATGCTTTTGAGACAAATTCATTTGAAGAAATTGGTGTCATTTTAGGAAGAAGAAAAGAAATCATAACTTTAGTCACCGACAAAATTCAAAAACAAGTGGAGAGAACGCGTAGTGAAGAATCGAGTCCAAAGAATACAACACTTTATTTCAGTTTGTTATTGGAAACTAAAGACCTATTAAATGCAACTATGAATCTTCTGGAAGAATATTACAATGCACATGACAGCTCTGTAGAACCTGCAAGGATCAGTGCCGATGGAAATAAGGAAGACTAAATAAAATATTATAACCATTAAAAAAAAGCCAACTCTTTCGAGTTGGCTTTTTTTACATTAACACTTAAATAACTTCTGATTAAGACCCGCACATCAAGCAATCATCTCCTTCCGCCTCTTTAGATTGGGCTATTAAAGCTTTCATTTCTTCAGCTGTCATAGGTTGCACCTCAATATTCTCCTTTGCAAATTTTGCAGCTGTTTTGGCAGCTTGGTTTTGTTTTGCAAGAATCGTTTCATCCACTTCCACTACTTCTGTAACTTCTGCAACTGGTTCTTGTTTTTTGGTATTGTCAAGCGTAAACTTAATGGCGTCCACAGCACTTTTTGTTCTTAAATAGTACATTCCTGTTTTTAAGCCACTTTTCCAAGCGTAGAAATGCATAGAAGTTAATTTCGCCATAGTTGCACCTTCCATAAACAGGTTTAGCGATTGTGATTGGTCAATGAAGTAACCTCTATGACGCGACATGTCGATGATATCTTTCATGCTCAACTCCCAAACAGTTTTGTACAGTTCCTTGATGTCTTGAGGTATGATGTCGATATTTTGAACGGAACCATTCGCTCTCATTATTTCCTGCTTTACACCTTCATTCCACAGACCCAATTCCACCAAATCTTCCAATAAATGTTTGTTGACCACAATAAACTCACCAGATAATACACGTCGGGTGTAAATATTGGAGGTATATGGCTCAAAACATTCGTTGTTACCAAGAATTTGGGATGTACTGGCTGTAGGCATTGGCGCCACCAAAAGGGAGTTTCGAACACCATGTTTTTTCACTTCTTTACGAAGTTTTTTCCAATCCCAATTACCACTTAATTCTTCATCTTTTATTCCCCACATGTTATGTTGGAATTCTCCTTCACTGATGGGTGAGCCTTTATAAGTTTGGTAAGGACCATCCTTTTGAGCTTCTTCCATACTTGCCGTAACCGCAGCATAGTAAAGCGTTTCAAAAATATCCTGATTCAATTTTTTAGCTTCATCACTGGTGAAAGGCATTCTCAACATGATAAACGTGTCAGCCAAACCTTGAACTCCCAACCCGATTGGTCTATGCCGGAAATTGGAATTTTCTGCTTCAATCACTGGATAGTAATTTCTATCTATGACTTTATTCAAGTTTTTAGTCACACGCTTGGTGATTCTAAACAGTTCTTTATGGTCAAATTCACCATTTTTTACAAACATTGGCAACGCAATGGATGCCAAGTTACACACCGCAATTTCGTCTGGAGATGTGTACTCCATGATTTCCGTACAAAGATTTGATGAACGGATAGTTCCCAAATTCTTTTGGTTGGATTTACGGTTGGCTGCATCTTTGTACAGCATGTAAGGTGTGCCGGTTTCAATTTGGGATTCCAAAATTTTCTCCCAAAGTTCGCGCGCCTTGATAGTTTTACGACCTTTTCCTTCAGATTCGTATTTGGTGTATAACGCTTCAAATTCTTCACTGTGTACATCACACAAACCAGCACATTCGTTAGGACACATCAAGGTCCATGGCCCATCTTCCTGTACACGTTTCATGAACAAATCAGAAATCCACATCGCGTAGAACAAATCTCTAGCTCGCATTTCCTCTTTTCCGTGATTTTTCTTCAAATCCAAGAAATCAAAAATATCGGCATGCCAAGTTTCCATATAAATGGCAAAACTACCTTTACGTTTTCCACCTCCCTGGTCTACATAACGTGCGGTGTCGTTAAATACCTGTAACATTGGGACAATCCCATTGGAAGTACCGTTGGTTCCGGCAATATAACTTCCCGTAGCGCGAATGTTATGGATAGACAAACCTATTCCACCGGCAGATTGTGAGATTTTTGCGGTGTTTTTCAAAGTATCATAAATCCCATCAATGCTGTCATCTTTCATAGTCAATAAAAAACAAGATGACATCTGTGGTTTTGGTGTCCCAGCGTTAAAAAGTGTTGGTGTAGCGTGTGTAAAGTATTTTTTGGACATCAACTCATAGGTCTCAATCGCAGCATCCAAATCATTTAAATGAATACCGACAGCAACTCTCATCAACATGTGTTGTGGCCGCTCAGCTATTACACCATTTAACTTCAATAAATAGGAACGCTCCAAGGTTTTGAATCCAAAATAATCGTACCCAAAATCACGGTTATATATAATTGTTGAATCTAGCTTTTCTCTATTTTTCATGATGACCTCATACACATCATCAGCCAATAATGGTGCTTTTTTGCCCGTACGAGGATTGACATATAGATACAAATCTTCCATCACTTCACTGAAAGATTTTTTGGTGTTTTTATGTAAGTTAGAAACTGAAATTCGAGCTGCCAAACGTGCGTAATCTGGATGTGCAGTAGTCATTGTTGCTGCAATTTCTGCCGCCAAATTATCCAATTCGCTAGTGGTCACACCATCATACAAACCTTCTATAACACGCATTGCCACCTTTACTGGATCTACAAGCTCATTAAGACCATAACACAATTTTCTCACTCTTGCAGTGATTTTGTCGAACATCATTGGCTCTCGATGGCCATCTCTTTTAACTACATACATAATTCTTTACACTTTTTTTAGCTTTTCTGAATACACCATTTCAGAAAATAGGGTTATTATTTAGTTGGTTGTTCTTTGATTTTAAAAGTTAATAAGGTCGCTTCCGAAACTTCGGAAAACCAACAACTACTTAAAAATCAAAATGTTTAGATTAATTAATTTTATTCGTATCTGATACAATAACGATTCAAACCAACGAAGAATTCGTTATTAAAAATCAGCATCAAAATTGAACTTGTCTTTTTCTTCTTCTTTGTTAAGAACACCTGCTTTTTGGTATTCTGAAACTCTTTTTTCAAAGAAATTGGTTTTCCCTTGAAGGGAAATCATATCCATAAAATCAAATGGATTGGCTGTATTGTATTCTTTTTCGCAATCCAGCTCTTGTAACAATCTGTCGGTAACGAATTCTAAATATTGTGCCATTAAATTGGCGTTCATTCCAATCAAACTGGCTGGTAAGGATTCTGTGATGAATTCTCTTTCAATATCCAAGGCATCCACTAGAATCTCACGGATACGCTCTTTAGGAACTTTATTTACCAAGTGATTATTGTGCAGGTGTACAGCAAAATCACAATGCACTCCTTCATCACGCGAAATCAATTCGTTTGAAAAGGTCAACCCAGGCATCAGACCTCGCTTTTTCAACCAAAAAATTGAACAGAAAGCACCGGAAAAGAAAATACCTTCTACGGCTGCAAACGCAATTAAACGTTCTGCAAATGAATCGGATTCAATCCATTTCAAAGCCCAATCGGCTTTTTTCTTGATGGCCGGGAAATTTTCAAGCGCATTGAACAGCTTATCCTTTTCCTCTTCATCCTTCACATAGGTATCAATCAATAACGAATACGTTTCACTATGGATATTTTCCATCATAATCTGGAAACCATAGAAAAATTTTGCTTCGCTATACTGAACTTCATTGACAAAATTCTCCGCCAAATTCTCGTTTACAATTCCGTCACTTGCAGCGAAAAACGCCAAGATATGCTTGATGAAATAACGCTCGTCATCATTCAATTTGTTTTTCCAATCTGTCAAATCTTGATGTAAATCAATTTCTTCAGCAGTCCAAAAACTTGCCTCCGATTTCTTGTACCATTCCCAAATATCATGATGTTGGATTGGAAAAATGACAAAGCGATCTTTGTTTTCTTGAAGTATTGGTTCTGTAAATTGAGACATTATTAATTTGTTTTTATTTGGATAAATTGTATAAAAAAATGGTACGATTTGGGACTAACAAAGATTCAAAAATGTGGTCGAAAATCAATGGCATTTTTATAAACAATGTTAACAAGTTTTTAACAACGCAGTGTTTATCGGAGTTACGAGCGTTTTTGGGATAGAAATTATAAATCGTTAATATTCAATAATTTAAATATTTATAAATTACCGCAACGCCTGTAAACTAAGGATAGTTTGCTTTTGAAAAAACCTTATTTTTTATAATTTTAGAGTCAATTAGTCCCAATAAAAAAAGAGAGCCAACAAACTCTCTTTTTTAACCCAATAATTAACTAACTAAAACTAATTGATAAAGAATATAGTTCGATTTTAATATTGTAAAAAAGTCAGGGTTTAACTCCTGACTTTTTTTGATTGATTAATAGCATTTAATCAAATTTAAAGTGAATCCCCACGATCACTCTGTACTGTATTTTTTGGTTGATGAATTAAAATCTTTGTCAAATATCCATAAATAAATTCTTACCAAAACACATATTTGTATAGTTGGTAACAAAAACTGTATAGTTGGTAATTAAAAAAATCTTGAAAATTTTTGTTTGCAGATTTAAATATAAATAATAGTTTAACAATCATTTAAATACAACCCAATACACAGAAAAAGCGACTAATTACACAATTGTAATGCATTACATTTACATATATTATTATCTTTATCTTTATGATCAAAGCAGTTATAGTCGATGACGAACCAAAAGCTATCCAAAGTTTATCTTGGGAGCTAACTCATTTTAGTGATGAGATTGAGGTCATTAAAACATTTTCAAATCCTGAAGATGCAATTGATTATCTTAACTATAATACGCCCGACTGCTTGTTTCTGGATATCCAAATGCCAACGATGGATGGATTTCAGTTTTTGGGAAAGCTGGAGAATAAAAATTTTGCCGTTGTCATTACCACAGCATATAATGAATTTGCCATTAAAGCATTAAAGCACGAAGCTATTGATTATCTATTGAAACCGATTGATTCTGATGACTTGGATGACACAATTAAAAAGATAAAAAAGTACAATACAAAAATTTTTAATTCTTCAAAGTTTGAAGAGGCGTTGTCAAATTTCAATGCCAGACATGAGCAGAAAAAAATCACAATCAATACCGATGGCAAATTGATTTTCTTAAACATCGATGATATTTTGTTTGTAGAATCTGATGGCAATTACAGTACGATAGTTACCACCGAAGGTCAAAAAATATTGATTACAAAAAAATTAAAGGAAGTTAACGATATATTACCAGAACACTATTTTTTTAGGATTCACAACTCGTATATCATTAACCTTAACAAAATAAAAGAATTTATAAAAAACGAAGGATACGTTGTCATGGAATCCAATCATAAAATTCCTGTAGCGAGGCAACGAAAATCAGACTTTTTAGAAAAGTTATAGCGATTTATGTACCATTTACTCCCTAAAATAGCAACATCTATACGATGCACTTCTTTTTTGTGCGTTATTTTTTTGATATCAACACATTCATATTATAGTTACACTCAAACTTCAAAAGATTCAGTCTTTGAGAACACTCTAAATTATATTGTTAAAGTGAAACCCAAATCTTATAAGACCATTGATTCACTTTTTACCGAGTTTAAAGAAGATAGTTTGAAAATGAAAGACCTTGAGTACAAGGCAAAGTCAATTAAATATGGTGAAGCAGAGGCGTATGCCCTGAATTCTTTGGGTATTATCTACAGAAATATTTCGCATTATGAGAAGGCTTTAGAGGCTCACCAAAAAGCCTACGAGATTTCTGAATTGGCTAACAATACCGAATTGGAAGTCATTAGTCTGAACATGATTGGTGTTATATATAGACGGATGGATATCATAAAACCCGCTTTAGACTATCATAAAAAAGCGCTTGAGATTGCCAATAGAGTAGAAAACCCCTCAAAAACTCTGAAAGCCAGTATCGCTGTTTCCCAAAATAGCATGGGAAACATATATATGACCTTAAAACAGTTTGATTTGGCCATTAAGGAGTTTGAGAAGTCGTTAAGTATTGAAAAGGAATTTAATAATCGTCTGGGACTGGCAATCAATTATCAAAATTTAGGTTATGCAGATGAAGCCTTGGGTAAATTGGATTTGGCTCTCAAAAATTACAAACGTTCGTTAGATTATAATAACCAAATCGACTCTGAAGTTGGACGAGTTATTTGCTACAATAGCATTGGACAGGTTTATATCAAACAAAAAAAATATACAGATGCCAAAATCATCATTGAAGAAGGACTGAAAAAAGCCATCAATCTGAACGATCAATTTTATATTTCATCTTCATATATCAATCTCGGATGGGCACAAATGGAAATGGGGTTATTAAAATCGGCAGAAGAAAATCTTAAAAAAGGATTGACAGTTGCAGAAAATTACAGCCTCAAATCTGCAATTGTGGAGGCAAGTTCAAAATTATCGGAACTATATACTAAAACAGGCAATTACAAAGACGCGATGTTTTACTACAAAAATGCCATTGAATTGGAAAAAACAATTTTCAATGAGCGCAATATGCAATATGTAAGTGATATTATCATCCAATATGAAAATGAGGCAAAAAACAATGAGATTAAAGCCCTGGCCAGTGAAAATGAAATCGTAAAATCAAAATTGGAACGCAATCAAAAGATATTCTGGTTCACACTATTGGGCCTTTTGGTAATCGCTGGATTGGTAATTGCGTTTAACAGAAATCAGCAACTAAAACAGGAAAAACAGATTCTAACCTTGGAACAGGATATGTTACGAAGTCAAATGAATCCCCATTTTATCTTCAACTCGCTCAACTCCATTAAGCTGTACATCATCAATAATGAAAAGGAAAATGCGGTTTACTATCTCAATAAGTTTTCAAAGCTCATCCGAAAAATATTGATTGCATCCACCGAAAAAGAAATGACTTTAGAAGACGAGCTTGACACAATGAAATTGTACATGAATATCGAGAACATTCGGTTTTCCAATGAAATAGACTTTCAGGTTGAGGTGGACAAGTCTATCAACACTTCCAATATTAGAGTTCCGTCCCTTATTTTACAGCCATTTTTAGAAAATGCTCTTTGGCATGGACTATCCTCAAAGGAAAACAATAAGGAAATCACATTGAATGTCACAAAGCCTTCTGAAGATTATATCACCATTACCATCACTGATAATGGGGTGGGGAGAAAAGAATCGAGCAGAATCAACAACAATAAAATCTTAAAACGAAAATCGGTTGGTATTGCCATCACGAAAGCCCGTTTAGCCAATTTCTCAAAAGGTTTTACCAATGATTACAAAATCAGCATTGAAGATTTATATGATGCAAATGGAAAGGCGGAAGGCACAAGAGTGATTGTAGATATCCCTATTCGTTCCAACGTTTTAAAAATCGCTTAATCAAAAATCCGGGTTTCAAAAACTCATTATCTGCTTTTTTCAGCGATTTTCTCCAATTCCATATACCAATCTTCACCAAATTTGCGAACCAAGGCCTGTTTTACAAACTTATAGATTGGCACTTGTAGTTCTTTGCCAAGGGTACACGCGTCATCACAAATCTCCCATTTATGGTAATTGACTGCAGAAAATTCGGTGTAATCTTTAACTCTTACAGGATATAAATGGCAAGAAACTGGTTTTTTCCAATCGATGACACCTTGGTTGTAAGCCTCTTCAATGGCACATAGGGCTGTTCCCTTTTTATCAAAAAACACATAAGCACAATCTGCACCATCTATTAAGGTCGTTTCGTGTTCTCCAAAATCATTGGTAGTAAATTTGCCTTGGACTTCAATCGCTGCAATGCCTTCCTTGCGAAGAAAAGGTTTTACTTTAGGATAAATAGATTCAAGAATTTTTGTTTCCTCAAATTCCAATGGCGCACCCGCGTCGCCATCCACACAGCAAGCTCCTTTGCAAGCGGATAGATTGCAAACAAAATCCTTTTTGATAATATCTTCCGATACAATGGTTTTTCCTAATTGAAACATAGGGCAAAAATACTTAAAGTTAACTGTTTATTAACGCTTAACATGTGGATTAATGACCTACTTTTGCAAAAAAATTAAAGCATTACGCTATGCAACTCAATTTTAAAGAGATTTTTACGGCTTTTATGGTTCTTTTTGCAGTGATAGATATTGTAGGTAACATTCCTATTATCATCGATTTGCGAAAAAAAGTGGGACACATCCAGAGCGAAAAAGCCTCCATTATTGCAGGTGTGATTATGATACTGTTTCTCTTTTTGGGGCAGAATATCTTGTCACTCATTGGTATTGGTGTCAATTCTTTTGCAGTGGCCGGTGCTTTTATATTATTTTTTATTGCCTTGGAAATGATACTTGGCATCACGCTTTACAAGCATGAAGAGAACGATTTGTCAACGGCTTCGGTATTTCCACTGGCGTTTCCTTTGATTGCCGGCCCTGGAAGTTTAACAACCTTATTGTCTTTGAGAGCAGAATTTAGACCAGAAAATATTATCGTTGCCATTATTTTCAATGTTATCATTATCTTTATAGTTCTGAAAACATCCGCTAGGATTGAACGATTTTTGGGACCAAATGGCATCAGCATTATTCGTAAAGTGTTTGGAGTCATTTTATTGGCGATTGCAGTAAAATTGTTTGCGCACAATATCAAAGCGTTGTTTGAACTAGCATAAACAGATTTGATATGAAAATTACAACTATCATACTATCCATACTTGCATTGGTTCTCATCGTTTATAATGCCACTAAACTTAACTTTGACGCACTTTTTGTAGGGGATAGCATGACTGCAATCATTATGATTTTAGCATCTTTATGTGCCATTATTTTATTACAGATTTTAAGGACTTCAAAACGCATTGAGGAACTTTCAAAACAAAAAAATTGATGTTTGACGCCCTTATCATCGGTGGTGGTGCCGCTGGCTTGTCTTGTGCTTTAATTCTTGGTTCTGCAAAAGAAAAATCTTTTGCTACAGACAAAAAAATAGGCATCATCGTTCATCAAAGAACATCGCATTTGCAAACAGCTTTGTTTAATAATGCATTGGGGTTGCCTCCCGGAACTACTGGACAATCAATTTTGGACAATGGAACAGCACAATTAAAAGAACTATATCCTCATGTAGTTCAAATTGATGGTGAAAAAGTAACAGAAATCCTTAAAACCGATGAAGGATTCAAGATTATCACGAATAAGTCTATATATGCATCCAAACTTGTGGTTGTAGCTGTTGGTTATACCAATCTTTTGAACATAAAAGGTTTGGAAACTTACATCGAACCTCATCCAAGGGCTGTTGCCGCAAAGGAACGCATTTGGTTAAAAAATGAAAATCATCTTATCGAGAATGGACTTTATGTCGCCGGGACTTTAGCCGGTTGGAGAAGTCAGTTCGCCATTGCTTCAGGAAGTGGTGCACAAGTAGCGACCGATATTCTGACACTTTGGAATGGCGGCATCGATAGCCATGTGCATGATAAGATTTGAGCTATTCCCCTTTACTCAACTTAATAACCTCCTCAATCATATCATCTGTAGAATTCATGATTTCTTCATAGGCATCGTGACCAAACAATTGATCTGCCAATGAGGCTTTAATCAATTGCTTCATTTCAGCGTTGTAAGCTACAAACGTGATTTGCACGCGTTCCTTTTGACTTAAATAATCTTGAAAACGAACTACAATATCATCGCTCACTTCAAAATTATTGACGAAATCCCTTCTTGAAACACCTTTAAAAGCATCTCTGTCCTTGTCCAATTCCTCAAACACAAAATAACTGATGTAACCTCTATTTTGAATATAGTTGATGGTTTCATTTTGAATATTTGCATCCAATGGCACAAAAATATCTGGAATGATACCTCCGCCTCCATAAACAACTTTTCCCTTTGGCGTTTTAAATTTTAAGGAGTCCGCGACTTTAATGTTGGATTCGTCATCCAATTCATGACTGCTCAAACGTTTATAGTAGTCATTGTAATAATCTTCGCTTTTGCCATTTTCATAAGGTCGTTGTATGGATCGCCCTGTAGGCGTGTAGTACCTAGAGACCGTCAATCGGACTGCGCTGCCATCTCCAAGTGCCATTTCACGTTGCACCAACCCTTTGCCATAACTGCGGCGACCAACGATAATCCCTTTATCATTGTCTTGCAATGCACCGGCCACAATCTCACTTGCAGATGCCGAGTTCTCGTTAATCATAATGAACACCTCTCCTTCTTCGAAATCCCCTTTTTTGGTGGCATAGCTTTTTTCAATCTTACCAGATTTGTTTTTGGTAAACAGAATCAGCTTATCGTCTTCTAAAAATTCATCCACAATTTGTTCAGCAATGGCCAAAAATCCACCAGGATTATCCCGCAAATCCAAAGCCAATTTGGTGGCACCTTCATCTTGCAGTCTATCAAGCGCGTTTTTAAATTCTTTATAAGTCGATTCTGCAAATCGGTTGACCTTTATGTAACCCAATTCCGGTGTCAGCATATAAGCTGCATCGACGCTATTGATTGGAATATCGCTGCGCTTTACGGTAAAATCAAGTAATTTATCTTCACCTCTACGATATACTTTGAGCCTGATTTTAGTGTCTTTTTCGCCCTTCAGTTTTTGGATGATATCATCATTGCTCAACGTTCTTCCAAAAATAGAATCACCATCTGCCATGATAATTCTGTCACCGCTTTTAATCCCTGCTTTTTCACTTGGTCCACCTTCCACAGGGCGGATGATTGCAATTGTATCTTTATATGTGTAAAAACTGACACCAATACCCACAAAATCCCCTTTCATGTTTTCGGTTACACGTTGCAATTCACTTTTAGGAATATACGTTGAGTGTGGGTCAAGATTGTTAAGAATACCATTAACAGTCACATCTACGATACTGTCGGTGTTGACATCGTCCACATATTCATAATCGATATAATCGATAAGTCTGTTGAGTTTATCCTTTTTGCTATTGGATGTAAACAAACGGTCTGAAGTGTCGGAGAAGTTTAATTTTCCTCCAATAAATACCCCAATCGCAATCGCGAAACCAACAATAAGGGGTATGTATTTTTTACTGAACTTCATACTACAATAAGTCTTCTATTAATTGTAATTCGATACCTGCCTTTTCCATAAACTGCAAACCAGAATCATCTTTATAACCCTCCAGATATACAACACGCACAATTCCCGCTTGGTGAATCAATTTACTGCATTCCTTGCAGGGTGACAAGGTGATATAAAGTGTTGCTCCTTTGCACGACTGTGTGGAAGACGCTACCTTTAAAATTGCGTTGGCCTCTGCATGCAGCACATACCATTTGGTATAACCTTCATCATCCTCGCAATAATTTTCAAAGCCCGTTGGTGTGCCATTAAATCCATCCGAGATAATCATTCGGTCTTTTACAATGATCGCTCCAACTTGTTTACGCTTGCAATGCGATAGTTTCCCCCATTCTTGCGCAATTCTTAAATATGCTTTATCGTATCGTAATTGTTTCTTTTTTGGCATTAACTATTTTTAATTGTTTGGGCGTTACCCAAAAGGGTCAGGCTGTCCGCTATATCTTTTTTTGTTCTCGATTCAATTCCGATTACCATCGGAATCACTCGAACTGACAAAAAAAGGATGCCGCTTCCATCCTTAACGCAAATCCATAACGAATATAGGAGGTTCGTATTTTAAATTATATATTTTTTGAGTTAAAGTTTTACCAAAACTTACGGGCCATCAAGTAAATAGATTGCTATGGATAAGCATCGGAATCACTAAACCAACTACAACTGCCGAAAGAACAACTATCCAATCGCGTTTTGAAAACCTAAAAACTGTTTGGCATAAAAACCCTAAAAAGACCACGATAAACGCCACGATCATTTGACCTATTTCAATTCCCAAGGCCAGTTCCAGCAATGCTATCAGTTTTCCTTCAACTTTTTTGACATGCATTGAAAACACTCCTGCAAAACCAAGTCCGTGTACCAATCCAAAAAACAATGTCGATAAAAACAGAATTCCAACCTTTTCACTTGGGGCTTTTTTACCAGCCGTAAAAACGTTGTACAATGCAACAATCAAAATAGTTAGTGGGATTAGAAATTCTACCAATTTTGCATTGACCTTAATAATACCATAAACCGCCATGACCAACGACAATGAATGTCCCAACGTAAAAATCGTTATCAGCAATAAAATCCGTTTCCAATCTTTAAACAGATAAGGAACCACAAGCACAAGTAAAAACAGGATATGGTCATAGGCATTGAGATTCAACACATGGTTCATTCCATACTGCACGTTAAACCAAAAGTTGTCGAGCATAAGTTTATTATTTGGGAACTTCAAAGGTACGAGGAAACTGTATTGTTGCAAAATATATTTAAACCAAATCACGCACGTCTATTCGCCAATAACGGCGGAGGTTCACCCGTAAACGGATTCCATCGGCTGATGGTTTTTGCTTCCATTCCCGCAGCACTGATGACAGCTCTGTCTCCATAACGTTCGCGCATTCGGTCGATGGCGTCGCTTAAGTTTAAAAATTTAGTATCATCTTCAAACAGGTTCACCTGATGCCCACCTTCCACCAAATGACTGAATCTTACACCTACCAAACGAACCAACAAACGACGGTTGTATAGTTTTTCAAACAGGTTCAGAACTACTGGAATCAAGCTATGGTCCATGGAACTGTAAGGAATATGCTGCTGCTGTGTATAGGTCTGAAAATCGGAATAGCGAATCTTGAAAGTCACACATGCCGTCAATTTATTTCCTCGTCGCAATTGATACGCCAGATTTTCCGCCATGGCAATGACAATCCCTTTTAGCATTGCAATATCGGTCGTGTCCTTATCAAAAGTGCGTTCGGTAGAAATGGATTTGCGTTCACGATACTGGATAACTGGGGAATTGTCAATCCCGTTGGCTTTGTTCCAAATAGTCAATCCATTTTTGCCCAAAACCTTGTACATCAATTCCATGGGCATTTCCTGAACGGTCCTAATTTGCTTAATGCCCAAATCGCACAAAGATTTATAAGTCACGTTCCCAACCATCGGGATTTTTTTGACAGATAATGGTGCCAAAAATGGTTTTTCGGTGCCCGCAAGAATTCGAATTTCATTATTGGGTTTTGCTTCTCCCGTAGCGATTTTAGACACCGTTTTGTTGAGGGACAGCCCAAACGAAATCGGTAATCCTGTTTCCCTGATAATGCGTTGGCGTAATTCAGAAGCAAGCTTGTGGCAACCAAAGAACTTGTCCATTCCAGTCAAATCGATGTAGAATTCGTCAATGGAAGTCTTCTCATACAGAGGCACACTTTCCTTGATAACGTCAGTAACTTCTGCTGAATAGTCTGTATATAACCCAGAATTGCCACGAAGTACAATGGCCTCGGGACAAAGTTGTTTGGCCATTCTCATTGGCATTGCAGAATGGACACCAAACTTGCGGGCTTCGTAACTACAGGATGCGACCACACCTCTATCGCTTGTACCGCCAATAAGTATGGGCTTGCCATTGAGCGCACTATTTTCACGGCGCTCACAGGAAACAAAAAAAGTGTCCAAGTCCATATGTACAATTGACCTTTCGTATGACATCATGCCGTTGCTTTTTGTTCCGCATATCTAGGGTCTTCAATCATCGCCATATGCTCCATACTGATGACTTCAATACTCACACAATCAAATTCAATCATTACTTTTCCTGTAATGCTGTAAATGCCTTTTCCCCTAAATGGATATTGTGCTGCCACAGGCGGAAAATGTACCGTATCCACAAAATCACCATCTCTATCAAGAAAATTTCCAAAATGCATCAAATCACCATTGGACGTTTTGGTGTTTTTTGTGGTCACCAAATAACCTTCCACAGTGACAAGTTTTCCTTCCAAAGATTCCAAATGCTGTGCACGTAGAGGATTGTTGCTTCGCTTTCTCAACAGATGAAACGGATTGCAAAGTGGGAATCCCAACAATTCAATTTCATCAAAAGCATTTTCCAAATCTGTGCTTGGCAATTCTGGAGTTTTAAAATGGATACGCTCGGTTCTGAACAAGGTAACTTCATGTTCCTGTACGGGATGTTTGCTGATTTTCAAGTGCGCTTCCCATAGCAATTCGCGTTTATGGATGCCTGTGAATCGAAATGCGTTGATTTTTATCAAAATTGATAATTGTTCAATGGAAATAGGAACACGTTCCATAAAATCATCTAAACTCCGAAACAATCCATTTTTAGTACGTTCACCAACAATTTTGTCAATCACTTTTGATTCAAATGATTGTAAAAACATGAATCCTAAATAAATAGTTTTTCCATGAATAACCGCTTGCGTAAAACTCGTGTTGACACAAGGTGGTTCAATAATGCCTTCTTGCATTTTCGCTTCGTGAACATACAATTCGGTACTATAAAATCCTCCGAAATTATTGATGGTTGCCACCATATATTCCAACGGGAAATAAGCCTTTAAGAACAAACTTTGATAACTTTCCACAGCATAGGAGGCTGAATGTCCTTTTGCAAAAGCATAGCCTGCGAAACTTTCGGTCTGTCTCCAAACATCGGCTACCAATTCATACGGTTTGCCCATTTCTACACAATTGTCAAAAAACTTTTGCTTCACCTTATTGAATTCGTCACGCGAACGGAATTTCCCCGACATGCCGCGACGCATCATATCGGCTTCACCCAAATCCAAACCTGCAAAATAATGTGCCACTTTAATCACGTCCTCTTGGTAAACCATCACACCAAAGGTCTCTGGCATTATTTTTAAAAGTTCGGGATGTGCTTCATTGCGACGTTCGGGATGACGATATCGTTGTATATATTCGCGCATCATCCCACTTTTGGCAACCCCAGGACGAATCACAGAACTCGCTGCAACCAGCCCCAAATAATCATCGACCTGCAATTTTTTCATCAGCATACGCATTGCGGGCGATTCTACATAAAAGCAGCCAATCGCTTTGGCGTTTCGCAACAGATGCTTGATTTTCTTATCTTCCTTAAACCGCTTGATATCGTGAATATCAATAGGCGGCTCCTGCGGATGGTTATAAGCTACAATCTCCGTGGCTTCCTTGATTTTTCCGAGTCCGCGTTGGCTTAAAATATCAAACTTGTAGAGTCCGATGTCTTCCGCCAAATGCATATCAAACTGCGTCGTCGGATAATCTTTCGGAGGCAAAAACGTCGCACCATAATAATGGATTGGTTTTTCTGAAATGATAATGCCACCTGCATGAATCCCTAGATAATTTGGAAAACCTTGTATATAAGCGCTGTATTTGAGAACCAAACGGGAAAGTTTATCCAATCTATTGACATCATATCTGTCCCTAGTGAGCACGTCCATTTCAGATTTTGGCAACCCAAAAACTTTTCCGAGTTCTCGCACCGCAGCCCTAAATTTAAAGGTATTATAAACCGTAAGTAGTGCCGTATTTTTAAAAGTTTTGAAAATGAAATCCGTAATGTCATCCCTATCCTTCCAAGAAAAATCGATATCAAAATCGGGTGGGTTTTGCCGAAACACATTGATAAACCGTTCAAAATACAAATCCAATTCGATAGGGTCCACATCTGTAATCCGAAGTAAATATGCCACGATGCTGTTGGCACCACTGCCGCGACCCACGTAGAAATAGCCCTTGCTTCGGGCATATTCTAAAATTCGCCAATTAATCAAAAAATAAGAGACAAATCCTTGTTTCTTGATGATGGAAAGTTCTTTTTCAATCCTACTAAAGACTTTTTCATCATAATTGGGATATCGATAAGCGACACCATCATAAGCCAGTTTCTCCAACTTTTGATAATCCTCTTCTTCAGTACCGACAAGTGATTTTTGATTTTTTGGAGTCGGTTTTTCAAAGTCAAATTGGATGAAGCAATTCTCCAGAACATCATAGGTATTTTTTATAAGTTCGGGAAAATCTTCATACAGATTGCACAATTCCTGATAAGGCAACATCCGGGCGGTTTCTTTGCCTTCCTCACTTTTTGGGAGCTTGCTCAACAGCGTATTATTGTCAATCGCGCGCAGCAATCGATGGATGTTGAAATCCTTTTTATCCTGAAATGATACCGTTTGCAACACTACCAATTTGCTTCTGAACGTATTCCATTTTGAAAATTTCAAATGGTTCAAATCTTGTGGTCTGATACCAATAAACTCATATTCTTTCAAATGATATTCCTTTTTATGCACATAAGGATAAATCACAAACACATCCTCCAGTTCAGGTGCGGTTTCAGGTATTTTCAATTCAGAATTATGCAAAAAATCAGATAAATAAGCATTGATATTTTGAAATCCATTATTGTTCTTGGCCAACAAAATAAACTGCTGTTGAACCCCATTCCGAAAGTCGACACCCAGCACAGGTTTTATTTCGTAATTGGACGACGCGCGCATAAACTCCAAACAAGCTGCTGTCGTATTGATATCCGTCAATGCCAAGGTTTGCACACCATTTTTCGAGGCGATGGCAAGCAGTTGCTCTGGCTCGATGGTGCCATATCGTAAACTAAAATAGGTGTGACAATTCAGGTACATGAACAATTTTTAACAAAATTAGCTATTATTTGTAGCCGATGTTGCTTATATTTGTAGCAAATAGTGTTAAAATGAAATACATTCAAGCAAACATTAAGCACTTAAGAGCTTTAAAAGAACTGTCACAAGAGCGTTTTGCTGATGAGTTAGGCTGGTCGCGTTCCATTATTGGTTCATACGAAGAAGGCCGTTCGGAGCCGCCAATTGACCGGTTAATAGATTTATCCAACTATTTCAACATTCCTATCGATATTTTAGTAAGGAACGATTTACGATTGGCAAAAGACACTTCGTTTATTGAAATCGGCAATAAACGTGTGCTGTTTCCCGTAACGGTGAATGAAAACAATGAAGACCTCATCGAAATTATCCCAACGGCAGCATCTGCTGGTTATTTATCAGGTTATGACGACCCAGAATATATTGAGCAACTCCAAAAAATCAAACTCCCTTTCCTTCCGACAGGAACGCATCGTGCATTTCCCATCAAAGGCGACTCCATGCTACCTGTGAAAGATGGTTCATTTGTAGTGGCGAAATTTGTGGAAGACCTTTTAGATGTAAAAAGCGGACGAACCTACATTATATTAACCAAAGAAGACGGTTTAGTTTATAAACGTGTCTATAATTTAGCTGAAGAGAAACAATCGTTACTATTAAGCAGCGATAATAAAGTCTATCAACCTTACGAAGTGCCGATTGAAAATGTCTTGGAGCTTTGGGAATTCACCTGTTGTATCAACACACAGGAATATGATGAAAAGGAACTGAAAATGAGCAGTATCATGCGCATGTTTCAAGAATTAAAAGTGGAATTGGAAGCCGTTCAAAACATCGCTTAAATGGCAAAGAGCAAGCCTACATATACCATTATCGATGTGGAAACGACTGGACGTGGCAATAAAATCACGGAAATTTCCATTTTTAAGCATGATGGTGAAAACGTTGTGGATGAATTCACTTCACTAGTGAATCCTGAAGCACTGATTCCAGATTACATTACTGCACTTACCGGAATTGATAATGCCATGGTGGCCAATGCTCCAACATTTTCTGAAATTGCAGAACAAATAATATCGATTACTGAAGACAGCATTTTCGTGGCACACAATGTCAATTTCGATTACAATGTAATTCGTAACGAATTTAAGGCCATCAACATCAATTTTACACGACGGAAGTTATGCACTGTGCGATTATCCCGAACACTATTTTCAGGATTTCGTTCTTACAGTTTGGGCAAATTATGTCATTCACTTGATATCGAGTTAGTCGACAGACACCGCGCAAGAGGCGATGCGGAAGCTACCGTTACACTTTTTGAAAAACTGTTGGCACATGCCAATTCAGAAACTGTTTTTGCCAATTTCCTCAAAAAAAGTTCAAAAGAAGCGACTTTACCTGCCCATTTATCGAGCGAACTCTTCAATAGCATTCCAAACGTGCCAGGGATTTATTATTTCAAAAACAAAAAAGGAAAAATCATATACGTTGGCAAAGCCATCAATCTGAAAAAACGAGTTCTTGGGCATTTTTATGATAAAAAGGAAAAGGAACTCAATCTTTGTAGAGAAACCGCAGACATCGATTTTGAATTGTCTGGAAGTGACCTCATCGCACGATTGATGGAAGATGCCGCCATCAAACATCATTTCCCTATTTATAACCGAGCTGCGAAACGTGTACCAAAACCGTATGCTGTGTTCAGTTTTGAGGACAGACAAGGCTTGGTTCATTTGGCTTTCAATACACTCAAAGCGACGCCAAATCCTTTACAAGTGTTTCACAGCATTCGTGATTGCCGATTGTATCTCGAACAGATTTGTGAGCAATTCGAACTGTGCCCAAAATACTGCCATTTGCAGGAAAGCGTTTGGACCTGTTCGCATTTTAAATTGACCAATTGCAAAGGGGTTTGCAAAAATAAAGAATCAATTACCAATTATAACGAACGTGTCTCTTTGTCCATTGATTATATGGTGAACTCCAATCAGAATGTGATATTAAAGGAAAAAGGACGCAGCACCCATGAAGAAGCTTTCATCATGATTAAAAACGGAAGCTATTGTGGTTATGGGTTTGTAGATACTTCAGAGCAGATTACCAATATGGATGACTTGGAGCCATTTTTGATTCCACAGAAGGAAACATCTGAAATTCGGGGAATTCTTCGAAATACTCTGCTGAAGCAATCCAATTCAGTTCAAATTGAAATGACTTCATATCAAAATGAATAAAAAAAAGCTTCAACATTTCTTATTAAGCCTTCCCCACACCATATTGATTTATTGCCGATATTTGAATGGAAGGTTATTCCTATTTAATCTCTATTGAATGACATTTAAAATTTTCCTCAATGCCAAGCATAGGACAAAGAAAATTAATTAAGAGGTATGGTTTATTTAAGACTACTCATTATCAAATATTCATCAAAAAACCAGTCAAGCTTTCTTTTCTTTTTAGTTTCAATTTTCTTCGCAACCTATAACGGGCCAATTCCACTCCTTTATTGGAGATATTCATAACTTCTGCTATTTCTTTAGTTGACATATTAATAAGTAAATAAGTAGACAAATCTAGTTCTCTTGGCGAAATTGTTGGATATTTTTCTTTGAGTCGCTTTAAGAATTCGAAATGTACGTTTTTTATGTGCTTTTCTAAATCTTTCCAACTATTGTCGTCTTTGATTTCTTTAACAATGCTTTTCTTCAATTGCCCAAGTTGAATTTTGGTTTCCTCGTTTAATGAATCGACTTCCATTTTTTTGAGTTTTTGTATGATACTGTTTAACGACTCATTCTTTTTTACAACCTGCAACGAATTATTTACGAGCTCTTTATTTTTTGAAAGTAACTTTGTTTTTAGTTTGTTTCTTTTCAACTTCTCAATTTCCTTTTCTAGCAGATATTGTTCTTTTCTAATTTTGGACTCTTTTTCCAAATAGATTTTTCGCTGTTCAATTACTTTATAATATTCTTTTTTTCTGTATCGCGATTTAATAATAATGGACGCAATGTAAATAGCTAAACCTATTAATAATACATATGCTAGATATGCCACATAACTCCTATACCACGGTGGCGAAATTGACAAGTTTAGGGTTCGGACGTCAGATTCGACACCAAAACTATTCTTTACTTTCACCTTCATTTTATAATCGCCTTCCCTTAAATTGGTATATTCTTTCATTGAAATATCAGCCCAGGGACTCCAACTTTTGTCAAACGGCTCTAGTTGATAAGAAAAAGTCACGTTTTCAGCATTTTCAAATTCAGGAGAGGAAAATGTGAATTTGACATTGTTGGAAGCATAGGGCATCGTATACATAACATCTTTAAGGCTTGAATGGCCTTGCACAATGGTATCATTGGCAAACACAAAATTCCGAATGAATACTTTTGGCTTGGAGCTTTTCATATTCAGGAACTCCGAATCAAAATGAACCAAACCATTTGTCGAACCAATGAATATGTTTTTTGAATCAACTGTGTTAATTGATAGGTAGTTATACACTAAAAATCCGGTAAGGTTGGAAAATATACTTTGCGAATTTTTATAATTCCCCTTTTCGTCTTTAACAAAAACTCCCAGTGATTCATTAAACGAATACCATAGATTCCCTCTAGAATCTTCAACTAAAGAATTCACTTTTGGAATAGCTTCAAACAGTTTACTGAATTTTAGATCTTCAACAAACGAATTTGATTCTCTTTTATAAATATAAAAATGATTATCGCTTTCAAAATACACCTGACCATCAATAGTTTGCAAGCTATTAATGCCATTATTGAAAGGCTCAACTTTTGTAATAGTGTTAACAGATGTAAAACTTTTAAGGTCATCGGACAATTTCATTTGATATAGAATATCATCTCTTCTCATCCAGACAAATGTATCATCAATCTCAAAGAAGTTTGAGGATTTACCTAAACCCTCAATGGAGCTTATAAACTTTAATCCGCTAATTGTCTTTTCGAAAAGCCCGAATCCAGCATAATTGGCACCAATATAAAAGTTGTCGTGCGATGGAATTTCCTTAAATGCATAGTAACCTTGATCATCTAAAATTTTGACCATTTTCTTCCCTTCAATGACCAATGCCCCATTATTATTGGCACATAATAATTCATCACCAATTACTTGAATATTCCAAGATTGTGAAGTAGTGCCTTCCACCAAATTAAAATTATCATCCAAAAAAGACCCATTCAGTTCATGGTAAAACACTCCCTGATTTGTAGCAGCATAAAGAACTCCTTTATGAACCACCGAAGCATACACAGTGCTCAAGTTATAACTTGAATCGAAAAATGTAAATGGGGAATTTTCATTGACAAAAGAAATACCATTATCCAAACCCAACCAAAGATCATTTTTACTATCAATAAATGAACAGAGAACCGTGTTGTTCTGCAAGCCTCTTTTAAGATCGATGTGCTGGATGATATTTCCTTTTAAATCGCAAATTATCACACCATTAAGCACGGAATTCAATACAATCAAATTATCTTTCAAGGATGCCCCACCCAAGGATCCATTTTTATCTATAAAACTACTTGCTTCCGTTTTCCAAGGCTTAACTTCATTATTTTCATAAACGAAAAGTCCCTTTTCTAATGTTGCAATCAATAATTTGTTTTTTGAAATGGAAAACATTCCCCATATTTCGGCATCGTTCAACACTGATGTTCCTTTTAAAGAAAACAACTTCCCGTCTCTATATTGCAAAACTCCGGCAGTGATGTCTTGAAAATAAAGCTCATCACCTACCATAAATGAAAACTGAAACCTACTAACGGGCTCAATCATCTCTATTTGATTGTTTTGAAAAACATAGGTCTTTAAAAAGGATTGAAAAATGACTTCATCCTTGTAAATATGTATTTTCCATATAAAATCGGTAAGACTATTTTTAGAATTTTTCAGCGAATCGAACAAAGATGTATAAACTAGCTTTCCTTTTTCGTCAGGCTGAAAATATCCAAACTCATTATATCCTCCAACGAAAATCCTACCAGTTGACTCATCAACTTTCACTGATCTAACAGATACTGAATTTGGGATTGTATAGGATTCCCAAGAAAGTCCATCAAATTGCAAAAGGCCATTATTGTTGGCAAAGTAAACATTGCCATTAGTATCTTGATCTATGTTCCAATTTTGAGTTCCGCTTTTATATTCTGCTTTTGTGTAGTTCTTGATTTTTGGTAGACCAATCTCTTTAACTTGAGCCTTTACAGAAAATAGATTTAGTAAAATAAAAATCAAAAAAATAGCTTTCATTCTCATTTTATCAACTGTTAAAATTTTGTTATCTCAAATGCTAATATAAGTTTTATATATGATGTAGTGTTTTTAAGATTTTAAAATAAAAGATTTGAGAATATTTAAAACATTATTATTCAATTGTTTAAAAAAAATTTGATGTGTTTTTATAGAGTATTAAAACCAATGTTGATGTGTTTTTGTAAAGCATTATAATTATGAAATGAATAAATATCATGCTATAATTGTTTGAAGTTTAACAAAAATTAACATAAAATAATCTAAATCAATAACGAATGAAACTAACCAAATTACATGCATTCTGTCTTCTATCGCTACTTTTTTGCATTAACAGCTACGCTCAAGATATAATTGTTCGGGGTACGGTAAATGACGAAGGTGGCATGCCTTTACCAGGTGTAACTATATTGTTAAAAGACACTTATAAGGGTGCCACTACCGATTTTGATGGTAACTTTCAAATTGAAGCGCCATCAAATGGTATTTTAGTTATTAGCTACATTGGTTTTACAACAATTGAAGAACCGGTTAATGGACGAAACACTATTGTCATTACATTAAAAGAAAACCTTGAAGCATTAGATGAGATTGTAGTAGTAGGATATGGAACGCAAAAGAAAAGTGTAGTGACTGGCGCTATCTCCAGTGTAAAAGCAAGCGAATTAGAAGACCTTCCAATTACGCGAGTTGAGCAATCACTTCAAGGTCGTGTGTCTGGGTTAACTATTGCTGCAAATTCAGGACAACCAGGATCTTCTTCAACAATTCGTGTTAGAGGTATCACTACTTTTGGTAACAATGAGCCACTTTGGGTAGTTGATGGCGTTGTTGTAGACGCAGGCGGAATTGGTTATTTAAATCAATCCGATATTGCTTCTGTGGAAGTCCTGAAAGATGCAGCTTCTCAAGCAATATATGGTGCCAGAGCAGCTACCGGTGTTATTTTAATCACAACAAAAAAGGGGCAATCAGGAAAGTTGAGCGTTAATTATAATGGATATGCAGGTGTTTCAGCACCAGCAAGAAAATTAGACCTTTTAAATGCGGAGCAATATGCCACACTTATTAATGAGGCATCTGTTAATGGGGGCGGTTCGATTTTATTTCCTGACCCACAATCTCTTGGTGCTGGAACTGATTGGCAAGATCAAATTTTCAACGACAGCGCCCGTAGAATAGGTCACGAAGTGAGCTTAAGTGGAGGAAATGATGTTTCAACTTACTATGTATCATTTGGACTTTTGGATCAAGAAGGGATTGTATCCACTAACATTTCCAATTATACCCGAAAAAATATTCGATTAAATTCTTCTCATAAAATTTCTAAAGCAATACGCTTTGGGCAAACAATTGGTTACTCAAATGAGAAAAACATAGGACTGGGAAATACCAATAGTGAATTTGGTGGTCCATTGGCTTCGGCAATTAATTTAGACCCAATAACTCCTGTTGTAGTGACCGATCCTACTATTGCCAATCAAGCTCCTTATAACAATGAAGGAATTTTTAGGGATGCCAATGGAAACCCTTATGGAATATCAAATTTGGTAGGACAAGAGATGTCAAATCCGTTAGCCTATGAACAAACCCGATTGGGAAATTATGGATGGTCAGACAATTTTGTTGGTAATGCATACTTAGAAATTGAACCTATTGCTGGTTTAAAAGTTAGAAGTACGTTAGGTGGAAAGTTAGCATATTGGGGAAGTTACAGTTTTACTCCTGTAGCATATCTTAATCCATCTTTTGTTATTACTCAAAATAATATCTCTAAAAACACCAATAAAGGTTTTGGATGGAATCTAGAAAACACTATTTCTTACGATAAAGAAATAGGAGGTCATAACTTCAACTTACTTGTAGGTCAAGGTGTGTACATCGATAATATAACTGATGGAGAAGGTGTAACTTATTTTGATATTCCTGTAGATAACTATCAAGATGCTTCTTTTAATTTTAGTGTTCCTACAGAACAAATCACCGCTTATGGATATACTGGAGTTGAACATAGAGTGACGTCTTTGTTTTCAAGATTGACTTACGATTTTAATGAAAAATACCTGTTTACAGGAATTATCCGCAGAGACGGTTCATCCCGTTTTGGTTCCAATAACAAGTTTGGGATTTTCCCTTCCTTTTCTGCTGGATGGGTACCTTCAAAAGAAGGATTTTGGCCAGAAAACAATATCATCAATCAATTTAAAATAAGAGGTGGGTATGGTGTTACTGGAAACGATGCTATTGGTGATTTTAGATATTTATCTACTATAGGTGATGGAAGAAACTATACAGTAGGCAATACAGGTTCTGTAACTATTGGCAATAGTCCAAACGCACCTTCAAACCCAGACTTAAAATGGGAAGAAACAAACCAGACAAACATTGGATTTGATGCAACCTTATTGTCAAATTTTAGATTGTCAGCAGATTTCTACATTAAGAAAACCATTGGAATCCTTCAGGATGTTCCAATTCCAGGTTACGTTGGAGCGACAGGCTCGCCAGTGGGGAATGTTGCGGATATGGAAAATAAAGGAATTGATATAGAATTAGGCTACAACAAAAGCTTCAACGAGTTTAATATGTCAATAAATGGTAACGTTTCATTCTTAAAAAATGAAGTTACTTATTTAGGAAATGGCATAGATTTCTTATCAGGTGGCGCTACGGTACAGTCAAGCACCTATCCAATTACAAGAACTCAAGTTGGTGAAGCATACAATTCGTTTTATGGTTTTAGAACGGCAGGAATTTTTCAAAACCAAGCAGAAATTGACGCTTACACAGGTCCTGGTGGTGGATTGATTCAACCAAATGCACAACCTGGAGACTTCAGATGGCAAGACCTTAATAATGACGGAACCATTAATGAAGAAGACCGAGAATTCTTGGGCAGCCCAATCCCAAAATTCACATTTGGATTTACAATAAACCTAGATTATAAAAACTTTGATTTATTGATTTTTGCCCAAGGTGCTGGTGGCAATAAGATATTCCAAGGATTAAGAAGACTTGATATCGGAAATGCCAATTTCCAAACAAAAGCACTTGGTAGATGGGTCGGTGAAGGAAGCTCCAACTCCTTCCCTAGACTTACTACGAATGACACTAATAAGAACTTCAGTAATCCATCCGATTTTTATATAGAAGATGGTGATTACTTAAGATTCAAAACCATACAGTTTGGATATACAATTCCTAGAGATGTCACCAATAAAGTTGGAATTGATAGATTTAGAATTTATTTAACCGGCGAAAATCTAATAACCTTTACCAAATACACAGGATATGACCCAGAAATTGGAGGAGGTATTTTTGGAATCGATAGAGGCTATTATCCGCAAGCTGCGACCGGAATGTTAGGCGTAAATGTTCAATTTTAAAAAAAATATTATGAAAATTAAAAAATTTAAACTCCCATTGTATGGATTTATCATGCTCCTGATTGCAGTGTCATGTGATGAATCCTATTTAGAAGTTGAACCAAAAGGAACAGCTCTAGAAGACAATTATTATCAAAATGAAGCGGAAGCATATTCAGGTTTAATCGCTGTTTATGATATTATTGGTAAACAATCCAAAGGATTTGACAATATGATAGCCTGGTTCAATGCAGGTTCTGATGACCACTATGCCGGCGGTGGTGGTGCCACTGACGGTGCAGGCATCCAATCCTTTTCCAATTACACATTAAGTCCCACTACAATACCAACAAGCTATTGGAATGAATTTTACCAGGGTATTTTCAGGGCAAATGTTTTACTTTCAAAACTCCCAGGCGTACCAATGGATGATAATCTAAAAGATCGTTTTGCTGCTGAAGCCAAATCATTGAGAGCATATTACTATTTTGAACTTGTAAGAATGTTTAAAAACGTTCCTTTGATAACAGCTCCTATACCAGCAAGTGACATATACAATATTGTACAATCAGCTCCTGAAGATGTTTATGCACAAATTGAAACAGATTTAAGTGATGCAATGCCTAATTTACCTTTAACGGTTGATCCTTCAACAGAAGGAGGTCGACTTTCAAGAGGAGCCGCACAGGCATTGCTTGGTAAAGTTTACTTGTATCAAGGTAAAAACGCACAAGCCGCAACAGAACTCGCAGATGTCAATGGAACTCCTGGAGGAACAAGCATGTATGGCTACAAATTGTTAGACAACTTTAATGATTTATGGGAAACTGATAACATATACAATACGGAAGCAATTATTGAAATTGCTCATACAGACCAGAGTAATGCTGATTGGGGCTTTTGGGGTTCTGGTGCTGATGAAGGCAACTCTCTTAATGTTATGGTGGGGCCAAGAAGTTATTCAAGAACAGCGGGATCGTCCGCTCCTGATTATGCTTCAGGATGGAGCTTTAATGTGATTACTCCTAGTTTATACAATGCACTTTCAGGAGACCCTCGTTTTGAAGCTACAATTGCAGATTTAAGCGCCTTACAAAATGCAAATGAGGCTGATTATGTTCCTGGATATCAGGATACAGGTTATTTTCTAAACAAGTTTATGCCTCTTAATTCTGAAGTTTCCACAGGAGGTGGTGCATCGGTTTTAAATTACAGACAGCATGTCTATGCCATAAGACTGGCTGACACCTATTTGATGGAAGCAGAAGCATTAAACGGAACAGGAGCTAGAGCTCAAGCCTTGTTGGATGCGGTTAGAGCTAGGGTTGGTTTGTCTTCAGTTCCAGTATCTATGGATGCTATCATGGCAGAACGCAGACTTGAATTAGCAGGTGAAGGCCATCGCTGGTTTGATTTAGTTAGAACAGGAAGAGCTGCTACAGTTTTGTCCAGCAGAGGTTTCACGGCTGGCAAAAATGAGATTTTACCTATTCCATTGGCAGAATTGGAGAATACTCAAATTATCCAAAATCCTAATTATTAATTTTTAAATTGATAGAATTCATGTACTTAAAAAAAATAAATTCAAAAACAATTCTATACTTATTTATTAGCTTCATAAGTATGGGTTTGATACAATCCTGTCAGCCTGAAGAGTTTAATTCCGGTAATGGTTTGACGGATCCCAATCTAGACGCTTCTTTTACCATCACTCCGATTTCTGGTGCTGTAAATAGATACACCTTACAAACAAATTCCAATAATTACTTATCCTCTAAATGGGATATTGGTGAAGGTCCTTATTCTGGAAATTCAGTTGAAGAAATTTTCCTACCGGATGCCGGGACATACTCTATCTCTCATACCGCAATTGGTAAAGGTGGTGTAGGCGTTACAAGTACGCAAGAATTGATCGTTGCAGAGTCAGATCCTGTAGCAGGTAATCTTGTTAGAGGCGGGAAATTTTTGGATCCATCTGATCATGCCGAATGGACTGTACTTCAAATCAGTCCTTCTGGAGCACAATGGACTTTTAACGAAGGTAGCGCTACAATAACGGCCGGTGGATGGAATCAACAAGGAATATATCAAACCATTGAAGTAGAAGGAAATAAAGATTATGCAATAGATATGCTTGTGTCGGGTGAAGCCTGTACAGAGACTTGGTTTGAGGTATATGCTGGAACCACACCTCCAGTAGTTGGCCAGGATTATACAGACACTAAAATTATGGGATTGAGCACTTGGGATGGTTGCGCAACGTCTACTTTTTCAGGGAGATTGTCAGTTGTTGGCTGTGTTCAAAATAGTCAAACACAATCGATAAGCAATATTGTAAACTTTAACACTTCTGGCACCATATATTTAGTAATACGGTCTGGAGGAAATGTTCTACCTGCTTCGGGAATCACCATCAAAAATGTTGAAATGAGAGGTAGTCTTTAATATTATTTGAATTAGTCTTTTTTAATTAATAGCCTATATTCTTTACTGATTATAGGCTATTTATTCTTCATACTAACATAAAATAATTCACAAATTCAATGACAAACTTTCTGCACTACAGCTCTATAAAATTCTAAAAATGAAAATAAAATATTCAATTGTCCTATGTGTTGTTTTTATAATAATTGCGTGTAATTCTGCAAAGAATTCTAAAAACATAAAACAGGATTCTATAGCAAATAACAGTAAAAAAATAACTGTTTACACAACAGCGAGCAATACTGATTTAAAACTGACAATTACAGATAATTTAGGATTTCAAGAAGGGAAGCAGCCTCTTGAAACTGAAATTTCGGTGTATGTCAACCCAGAAAAAACCTTCCAAACATTTATGGGCATAGGTGGTGCCATTACAGACGCTAGTGCAGAAACATTTGCCAAATTAAGTGAGAGCAAACAAAAAGAGCTTTTAGACGCATATTATGATGCAGAAAAAGGAATTGGTTATACGCTCTTGAGAACATCAATTCATAGTTCAGATTTTGGAAGTGTAAGTCATACTTATATTGACGAGGGTGATAAAGACTTAAAAACTTTCAATATAGAACATGACAGGAAATTTCGCATTCCAATGATAAAACGGGCAATTACCACGGCTGGTGGTACATTATTGTTTTATGTGTCTCCTTGGAGTCCCCCGGCATTCATGAAAAGTAACAAAAGCATGCTCAAAGGCGGTACCCTTCTTCCTGAATACTATCAACCTTGGGCCAATTATTATGCAAAATTTATAAAAGCTTATGAAAAAGAAGGCATGCCCATTTGGGGACTTACCATACAAAATGAACCAATGGCTACACAAACTTGGGAATCTTGTTTATATACAGCCGAAGCAGAACGCGATTTCTTGAAAAACTATTTGGGTCCAACATTAGAAAAAGAGGGTTTAGGGAACAAAAAAATAGTTGTTTGGGATCATAATAGAGATTTGATGCCACGCAGAGCAAATATTATTTTTTCTGATCCTGAAGCTTCAAAATATGCTTGGGGCATGGGGTTTCATTGGTATGAAACCTGGGCAGGAGGCGAGCCTATGTTTGATAATGTAGCAAAAGTACATGAAGCATTTCCTGACAAAAAATTAATGTTCACGGAAGGTTGCAATGAAAAATTTGATGCAGCAAAATATCAATTTTGGCCGAATGCTGAGCGCTATGGAACTTCCATGATCAATGATTTCAATAACGGTACTGTGGCTTGGACAGACTGGAATATTTTATTGGACCAAAATGGAGGCCCAAATCATGTTGGAAATTTTTGCTTTGCTCCCATACATGCCGATACAACAACTGGTGAATTGATTTATACCCCGTCTTACTACTATATTGGACACTTTTCTAAATTTATTAGACCCAATGCCAAAAGAGTAAGCACTTCTGTAAGTAGAAGTAATCTAATAAGCACCTCTTTTCTAAATACTGATGGAAAAATGGTAACCGTGGTAATGAACCATAGTGACATAGACATAACTTATAACCTTTTTGTAGGAACAGAAAAAACAATCGTAAAAATCCCATCTCATGCAATTCAAACCTTGGTTTATTAATTCAAAATATCAAACAAAAATAAAAATGTCAATCAAAATTTTCTCTTTTGTACTGTTTGCTTTTTTTATGGCTAATTGTTCTTCATCATCTGATGGCGGAAGTGATCCAATAGATGATGATGGTGGAGCACCTCCAGACCCAGTTACCAACGATGTCGATTTTTGGTTGACAAAAGGAAACCAAAGTGTGCTTTTGCAAAAACAGTCTACCGTTTTAGGATTTGGCACAACATATAATACCTATGCAAATATCGACGTAAGTGAAACCCAATCGTATCAAACAATCGATGGATTTGGATATACATTGACAGGAGGCAGCGCAGAAGTTATCAATCAATTGGGAGCTGCAAAAAAACAAGAGCTGCTCCAAGAATTATTTGGCTCTTCCCAAACCTCAATTGGAATCAGTTATTTAAGAATTAGTGTGGGTGCTTCAGATTTGAACGCCAATACATTTTCTTATGATGATATGCCGATTGGAGAAACAGACCTTAATTTGGATAATTTCAGTCTTGGTCCAGACCTAAACACGGTCATTCCGCTTTTAAATGAGATTGTAGCAATCAATCCAAGCATCAAAATAATGGGAAGCCCTTGGTCTGCCCCTGTATGGATGAAGGATAATAATAGCACAATTGGAGGCAAACTTCAGCCACAATATTACAGTGTTTATGCCAATTATTTTGTGAAATATATTCAGGCAATGGCAGACCAAGGAATCGACATCGATGCCATTACCCCACAAAACGAGCCTTTGCACGGTGGAAACAACCCAAGCATGTTAATGACTGCGTTGGAACAAGCTGATTTTATTAAAAATCATTTAGGGCCTGCATTTCAATCTGCAAATATTTCAACAAAAATCATTGTTTACGACCATAACTGTGACAATTATCAATATCCCATCACTGTTTTAAATGATTCTGGCGCTAATCCTTTTGTGGCTGGTTCGGCATTTCATCTATATGCTGGAGACATCAATGCTTTATCAACTGTTCACAATGCGTTTCCCGATAAGGGCATTTACTTTACTGAACAATATACGCCTTCTAATGGCGATTTTGGTGGCGACCTAAAGTGGCATCTCAAAAATGTTGTCATAGGTTCTATGCGGAATTGGAGCAAAACAGCTTTGGAATGGAATCTTGCGAACAACAGCACATTTGGACCGCATACAGATGGTGGCTGTACCACATGCAAGGGTGCCATTACCATAACTTCCAGCGACACTTTCACTCGAAATGTAGGCTATTACATCATTGCACATGCTTCCAAATTCATCCCACAAGGTTCTATAAGAATCGGAAGCAATAATTCTGGAAATTTAAACACCGTTGCTTTTAAGACGCCGCAGGGAAAAATTGTTCTAATTGTTGAAAATGATGGTGGTTCTTCAGAAATTTTCAATATCAAACATCAAAATGAATGGGTTACCACTTCTTTAGATGGTGGTTCAGTAGGAACTTACATTTGGGACTAAAATGTATCAATATTAAAAAAATCTGCCATGAAGAAACTCCTTCTACTTTTAGTAATATGTGTTTACTCTTGCAACGATAAACAAATCTTTCTCCACACAGAAGGCCAAAAAATTGTTGATGCCAATGGCGAAAATGTTTTACTTCGTGGTTTGGGGTTAGGTGGCTGGATGGTTCAAGAAGGCTATATGATTCAAACTGGTGACTTCGCCGGACCCCAACACGTTATCAAAAAAAAAATAACCGAACTCATTGGAGAAGAAAATACAGAAGCCTTTTACGAAGCCTACAGAGCAAACGGAATCACAAAACGTGATATCGATTCGTTGGCGGCATGGGGCTTCAATTCGGTAAGATTACCAATGCACTATAATCTTTATACGCCTGCTATCGAAGATGAAAAAAACGGAGAAATCACTTGGATAGAAAAAGGTTTTAAAATGACCGATGATTTATTGGAGTGGTGTGCCGCAAATAAAATGTACCTAATTTTAGATTTGCATGCAGTTCCAGGTGGGCAAGGTAAAGATGCCAATATCTCAGATTATGACGAAACCAAACCCTCCATTTGGGAAAGTGAAGCCAATCAGAAAAAAATGATTGCTTTCTGGAAAAAACTGGCAGAACGTTACAAAGACAGTCCTTGGATAGGAGGATACGATATCATCAATGAACCCAATTGGAATTTCACTGGTACCAATAAAAACGGCTGCAATGAAACCTCAAATGCTCCTTTAAGAGAATTAATGGTAAAGGTTACCAATGCCATTAGGGAAGTTGATAAAAAGCATATCATTTTTATTGAAGGCAATTGCTGGGGAAATAACTACGAAGGGATTCTACCTGTTTGGGATGACAATATGGTTTTAAGTTTTCATAAATATTGGAATTACAACACACCTGAATCCATCCAAAAAATGTTGGATTACAGAGAAACATACAATATCCCGATATGGCTTGGAGAAAGTGGCGAAAATTCCAATGTATGGTTTAAGGATGCCATTTCTTTAGTAGAATCCAATAATATTGGTTGGGCATTTTGGCCAATGAAAAAAATCGAAAATATTGCAGGCGTCACCTCTGTGACTAAAAACCCTGAATTTGAAATCATCAAAACCTATTGGAGGGATGGTGGTGAGAAACCAACCAAAGAATTTGCGACGGATGCCTTAATGAAATTAGCTGAAAATTACAAAATGGAGCATCTCACGATAAAACCAGACGTTATTGATGCTATGTTTCGACAAGTTCAATCGGACGCTCCAAAGGCATATAAAACACAATCAATTCCTGGAATTATTTACGCTTCAGATTATGATATGGGCAGCAATACTATTGCCTATTCCGATTCCGACTTTGTAAATTATCGTGTTGATACAGGTATTCATACGTCTTGGAATAAAGGTAATGTGATGCGGAACGACGGTGTAGATATTACAGTGAGCACAGATAATGATACAAATGGTTATGATGTATTCGAAATAAATGATGGTGAATGGCTTCATTTTACTTTGAATAATATTGAAGAAGGAATTTATGATGTTTCCATTAGATATTCAAATGAGACCGACATTGGTCAACTTCATATGGAAAATGAAACTGGAAGATTATCAGAAATAATTAAATTGCCATCTACTGGCTCAATTTCCACTTATAATACAGTTACATTTTCAGGGATAAATCTACCTAAAGGTCAAAACACTTTCAAATTGGTTTTTGATACAGGAGGATTTCAACTCAATTATTTAGATTTTCAAAAAAATCCGGAATAAATAGATTATCATAAAAAAAGGCTTCAACATTTCTGTTGAAGCCTCTGTACTCAAGGTGGGAATCGAACCCACACTCCGAAGAACTGGATTTTGAATCCAGCGCGTCTACCAATTCCGCCACTTGAGCATTGTTTGATATTGGACTGCAAAATTATAAAATATTTTATAACAAACAATTAAAATTTATAGCTTTTATGCTTTAGCAGTTCAAATAAATTCCTAAATTTGCAGCCTGTTAAACAAAAGACGGATTAATCCGTTACAAAACAACCCATTATCAATGCCTGAAGGAGTTACAGAAGCCAAAATTTTTGCATGTTCACAGAGTACAGAACTTGCTGAAAAAATTGCTGCTATTTATGGCACTCATTTAGGTAATGTTATTACGTCAACTTATAGCGATGGGGAGTTTCAACCTTCTTATGAGGAGTCTATAAGAGGCACAAGGATTTTCATTATTGGCTCCACACATCCTGGTCCAAAAAATTTGATGGAGATGTTATTGATGATTGATGCCGCTAAACGCGCATCTGCCAGACATATAACTGCCGTGTTACCTTATTTTGGTTGGGCAAGACAAGATAGAAAAGATAAACCGAGGGTTCCGATTGCAGCAAAATTAGTAGCTAAAATGTTGGAAGCCGCGGGCGCAACACGAATCATCACGATGGATTTGCATGCGGACCAAATTCAAGGATTCTTTGAAAAACCTGTCGATCATTTATTTGCATCAACAGTGTTTTTACCTTATTTACAGAGTTTAAATCTTGAAAATCTGACCATTGCTTCGCCTGATATGGGAGGTTCTAAAAGAGCTTACGCCTATTCAAAAGCCTTGGAAAGTGATGTCGTTATTTGTTATAAGCAGCGTGCCAAAGCCAATGTTATTTCACACATGGAATTGATTGGGGATGTCACTGGCAAAAACGTTGTATTGGTAGACGATATGGTGGATACAGCAGGAACCCTAACCAAAGCTGCGGATTTGATGATGGAACGTGGCGCATTGAGTGTTAGAGCGATTTGCACACATCCTATTTTATCAGGGAATGCTTATGAGCGTTTGGAAAATTCAAAATTAGAAGAATTAATTGTTACAGATTCAATTCCCTTGAAACAAAAAAGCAACAAGATTAAAGTCATCAGCTGTGCTGATTTATTTGCTGAAGTAATGCATAATGTACATTACAATAGGTCAATCAGTTCTAAATTTTTAATGTAATTTCAGTCTCAATCGTTAAAAGGTTAAGACATGGAAAACAGATAAATAATAATTAATAAATAAATTTTAAAATGAAATCAATTACAATCAACGGATCTCAAAGAGAAAGCGTGGGCAAAAAAGATTCAAAAGCCTTACGTAATGCTGGTCAGGTTCCTTGCGTATTATACGGAGGAGACAAACCAGTGCATTTCTCTGCACCTGAATTAGCTTTCTCTAAACTGGTATATACGCCTAATGCGCATACAGTTGTGATTGCAATGGAAAATGGAAAGTCTTTTAATGCTATCTTACAAGACATCCAATTTCACCCAGTAACCGATAAAATTCTTCATGTCGATTTTTATCAGCTATTTGAAGATAAAGAAATTACAATGGAAATCCCTGTACATATTATAGGAACTTCTAAAGGTGTATTAAATGGTGGGGTATTGCGTAGAAACCTACGTAAATTAAAAGTAAAAGCACTACCTAGCAATTTACCTGATTTCGTTGAGGCAGATATTACGCCTTTAAGAATTGGTAGTAAATTGTACATCACCACTTTAAAGAATCCTGATTACAAATTCTTACATCCAGATAACACTGTAGTTTGTCAAGTGAGACGTTCTAGAGCTAGTGTTGCTGAATTTGAAGAAGAAGAGGAAGAGGCAGCAGCAGAAGCGGCGGCAGAAGCAGCTGGGGAAGAAGCAACAACAGAAGCAACTTCTGAAGGTCAAGAATAAATTATACTATTTAATAAACTTAAAGCATTCCACTAATTCGGGATGCTTTTTTTATTTTTACGAAAAACTGAATGTTCAAATTTTTGTTCAATCTATTCAAAACTTCAAAAGAATCTATAATTATTGAAGAAGAAAACGCCATGAAAAAATTTCTAATAGTAGGTTTAGGGAATATTGGTGATGATTATGCCAACACGCGTCATAATATTGGTTTCAAAATTCTTGATTTTTTAACCAAACAAGAATCATTAACCTTTGAAACTCAAAAATTAGGCGATATAGCAACTTATAAATTTAAAGGCCGTCAATTCATTTTATTGAAACCTAGCACTTATATGAATTTAAGCGGCAAAGCGGTGACTTACTGGATGACCAAAGAGAACATTCCAATAGAAAATCTTCTGATTATTACTGATGATTTAAACCTGCCTTTTGGCACCATCCGACTTAAAACAAAGGGCAGCGATGGTGGCCATAATGGTCTAAAAGATATTCAAGACAAACTTCAAACTACCAATTATAACCGATTCCGATTTGGAATAAGCGATGCCTTTAGCAAGGGTCGGCAGATAGATTATGTATTGGGTGAATGGATGGAGGAAGAAACCCAAAAACTTCCTGAACGCTTGGAAAAATCAATCGAACTGATAAAGTCCTTTGGAACAGCAGGTGTCAATATTACCATGAATACTTTTAATGGTGCATAAAAAAAAGAGGCAATGAGCCTCTTTTTTTAATTTATATAATGATGATTATTCTACAACAATCTTTTTGATGACTTGTTTGTCACCATCACTCACTTTAACCAAATACATTCCTGATTGAACATTATTTAGTTTGATCGTTTCATTTAAATTAGAACCATTCTCTAATATATTATTGAAGATTTTTCGACCTCTAATGTCAAATACATCAATATTTATTTTATTTCCTGAATTGGAATTTAACTGCACCGTAAATTCACCATTATTAGGGTTAGGGAATATTTTGAAACCTTCAATATCAAATTCATTAACTGCTAAAGGTTGTTCTGAACAAACTGTGATGGACCAATCTTTTATAAGACCTGTATCACCACTAAAGAAATCCGCTACTAAAATAGTCCAATCTCCTTGGGCATTCAATCCGTTAAATGCACTCAATGGATTGGTAGGTTGATACGTTCCAACAGTTGGGCTGTCACAAACTATTGTGCTGGCAGTATCATCAAAAGTAACATTTAAATTAATTTCACCAAAACAATCAGTCTCCCAAACATCAACAAACGTAGTACCATTAGGATGAATGATACGAATGATTAAATCTGAAATAAAAGTATGTGTAAGATTTACGTGCACAGTTACACTCTGGATGACTTGAGAACCAGGGATATTTATTGTATGTTGTGCAATTGGTGTTCCCGGATTTCCACCTGAGCCATCTATAATAGGTATATTTAAATTTTGAGCTGATGCAATAGTATTACATTGAACAGATGTACAAGTATTCTTTAAAAGCACATTGACATTCTTTGTTACTGAAGATGATGTTCCCGTAACTGCTATCGTATATTCTCCTTGTGCCGTTGCGCCTAAATTACTAATGGTCATTGTAAAGTCTCCACTTGTAGTCCTAGTTGTTGGACTGAAAGTCACAGTTGCACCAGCCGGAGCACCTGTTGCAGAAAAAGTAGTAGTTTCATTAAATCCTGCAATGGCTGTATACGAAAGATTAAATACAACTTGTGTATCGTTTGTAGGGCAGGACAATATTGGGCTATTATTGGCTATCAAATTAAATCCTGCTGTCGGTGGATCACAAACTCCAGGTTTAAGTTGAGCCTGTAAAACTCCAGAAACATACGCATCCACAACGGTTGTTTGCCCAGCACTGAACATAAACATACAGGCATCATCTACATAGTCCATATAGTTCATTGTCAATGCCTTTTGCCCAGACACACACGCATTAACGCTACCATTAGGAGGACAGCCATAGTTTTCATCCGCAATGTTTGGAGTATCTGCAATACCATCATCCGTTCCACAGGAGCCAGTAAATGTATGGTCCAAATTATAAAAATGTCCTAGTTCATGCGTTACGGTTCTTCCTAAACCAAAAGTTGTGTCAGGAACTATTCCTGAACCTGGACAGCCAGGGCCAGAACCAAATGCAAAGGTATTCATGGTTACCGCTTGCCCTGAAGCAATACTACCTGGAAATGGTGAGAATCCCAACAGTCCACCACCTATGTCGCGCACTACAAAATTCATATATCCTGCCCAATTGGCATCTTGGTTGTTTCCACCACCAAAATTGTATCCAATGGTTACACAAGGATTACCCTCAAGTAATTCAGGATCTAATCCGGTAGGATGATTTGAGATAGCAATACAAAACGAGATGTTGGCAACTCCTGTGTTTGTTCCTGGGTAAAACACACTGGCAGCTGGCCAATTTGCAATATCAGCATTTGTGCCTGAATAATCTTCATTTAAAATATCTATTTGATTTTGAGCCAAAGCTTCCAAACAAGCTCTATCCGACTCGTTACCAGTAGGGAAGTGAACCGCAACAGGAATTACAATTGTACTTCCTCGTTGACTAAAATCTTCATTAGCCAACATCTCATTTAACCTCGCTTTAAATAATGCTTGGTTTCGGTCGTACTCTGCCTTGAACTCTGGGTTTTTCATTTGTTCCTGCATATATTCTACCATTCCGCAGGTTCTATTCTGTGCAAACATTAAAGTACTACACATTGCAAACAATATACACATCAATGCTTGCTTAACATTAAGAGTAATTTTTTTTATCATATCGCTATTTTTTAAATCATTACGGGAATTCTAAATTACTGAAAAAATCAATAGTAACAATAGTTGTAAAACTTTTATAGCGTGTTTGTTAGTAACTTTTTACTCATTTAAAAAAATATGCATATCTTTCGTAACTTTTTTATTACAAACATATTCAATAATTACTATGAAAAATTTTACTATTAAATTATTTGTTTTGTGTGTTGCACTAGGCTCTTTATCATTGAATGCACAAGATAAAAACGTGGTGCAAACTAGAGAATGTGCTACCGATGAGTACAACCAATTATTGTTGCAAACTAACCCAAAAATGATGGGTAGTGATGCTTTTGAAAGAGAATTAGCTCCAAAAGTTGCAGCCATAAAAGCGCAAATGGCCTCTAACCCACAAAGAGTTTTGCAATTTACAATTCCAGTAGTCGTTCATGTCATTCATAATGGAGAGCCTATTGGTACCGGAGCAAATATTTCAGACGCTCAAGTTATTTCTCAAATTCAAGTTTTGAATGAAGATTTTAGAAGAATGATTGGAACTCGTGGTTTTAACTCAAATCCAGTTGGTGCCGATGTGGAAGTAGAATTCTGCTTGGCGCAACAAACTCCAGATGGCTGTATAACCAATGGAATTGATAGAATTGATATGTCTTCAGTTAGCACAACATGGTCTGGTCCAGGTGGTAATACGGATTCAGTATTAAAACCTGCAACTATTTGGGACTCTTCAAAATACATGAATATGTGGTCTGTTAATTTTTCTAGTAGTACATTATTAGGCTTTGCGCAATTTCCTGGAGGACCTGCAAATACAGACGGTGTTGTTTCTAATTATACATATTTTGGAAGTAATGATGCCCCTGGTGTCAACATCCCGGGAGTTTTTAATTTGGGACGAACCATGACACACGAAGTTGGTCATTATTTAGGTTTATATCATACGTTCGAAGGCGGTTGTACTGGAAGTGTAGATACTGCTGGTGATTTTTGTTCTGACACGCCTCCAGTTGCAAGTGCAAACTCTAATGGAAGTGCTTGTGTTCCTAATAATTCGTGCTCAACCGATGTTCCAAATTTACCGGACATGATTGAAAACTATATGGATTATACGACAGATGCTTGTATGAACATTTTTACCTTAGATCAAAAAGCTAGAGTTATAGCAGTTTTGAATGGCGTCAATAATAACAGACCGGATACAAGTAATTCCAATGTTTGTACACCACTTGCACCAGTGAACAATGATGTCAGTATTCAAGTTAATTCTTTGAATTCTAATGGTGCTTGCACTGGCAATTTTACTCCTAACGTTAGAGTTCAAAATTATGGAACTACATCTCTAACATCTGCAATCTTAACTTATAACGTAGATGGAGGTTCTAATTCTACATTTAATTGGGTAGGCTCTTTAGCGAATGGTCAATTTGTAAATGTGGAGCTACCAGCTATTACTGTGACCAGTGGAGGTTCTCATACTTATAATATTTCCGCTTCAAGTCCAAATGGCAGTTCAGATCAAAGAGCATGTAACAATAGTGATGCTTTAAGTTTCGAGTCTACAAATTCATATCCTACAACTACTGAAATACGATTAAATATTATTCCAGATAATTATGGGGCTGAAATCCGTTGGACATTTAAAAGTGGTAATACCACTCTCTACAGTGGTGGCCCATACACCAATGGCAACACAAACCCAATTAATCAAGTATTTCCTGTGAATCCAAACAATTGCTATACATTTACGATAACCGATTCAGCGGGAGATGGTATTTGTTGTGGGTTTGGTATCGGTTCTTACACACTTAAAACCGATAACAATACTACAATACGTTTAGGTGCTGATTATGGAGCTAGTGAGGTTACTCAAATCTCAACCATTGCTTTAGGGGTTGACGAGTATTTTGCAGACGGTAATGTATCATTATATCCTAATCCAACTTCAAATCAGTTGACTATTAAGGTAGGACAAACCAATGATTTACCTAATGGGTATGAAATTTACAATATGCTGGGGCAATCCATCAATAAGAAAGAAATTTCAACAAATGCTGATATGACTATTGATGCTTCTGCGTTGAGTAATGGTATGTATTTCATTAGAATTTCTAAAGATAATGCATCGGTAACATTGCCATTCATCAAAAAATAATAGTTACATTTATAACTTAAATGAAGAGGATTGAAAATTTCAATCCTCTTTTTTTTTGAACTTTTAATAGGTATTTTTACAAAAAATTGCTCTTGGAATTCCTTAAACCCTATAGTTCGCAAAACAACAGCTCTTCTGTGGTCACCATTGGGACCTTTGATGGTGTTCATATTGGCCATCAAAAAATTATCGGTCGTCTTATTAAAGTTGGCAAGGAAAAAGAATTAAAATCTGTCGTATTGACGTTTTTCCCGCATCCAAGAATGGTCTTACAAAAACACTCGAATTTAAAATTATTGAACACCATCGAAGAGCGTGAAGCCATACTATCCTCTTTAGGATTGGATCAAATGGTGATCAAAACATTCACTAAAGAGTTTGCAAATCTATCGGCTCATGATTTTGTAAAAACAGTCTTGGTGGATGCTCTGCATGCAAAACATATCATTATCGGGTACGACCACCAATTTGGAAAAGACAGAAGTGCCAATATTGATGATTTGAAAGCGTTTGGAAAAGAGTTTGGATTTGAGGTTGAAGAAATTTCAGCACAAGACGTCAAGGATGTTTCGGTTAGTTCCACTAAAATCAGGACCGCGCTTCAGGAAGGAGATATTATCACTGCTAATGCTTATTTGGGGTATCCTTATTTTTTGACAGGAAAAGTTATAAAAGGAAAGGGATTAGGCAAACAAATCGGATTTCCTACTGCAAATATTCATATTGAAGAAGATTATAAATTGATACCAAAAGACGGCGTATATCTTGTGAAGGGAATTCTTAAAGAAAAAACACTGTTTGGCATGATGAATATTGGTCACAATCCAACGGTTGGCGGCATACATCAATCCATTGAGGTGCATTTTTTTGATTTTGAAACTAACATCTATAATGAAAGTATAAGAATTGAATTTCTAGAACGACTTCGTGACGAACATAAATTTGCATCCTTGGAATTATTACAAGAACAGCTGAAAAAAGATAAAGTGAACGCTGAAAAACTCTTAAACGCTAATGGTTAAATTTCTTTTCAAACGTATAGACAACAGTGCTCTGATTATTTTTCGAATTATTTTCGGACTGCTCATCTTTTTGGAAAGTGTAGGTGCCATTTTTACGGGTTGGTTAGAACGTAATTTGATTCAACCAAAATTTACATTTTCATTTATAGGTTTTGAATGGCTACAGCCGCTTCCCGGTAATTGGATGTTTGTTTTTTATGCTCTTATGGGGGTTTTTGGATTGCTCATCATGGTTGGTTACAAATACCGATTCAGCATGATTGCGTTTACGTTGATGTGGACCGCTACCTATTTAATGCAAAAATCATCTTATAACAATCATTATTATCTATTGATACTTTTGAGCGCCATTATGGTGTTTCAACCTGCAAACAGATATTGTTCAATCGATGCAAAACTAAAACCGAGCATTAAAGATATTTCCATGCCACAATGGTGTACTATGGTTTTTATTTTACAGATGTTCATTGTATATTCCTACGCTTCCATTGCCAAAATGTATCCAGATTGGCTGGATACCTCGGTCATAGAGGTGATTATGCGAGGCAAAAAAGATTATGTATTGGTCGGAGAATTGCTCCAACAAAAATGGATGCACTATTTCATCACCTATGGAGGTCTTTTATTTGATGGATTGATCATTCCATTGTTACTTTATAAACCCACTCGAAAATGGGCATTTTTTATATCCCTATTTTTTCACTTGTTCAATTCATTTATTTTCCAAGTTGGTATTTTTCCTTACCTATCCATTGCTTTTGCCTTGTTCTTTTTTGAACCTGAAACCGTTCGAAGGCTATTCTTGAAACGGAAACCTATTTACGACAAGCATGAAATCATCGTACCGAGCTATAAAACTCCTTTCATGGCTGTTTTTGTACTGTATTTTATCATTCAAATCGGTTTACCGCTTCGTCATTGGTTTTTTAAGGATAATGTCCTCTGGACCGAAGAAGGCCACAGATTATCATGGCGAATGATGTTGCGTTCCAAAAGTGGTTCTACATCCTATAAAGTGATTGATGCGAAAACGAATGTTCAAATTCCTATTAATTTAGATGATTATCTCACCAAAAACCAACAACGCACCGCCAGTACAAAACCCGATGTGATTTGGCAATTTGCACAACATCTAAAAAAGGATTTCGCCAAAAAAGGTATTGACGTCAAGGTCTTTGTCAATGCTCATGTTAGAGTTAATAACAATAAACTTCAACGTTTAATCGATCCAGAAGTTGATCTTGCAAATGTAGAATGGGAACCTCTAAAGCATAGTGATTGGTTGTTACCTTTTGACCAAGAAGAAATGTTTAAAGAAAGAGAGAAAAGAATAGAGAGAAAAGAATAGAGACGGATGACAGGGCACGGACAGCTGAAGTTTGAATTTTACTGAAAACTGCCATTGCGACGGTCAACTTTCCAAAAAAACTCGCTACTTTTGCCTTCAAATTAAACACTATGTTACAAGTACCTTTTATAAGAGATAATAAGGAAGCCGTTATCAAAGGTTTGGCAAAGCGAAATATCGACGCCAGTCAAATGATTGACGAAGTCATTTCGTTGGATGAAGATAGACGCAGTCTGCAAACGCAACTGGATTCTGTTTTGGCGGAATCAAATAGTCTGTCAAAAGAAATTGGCAACTTGTACAAATCAGGTGAGGCCGTAAAGGCCAATCAATTAAAGGAAAAAACGGTTCAATTAAAAGAAGATTCTAAAACACTTGGCGACCAACTAGATGCCAAAGTTGAAGCTTTGAATCAATTACTGTACAAAATTCCAAACGTACCTTGTTCTTTAGTACCCGCTGGAAGTTCTGAAACCGACAACGAGGAAGTTTTTAGAGAAGGCGAAATTCCTGTGCTGCATACAGATGCACAACCTCACTGGGAACTTGCCAAAAAATATGACATCATAGATTTTGAATTGGGCAATAAAATCACTGGAGCAGGTTTCCCTGTCTATAAAGGGAAAGGTGCTAGATTGCAACGTGCTTTGATAGCTTATTTTCTAGATAAAAACACTGCTGCTGGATACACCGAGTATCAACTGCCGCATTTGGTAAATGAAGCATCAGGATTTGGAACGGGTCAATTACCAGACAAAGAAGGTCAAATGTACCATGTCACCGAAGACAACCTATATTTAATTCCAACGGCCGAGGTTCCTGGAACCAATATCTTTAGAGATGAATTGCTCAATGAAAGTGACTTGCCTATCGGAATTACAGGTTATACCCCATGTTTCCGACGTGAGGCAGGAAGTTACGGTGCCCATGTGAGAGGTTTGAATCGATTGCACCAATTTGACAAAGTCGAAATCTTACGAATTGAGCATCCAACCCGTTCTTATGATGCACTTGACGAAATGGTAGCTCACGTGAAAACTATTTTACAAGAATTAAAACTTCCATATAGAATTTTACGTCTGTGTGGAGGTGATTTAGGATTTACTTCAGCCCTGACTTATGATTTTGAAGTATTTTCAACGGCTCAAGACCGATGGCTTGAAATTTCATCTGTATCCAATTTTGAAACGTTTCAGGCCAATCGCTTAAAATTGCGATTCAAAAATTCTGAAGGAAAAAATGAATTGGCACATACACTTAATGGAAGCTCTCTTGCACTTCCACGAGTTCTTGCGGGAATTTTAGAGAATTATCAGACGGAAGAAGGTATCAAAATACCAGAGGTCTTGATTCCTTATACAGGGTTTGATAAAATTTAATTTGTAGGAATTTTACTTATTAAAATCGTTGAAATGCTAAAATTTTAGTTCATTCAACGATTTTATTTTATTTTCTTTTGTTTTATCATAAAAATTTTTGATGTTCGTAGTGTTATTTAAAAAACCTACTTATATCATGAAAAACATAATGCGCCTTGTTTTGCTTGCATCTTTAGTTGTAATGGTAAGTAAAATTTTATTTTAGAAACTCTCTTTTGCTTCCTAAAGAAGCCAAAACATAAAAATGCCCAAGCAGAATAATTGAATCATTTTAAAAGTAATGGTTAATAGCACATTTATTTTGATGGTAATGCCTGGATGAACGTCCAGGCATTTTTTTTATCATATCATTCACAATAAGAAACTGTCTCATTTGTTATATTTACATAAATTCATCGCATGAACAAACCGTTTCTCATCTTCTGTTTATTATTTAGCAGTTTACTTTTTGCCCAAAGTGAACAGCTATCTGATGACTATTTCAAACGTGGTGAATTTGAAAAAGCACTTATTGGCTACAAGCAATTATATCAAAAAAACCCTTCCAACAATAACTTTCTGTTCCAACTCATAAAGACACATCAGCAATTAAAACAATATGATGCGGTCCAACAATTACTCTCTGAAAAGATCTTGAGCAACGAAAACCCACAGCTTTTGGTCGAATTGGGATATAATTATCAGCTTCAAGACAGTATGGACTTGGCAAAAAAATATTATAATGATGCTTTCGCAAAAATTGAAGAAAACCCTAACTATGTCTTTGGGATAGCCAATCAACTTGAAGAGCATTCTTTATTGGAGGAGGCCATCAAAGTTTATAAAAAAGGGATGGAACTCACCCCAAATCTTAATTTTAATATTCAGCTGGCACAAATCTATGGTGAACAGGGAAACGTGGAGGAAATGTTTTCCAATTATATCGATTATATTGAAACCAAACCAGCCTTCATCAACCAGGCCAAGCGCGCATTCAGCGATTTCGTTTCCGAAAACAAGGAGAATGAAAACAATATCATTTTAAAGAAATTATTACTGAAGAAATTGCAATCACAACCCAATGATTATTGGTACGAATTGTTAAGTTGGATGTTTGTCCAAGAAAAGGAATATTCAAAATCCTTCACACAAGAAAAAGCACTTTACAAAAGAAATCCAGAAAGTTTAAGTCGAATCATTGAGTTGGCCATAATGGCTCATGGCGAGAAACAAGATGAAACCGCCACAGATATATTCAATTTTGTACTCGAGACAGCTCAAGATGTTGATACAAAACTATTGGCAAACCAATATCTTTTAGACATTGAAGTCGAAAATGCATCTGAAAAAGATTATGAATCCATCAACAACAAATATCTAGATATTTTCAAACGATACGGCACATACGAGCAAACCCTTTCATTACAAATTTCTTACGGGAATTTTTTGGCTTTCTATCTCAAAAAACCTCAAGAAGGAAGTGATTTTCTAAAGAAAAGCCTGCAACTCAACATTCCTCCTTTTCAAGAAGCAAGTGTGAAGTTAAAATTGGGCGACATCCTAGTTTTACAAGAAAAATTTAATGAAGCTTTGATATATTATTCGCAGATTCAGGCCAATTTAAAAAACAGTACCATTTCACAGGAAGCACGTTTTAAGGTGGCAAAAACCAGTTATTACAAAGGGGATTTTGATTGGGCAGAATCACAATTAAAAATTCTAAAAGCTTCCACCTCGCAACTCATCGCAAACGACGCCCTTGATTTGAAGTTGCTCATTTCAGATAATAAATATGAAGACTCACTTCATGTTGCCTTAAAATTATACGCTAAAGCAGATTTGCTTGCTTTTCAGAATAGAACTGACGAAGCGATTAGCCTTTTGGACCAAATCCTAACCGAGCACAAGGGTGAAAGCATAGAGGACGAAGCGTTGCTAAAACAAGCCCAATTATTTGAAAAGAAAAAACAATACGAAAAAGCTGTTACCAATTATCAATCCATCATTGCTAATTATTCCGAAGACATCCTAGCAGACGATGCGTTGTATTTTTTAGCAGAATTGTACAATAATCAATTAGCAGAACCAGAAAAAGCCAAAGAACTCTACGAACAAATCATTTTTAAGCACGAGGACAGCATCTACTCGGTAGAAGCCCGTAAGAAGTTCAGAATGTTGCGGGGTGATGCCATAAATTAGTTGGCAGTGTTCAGTAAAAGTTTCCAATCATTAATAAAATGGCAGTAACCTGTGTACATGTATAATATCATTAAAAATAGGGTGCAGTGTTTACACTTTAACAATTTATGAACATCGCAGAAACGGATCGACTTCTCATTTCAGAATTCACTTTGGAGGACGCGCCATTCTTTATGGAATTGGTCAACACTCCAAATTGGCTCAAATATATAGGAGATAGAAATGTTAAAACGGTGGAAGACGCAAAAAATCGTATAGAGACGGGACATCTTAAAAGTTACAAAACCCATCGTTTCGGTTTTTATAAATTGCTTTTAAAAGACGAAGGCAACAAACCTATTGGCACTTGTGGACTCATTAAACGAGATACATTAGAACACGTGGATATCGGTTTTGCCATGCTTCCAGAATATGAGAGAAAAGGATTTGGCTATGAAGCTTCGATTGCCATTATGGATTTGGCCAAGAATAAATTTAAGCTAAAAAAAATCGTAGCCATCACTTTAGAAAACAATTTGAATTCCATCACTTTATTGAAAAAATTAGGCTTGGTGTATGAAAAAACCGTAAAACCTTTTGACGACGATGAAGAACTCCTGTTATTTGCAAAAACATTTTAAAATAGATCCATCATCATGATTATATACAACGTTACTTCCAATATTGATAAAGCAGTTCACGACCAATGGCTTGTTTGGATAAAAGAACATATTCCCCAAGTTTTATCCACAGGATGTTTTACAGAAGCAAAACTTACAAAAGTATTGGTTGAAGAAGACCAAGGAGTAACCTATTCCGTTCAATATAGAGCAAAATCAAGAGAGGATTTGGAGCGTTATTACTCAATATATGCTGATGCTTTAAGGAATGATGCTTTAAAACATTTTTCTGATAAAGTACTTTCATTTAGAACTGAATTAGAAGTTATAGATGAATATTCAGTTACGTTTGATTGAATGGAAAAAGAATAGAGAGAAAAGAATAGAGACGTAAGACTTATGTCTTTAAATCGAATTGACTCATTTTTATCTGCCTCTCTCCGACTTTGCCAGCAAATCTTCCTATCTTCGTGTTTCAGGCTTCCAACTTCAACCTATAACAAAAAACATTCGTGTATTCGTGGCAAAACAAGCAAACTATTCAAAGGATTCAAACCAACATCAGGTCAAAGCAAAAAAACATTTAGGCCAGCACTTTTTGAATGATGAAAACATTGCCTCAAAAATTGCCGATACACTTTCTTTAAAAGGTTATAAAAATGTTCTGGAAATTGGTCCGGGCATGGGTGTTTTGACTAAATATTTGCTAAAAAAAGACACCACTACGCACGTTATCGAAATTGACACGGAATCTGTTGAATATCTGAAGGCTAATTATCTTAATCTTGCCGAAAGAATCATCGAAAAAGATTTTCTAAAATACGATTTAAAAGAAGTTTTCGATGATGAACCTTTTGCCATTGTTGGGAATTTCCCGTACAATATTTCCTCGCAAATTCTTTTTAAGACCTTGGAAATGCGAAACCAAATTCCTGAATTTTCTGGAATGTTTCAAAAGGAAGTTGCTCTGCGCATTTGTTCTAGCGAAGGCAGCAAAGTTTACGGCATACTATCGGTATTGACACAAGCTTTCTACGATGCTGAATATTTGTTTACCGTGCCTCCAAATGTGTTTAATCCGCCTCCAAAAGTAGATTCTGGCGTATTGCTCTTAAAACGAAAAGAACACTACGCGCTCCCTTGTGATGAAACTCTATTTTTTAAGGTTGTGAAAATAGGTTTCCAACAACGCCGAAAAACACTTCGTAACAGTTTAAAAACATTCAATTTATCAGATAATTTAAAAGCAAATGTTATCTTTGACCAACGCCCAGAGCAATTGAGTGTGCAGCAGTTTATCACGTTAACGCAACTCATTCAAAAGGACATCTAATTCTTAATCGTTTCCAGTCTTGGCAGAAGAAAAAGAAAACATACAGTTTGAGCTAACTGATGAACTCATCACGCAAGTCGAACAACTTATCGAACAAAAAAACGACAAGGAACTTCGTAAGCTGTTAAATGAGTTTCACTATGCCGATATTGCCGAAATTCTAGATGAAGTCAATCTTGATGACGCCATGTATGTCATCAAACTATTAGATTCTGAAACGACCTCTGATATTTTAATGGAACTGGACGATGACAATCGTGAAAAGGTTCTAGAGCAACTTTCTGCAAAAGAAATTGCGGAAGAAATAGAGGAGCTTGATACCGATGACGCTGCCGACATGATTTCGGAACTTTCTGAAGAGCGCCAAAGAGAGGTTATCCATCACATTGAAGACGAAGACCATAAAGCCGAAATCACCGAACTATTAAGGTATGATGAAGACACAGCCGGTGGATTGATGGCAAAAGAGCTCGTCAAGGTTTACGAGACTTGGACCGTTGCAGGGTGTTTACGTCGGATTAGAGGTCAGGCAAAAGATGTGACAAGAGTTCATTCCATCTATGTAGTCAATAAACAAAACAAATTGATTGGACGACTTTCCTTAAAGGATTTGATTGTTGCCAAAAGCGATGAAAAAATTGCCGATATCTACATCAAAAATGTGGATTATGTAAAAGTGGACCAAGATCCTGAAGAAGTAGCCAAAGTGATGGCAAAATACGATTTGGAGGCCATTCCTGTAGTAGATGACAACATGATATTGTTAGGTAGAATTACGATTGACGATATCGTTGACGTCTTAAAGGAAGAAGCCGAAAAAGATTACCAATTAGCGGCAGGTATTACAGGTGATGTTGAAGCGGATGATAGCATTTGGGAGTTGACCAAAGCACGTTTACCATGGCTATTGATTGGTATGTTTGGAGGTATTGGGGCAGCAAGTATTATCAACGGTTTTAGTGCTGCCTTACAGTTATATCCCGCCTTATTGATGTTTGTCCCATTAATTCAAGCGACAGCTGGTAATGTAGGTGTTCAATCATCAGCCATTGTGGTGCAAGGTCTTGCTAACGATTCCATCGATGGGAATATTCTCAACCGTCTTTTTAAGGAATTTTTACTCGGATTGGTCAATGGGCTTGCCATAGCTTGCATCGTCTTACTTATAAGTCATTTTGCTTTCAACACTACTTATTATGAGTCCTTAACTATTTGTGTTGCATTAATTGCTGTGATTATTATGGCCGCACTTATTGGTACTTTTATCCCTATATTTCTTGACAAAAGAGGCGTGGATGCTGCCGTTGCTACTGGACCATTTATTACAACAAGCAATGATGTCTTTGGCATTTTGATGTATTTTCTAATTGCAAAAATGATTTTAGGATTTTAAATGAAAATTCTTCACCTTGATACCAACCATCCCTTACTTATCAATCAACTGAACGCATTGGGATTTATAAATGATGAGGATTATTCCTCTCCAAAAGACATTATAGAATCCAAAATTTCAGCATATGATGGCATTATTTTAAGAAGCCGTTTCTCGATTGATAAACAATTCCTTAAGACCGCTCAAAATCTCAAATTTATTGGGCGTGTTGGTGCAGGATTGGAAAATATAGACGTTCAATATGCGGAGCAAAAAGGAATTAAACTTATTGCTGCTCCGGAAGGTAATAGAAATGCGGTTGGTGAGCACGCCCTTGGGATGCTTTTGTCGCTATTCAACAAACTCAACAAAGCAGATAATGAAGTTAGATATGGCAAATGGCTGCGCGAAGACAATCGTGGTGTCGAACTAGACGGCAAAACGGTTGGGTTAATTGGTTATGGCAATATGGGGAAAGCTTTTGCTAAAAAACTGTTAGGTTTTGAGGTCGAAGTTCTGTGTTATGACATCAAAAACAATGTTGGTAACAAACATGCAAAACAAGTGTCACTAAAAGAATTTCAAAAGCAAGTTGATGTTGTAAGTTTGCATACCCCCCAAACTCCCAAAACAGTGGGAATGATAAATTCTAAATTCATCGATCAGTTCCAAAAACCATTTTGGTTTATCAATACGGCTCGTGGCAAAAGTGTCATCACAGAAGATTTGGTCAATGCCCTAAAATCTGGGAAAATACTTGGAGCAGGTTTGGATGTATTGGAATATGAAAAATCCTCTTTCGAGGATCTGTTTTCTTCAGAAATGCCAGAAGCATTTCAATATTTAATTAAAGCTGAAAATGTGTTATTGACACCTCACGTAGCAGGTTGGACCATTGAAAGCAAGGAAAAACTGGCTCAAACTATTGTTGACAAAATAAAGGCTGAATTTTATTAACTTTAGGCTTGTAAAATCTATCAATATGCAATATAAAGCTCACTCACCTGAAGATTATATAAGTCAGGTGCCGGAAGAACGCCGAGAGACTTTGAACAAATTAAGGAAAACCATAAAAGATAATTTACCAAAAGGTTTTGAAGAAGGTATTCAATATGGAATGATAGGCTATTACGTTCCTCATAGCATTTATCCCGATGGTTATCATTGTACACCAGAACTTCCATTGCCATTTATGAGTTTTGCTTCTCAAAAGAATTCTATCAATCTTTATCATATGGGCCTGTATTCCAAAAAAGATTTATATGATTGGTTTGTAACTGAATTTCCAAAACATTCCAAACGTAAATTGGATATGGGGAAAAGTTGTATTCGATTTAAAAAAATTGAAGACATCCCATTCGAACTCATTGCGGAACTTTCGACTAAAATGACGGTAAAGGAATGGATTGATATTTATGAAAAAGCAGTTAAAAAATAACTATTATGAAGAAAAGAGTAACAGGAATTGGCGGAATGTTCTTTAAGAGCAGCGACCCAAAAGCATCCAGAGAATGGTACAATAAACATCTTGGTTTTGATACCAATGACTATGGATGTACTTTTTGGTGGAAAGACAAAGAAGGTAATGACTGCTCAACACAATGGAGCCCATTTGCAGCAGACACCAAATATTATGAGCCTTCCAAAAAGGAATTTATGTTTAATTATCGGGTTGAAAATTTAGAAGAACTTCTAAAGGTTTTAAAAGAAGAAGGCGTTACGATTATTGGCGATATACAAGAATATGAATACGGAAAATTTGGTTATATCATGGACAATGACGGCAATAAAATAGAACTTTGGGAGCCTGTTGATAAAGCGTTTTTGTAAATGGATTCATTTTTTTAGTATCTTTAAATTTCTAACCTTATAAAAATAAAAATATGTCCGATGATAAAAATTTAGGCGACGATCTTGACGATATGTTGGACGACGCAAAACAAGGGGCAAGAGAATTTGCTGATGACACCAAACGAACCGCGCATGAATTCTCTGAAGGTGCTAAAAAAACAGCCAACGAATTTTCCGAAGGTGCACGTGAAGCATTTAACTCTACCTCTGGAGAAAACAAAAAAATACTAGCAGGTGTTCTGGGTATTATTCTTGGCGCATTTGGTGTACACAAATTCATTTTAGGCTACAACAAAGAAGGAGGAATTCTATTGGGCATCACACTTTTAGGCATCGTACTTTCTTGTGTCGGCATTGGAGTTTTTGTGGTATGGATTACGAGTTTGATTGGATTAATTGAAGGAATCATTTATCTCACTAAATCTGATGCAGAATTCTATGCCACTTATCAAGTGGGCAAAAAACCTTGGTTCTAACGACCGATTGAAGCCAAACACAATACTGTTTGGCTTTCTTTTAAAAATATTTCATCGCAATATTACGATTGATTAGTGTCGACAATTGAAAATAATTAATTACCATCAATCAACTGATAATCGAAAGGCAATAAATCCCCTATCCGCTGATTGCCCATGTCTCCGCCAAAAAGGACTTTTTCTATGGGAGCGTAATTGCCATATTTATCAATTAAAAATCCTTCTTTATTTTCTCCCAATATAGATTGTCTTGTTTTATCGTAAAGAATAACAATCTTTTGTGATAGAATTACTTTCATATTTTTACCGTTCTCAAAAGGCTGTATATCAATATACTTATATGCAGGTACTTTAAAACCCTCATTAAAAATTTGATAACCTTCTTTTTCCAAGTCCTTTTTGTACAAAGCTCTCATAAAATGAAGTACAGATCCTTCATAGGTTTTATCTCTTTTTTTAAGGGTTCTTTTTGTATTTACAGAATCCAAATCGCTATAAAACGAAGTACCAGTATACACGACGGAATTTATTTTAAATTGCTTTTGTAATACATCGACATAGTTGTACTCTATGACAAAATCCTGTATATCAAAAGAGACCAAATACTTTAGGTTCTCATTTCTAATCTGTACTGGCCTTTTCGAACTGGCAGTTAATTGGTTGGTTTTTGAATTAAACCTCAAAATTAAATCAGATTCATTCAGTATTTTACATGAATTGCCATTATCGGTCTTTCCTAAAAACTCTCTTCTAAAGTGCTGTAATTTGAGTTCTTTTGGCATGCCATCATCTGCTGATATCACAACTTCATCCAATGTATTGAGATCTTCGGACATTAATATTTTGTAAAACTTACCAGATTCGTAATTAGAAATAATCGTTTTTTGATATCCGATAAAAGAAATAATCAAAGGAGAGGTAACCCCTTGTACTATATCAATTTTAAATTCGCCATTGGAGTTAGTGGATGTTCCGATACTCGTCCCATCAAAATAGACTGAAGCGCTTTCTATGGGAAGGTTTGTTTGATGGTCCAAAACAATTCCTTTCAATGTTTGGCAAAAAAGTGAGGGTGTAAACCAAAGAAGACAAAATATTAAAACGAACAGCTTATTCATCACCATTCTCCGCAAATTTCCGCTCCATTTCTGCTTGGAATTCCTCCATGACAGGTTTTACAGTACTCTCTGGCAAGTCTGCAATACGAATGTACATCAATCCATCAACTGCGTTGTTGAAGAGGGGATCGACGTTAAAAGCTATTACTTTAGCATTCTGCTTAATGTATTTTTTAATCAAAACTGGTAAGCGCAAAGCACCCGGCTCCAATTCATCAATGATTTTGTCAAATTTCATCAAATCAGCTTCTGTCTCATCAAACACGAAATCCTTATCAGCATCTTTTAGCTTTACCTTAAATTCCTTTTTGGGATGCACATATTGTGCTATATAAGGGTCGTAATAATTGGATTTCATAAACTCAATCATCAATGACTTTGAAAAATTGGTAAACTTATCACTAATCGTTACGCCTCCAATCAAATATTTGTGCTCCGGATATCTCAAAGTAGTATGCACAATGCCTTTCCAAAGCAAAAACAGAGGCATTGGTTTCTGTTGGTATTCACTAATGATGAAAGCTCGTCCCATTTCTATGGATTCACTCATCATTTTATATAGTTCGGGCTCAAATCTGAATAAATCCTGAAGATAAAACCCGTCGATACCATATTTTGCAAAAATCTTCGAGCCCAATCCCATTCGGTAAGCACCAGCTAGCATATTGGTATCTTTATCCCACAGAAACATATGGTGGTAATAATTATCAAATGAATCCAAGTCAATTGCCTCATTGGTGCCTTCTCCTACTTCCCTAAAGGTGATTTCTCGCAACCGGCCAATCTCACGTAAAATATTTGGGATGGATGCAGAGTCTGTCAAGAAGACTTCGTAATTCTTACTTTCCAACAACCTGCAATCCCTTTTTCGCAAGGCATCGACCTCTTTTTTCATCACTTCTACACCTACAGGAGTGACAATGTTTTTCACGGGTTTTGGCACTTTTAAAGTTGAAGAAATCGAGCTCAACACATTCTCCTTTTGGTCAAAGGAATTAGAAAGCATATAGGTCTTCTTCCTTAAAAATTCAGAAAATTCTGGAAGCGTTTTGTATTCTTTTTGGTCAGCAACAGACAATGGTCTACCAATTCTTACCTTGATGACGCGACGTTTTTGGGTTAGCAGTTCTGAAGGTAGTTTAGCAGTCCTAAAAGTGTCGCTGATTTTAGATAGTTTGTAGAATAATTTGCTGTTTTTTGCGTGAAAATAAATCGGAACCACAGGAACCTCGGCTTTCTGAATCAATTTCATGGCAGCTTCTTCCCAAGGCCTATCAATTACTAACTTACCATCTCTATATGTAGACACCTCTCCAGCTGGAAAAATCCCCAATGGATGACCTTCACGTAAATGCAGAATGGCATTTTTGAACCCAGCAATACTCGATTTTGCATCTTTATGCTCTTCAAACGGGTTTACGGCCATGATATATGGTTTCATGGGCTCTATGCGATGAAGTAAAAAATTAGCCATTATTTTAAAATCGTTCCTTTGTTGAAGCATCAACTTCAATAACAAAATACCATCAATACCTCCAAGTGGATGGTTAGAAATGGTAATGTAGGAACCTTCTTTTGGCAATCGTTTAAAGTCTTCTTCCGGAATATCGAACTTAATCTGAAAATCATCAAGAATAGCATCCAAAAATTCGACCTCTTTAAGATGCTTGTTGCGATTGTATATCTTATTAAGCGTAGAAATCTTGAGAAGTTTCATAAGAATCCAACCACAGAACGTTCCAAAAACACCATACTTGTCGGCATTAATGGCTGTAGCGACTTCTTTAGCCGTTACTAATCCTGTATCTGTTGGTTTGGTCATGCTTACAAAAATAATAAAATGTTAATTAGTAACCATCTGAACGGTCTCTTGCGTCAATTGTTTCAAAAGCACATTTTTCCCTTCTTCCAATGCGTTGATGGCCTCTACATTATAATGTCTTACCGTGTACAAAGACACATTTTCGTGGCAGGTAACTTTAAATTTGGCTTTTAGGTGCTGTAATAATTTATCAAGATTATTATAAATGTTGTCTGCACAAACTGAAAAACTAATCGCGGAGTTTTGTATGACATCCACTTTCATTTTGTATAAATGCAACATTTTAAAAATTTCGCTAATGTTTTCTTCTACAATGTATGAAAAATCCAAGGAAGACAGCGAAATCAAAACTTGATTCTTTTTGACTATAAAACAGGGAATATTAGGCTCTATCTTTTTTCCTCTTCCAACCATCGTTCCAGGGCTCTGTGGATTTAAAAAAGATTTTACGTACAAAGGAATTTCCTTTGCCTGCAATGGTTGTAAGGTTTTTGGATGAATCACCGAGGCTCCATAAAAAGCAAGCTCAATAGCTTCACTATAAGAAATTTGATGAAGCAATTGTGCGTTTTCAAAATATCGTGGGTCAGCATTCAACACTCCCGGAACGTCCTTCCAGATAGTGACGCTATCTGCATTCAAGCAATAGGCAAAAATCGCAGCTGTGTAATCACTTCCTTCCCGGCCCAACGTCGTCATAAAATTATTGGCATCACTCCCAATGAAACCTTGTACGATGTTTAGGCTTTTTTTGTCAAAGCTAGAAGCAATCTGTTGTTGTGTCACCTCCCAATTGACGTTTGCCCTACGGTAATAATTGTCGGTTTTGATGAACTCCCTAGCGTCAATCCAGTTATTCTTCAGACCAATTTCGTTGAGATATTCACTAACGATCAAGGTAGATACAAGCTCACCATACCCTATGGATTGGTCGTAAACAAAGTTATAATCTGGTGATTTATTCCGATCGAAAAAACTTCTTAATTCATCAAAAAGATTAGAGACTTTCTTAAAAATAGGATGCTTTTCATTATCAAAAAGCTCCAAAAGAATTTCATTATGATATTTCTTGACATCTTGCAACGAACTTTGCAATTCGCTTTTATTATTAAAATAATTATCGATGATTACTTCGATGGCATTGGTGGTCTTTCCCATTGCAGAAATAACGATCAAGGTGTTTTCGTAACCCACTTTTTGTAGCACACTAGCCACGTTTTTTACGCCATTTGCATCCTTCACCGATGCACCGCCAAATTTGAATACTTGCATTCTATAATTTTGATAAATAATTTTTGATTCCTTGTTCATTCAAATGTACAACGTCCCAATCACGTTTGACATCTGCTCCTTTTTTTATATAAAAATCTATTGCTGGTTCGTTCCAATCCAAAACTTCCCAACTGATTCTTCTAACATTTAATTGGTTACCATATTTTACAACTTCATCCAATAACGCTGTTCCTAATCCTGAACCTCGCATCTTTTGGCTGACGATCAAATCTTCCAAATGCAATACGTTTCCTTTCCATGTTGAAAATCTTCCATAAACCAAAGCAATGCCTTCAATTTTATAATCGACTTCAGCAACAAAGCATGTAAATTTTGGGTGTTCTCCAAAACCGTTGGTTCTTAAATCGTTAACGGTTACTTCAACGGCATCTGGTTCTTTTTCGAAAACAGCCAACTCTTTAATAAGGTCCAGAACTTGAGCCATATCGTCTTGAGTTGCCATTCTTATTGAGAAATTCATGTTTAAAAATTTGAGTAAATATAGTTTAAACTTAAAGATATTAAAACATTAAATCTCAACGAAAACGTTGTAGTTTCTAAAAAAATGCGATATTTGCAACGTTGAAAATAATCTTTTATCGACAAACATCTATTTTAATCAACTGTTACATTCCATGGCTAAAAAAAATCAGACCCTAGGTGAATTTATCATCGAAAATCAAGCTTCTTTTAAATATACTTCAGGTGAATTATCGAGCTTAATAAATTCCATTAGATTGGCCGCGAAAGTTGTTAATTATGAAGTTAACAAGGCGGGTTTGGTTGATATCATTGGGGCTGTTGGCGAAACCAATATTCAAGGTGAGCACCAACAAAAACTTGATGTGTATGCCAATGAAAAGTTCATCCAAACGATGACCAACAGAAATATTGTTTGTGGTATTGCCAGTGAAGAAGAGGATGATTTTATTGCCATCAACAGCCAAGATGAAAATCATCAAAATAAATATGTGGTGCTGATTGACCCTTTGGATGGTTCTTCAAATATAGATGTGAATGTTTCGGTTGGAACCATTTTCTCCATTTACCGACGGGTCACTCCTATTGGCACACCAGTTACACTTGAAGATTTTCTTCAACCAGGAAATCAACAGGTTGCAGCTGGTTATGTGGTTTATGGCACCTCCACAATGATTGTTTATACCACCGGAGCTGGCGTGAACGGCTTTACATTAAATCCTGCAATTGGAACATTTTATTTGTCACATCCCAATATGCAATTCCCTGAAGACGGAAACATTTATTCTGTGAATGAAGGAAACTACATCCACTTCCCGCAGGGTGTTAAAAACTACATTAAATATTGCCAAATGGAAGAAGGCGACAGACCATACACTTCAAGATATATTGGCTCATTGGTGTCTGATTTCCATAGAAATATGATTAAAGGCGGCATCTATCTATATCCAAAAAGCTCTATGAATGCTAAAGGAAAATTACGCTTGCTTTATGAATGCAATCCTATGGCATTTTTGGCCGAACAAGCAAACGGTAAGGCAAGCGATGGGTTTCAACGTATTATGGACATACAACCTACTGAATTGCACGAACGAGTTCCGTTTATTTGCGGTAGCAAAAACATGGTGGAAAAATGTGAGGAATTTATGCGCAACGCACAATAAAACAACAACAATTCAAATTCCAAATTCCAAGAAGAAATTATAAATAATTTTGGAGAATCAATCCATCTTTTTTAAATAGAAAAGCCGCTCAACATCATTGGAACGGCTTTATATTTTTGAATAAAAAAATTCTCTTTTCTCTTTTCTCTTTTCTCTTCTCTCTTTTCTTAAAAAAGATTATCGATTCATATGCTTTATTTCTTCCATAAAGGTATCTAAATCAACACCATCATTTACCAATGTCAACGCTTTATCTACAACGTACATGACATTGTTTGGAGAAAATCCTAATCCAATCCCTATTTTCTTTAGCAAGGTTACTTGCTTTTCACCTTTTATATGGTCAGCATATACCATCCTTGCCAAATCATATAAACGCTCCAAACGTCTGTCATAAGAAGATGGTGGGTTGATTGGATGCGATTGGTAGTCTTTCAAGATTTGTTTGTAGTCACCTTCACTGATGTCAAGATTTCTTGCCAATCGGTCCAAAAACGCTTTTTCCTCATCCGTAATTATTCCATCGTCCATAGCCACTCTTACAATCGCAGCAAAATGGTCTTCATTACGCTTTTTAAATCCGCTATCAAATAAATCTGAAAATGACATAAGTTTCTTGTTTTAAAAGTCGTGCAAATATAGTTAAAGTTCATTCTTTTTTAAACTAAAAAACGAGCTTTTTTTGCTGGTGTTTTTTAAGATTAAATTCACATCCACTATGAAACAATATAAATTGTAAACTTTATATTTGTGCTTCAAAATAAATTGTCTTGAGTAAATCACATCTCTCGCAAACCTATGCACAGACTTTGCAAACGCAAAATCTGCAGACTGCTATTGCCCAATCTGAAACAAAAACGCACTTAAAAGGTCTTGTAGGGTCTTCTTTTTCCTTCATCGTAGCAGAAACTTTCAAACAAACTGATTTGCCTTATCTGTTGGTTTTTAATGATAAGGAAGAAGCTGCTTTTTATTTAAATGATTTGGAACAACTACTCAATGACAAGGATGTATTGTTTTATCCAGGAAGTTACCGTCGTCCATATCAAATTGAAGAAACCGATAATGCCAATGTATTGCTTCGAGCAGAAGTTTTAAACAGAATTAACTCACGTAAAAAGCCAGCCATCATTGTCACTTATCCTGATGCATTGTTTGAAAAAGTGGTGACCCGGAAGGAATTGGAGCGAAATACACTGAAAATTTCGGTTAATGATAATCTGTCTATTGATTTTGTAAATGAAGTTCTGTTCGAATACCGATTCAAACGGGTTGATTTTGTGACGGAGCCAGGTGAATTTTCCGTTCGCGGTGGTATTGTGGATGTATTTTCATTTTCGCATGATGAACCTTACAGAATTGAGTTTTTTGGAGACGAAGTGGATAGTATCCGAACCTTTGATGTGGAGACTCAATTGTCCACGGAACAGGTCAAAAAAATAAATATCATTCCAAATGTTGAAAATAAATTTTTAGAAGAAAATCGAGAGAGTTTTCTAAAATATATTGCCTCAAAAACGGTTGTTTTTCTTAAAAATCCTGATCTTTTATTTTCTCGAATTGATGATTTCTTCGGAAAAGCCGACGAGGCATTTCAAAAGCTTTCCCAAGAAATCAAACACGCATCGCCAGAAGAATTGTTCTGTAATTCAGAACTGCTGAAGCGACAATTATTGGAATTCACTTTGGTGGAATTTGGAAGTTCCTCTGTCATGTCGAGCGGAGTCGAGACACCAACCGTTATTAAATTCAACACCACTCCCCAACCTTCCTTCAATAAACAATTTGATTTACTGATTGAAGATTTAAACACCAATCACGATAAAGGCTACACTAATTACATCGCTTGCGTGAGTGAGCAGCAAGCGAAACGTTTTCATGATATTTTTGAGGATGTTGAGCAAGATGTTCACTATAAAACCATCGTGCTTTCTTTATATCAAGGATTTATTGACCATGACCATCACATTGCCTGTTACACGGACCATCAGATTTTTGAACGCTATCATAAATTCCATCTAAAAAATGGCTATGCCAAAAAGCAGGCAATCACCCTGAAGGAGTTAACCAATCTCGAAATAGGCGATTACGTCACGCACATTGATCATGGCATTGGAAAATTTGGCGGTTTGCAAAAAATAGATGTTGAAGGTAAAAAACAGGAAGCCATTAAATTGGTTTATGGCGAACGAGACGTGCTTTATTTGAGCATCCATTCGCTTCATAAGATTACCAAGTTTAACGGAAAAGATGGAAAACCTCCAAAAATCTACAAACTTGGAAGTAATGCCTGGAAGGTTTTAAAACAGAAAACAAAATCGAGAGTCAAGGAAATTGCCTTCAACTTAATACAAGTGTACGCAAAGCGAAAACTAGAAAAAGGCTATCAATACAATCCTGATAGTTATATGCAATTAGAGTTGGAAGCGTCCTTTATTTATGAAGATACACCAGACCAAATAACCTCAACTGCTGATATCAAAGCGGATATGGAAAGCGAACGACCCATGGACCGATTGGTGTGTGGTGATGTAGGTTTTGGTAAAACAGAAGTTGCCATTAGAGCGGCTTTTAAAGCAGTTGATAATGGAAAACAAGTCGCCGTTTTGGTTCCCACCACAATTCTTGCCTATCAGCATTATCGAACGTTTACAGAACGCTTAAAAGATTTTCCTGTAACTGTTGATTATGTAAATCGTTTTAGAACAGCCAAAGAAAAACGCCTAACCCTAGAAAACCTTGAAAAAGGAAGTGTAGATATCATCATTGGCACACATCAGCTTGTCAATAAAAATGTAAAGTTTAAGGATCTAGGCTTGTTGATTGTGGATGAGGAACAAAAATTTGGTGTTGCTGTCAAAGAAAAATTGAAAACACTTAAAGATAATGTGGATGTTTTGACTTTGACCGCAACGCCCATTCCACGAACGTTACAATTTAGTTTGATGGCTGCAAGAGATTTATCGGTGATAACTACACCTCCGCCCAACAGGTATCCGATAGAAAGTCATGTCATACGTTTTAATGAAGAAACAATTCGTGACGCCATTAGTTACGAGATTCAACGTGGTGGACAGATTTTCTTTATCCATAATCGCATTGAAAACATTCGAGAAGTCGCCGGGCTCATTCAACGTTTAGTGCCAGACGCCAAAATTGGTGTTGGTCATGGACAATTGGACGGAAAAAAATTGGAAGAATTAATGCTCGCTTTTATGAATGGTGAATTTGACGTTTTGGTGAGCACAACCATTGTTGAAAGCGGATTGGATGTACCAAATGCCAATACCATTTTTATCAACAATGCCAATAATTTTGGCTTGAGCGATTTGCACCAAATGCGTGGTCGTGTCGGTCGAAGCAACAAGAAAGCTTTCTGTTATTTCATTACTCCAGATTATTCCGAAATGACTGCTGACGCTCGAAAACGAATTACGGCCTTGGAACAGTTTTCGGAATTGGGAAGCGGTTTCAACATCGCAATGAAAGATTTGGAAATTCGCGGTGCTGGCGATCTTTTGGGAGGCGAACAAAGCGGATTTATCAATGATATCGGTTTCGACACTTATCAAAAGATTTTGAATGAAGCCATTGAGGAATTAAAAGAAAACGAGTTCAAGGATTTATACCAAGATGATCACATAGAAAAAGAATACGTCAAAGACATTACGATTGACACCGATTTTGAATTGTTATTTCCTGATGATTACGTCAACAACATTACGGAACGTCTGAATCTTTATACCAAATTGAACGACATCAAAACCGAAGAGGAACTTCAAAAATTTGAAGCAAATCTTATTGACCGTTTTGGGGAAATGCCAAAACAAGTCGTCGATTTGCTCAACAGCGTTCGCATCAAATGGGTTGCAACAAAAATCGGACTCGAAAAAGTGGTAATGAAACAAGGCAAATTGATCGGTTATTTTATCAATGACCAACAAAGTGCTTTTTATCAAAGTCAAGGGTTTACTAAAGTCTTGCAGTTTATTCAGAAAAATCCTCAAGCGGCAAAAATGAAAGAGAAACAAACCCGAACAGGCCTTCGTTTATTACTGACGTTTGAACATATAAAAACCGTAAAACAGGCATTGGCAGTTTTGCAGCCAATAATACATCAAAATCCATAAAATGTCGAGCCTAATTGAGACAGTGGCTTGATTATTGAACACTTGTTTGCAATCATAATTTTTTAGATTTAAAATAAAAATGAAATATACATCATGAAAAAAGTACTTTTCTTAATAGCGTTCCTACCAACACTTTTGTTTTCCCAACATTCCATCAAAGGCACTTTTTCTCCACCCGAAGATTTTACGTATGCGTTTCTTTATAAAGCCACTCCCACAAATTTAAATTATTTGAATCGTGGCAAAATGGATGAAAATGGTCAATTCGAAATTGAGTTGGATTCAACTGTCACTGCCGGAATGTATAAAATTGTGTATGGCATTCCAGAAGATGAAAACAATTTTGATTTTATCTACGATGGAAAAGAAGATATTGTTTTAACCTTTAGCCTTAATGAAGGATTGGAATTTAAAGAATCTGTAGAAAACAAACTTTGGGCTTCCTATACTAAAAGCATGGAGTTGGTAAATATGACCATTAGCAATTTTTATCAACAAAACAGCTCTGACAAAAAAGCGTTTACAGAGATTTTTAAGACATTGAGGGATACCCAAGCGGCTTTCGAAGATGCTTCAAAAGGAACCATGGCATCCACATTCATCAATGCAAATCGACCTTATATGCCAACAGAATATGAAGATATTACCACATATTCCAATCATTTAAAAACAACTTTTTTAGAGAACGTAGATTTTGGAAATCCATTACTTCAAAGTTCTGATTTTTTGAATGATAGAGTGATGGCTTATGTTTTTGGAATGTCAGCAACCAACAACAATGAGGATTATAAAAATCATATTGATACCGTTGTTAAATCGATTGGGCCAGATAATACCACGATAAAAACAGCCTTGCTTGAACATATATGGCGAAAAATGGTAGCCATAGAAAATGTGGATGTTGCCAATTACATCAGTAACACCTATTTGTTCAAATTGGCTAGAGAAACAGATAACAAAGAGCTTTATAAGGAATTAATGACTTACAAGAATAGCGCAATTGGGACTACAGCCATGGATTTCCCGATCACTTATGAAGATAATGGAAAACCAATAAATACCTCTTTGCACAAACTTGAAGGTGCTGATAATTATCTCTTGATTTTTTGGAGCAGCACTTGCGGACATTGTTTAAATGAGCTTCCTAAACTGAAAGCATATCTTGATGAACATCCAAAAAACCTAAAAGTAGTTGCCTTTGGACTTGAAGATGGAAAAGAAAATTGGGAAAGCACAATTCCTAAATTTCCAAATTTTATTCATGTGTTGGGATTGGAACATTGGGACAATCCTGTGGCGGTAGCTTATGGTGTCAATTCTACCCCATCTTACTTTATATTGGATAAGGACAAAAAAATCATAGTAAAACCAAATGATTTTGAAACCTTGAAAACAGCTCTTGAAAATCTGAAATAACAAACTGCCTGCCTGTTCGAGCGCAGTCGAGAACTACATAGATTTCAACTGCACTCAACAACTTGGCCAGACCTATTTATCCAAAGCTGGAATACGCAACACCTGTCCTGGATAGATCAAATTTGCATCTTTGAGCATTGGTTTGTTGGCTTCAAAAATAACAGGATACTTCATGGCATTGCCATAATATTCTTTTGCTATTTTGCTCAACGTGTCTCCTTTCACTACTGTATAGAATTTTGCCTCTGGCTCTACATGTTCCACTGTCATTAGATCATCAACGGTGGCAATGCCATTTGTATTTCCCACTACCAAAACTACTTTTTCCTTGGTGGCTTGGTCATAAGCCTTTCCTTCAACAGTTGCTTGGTCATCATCAATGGTTATTTTTAAATTTTCGACTTCCAATTGTAAATCCCGAATGGTTTCTTCCAGTTTTCGAGCTGCTCGTTCTTCAGATTTTAGTTCGTCTTCTGCTGCTTTTGCTGTAGCTGCTTTCTTTGCCGCTGCCTTTTCCTCTTCAGTTGTTTTTCCTATGCCGAATACTTTTGCTCCTGCATTTTTAATGAATGAAAATAATCCCATGATATCTTAATTTTAGAGTTAATTATAATAAGACCCGAAGCTAACCGAAAAATAAGGAAACCCTTCACTCTATCACTACGAATTGTACCTTAAAAGATAACGCCCATCTAAAATGAATCAGATGAGCGTATCTCGAAACTAAATAACCAACCAAAATCTAGCTTCTTTCGTTTATGCGTGGATTGTCTTTTTTATCTGTCTTTTGTTTACGTTTTTTTGGCTCTGTCGTTTTTTTAGTGATTTCGCCTTGCGTATTGCTTTCTCTCAAATATTGGATGTAACCTCTTCCCGTAAACTCATAAGTTGTTCCTGAAGACGGATGATATAATTCTATTCTCTGGTCATTAATAACGCTCAATTCAAAGAATTCATTGTCGAAAAAGTCATAATCTAATGTTAATGTTTTTAGATACGTATTACCAGAGATGTTACCAACACCATAAACCCCTGTGTAATCCCAATAAATAGTGTTCGGGTTACCAATGTTAGAGTCTTGCGAGCTTCTAAAAGTGGAATCATTGCCTCCAGCCAAAAACTGAAGATAATTCTCATTATCAAATTCGTTAATGGCCCCTATTTGACTTGTATAGGTTTTCTCCCATGCTTCATATTCTTGCAAGAAGTAATGAATATTGTCATAGAACACATAGTCATAATCAAACGTAGAACGTTGATAGCCGTGCAAGAAATAGGACGTGTCATTAAATGGGTTGTAAAGTTCTATCGTATTATTATCAACTTGATACACATCAAATGAATTATATCCGTCAATATCATGATAGACGTCCAAAATCATGTTATAGGCATCATAATCTCCAACCGCAATTCCATAACCATTGCCTTGACTGCCAAAACCAACCAAGTTATTATTGGCATATAAAATTCCATTTCTAAAGGATACCGTAAATGCAATTTGCAAAAAAGGTGTTTCACCATATCCAACAGTCTGATTGATATCTACGTACCACAGTTCATAAGAACTCAATAATTGATTCAACGAAATTGCTGGTGGGTTATCCACATAATCATCTACGATGACATCTGTATGACATGATGTAAATAATGTTGCTGCTAGGGCAAATCCGAAAAGTAGTTTTAGAGTCTTCATAATCCAACAATTTAAAGGGTTATTGATGATGAAGTTTCAAAACGCGTGCCAAAAATTCTCAAAGCACTTCCAAGGGATGTCCTTTAAGACTTAAATTTTATGTATTTTTGAAGCTATTAATTAACTCAAAAAAGAATGGGAAAGCCAATAAAATATGCTGTTTTTGGTTCTGGAAGTTGGGCAACGGCCATCGTGAAAATGCTTTGTGAAAATCTGGATGAAGTGGGTTGGTACATGCGCAGTGTCTATATCAAAGAACATCTTTTAAAGGAGCAGCACAACCCTAGTTATTTGAGTTCAGTGGAATTTAAACCTCAACAATTGAAGTTGAGCAACGATATCAATGAAATTGCCGAATATGCTGATGTATTGATATTTGTTATTCCCTCGGCATTCATCCATTCAGAATTGGAAAAAATAACCGTGGATGTCAAAGATAAAATCATTGTCTCGGCAGTCAAAGGCATCATGCCAGAATCCGGAAAACTGGTGGGCGAACATTTTCATGATGTGTATAACGTCCCGTTTGAAAACATCGCAGTGATTGCTGGCCCTTGCCATGCGGAAGAAGTCGCATTGGAGCGTTTGTCTTATTTGACGATTTCTTGTGCCGATGAATCAAAAGCCAAGGAAATTGCCAAAAAACTGTCCAGTGATTACATCAAAACAACCACGAGCGACGATGTGATTGGTACCGAATACGCCGTTATGCTCAAGAATATTTACGCTATTGCTGCTGGTATTGCACACGGTTTGGGGTATGGTGATAACTTTCAAAGTGTATTGATGAGTAACGCCATCAGAGAAATGAAGCGCTTCATCAAAAAGATGCACAAGATGAAACGCAACATCAACGATTCAGCTTATCTGGGCGATTTATTGGTAACAGGATATTCTGTGTTCTCTCGAAACCGAATGTTCGGAAACATGATTGGAAAAGGCTACACCGTAAAATCAGCCCAAATGGAAATGAGCATGGTGGCAGAAGGCTATTACGCTACCAAAAGTGCCTTCAAACTGAACGAGAAAAACAAGAAGAAAACCAAACTGCCCATCATCAATGCCGTTTATGATATTTTATACGAAGGCAAAGACCCAAAAAGCACCTTTAAGAAATTGACGGAGAAGTTGAATTGATGCATTCCTGCGCAGATAGGAATCGACCAAATTTTACGCAGAGACGTTCTACTTTATTGCAAAGCTGTTCTGCCTTTACCCACAGCCGTTCCAAAGTTTCGCACTCGTGTTCTCCTTTTACGCATAGCCGTTCCAGAGTTCCGCACTCGCGTTCTACTTTTACGCACATCCGTTCCAAAGTTCCGCACTCGCGTTCTCCCTTTACGCAGAGCCGTTCCATCTTTACGCAGAGGCGTTCCATCTTTACGCAGAGCTGTTCCACCTCACTTTAAAACATTCAAAATTAAATTCCTGAAAAATCAAGTTGTCTTTTACTACCATATTAGTTTCTCCGAAGTCAAACTTGGTCTATACGTAACTTACAACTGTTAGGATGTTGCCCCATTCAAGCAGGGTATTACTTCACCAAAACCCCTTTAACATCCATCAAAGGAATGGTCTGCAACGCTCGTTCATTAATCGTGTTTTTCCTAAACAGATAGGTTTTTTCAAACATTTGATTACCCTCAAAAAAAGTGACTTTAAATTCATTGTTAAGGGCAAACAATTCTTCTTGCATCAACTCAATTTTGGCATAACTTTTCTTCGGAAGGACATCGAGTTTTTTACGAAAGATTGACGTCATCTTTTTATCAGAATAACCACTGGTCACAATCAGCACGACTTCCAAATCCACATCTTTGTCGTTGATGATATAAGCATTCCAATCTTGCGTCTTATAAATGTCATTGTACTCATGCACGACGGCTACATACACACCTTCAACCTTCGGAATTTGGATATCTTTCTTCATCTTATTTTTTGCTTCTCTAGAAAAACTTTATTTTAGACAAAAATAAATTCTTTTGACCAAGTAGCAATCATACCCATGAAACAACTTACATTAATCCTGCTTTTAGCGGTTTCTCTCGGTTTCTCACAAACGGAAAATCAATCATCGCTTACCATTGACCAAATCATGCAAGGTGAAGACTTTGTGGGTTATCTTCCCGAAAACATTCGATGGTCTGACGATAGCAAAGCCATTTATTTCAGTTGGAATCCCGATAAGGACACGATTCGTTCCACGTATGAAGTGAACATCAACACCAAAACTATAAAAAAGCGCTCTTTTGAAGATTTAAAAACCACTTCAAGTTCAGGCGATGACTCAAAGGATTTGAAATGGAAAGTGTACGAAAAAGAAGGTGATTTGTTTTTAATGAACACGTCTACATTCACATCAAAACGCATTACAAATACCTTGGACAGAGAATCGAATCCGCAGTTTTCTGGTGACCAAAAATATATTATCTACCAAAAAGACAACAATCTGTTTCAATGGAGTATTGCAGATGGAACCACTGCACAATTGACGGATTTCAAAACCGGAAAAGAAAAACCAGACTCCAAACCAAACGAACAAGACCAATGGTTGGAAGACGATGCGCTCAAATATTCCAACATACTTGGTAAACGCAAAAATGAGACAGAGGCCCAAAAATACCGTCGTGAACAAGCCCGTTTTGAACGCCCAGAAACAATCTATACAGGTGATAAAAAAATAGCAAGTTTAAAAATTTCACCCGATTTAAAATACGTGGTCTATCGTTTATACACAGCTCCAAATGATAAAAACACCAACGTGCCAAATTACGTCACCGAAAGCGGCTACACCACCGATTTGAATGCGCGACCAAAAGTGGGAAGCGAACAATACACCTACGAAGCTTGGATTTTTAACCTAACCACAGGGAATACATACCAAATAAAAACCGATAACATTGAAGGCATAAAGGACAAACCAAAATTCCTAAAAGAGTACGCTGAAAACCCTTCTGAATACAAAGATGAATACGAAACTCCGAGAGAGGTTGAAATTAGCAATCTTATCTTTTCTGATGATGGAAAAGCAGTTGTAAACATTACCTCATCCGATAACAAAGACCGTTGGATAATGACTGTAAATCTATCTGATGGAAGTTTGAAATTGATAGACCGTCAGCATGATGATGCTTGGATTGGCGGACCTGGTATTGGATGGTTTTCAAATGGTGCAATAGGTTGGATAAATAATGAGACCATTTGGTTTCAATCCGAAAAAACAGGGTATTCCCATTTGTATACTGCAAACGTTAATTCAGGTAAAATCAAAGCTTTAACAGAAGGAAAATTTGAAATTTTGGAGGTCAATCTTTCAAAAGATAAAAAAACCTTTTACATCATTAGCAATAAAGTAAGTCCACACGAGCAACACTTTTATCATCTACCTACAACTGGTGGAAAAATGACTCAAATTACCTCTAAAAAAGGCGGTCATGAGGTGACAATATCTCCTGATGAAAAACTGTTGGCCATTCGATATTCCTACACCAACAAACCTTGGGAACTGTATATGATGCCGAATAAAGCTGGTGCAGAAATGACGCAATTGACAAACTCCACTACAAAGGATTTTGAATCCTACAATTGGGTAGATTCTGAAATCATAAACTTTACGGCTAGAGATGGCGCCAGTGTGCCTGCAACGCTTTACAAACCTTCAGCAGAAAAAAACAATGGAGCCGCAGTCATTTTTGTGCATGGTGCCGGTTATTTACAGAATGTGCATTATTGGTGGCCAACTTACTTTAGGGAATATATGTTCCATAATATTTTGGTGGATAATGGCTATACCGTTTTGGCTATCGATTATAGAGCAAGTTCTGGCTATGGTCGCGATTGGCGAACAGGTATCTACAGACACATGGGTGGTAAAGACTTGGACGACCAAGTGGATGGCGCCAAATACTTGGTTGAACAACAAGGAATTGATAAAAATCGCTTGGGAATCTATGGAGGTTCTTATGGTGGATTCATCACGTTAATGGCCTTGTTCAATTCTCCTGACACCTTTAAAAGTGGTGCCGCCTTACGCTCCGTGACCGATTGGGCACATTACAATCATGGTTATACAGCCAATATCTTGAATACACCTGTTGATGACCCAAAAGCGTATGAACAAAGTTCTCCAATCTATTTTGCAGAAGGATTAAAGGGCAATCTTTTGATGCTTCATGGCATGATTGATACAAACGTTCATTTTCAAGATGTCGTGCGTTTATCACAACGTTTGATTGAACTGAAAAAGGAAAATTGGGAATTGGCCGTATTTCCAGTGGAAGACCATGGTTTTGTAGAAAGCTCCAGTTGGTCTGATGAATACCGACGTATTTTTAAATTGTTTCAGGAAACGTTGAGGAAGTAATATAGTTATGTAAAATGGTCAATCCTCTTAAAATTCTTACTTTATTTTTTGTTTTAATCACCACTTTTTGTGTTGCCCAAAAAAAATATGCATTTGATTATTTGACTGAATATGAAATGTCTTTTAAAAAAGATTCTACTATTGAAAAAATATTTTATTTAAACAATTCAAAAGATAATAGTTATATAGCTCGTGTGTCAGAAATTGACAGTCTGAATTATCGAATAATATTTCGGGACCACAAAACATTTACTTCGTCAAATGTTATAATATTAAAATCTGACTTTTTTAAAGCTGAATTTTTCAATATCGATTGTAAAGATGTATTTAATTCAGAAACCATATACAAAGGGAAAGAACAAAAATATAACTTTTTCAAAATTAATGATACTCTGGTAAACAATCAGAACTATTCTGTATATCAATTAAAAAGGAATATGAATTCCCGTAAAACTAAAAGAACAAAAATTGGGTCAAACATCTATCTCATGTACACAACAAATAGTGATTTTTTACCCATGTTTTTCTATCCACCTGCCTATAAAATATGGGAGAATCAAAATAGCATAATACCAAATGGTGTTTATTTCAAAAAATTATTTGTCAACTATTTAAATAAAATAGAAGAAGAAGAAAGTTTCGTTGACCAGATTAAAATAGACAAAAAAATTATCATAACAGGAAACTGTAATTAAGAAACTTGAAATTGTATTATTGTTTAAAATAAGGATTTGAATAACCTTCAGAAACGATGCCTTTCAAATTGTACACAATCAAATGATTCAAGAGTTCTTGATTACTGTAAATGTCAAAGAGATTGTTGTTCTTGAAAGCGATTTCCTCAAACCGTTTAAAATACAAATCACAGAATAAATTCAGATTGACTTCGGGTTTAATAATGCCTGCTGACTTTGCTTCTACTAAAAGATTGTAGATGGTGGTTTTTGTGAAATTATCCCTAAAGCCGTCAAAAATAGCATTCGCTTTTGGATAATATTTTTTCAACCCGAAGATGAAAGAAGGTTTGAAGTTTTTTAGATGCTCAAAACCCTTTTTATAAATTAAAATGATGCTGGTAATGGGTTCGTTTTGTGATGCGACAATGGTTTGAATGTCATCTTTAAAATTTTCAATTAAAAAGATGACACTTTCAACCACTAAATCTTCTTTACTTTCAAAGTACTTGTAAATCGTTTTTTTGGAAATTCCAAGTTCGTTGGCCAACTCATCCATTGTAAAACGCTTGCTGCCAAACTTGGTAAAGTTGGTGACGGAACATTTTAAAACATCTTGTTTACTGGTCACTTCAATTTTTATTATTTCCAACCACCACCAAGCGCTTCATACAAATCCACAATAGATAATAATTGCTGCAATTTGCTGTCAATCACATTCAATTCGGCACTTAAGGCGCTTTGTCTTGCGGTCAATAAATCTAGGTAATTGGCATAACCGTTTTTCAACAATTCCGATGAATTACTTTCGGCATTTCTCAAGGCTTCGACTTCCAATTCTCTGTACTCAAATTTTTCAGTCTCTGCGTTATAGGTGTACAAGGCATTCGACACTTCGTTTCCAGCGACCAATAAAGAACGTTTGAATCCCAATAAGGCTTGTTCCTGTTGTGCATCGGCGACCTCTTTTTGAGTCCGTATTTTACGCTGATTGAATATAGGTTGGGTCAATCCACCCACAATGGTTGCAAACAAGGAGTTGGTGTTGAACAATTGGTCAAACTCCAAACTTTGAAAGCCTCCATTGGCAGTCAAGGTCAACGAAGGGTAAAAATTGCTGCGCGCCACATTGGTCAATTCAAAAGCCTGGACCAAATTATATTCGGCAGCAATGACGTCGGGTCTATTGCGTAACAATAGGGAAGGTACACCCAGTTTAAGTTCGGTGTCCAAATCTTGGTCTTCAAGAACACTACGCTCATAATGTTGTGGTGCTTTTGCCAATAGAATACTCAAAGTGTTTTCTGTTCTGAAAATTGCAGCTTCCAAATCAACTTGCAGTGCTCTGGCATTGTTGTATTGTGCAATATTTTGGTCAACCGCCACCTGTGTCACGTTTCCAGCATCTTTTAATGCCTGAATGGTGTACACACTGCTATCACGCACAGCAATACTTTTGTTGGTAATTTCCAATTGCGCATCGAGGGATAACAATTGATAATACGTGGAGGCAATATCTGCAATCAATCGGGTTTTTACCGCTTGATGTGCTGCGACACTTTGCAAATAATCTGCTTCAAACGCACGTTTATTGCTTCGTATTTTTCCCCAGATATCTGCTTCCCAAGATAAATCGGCAGTCACAGCATATTGGTCGATGGCACCATTGAAAAAGGAACCAAACTGGCTGTTCTTTGATAACTCTTGATGGGTTAGAGACGCATTCGCTCCTAGCGTTGGTAAATACCCAGCTTTCCCTTGTTTCACATAGGCTTCTGCTGCCAACATTTGTTGGATGGCTATTCGAATATCGATATTGTTTTGAAGTCCTTCTTCAATATAACCTATCAAATAAGGGTCGGTGAAAAGCTCCTTCCAAGACACATCTGCCATGGATAAACTATCGGTTGGCAATTGGTCTGTTCTAAACAGGTTTTGGGTTTCTTCCAATTGTGGACGTTCGTAATCCTTGGCTACAAAACAACTTTGTAATGTAAAAGCGGACACAACCAGAACAAGTCCTATCTGAAGTCTTCTATTTTTTATAATTGAGTTCATATGATTAATCTTCTTGTTGTTGAGTTACAATGGCTGGTTTACTGCTTACTTTTTCTTGCAACCATTGGAAAAGCATAAATAAAATTGGAATCACAAAAACACCGAGTAAAGTTCCAATCAACATACCTCCTGCGGCACCTGTTCCAATGGAATTGTTTCCTTCGGCTCCAACGCCTTTAGCTAATACCAATGGCATCAATCCGAGTATAAAAGCGAAGGAAGTCATCAAAATAGGACGCAAACGTGCTTTGGCACCGTGAATGGCCGCATCTACAATACTTTCACCATTTTTTCGCCTTTGGAGTGCAAACTCTACAATCAGGATGGCGTTCTTCGCGAGCAATCCAATCAACATAATCAAGGCGATTTGGAAGTAAATGTTATTCTCCAGTCCAAAAAGCTTGGTGCTGATGTAGGCTCCAAATACGCCAAACGGCAAGGATAATACAACCGCAAACGGTAATAAGTAACTTTCATATTGGGCACTTAACAGGAAGTACACGAACAAAATACTCAAAATGAAAATAAAGGTGGTTTGATTTCCAGCATTGACCTCTTCACGGGTCAAACCAGAATAAGCCACTGTATAATTACTCGGTAAATTTTGAACCTCTTCTTCAATCACTCGGATGGCATCACCTGTACTAAAACCAGGATTGGTGGCACCTGTAATAGTGGTAGAGTTGAACAAGTTAAAACGAGTCACCGATTGCGGACCATACACACGCTTCAGATTCACAAATTGTGTAATGGGTGTCATTTGACCAGATTCAGTTCTAACGTACATACCATTTAAGTTATCAACATCGGCTCTATCTTCTGGCAATGCTTGGATATAAACCCTAAATTGTTTCCCAAATCGAGAGAAATCGGATGCATAAATTCCTCCTATATAACCTTGAAGCGTTGAGAAAATACTGTTGATAGGAACCCCTTTTTCTTTCGCCAATGGCACATTGATTTCCATTTCATATTGCGGATATTTTGTGTTAAATGACGATTGTGCATATTGAATTTCTGGATGCTTCATTAAAGCCATTGCAAATTCTTGATTGGCTTTGTCCAAATCCGTAAACTCACCTCCAAATCGGTCCAATAAATTCACCTCAAAACCTGCGGAATTACCAAACCCACGGATACTAGGTGGCGAAAAGAAGATGATATTGGCTTCAGGAATCGTAGAAGCAATGCCGAATAATTTCCCAATAGTGGCTTGGGAGGATAAGGATTCGTCTTTACGCTCGCTCCAATCGTCCAATTTGACAAATCCAATGGCATAGTTACTACCAGAACCACTAATCAAACTTCGACCTTTAATAAATGACACACCTACAACACCAGGCATCCCATCTACTTTAGCGTATAATTTTTTAGTGACAGCATCGGTTCTATCCAAAGAAGAACCCGCTGGAAGTTCAATGTTGACAAAGACAATTCCTCTATCTTCATTGGGTACAAATCCTGTAGGTGTTGTTTTGGCGGCCCAAAAGATTCCTACGGCTGCGATGAGTAATAATACAGCAGACACCCATTTTCTCTTGTATAAAAATTGCAGGGATTTGCCATACCTATCTACGGTGGCATTAAATCCACGGTTAAAAACAATGTAGAATTTTTGCAATGGATTTTTTCCTTTTAACTCGTGGTCATCTTTGTGTTCCTTTAACAATAAAGCACATAATGCAGGGCTTAAGGTTAAGGCGTTGACGGCGGAAATAAGAATGGCAATAATCAAGGTGACCCCAAATTGCTCATAAAACACACCCGTTGGTCCCGTGATAAAAGTTACTGGAATGAATACCGCTGCCATGACCAAGGTAATCGAGATGATGGCGCCTGAAATTTCGTTCATCGCGGTCAAGGTTGCCTTTTTTGGATTCCGTTCCCCTTGGTCCATTTTGGCGTGGACCGCTTCCACCACCACAATGGCATCATCCACCACAATTCCAATCGCCAACACCAAGGCGAATAGTGTGAGAAGATTGATGGAATAGCCGAACACATTCAGGAAAAAGAATGTTCCTATAATCGACACTGGAACCGCAATAGCTGGAATTAAAGTAGAACGGAAATCCTGTAGAAAGATAAACACGACCAAAAACACCAAAAGAAAGGCTTCCAATAATGTAGTGACAACCTTATCTATCGAAGCGTTCAAAAATAAGCTGGTATCATAAGGCACAAAAATGTGCAGGCCTTTCGGTAAATCACTTTCAACCGTTTCTAACGTAGTTTTAATGTTTTCAATGATTTCTTGGGCATTGGAACCTTTGGTTTGGAAAATTCCCATGAAAACGGCATGTTTTCCTAAACTTTCCGCGTTCGCTGCATACGATTGAGCGCCTAATTCAATAGTAGCGACATCATTCAAACGTAAAAACTCACCATTTCCTAATGCTTTGATGACAATATCACCATATTGTTTTGCTTCCTTAAATCGTCCGCTATACGTCAGAACATACGAAAATGCCTCGCCATTATTTTGACCTAAAGCTCCAGCTGCGGCTTCTAAATTTTGTTCCTGTAAAACAGCCGAAATATCGGAAGGAATTAAATTGTATGCCGCCAGTTTTTCTGGTTTTAACCAAACACGCATGGCATAATCCTGCTGCGAAAAGACACTCACATCACCAACACCTTTCACACGTTGCAAGGCAGGAATCACATTGATTTTTAAATAATTTTGAATAAAAGTCGCATCGTAATCTTCACTATCGGTGTACATTGACAAGAACATCAAGGCACTTGTCTCCTGTTTTTGCGTGGTAACGCCGGTTTGAATCACCTCTTGCGGCAATAATGGATTGGCCCTAGCCACACGGTTTTGCACATTCACAGCAGCAATATCCGCATCGATACTTTGGTCAAAATAAACGGTGATATCGGCTGTACCATTGTTTGAAGCGGTGGATGTGATGTAAGTCATCCCTTCAACACCATTGATTTGCTCTTCGATAGGTATGATAACACTTTCCAACACAGTTTCAGCATTTGCTCCAGGGTAAGAAGCCGCCACCTTGATGGTTGGAGGTGCAATATCTGGGTATTCCTCTATGGGTAAACTGGTGATACTAATCACACCCAGCATTACAATGATAATAGAGATAACCGTTGAAAGAACGGGTCTTTCAATAAACGTTTTTAACATAATTCTTTGGTTTTCTAGTTTTTAAACATGGTTGTGATAGGCTTGGTAACCTCTTCGAAGGCGACTTCTTGTGGTGTGATGACCATTCCATCACGTAATTTTCCAACACCTGTGGCTACAATCTTATCGGTGGAAGACACGCCAGATTCCAAAACGTAAAGATTATCAACAGATGCTTTTACCTTTACAATGGTATTTACCACTTTATTATCATCTCCCAATTTAAAGAGCATGATGTTTCCTTGTTGTTCGTAAGTAGCTTCTTGAGGCACCACAATGGCATTTTCATACACTGTCGGAATTTGAATTTTCCCACTGTTCCCATTGGTTAATAATTGATTTGGATTNNCTGGTTTGAATTTTTCCTTTTTCAGAATACACAGAGCCATTTGCCAATATGAGGTTGACGTTCTGATAATTTGCCAGTTTATCTTCCAAGGTTTTTCCTTCTGCGTTTTGTAGGAAATCCAAATACTGTGATTCATTCAAACTGAAAAATCCATATACTTTACTGATATCGCTCACAGTAGTTAATGGTGAAGGGTCGCTTGGACTCACCAAGGTACCTTCCCTAAAATTGATGGCGCCTACATACCCATCCACAGGACTGGTAATGGTAGCGTAGCCAATGGTGGCGGCAACACTACTATAATTGGCTTTTGCTTGTGCCAAATTGGCTTTCGCGGTTTCCAATTGCACCTTACTGATAATGTTTTTTTCCACCAAAGGAATTAACTTATCCACCTCTACCTGTGCCACATTGACCCGGGCTTGAGCTGCTCCAGCATCTTGACTTAAGGATTGTGTTTCCAATTTAAACAACACTTGACCTTTGCGGACTTTCTGTCCTTCATCCACCAGTACTTTTTGGATGTATCCAGATGTTTTTGCCCTGACATCACTGTTGACGATGCCTTCCAAAGAGGTCGGATATTCTGTGTAACCTGTCAATGTCTTTTGTTGCAATTGTGTTACGGGAAATGAAGGTGGCGGACCTTGTGGTGCCTGTTGTGTTTGCTTATTATCTCCGCAACTGTATATGAGGACTAAAAGTCCGAGAGATAGTATAAATGGTATGTGTCTGTGTCTCATTGGTATGTAGTTAAAATTTTTGGTTTTTTTCCGTTATTTTTGATTTTAATCTTGATATGGACTGGATGGCTTCTTCCAAAAACTCAATGTAATCATCATGAAAATCGAGTTCAAATTTTGAAGCTTCTTCATTCCTTAATTTGTTGGTTTCTTTCTTATATTCCCTAATTTCTGAATGCAATTCTTTCTGTGAAGTCCAAGAATCAATTATGGCATCGATACTGATACAGATGTTATCATGATTGATGATATAATATTTTTTCCTATCACCTGGCTTTGTGAAATAAAAGACCTTTTTTAAATCTGATAAATGGTTTAAATGTGTTGAAATGGTACTTTTGCTGGCACATAAATGCGAAACTAAATCCTCAAAAGTAGTTCCAGCTTTTCCTGTAAGAATGATATAGGATAAAATACGAGCTGCGACCGGTGCCAATTGGTCCTTTTGCTCAATGGCAACACCCAATTTTTCAACCAATCGCTGCTTTTCTTTGCAGATTTCGTTATCCATAATTACTAATTTTCAACAAAAGTAATATTAGTTCGGAACAATCCGAACTAATCGAAGTTAAAAAATTGTTAATTGAAAATTCCTGTAAAAACAAACGCGTTTTTTACGAATAAGAATTAAAAAGTAATAAGAAAATGGTAATTACAGTGATGATTTAAATTGCTCCAAGAATCGAACATCGTTTTCACTCAATAGGCGAATGTCGCCGATTTGGTGTAATAACATCGCGATGCGGTCAATACCCATGCCGAAAGCAAAACCTGAATAGGTTTTTGAATCAATGCCGCAGTTTTCAAGAACATTTGGGTCTACCATACCGCAGCCCATAATTTCGAGCCAACCTGTTCCTTTGGTGATACGGTAATCGATTTCAGTTTCCAATCCCCAATATACATCTACTTCTGCACTTGGTTCTGTAAAAGGAAAGTAGGATGGACGCAATCTTATTTTAGATTTCCCGAACATTTCCGTTGTGAAATATTGAAGGGTTTGTTTTAAATCGGCAAAACTCACATCTTTATCAATGTACAAACCTTCCACCTGATGGAAAAAACAATGGGAACGTGCAGAAATTGCTTCATTTCTATAAACACGCCCCGGAGAAATGGTACGGATGGGCGGTTTATTATTTTCCATATAGCGCACTTGCACAGAACTTGTGTGCGTACGCAACAAAATATCAGGATTCGTCTGAATGAAAAAGGTGTCCTGCATGTCACGTGCTGGATGATATTCCGGTAAATTCAATGCGGTAAAATTGTGCCAATCGTCCTCAATTTCTGGACCTTCACTAACATTAAAACCGATTCTTGAAAAGATATCAATAATTTGATTTTTGACAATTGAGATTGGGTGTCTTGCGCCTATTTGAATAGGTTCACCAGGTCTTGACAAATCACCATACACACCTTTGACTTCTTCTTTGCTTTCCAGTTCTTCCTTTAAAGCATTCACTTTTTCTTCGGCGGTCGTTTTCAGTTTATTGATGACTTGACCAAACTCCTTCTTTTGCTCGTTGGCGACGTTTTTGAACTCGGCAAAGTAGTCATTCAACAATCCTTTTTTACCTAAATATTTGATACGGAACGCTTCAACCTCTTCCTTGGATTGGGCTTTAAACGCTTCTGCTTCTGCAATGAGTTCTTTAATCTTGTCTATCATACGTCAAAAAAATGAGTGGCAAATTTAATAAATCTTAATCTATATATTCCGATTCCAAAAAATAGTTAACAATGGCTTCCTTCATTAACACACTTTGCTCGCCAGCTTTTAATGGTGGCAATTGCTCTTTCACTTTATAATGTGGCCATTTGTCTTCGTCATAAAAATCAAACTCATAATATCCATACGGTTCCAAAAGTCTGCAAATGGCAATGTGCATCAAATCCAGTTTATGGTCTTTTTTGAATTTGCGATGCGGTTGTCCCAATTCCTGAACACCAATCAAATAAATAATGGCATCCAAATCCAAGGTGTCGCCTTCGGCAAATTGCATGGACAGTTTTTGCACTACCAATTCCCAGCGTTGTTTTAATTGTTCGTCTCTTGACATTTCTAATTTGAAATTGAAGTTGAAAATGAATCTGAAGTTGAAGTTCAATTTCAGATTCAATTTTAGTTTGGCAAAGTTAACTTATATTTGATAAAATTCTATAGAATATGAGTGTTTTGGACATTGTGTTGGCTGCCCTTATTTTATTCGGTTTAGTGCGAGGACTGATGAAAGGTTTTTTTGTGGAAGTTGCTTCGGTGATTGCGTTAATTGCAGGTGTGTATGGTGCCATCCATTTCAGCAATTATGCCGCGACTTTTATCGATGAAAATTCGGAATGGGATGAAAAAACAGTAAATATCATTGCTTTTGCGGTCACCTTTATCATAATTGTGTTAGTAATTGCCCTAGCTGGAAAAGCCTTGACAAAGTTAGCGGACTTTGCCGCCTTGGGAATTGTCAATAAACTCTTGGGTGCGCTTTTTGGCGCATTAAAAATCGCTCTCATCTTAAGTGTAATTCTCAATATTTTTGATAGTATGAACAGAGCGATTCCGATGACTGATGAACAAAGTATAGAAGATTCTGTTCTATACACGCCAGTAAAATCATTGGTGCCTTTGATTTTTCCTATAATTTTGGAGAAGAAAAAGGAATTGGAAGAATCGTCTGACGAAACACCTTTAGATACTGAATCACCACTCAATAACAATCCGATTTAATGTGTTTTGCATAATCGCTCAACGGTTTTTTGTTGAATTTTAAACATACCAAATTCAATGTTTCCATCACATCTTTATACATCGCCAAAGACCCACAAATCATAATTTTTCCATTATTTTCAAGGGTTTCAGCAATGTTTTGACCTTCTTTCTCAATCAAATGTTGAACATAAATCCTTTCGTCTTCTTGTGAAAGTGCCAATTTTAAATATTGAAGTTTTTTAGATTCTAAAAGCGTTTCGATATCTTTTTTGTAAAGTTCAAAAGAGTGTGCTGTACGTAAACCGAGATATAAATCGATAGTTTTTTTCTTATGATTTTGGTCCAACATTCCCAAAAAGGGCGCTACACCAGTACCATTTGCAATCATGATGACTTTGGATGCTTTTTTTGGAAGATGGAAATGTGCGTTTTCAATCAACCGTGCTTTAAATGTGTCACCAATCTTGAAGTTATTAAGAAAGTTTGAACCCAAACCATGTTCATAATACTTGACACTCAATTGAATATGCCCATTCACTTTTCCAATGGAATACAAACGTTCATGGTAATCATCGTTNNCACTTCAAAAGATTTGGTCTGCTTTGGACGCGATACCAAATTTTCCTTTGGAATTTTGATTTCCAATCCGACTTTTTCTGACCATGATAGAACCCATTGTTCAAAACTCTCAAAGGATTTATCATTGATGGTGAATGTTGGTAGTACTTGTGAAGCGTTTTTCTGTAGAAAAGCTTCATCCACATCAAATGCAAATTTGCAAAAATCAGGATACGCCAACGACCCAAAACCCACGACAGAAAAACTAAACGGCTGTTTTTGTTGAATGCTTTCCAAACGCTTTAAAAATCGATTGGCATTGGTTGGCGCTTCGCCTTCGCCATAGGTTGAGGTCATTACAATGATGTGTTCGGCTTTTTTGAATTTGCCGTATTTGTTAAGCTCTGCAATATGAACCGTTTCTCCAATAGCTAATAATGCTTGTTGAAACGCATTGGCAAAAGGCAAGGTTCCTCCATTTTCCGAACCTACCAAAATCACAAATTTGGCAGCATGTTTTTTGTATTTGTTCTTTAGTTTAGATTTTCGACGTTTTAAAGTCATTGCAAATCCGGAATAGATAAAAAACAAAATGTTTGCAGTCGCAATCATCAAAATAATTGACCACAAAACACTTCCTTTTCCTGTGTGAAGATTTAAACTTAAATCGGAGAAAAAGTTCACTAACGGATAATCAATTTGGCTTAAAATCTCTCCATTGAATTGATTGACCACGACTTCTTTGTCCTTTAATTTTAAAGTGTAATAATCTTCAACAAAATCGGAAAATGGGAATTCTACGGCTTTAACTTCGGATAATTTAGTGTTTTGAAAGATTGGAATGGCTTCAATATCAAGTTTTGGTGTTTCTGAAAGTGAATCAAAATCAATTTGATGTTTTTTGTCATCATTTGGAAGCAAATCAAACTTTTCCAAAGACAGAAAAACGCCCGTCAGTGTAATAATGATGATTGGAATTAACGACAATCGTCCCAAGACCACATGCCAATATTGTGCAAAATTATCATTGACTATTCTTGAGAAAAATTTTTTAAAACTGCGTTGGCGCTTTAGAATGAGAATACTTCCTGAAATTGCAATTAGGAATAATAAAAACGAACATAAGCCTACAAAAAAGCGTCCAATTCCCTTTAAAAATAATGAGCGATGAAAATTCGTGGTCCACTGGAAAAACTTGGAGGGTTCCATTTTTTTACCAAGATATGTTGCTGTTTTAGGGTCAAAATAGCCATCAAGAGATTCGCCTTTTTCCGATATGACCGAAGCCGACACAAAATCATTGGAATCCACTTCCAAACTGATGACTTCTGGGTATTTTGATTTGAAAGCTCGGAGTGTTTCACTCAACGTCACTTCATTAAAACCACCCACTTTATAAGGCTGGATTTGTTCCGAAATAGGTTCAAATGCCAAAATGATTCCGGTGACGGAAGCCAAAAAGATAAAAACAAAAGAAGATACAGCCAATGCAAGATGGCTATATCTCCAGATGGAAATGGTCATAACTAACTTTATTTTAAGGAATTAAGAGTCAAGAATCAACACAGTTTTTTGAAACTTCGGTCTTCCGTTTTCCTTCTAATTTGGAATCATTCGCACATAACGAATAAATCCTGTGCCTTCTTTTTTGCTTTTCACACTTTCAGATGTCAATTCAAACTCAACATCGCTTGTGTGGTATCCTTGGTCTTCTACAGCGGTTTCAAAACGAATTTTATATCCCGAGTTTAATTTCGAATCTTCAATATCAATCACGCTTACGTTTCGTTCGCCACCTGAAATGGTTGCACCGGTAATCGCATCAATGTTATTGCGTTTTTTTCCGTAGAATTTTTTCCACCATTGTTCAATCGTATTGTACCATTCAGCATCATCTCCTTGAACGTATAAGGTTTTTTCATATTCGCCTTTCGGATTGATTAATGAGATGACAACGTATGCACCTTCACCTGTATAATTCGTCATTTGAATCATGCATTTGTATTTGGTGGAAGGTGGATGAGGAGTGTGCGATGTCAACACCATAAAAATCAATGCGAGAAAAGTGATATATTTTATTTTCATTGTTTTTGTATTTGTTTCTGTCAGGTCGAGCGCAGTCAAGACCTAAACTTCAGTTCTCGACTCCGCTCGAACGGACAGTATTCTATTTTAAAAAATCTATTGAGGTGTTATTTTGTTTTAAAAGCTCATTTTCGGAAGCCAAATCGTATGCGGTTTCGTCAAAATCGGTCACAGCGTCTTTTTTGGCACCAATTGAAATTAGATATTTTAAGATGTCTGTGTCTTTGGCAGTCATAGCCGCTTTGTGCAATGGTGTATTGCCTTCTTTGTTTTTTGCATTGACGTCCGCTTTGAATTGTTGGATAAATTTAAGACTGTTCAAGTCATTTTTATCCAAAGCCAAATGGTACAAGGTATTGCCATTGCTTTGCGGTTTTCCGAACTCAAATCCAGATGACTTTAGCAACTCCAATTTTTGCTTGAAAACATCTTCTTTTTTGAAAGAGAAGGAATCCATCAAATAGGCTGTCAAATCATTTTCTTCGGAATCAATTACAGAAACATCGGCTTTGTTTTTCAATAGAAACTCAACCACATCTGGAGAATTATTTGCAACTGCCAAACTCAAAGCCGATTCCCCTTTTTTATTGGTTTGGTTGATATCCTTTACATTATTAAATAGCAAGGTGACGACGTCGAGATTGTTTCGAGAGGCGGCATTCATAAATGGTGAGTTGCCGTGTTCATCCGGTTGATTGACATCCACTCCTTTTTCAATAAAATATTTGAGAATACCCATGTCTTTACTTCGAAATGCCAAGGCATGCAAAGGGTTTTCGCCTTCTTTTGAAGTTGCATTTGGATTTAATCCTGTGGTTTCCAAAAATTGAAAGACTTCAATTCCGTTGGATGTTCCTCGTCCACCTTGACTTGCAAAAATGAACGCGTTATCGTTTCCTTTGACTCCTTTTTCGAGCAATTGTTTCATCAAATCGATGTTTCCTGTTCTGGCTACATAGTTGAAAACACCATTTCCGTTGGCATCGACACTTTTCAAATCGACTCCTTTGGATGTGAAATAATTGATTAATGAGAAATCTTTGTCATGAGGCGCTGCCAGCAATAATGCATTGGCTCCAGACGGTGTCAAATCCTTTTGAAGATTGGCGCCTTTTGAAATCATCAAATCATACACTTTTGTGTTTTTTTGTCCAGAACCAGCGGCAAAATTTAGAATCGTGCTGCCTTTATCATCTGTGATATCGGTTTTTGCACCTTTATCCAAAAGAAATTGCATCAGCTCCACATTCCCTTTATAAGCTGCCCAAAAAATGTAGGTTCTACCATCGTGTGTCAGTTTATTGGCGTCATTGCCTTTTTTGGAGATGGCGTACTCAATGGTTTTATTTGGTGCCTCCTGCAAAATGGCATAGACCACACCATCAAAATTGTTGGAATTGGCCTGCGCAATATCATTCCCTTCCTTGATTTTTAAATCGATAGTTTCAATTGTTGGTTTTGTATCCCAAAATTCACGATTTAAAAAAATGTTTTCCTGCGCTGTAAGTTGATTTCCGAAAGCCAAAGCAATCAGAATTATGAGAAGTTTCTTCATCTTATTATTTTACAAATGAATCAATAACTGGGTCGATTTGTTCGCTGGTTTTGTAGTTTTCATCATCCAAAAGGTATTTGAACAAATCTTTGTTATCCACTTTTTCAGCCAACACCAAATCTTTGTTTCTGGCAAATACTTTATCCCATTTGGCGCGAACAACAGCCCATTTTGCTTGGTTTTCTTTCCAATAGTCTTGAGCAACTTTACATTTGCTGTCATCCACTTTTACATAGGTATTGTGTCCTTTTTCTTGTGCCAATAAGACATCGTCCTTACCATCTGCACGAATCACTTTGTCATTGTCTTGGTCATGAACCCAACCATTTTTAACAATTTCGTGTCTGTTGGTTCTAGTGAGCACATTATAATCGCTACGCGTCGTGTACTCACGTCTTGCTAGTGGCGCATCAGTCGTATTTTCCCAATAGCTTTTGCCATCGACATGCACCCATGAAGCCGACCCTTCATAACGTGGACTGTCATCTACCTGAAATACTTTTTGTGTCCACTGACCTTTTACTTGTTCTTTTGGAAGGGTGACGAAGTTCCATTTATTGTCGTGGCTGTATTCATATAAGTTGGTGTTTTCAAATTCCCAATCCTGTCTCCAATGTTTTACAATCATCGGTTTTGTTGGAGGCCCAACAATCAACAAATGTTGCATCACAATCTTATTATCTGAGTCTTCAACCAGTTGAACCCATTCAGTGCCTTTATCATGTTTGGTCTTTGAAGGAACATACGTTGAATCATCAGCATATTCAAAAGTTTCTGCAAAATTGAAAGTAACATCATAGCAACCACACATGTCTTTGATAGCTTTTTGGTCTTGGGCTTTTTTGTTCTGTGCATTGATATTCGTAGCCAATGCAATTGAGAAAATGGATAAAAGGGCTAATCTTTTCATTATTAAAGTTTTGATTTTCGTTGATTATTTTTAAAAAAAAAAAATTCTATTCTTATTTAGACTGATTTAAAATAAGATTTTATATTTGCAGCAAATTTATCAAGAATGAGTCTAAATAAAAACAATTATTTACTTTTTTTTCTACTTTTTTTGAGTGGCGTTTCATTTTCTCAAGAAATGGTGAGCGATTCGACGAAGACAGAAGCATTGGAAGAAGTAATTGTAAGTGCTACCCGAACGTTTAGACAACTTTCTTCTCTTCCACTTCCCGCACAATTGGTTTCAAAGAAAGAAATTGAAAGTGTCAATTCGCTGCGTTTAAGCGACATTTTAAACGAACAAACAGGTTTGATTACGGTTCCTGATTTTGGGGGTGGTGAAGGCATTCAACTACAAGGATTGGACTCTCAATATACCTTGATTTTGATTGATGGTGTGCCTTTGATTGGTCGTTCTGCCGGAACACTGGATATCAGTAGAATAACCGTTGGAAATATTAAACAAATAGAAATCGTCAAGGGTGCCTCTTCAAGTTTGTATGGGAGTGAAGCACTAGGTGGTGTGATTAATATCATTACTGAAAACCCGAAACAGGGATTTAATGGCAGTATGAATTCTAGAGTTGGAAGTTTTGAAACCTATGATACGAGCGCAAATATTGGTTATAAAAAGAACAAAATTTCTGTCAATGCTTTCATCAATAATTTTAGAAGTGATGGTTATGATTTGAATGACAATGATGTACTAAATACAGTCGAACCTTACGAAAATTACACGTTTAGCACTAAATTGACCTACGATTTTAATGACAAGACAAATCTTTTCGTTTCTGGCCGTTACTATCTCCAAAATCAAGATTATATCGCTTCAGAAGATTTAAAAGGTGAAAGTGATATCAACGAATGGAACACTCATTTAAAATTAAGTCATAGGTATAGCGAAAAATGGAGCAGCTATTTTGAATTATATGCAACTCGCTATAAAGCGAATGAATATTTAGATAATCCTGATGATTCCCGATTCAGTGATAGTGATTTCAATCAGCTATTATTAAGACCAGAAATAAGAGCTACCTACAATCCAACCGAAAAGAGTGCTTTTATTGGAGGTTTGGGTTGGAACCATGAAACCTTGAACAGAACAGATTTTTCAACGCAGCCTGAATTTAATTCGCCATATGCCTATCTACAATATGATACAAATCCTACTGAAAAAATAAATGTTATTCTCGGTGCTCGTTTTGACAATCATAGTGAATACAAATCGCAATTCAGTCCAAAAGCTGCACTTCGTTATGAGTTATCAGAAAAACTTGCGATAAAAGGTTCTGTTGGTTACGGATTTAAAGCGCCCGATTTTAGACAGTTGTATTTCGATTTTTCAAATGCTACTGTTGGCTACACCGTTTTGGGTTATAATGCGGTTTCTACAGCGATTCCTCAATTACAGGAAGAAGGGCAACTTGCAAATATTGTAGTGCCGCTTTCAGAATTTGAAAACGAATTGAATCCGGAAAACTCAATAGGCATCAATATTGGAGCAGATTATAATCCAATAGCAGCATTAAAACTAAACCTGAATGTGTTTAGAAATAACATCGATGATTTAATCGATACGCGTGTGATTGCAAACAAGACCAACGGTCAAAATGTGTTTAGTTATTACAACGTGCATGAAGTTTACACACAAGGTTTGGAATTCAACAGCACGTTGAAAGTGAACAATCAATTAAAAATTTCTGGTGGTTATCAATTGCTGTTTGCGAAAGATAAAGCTGCGGAAGAAGCTTTTAAAAACGGTGAGGTCTATGCACGTTTAACTCCGAGTTCGTCGTCATTTCAACTTAAAAAAGATGATTATTTCGGACTTTATAACCGCTCGCGCCATATGGCGAATCTTAAAGTATTTTATGAATTCACGAAATGGGATTTGGACGCCAACATTCGTGGCACTTACAGAAGCAAATATGGATTATTTGACACCAATGGAAATTCATATTTAGATACTTATGATGATTATGTAGATGGCTATTCCATTTGGGATGTCGCCATTAACAAAACAATTTACAAAAACTATCAATTCGGATTCGGGATTGACAACCTATTTGCGTTTACCGACACACAAAACATCAGTAATATACCTGGACGCATCATTTACGGAAAACTGAACATTCAATTTTAATAACTATAAATAAATACCATGAACACAATCAAATTTTTAACATTAGCAGTACTTTTTATCGGTTTCACATCTTGCAGTAGCGATGATGATGGTGGAACACCTCAACTGGAAGTGGAATCACAAACAGTTACAAACTTGCAAGCAACTCAAAGTGCTGATTACACAACTAATCCTCCAACCATCACTGGAGACTATATCAAGTTTTCTTTTGAAACAGGTGCAACTACCACAGGAAACGATTGGGATATTGCCTTTAGAGGCTCCAACATTATTGTGAATGGTGGAGAAGCAACAGCCGAAGACCAACCGGCTAGAACAGGAAATGGCGGCGCATACATTGCCACTGGAACTTTAGGAAGTGTAGCAAGTGTGGATACTTCATTATTTACTTCAGATAGTTCAACTAGTGGTTTGGCGATTCCAACGGGGTCGGACAATGGATGGTACAGCTATAATCCAACAACTCATGTCATTTCTCCAATTGCCGGAAAAATCATCGTCGTAAAAACGAATGATGGTAGATATGCTAAAGTGGAAATATTGAGCTACTACGAAAATAGCCAACCTAATGAAGATTTAAGCAATTCTCAATTTTATACATTCAATTATGTGTATCAGCCAAATGAAGGTGTAACTGCATTTTAATTTTGGATGCATCCTAATAAAAAAGCCACTCATGAAGTGGCTTTTCGTTTTTTAATCCAAATGATAGATTTCCATAATGTTCTTGAGAATGTTATCGAAATCAATTTTCAAATCGATGAGTTTTCCTGTATGGACATCAAACACCCAACCATGAACCTTTAATCCTCTATCTCGATATGCTTTTTGAACCGCAGCAGTTTTAATAAGATTGATGCATTGTTCCTGAACGTTCAACTCTACAAGTTTGTCATAGCGTTCCTCTTCAGATTCAATGGCGTTTAACTTATTTTTATGCAGACGATATACATCCCTAATATTACGTAACCATGGATTCAGAATTCCCAAGTCGGCAGATTGCATTGCAGCCTTAACACCGCCACAGGCATAATGGCCACAAACCACCACATGGTTCACTTTTAAATGCACCACAGCATATTCTACAACTGACATCACGTTCAAGTCTGTTCCAGAAACCATATTGGCTATATTACGATGCACAAAAGCTTCACCTGGTCCCAAACCCATCAATTCTTCGGCAGTGACTCGACTATCGGAACAACCGATGAACAATAATTCGGGATTCTGGCCTTGTCCTAATTTATCGAAATAATCTTTATCGGATTTTAATTTTTCTTGAATCCAATGTTGATTGTTTTCAAATACTTTTTCTAAATTCATCGCATCAATTTTATACTCTATCTTTTACATTGGCTTTTATCCAATTGAGACAATCCTTAAAGTTAGTAAAAATATGCTGTTTTGGTATCAAATCTGGTATAATATCAATACGTTCCATTAAATAGCGTGGTTGCTTGAGTAGTCCCACGAAAAGAACGTTTATTTTTTTCGCTCTTAAATCCACCAGAACATCTTCCATAGCATACAATCCAGATTGGTCCATATACTGCATTCGTCCCAGTCGAATAACAACAGTTTTCGCCGTGGTTGGAATTTGGAGCGCCAATTGTTGAAAATCACTTGTGGAGCCAAAAAATAAAGGTCCCTTCAAATGTTTTATAAAAACTTCTTCCTTTAAATGTTCAGGGAAATCTCCTTCATCTTCCCATGCTTTTTCTTCTTTTAATGATTTGACATCTGAACGTTCTGCGGTTAAATCTCCAATTTTTTTCATGAACATCAATGAAGCAATAACTAAACCAACGCCGACGGCATACACTAAATTCCATAAACTTGAAAGCACCAATACCACAAGCATGATAATAACTTCAGAACTCACTTTAAGTGGTCCAATTTTCATGTCTCTAGGTAAATTAGGAATCGCCTTAAGTCCTTTATAATCCATGACACCGATACCAACTGTGATTAAAATTCCCGCCAAAACTGCCGCAGGAATTTGTGAAGCTACTGGTCCCAATGCCAATAAAATGACCAAAAGCATGATGCCCGCAATCATCCCAGACAATTTCGTTTTTCCACCAGAATTGATATTGACAACGGTTCTAATTGTAGCTCCCGCTCCTGGTAAGCCACCGAAAATGGCTCCAATACTATTGCCAATTCCCTGCCCCACAAGCTCCTTATTGGGTTGATGTTTTGTTTTGGTCATATTATCGGCCACAACACTTGTCAACAGCGAATCAATGGCTCCCAAAAGTGCAAGTGTCAGTGCGGTAAAAATATATGGAGCAACACTACTTATACTAAAACCGGTAATAATTTCTAAATTAGGGATTGGTAATCCTGAAGGTATTTCTTCAATACGTCTATAATCCAACCCAAAACCAACTGCAACGCCCGAAACCACCAACAATGCGACCAATGTACTTGGAATTGCAGTCGTTATCCGTTTGAAACCGTAAATAATCAGAATTGTGGACAACGCCAAAATCAGCTCAAGCCAACTAATGTTTTTCAACGCTTGAGGCAGCACTTTAAAAGCACCCAATACACCAGACGCCTCGTTAGCCGCTAATGTTTTGGATTCCTTTAAAATATCTTCTTGTGTTGTGTTTTCAGCTCTTATGACAGTTTCCTTAAAATCCTCCAGTACCAAAATACCTTCTCCAGCTTCTTCTTTTAAGATGTTTTCTAAAATAATTTCTTCCGCTTGTGGCTTGAATGTTTCTACATATGCCGTATCCTCTTTTGGATAGTATCCAACTGCCGGAAGGATTTGGGTCACTAAAATAATGACTCCAATAGCCGTCATAAATCCTGACACAACAGGATAAGGAATATATTTGATATACTTACCAAAACCTAGAAAGCCTAAACCAACCTGAATTAAGCCAGCCAACAAAAACACAGTCAGGATAGCTGGCAACGCTTTGTTGACGTCTCCGTCATTGGCAGCTATAATCCCAGCAATGACCACCATACTTACTGCGGTCATGGGAGCCGTTGGACCAGAAATCTGGGTGTTAGTTCCACCAAATAAAGCAGCGAAGAAACTTAAAAAAATGGCGCCATAAAGTCCCGCACTTGGGCCTAAACCGGAAGAAACACCAAACGCAAGAGCGAGTGGCAATGCCACAATTCCTGCTGTGATTCCTCCAAAGGCATCTCCTTTGATATTCGAGAATAATTTTTTCATATATGCTTATTTTATTTGGTTGTTTCTTTCATTAAAAACTGATAAAAGTCATTATATTCAGTTGGTCTCTTTGACTCGTTTCAAAAAACTGATTCATGTAACCCATTTCAATTCTAATATCTTTGTTGATGTTATAACCTATCCCACCATAAAGCCTGTTTCTGTCAAATATAGAGCTTTTAGTGTTCAAAAACACTTCATTATAGCCCGAAATATAAAAGGTATTGTTGATGGTTTCCTTTTTTTCCAAGGGAATATTGAGCCCTAAAAAATACCTCAAACGCATTTTAAAATCATCTTCAACAAATCGTTGTTCAAAACGATAACGATGACTTATTGCAACCAAACCAATTTTTTGTTTGGTTATAAATTGCTGAAAAATACGATGTTCATTCACCGAAACCTTATCATCAGTATCACCAATATAATTTTCTGATAGAATATATCCATATCCCAACAGTATATTATTATTGTTCTCTGTCAGGTTATAACCAATTCCTGTTCTTAATAATAGTTGCTCTAAATCTCCAATGGCATTATAATTCCTGTATTGAACTTCATGGTGTAAGTTCCATTTGTTGCTTATTTTTTTATTTCCAAAATAAATCAACCAATTACCAAAATTACTGTCTTGCGCATGTCCATGATTTGATAGCGCCAACAGAAATGTTAGCGCTATCAGGATTATTTTATTTTTAAATATACTTTTTCCCATCAAATCAACTGTTCTATTCAAAAAATGTGACTGCTCCAGTATTGATGTCGTACATCCCTCCAACAATATCAATTTCATTATTATCTTCCATTTCCTTTAAGATTGGACTTTGATTTCGAATATTGTCAATGGTAAGCTTCACATTTTTTTCGGAAACATTGTCTACGAAATCCAAGTTTTTAGAATTTCGCAAGTTCTTATCTTGAGGTTCAGTCACTGCTTCAACCGCTGGTTTAATTTTTGCGAGCATAGTTGTCAAATTGCCCATTTTGGCATCATCGCAAGCGCCTTTTATGGCTCCGCAGCTGGTGTGCCCCAAAACCACGATTAATTTTGTTCCTGCCAATTTGCTGGCAAATTCCATACTCCCTAAAATGTCTTCATTGACAAAGTTTCCTGCGATGCGAACACTAAAAATATCACCAAGACCTTGATCAAAAACCAACTCTGCCGACACCCTAGAATCGATACAGCTTAAGATCGTAGCAAATGGAAATTGCCCATCACTTGTGTCGTTGACCTGCTCCAGTAAATTTCTATTAGCCTTTAAGTTATTTTGAAAACGTTGGTTTCCTTCTTTTAAATATTGTAATGACTTTTGAGGTGTCATTGTTGCCTGTGTTTCTCTTGTATGTGCTTTCATAATGTTATAATTTTATATGAGATTATTGTTTTATTTTAATTTTTTCGCTTCCTAAAAGTAGGGAGACATTGAGACTGTCCATTACGGACTGAATGTCTGAATCTAAAATGGTCTTATTGGAATTGGTATTCGATCTATCCACAAACAATAGATTGGTATTGCTTATTGATAAATATTTTGAAAGGTTATTGATGGCATTGTCACCTTGTTCAAACACGAATTCAACTACGTTTTTGTTATTATTTGAAACGCTAGCATTCGACGTGTCTGAGTTTTTAGTGATATGGAACGACTTTAATGGCTTTTGTGTGTGGCTCATTAAGTCTTCCGCAAACTCTACATTAAAGGTCTGTTCCATACCGTTAAGAACCCCAAGAGACAGCTCTTTGTTTGGTTCCAAAGCGTTTTTGTCGGCAGCTATCATTACCACCCCATTGAAATTTTTCAGAACAAAATGAGTGATACTGTCGCCAACTAATTTTATCAGTTTTGGTTTTCGTTTTCCCAATACAATAATGTCTGGTTGACTTTCCTTGAGATATTTCTCAATTTCTGTTTTGGCATTCCCAAAAGAAAATTTATGACTGATATTCACACCATAGGCTTCAGAAATTGGTTCGATAATCTTTTTGATTTTCTTTTCTGTTGCCAAGTGCTTTTCGTTGATGCTGCGGATCGCCGACAATTGGTTATCTATTTCAACAATGTCTGTGGGCTTTTTGACATGGAAAAACTCAATGTCTCCATCTATCATTTTTGCCAAACTCACCGTGCTTTTTAGCGTTATGCTTGCAGAATCTTTCAAATCTGAAAGCACTACTATTTTATATTTAATGTTTTTCATGATCTAGTTTTTTTAACTTAAACTTATACTTGATTTTGGTCTTAATTGAAAGAACTCAATAAAACTTGGAGGGTTCTCAACAATACCTCTTTTTGAAATGAGCTTAATGTCGATATTTCTCTCTTTTGCCTTGAATGCAAAATCTTCCAAGATTTCAATAATATCATAATCTAGATATCTGGTTTTGGTAACGTCAAACTCTAAATAAGTATCTCTTGGCAAACTATCCAACTCTTTAAGAATCGCTCCTTTATTGAAAAATGTTACCTCTTCTGCAAGTGACATTTTTATTCTATGCTTCCCATTGCTTTGGTCTTCAATATGTAGGAAATGTGAATTCTGATAACTTTTTATCAAGATAACCACTATTCCCACGCCCAATCCTAAACCAATGCCATATAATAAATCAGTAAAGACGATCCCCAAAACGGTAACTACAAATGGAACCCATTGCTTCCATCCTAATTTATACATTTTTTTGAATAACGCAGGTTTTGCCAATTTGTAACCCACGACCAATAAAATTGCTGCCAATACCGATAATGGAATCATATTCAACAAACGCGGGATAAGTATCACTGATATCAAAAGGAAAAAACCGTGCAAAATTGCAGATAGTTTTGTTTTTGCACCAGATTGTACATTGGCAGAACTTCTTACAATCACTTGTGTAATTGGCAACCCACCTATCAAACCTGAAATCAAATTTCCTGTTCCTTGTGCCAAAAGTTCTCTATTGGTTGGCGTTACATTCTTCTCTGGATCTATCTTATCGGAAGCTTCAACACATAAAAGTGTTTCTAAACTTGCAACCAATGCAATTGTAAAGGCAACAATCCAAACTTGCGTATTTGAAATGGCAGAAAAATTTGGAAAACTGAATTGCCCTATAAAAGAGGATACATCTTCAGGAATGGGAACATTTACCATATGTTTGTCGGTAAGGAACAAGGTTTCATTTCCTTGTGTAAATGTGTAAAATAAAATTCCCAAAACTACCACGACAAATGGGCCTTGTATAATTTCAAAAACTTTGGCTTTTTTACTTAACACCTTATCCCAAAGAATTAACAGCAATAAACTTATAATTCCTATTAAAGCGGCTCCTGGGGTGATGTTGTTGATGATTTGAAAAATTTCTGAAAAGGTGTTTCCTCCATCAATTTCGAAAAATTCCAAATCCCAGGCAGATTCTTCATCATACCCAAAGAAATTTGGTATTTGTTTCAAAATGATGATAATCCCAATACCTGTCAACATTCCTTTAATAACAGATGAAGGAAAGTAGTAACCAATAATTCCAGCTTTCAAAAAGCCAAAAATCAATTGTATAATTCCGCCTAACACGACAGCTACAAGAAAATTCTCATAGCCTCCCAAAGTACCAATGGCCGTTAAAACAATCGCGGCCAAACCTGCAGCAGGACCACTGACGCCTACTTTAGAGCCACTTAAGCCTCCTACGACGACACCGCCGATAATTCCTGCAATTAATCCTGAAAAAAGTGGGGCTCCACTTGCGAGTGCAATACCCAAACATAAAGGTAAAGCAACAAAAAATACGACTATACTCGCTGGTAAGTCATTCTTAATATTTTTAAACATATAAACTTGTTAATTATAAAATTTGATAATAAAAAAAAGGGGTGTGATGATATAAAGACTAGAAGTCTATACCATTCACAAAATCAAAATATAATTAACTTAATTCTGGTGGTGGAGAGAGACACTCCAAATGATGCGGAGTGTAATTTTTAATATAAGAGGTGTATGATTTTTCCTTTTCAAGGTCAAAAATAGAAAGACAAAATTTTTCGTGATCAGAAAGCTTGACCTCAAAAACCTTTAAAGTTTCATTTACTTTATTTTCTTCTTCATTAACACTGTAAAAAATAGAGGTGTCAAATGATTTTTCTATCACGGAAATAACCGTAGGCGCTGCAATAAACACCGTAAATAGTATCAGAAAAAAATATGAAATAGTCCTTTTTTGCATGAATTTTTAAATCCTCGAATGCAAATATAAAACATGAAAGTTATATAATCGTTAAAGAAAAATTAAAGTGCCTTAATATCTGTATTGGAAATCCAACCCGTTTTACCGTCAGCCAATTTGATTTTTTTCCAATTATTCACAGTATCAAGTATTTGCACCTTGGTTCCTTCATGAAGTTTAAAAGATTCAGTGCTTCGCAGATTAGGCTCACTTTTTACTTGACTTTCTTGGGCAAATACAATTGCAGGTTGGTCTTTTTCAATCAAATCATAGTTATGAAAGGCAAAAGATAATGAAAAACCAGCCAGAACAAGCGCTGCCATGCTTCCAATGAATGCGAAACGTTTTTTTAACGAAGTATTGGAAAAATAGTACAGTAAAAATAAGACAACAAAAAGTATCACCAACCCTATTGAGCTCTTTGCCCAACGCTCAAAAGTCATAGAGTTGGAAATGTTTTTAACGAATTTGGAAAAGCCAACTTCTGGAACCGTGTCTACAGCGTCAATAGTCATGTTTCTAGCAAAACCAATATTGTTTTTTATTTCTTTATCATTTGGTTTTAATTGCAAGGCTTTCTCGTAATAATAAATACTTGGCGCTATATGGTTGAGCTTGTAATGTGCATTTCCTAAATTAAAATACAATTCAGCAGAATGTTTCCCATTGTCTAAAATGCTTTCGTATTTTTTAATGGCCTCTTCGTAATTTCCATTGTTATAAAGCGTGTTGCCTTGCTCGAATAAGACTTCATTTTGAGCAAAACTTAATGAGCCAATAAGAAATGTAAGTATGTAAACTAATGTCTTCATTCTTAATTTAGTTCTTTATCAATGACTGAAATTGTTTTTGCTGCCTTCTCATAATCATTCTGCATTTCTACATTGGTAATGGGTGTATAACGTGCCAACTCACAATTTTTCAAAATACTGTTAAACTCTGCAATGGTAGCGGCATCTACACCTTTTTGACTTAATAATGTACTGATGCGTTCTTTGCTCAATTCACTGGTTTCAATATGAAGTTTTGCTTTGAGATAATTGTGCAAAGCTTTTTCGAGGGCAATATAGAAGGCTTCTTTTTGTCCCAAAGCTTTCTTGGCTTCACCTAAATATTTTTTCGCCAACTTATCCGCTTTCCGTATTTTATTCCCATAGACATCAGCATCCCGTTCATCTTTTTTCTTTCTCAAGACAATTGCTAATGGAATCAACAACAATGGTGTTAATAAAGAGGCCCAAAATAAGTTGGTCTTAAAGAAGTAATCTGGTTTAATGGATGTTAAATTTGGATCAGACTTAACAAATGCAAACTGATTATCGTTCATTACCACTTGTTGTTTTCCATTGTTGCCCGAAGCTGCAAAATTATTATCGGACGTAGAATTGTTTGTTGGTCCTTCCAATACATCTATCACAATATCTCCTGAAGAAATAGTCTTGTAGGTTTCAGTTCTTAAGTCAAAATAAGAAAAGGTAATGCTTTGTATTGGATATTTACCTTTAAACTGTGGCACAATGGTATAGTCGTCTGAGATGCTTCCTTGCATGCCATTTAGGTCAGTCCTTACGTTTTCGGCATGCTCTGGTTCATACACCTCAAGTGAACTTGGTAATGTCAACTTTGGCAACTGAAACAGCTTTAAATTTCCATTTCCAGAAACTTGTACAGTTGCTTGCAAAGATTCGGTTGCATTTAAATTTGTTTTGGATGTTGTTACTTTAAAATTGAAATCGCCTACGGCTCCAGTAAAATCTTCTGGCTTTCCATGTTCGGGCAAAGGTTTTACATTTATTGTTTTGCTTCCTGCAGAAACGGTTTTATGAACTTGCGTCATCAATCGACCTCCAAAAATATCCCGACGGTTGGTTGGAACCTCAACGGTCAAATCAAGACTTAAAGGTTCTATTTCGAGTTTTCCAGTTTTTTGTGGGTACAAAACTGTTTTGCGCAGCACCACATAGCGATATTCTTCTCCATTGTAGGTTCCATTCTCAACTTTCATCCCTTTCATGTCGATGTTTTGACTCCAAAAAGAATTAAATTTTGGATTATCGATTTCACGCCAATTGCTCACTCCTGTATTTGGCGACACATAAAGTTTGTAAACCACTGTGATAGCTTCATTCAAGTACGGGTTTGTTTTGGAAATTTCAGCAACCAAGTGAATGTTGTCGTCAGCTACCGCAACTGCATTATCAGGGTCGTTTGGACGCTGAACTGCTCCTGTAATTTCAACGGCAACTGGTACTGTTTTATAGGTTTCCCCGTCAATTTCGATAGATGCCTGACCAATAGTAAATTTCCCTTGTCTTTTTGGAGCCAAAAAGTAACTATAAGTTTTGGAAAAAGATCGTACACCGTTCATCCAAGATTGACTCACGGATTGATTAGGCCCACCAATAACCGTAAAATCCTGAAAGTTGGGAGGATTGAAATTATCCCCATCCTTGTTCATTTCAAAATCCACACGCAAACGTTCGTTCACCCCAAGTTTTGTCTTGCTTAATTTGGCTTCAAATTTTATTTGTGCCGAAGCAATTCCTGAACTTACTAGAATTAGAATTATTGATATGTATGTTTTTAATTTCATTTCTTATACTGAAAACTGTTCACCGCGACTGTAAACTGGTTACCAGTCCTTATCTGTTCTTACTCTCACGCCTTTTTGTTTTTCGGCGTTGATTTTTTCTTGCGTTTTCTGTTCTTGGTTGTTCATTGCTTCCAAGAGATTCTTTATTTGTTGAGGTGATAATTGCCCTGGTTGGGGTTGTTTTTGCTCTTTCTTTTCATCACCTTTATCTTTATCTTGCTTATTATCTTCAGGTCTTCCTTTATCTTTCTGATCGTCCCCTTCCTTTTTATCTTGGTCGCCTTTGTCCTGATCTTTCTTATCTTGATCCTTTTTATCCTGATCGTCTTTATTTTCGTCCTTCTTATCCTTGTCCTTGTTTTTGTCTTCGTTGTCTTTTTGTTGATCTGCACATTCTTTTGCTATAACCAGATTATAGCGGGTTTCTTCGTCCGTCGGATCATTCCTCAATGCGTTTTTATAAGCTTCCACAGCCTCTTTACATTGTTTATTCTTCATTAGAATATTACCCATGTTGTGATAGGCTTTGTGCTTATCAGCTTTGTCAGTAGCATTTTTTGCCGCTTCAACTTGACGAAACAAAGCTTCATCGTAATTCCCTTTTTTGTAGTAAGAATTGCCCAAATTGTAAGCCCCGGCAACATTATTTGGCTGTTCAGAAATGGCCTTTCGATATTCCATTTCGGCGTCAGCATATTTATCGTCATTCACTAATTCATTCCCTTGGTACACAAAGTTATTGGCCTTCTTTTTTGTCAAAAGCTCTTGCGCTTCTTGTTCCTTGTCTTGAGAGAAAGAAAAGAAGGTGGTAAATGCTAGTAATATGGATAGTAATGTTCTCATTTCAAATAATCTATAAAACTAAAAAATCAAACAACATACTAGTTATAATGTTTTCTTAAAATATTATTAAGCTTCGTTAAACAGGTTTAAGCGTTTAAGCCAGGCTGTTTTTCTTTCCAATAAAAAGATGTCAATAAATAAGAATAAAATGGCCGCTCCCAAAAACCACTGAAATTGGGATTCGAAATCTGCAAATTGCTTGGCTTCAAATTCCTTTTTGTCCATCTTGTTGAGAATATCTCGAATTTCCTCAACGACGACACTGGTTTTATTTCCGTTAATGTAAACGCCATTCGCTTCTTCTGCAATGGTTTTAAGGGTTGCCTCATCCAATCGAGTAATCACCGTTTCTCCATTGTTATCTTTTTTGTAATTGAGCAGAATACCATTTCGCTTCTCTGGGATTCGGTCACCTTTTGCCGTACCAACGCCAATGGTAAAAATCCGGATGCCTTCTTCTGCCGCTTCTTCTGCAACTTTTCCTGACACATTACTATGATCCTCTCCATCAGATATGATAATGAGAACGCGATTGGTTTGTTCGTCATCATCGTAATACGTTTTCGCTAAATTTATGGCTTCATTAATGGCTGTTCCTTGGGAAGACAACATATCGGTATTCATGCTTTGAAGAAACATTTTAGCCGAACCATAATCGGTTGTGATTGGTAATTGAGGGAAAGCTTTTCCTGCATAGGCGATAATTCCGACCCTATCGCTAGCTAAATTATTGATGATTTGCGTCACCAGTTGTTTTGCTTTATCCAAACGATTGGGTGCCACATCTTCTGCCAACATACTTTTGGATACATCTACTGCAAAAACAATATCAACACCTTCACGTTTAACGGTCTCTAATTTTGTTCCAATTTTTGGATTGACCAAAGCAATAGCTAAAAAGAAGAACACCAAACACAAGACAACTATTTTTAATATCGATTTAAAAAGAGAGGTATTCGGGCTCAATTTTTTGAACATTGACTTATTGGCAAACTTCTTCTGAACACGATATTTCCAAAATTGAAGCAACAAAAAGATAAGAAGAACTATCGGAATAATTCCCAAAACCCAAAACCATATTTTTTCGTCTAATTGATACATTTTTTAGTCTTCAGTCCGCAGTTTTCAGTTGGCAGACAATGGCCACAAAAACACGAATGTTATTTCTCTTCTCTCTTCTCTCTTCTCTTTTGTCTTTTGTCTTTTGTCTAATTAAAACTCCTAAAAACCGTCGCTCTCATTAAAAATTCCAAAAGCAACAATCCTAAAGCCAATAAAACTAAAGGACGATACTTTTCTTCATAATTATAAAACTTGAATTCCTCTACATCAGTTTTTTCAAGTTTATTGATTTCATCATAAATTTCCTCTAACTTTTTATTGTTTGTGGCTCTAAAATAACGTCCTCCTGTGACTTTGGCAATTTCCTTTAAAAGGGCTTCATCAATCTCCACCTGTACGCGCCCATACTGAAAGCTTCCATTTCCCAAAATTCCAATGGGTGACAATGCCATTCCATTACTTCCCAAACCTATGGTATACACTTTAATACCATATTCAACTGCCAAATTACTAGCTGTTTTGGGGTCAATCTGTCCAGAATTGTTGACACCATCTGTCAATAATATAATGACTTTACTTTTAGCCTTGCTATCTTTCAACCGGTTGACGGAAGTTCCCAAACCCATTCCGATTGCTGTCCCGCCATCGATAATCGTGTTATATTTGACATCTTCCAAAGACCGTAAAACAATTGCTTTATCACTTGTAATCGGCGTCTTTGTATAACTTTCACCTGCGTATTCCACAATTCCGATTCGGTCGTTTGGTCTTCCTTTGATGAAGTCAGCCGCAACATTTTTTAAAGCTTCCAATCGGTTGGGTGAAAGATCTTTTGCCAACATACTTGCCGATACGTCAATTGCCATAACAATATCAATACCTCGCGTAGTTTTGGTTTTGGAAGATACATCGACCGTTCGTGGTCTAGCCATTGCGGTAATTAGTAATGCAAGAGCCAACAAGCGCAAAGCAAACATTAAATGCCTTGCTTTAGGCAACCAACTATTGGTGAGTTTAAAGCCTTTGATTGTTGACATGCGAAGTTCAGCAGTTTGTCTTTTGTATTTGAAAACATACCAAAGAATTGCCAATGGCAACAAAAGGAACAACCAAAAAAACTGTTTATTTAAAAATTCGATTCCTTCAAACATCATTCTTCCTTTTTAAGTTCTACGGAATTCAATATTCGTTCCATTATTTGGTCAGCATACACGTCATCTTCTTTCCAAACCAAAATGACACTATGCATGATATTTCCTGAAGTAAACAGTAACAAAACATAATTTCCTTTCACAAACGTTTCGGTCAATGGAACCGGGAAATCACCTGTACCATAAACTTTCAAACCTTCTTGTGCGTTAGGTGTGACAAATTGTTCTTGCTTGGTGATAAGGTTTTTGACACCGTTGTTTTCAAAAATCTTCAAACCACCTGAAGCAGCTTTTATCAAATCTATTTTAGTTGAATCTGGAAGATTAAACTTAGTAGTTGTAACACCAATATTGATATCACTCAATAATGTGCCATAACTAAAATATGTGGTCTTCGCTCTACTGATGGTATCAATTGCCTCTGATTGAGTACGTTTTAAAACTTCTGGTGTAGAGATGTACACTGGAGGGAAACCATAAGCGCTATTGACCCAATCACCTTCGAGCAATTCTTTGCTATCGTTTCCAACAATGGTATCTTTTACATAATCAAAACCATATTTTATGACAAATCCTGTAAAGGTTGCCAGCAATAAAAAAATGCTGATGACAACCGTTGCAATAATTTTTCTGCGTTTCTTTTTGCGTTGCTGTTCCTCCTTATATTGTTGGTCAAGCAACTTTTCTTCTTCCGTCGGTTCTGGTAGTGCCTCTTTGACGTGGTCAATTTCCAAATCGATAGTGTTTCTATCTATTTTGGCCAACTCAACATCTGGAGCAGATTTAGCGAATTTTACCAAATCGGCACGTTTCAAAATAGTTTCAATGTTTCGGATGTCTTCTTTGCTCAATTCGATTTGATTGCCATCTTTCAACAAATTCAATCGTGAAACCAATTCATCTGTCGTACTCTCCAAGGCTCTATCATAAACTTTCTCATCCAGATATTTACGGATGATAAATGTTAATTCAGAATAATACCCTTTTAATTCGGACTGATGAAGATAATCGCTCTCATCCAATTTTTTCAAAGCAAGTTTGGCCCGCTCATAAGGAGGAAGCAAGGCTATTTCCTCTTCTTCGGTCAATGGTTTTTTCCGCCAAATGAACCAATACAGCAAGAAAGCTGCTACCAATAAAATTCCTAAAACAATTAGCAATGTTTTCCACCAATCACTAGAGCTTTTTTCTACTTGAATATAAGGTTTTATATCGTAAAGCCCTTGTTTAGTCGTATCAACTTTGATCGTATTGACCTCAACTTTTAACGAATCTGTATAGAATGTCTTTTCGCCAACGATGATTTTCTGTCTCGGAATGGTATAATGCCCAGAATCGAATTGCGTCAATCCGTATGTTTTGACAAGATTATATTTGGCGTTGTTTTTTGTGGTATCGATTTTATAAGATTCAATCATTTCCAAAGGTGAAAACGATTGCCCTTCTGGGAAAACGACCAAATCGGTTGTATCCGCTTCGACTTGTATCTTGTAAGTAATTTGAGCGCCGATCTTGATTTTTGTGGAATCGATGGAAGAAGTGACTTGGGCATTTGAGAGAAAGGAAAATAGAATAAAGAAAATAGAAACAAAGCTTGAAGCTAGACGCTTTAGTCTATCGGTTTTTGTGTTCATAAGTCGTAAATCGTACTTCATAAGTCGTAAATCGTTACGCTCTTCTTTTAAAATATCCCAATAATTTTTTGACATAGCTTTCATCTACACGACAATCTATTGATCCTGCTCCAGATTTGGAAAAGCTGTCTTTATAATACTCCACTTTTTCTTGATAATATTTGGAATAGTTAGTTCTTACCTTTTTTGAAGATGTATTAACGAGCATCATTTCACCTGATTCTTCATCTTGCATTTGTACCATTCCAAGACTTGGAATTTCTTCTTCTCGCTTGTCATAAACCCTAATTCCGGTAATATCATGTTTTCCGGAAACGATTTTAAGGGTTTGTTTGTAATCATCGACTATAAAATCGGATAAAACAAACACAATCGCTTTCTTTTTCATCACACTGGACATGAATTTCAATGCTTCAGCAAAATTTGTTTTTTTGCTTTTTGGTTGAAATTCTATCAATTCCCGAATGATACGAAGCACGTGAAATCGACCTTTTTTTGGTGGAATGTACAATTCAATTTGATCCGTGAACAGTATCAATCCTATTTTGTCATTGTTCTGTGTTGCTGAAAATGCTAAAGTTGCGGCAATTTCTGTGATAATTTCGTTTTTAAATTGCTCTTCGGTTCCAAACCATTCAGAACCCGAGATATCAACCATCAACATCATGGTCAATTCACGTTCTTCTTCAAAAATCTTTACAAAAGGTTCATTATAACGCGCAGTTACGTTCCAATCGATATTACGAACATCATCTCCAAATTGATATTCTCGGACTTCACTAAAAGTCATACCACGCCCTTTGAAGGTTGAGTGATATTCGCCACCAAATATGTGATCAGACAACCGGCGTGTCTTAATCTCTATTTTTCGTACTTTTTTGAGAAGTTCTTTAGTATCCATTTTATTAGTCTGCAGTTTGCCGTCGCAGTCTTCAGTTGGTCATTAATTAAGAAATTCAGTGCAAAAGTAAACTGCTTATTGCAACTGAACACTGCCAACTTATTTTAAGGCACTTCGATTTCGTTAACAATCTTATTGATGATATCTACAGAAGTGACATTTTCAGCTTCGGCCTCATAGGTGATACCAATCCTGTGTCGTAACACATCATGTACAACTGCTCGGACATCTTCTGGAATCACATAACCACGACGCTTAATAAATGCGTAGCATTTAGCGGCCATTGCCAAGTTGATACTTCCACGAGGAGAAGCCCCAAAAGAAATCAATGGTTTAATATCTGCAAGTTTGTATTTTTCTGGGTAACGAGTAGCAAAAATGATGTCGAGAATATACTTTTCGATTTTCTCGTCCATATATACTTCCCTCACGGCTTGTTGGGCTCTTAAAATTGTATCGGTGGAAACGACAGCATTGACTTTATCAACAGCACCTTTTAGGTTAGCTCTCATAATCAATTGCTCTTCGTCTTGTTTTGGGTAGTCAATGACAGTCTTCAACATAAAACGGTCAACCTGTGCTTCTGGTAATGGGTAAGTTCCTTCTTGTTCGATAGGATTTTGAGTTGCCATCACCAAGAATGGTCGGTCCAATTTAAAGGTTTCATCGCCAATGGTGACCTGTTTTTCCTGCATGGCTTCCAACAATGCTGACTGAACTTTAGCTGGAGCACGGTTAATCTCATCGGCAAGAACAAAATTGGCGAAAATCGGTCCTTTTTTTATGGAGAAATCATTGATTTTCATATTGTAAATCAAGGTTCCAACCACATCGGCAGGTAATAAATCTGGTGTAAACTGTATCCTACTAAACTTGGCGTCAATCGCTTGTGATAAGGTGTTAATAGCCAAGGTTTTTGCCAATCCTGGAACACCTTCTAAAAGAATATGTCCTTGGCCAAGCAATCCAATAAGTAATCGTTCAATCATGTAGCGTTGCCCAACGATGACTTTGTTCATTTCCAGCATCAACAAATCGACAAAGGCACTTTCTCTTTCAATTTTTTCGTTAATTGACTTAATATCAATTGCAACAGTATCTTCCATTATCTTCAAAAATTTAATTTAGCTCAAAATAGGTTTATTTTTTTGAGGATTCAAATTTGTTAAAATTTATCGTGGCTTGCTGTTAATAATTGGTTAAAAATTAAAGAGCAACGCTGTTGGCGCTGCTCTTTTAATAAACATTTATGATTTGACTAATTATTCCAAGGTTATTATTCCTAATTCGGTGTCATTCTCCAAAGTCACTTCGACATTTTCCAAAACAAATGGTGTAAATACTGAAAGTGGGTCTGGAGTAACTGTTACCGTGTAAATTCCGGGATTCAATCCCACCAATAAAAAGTTACCATCTACATCAGCATATGTTGAAATGGTATCGATGCCATTGGTTGCAACGATTTCCGTTTGAACATCCACAGGTAAAATGCTGCCTGATATAGTTCCTGTAGTTGCTTCTACACTAGCTCTTAAAACTGGCTTCAAATTGATATTACCAGAATTACCGGCCACCACAATCGATTCGTCTACATCAAAATCCAATAAAAATGTATAGCCAATATTTGGCAATAAGGTTTCATTCACCTGAATTTTTAATCCTGATTGTTGTGCGCTTGGGGTATTTAAAGGAAAGCTTTCTCCATCAATAACAATTGAATTATCAGTACCCAAAACCAATCTTACTTGATTGAGGTTACCCGATAATACCTCAAAATTATCCACCAACAATATGTTCACTCCACCAGTAAGTTCAAGCAAATCATATACACCGGTATTAATAGCGTTAAGACTTACCCAGCTGCCATCATCGTCAGAAGCATCATTCACTTTTACCATTACATCTTGAATGTCCACATACACATGCTCATAGTCGCCAGGAGCATCCATAAGTTTGATAGAAATTTGAGATGTCCCTTCAGTTGGAGAAGAGGAAGAATCGTCATCACCACAACTCACAAAAGATATGGATAGTATTGCTAATAAAGCTATTTGCTTAATAAGTTTCATGTTTAGACTGTTTTTAAGTTACATAATATATACGCGCAAAATTAGATTTTAGCCTGTTCTCCAATTGCCTCATAAAAACTAAAAATTGACTATATAAAAGTTTTGTGTCGTATTTTAGAATCACAATAAACTAACAATCAATTAAGTATAACTATTCTAAAAGCTACATGCATATTTTATTGTGATTTGAGTATTTTTATAAATGAATTGAAGAAAAAAACACTAAACAGTAAAAAATTGGATTATTCGAGAATAATAGCAGGCACAATGACATGGGGTGCATGGGGAAAGAAACTTCCAACCTCTGAAATGATTTCCTTAATGCACCATTGCATCGAACAGAATATCACAACTTTTGACCATGCGGATATTTATGGAGGCTACACAACGGAAGCTGATTTTGGATTGGCGTTTTCACAATCTGGAATCAAACGCGACAGCATTCAATTGATTTCTAAATGCGGCATACAATACATGTCTGATAATCGTGACAATAAGGTAAAGCATTATAATTATTCCAAAGAGTACATCATTTGGTCGGCGGAAGAGTCTTTGAAACATTTGAAAACTGATTATCTTGATTTGTTTTTACTACACAGACCCAGTCCGTTAATGCATCCCGATGACATTGCAGAAGCCATTGCAACATTAAAAAAACAAGGAAAAATAAAGAACTTCGGGGTTTCCAATTTCACACCATCACAAGTGGAATTGATTTCGAAATCCACTGAAATTTCAGTGAATCAAATTGAATTTTCATTGACGCAACATACTGCGATGCATGATGGCACACTAGATAATATGATGCTCAAAAACATCCTTCCAATGTCTTGGTCGCCTTTAGGTTTTGTGTTCAAGGATGATACAGAACAAACGCGGCGTATTTATAAACAATTAGGTGAATTGAAAGAAAAATACAATGCCACCGAAGACCAATTAGTATTGGCTTGGATACTCAAGCACCCTTCTAACGTTCATCCTGTGATTGGGACGACCACCAAACAACGCATTGTTGATGCTTCCAAAGCGATTGAAATCGAATTGGAATTGGAAGATTGGTTTCTATTATTAGTAGCGTCACAAGGGCATAAAGTACCTTAAAGAAAGTTGACAGTATACAGTCGCAGTCACTAGAAAAACTAGCTTAAAACATTATGAAAAGAAAAACAGCATTAATCACAGGAGCCACCAGCGGCATCGGAAGAGCCACAGCTCATGAGTTTGCCAAACATGATATCAATTTGATTTTATGTGGAAGACGACAAGAACGCCTCGATACCATCCAAAAAGCATTGGAGAAACAAACCGAGGTACATACACTCAATTTTGATGTTCGGGACAAGAATGCCACTTTTGAAGCGATACAATCGTTACCCGACGAATTCAAAAACATCGATATTCTTATCAACAATGCAGGAAATGCCCATGGTTTGGACCCCATCCAAACAGGAAACCTAGACGATTGGGACGCTATGATGGATATAAATGTCAAAGGCTTATTATATGTCAGCAAAGCTGTGATTCCACAAATGACCGAAAGACAATCGGGGCATATTATTAATATTGGTTCGTCCGCCGGGAAAGAGGTCTATCCCAAAGGAAACGTTTATTGTGGCAGCAAACATGCGGTCTTGGCAATCACGGAAGGAATGCGGATTGACCTCAATCCGTATGGCATTAAAGTGTCGGCCATAAATCCTGGATTAGTGGAAACCGAGTTTTCACAAGTGCGATTTAAAGGTGATGCCGTTGCAGATTCTGTTTATAAAGGTTATAAAGCATTACAGCCCGAAGACATTGCGGACATCATTTATTTTGCAATTTCCAGACCTCATCATGTGAATATTGCTGACTTGTTGGTGTTTCCAACGGCGCAGGCAAATAGTACGACGGTGAAGAAAGAAGTATAATCTTGATAAACCATAAGATTCCTTTCTTCGCAAAAATTAAGTCATGATTAACAAACGCCTTCTCATAAAAAACCTCCTTGCTCACAATGATGAGAACAGTTTTTATGACAAAAAACGAAAGGTGGACATCAGTGAGAAAGAAGGCAAGGCAAAATTTTTGAAACATATTTGTGCGCTATCAAACAGTAACCCTAAAAACAATTCCTATATCATAATTGGTGTTGAAGATGAAAGTAATCAAATCACCGGAGTTGATTTTTTTGACGACAGTAAAATCCAAAACCTTATCAATGCTTATTTGACCAATCCACCTGTGGTGTCTTATGAGAACATCCCTTTTCCACATTTACATGATGACAAAGTAGTTGGTTTGGTCACCATTCGTCCGATTGATGGTTTGACATCACTCCGTAAGAATATTTGGAAATATTATGGAGGTTCGGTGTTTTTTAGAGATGGAAGTATGAGTATGCCAAAGGTATTTGATATCGAGATAAAGGATGTCAATTCAAAAATTGTGGAAGCCATTGAAAATCACGCCCAAAATAATATTGAATATACCCTCGATGGCGTTTTTGATTTTATGAACAAACGAAAAGATTACAACCCAAAATATAAAGTATTTAAGGAGTATTTTGTGCTTTGTTGGGCCGGTCAAAAAAAGGTTGTAAAAGAGAACCTTTATTATTCGAGGGTTGATATAGAGCTGGTCAATGAACAAGTGCGTTTGTTCTTTTCAACTTTAGACGAAGTATCAATTACGTATGATGAAGACCAATTCAAAATCATTGAATATGTGAGTTTGGGGCTCCAAAACTCGTATAAATATTATCCACTTGAAGAAACTATTATTCAATTTGGGAATAATGCCAATTATCACATAGACACGCAACTATTGTTTGAAGCGCCACAATTTGACAAAAAAGTGTTGCACCATATTTACAATGCCAATAATGCTATTTTGGAAAAATTGAAGAAAGGCATTTCCCTTTCCAAACATGAAGAACAAGATTTGGTCAATCTTCCTGCTACTTATTTGATTTGTTATCTTAATTTATTCCATGAAGCCATTGACAAGCTAAATGAGGCAAAACCGTATCTCAAAGAATATAATCAAGAAGTTTATGCCAATTACAAAGAATCACTTCGCATATTAAGAAAGGTTAAGTACAGTTAATTCTTAACGGAAATTTTGCAATTTGGAAATGTAATATTATAAAGTTATACTGATTTTTGTAGTGCTATTAATCAGTTTAAATCTACCTCATTTCTCCCGATAAAATTTCGGCATTGAACTGGGGTTTTTTATTTTATCTATTCTTCAAGGCATTCATTTTTAAAAAAATACCATTCATACAGTTTTTTTTACCAATCATAGTTTTTTTGTTGGAGTAGATGATATTTTTTAGACATTTACAGTGCTATTAATCAATTACAATAAAGCCCTTTTTCTCCCGATACATGTTCGGCATTGAAATAGGGTTTTTGTTTTTTTTAGTGGAATAAGTTAGAATCGTCAATATAAATTTTAAAGCCAACTCCAAGGGTGTGAAATTGTGCCCTATCAAACGTAGATTTCAACTCATCTGGCACATTTATATTTGTTTTATCATTTCTGTAATCATATTTTAAATAAACTGCTGTGAAATGATTTAATTCATAATCAAGGTAAAACCCATAAGCGTGCAACTTGGCATTGTCTCGTTGCAAACCTCTTGAACCGTCTATGATACTATTTCTATAATCTGAATTTCCAACAACACTAAAACTTACCCCCAGACGAACTTTCTCAAATGGTAAAAACTCATAGCCAATTGACAAACTTTGGTTTGAAAATGTCGATTTCTCGTAATTTCCTACAACAGTTTTATCTTCGACCTCAAAATAATTTGCACCAAGACCCAGCTTTACAAAAAATTGTTTGTACACATAGATTTGTGCGTTAAAATCGAAACCCATTTTTCCCGTCATTGCCTTTCCTACAAATCTATTTCCAGAAGGAATGGCTTGGTTCAAATCAAAAGAGAAAGCTAATAACCGTGGTCTGTAATTTTGCATATTTGTAACCCTTATGGAATCTTCTGGGTCCTCAAATATTCTCAACTCTCGTTCCTGTGCCATAGAAATAAGGCCACACAATAACATGATGATGCAAGTGAAATTCCTAATAGGTAAACTCATAAGTATAATTCGGTTGGTCAATAATGAAAGTTTCTGTAATTGTTGGCTGTTCATTGATGGAATAAGAAAATGTAACTACAGAGCCCAAAGTCGTTTCTAGTTGACCGGCTTCATCAGGGTTGTTTTCATTCAACATATTCCCAATGACTTGTTCTGAATAGCAGTCGCTTAATTCTGTGTTGAGAACCCCGTCTTGATAAACTTCAGAACATCCTGGGATTTGATACGTCAATGAATAAGAGATATTGGTTCCAGAAGGGCTTGTTCTTGTAATAGAAAAATTTAAGGTGGCTTTATCCTTTAGATTTACAGTTCCTATATCGAAGGATGACTCTGAAGATGGGTATTCAAGGGTTTCAGTTACATATTGGTAATCTGAATATAGCTCTTGTCCATCTATAAAAACAGAAAAATTTCTGTCCTTGTCCGACAAGGAGGTGACACTAAAACTCCCATCTGGTTCTGTTTGTCCACTTCCGAGCAAATACTCATCCCGACTATAAAAAAATACAAAATACCCATAGGTCACTTCTGAATAAACCTGAACTTCATGGCCACCGAGAGCTTGACCTTCAGAATCCAAAACAATACCTTTTACCAAAATTCTTTGGTTTGGTTCTAGCTCTGGCGTGCAACTGAATAATAAACATAGGGTGAAGAAAGGTGAAAATAGTTTCATATCGCTTTGGTTAACTGGCAACTATTTGTTAGATGTAAAACCCAGTAAAAGGTTGCGTCATTATGTAAAAAAAAAGCCACAATCTTACAAATGTGGCTTCTCATTTATGATTAATACCTTTTAAAGGTCAAACTTAATTCCTTGTGCTAAAGGCAAGTTAGTAGTATAATTAATCGTATTGGTTTGACGTCTCATATAAACCTTCCATGCATCTGAACCTGACTCGCGTCCACCGCCTGTTTCTTTCTCACCTCCAAAAGCGCCGCCAATTTCAGCACCNNGCAATGGCTGGTTTTACGTAACAACCACTTTCATAACCTTCACCTGAAAGCACTCCGCCTTCAACAATCACTTTTCCGCCTTCTTCCACCACTTTCTCAAGAGCATTTTGGTACATTTTTACGGCATCTTTATCAATCAATGGGCCTACATGGTTCTTTTCATCCAAAGGATTTCCGATTTTCAATTGTTTGTAAGCATCGACCACGGCATCTTTCACTTTATCATACATAGTTTCATGAATAATCAATCGACGTGTAGAAGTACAGCGTTGGCCAGCCGTACCTACAGCTCCAAAAACGGCTCCAATGACCGTCATTTTCACATCGGCATCTGGAGTTACGATAATGGCATTGTTGCCGCCTAATTCCAATAATGATTTTCCTAAACGTCCTGCCACTTCCTGTGCAACGATTTTACCCATTCTGGTAGAACCTGTTGCAGAAATCAATGGAATTCGGGTATCTTTTGTCATAAATTCACCCACTTTATAATCGCCATTGATTAAGCAAGAAATACCTTCAGGAAGATTGTTTGCTTTAAAAATTTCTGCTGCAATATTTTGACAAGCGATGCCACACATTGGTGTTTTTTCGCTTGGTTTCCACACGCACACATCACCACAAATCCAAGCTAAAGCTGTATTCCAAGACCAAACAGCTACTGGAAAGTTGAATGCCGAAATGATTCCGACAACGCCAAGCGGATGGTATTGCTCATACATTCTATGTCCTGGACGCTCCGAATGCATCGTCAAACCATGAAGCTGACGTGACAAACCGACCGCAAAATCGCAGATGTCAATCATTTCCTGAACTTCACCCAAACCTTCTTGGTAGGATTTTCCCATTTCATAAGAAACCAATTTACCAAGTGCTTCTTTTTTTTCTCTTAATTTATCCCCAAACTGACGTACGATTTCGCCTCGTTGTGGCGCTGGCATTGTTCTCCATGTTTTGAAAGCCGAGGTTGCTGCTTCCATCACCTTGTCATAATCTGCTTTGGTGGTGGTTTTTACTTTGCCAATCAACTGGCCGTCTACAGGTGAATAACTCTCCAAAACCTCGCCATTTGAGAAATTATTTGACCCTGTTGAAGTACCTTCATTAATATCTTTGACGCCTAATTCTTTTAAGGCTTTTTCGATTCCGAAATCGGTAGCAACTGCTTGCATATTTGATTTATTTTTAAATTTTAGTATTAATTTCTGCGAAGATAACAATAAAATACGGCTTTGAGAATGGGATACATCTTAAAATACTCTGACATTAAAGTTGAAACCTTTCTTTTTGGGAAGCTAATATTTTGTAAATTCAAGGCATGTTTTCTTGGTCATTTTTCGATTGAAAAAATAATATAAAACTTAAAACCAACGAATGCTCAATGAATCTCAACGAATACTAAAATCAAATCCATTTTGGAATGAAATCGTCCTAAATTTGATAGACACATCAACACCACAATTTCTATGAAATCGAAATCTCTTCTCACGCTCTTCGGATTATGCTTTGCCTTTATAATATCCTGCAAAAAAGATAAAACTGAAAACCAAGAAACCGACAATCTTTTCAAATTCAAGGATTATATCAGCTACACCACTGCTGGAAGAGTGTCGATTGCGGACCCCATTTTTATCAATTTGGCAAATGACGTAGAAGGTTGGGAAGCTGGAACGGAACTAAAGGAAGAAATCATCACGATTAATCCTCATGTGCAAGGGAAATTGACAGTTGCCAATAATCACGCATTGCAATTCACACCTGACGAACAATTAAAACCAGATACCGAATATACAGTCACGGTGAAACTGAACAAGATTTACAAAAATCAACCAAAAGAGTTTTCGGAATATACCTTTCAATTCAAAACGATTGAACCCAATTTCAATATTTTGACCAATAATTTGCAATCCTACAGCAAGGAATGGCAGTACCTTGAAGCTGTGTTAAAATCAGCCGATGTGATTGCGTTGAAAGACGCCAAACAGTTGGTGGAAGCTTGGCAAGGCAGCAAGAAGTTGAAATTACAATGGAACGAAGTCGCTCAAAATTCCAAGGTTTTTGAGTTTAAAATTGATAGCATCAACCGAAAAACAGAAGATTCGGAAATCTTGGTGAAATGGAATGGAAAAGCCATCAAAGCGGACAATGAAGGTGAAACGAAGGTCTCCATTCCCGGAAAAAACAATTTTACGATTATCGATGTCGATGTCATCCAAACGCCAGAACAATATCTCTCCATCAACTTTTCTGACCCCTTGAAAAAACAGCAGAATTTTGACGGTTTGGTCACCATTCAAAATGCCAAAAGTCCAAAATATGTTGTGGATGGAAATGTTTTAAAGGTCTATCCAGACAATAAATTGGTAGGCGATATGCAAGTGGATGTCTTCCAAGGCATCACCAATACCGATGGTTTCAAATTGAAACAACCGTTTTCTGAAATTATTTCGTTTGAAGAATTGAAACCACAAGTGCGATTGATTAGCAACGGAACGATACTCCCAAATTCCGAAAAATTGCAATTCAACTTTGAAGCCGTGAATCTAAAGGCGGTTGATGTACGTGTTATCAAAATTTTTGAAGATAACGTGCTGCAATTTCTTCAGGATAATGAATTGCAAAGTGATAATCAATATCAAATTAGGCGTGTGGGTCGACGCATCGCCAAACAGACCATCACGCTTCAAAATGATGCCGTTGAAAATGATGGTCGCTGGAAAGCTTACAGCATTGATTTGTCCAAATTCTTCAAAGCCGACCAAGGCGCCATGTACCGTGTGGAATTGAGCATCAAAAAGGAGTATTCGTTGTTCAATTGTGAAAATTACACCAATATTACAAACGCCGAAGATGATGAGTATGGCGATTACTATTACGAAGATGACTATTATTATGAAGGAAATTATAACGAATCCTCTACTGAAGATGAAGATTTGCGCGAGGAAGAATACTGGGATAATTTAACCTACAGCTACCGAAACTACAGCTACAATTGGCGAGAACGAGAAAACCCCTGCCACGAAGCGTATTACAATGAAAATCGAATTGTCTCACAAAATCTCTTGGCCTCCAATCTTGGCGTGATTGCCAAGCAAGGTGCCAACAACACCTACTATTTTGCGGTCACTGATATTTTAACCACGGAGCCTGTCAAAAGTGCCAGCATTCGACTGTATAATTTTCAGCAACAAGAAATTGGTCGCGTGGATACCGATGGTGATGGATTGGCCAAACTGAAATCCAACAAATATGCCTCATTCGCCATCGCCTACAGTGGAAAAAATACGACCTATGTGAAATTGGCCGATGGAAACTCACTGTCTTTAAGCAAATTTGATGTGTCTGGAAACACCCTCCAACGTGGGTTGAAAGGGTATATCTATGGTGAACGTGGCGTTTGGCGTCCAGGCGATTCGTTGTTTTTGACCTTTATGTTGAATGATGCTGATAATAAATTGCCAAAAGGACATCCTGTGAAAATGGAAATCACCGACCCGAACGGAAAGCTGATTTACAAAAACATCACAAGTGAGAATGTCAATAACTTCTATCGCTTCACCGTTCCAACAGATTCGGAAGGAAAAACAGGAAGTTACAGCGCAAAAGTGTCTGTGGGTGGAGCGCAATTTTACAAAAGTCTGCGTGTTGAAACGGTCAAACCAAACCGTCTAAAAATCAAGGTGGATTTTGAAAATGAAATCCTCACTAGCAACGAACCTTTAAAAGGAACTCTCGATGTAGCATGGCTTCATGGGACACCTGCAAAGAATTTGAAAGCGGAAATCAAGGCAAAATTTAGTACCTCGTATCAAGGTTTCAAAAATTTTAAAGACTATGAATTCACCGACCCAACCCGTTCATTTACATCGGAAGACATGAATGTGTTTGAAGGCAAATTGGATGAAAATGGTACTGCCAAAATCAACAGTACCTTAAATGTTGGACAAAATGCACCAGGCTTGTTGAATGTTCAATTCTTGGTAAGAGCCTTTGAAAATGGTGGTGATTTCTCCTTGGATGCCTTCACGAAAACTTACGCACCTTATGAATCCTTCGTGGGATTAAAATCCCCGAAAGGCAATATGTATGGTTCCTTTTTTACGGATGAAAACCAAACGTTTGATGTGGTAGTAGTGGACCCCCAAGGCAAGCCCATCCAACGAAATGGTCTTGAAGTCAAAGTCTATAAAATTGAATGGCAATGGTGGTGGAATTCTTCTTACGACAATCTTTCAAGTTACGTATCGAGCAATTATCACAGACCGTATCTCGACCAGAAAGTGAACACAGATGCCAACGGAAAAGGAAAATTCACATTAAAGATTCCAGAAAATGAACGGGGTCGCTACCTCATCAGAGTCGTGGACCCAAAAAGTGGTCATGCCACGGGACGAACTGCTTATTTCTATAAAAACTGGAGCAATTCAGCCCCAGGAAATGATAAGGAAGCTGCTAAAATGTTGGTATTCGCAGCTGATAAAGAACAATACAATGTGGGCCAAACCGCAAAAATCAAATTCCCATCTGGTAATGAAGGTCGAGCCTTGATTAGTGTCGAGAACGGTTCGGATGTGCTGTCTTACACATGGGTAAAAACGACTCAAGGTGAAACCACTGTGAGCATTCCAATCACTAAAGATATGGCACCGAATGTGTTTGTAAACATCTCCTTGTTGCAACCTCATGCCGTCACTGGCAACGATTTACCGATTCGACTCTATGGTGTGATTCCAATCATGGTGGAAGACCCAACGACCAAATTGCAACCGGAAATCCAAATGCCAAATTCATTGAAACCTGAAGAAACGTTCAATGTGGTGGTTTCAGAGAAAAACAAAAAAGCCATGACGTACACGATTGCGATGGTCGAGGAAGGTTTGCTGGATTTGACACGATTTAAAACTCCTAACGCTTGGGATGAATTTTATGCGCGCGAAGCACTCGGCGTGAAAACTTGGGATATTTTTGATGACGTCATCGGCGCCTATTCTGGAAGTATTGACCAAGTGTTTGCGATTGGTGGTGATGGAAGCGCCGCCGCTGGAAAGAACCAAAAAGCAAATCGATTCAAACCAGTGGTGACTTATTTAGGACCTTTCAATTTGGATGCTGGTGGGAAAGCGACGCACAAAATCAAAATGCCAAATTACATTGGAGCCGTTCGGATGATGGTCGTGGCTGGTGATGCCAAAAATGAAGCCTACGGAAGCGCCGAAAAATCAGTTCAAGTCAAAAAACCATTGATGGTTTTGGCAAGCTTGCCTCGCAAATTGAGTCCAGGCGAAAAAGTGACCTTACCAGTAACCGTTTTTGCAATGGAACCTAATGTGAAAAATGTCAATATCAGTTTAAAGTTGAGCAATGGCATTGAGGTGGTTGGTGACAACAGTAAATCCTTGACCTTCGCAAGACCAGACGAACAAATGGCATATTTTGAATTGGACGTCAGCAAAGCGAATGGTTTTAATACTGTTGAAGTTATCGCAAGTGGAAATGGTGAAAAATCCACCTACAAAGTCGAAATAGACGTTTATAATCCGAATCCAATCACGTCAAAAGTTCTGGACAAAACATTGGAAGCCAATGCCAATTCCACAATGGATTTTTCAACTTTTGGAGTCCCAGGAACCAATTCCGCAACGGTTGAGTTTTCAACGATGCCACCAATGGATTTCTCACGACGTCTGCAATATTTGGTGCAATATCCTCATGGTTGTTTGGAACAGACGACTTCGAGTGTATTCCCACAATTATATCTGAATGATATTTTTGACTTGCCATACAAGAAGAAACAGGAAATAAAATCCAACATCGAAAATGGCATCAAACGTCTAGGTAATTTTCAACAACCTGGTGGTGGCATGAGCTATTGGATGGGTGAAAATACCGCCAACGACTGGAGTACGAGTTATGCAGGTCATTTCATGATTGAGGCCGAGAAAAAAGGCTTTGTCTTGCCGTTGACCTTCAAGAGCAATTGGTTGAAATATCAAAAACAAGCCGCTCAAGATTGGCGACCAAGNNTCCAACGAAGCCAAATGGCGATTGGCAGCAGCCTATGCTTTGGCAGGTCAAAAAGAAGCTAGCAACAAGATTTCGAGTACGGCAAATATCAATTTCCAATCCCCAACCTATAATTATTATACCTATGGTTCGATTGACAGAAATCGAGCCATGGCTTTGGAAACGATGATTTTGACCAAAAATCCAAAGCAAAGGGAATTGGCGCAATACATCGCCAAAGATTTATCTAGCGACCAATGGATGAGCACGCAAACGACGGCTTATGCCTTATTGGCAATGGCGAAAATGGTGGAAGCGAACGGTGGAAAGTCACTTAAATTGACCTATACGTTCAATGGAAAATCCGAAACCATTGATTCGAAGTCTGCCATTGCACAACGCGAATTATCGGTTAAGGATGGAAGCAATTCCTTCACATTTAAGAACAATCAGGATAATGTAGTGTATGTGCGGGTTCTGAATTCTGGGAAATTGCCTTTGGGCCAAGAAATTTCAGAACAACGTGGTTTGAGCGTTTCTGTGGAATACAAAGATTTAAAAGGCAACAAAATTGATATTGGTAAATTGATTCAAGGTCAAGATTTCGTGGCATCGGTGACGGTCAGGAATCTCAAAAATGAAAACGTGAACGATATTGCCTTGACACAAATCTTCCCTTCTGGTTGGGAAATTGTGAATACACGCTTTACAGATTTTGGAGACACAACCACAAGCCAAGCGAGATACACAGACATCCGTGATGACCGAGTGAACTTCTATTTCGACTTGAACGGAAATGGAAAATATGATAGCAAAACATTTAATGTGATGTTGAATGCCTCCTATTTAGGAACTTATTATCTCCCTGGAGTACAAGCAGAAGCGATGTATGACAACGAATATTTGGTACGGACAAAAGGTCGATGGGTTGAGGTAAATAAATAGAGTTATACAAAGATTCCTTCCCTTGTAAGGGAAGGTGGATTTGAGCCCCAGAAAGGGCTCAAAGACGGAAGGGTTAAAGGATTTTAAATTTAACAATGAACAACAATATCCATAATCGAAAATATCTCGAAACAAGAAGAAAAGACTTGAGAAACAATTCAACTTCTGCGGAAGCCACATTGTGGAAATCTCTTCAAAAATCGCAATTGGATGGAAGAAAATTTAGAAGGCAACATAGCATCAAAAACTATATCGTAGATTTTTATTGTTCGTCTGAAAAAGTGATTGTTGAATTGGACGGAGCTTATCATCTAAACTTTGCAAATCAAAACAAAGATTTTGAACGAGATAAACAATTGAACCAATTAGGATTTAAAGTGATACGGTTTGAAAACAAGGAGGTGTTTGAAAATCTTGAAGGAGTTTTAAATGAAATTAAGAAGTATTTTACAAGTTAAGATAACCACCTCGTCTTCTGCTTCTTTCTGGAAGCAGAAGCCACTCCTCCTTTGAAGAGGAGATTTTGTGGATATTTATCTCTTAAGCGAAAAATGCCCTGTAAACTCTTGTCCATCAATTTTGATGACATACCAATAATCGGAAGATGGTAAGGGTTTGTTTTTAAAAGTTCCATCCCAATAAAAGGGTTGGTTTCTGGAACTGATTAACAAGCGTCCGTAACGGTCAAAAATATAGACTTCGGATTGGTTGTAAAACTCGATGCCTTTTAGGATGAAAAGTTCATTTTCAGTATCGCCGTTTGGTGTGAAAAATTTTGGAATCACAAAATGAAGATACTCTTGGGTTGCCTCACCGCAACCATTACGTTCTCTGACATAAACTGTATATAAGCCGCCTTCGACATTGAAAAAGGTATTGCTCAATTGATAAGTTGTCCCATCCAAGGAATATTCAAAATCACCTGAATTTTCAGTGGTCACAATAATATTGGAGCCATCAGAAACAATGGAGCCAATCACCGGTCTATCAATTTGGGTCAGCGTAATCGTTTTGGTCACAGAACATCCACTTCCATTGGTGACAATGACGGTGTAAATTCCTGGAGCATCAACTGTGGTTTGCGAAATGGTGTCGCCTGTACTCCACAAATAGGTATTGTTCGGAGCATTTGCATAAAGAGTTTTCGTTTCGCCTTCACATATAAAGAGAGATTCATCTTCAACTTGTGGCGAAGGCAAAAAGGTAACACTAACCGCTGTTCGATTTGAAGAGACACAATCTCCAATATTAGAAACAGCTTCGGCATAATAAGTGTCTGCAACATCTGTGTCGTAGGTGTAACTATCCGCAAGCAACAAAGTTCCACCGTTTGCAGCATCGTACCAATTGACTGTCACATCATTTGGAGCTGTTACCGATATCGATTCACTTTGGCCACCACAATTGATGACATCACCATCACTGATTGGTGCTAAAGGTTGTGGTACAATCTGTATTTCAAAAACTTCCGACAAGGAACTACATTGCGGATTTGCCAAATTCACGGCGTCTTCGGCCACTTTCACACGGTAATAAGTGGTTGTTGTTAAAGCCGGTGTCGTGTAGGATTGATTGGTTTCGCCTGGAAGGTCTGTCCAATTAACAGCATCGCTGCTCTCTTGCCATTGATACACATGGGTTGTATAAATGGAAAAATCGGGAATTGCGGTGAGTTGCGTTTGTATTGGGGTATCTTGTTCACAAGCCAAAATGGTATTGTTGGTTTGGGTATCTTCCACAGCAACATTATCGCCACAGGTTTTAAAGACGATATCATCAATGGCCAAATCGTTTCCACAGCCGCCATTTCCATTGTTAATCATTTTTAGGATAACGGCCGTTTGACCTGGCAATGTTTGAAACGTCAATCCATATTGTTGCCAATTTGGTGAACTGGTTCCAGAAATATTTCCAGTATCGCCTGTAGCCAAAACCGTCGTATCTGTGATGTCCCAAATTTGAAATTTTACATTGATGGGAATTCCTGACCCTCCGCATCCACTTGGTGGTAACAAATTAATAAGCCATGCGGAAAATTCGTAGGATGTATTTTCACACAAGCCATTGATGTTCCGACGAAAAAATTCACCAGCGGTAAAATCTGCATTAACGATGAAGCATTTTCCGTTGGTATCGTTTGGCGTATGGTCTTGCGTTACATGCCAGTCAAAATTGGCTGTTGTATTTGAAATAGTGTATTGTCCATCATTTGGTCCACTATTTACATATGTATAGGAAGTGGTACCAGCCGGTAATTGTGGCCCGTTTGTCGTACCTGTCCCAAAAGTTTCATTGAAAATAGGGTCACCTGAATTACCTTGGCAAAATCCCAATTGGGCATACACCGAAGGAATGTTTAAACCTATAATGAAAAATAGTAATTGAGTTGTTTTTAATAGCAATTTCACGTTTTAAAAATACACAAACTAGGATTAAAACTCTTGCAATATGCTATATTAGTAGAAAGATTAACAGAATAAATTTATCGCAAACGTTTGCGAAAACAAAATTTTAAAAAAAAATCAAAAAAATGAGAGCTTCAGAAATTCTGAATATCACACATCACCGAGATTTTGCCTGTCCAAAACGCAGATGGAAATTTTATCAGGAATGGAACAAAGCTGTTTTTTTGCATTGGGAAGTAGAACCAAATGCCGTGCAACCCTTTCTTCCTAACAGTATAACACTTGATACCATTAACGACAAGGCTTGGATTAGTTTGGTGGCTTTTGATATGAACCATATTGGCGTCCGTAGCTTGCCAAAAATGCCACATATTTCTGATTTTCATGAAGTCAATATTCGGACGTATATCATCTGTAAAAACAAGCCGAGTGTCTATTTTTTGAGTATGGAAGGCAGCAAACGTTCATCGTGCAATATTTTAAAGGCAATTTCAAAATTCCCATATGTACCTGCCAAAATGAAGCGAACCGATTTTAGTTATGAATCCAAAAACCTAATAGAGAATAATTCATTTGAATTGCTCTATCGCACTAAATTGAAGCCTTGCCAAAAAAATAAAACAGATAAATGGTTGACAGAACGCTATGCAGTTTTTCAAGAACATAAAAACAAATTAATTGAATATGATGTGCATCATGTGGAATGGCCTTTAGAACAGATTGACATCAAGCAGTTGCACATTGAGTACCCCAAATTTAATCATCTTATCAATAATCAGCCGGATAGAATGCATTATTCTGAAGGTGTAAAAGTCCTTACATGGGACAAACGAAAACACAAATTATGATTTCAACTTTTGAACCATATTACGCGGTTATTTTCACTTCCATTCGGACTGAAGGTGACAATGGGTATCAAGAAATGGCTTTATTGATGGAGGAATTGGCGCAACAACAAGAAGGTTATTTGGGCATTGAAAGCGCCAGAAGTGAGCTAGGCATCACCATAAGTTATTGGAAAAATTTGGAAGCCATCAAACATTGGAAACAACAAACCGACCATTTAGTGGCACAAAGAAAAGGAAGAGCAGATTGGTACAGTTGGTACAAAGTGCGTATCTGTAAAGTGGAACGAGACTATGAATTTTCCACTTGAAACGCCTCCTCAATTATATAAAACGCCACAAAATCAAATCTGCCATCCTAGTGATAGTGCTGGTGATTTATTATTTCTGTTTGCCTAGACAATTATTCAAAGACCCAACGGCAACCGTCATTACCAGCGATAAGAATGAATTGCTCGGCGCCATGATTGCCAAAGATGGACAATGGCGTTTTCCTCACAATGATAGTGTTCCTGAAAAATTCAAAACTTGCATTCTTCAGTTTGAAGATGAATATTTTTACAAACACCCTGGGTTTAATCCTGTATCGATTTTTAAAGCGTTGCGGGATAATATCAGTTCGAATGATGTCAAACGCGGCGGAAGTACCCTAACCCAACAAGTGATTCGTCTTTCAAGAAAAAATCAATCAAGAACCTATCTTGAAAAATTAAAGGAAATCGTTCTGGCGACACGACTGGAATTTCGAGCTTCCAAAGAAAAAATTCTTTCCTATTACAGCAGCAATGCGCCTTTTGGTGGAAATGTCGTGGGTTTGGATGCCGCTTCTTGGCGTTATTTCAATAGAGATGCCAACGAATTGTCCTGGGCTGAAAGTGCCACACTCGCTGTATTGCCCAATGCACCAAGTTTGATTTATCCCGGGAAAAATCAAGAGCGATTGTTGGAAAAACGCAATCGGCTACTGGAGAAATTGCTTGAGAACAAGGTGATTGATTCTCTCACGTTTGAATTGTCAATTGCTGAAGACTTACCACAAAAACCTTATGCGCTTCCACAATTGGCGTCACATTTATTGCAAAAAGTCACGAAAGAACATTACGGCGAACGCGTCAAAACCAGCATCAAAAAATCGCTTCAAGAACAGACCAATCGCATAGTTTTCAATCATTACAATCGATTGAGCCAAAACGAAATCCATAATATCGCAGTTCTCATCTTGGATGTAAAAACCAGAAAAGTTTTGACCTATGTTGGCAATTCACCAACGGATGCAGCACATCAAAAAGATGTGGACATCATCGACAAACCCAGAAGCACAGGAAGTATTTTGAAACCCTTTTTATACGCCGCCATGTTGGATGCTGGTGACATTTTGCCAAATTCCTTGGTTGCGGATGTCCCGACTCAATTTGGTAGTTATAATCCAGAAAATTATGACAAAGGTTATGATGGTGCTGTGCCTGCGAGTCGAGCCTTGTCCCGTTCGTTGAATGTGCCTGCGGTGAGAATGTTGCAGGAATTTGGTTTGGACCGCTTTCATCATTATCTCAAAGCGCTTCAGTTGAAAGATTTAAAATACAACGCCAATCATTATGGATTATCCCTGATTTTGGGTGGTGCGGAAAGCAATTTGTGGGATTTGTGCAAAAGTTATGCGTCTTTATCATCAACATTGAACCATTTTAATGAAACATCAAGCGAATATTTCTCCAATGAATTTATGGAACCGACGTTTTTAGCAGATAAAACTATTGATTTTGGAAAGAAATCCTCTGAAAAAACCTTGTACGATGCTGCATCCATTTATTTAACCTATGAAAGTCTTAAGGACGTGAACCGTCCAGAAAGTGATGACAATTGGGAATTCTACGACAGCTCCAAACAGATTGCTTGGAAAACCGGTACTAGTTTCGGGTTTCGGGATGCTTGGGCGATTGGTACCACAAAAGATTATGTGGTCGGTGTTTGGGTTGGGAACGCTGATGGCGAAGGTCGTCCGGGTTTGGTAGGTGTACAAACAGCGGCTCCAATTTTATTTGATGTGTTTGATTTGCTCCCAAACAGCGATTGGTTTTCAAAACCGTTTGATGAAATGCAAGAGGTTGACATTTGTACCAAAAGTGGGTATCGAGCGTCTCCAAACTGTGATGACGTCGTGAAAAAATTCATTCAAATCAGCGGACTTAAAACGCAACCGTGTCCTTATCATATACTGGTACATTTGGATAGAAATGAGCAGTTTCAGGTCAATTCATCATGTGAAGATGTGAACAATATGGTACACAAATCGTGGTTTGTGCTTCCTCCTTTGATGGAATATTATTATAAGGCGAAAAATCCTTTTTATACATCCTTGCCTCGCTTTCGTGAAGACTGTATGGGCGAAAATGCCGTAACCATTCAATTTATTTATCCGAATGATAACAATGTCATTTTCCTGCCGAAGGATTTCAGCGGCAAAACCAATGACCTCATTTTGAAAATTGCCCATTCAAAACCAGAATCGCTCGTGTATTGGTATTTGGACGAGACTTTTTTGGGAACTACCAAAGATATTCATGAGTTTGCGATGCAGCCGAAACAAGGAAAACATCTACTTACGGTCGTTGATGAATTTGGGAACGAAGCCAAACGTTGGATTGAGATTTCTCGATAGAAATTGAAATTGAACCTGAATTTGAATTTCAACTTCGATTTCAAATTCAATTTTAAAAATTCACTATTTTTGTCTACTAACCTTTAGATAATTTTCGATTATGTATCAAACTATTCAAATCTTACACTCGTATTGGGCTTATTTGGTGCTGTTGGTTCTGGTTCTTGCCACCTTCAATGCACTCATCAAATATTTCGCGAACAAGGAATTTCACGCGAAAGATTTCAGGATTTCTCTTTTTACCTTAATTGTTTCGCATATTCAACTCCTTTTGGGATTGTTCCTTTATTTTGTGTCACCCTTCGGATTTAAAAATTTGAGTGCGAACGGCATGGGAGGATTGGATTCGTTTTCTAGACTTTTGGCTGTTGAGCATCCATTTGTAGGAATCGTAGCGGTGACCTTAGTCACAATTGGTTACTCAAAACACAAGAAGAAATTGACATCGAAACCAAAGTTCAAAATGATTGCAATTTTTTACACAATTGCTCTTGTTTTAGTATTGTCCAGAATTCCTTGGAGCAATTGGTTATAAAGTATAATTTAATAAAAAAAGGCTCGAATTTTTCAATTCGAGCCTTTTTTTATTCTAATTCCAATCTTATTCTTTAATTTCCTTAATGAGATAAACATACACTGGAAAGTGGTCACTGAATCCATCGGTGAAGCCACCGTCACCCCAACTTCTAAATGGATAGCCTTTGTAACGCCCACGTTTAGTTGTCAGATAATATTTGTTGTAAATATTAGCTTTGTAAAATTGATATCCTGAATAATCCTTTTCAATTAATGGTTTGGTCATCAAAATTTGATCGAACAAACTCCAAGCGTCGCGATATGCTGTTGTTCCCAATCCTTTCTTGAAAAAATTCTCATATGGATTATAGATTCCTTTTATTTCAACATCTTCTTGATCGGCTTTTGCTTTTAACTCTTCTTTGACACTTGCGTTTGTTGGGTCGTCATTCAAATCGCCCATTGTGAAAATTTTTGCATACGGATCGATTACTTGTAATGAATCAATAATATGTTTGTTAAGTTTTGCAGCTGCGACACGTTTCGATCTACTACGTGCTTCTCCTCCACTTCGGGATGGCCAGTGATTGACAATTACATGTATGATTTCTCCGTCTAATTTACCAGTCACCAATAGCTGATCTCTTGTAAACACTTGCTTTCTTGTTTGGTCATCATAAATTTTAAGGTTATGACTACTAGTGCTAATTGGAGTAAATATGGATTTTTGATATAATAATGCCACATCGATACCTCTATTATCTGGAGACTCATAATGTACAATGCCATAATCTTTAGCAATCAATAAAGGATCATTTACAACATCAACCAGCACATTTCTATTCTCTATTTCAGAAACACCAAGTAATGCTGGAGTATCGTGCGCTTCATCCACACCAATGTCTGAAATGACTCTGGCCATATTGTGCACCTTTCTTTTATATGCATCTTCCCGTCCTGTATTCATTTCCATTATTGGACTAGCTTCATCAAACTTGGTAACATCGTTGATAGTGTCAAAAAGATTTTCTAAATTATAGAATGCCAGAGTACGTATTTTAAAGCGTTTTGCTTCCTTTTCTTGTGAAAAAGAACTGAAAGTCAAAGACATACAAAATAGAATAATAATAGCTTTGCAAGATTTCATATATGTGATATTATATTTTTGTTATGATGTTTACAAAATTTACGCCAAAAGTATGTATTTATTATAAATAATGTAAATTTGCTGGCTTTAAATAACTATTATTTAATGCGATAAAACTATTAACTTTAAAATTAGGCATGAAAAAAAGTTTTTTAATTTTCTTATTCGGAATTTTTTCAATTGCTGCAACCGTTGCGCAAACTACTATTAAAGGTAGTGTTGTAGATGCTGCATCTGATGAACCAATTCCAAGTGTAACAATTACCATTGAAGGTACAAGTTTCAACACTCTAACTGATGCTAAAGGAGAGTTCAGTTTTACAACTGATGTTCCTTTGGGAGAGCAGGTATTGGTAGTTGAAAAAATCGGTTTTGTTACCAAGCGTTATCCTATTGTTGTCAATGAAGGAAAAACCGTTGATATTAGGGATATGTCATTGGATATTGATGTATCAAATTCGCAAGATTTGTTTACAGTAACATTGACCGATGACGAGCTTAATGATGACACTGGTGGTGCTGACAATATTTCAGGGTTATTACAATCATCTCAAGATGTTTTTCAAAACACAGCGGCATTTGAATTTAGTTCTTCTTTTTTCAGGGTGAGAGGTTTAGATTCAGAAAATGGTACTGTTTTAATGAACGGTATTGAAATGAACAATGAATTTGATGGAAGACCACAATGGAGCAATTGGGGAGGCCTTAATGATGTGGTTAGAAACCAAGAATTATCTGTTGGATTGTCACCTTCTAACTATGCGTTTGGAGGTCTTTTGGGAACCACCAATATCAACACTAGAGCATCGCAGTACAGAAAAGGGGGTCGTTTTACCTACTCTTCATCTGATAGAAGTTATACAAATCGTATCATAGCTAGTTATTCTACCGGACTCATTGAAGGTGGTTGGGCTATAACTGCTGCGGCTGGAAGACGTTGGGGGGAAGAAGGTTATCAAGATGCAACTTTTTATGATTCCAATTCGTTTTTCGCTTCTATTGAAAAGAAAATCAATGAAAAACACAGTATTAACTTTACTTCTATTTATGCTCCTAACAGAAGAGGAAAATCATCTCCCAATACCCAAGAAGTATATGACCTAAAAGGTATACGATACAATGAATATTGGGGCTATTATGAAGGAGAAAAACGCAACTCACGTGTTAAAGAGGTTAATGAACCGATATTAATGTTAAATCATTATTGGGATATCGATTCTAAAACTACTATAAATACAAATGTTGGTTATCAATTTGGTAAAATTGGAAATAGTCGTTTAGATTATAATGGGCAGCGCCTTAATTCTGATGGAATTGCCGTTGGTGGTGGTTCTAATCCTAGTCCAACATATTATCAAAAATTGCCTAGTTATGCTTTAGCTGATCCAGATGGACCAAACTATGCTCAAGCTTATGATAATGAACAAGAATTCTTGACTGATGGGCAGATAGATTGGTACAGTTTGTATCAAACTAATTTAGAAAACACCGGTAACTATTCAACCTATATCCTGTATGAAGATAGAACCGATGATAAACAATTAACTGCCAATTCCATCATCACTTCTGATATTACAGATAATATCACCATTAATGGCTCTATCAATTACAGCAAATTAAAATCAGAGAATTTTGCCGAAATCATTGACCTTCTTGGAGGAAACGGCTATCTTAACGTAGATTCATTTGATGGTTATCAATTTGATATGCAAAATCCTAATCGTATTGTTGGTGAAGGAGATAAATTTAGATATAACTATAATTTGTTTGCTGATGTTCTTACCGGTTTTGCGCAAGGACAATTCAAATACAATAAAATAGATTTCTTCCTTTCAGGTAGTGTTACCAACACAAAATACCAAAGAGAAGGTTTATATCAAAACGGAGCTTACCCAAACAGTTCTTTAGGAAAAGGTAGAGAATTAACTTTTACCGGTCTTGGGGCAAAAGGTGGATTTACATATAAACTAACAGGAAAACATTTATTTAATGTAAATGCAGCTTATATGACAAAAGCACCTTCATTGAGAAACACATACAGTAACGCTAGAGAAAATCAAGCAGTGGTAGGAGACAATACTGGAATCGACATTACTGAAGAAAAAATTAGCTCTGTCGATGCAAGCTATATTTTCCGTTCTCCAATTGTGAAAGCTAAATTGACTGGTTATTACACAAAAATTGAAGATGCCAATGAAATTTCATTTTATTACGCAGATGGTATCGGTGGAGATAATACAGCATTTGTTCAAGAGGTGTTACAAGGAATTAGCAAAAGAAACATTGGTGGTGAATTTGGGATTGAGGCACAAATAACACCAACCATAAAACTAAAGGGTGTTGCTTCTGTAGGTCAATCTACTTACGATAACAATCCTAACTTATATCTTACTTCTGCAGATTTCTCCAACCTTAATAACAATTCAGGTGAAACTGAAGGTGAAGAAACCAACATTGGTTTTAACGGCCCTGCTTACTTAAAAGATTACAAAATAGCTGGTGGACCACAAACCGCTTACTCTGTTGGTTTTGAATATCGAGATCCAGACTATTGGTGGTTTGGTGCAACTGCAAACTTCTTTGATAATACTTACGTAGATGTCAGCCCTTTGACAAGAACTTCAAATTTCTATCAAGATGCGGACGGTTTGCCATTTGGTGATTATGATGAAGACTTGGCAAGAGATTTATTAAAACAAGAAAAATTTGATAACTACATGGTAGTAAATCTTGTAGGTGGTAAATCTTGGAAAATTGATGATTATTTCATTGGCTTTTTTGCAAGTGTCAATAACCTTTTGGACAAAACGTACAAAACTGGTGGTTTTGAACAAGGCAGAAACGCCAATTTCCGTCAGTTAAGAGATGATAGTCAAAATGATACACCTGTTTTTGGATCTAAATATTGGTACGGAAGAGGTGCAACTTATTTTGTAAATGTGTATTTTAGATTTTAAAAAAAATTAATATGAAAAATATAATATCAAAAATTATGAAAACAAGTAGAATTTTAAGTTTTATGTCTATTCTATTCGTTGGTTTTTTAACATCGTGCGTACAGGATGATGATTATAAAGTTCCAACAATAGAAATTGTTGAACCAAACGTTACGTCTAACACAACTATTAGTTTAGTGAAATCAATGTACAGTGGTACTTTAGTTGATTTTTCTGAAGCAAACAATGGAGGGGAATTAATCATAGAAGGCTATGTAGTTTCTAATGATGAAGCTGGTAATTTTTATAAAATATTAGTTATCCAAGATGCCGCTGAAAATCCAACTGCTGCAATCCAACTTGATATTGATGACCCAGCATTGTATGATTTGTACAAGCCAGGCAGAAAAGTATATGTGAAATTGAATCCTGCAGGATTACCTTCTTTGGGAATGGACAATTTAAATGGTGTATTACATATTGGAAGTATTGATGGAACAAGCGTGGGAAGGATCTCTTTAAACAATTATCAAGATTATATTTTACGTTCTAGTGAAATAGCAACGTTGGTTCCTAAAGTGATTACTCCTTCGGAATATGGTGACAACTTGATCAATATGCTTGTTCAAATAGACAATATGCAATTGAGCTTGCCAGAATTAGGCATGCCTTACGCTAATGCCGATGATACTTTTACTGTAAACAGGTTGCTTAAAAACTGTAACGACGATTCTCAAACTATTTTAAGAAATAGTGGATTTGCCGATTTTAAAAGTGAATTATTCCCTACAGGACAGGGGTCAATTGTCGCTGTATTTAGCAAATATAACAGTGATTATCAGTTGTTTATTAGGGACACTGATGATGTGATGTTTGATGGTGAGCGTTGTGACCCAGCGATTTTAGATTGTACAGGATCCACAAGTACCGCTAACGTGTTATTTTCTCAAAATTTCGAAGGGACTTCTGAAGCTGCATTAACTGCAGATGGTTGGATTAATATTAATGCTAATGGAGGAGCAACTAAATATTCATTGAGAACATTCAGTGGTAATAGCTATATGCAAGCCTCTGCTTTTAGTTCTAATGAAAATCCTTACGAAGCTTGGTTAATAAGTCCAGCAGTAAATTTGGATGCATCTACAGCTGAACAATTGACATTTAAAACAAACGCTGGTTTTTATAATGGAGCTGCATTAAATGTATATGTGTCGACTGACTTTACTGGAAATGCCGCTGATATTGATAGTGCAACCTGGATGCTAGTAGAAGCAACATTGCCTACAGGTCCATCGTCAGGATATGGTACTACTTTCACCAACTCTGGAACCATTAACCTATCTTGTTTGGAAGGAAATGTATATGTTGCTTTTGACTATGTTGGTTCAAGTACTGGCATTACTACCACATTTCAAGTTGATGACGTAACTATTACTGGAAGTTTATAATATATATCTAATAATTATTGAAAGAGACTGCTATTTGCAGTCTCTTTTTTTATAATAAAACCTCAACATATGTTAGACAGTCATTTTTTTAGGATATTTCAATATTATAAAACCAAATACAAGGCCAAAGCAAATAATATAGCTTTGGTTTATATCCTTTTCTTGCAGGGATCTATGTTGTTGTTACTGGGAACTTTCTTCATTCTGTTTTTTAATCAAATGCATGTTAATATCCTTTCGATTCCAAAAGCCTGGACATTATTTGCTTTGATAATTATCATTTTGGCCTTTAGGAATTGGTTGTACTACACAGGCAAGAAACGCAAAGTCCTTAATACAAAAAACAACAAGGCGTCAACAAACAATATATGGTTACTTTGGTTGATTCCTATAGTCTGTTTGATCTTTTCAATTTTATTAATGCAAAGGCTTTAAATAAAAAAATCCCATCAATTACTTGACAGGATTTTAATTTAACTAATTTAAGAAGTCTTATTGCTGATCTGTTTCCGCTTCTTTAACAATCATAAATTCTGATCTTCGGTTAAGTTGGAATTGTTCTTCCGTACAATTGGAGCCACAGTCAACTTTTGGAATACTTTCTCCTTTTCCTTCACCAGAAATACGGCTTTTGTCTATCCCTTTTGAAATGACATACTGAACGGTAGTTTTAGCACGTCTATCAGATAAACGCATATTATAGCTATCAGATCCTCTACTGTCTGTATGCGAAGTCACGTCAATAACCATATCTGGATATTTGTTCATCACTTGCACCAACTTATCCAATTCAAACGCTGCTTTGGACGTAATGTTTGATTTGTCGAAATCGAAGTAAATTGGGTTTAGTTCAATTCTATCTGCAGCAATAATCTTGTCGATAGGGTCTAGTGATATTGTAACATTCACTTCTTTGTCTTGAGTTCCCTTAACGGTGACTTTCTTACTTTCAAAATCATTCATTACAACTTCCAATTCAGTGTCTTTATCACATTCTACAATAAATTCAGCAATACCTTCGGCATTCGTTGTTTTTGAAACTATTTTATTTCCTTGGTCATCATATAATGTAACTGTTGCTCCGTTAATTGGTTTGCTTGTTTTATCATCTAAAACTGTAGCAGTCAACAATACATCGCATAACGGTTCCAATCTCATTGTACGGTAAATGTCATCACTTCCTACGCCTCCTTCGCGATTGGATGAGACAAACCCTTCTCCTGTGGCATCATCTATATGAAATGCAAAATCATCAGCATTACTATTGATAGGAATACCCACGTTGCGAATTGGAGCTAATTTTCCGTCAATTTCTTTAGTAAAGAACACATCTAGACCTCCAAGTCCTAAATGTCCATTAGAAGAGAAATAAAGCGTTCCATCATCACCAATAAAAGGAAACATTTCCTGACCTTCAGTATTGACCTTTTGTCCAAGGTTTACCGGTTCACCTACTGAACCATCTTCATTAATTGTTGCCTTGTATATGTCGAAAAGTCCATAACCTCCTGGCATGTCTGACGCGAAATATAATGTTTTTCCATCTTTACTTACAGAAGGGTTTTTAGCTGAATAGTCTTTAGTAATGTTTAAAGCTTCTACATTGTCCCATTTATCTCCTAAAGTAGTTGCTTTATACATATGTATTGCTCCAAATTTATTCTTCGTAATAGAATCCTTAACATATTCTTTTTCGAAAAAACTCTCTCTTGAAAAATACATGGTTTTACCGTCTGGGCTGAATGCAACCACGCCTTCATGATAAGATGTGTTGATGTCACCTCCAACTTGTTGAGGTTCCCCATAACCACCTTCATCATTTTTAGAGGTAACGTAGATATCTAAAAAAGGCTCATCATTCCAACCATAATTAGAACCACTGGTATTTCTACCAGAGGTTATATATAGTTTTCCGTCTTTTAAAGTGCCCCCAAAATCAGAATATTTGGAGTTGATAGGCATGTTCTCTACTCTGAATTTTTTACCTCGTTCCAAAATTCTTGGAATATAATCTGGATTTTCTCTAAAGGCCATGGCTCTGTGATCACTAGGACGCATATCTGCAAACCTTACCATCCATTCGTTTGATTGAGCATATTTACCATTTGCTTTTAGCATTTGGGCATATTTGTAAATCATTTCGGAATCAGGTGCTGGATTATTTTCTAGTGCTTGGTAATAATAACGTTCAGCATTTTTAGTGTCAAAGACATTGTAATAGGATTCTGCCAATTGACCATATACATAGTTGTCAGCTTTTCCGTCTTCAACAAGTTTTTCATAATCTTTTGCTGCTTCTACAAACTCCAGTTGATTGAAATGCTTGTCAGCTTTTTTGGTATCCTTATTTTGAGCCATTAAGCCGAAACTACTCAAAATCGTGAGGGTAATAAATATGTTAATTTTTTTCATGTTTGTTTAGCTTAACTGGTTAGAAATATCTAGGTGAACGTGAAATCTTTTTCGCAAAGTTCAAATCGAATAACAATATAAACTCATGTGAAGCTGGTGCATATCTTTTAATGTCAGATGTAACATTATCGTAAGCATAACCAACCCTTACATTTGGAGTAATGGCAAAGTTGACCAGCCCTGAAAAGGAATCATCCAACCTGTATGAAGCTCCAATTTCAAACTTCTCAAAGAAAAGTGCATTTAGATTAATATCAAACGAGGTCGGTGCCGTAAAAGCCGATTTCACAAGAAAAGATGGCTTTAGCTTGGTGTTTTCAGATACTTGGAAAACATAACCTCCCGTTAAGAAATAATGACTAGTTTCTGTGCCATATTCGGTTCCTTCAGCATCAAGCTTTACAGAACTTAATATATTCGGTACAGAGAATGCCAAATAATAATTGTTGGTATAGTAAAAAACGCCTGCTCCAACATTTGGGGTCACTCCTGAAACATCCTTGAAGTAAGGATCGTCAGGGTCGATAAGATCAACGCCTCCAAGTCCTAAATCATGAAACGTTGCCCCAGCCTTGATACCGAAGGCCAACCGATGCTCTCCTGCAAATTTTAAGGTATAAGAAACATCAGCATAGGCATTGGTCTCTCTTACGGGCCCTATTTCGTCAGCGATAATCGATAATCCAACACCCATTTTGTCGCTTACTGGCATATGCCCGAAAAAGGTTCCTGTTTTTGGAGCTCCGTCCAAGCCAGTCCATTGAGTCCGATATAACAATCCGAACGACAAATTTTCTTTAGAACCTGCATACGCCGGATTCATGACATTCATATTATACATGTACTGCGTATATTGAGGGTCTTGCTGTCCTTGCGTTTTTATGGCGAGAAGCAGTATTAAAATGATAATTAGTTTTTTCATATTAATTAATTAGTTGTGTATCGATTCGTTTTTATTTGTTGATGTAAACCCAAGCGCTCATTTGCTTTGAACCTCCTTCATAAATCATGGTATAGAAATAAGTACCAACTGGCAATTCATCTCCATTGTTTGATTGTCCATACCATTCGTTTGTATAATTGTCTTTTGAGTAAACAAGTGTTCCGAGTCTATTAAAGATTTCTATTCGCTGAACATCAAAATTGCTCAAGTCGAATGTGTCGTTTTTACCATCACCATCTGGGGAAATTCCTTGTGGAATGATACAATTATCCAACTGAATGACCTCTTGTGATACTGAATCTGTACAACCCGTTGCATTAAAAGTGACTTCGATCGTATATGTTCCGCCAACCAATACTGGTAGCGTCAATCCTGTTTGCCCAGAAATGACACCTCCATCCTGATACCATACAATGCTAACGTCAGCAGCTGTATAGTTTTGAGGTGCAGCAGTGATTATAATTGGTACAGTTGCATTAGGACAGACTTGATAATCAAAATCTGTTGCAAATGTTGTTATTGGCAACTCGTTGACCACAAGATCAAAATCGATAACTGCATAACAATCTACTGCTAAAGCATTATCTACACGAGCCCAAATCGTTTGAGGATTTGATATATTCGTATATGGTGATGTCAATGGGCTGGTTCCAGCATTGGCATCAGCTTCAGTTGCATAATAGGCCACTGTGAAATCTGTAGCACTTTGACCATTAAGAATATTCACATCGTGCGCAGTTAAGTTAAATGATTCAAATCCATCCCCTGAAGCATCATCACACAATTCTATATCAACAGATGTTGCCGTAGGAGTAGCACCAGTAATCAATAAATCAAAGCTTGTGGTTGCAATACAACTTGGAGCATTAGCATCTTCAACCCGAACCCAAATAGTTTGTGGGTTTGTAACATTGGTATAAGGTGAGCTTAAAGCCCCGGTATTCGTAATAGCATCTGCTTGAGATAGATGATACGTTACATTGAATAAGGTTGCTTGTTGGCTTCCTAAAATAGTCGCTGTTTGGGATTCTAAATCAAAATCTTCAAAACCATCTCCAGATATATCATCACATGTTACGATATCTGGTGCAGGATTTGCAACCGGCTCAAGCCCTAATGTTATAGTTACTTCATCTTGAGCTGAAGCGTCACATTGAGAATCATATGCTATGACAGTATATGTATTTGTTTCTGTAACAGTTAAGGTTGGCCCCGTTTCTCCATCAATGACAAATCCATCAGCATACCACTCATAAGTATCTGCAAAAGGAGAATTAGCCGTCAATACGACAGAATTAACCCCACAATATGCCTGGTCACCTCCCAAATCTACCTGTATTTCAGCTACAGTTGATCCTGCACCGGCACCTGAATTCGTCTGTGATATTGTAATTGTACCTGAATCGTCTGAATAATTTGTGACTAATAATACATATATTTCTCCTGTTTGTGCATTATCAATTGTTAGGTTTTCTATAAACGCGGCATCAAAACTACAATCAACAATATTTCCAAAAGGATAGAAATTAGGGTCTAAAGTATTGTTAGGACAAGTTGGACAGTCCACCTCTAATCCTAGACTACAAAAATCTGTATCGGTATCAAAAGGGCCCCAAAGCACAAAATCCACGTCCAATCCGTTACCTGATCCATCATATTGGGAAATTTCTATCTCAACCAATCCTGGATCTCCAATTTGTATAATATTCCATGAAGGGTTTGGTGTACTTCCCAAACAAGCTACTGGTCCGACTCCTGGGAATCCTATAATATTGCCACCTGAACCATTGCTACAGAAGTTAGCTGATTGCTCACATATAGTATTTTGGGGAGCTTGTTGTATACATAATTCAAAAGAACTTGTTTCCGGTACGCTTCCTGCCGAAAACACTCGAACATAATAAGTACTTCCAACTGTTAATAGAGTAGAAACACTTGCTGTTTCTGTAGAGCAATATAATTCTGTTAGTGATCCACATGTACCACTATAAAGTGCGTGGTCAAGATTTCCTGTACCTCCAGTTATATTTATCAACGAAATTAATTCCACTTCGTGTAAAGCTGTAAATTGGAACCAAACATCATCATCTGGATTCCCACCGCAAGATCCTATCGGAACATTTGAAAGTGAGGCAGCCAAGATAGTTCCTGGTGTTGTAGCATCACAAGTAGCTCCTTGATTTACGACCGCATTAATGGCTCCAGAACATTCGTCATTTGGTGGAGGGCAACCCAATAAGCTAAGTGTTGGACTACTTATCACACAATTACCATTTTGTTCATTGGTTACAAAAATCTTCACATTTGTTCCAAAAGCAAATGGACCCGCCTGATATACATCTAATGTTGTGGCTTGTATTGTATTTGTGTCAAAGTTATTTGAAATTTCCAAGGATGTAGCGTCTCCTAAACTAGTTACGTTAACATCAATATAAAATTGGTTACTATCACAATCTGGAGTGATTGTATAGTCTGCTGCTGGCAATACACAATCAAGAACTAAAATATTAACAGTAAAATCCAAAGTAACACCGAATGAACCACTAAAACATGGATCTGGAGGAAGTTGTCCAAAATCAGCAGAACCAATGCGCATTCTATGCTGTCCGATAGCAGCATCAGCAGGCATAGTAAAAGTTGCGTCAAATATGGTTGGGTTAGCATTTGTAGTTTCTCCTTGGAATACTATTTCTGAAGGTTCAAAGACTAAATTGTCATTGAAGTCAATCCAAATGTTAACATTATAAGTAAATCCAGTAGCAAATGTAATAGAAACGTTTGTTTCAACTCCTTGAAAGGTATTTACTGGAGTCGCTGTGTGATTCTCATAGGTAACATCCCCAAAGCTAGGAAAATCAGTTACTCCAATAGTAACGTTTGTAACACCATCTCCATCATTACTGGTTGGTAAAGATGCACAATAACCTGTATAGAAACTTGAAGGTCCAGTCCAAGAACTCAATCCATCAACATCTCCGCAATTTGCTTGAACATAAAAATCATAAAGTGTATCAGACGTCAAACCATCTAAAACATATGGGTTGGTAGTTACATCTGTTACAATTGTGCCTGTGCCAGGAGTAAAACCAGCAGGGCCATATTCAATATTCCATAAAGTAGAACTTCCATTTTCAGTCCAACCCACTTCTGTCGATGTCAAAGTTAAATTTGTAGATGTTAGCGCAGATGGCTCTGGACAAGTAGGTACATTTCTAACTTGAAAATTATCAAAGGAAACATCATTATCAGCTGCATCATCCGCCGTACCTTCACTGGCCCAAACTGCAAATTGAACGATTTGTCCACTATAAGCTGACAGATTGAAAACATAATGTTGACCACCAGCGGGAACTGCAGTAGTATTATTCCATGTATTTAAAGACGTCCATGTGGCTCCATTATCGTTTGTAATCAATAATTGAACTTGATCATCAGACCCCAAAGTACCCGCAGTAGTGGCGCTACCAAATACCATTACAGCAAAGTCCAGTTCCACTTGAAAAGGGCCTCCAGTCAAATCAAATTGCGGAGATAGTAACCAATCTCGTTTTTCAGCTAACCAAAGGTTAATTTTATTTGCTCCATTGAACCCGTTATTTGCGAAACCATCAGCCACCCAAGAGCTAGTTCCAAAATTACCTGGTCCAGTTGTCGGATTTCCACTATCAGCTTGATCCCAACAATCCTGTAAAAATGTATTGAATGTTGCTAAATAATCTGGAATAAATATATCACAAAGGGTCGTAAACGTTGAAGGTCCAACCCATAAACTGGTATCTCCCCCACAGTCAGATTGAACATAAAAATCATAGTCCGTTATGGCATTTAACCCTGAAGCCAAATAAGGGTTGGAAACACCTGTAGCTGTAGGAGTTCCTGTAGGAGTGGTTCCAGCTGGAACTATTTCTATATTCCATGATGAAGCATTTCCTGCTTCTGTCCAACTTAACTGTGCTCCATTTGATGTTATGTTTCCTGCAGCCAACATCGAAGGTGCTGGGCATGATGGCAATTCATCAAAGGTTACGTCATCAATAGCGATATCATCATAAAAATCCCCACTTACAGTTTCAGAAAATGTAAAACGTGCCTGAACATCACCTGTAATTGTTAAACCACTTAAATTGATAGTTTTCAGCTCCCATCCGGCTGTGTTTGTATTATAAGTGCCCATGATGTTCCATGCAGCACCGTCAAAAACTTCGACAGTTAGAGTAGAATTGGCATTGCCTTCATTGTTACTGATTTCATAAAACGAAAGTGCTGGTGTTGTTAACCCCGATACATCCACTAATGGGCTCAACAACACTGCTGGTGCTTCAGTTCCTGAAGAATCAACCCATGCAAAATACCCATTTGTTGCCGTAGTACCTGTTATTGTTCCGTTATTTCCAATGTGGTTACCAGCTCCAGTATTACTGAATCTCCAAATCTCACCTCCACTCATACTCCAGCAGATAGGGATAGTACCAGCATTTTCAAAGCCTTGTGTATATGGAGCAGTAAAACTTTCACATTCCGTTAAAAAATTAACTGTGCCAACCCAAGGGCTAAACTCACCACCACAAGAAGATCTCACATATACTTCGTAAGATGTAGCAGGGGTCAATCCTATGGCTATATATGGTGCGTTTGAAGTTGTAGGGTCACCACTTCCTGATGGAACCCCTGTACCTGTAGGTTGAACCACAACCTCCCAAGCAGTTTCTCCTCCACCAGGTGTCCATGATATATTTGCAGTTGACGAAGTTTGACTATTAACAATTAATCCACTTGGCTCTGGGCAGCTCACTTCAAACACAGAAACCAAATCAAAGGCCACTCCATTATCTTGAACAGTGGTATCAGATCCAAATGCAAATCTAAAAATCACGTTGCTTTGTCCAGCCAAACCAGTCAAGGCATGTCTTGCCACTACCCATCCACCGGATCCATCATTGGAACTTGCTCTTCCTGTCCAACCTATTTGTTGGCCTCCAGGATTCCCTCCAATAGAGGTATCGTTATACCAATTGTTTGGGTCACCAGCACCGCCAACGTTTTGCCAAGAAGTACCAGAATCTATGGAAGATTGCAAAACCAAACCATCCCAGCTAAACTCTGCATTCCACCAAATACTAAATTGTATGCTTGGAGCAGAAAGTGAGGAAAGGTCAAAAACTGGACTTTGAACAAATGAATTTTCACTTGCATTGTAATTTCCGGACAAGTTTGTTGCCCATGCGTTAGTCCCCGAAGCTGCACTATTAATAACATTTGCGGTTGGGGCTCCTAAAGCCCAGGTACCGTTGGCACCATTTGTTGCAACCCATCCACCAGCTCCAGTTTCAAAATCTTCTGAATAAGGATAAGAGGTAATTTGAGCTGTACCATACCAACTGAAAAAGAAAGCCAGTAAAACAATTAAAAAAGTAATTTTTTTCATTTGAATTTTTTAGGTTAATTAAAATATTTTAAGTTAGACATTTATAAAATATTGATTATAAACGTCTTATTGCTAAAAGATGATTAAAAGCGTTTGTTAATTGAAATTTTAGCATCATTTCGGATGATGTATAATTAACCGAAGATAAAAAAATTGACAGTTAACAAAGTATTAACAATGCTATAATAGATGAAATGCAATATTATTCGACGAAAAGTGGGGCGATTTTTTACTTATTTTATAGATTGTTTTTTTATTTGAATAAAGACCGGAAAATGGTCACTAAATCCTCCTTTATATTTCTTCCCTACATAAGTTCTATAGGGTTGTCCTTTAAATTTTCCGTTATACTGGGTTAAAAATTTTTCATCGAAAATATCAGCCTTAAAAAGCTGAAATGGCCCAACTCCTTCCTTTAGAAAATTTGAGGTCAAGAAAATTTGGTCGAATTGAATCCAGGCAAAGTTATGGTTCACGCTACCTCTGCTGTAGGACCACACTGACTCCATGGTATTGAACAACCCGCTATCTCTCTTGAAATTGATAATACTTTGACTGTTTGGGTTATCGTTAAAATCTCCCATAACTATGATTTGTGAATCAATGCTATCGTTCAAGATTGACGAAATAATTTCGGTTAATTGAGCGGCAGCAGTAATTCTCTTATAATCCGTTTCATCTTTTCCCTCATGTCTTGAGGGCCAATGGTTGACCAAAACATGGATTTTGTTCCCATTCAAATAGCCGGTCACCAATAATATGTCCCTTGTAAAATCTCTTTTCCCTGATTCCTCTTCAATATAAATAGGAAACGCTTTGGAATGTTCAACTGTAAATTCGTCCTTATTATATAGCAATGCAACATCTATTCCTCTTTCGTCCAAAGAATCATAATGAATAAAGCCATAATTGTAATGTTTCAAATCATCACTTTGCGTCAAGTCATTTAAAACGGCATCATTTTCAACTTCGGCCAAACCAATCAAAACGGGTGGTTTATTAATGGATTCAAACCCAATTTTTGAGATTACTGACCCCAATTTATAAATCTTTTTTTCGTAGCGTTGTTTTGTCCAATTCTTTGCAGAGATAGGTAAGAAGTCATTGTCATTAGTTTTATTGTCAACGTATATGTCAAAAAGGTTTTCAGTATTGTAAAATGCAATGGTGTGGATGGTGTTTTCTGGAATCACAACTATCTTTTAAGTCTTAAAAATACTCAATCGAGTGCATTCAATTGTGTAACTTTGCTACTTTATTTAGGAATATGTTAGAAAAGAAAGATATAGAATTAGAAAAAGCGGTGCTCATTGGCGTTGTCACCAAGCAACAAGACGAAGAAAAGTCAAAAGAATATTTAGATGAGCTTGAGTTTTTAACCTACACTGCCGGCGGAGAAGTACTGAAGCGCTTCACCCAAAAAATGGAAATGCCTAATCCAAAAACTTTTATTGGGACCGGTAAAATGGAAGATGTGCGTCGCTATATTGAAGAACACGAGGTAGGAACCGCCATTTTTGATGACGAACTTTCCGCAGCACAAGAACGGAATATCAGTAAAATACTCAACTGCAAGGTGTTGGATCGAACCAACCTCATCCTTGATATTTTTGCTCAACGCGCACAAACCAGCTATGCCAGAACACAGGTAGAATTGGCACAATGTGAATATTTGCTCCCAAGGCTAAAAGGAATGTGGACTCACTTGGAGCGTCAAAAAGGTGGAATTGGCATGCGTGGACCTGGTGAAACGGAGATTGAAACCGATAGACGTATCGTTCGTGATAGGATTGCTTTGTTGAAAGATAAAATCAAGACTATAGATAAGCAAATGGCCGTGCAGCGTGGGAATCGAGGGCAAATGGTTCGTGTGGCTTTGGTTGGCTACACTAACGTAGGAAAATCGACCTTAATGAACGTCATCAGCAAAAGTGATGTGTTTGCTGAAAATAAATTGTTCGCAACACTTGACACCACGGTACGCAAAGTAGTTATTGGTAATCTTCCTTTTTTGGTGAGTGACACTGTTGGATTCATAAGAAAATTGCCAACCCAATTGGTAGAATCTTTTAAAAGCACTTTGGATGAAGTTCGTGAAGCCGATTTGTTACTCCATGTAGTGGATATTTCTCATTCTAATTTTGAAGAACATATCGCTTCTGTCAATAAAATTTTAAGTGAAATTGGTTCGGCAGACAAACCCACCATTATGGTATTCAATAAAATTGACGCTTACAAGCATCAGCCTATCGATGAAGATGATTTGGTCGCAATTAAAACAAAAGCTAACTATTCATTGGAAGAATGGAAAAAAACTTGGATGAACAAAATTGGCAACGATGCCATTTTTATTTCAGCGTTGAACAAAGAAAATTTGGAAGCTTTTAAAAAACGGGTCTATGATGAAGTTAGGAACCTTCACGTGAAACGCTTTCCTTATAATAATTTTTTGTACCCAGATTATGAGGGTGAGGAGGAATAAAAAAAAGCATCCATTTTGGATGCTTTTTTTTGAATTCTAAAATTAGAATTTATAACTTAAACCAAGTGTATAGTAGGTTTGCAAATCGTTATCTACATTATCAAAAGTAGGTACAGTTTCAGCTGGTACGGCATCCGGGTCATATTGTCCAAGTGCATAATTCAAAGCTTCTTGTTTATTGCTTCTTAATCCGAAGTCAAACCCTACACCAATCATTTTCCAAAGTGTGTAACTAAAGGAGTTGTTCCATGTCCAGTTAGAAAGGTCTGAATCTTTATAACTGTAAAATGCAGAAAGATTGGATTTAAAATTAATCTTCCCAATCTGCCGTGTATAATCTGCAACTACTTTTGCTCCCAAAGATGATTCAAAAACGGCATCATTGTCAGCAAATACAAAGTTGTAGTTGAGCGGGTGTATGACTACTAACAAATCTTTTGCCGGCGTCCATGTAAAACCGACACCAACATCCAAATATCCAGGATCGTTGAAATTATCCAAAAGTGTGGTTCTGTATTCCATTAATGCGGAAGCTGCCCACTTGTCGCTCAATTTTCTTCCATATAATGAAGACAAATTAAACACATCCGTTGTTGGGTTAAAACCGTCATCATCTAAATCAGTGTCTTTGTTATCTAATTTTACCCAATTAAGATTCGCATTTAAGGAATTTCTCCAAAAGAATTTATCTTGAATCAAATTCGCATAACCATTAAAGGTAATACCAATATTTCCTGATGAATTGTTTGGTGCACCTTGGGAATACCAATTGTTAAAATTTGAAAGACTTCCTCCAATAGTCCCAAACGCTCCCACTCTCCATCCTGGTAGTGCGTCTATTTGAGCTTGTAGTGCATTCGCTTCAGCTTGTGCAGCATCTGCCTCAGCTTGTTTTTCAGCCTTTTGTGCTTCTAACTCTTCTTTAGTTTGAGCATTTATGGTCGCTGTTCCAATAAATAGCGCAAGTAATAGTAAGATTTTTTTCATTGTTTTTAAGTTTGAAAATTTTTACAAATATAAGGATTAGACATTATTTTACTGAAAAGTCATTTGTATTTTGTGGGATTATTTCCTCTTAAACAATGGCACTGAAGAGCAGGCTTCTCCATACATTATCGATTTGGCGATAGGTCTCAATCTTTCAGACAATGCAATATAAGCATTTGCAGGCACGGGTTTATTAGTGCAACCTTTAATGATTAATGGCTTGTCTGTAAAGGGATGTATATCCAGATTTTGAATAATATCTTGATAAATAGACGTTTCCAATTGTTCCAAACTACCAATGACAACTTTTTTAGCGTATGGTTGCAAACGCATTGTTAGGAGCATAAAAGCCCAAGCCGGTACAATCGCATCTGAAGTGCAGGTCAATGCTATAAAATTGTCTTGATATTGAGTCCAATCATGCTGATTGACTTTTTCCCTAAAATCTTTTTCGCGAAGCACCAATTCTTCAAATAGCCAGTTTTTGATATCGAAAACAGTTCTTTTTCCGCTAGGGTAATAATCCTCAAGGTCAACAACTACTAACTTGCTATTAGCGACTCTATTAATGATTTCTTTCTCCATACTACTAAAATAAGTTTTTTATTGATAACCCTCCGCCTGAAGCTTGAATAGTTCGGCATATAATGATTGATTGGACATCAATTGTTCGTGTGTGCCAATTTCCAGCACTTTGCCTTCATCCAACACCAAAATTCGATCTGCCTGGCGCACTGTACTAAATCTATGCGAAATAATAATACTGGTTTTTCCTTTTGTAAGACCAATGAACCGCTCAAATACATCACTTTCGGCTTTGGCATCCAACGCAGAAGTTGGTTCATCTAAAATCATTACTTCAGCATCTTTCATATAAGCTCGTGCCAAGGCAACTTTTTGCCATTGACCTCCTGAAAGTTCTTGTCCTTTATAGAAACGTTTACCCAATTGTTGGTCGTAGCCTTTTTTTAATTCAGAAATCACTTGATTTGCCAAACTCAATTCTGCCGCGGTTTTGATTTTCTCATCGTTGTTCAATTCGTCAATCTCTCCAATGGCTATGTTCTCCCTGACCGTAAATTCATAGCGATAGAAATCTTGAAATATCACTCCGAAAAATTCTTGATATTCATCTTTTTTGAAACGATTAATATTAATGCCATCCAATAAAATTTCACCAGACGTTGGCTCGTAAAAACGTAACAATAGTTTGGTAAGTGTTGTTTTCCCAGCACCATTTTGACCTACAAAGGCCATTTTTTCGCCGACTTCTATATTAAAACTGACACCTTTAAGAATTTCATGGTCTGAATCTGGATATGAGAAATGAACATTTTTAAATTCAAACCCAGTTTGAATTTTTTCTGGCAATGGCATATCCTCTGAATGTTTGGGCTCAATGGATATATCAATGAACTCAAAATAATCTTTAAGGTACAAAGCACTTTCGGTAATACGAGTGAATTTTGAAAAGAAGTCTTGAAGATTTCGTGTCAATCTATTGAAGGCGCCGGATAAGAATGTCAATTCACCAAGAGTGATGACACCAGAAATGACTCGATAAATGATAAAGATATAAGCACCATAATAACTCAAGGTCCCCAAAACATTAAATAAAAAGCCTAACGCAGAACGTTTGACCGCCAATTTTTTGTTCAAATCATAATACTCATTGGAAAGATTCTTGAATCTGTCAACGATAAAATCTGTCAAACCAAACAGTTTAATTTCCTTGGCTGTTTGATTGTTTGCTCCAATAAATCGTAAATAATCCAATTCTCTCCGTTCGGCAGTCCAACCTCTCGCCAACGAATATTGTTGTTGGCTGAACCAAATTTCATTAATAAATGAAGGAATAATACTCAACACCAATAAAATGATGAGATAAGGTTCAAAATAAATCAATCCTGCAACCAATGTTGCTATTGAAATTAAACTTTGAACTTCTCCAAGCGCATTGGACATTAAACCAACGCGACCAGCTGTTTGAATTCTTGCGCGTTCCAATTTATCGTAGAACTCTGAATCTTCCAGAAGACTGATATCAATTTGATTGGTTTTTTTAATGATGGTAACCGACGATTCTATTGAATAGGCATCACCTAACAAACTGTCCGTTAGCGAAATCGCCCTACTTACCAAATCAGACAGTATGATAAGACCAAATTCAATAGCTACATAGGTCCAAAGATGTGTAAGGTCCGAAACTTCAGCTTTGGATTGTAGGATGATTTCATCAATAATGAGTTTACCAATCCAAAGAATGACCACTGGCAGCAAGGCTCCAATAAGTCTACAAATGGAAGATAAAAGAAATAGTTTTTTGTTGGTCCTCCAAATTTCCTTGAAGAAACGAGGAATGAACACTAAAGCACTAAAAGATTTTTTTAAGCTGGTTTTGCTGTCGTCCTTTAATGATTTTGGGGTTTCTCTTGGCATTAAAATTTAGTAATTAAAGCATTCCCAATTCTAGCTTGGCTTCTTCGCTCATCAGGTCTTGACTCCAAGGCGGGTCGAATGTGATTTCAACTTCGGCAGAATTTACGTCATTAAGGGATTTTACTTTTTCCTCAACTTCCAACGGTAGTGTTTCTGCAACTGGGCAATTGGGTGTTGTTAAAGTCATTAAAATTTTGACATCATAATCTTCATTCACAAATACATCGTAAATGAGGCCAAGTTCATAAATATCTACAGGAATTTCTGGATCGTAAATGGTTTTTAAGACCCTAACTATTTTTTCGCCTAAAGCGTTTGTATCTATTGTGGTATCCATATTAATTGAGTTGTGTTTGGTATGCTATGGCATACATTTTCAATTGTTTAATCATACTGACCAAACCGTTTGCACGTGTTGGCGATAAGTGTTCTTTTAAACCGATTTCATCAATAAAAGTTGTATCAGCTTCAATAATATCTTTAGGGCTTTGATCGGAAAACACCCTGATTAAGATGGCAATAATTCCTTTGGTAATGATGGCATCACTATCTGCAGTAAATACCACTTTGTCATCTTGCATTTCAGCATGTACCCAAACTTTGCTTTGACAACCTTTTATAATATTATTTTCTGTTTTGAATTGTTCATCAATCAAGGGTAATGTTTTACCTAAATCTATCATATACTGATAGCGTTCTTCCCAATCTTCAAACATTGAAAACTCATCGATGATGTCGTTCTGTATCTCTTTAATTGTCATTTAGAAATTTTCAACAAAGATAGGGTTTATCTAATTCTTTTGATATGCTTTCCTCATGGATAACACTTTATTAACAAGTGCTTCAATCGATTTTGGTGGATGCCCATGGTCAAAACTGTTAGAGGTTGTTTCCAACGTATCTTGAGTGACTGATAATGTCGCAAAAGCAGCTCCATCGTAATCCCGCATAGAGGTTGGCGCTTCAATCTCTGGCAACGTTGTGATGTCTACAGCCTTCAAAAGGCTCATCAATTCGTCCCAATCTGCTTTTTGCATTGCATAACTGATTTTTTCCGTTTGATTTCTATCATTGGTAACCGTTAATGAATCTTTTGTGACCCAAATTTTCTCGTAGAAACCTCTTGTAGTTGCTTGATAACTGATTGTCGTATTCTCTTGCATCACATCTGACGTTTTTTCTGAATGAATAGCTGTAGAAGAATCGCTAGATTTAGTTTGTTCACACTCTTTATTCAGCATTAAAATTGGAAGTAAAATGAATAGAAGTTTCATCTGTTTATTTTTAGTTGTTTATTTAAAGAATAACAAAAACGAGGCCAAAACAGATTTATTCTCTCTCAACCATATATGTGCATTCCATGATAACTGATTGATCAGAACTCATCAGTTTTAATTGGTCGTTCTCAATTTTGTAAGATGTCACTTCATTAAGAGTTTCTAAAAATAATTGTTCCGTTTCCATACTTTTGCAAGCCATTTTGGTTGATCCAACGGTATTGACTTTAAAACTATTATTTTCAATCACCACATTGCCGAAGTATTTGTTACAACTTGTACTGCCTATTATCTGTCCTTGAGGCATTGTTAAAGTAATCGTGGGATTCCTTTCAAATGAGGTCTTATCCTTAATTTTTACTACCAGCCATGATCCTTTAACTAAACTTACGGGTGTTTTGGTTTTTTCAAGAACCTCTATCAAAATGTATTTTTCCGAAGATGCATCGGCGGGTGGGTTTTCAATTTTAGAAACTTCTACTTTTAATTTGTAGCTATAGCCCGATTGATAATCAAACCCCTCTATGTCGCTATAAAAATAAGACCACTCATCATCTTCATTCTCCTTTATTTGAAGGCATTTTTGCGGTGCAACACCACTACAATCGACCTTTGTATCTGCAACATATATAATTTTCACATTGTCTTTGCTGCATGAAAAAAATGCTACAAAGCATAAAGACAAAAGGATAAATTTTGAATTCATTTTTAAATAATAAATTGATAGGTAAATATAGTCAATTTAAGACAACATCATCTTTGCTTTTTTCACAGCTTCTACAAAGATATCGACTTCTTGTCTTGTATTGTAAAATGCAAAAGACGCCCTGACTGTTCCTGGAATTTTATAAAAATCCATAATAGGTTGAGCGCAATGATGACCTGTTCTTACAGCGATACCCATTTTATCAAGAATAGTTCCTACATCATAGGGATGAACATTTTCTAAATTAAAAGAAATAACAGAAGTCTTGTTTTTAGCTGTACCGTAAATTCTTAAACCATCTATTTCGAGCAGTTTTTTTGTAGCATATTCCAAAAGTTCATGCTCGTATTTGGCAATGGAATCAAAACCTATATGGTTCATATAATCTATTGCTGCCCCAAAAGCAATACCTCCGCAGATGTTAGGTGTTCCAGCTTCAAATTTGTGCGGCAAATCGGCATAAGTTGTTTTCTCAAAAGTCACTTCCGCAATCATCTCCCCTCCGCCTTGGTAAGGTGGCAGTTTTCGTAACCATTCTTCCTTTCCGTAGAGCATTCCAACGCCTGTGGGACCACACATTTTGTGTGCAGAGGCAACATAAAAATCAACATTCAAAGCTTGTAAGTCTGGTTTAAGGTGTGGACAAGCTTGTGCACCATCTACTAGTACAGCCGCTCCAAAGTGGTGCGCTTTTTTGATGATGTCTTCAATTGGGTTGATCGTTCCCAGTGCATTGGAAATATGATTTACAAACACCAATTTCGTTTTGTCAGAAAGCAATTTATCATATTCGGACATCACCAACTCACCTTCTTCATTCATTGGAATGACCTTAAGAGTTGCTCCGCTTCGCTCGCATAACATTTGCCAAGGCACAATATTGCTATGGTGCTCCAATGCCGAAACGATAACTTCATCTCCCTTTTTTAGAAAAGATGAAAAACCATTCGCCACTAAATTGATGCCGTGGGTGGTTCCTGAAGTTAAGATAATTTCGTGATTGTGTTTGGCGTTGAAATGAGCCTGAATTGTATGTCTGGCATGTTCATACTTGTCTGTGGCCTCCTGACTCAATGCGTGCACACCTCTATGTATATTCGCATTATAGTTGGAGTAATAATCTACAATAACATTAATGACCTGTTGCGGTGTTTGCGAGGTTGCAGCATTGTCTAGATATATCAAAGGCTTACCGTTTACTTTACGTGAAAGTATTGGGAAATCTTTTCTAATTTCATCAACTTTAAATGCCATAAACTTTAAAAGAAATTTTATAAATCAAACCCAATATTCACCCCCAATTTAGTGGCGATAATCTTGGTAATGCGTTGTTTGATTTCAGGGATTTTTACCGAATTCAACACATTATTACTAAATGCATACATCAATAAGGCCTTGGCTTCCTTTTCTGGAATACCACGTGAACGCATATAGAACATAGCACTTTCATCCAATTGGCCAATGGTACAACCATGAGAGCATTTTACATCATCAGCAAAAATCTCTAATTGTGGTTTGGTATTGATGCTGGCTTTATCACTCAACAAAATATTATTATTGGCTTGGAAAGCATTTGTTTTTTGTGCCTCTTTGTTAACCACCACTTTTCCATTGAAAACGCCAGTTGCAGTGTCGCCAAAAATACCTTTGTAGTCTTGATGGCTCTCGCAATTTGGCTCAATGTGATGAACAAGCGTATTGTGATCTACATGTTGCTTGTTGCCAATAATGGTTACTCCTTTTAATGTTGAATCGATACGTTCTCCATTTTGATAAAAATTCAGATTGTTTCGAGTCAATTTACCGCCGAATGAAAATGTATGCACCGATGCCACACTTTCCTGCTTTTGATTGATGAAGGTGTTGTCAATCAATGAAGCATTTTCATTGTCATTTTGAATTTTATAATAATCGACTATTGAACGTTTATTGGCATAAATTTCAGTAACACTGTTTGTCAATACAGGGTTATCTGTCAAACTTTGGTGGCGTTCGATAATCTGAACATGAGAATTTTCATCCACAACAATCAAATTGCGTGGCTGCAACATCAGGGCCGCCTCGCTGCCGGTTGAAAAATGAACAATCTGTATTGGTTTTGCTACCAATTTATTTTTTGGAATATGAATGTAGGCGCCTTCACAAGAAAAAGCTGTATTCAAAGATGTAAAACTATCCTTGGAAGCAATCTTGTTGAAATAATTCTCAATTAGAACGCTGTATTTTGGCTTGTTTAATGCAGACGACATTAAACATACATCAATACCATCGTGTGTGGTTTGTGATAAGTGTGACGAGTACTTTCCGTCGATAAAAACTATCTTATAGGTGTCTATATCGTGAATGAAATACTTTTTAACATCGTTGTACTCAATGGCATTTTCATGTTTAGGGAATACACTATAATCATGTTTTAACACATTATTTAAGGATGTGTATTTCCAAGCTTCATCTCGTTTTGTTGGAAACCCATTGGTTTCAAATACTTTAATCGCCTGGCTTCTAATATCGTGTACGGGCAAATCGACATCCATTAAATTTTCGAATGCCATGAAGGATGATATGAGTTTTTCTTTTAAATCCATTTTCTTCAGTTTTCAATTACAGTCACAGTAAACAGTGCTACTGAAAACTGCAACCGCCATTGTATACTTAATTTAGGCGTTTACTTCTTCTTTAATCCAATCGTAACCTTTTTCTTCAAGTTCGTGGGCCAATTCTTTTCCGCCGGATTTTACGATACGTCCATCATAGAGTACGTGTACAAAATCGGGAACGATATAATCCAAAAGTCTTTGGTAATGCGTAATAACAATGACTGCGTTATCCTTGTTTTTTAATTTATTCACGCCATTTGCAACGATTCGTAAGGCATCGATATCCAAACCTGAATCGGTTTCATCAAGAATTGCCAATTTAGGTTCCAGCATCGCCATTTGGAAAATTTCATTGCGCTTTTTTTCACCTCCTGAAAATCCTTCATTGAGTGAACGCGATAAGAATTTACGGTCAATTTCCAACAGTTCAGATTTTTCGCGTATCATTTTCAACATTTCGTTGGCTGGCATATCTGGCAACCCTTTGGCTTTTCGCGTCTCATTGATGGCTGTTTTCATAAAGTTGGTGACACTTACGCCAGGAATTTCTATCGGATATTGAAATGACAAAAAGATACCTCTGTGGGCACGCTCTTCGGCCGCTAATTCGTCAATGTTCTCATCATTCAATAAAATTTCTCCTTCGCTAACGTCATATTCTTCTTTGCCAGCAATTACAGAAGCGAGTGTACTCTTACCCGAACCATTTGGTCCCATAATGGCATGAACTTCGCCTGCTCTAACTTCTAAATTGATGCCTCTTAAAATGGATTTATCTTCAACACTTGCGTGTAAATTATTGATTTTCAGCATTGTCTTCTTTTCCTAATTTTATAATATTATTGTTCTTGGGATTTGATTTTGAAACTTTGACAATTTCAAAAATTTCAATTCTATTTTCCCAACCTTCTTCATTTTCGGGTTTTTTGGATACTTTCACTTTTAAAGTCACGGCTACTTCATCAGATGCTTCCGTTTTTAAGGGTTCCGACTGAATAATTAAATCTTCGAGCATTTCGTTTGGAACCACACCGTACAATTCGCTTTTGGTTTGAAAAACTGCTGCATCATCATAATACATAAAGTTTCCGGATATTTCTTGTACGTTATCTGGAGTTTCAGAATTTGTCGCATCCGTATTTTTTGCATCGTTTTTACAGCCAATTAATGCTGTGGTCATAAACAACAATAAACATATTTTTCTCATAACTTATCCTACTGAACCTTCTAAACTTATTTCCAATAATTTTTGTGCTTCCACTGCAAATTCCATCGGTAATTTATTCAACACTTCTTTACTAAATCCGTTGACGATTAACGCTATGGCTTTTTCTGTATCGATACCTCGTTGGTTGCAATAGAAAATTTGGTCTTCCCCGATTTTACTCGTTGTTGCTTCGTGTTCTATTTTTGCAGTCTTATTCTTTGCTTCGATGTATGGAAATGTATGTGCACCACATTCATTCCCCATCAATAAACTGTCGCATTGCGAAAAGTTACGTGCATTGTCAGCCCTTGAACTTATTTGAACCAATCCGCGATACGAATTCTGTGATTTTCCTGCTGAAATACCTTTAGATATGATGGTTGATTTGGTGTTTTTTCCCAAATGAATCATTTTCGTTCCGGTATCAGCCTGTTGATAATTATTGGTGACCGCAATGGAATAAAATTCACCAACTGAATTATCTCCTTTCAAGATACAACTTGGATATTTCCAAGTAATTGCAGAACCTGTTTCTACTTGTGTCCAAGAGATTTTTGCGTTCTTTTCACACAAACCTCTTTTGGTCACGAAATTGTAGACACCACCCTTACCTTCTGAATTTCCTGGATACCAGTTTTGAACAGTTGAGTATTTTATTTCTGCATCATCCAAAGCAATCAATTCCACAACCGCGGCGTGCAATTGGTTTTCATCGCGACTTGGTGCTGTACAACCTTCCAAATAGCTCACATAACTGCCTTCATCAGCAATCACGAGGGTTCTTTCAAATTGTCCTGTTCCCGCCTGATTGATACGGAAATAGGTAGACAACTCCATTGGGCATCGCACTCCTTTTGGAATGTAGCAAAAACTACCATCACTAAACACTGCAGAATTTAGAGCTGCGTAAAAATTATCTTTTTGAGGTACGACGGTACCAATATATTTTTTGACCAATTCTGGATATTCACGAATGGCTTCACTGATGGAGCAAAAAATAATGCCTTTTTCGTTTAATGTTTTCTTAAAAGTAGTTGCAACGGAAACAGAGTCAATAACTACGTCCATCGCAACTCCAGCCAATTTTTTCTGCTCATCCAAAGAAATTCCAAGTTTTTTAAAGGTTTCCAATAATTCTGGGTCCACCTCATCTAAACTGTCATATTTTGGTTTGCTGTTTGGTGCCGAATAATAGGAAATTGCTTGAAAATCGGGCTTCACATATTGAACGTTTGCCCATTCTGGTTCGATCATTTCTTTCCATGCACGGAACGATTCGAGTCTCCAATCCGTCATCCATTGAGGTTCTTCCTTCTTTAAAGAAATGGCCTTGACGATGTCTTCATTTAAACCAATAGGGAATGTATCTGATTCAATATCAGTGTAGAAACCATATTCGTATTCCTTGGTTTTTAATTCTTCCCTTAAATCGTCTTCGGTATATTTATTCATCAGTATTCTGTCTTCAGTATGTGGTCATTAAAGAGAAAAGGATTCTCCACAGCCACAAGTTCTATTTGCATTTGGGTTATTAAAGACAAAGCCAGCTCCATTAAGGCCTCCCGAATATTCAAGAGTGGTTCCGATAAGATATAAAAAGCTTTTTTTGTCAACGATAATCTTTACGCCATTATCTTCAAAAACCTTGTCATCTTCTTGTTGTATTTTATCAAATTTTAAATCATAAGACAATCCTGAACAACCACCACTTTTTACTCCAACGCGCACGAAGTCGGTGGTAGAGTTAAAGCCATCTTCGTTCATAAGCTCAACGACTTTCTTTTTAGCTGTTTCTGAAACTTTAATCATATAACAATGTAGATTAGGTCTAAATAAGATTGCAAATATACGATTTAAGTCCTGTTTTTCCATAGAACCTAACATTATATTAGCAAATAGATTGATAGGTTTTGCCAATCAGATTTGAAATGGAATTAAATATGGAATCCATTGATCAAATTCTTTTCATTATTGATAAATTTGCATCATGATAGAAGATAAAAATCCACAACGAACATCCATCGCTGATTTGGGTGAATTTGGTCTTATTGACCATCTAACGCAACATTTTGAAATCAAACAAAAATCGACCATCAAAGGAATTGGAGATGATGCCGCCGTATTGGATTTCAAATCCAAAAAAATTGTTGTCACTACCGATTTACTGATAGAACACGTGCATTTTGATTTGAGCTATATGCCATTAAGACATTTGGGTTATAAAGCCATTATGGTCAATCTTTCGGATGTGTATGCAATGAACGCAGACGCAAGCCAAGTAACGATTTCGATAGCGGTTTCCAATCGTTTTCCCTTGGAAGCTCTGGAAGAATTATATGCTGGGATAGAAGTTGCTTCCAAAATTTATGATGTCGATGTCATTGGTGGAGACACAACCTCATCTACAACAGGCTTAATTATTTCAGTTACCGCGATTGGTGAAGTGAACGAAAAAGATGTAGTCTATAGAAATGGTGCCAAACCCAACGATTTATTGGTTGTTACTGGCGATTTGGGCGCGGCTTATATGGGATTGCAAGTTTTGGAACGCGAAAAAGAAGTGTTTAAAGTCAATCCAAACAATCAACCGGATTTAGATTTATACTCTTACATCATTGAACGGCAATTAAAACCAGAAGCGCGAAGAGATATTGTGAAACTTTTGAGAGATTTGAAGGTTAAGCCTACATCGATGATTGACATCAGTGATGGATTATCTTCCGAAATCATTCATTTATGCAAGCAAAGTGGTGTTGGAGTAGAACTATATGAAAATAAAATTCCTTTAGATCCTCAAGTTATTTCTACGTGCGAAGAGTTTAATATCGATAGTACTACAATTGCCCTAAACGGCGGGGAGGATTATGAATTGTTGATGACCATTTCTCAAGAAGATTTTCCAAAAATAAAAGCCAATCCAAATTTAACTATTATTGGCTATATAACGGAAAAAGAAAAAGGGATGAACTTGGTAACGAGAGCCGAATCCCTAATTCCATTGATTGCCAAAGGTTGGAATGCTCTTAATGTTCAAAAATAAGAAGACCTTCTAGCTTTTTTGTTTTTCTTCTTTGGTGGATACGTTCCAGAACGGAGTTGATTTCCTTGAATTTAGGTGTTAATGGCGTCAATTCACCTTTTCCGTTGGTTGTCATTTGAACGTTACATTTAGTACACTTATACTCATTTACATGATAAGTGACCTTTTTTGAAACCACATATTGGTGGCCAAAAACAGAACAATAGATACTTTTCACTGATCTATTAATTTTAGTTACTATTTAGAGGATGCCTAAATATAACAAAATCCATTAATAACCCACTGCATTGCTCAAATATATCGACGAAGTGAACGATTTTTGCTGTAAACGAAGTTTTCTCCTTGTATAGATATCTTCCAATATAGTATTGATTTCCTGAAATTTAGGAGTCAATTCAATTAAGTTTCCATTACTATTGGTGGTTAATTGTCGTTTACAACATTTGCATGTGTACTCTTTCACATGCAACGTTACTTTTTTTGAAACTTCGTATTGATGTCCAAAAAGACTGCAATATAGCTTCAATGGGGCTGAAGTAGAATTGGTTTTACTCATGGTTAATTAGTTAAGACTCTCAAAACTAATAAAATAAATAAAATACAACGTTAAAGTGTATTATTTTTCGACAAAATGCAAAATATTGTAAGATAATTCTTGATAATTTTCTATATGACTCATGTGCCCGTAAGGAAATTCAACAATTTTTATATCTGTATCAGAAAATTCCTTCATTAAAGTGTCATAGTCCAATACCGGGTCTTTACGACCCACAATCAACAACTTATCAAAAGTTGCATCTTTGAAGAACACGCTTCGGTCCTTTCTTGTTTTCATTCCTTCTAAAGCGGCAATAATTCCTTGTAAAGGCATTTTAAGCGCTTCTTTTTTAACTGTTCCGATTTCCGTGGCCAAACGCTCTCTATTTTCTGGAGCGAATAAATTGGACACAGACATACTAATAAATGCTTTATGATTTTGCTTTACAGCGATTATAGCTCTATCTCTGTTGATTTGTCTCTCTTCACTATCCGCAACAGCGGTGGAGTTCATGAGACAGACGCCATTCACTTTTTCTGGGTATAATTCAGCGAAAGCCAAAGCTACATAACCTCCCATTGAATGGCCTATAATTCTTGCCTCTATGATCTTTAGATGATCAAACACTGCTTTTACAGCCTCCGCCATCATTTCCATTGTATGGATATAACCCACACATCCAGTCTCACCATGACCTAGTAAATCAACAGCAACTACTCTGTTTTTCTGTGCTAATTCGGGTATTAGTTGATTCCACATTGAAGAGTTTTCGAGAAATCCATGTAACAAGATCACAACATCTCCCTGACCTGTGTCAGAATAAAAAACCGGTATTCCTTTGTGTTGTAAAATCATTTTTCAACTATATTCGACAAAGATAACTTAACTATGAACAAAACTAAAGAAATCTTCATTACTGGATTTGCTCTGTTTTCAATGTTTTTTGGCGCAGGAAACCTTATTTTACCTCCCTTTTTGGGCTTTAAAGCTGGAGACACATGGTTATTGGTTACTTTAGGATTTGTACTTACTGCAGTGGCTGTTCCACTATTGGGTATTTTGGCACATGCCAAATTACAAGGGACCATGTATGATTTTGGTAAAAAAGTATCCCCTCTATTCAGTTTGATTTACTGTTTGATTGTATATGTTATTTGTATCGCTCTGCCCGCACCAAGAACAGCTTCGGTAACACATGAAATGGCAATCGAGCCCTTTTTTGAAACAAGTGCCCTACTAACAAGTGGCATCTACTTTATCTTGGTGTTTGTTTTTGTTATGAATCGTTCCAAAGTCCTGGATTTGCTCGGAAAATTCTTAACTCCTATTATAGTTTTAATTTTACTTTCAATTATATTCATCGGAACCTTCAACGCTCCCGAGGTATCAAAGGCTTCGATTTTCAAAACTCCTTTGGTCGATGGTGTTCTAGAAGGATATCAAACCTTCGATGCTATTGGAGCTATTGTCGTTGGCGCTGTTCTTATTATTTCACTGAATTTGAAAGGTCATTATTCATTTGAAGACAAAAAACAGCTTATCATAAAATCGGGTTGGATTGCAGGAATAGGTTTATTTATTATATATGCGGGACTCATTTTGGTCGGGTCATTGTTTAATAATGAATTCGCCACAAATGCTACTAGAGCCGATGTGCTTAACGGATTGAGCATACAGACATTGGGAAGCTACGGCGCATCGTTTTTAAGTGTTTTAATCGCCTTGGCATGCTTTACCACTGCCGTTGGAATCATTACTGGAACAGCAGATTATTTCAAAGGATTGTTCAAAAACTCAAAATCGGCTTATACAATTACAGCTATTATTAGTTGCATTTTAGGGATAATTGTGGGAAGCTATAATGTTGGGTTTATTATTGATGTGGCCCTTCCTGTTTTAATGTTTATCTATCCTATCACAATTGTTTTAATCATTTTAAATGTACTTCCGGAACGATATGCCTCTCCTCTAGTTTTTAGAGTTGTGGTGTCGATGACATTTTTATTTACTATTCCAGACTTTTTAAAATTTCTGATCCCAATTGAACAATTACAAAATCTTATTGATATAATTCCTTTGGCAAATCATAGTTTGGGCTGGGTTTTGCCTGCATTGTTATCATTTACATTCTTAAATGTTTTTTATCGTAAACCCATTCAAGAGGATTAATTACAATCTGTATTGTATATAGCCGTATCGTCTTTAATCCAGTAAATTGGAATGTTGTTCAATTGAGAACTGCTAACATTTATACACGATAAATCATTATTTTCACAGTTTAAACCATTGAGATTTGTCAAATTGCTCAAGTCCAAGGATGCTAATTGGTTATCATTACAAAGTATAGTCTCTAACTCTAAATTAGAATCCAGATTCAAGCTAGTTAATTGATTGGAATAACAAACCAAGCTGACTAACCCTGGATTAATTTGCAAGCTAGACAATTGATTGCCATAACAATGCAAAAGCCATAATGCCAAATTAGAACTAACATCCAAAGAAATTAAATTGTTATAACTGCAAAGCAATAATTCTAATCCCAAATTGTTGCTTAAATCAATTTGGACAATATTATTATTATAAAATTCCAATTCTATTAGATTAACGTTATTAGTCACATCCAAAACTGTTAAATAATTTGCACCTACGTCCAATTTTTGCAGAGCCAAATTATTAGTGACGTTTAGAAAATTCAATGCATTACCCGCGCAATACAATTCTTCTAAATCTAAATTATCGGTCACATCCAATTCGAAAATTGTATTTAACTGGCAATTTAGTTTTTTTAGAGAAGTAAATCCTTCTATACCAGATAAACTTGAGATTGACCTGTTGTTCACGTCTAGTTCTAAAACCTGACTAATGTTATCCTTATAAACAGAGCCATTTAGGATATCATCATATCCTAAATCAATTAAGGCTTGCTCAAAATTTGGATCTTCAATTGCAATTGTAGAATTTGGATCGTTGGGTATAGATTCGTCATCCGATGTACCACAACTGATAAGTATAAGAGCGGACGACGAAATTGGAAGAATTACTTTTACTATTGACTTGATAAATTTCATAAGATGTAGTTTTTTGAAATAAAGTTCTTTCAAACATTATGCCGCTTTTAACATATTTTAACAATTATTGTCAAATTTAATCGGTTACGAATTCATCACATCTTCAATTTCTTCTACTTCTATCGGAATATTACGCATCAAGTTAAAAGGCTCCCCTTTCTTTTGAATCACAACATCATCTTCAAGTCGTATTCCGAACCCTTCTTCTGGGATGTAAATCCCAGGTTCAACTGTAAATACCATGTTGGCTTGCATAGGTTCCGTTAGAATGCCGTAATCATGGGTGTCTAAACCTATATTGTGTGACGTACCGTGCATAAAATATTTTTTATAGGCTGGCCATTCTTTGTTTTCGTTTTTCACATCAGCTTTGTCCAACAATTTTAGACCTAACAACTCCGATGTCATCAATTTCCCTACTTCCTCATGATATTCCGCCCAATCCGTGCCCACAACGAGCATTTTGGTGGCATCATTTTTTACTCTATTAACGGCGTTGTAAACTTCCTTTTGACGTTTGGAGAATTTTCCCGAAACAGGAATTGTTCTGGTCATATCGCTGGCGTAATTGGCATATTCAGCACCAACATCCAATAAAATTAAATCGCCCTTTTTGCATTGTTGGTTATTTTGAATGTAATGCAGCACATTGGCATTATTACCTGCAGCTATAATTGGCGTGTAGGCAAATCCTTTGGAACGATTTCTTAAAAATTCATGCATCAATTCTGCTTCAATTTCATATTCCCAAACATTTGGTTTTACAAAGTTTAGTAATCTTCTGAATCCTTTTTCAGTAATATCACATGCTTGCTGCATTAAATCCAATTCAATTTTGTCTTTGACTGAACGTAGGCGTTGTAAAATAGGATTGCTTTTCGCAACAGAATGTGCAGGATATTTGTCTTTTAACCATTTGGTGAAACGGTCCTCTCTTGTTTCGGTTTCAACATTTGCTCGGTAGTGCTCATTTGTGTTTATATAAACAGTATCACATTGCGTCATCAGCTCGAACATCACTTTTTCCATTTCCTTCAACCAATAAACAGTCTTGATTCCTGAGGTTTCAAAGGCAGCTTCTTTGGTGAGTTTTTCTCCTTCCCAAACCGCGATGTGATCATTTGTCTCCTTTAAAAACAATATTTCACGGTGCTTTTCTTTTGGGCAATCAGGAAATAACACCAAAATGCTTTCTTCCTGATCGACACCACTCAAATAGAAAATATCTCGGTGTTGCTGAAAAGGCATTGTGCTATCCGCACTGATGGGATAAATATCATTACTATTGAAAACAGCCAAACTGTTTGGCTTCATTTTATTCATAAAGTTTTTACGGTTTTTTATGAATAACTTGCTGTCGATGTGATGGTATTTCATGTGTAAAAATTTTATTTGGTCTAAATTTTCCCTTTACAGAAAAAGGGCATTCTTTTTAAGCGATAAAGTTAAGTAGATTAATTTGTTTGGTGAAATAATCAATTAATGCTTATCTTGGAAGCCTGTGAAATTCTAATAACCTAATTCTACGAAATGCAAAAAAATACATTAAAAACTCGCTTATTCTTATCCGCTTGCCTATTGTTCATTGGTTTTACATCCTTTGCCCAAGAGATGATGTTTGAAGTTCCTTTAAGCGTGCAGGTTACAAATTCTACTCAAATTGTTGAAGGTAAAGTTATTTCAAAAAATTCGTTTTGGGACATCAATCACCAAAATATCTATACAATCAACACAATTGAAGTGTACAAAACTTTTAAGGGTCAACCACAATCTACGGTTGAAATGATAACCGAGGGTGGTGTAGTTGATATGACGGCGCAGATCACAACCTTAACCGTTGATGCTTCCGTTGGCGACATGGGTGTTTTTATGCTGCATGAATCCAATATACAATTTTCTCCAGAAGACACATCGGGAACAAATAAATATGAAGCCTACAGTGCGATACAGGGTTTTTATAAATATGATGTTTTTGAAAACAGAGTGTCCAATCCATACATTAATGTTGACGGTATTAGCCAACAGTTTTATGGAAGAATAATGGCTCAAACTCATTCAAATTTTACTCAAGTCTCTCAATTTGATGTTGACACTTATATGGAAACCCTAGCTGGAAACAGATTAGGAGGTTTGGCCATTACAAACTTTAGTCCGACCTCAATTACCGGAGGAACAAGATCTGTTTTAACCATTGATGGAGTTGGTTTTGGTACCGCAATGGGAACTGTTTTATTTAGTGATGCCAATAGTGGTGGTTCTAGTTACTTTACTGCACTTGACACACAAGTGATAAGTTGGTCTGACACACAAATTCTGGTTGAAGTACCAAGTAGAGCCGGGACAGGAACATTTAGAGTGGTGACTTCTATTGGTGCATTTGCTAATTCTGCCGCTCCTTTACAAATCCCTTACTCTGAGATCAATTTTACGACTAGTGGTTTTGCATATCCAACACAACACGTAGATGATAATGGCAACGGAGGCTATATATGGTCCATGTACACCACTTTTTTTTTAAACTCTGCTGTTAATCAATCTTTTACCAGAGCTTTTGATACATGGCGTTGCGAAACTGGGATTAATTGGGACATTAATCCAACTTTTACCACTGTCAATACGATTGCTTTGGATAATACCAATGTTATTAGGTTTGATATTGGTAACGAGTTGCCAGATGGCACTTTAGGAAGAAATACATCATACTTTAATGGTTGCTCAAATGGTACAGATTTAGAATGGTTTGTTGCCGAGTTAGATATTGTGTTTAATGATACAACCAACTGGCAATATGGACCAGGAGCGCCTACCAATGCTCAAGTCGATTTTGAAACAGTTGCTGTACATGAGCTGGGACATGGACATCAATTGGCACACGTTATCAATCCAAACGCTATTATGCATTATTCTATTTCAAACGGTGTCACCAATCGATTTTTGTCTGCAAATGACATCCTTGGAGGTAACGATGTGCAGAACCGAAGTACAACCAACTCTGTTTGTGGACTTGGTTTGATGACCAATCATAGTTGTGCCTTGGGAATTGACGAGAATGACCTTGCCAGCCATATTTCAGTATTTCCTAATCCAGCCAAAAATGAGCTTTTCGTTAAGAACGATTTTCACTCGTCCATAAAAAAAATCGAAATGTATGACATGACCGGCCGTATGGTTATACAACCAAATTTGAATGACACATCTGGCTTACATACTATAAACACAGGTGATTTATCAAGCGGTGTATATATGATAAATATAAATATCGGAGGTAAAACCTTGACAAAAAAGATAATTATCGAATAAATGATATTTTAGAAAAACAAAAAAGCGCTCAAAAATGAGTGCTTTTTTGTTTTTAGCAAACTTTAAGTCCAAACTTTTGCGCTTCACTACAATTATGATTATTTTTCAAAAAGAATAATACCTTCCATATGAATATTTCAAAATTCTCCGCTTCATTTTTAAGTTTATGTACTTTTTTGAGTTTTGCTCAACAACCATCAACTCCTTCTGAAATAGTTGAAAATGCGCTTCAACAAAAAGAAGAAATGGCCAAAAATTCACTTGTTAAAAACGTCGTCTTTCAGAATATTGGACCAACAGTGATGAGCGGTCGTGTAACCGATCTAGCTGTGAATCCTGAAAATCCAACAGAGTTTTATGTCGCATATGCTTCGGGAGGTGTATGGCATACAATAAATAACGGAACCACATTCTCACCTATCCTTGATTCTTCCAACACCCAAAACGTCGGCGACATCGCGGTAGATTGGAAAACAAAAACCATTTGGGTGGGTACTGGCGAAAACAATGCATCCCGTTCAAGTTATGCAGGTATCGGAATTCTGAAATCTACTGATAATGGTAAGACGTGGCAAAATATGGGCCTTACAGATTCTCATCATATTGGACGCATCCTTATCAACCCCAACAATCCTGATGAGGTTACCGTTGGCGTCACTGGTCATTTGTATTCGCCAAATAATCAGCGTGGTATATATAAAACAACCGATGGTGGAAAAAACTGGATTCAAACACTTTTTGTGGATGACATGACTGGTATAATTGACCTTCAACATGCTCCAAATAATTATAGCATTATGTTCGCTTCCTCTTGGACAAAAGATAGGAAAGCTTGGAATTTTGATGGCAATGGAACTAATTCTGCTATCTATAAAAGTTTTGACGCGGGACATACTTGGACAAAAATTTCTACAGAAAAAAGCGGGTTTCCGATTGGAAACGGTGTTGGAAGAATCGGTTTTGCTATTTATGATGACAATACCATTTATGCAATTCACGACAATCAATTCCACAGGACCGCTGACGAAAAAGCGGTAAACAAAGAAATTCTGAACAAGGAAGATTTTAAGTCGATGAGCGTGGATGATTTTTTAAAACTGGAAGACAAAAAACTCAATTCGTATTTAAGAATGAACGGCTTTCAAGAAAAATATCGCGCCGAAAATGTCAAGCAGATGGTGAGGAGTGGCAATGTGAAGCCAATAGATTTGGCCAAATATCTTGAAGATGCAAATTCCTTATTATTCGACACCCCTGTTATTGGTGCAGAAATCTACAAAAGTACAGACGGAGGCAACACTTGGAAAAAAACACATGACGGTTTTCTTGATGATCTTTACTATAGTTATGGTTACTATTTTGGGCATATTTATGTGGCGCCACATAATGTGGACAACATCTACGTATATGGCGTGCCTATTTTAAAATCCAAAGACGGTGGAAAAACATTTACCTCTATTGATGCTGATAATGTTCATGGTGACCATCATGCTCTTTGGATAGATCCAAAAAACCCAAATCATTTAATCAACGGAAATGATGGAGGTGTTAATATTACTTATGATGATGGAGAAAACTGGATAAAAAATAATTCACCATCCGTTGGTCAGTTCTATTCAATTAATGTTGATAACGAAAAACCATATAACGTGTATGGGGGTTTGCAGGATAATGGCGTTTGGGTTGGAGCGAACAATGCTCGAGAAAACGAGAGTTGGCATGCAAGTGGTCAATATCCATGGGAGAGTATTATGGGTGGAGACGGTATGCAAGTTCAGGTTGATAGTCGCAATTCCAATATTGCTTATACAGGTTTTCAATTTGGAAATTACTTCAGGATAGACAGAGAAAAAGAAGACCAAACTTACATTCAACCCAAACATGAATTAGGTGAAAATCCGTATCGCTTCAATTGGCAAACTCCTATCTTGTTGTCACCGCACAATCAGGATATTCTTTATTTAGGAGGAAATAAACTCATGCGCTCGATGAATCAAGGCACTGATTGGGTAGCTATTAGCGATGATCTAACCAATGGTGGTAAAAAAGGGAATGTGGTTTATGGAACTTTAACCTCGATCAGTGAGTCTCCATTTCAATTTGGTTTGATTTATACTGGAAGTGATGATGGTTTAATACAAGTCACGAAAGATGCTGGAGGAAGTTGGAACAACGTTTCTTCAACCTTGCCAAAAGATTTATGGGTCAGCCGAGTTATTGCTTCTCAACATAAAAAAGAACGAGTGTATGTAACCTTAAATGGGTATCGTTGGGACGATTTCGCAACCTATGTTTACATGAGTGATGATTATGGGCTAACTTGGAAAAATATTAGTAATAACATCCCGGCATCACCTGTAAATGTCATCAGAGAAGACCCAAAAAACGAAAACTTATTGTTCGTTGGAACCGATAATGGAGCATATGCGTCCTTTGACAGAGGCAACTCCTGGCAAGTGTTTAGCAATGGATTGCCAAATGTTGCGGTTCATGACATCGTAATTCAACCTGAAGCCAATGATTTATTATTGGGAACACACGGAAGAAGTATTTACAAAACAAATATTGAAGCATTAGAAACTATGACTTCTGAAAAAATGAAGAACTCCATTACATTGTTTGGTGTTGAAAGTATTCGTTACTCTGGTCGTTGGGGAAGTTCGTTTGGTTCATGGTCAAAACCTTATGAACCTTCTATTGACATCCGATTTTATGCCAATGCTTCCGGAAAACAAACCATTAAAATTTTATCAGATAAAAATTCTGAATTACAAACCATCTCAACGGAAGCTGATAAAGGATTTAATGTTACAGAATATGACTTGACACTCTCCGAAAGTGGCAAAAAAGCACTGCAAAAGGAAAATTCGAGTGTTGAAATCAATAAAGCTTCAAATGGTAACTATTATTTGCCAAAAGGCAGTTATACCATTCAACTCGGAACTGAAAAGACCAAACTTGAAATCAAATAATATTTTTTTATAGTTTTCCGTTAGTACTATTAAACTCTAAATAAATCTTATGAAAACTTTAAATTTAATCTTACTATTTACCGTTGTTATTTTGACATCTTGTAGTGACAACACTGATTGTTGTTCCAATCCAGACCAAGCTCAACTTATCATAAAGCTGAAGTTTGACCCAAACCAAGCAAGACTTAATAATCTCGGGCAGCCTTCAACAATTCCTGTTGGTCATGCTGCTCAATCGCCTGTTGTAAATAGAATGAGTGCCAATTATATAGAATTCGCCCCTAACGCCACTACACTTCTGGGTGAAGGTGAAATTGTATTTAATGGTTCTGAAACCAATGCTGGAGGCAGTAATGCCATCGATTTTCAGAATGCTGTTTTTGCAGGAAACAATGAGACTTTTTTAACGATTCCTTTAAGCCAAGTCGCTAGTGGAAATTATGAATGGGTTCGTGTCTCACTGGCCTATCAGGAAGGGAATATCTCATTGCGAGTGAATGGAAACGATATTACTGGTACTTTAGCCAGTTTTGTTGGCTACAATACCTATATCACAGATTTCGATCTTAATGGCAGTACGATTGCCGTAAATGCAAACCGACTACAAGGGTTTTGGGCATTCGAAGCACTTGGTTTTACGACTCAAGGTCAGGCTCCTGAAGGTTCAACAACGGTTCCTAATCCAATATTTAATTCTTCACCAATTCCCCAAGGCTCATGCGTGGTGACGGGCAAGTTTGAAAACGGATTGACTATCACAGGAAATGAAACAGAAGATGTGGTGGTAACCTTGTCTTTTTCAATAAACAACAGCTTTGAATGGACAGAAGTTAATTCTGATGGTAAATACGAACCAGCTGCTGGTGAGCAAGTGGTTGATATGGGGCTTAGAGGGTTGATTCCAGTAGTTTCTAATTAAAATCATTCTAAATACTCATATTTAAATCTATTTTTTGGCTTTCAATCGTTTGAAGCGTATCTTTGCTTGATAATAAACTAACTTCAAAAGATGAGCGGAATTTTTAATTCTTCGATTGGAAGAAAGTTTGCCATGGCACTTTCGGCATTCTTCCTCATGATTTTCTTATTACAGCATTTTGCAATTAACATTCTTTCTGTCTTAAGTCCAGATGCATTCAATTCGGCATCGCATTTTATGGGAACATTTTGGGTCATTCAATATGTATTCCAACCTATCCTTATTTTCGGTGTCATTTTTCACTTTGTGATGGGATTTATATTGGAAATCAGAAACAGAAATGCAAGACAGATCAGTTATGCTAAAAACAATGGTTCTGCAAATTCCACGTGGATGAGTAGAAACATGATTTGGAGCGGATTGACTATTTTGGCGTTCTTGGTGCTTCATTTTATCGATTTCTGGATTCCAGAAATTAACACGAAATATATCCAAGGTGATTTAACAGGTTTACTTCCAAATGGTGATTTTCGTTATCACGAAGAATTGGTTCATAAATTTGAAAACCCTTTAAGAGTAGCTGCCTATTGTTTGGCCTTCATCTTTTTAGCGCTACACTTATTACATGGTTTTAGTTCCGCATTTCAATCGGTTGGAGCAAATAACAAATATACCAGAGGGTTAAGAGGCTTTGGTAAAGCTTATGCAATTATCCTACCGTTAGGATTTATTTTTATTGCACTTTACCATCATTTTAATCACTAAAAAACATCTAATATGGCTTTAGATTCTAAAATACCAAAAGGTCCGATTGCAGATAAATGGACTAATTATAAAAATCATATCGATTTAGTAAACCCAGCCAATAAGCGTAATATTGATATTATTGTGGTTGGAACTGGTTTAGCCGGCGGTTCTGCTGCAGCTACATTAGCGGAACTTGGATATAACGTGAAAGCGTTTTGTTTTCAGGATTCACCTCGTCGAGCACACTCTATTGCGGCACAAGGTGGTATCAATGCGGCAAAAAACTATCAAGGTGATGGTGACTCTACCTACAGATTATTTTACGATACTGTAAAAGGTGGTGATTATCGCTCACGTGAAGCTAACGTCTATCGTTTAGCTGAAGTTTCTGCAAATATTATTGACCAATGCGTAGCGCAAGGTGTTCCTTTTGCTCGTGAATATGGTGGGTATTTAGATAACCGTTCGTTTGGTGGTGTTTTGGTTTCCAGAACCTTTTATGCAGCAGGACAAACAGGTCAACAATTATTGCTAGGTGCTTATTCAGCCATGAACCGTCAAATCGGTCGTGGCAAAATAAAAATGTACAACCGTCACGAAATGTTGGATGTTGTGGTTGTTGGTGGAAAAGCTCGTGGCATCATCACCAGAAATTTAATTACTGGGGAAATTGAAAGACATGCGGCACATGCTGTTGTTCTTGGAACCGGTGGCTATGGAAACGTATTTTTTCTTTCCACAAACGCGATGGGAAGTAACGTCACAGCTGCATGGAAAGCCCACAAACGTGGTGCGTACTTTGCCAATCCTTGTTATACGCAGATACACCCAACGTGCATTCCAGTTTCTGGCGACCATCAGTCCAAATTGACGTTGATGTCTGAATCACTTCGTAACGATGGACGTATTTGGGTTCCAAAAAACATTAAAGATGTTGAAGCAATTCGTAACAAAACCCTAAAACCTAAAGATATTCCCGAGGAAGATAGAGACTATTATTTAGAGCGTCGTTATCCAGCGTTTGGAAATTTGGTGCCTCGTGATGTAGCCTCTAGAGCTGCAAAAGAGCGTTGTGATGCTGGTTATGGTGTCAATGCAACTGGTGAGGCTGTCTTTTTAGATTTTGCATCCGCTATTCAACGCTATGGAAAAGAACAAGCACACGTAAAGGGTCTTAACGAAAATGATGCTGCATTAGTTAAAAAATTAGGTCAGGAAGTCATCAAAAACAAATATGGAAACCTATTCCAAATGTATGAGAAGATTGTTGACCAAGACCCATACAATACACCAATGATGATTTATCCAGCAGTTCACTATACCATGGGTGGCATTTGGGTAGATTATAATTTAATGACCACCGTGCCTGGATTGTACTGCATTGGTGAGGCCAATTTCTCTGACCATGGTGCCAATCGATTGGGAGCTTCAGCATTGATGCAAGGTTTGGCAGATGGATATTTTGTATTGCCTTATACCATTGGAGATTATCTTTCCAAAGACATCAGGACTGGAAAAATTCCAACAAATACGCCTGAATTTGATGAAGCAGAAAAAAATGTTAGAGACCGTATCAACCATTTAATCAACAACAATGGTACGCATTCTGTGGACCATTTCCATAAGAAATTAGGAAAAATCATGTGGGATAAAGTTGGAATGTCCCGTAATGCTCAAGGTTTAAATGAAGCCATATCAGAAATAAAAACGCTTCGAGAAGAATTCTGGAAAGACGTCAAGGTACCAGGAACTAATGAAGAGCTTAATGAAGAGCTTGCCAAGGCTGGTCGTGTTGCGGATTTCTTGGAATTGGGAGAATTGTTTGCAAAAGATGCCCTGATGCGTGAAGAATCATGCGGGGGACACTTTAGGGAAGAATCCGTAGAACTGGATGGAGAACAAAAAGGCGAAGCCAAACGTGATGATGAAAATTTTGCCTTTGTTGCCGCATGGGAATACAAAGGCGAACCAAGCGATGCTGTATTGCATAAAGAAGATTTGGAATTCGTCGATATAGAATTAAAACAAAGAAGTTATAAATAAAATAGTTGATGGTTGATAGTTGTTAGCTTATGGAAAACTTAAACTAACAACAAACAACTAAAAACCAATAACTAATAGCTATGAATTTAACGTTAAAAATATGGCGTCAAAAAAACGCCAACGATAAAGGAAAACTTGTTGATTATAAAATTAACGATGTGTCTCCGGATATGTCTTTCCTCGAAATGTTGGACGTTTTAAATGAAGATTTAATCAATAAAGGTGATGACCCTGTGGCATTTGACCACGATTGTCGCGAAGGCATCTGCGGAATGTGTTCACTTTACATCAATGGCGAAGCCCATGGACCAGATAGAGGCGTCACCACGTGTCAATTGCACATGCGCATGTTCAAAGATGGTGATACCATTTTTATCGAACCGTTTAGAGCAACTGCATTTCCTGTCATAAAAGATTTGGTAGTGGATAGAAGCGCATTTGACCGTATTCAACATGCAGGAGGATTTATTTCTATCAATACTTCTGGAAATACTGTAGATGCCAATACCATCCCTGTTAACAAACACGATGCTGATGAAGCGTTTGAAGCAGCAACCTGTATTGGTTGCGGAGCGTGCGTTGCAAGTTGTAAAAACTCTTCTGCCATGCTGTTTGTGGGTGCCAAAGTATCACAATTTGCATTGTTGCCACAAGGAAGAATTGAGGCCACTGACCGTGTCTTAAACATGGTGAAGCAAATGGATGAAGAAGGTTTTGGTAATTGTACAAATACAGGAGCTTGCGAAGTGGAATGTCCTAAAGGAATTTCTTTGGAAAACATTGCTCGTATGAATCGTGAATATTTGGCAGCCAGTCTAAAAGGATAAGAATCTTCCGGCCCAAATATCAGAAAGCAATCAATATTTACAAAAATCCCAGCATTTCGTTGGGATTTTTTGTTTCTTTGATATTCCAATCCCTCTAAAACATGACATCCAAATTTTGCATTTTAGCATTTGCCTTGGGCAACATTCTGTGTTGTGCCCAACAACAAAAAGTAGCAACAACAGAAATTCAAGGACAAAAGCTCTTTGATAAAGACAGTTTATTGCACCATGTAAAAATCCTTTCTTCTGATAGTTTTGAAGGACGGCGAACCGGAACCTCTGGCGCTTCAAAAGCCAAAGACTACATCATCAAAAAATTTGAAGCATTGAACGTTCAACCCCTAGTAGACGATTACCAACAAACTTTTTCGTTTAAAGCTAGAGTAAATACTTATCAAGGCACTAATATTTTGGGCCTTGTAAAAGGGTCAAAAAAACCTGAAAATTACATTGTAATCAGCGCCCATTATGACCATGAAGGCATCAAAAACAATCAAATATACAATGGCGCCGATGATGATGCTTCCGGCATAAGTGCCTTATTTGCTTTTGCAGAATATTTCAAAAACCATCCGCCAGAACATTCGGTGATTTTAGCAGCGTTTGACGCAGAAGAATTGGGCCTTGTTGGCTCCAGCCACTTCGTGGATAATTCCATTATTCCGTTAGAACAAATCAAGCTAAATATCAATATGGATATGATTAGCCGAAATGATGACAACGAATTATATGTGACCGGAACCGCGTATAACGATACTTTAAAATCCCTGATTTCATCTTACAAAACCCTTAAAGGTTTCACCCTGCTTATGGGTCACGACGGCAAAGATGGTTTACAAAATTGGACGTATTCCTCGGACCATGGTCCTTTTCATAAGAAAAAAATACCATTTCTCTATTTTGGAGAAGAAGACCATAAGGACTATCACCAACCAACCGACGATTTTGAAAACATTCATCCAGATTTTTATAAAAACGCGGTTCACACAATCATTTCCATATTTGCCATCATCGATAAGTCGCAATTTTAGAAACAAATTCCTTCATGGATAACCCAACGACATATTACCAAAAACAGTTAGACATTTATCAATCTCAAGCCTCTGCCCTGTACAAAAGAATGACACTTTTGAGTACCCTTCGGCTATTGGTGTTTTTGTTAATCATTTTTGGAGTTTACATGACTTACACTAATTGGCAACTGGCCATTGGAATTGGTGTCCTAGGTTTGGTCATATTCATTTACTTGCTTTCTAAACATACGGATGTGAAGTCCGAACGACAGCTAAAACTGGCTTTGGCAGATATCAACACTGCGGAACTTGAAATTGGAAAAGGAAATTTTCATGGAAGAGATAGCGGGATACAATTTCAAGACCCATTACATTTTTATAGTTTGGACATTGACCTTTTTGGAAGAGGTTCCTTTTTTCAATTCATCAATCGAACCTCAATTAATGAAGGCACACAGCAACTGGCAAATGAACTGAAAGCGAACACTATTGAAGATATCAAACAGCGACAGGAAGCCATAAAAGAATTGGCCTCAAAACCAGAATGGCGCCAACTGTATTCCGCCACTGCAAGTTTGATTAAAGTTGAAACACCTGCAAGTAACATTATTGAATGGCTGAAGAATCATACAACCTTTTTACCAAAAACAATGCTCTGGATTCCGATGGCCTTTTCGTTGGGGACAGTTGCGCTGTTTGTGCTGTTCTTTTTAAAATTCCTTGATGTCGCCTTATTGGGATATTGGCTTCTAATAGGACTTTTAATAACAGGTATTTATTTGAAAAAAATCAATGAACTTGCTGGTTATACAGACAAAGTCAAGGAAACGTTCAAACAATATGCTTTGCTTTTGAATCAAATTGAAAATGAAACATTTACTTCCGAATTATTAGTTGAAAAGCAAAAAAACATTCGCACCGAATCAGAAAAAGCCTCCAAAATATTCAATAAATTATCCAAATCTTTGGATTCCTTGGACAATCGAAACAATCTCATCTCGGCTATCTTCGGAAATGGTTATTTTTTGACAGATTTAAGAAACAGCTATAAAGTGGAACAATGGATTGAAACCTATAAAGACAAAGTTGATGATTGGTTCGAAGTGGTTTCTTTCTTTGATGCCTACAACAGTTTGGGAAATTATGCTTTCAATCATCCAACCTTCATGTTTCCAACGATTACTAATGAACAAAATGCTATCAAAGCTACCCAACTGGGCCATCCCTTATTGAATCCTTCAAAGCGAGTGGACAATGATTTGACCATTGAAAATGAACAATTCTTTATTATCACTGGCGCGAATATGGCTGGGAAAAGCACGTTCTTAAGAACGGTCTCCCTTCATATTGTAATGGCAAACGTTGGGTTGCCGGTTTGTGCCTCGTCAAGTGAATACAATCCTGTCAAATTGATTACAAGCATGCGCACGAGCGATTCACTGACGGATGATAGCTCCTATTTCTTTTCAGAATTGACGCGATTAAAATTCATTGTGGATGCCATTCAGGAAGAGCCATACTTCATCATTTTGGACGAAATCTTAAAAGGCACTAATAGCACAGATAAAGCGATTGGCTCACGAAAATTTGTGGAAAAATTAGTCGCTTCCAACGCTACAGGTATCATCGCCACACACGATTTGAGCTTATGCGAAATTGAGAAAGAATTGGAAGAGGTAAAAAACTACTATTTTGATGCCGAAATCATTAACGACGAACTTTACTTTGATTACCGATTTAAAACAGGTGTGTGTAAGAATATGAATGCCAGTTTTTTGTTGAAGAAGATGCAAATCGTGTAACATAAAAAAACCCTCTCTGTTTCCAGAAAGGGATTTCATTTATTCTAAAAAGAATCTAGAACTTAAACCGTAAAAGGTTCAATAGATACATAAGACTTATTGTCTTTTTTCTTTTCAAATTTTACTAGACCATCAACTCTTGCATGCAACGTGTGGTCTTTAGAAGAATATACATTCTCACCAGGGTGATGTGTATTACCTCTTTGTCTTACGATGATATTTCCAGCAACAGCAGCTTGTCCACCAAAAATCTTTACACCAAGGCGTTTTGATTCTGATTCTCTACCGTTTTTAGAACTACCAACTCCTTTTTTATGAGCCATTGTCTTAAGGTTTTATCTTGTTAATATTATTTTTTGTCTTTCAACAAAGCTTTTGCTTGTTTTACCCATTCATCAGCTTCGATTTTCTCACGAGTGATGCCGTCGATTGCAGAAAGCTCGTCTCTATCAGCAGCTTTCAATTTACTGATTTGCTCGAATGTGTAGATACCCAATTCATTAAGTTTCTCTTCGTAAACTGGACCAATCCCATTGATTAATTTCAAATCATCTGCATCCGCTTTCAAAGCTGTACCGATACTGTGAAGCACTTTATCGATGTTGATTTCGATGTGTGCATCCTCGGCACGGTGCTCGGCACGCGTTACAAGATTTTCGCTAACCTCAACCTCTTTTTTAGCTGCTGGTTTTGCCTCTGATTTTTTAGCTTCTTTTGCCGGAGCCGCTTTTTCAGCTTTCGCTGGTTTTGCTTTTTCAGTTTTTTCAGCTTTAGTAGCTCCTGAAGCTACAATACTTTCAATAACGATTTCAGTAAGAGCTTGACGGTGTCCGTTTTTCTTGCGGTAACCTTTACGTCTTTTCTTTTTGAAAACGATAACTTTATCACCTTTAAGGTGACTTAAGACTTTTGCTCCTACTTGAGCTCCGTCTATAGCTGGGGCGCCTAAAGTAATGTTCTTTCCATCACCAATCAAAAGAACATTGTCGAAAGATACTTTCTTTCCTTCTTCTGTTGACAAACGATGAACAAACACTTTCTGGTCTTTTTCAACTTTGAATTGTTGCCCTGCTATCTCTACAATTGCGTACATAGCGTAACGTTTAAGTTTAAATTAATTATTATAAAATGGGTGCAAATATACACCTAAATAATTAATCTACAAACGTTTTTTTAGCTAATGATATTGGGAATGTGCAATTAATTGCTGGGCGTTCAAAAATTTCAAAAATAAGAGAATGCAAATCAATCTTCCATTAAATTTTCCTGCTGGCCAACATTCTGACTCTTTTTAAATATTTGCATGCATGTCAAAGTTAACACAGCAGTTGAGGCAAGTCCTTCAATAAAAATAATAAAAACAAGAATCCCTGTACCTTCAGAAAAATTCTGGAACCAATCTTTCAATAACTTACTGGCGAATTCTTGATCGAGATGAAACATGTAGATGGCCATGAATCCCGTAAATAAAAAAGTCGCAATAAAACCAGTTATCAAACCTGTTTTAAAACCATCCACATACGTAAAAGCATCTTTGTCAGAAAACTTATAATGTTTGATAGCAAAATAAATGCCCACAGCCATTACCACTCCATTAAACAGTCGCAACCAAGGATTTTCATGAAGGTTGAATAATCTTAAAATCAAAAAATAAGCTATTAAGCCAACTGTTATTAATAAGCCATATTTTAAACCTACTGAAAAAGACCTGTTCATGTTTTATAACTTTTTAAATACTTTTGATGTCTTAAAATTCGGAAAAAATTGTGATTTAATATAATTTTCTGACTTCTTTTTTGTCCTCAACAAGGAAATGGGTTCTCTATTTCTTACTTTTGTGTTGATTTGTAACAAATTGAACATTCAATAGACTTACATTACATACAAACTAATATTTAAAACAAACTCACAATGAAAAAATGCTTATTTTCTTTAACTTCTTTGATGTTTGTTGGTCTTATGGCCAATGCTCAAAAAGTTGAATTTGAAGAGTATGACCTTGACAATGGCATGCACGTCATTTTGCACCAGGACAATACTGCTCCTGTGGTGATCACATCAGTAATGTATCATGTTGGTGCCAAAGACGAAAATCCAGAACGTACAGGATTTGCTCACTTTTTTGAACATCTTTTGTTTGAAGGAACCGAAAACATTAAACGTGGTGAATGGTTCAACATTGTATCCTCTAACGGAGGCAGCAATAATGCGAACACCACAGATGATAGAACCTATTATTACGAAGTATTTCCTTCAAACTCGGTAGAATTGGGATTGTGGATGGAGTCTGAGCGTTTGATGCACCCTATCATTAATCAAATCGGTGTTGATACTCAAAACGAAGTTGTTAAAGAAGAAAAACGTTTAAGAGTTGATAACCAGCCTTACGGAAATATTCTTGCAGAAATCAAAAAGAACTTATTCTTTAAACACCCTTACCGTTGGGCAACAATTGGCTCTATGGATCATTTAGACGCCGCAACTCTTGAAGAGTTTCAAGCATTCAACAAAAAATTCTACGTGCCAAACAATGCTGTATTGGTAGTTGCTGGAGATATCAATAAATCAGAGGTCAAAAAAATGATTGAAAACTATTTTGGCCCAATTCCTAAAGGTCCGGAGGTAACAAGAGATCTTCCTCGTGAAGAACCACTTACCCAAACATTAAAAGCTACGGCGTATGACCCAAATATTCAAATTCCTGCGGTTATAGCGGCATATAGAACACCATCCCAAAAAGATAAGGATTCTTACGTGCTCAACATGATTTCTAGTTATTTGAGTGGTGGAAAAAGTTCTGTCCTTTATAAAAAATTAGTAGACGAAAAGAAACTGGCGCTTCAGGTTCAAGCTGTTAACATTACACAGGAAGATTATGGAACTTACGCACTTTTTGCTTTACCATTAGGCGATGTTAAGTTAGAAACTTTGCTTTCTGAAATGGATGAGGAAATTGTAAAAATTCAAAATGAATTGATTTCTGAAAGAGACTATCAAAAAATCCAAAATCAATTTGAAAACGACTTTGTCAACTCCAACTCAAGTATTGCTGGCATTGCAGGGTCTTTGGCAACATATTACATGTTATATGGTGATGTTAATTTAATCAATAATGAAATTGACATCTATCGCTCCATCACGAGAGAAGATATTCAAACGGTAGCTAAAAAATATCTCAATCCAAATCAACGATTGGTATTAGACTATTTACCGAAAAAGGATGATAAATAATAAAAAATTATGAAAATTATGAAAACTTATATATCAGCGTTCTTAATGGTCTGTTTTTTGGCTTTTGGTGCACAAGCACAAATTGACCGTTCACAAGCACCAAAACCAGGACCTGCTCCAAAAATCGATTTAAAAACCCCTCAAGAATTCACCCTCAAAAACGGGATGAAAGTCTTGGTGGTCGAGAATCACAAATTACCAAGAGTTTCTTTTAATCTTACCATTGATAACAAACCTGTTCTTGATGGAAACAAACATGGAGTATCAAGCTTACTTGGTGCTATGCTAGGAAACGGAACAAAAACAATCTCAAAAGACAAATTCAATGAAGAGGTTGACTTTTTGGGTGCAAGCATCAATTTTGGTGCCTCAGGTGGTTATGCAAGTTCTTTGACTAAATATTCGAATAGAATTTTGGAATTGATGGCTGATGCAGCGATGAATCCTTTATTGGTAGAAGAAGAATTCCAAAAAGAAAAAGATAAACTTTTGGAAGGATTGAAATCTGAAGAGAAAAGTGTGGATGCCGCAGCTGCTCGTGTTGGGGATGCGCTATCCTATGGAACCCAACATCCTTATGGCGAATTCACAACAGAAGAAACAGTGAATAATATTTCTTATGGCGATGTGTATGCTTACTATCAGAAACAGTTCAATCCTAACAATGCTTATTTGGTAGTTGTTGGTGATGTGAATTTTAAAGATGTCAAATCTGAAATTGAAAAACGTTTCGGAAACTGGAAAAAATCAGTTGTGGTTGAAACGACCGTTCCTGCTGCACAGCCAAATGCACAGTACACACAAATTAATTTTGTAGACATGCCGAATGCCGTTCAGTCTAACATTAGCTTAAAACATAATGTGGATCTTAAGATGAATAATCCTGATTATCATGCGGTATTGATTGCCAACAAAATTTTAGGCGGTGGCTTCAACAGTTATTTAAACATGAATCTTCGTGAAGAACATGGTTATACGTACGGAGCGCGTTCTGGTATTGATGCGGATAAATATGTTGGGCAATTCTCGGCAAGTACTGCTGTAAGAAACATGGTAACAGATAGTTCGGTGGTGAATATGTTAAAAGAAATCAACCGTATCAAAACAGAACCAGTAAATGCTGATGATTTAAAAAATGCAAAAGCAAAATATGTAGGTGATTTTGTTTTGGCTTTAGAAAGCCCTCAAACCATTGCCCGCTATGCACTAAATATCAAGTTGAATGATTTACCTAAAGATTTCTATTCAACCTATTTACAAAAAATCAATGCCGTTACCGCAGCTGATGTGCAACGTGTAGCAAACAAGTATTTCAAAACTGAAAACTCTCGAGTGATCGTTGTAGGAAAAGGCAGTGATGTGATTGAAAACCTTGAAAAAACAGGAATTCCAATCCTATATTTTGATAAATATGCCAACCCTGTTGATAAACCTGTATTTTCAAAACCGCTTCCTGCTGGTTTAACAGCTCAAACAGTAATAGACAACTACTTTAATGCTGTTGGAGGAAAAGACAAAGCACAAACTGTTAAGTCTGTTCACAGTGTTTCTAATGTTACAATTGAAGGCGTGCCAATTCCTTTAAAAGGAGATATGAAATCAATGTCTCCAAATATGATGTCAATTGAAATGTCTGCTGAAGGCATGGGTGTTTTGTTCAAACAAACATTTGATGGAACCACAGGATATAGAGAACAACAAGGTCAACGTATGGATTTGACAGCTGAAGAAATTGCCGAAAGCAAATCAGAAAAAACAATCTTTCCAGAATTGTATTACGAACCAACTAATTTGAGTTTGGAAAGCATGACATCAGTGGATGGAAAAGATGCTTACAAGGTAAAAGTATCAGAAGGGGATAACAATTCGTTTAGATTCTATGATGCCAACACTGGTTTGTTGCTACGTGTTGAATCTACAACAGAATCCGGTGGTCAATCTTTAACAACTGTTCAGGAATTGGGTAATTATTCAGAAGTGAATGGTATTCAGTTTCCTTACAGCATGAAAATCACAACAGGTCCTCAAGTAATAACTTTTAACATTACCAATGTGAAAGTTAATGAAGGAGTAACTGAAGCTGATTTCAAATAAAAATCATCATTTTTAATTCTAAAGGAATCCGAAGTTTAATTGCTTCGGATTTTTTTGTTTTTGTAAAAGCGCATCTTTAGTTATATGAAAGACAATAATTCCTTCATTTGTAAACTCATAAAAATCGTTAAATAATATGCTATAAACAGCTTTATTTGTTAGATTTGTCCATAATTCAATAATAAAAACCCATGAAAACATTCAAAAATATAGGTTTAATTGCTTTGACTTCTTTGTTCATTGTGTCGTGTAAAAACGAAACTCAACCAGAAGTAAAAACGGTTGATACTGAAGTTGCATCAAAAACAACTACGTTAGACCCAAATGCTCATTACGCCAAAGCTGAATTCGGTATTGAAGGTATGACCTGTGCCATGGGCTGTGCCAAAACCATTGAAAAGAAAATTGCAAAAATGGACGGGGTAAAATCAGCCAAAGTTGATTTTGATAAACAAATGGCTATGGTAGAATATGATGATGCCAAAGTAACTCCAAAGTCATTGGAAGAAGCCGTCAAAAAAACTGGTGATATGTATTCAGTAAAAAACATGAAAACAGTCGATGTCTTTTCTACTGAAAAAACGGAATGTAAGGCAGATTGCAAAATGGCTTGCTGTGCTGATAAAAGTAGGTCAGAACAAGCGATGGCTGAAAAAAAAGAATGTAAAGCAGATTGCAAAATGGCATGCTGTGCCGATAAGAAAAAAGCATAATCTTTTTTTAAAATAAAATTAAAGCCACTTTTTTAAGTGGCTTTTTTGTTTTACCGTAAAGGAAATCCTTTAGCAGCCCACCAAGGATGCAGTTCAATCACCAAGCGTCCTGATTTTACCATTGGGTCGGCATTTGCCAAGCTATCTGCCATTTCCATTGTTGGAACATTATAAATTGTGATGCCTCTAATCTCACCATCATCCCCAAAAGGTCCAGAAATGTCGGCATAACCCAGTTCGTACATTTTACCAAGATGTGCCAAATGCAATTTTTGTAAACTATCGGTTTCTTCTTTAGATTGCGAACGTGTTGGTCCTTTCTTTAAAAACGCCATAAAATATTGTTGCATCAAAATGGTGTCCTTCGTTTTTTCTTCCACATAATCAAAGATTTGAAAACCCTTGGCAGTTAATTCCTCTTTGAGTTTCTTAACAGATGCTTCTGAGGGTTCCGGAGAACTTTCAACTTCGATATTATTCTCGGTTTCTTTATGCTGTTTGTTGCAAGCAGATACTAAGGCCAACCAGAAAATTAAGATAATGATTGTTCTCATAAGTTCCACATTTTATAAGGTTTTTTGCTTAATTGTGCATTGTAATATTTGATATCACCTGTGACTTCTTTGCCCAGCCATGATGGTTTTTGGAATAGTTCTGATGCATGGTTCAATTCCACTTCTGAAACAATCAATCCTTCATTGTCGCCAAAAAATTCATCAACTTCAAACAGATGGTTTCCTAGCACTATTTCATATCGCATTTTGTCAATGACACCTTTTTCGCATAATTCCAAAAGCGATTTAGCATCTTCTTTTGAAATTTCTTTTTCCCACTCAAATCGTGATAAACCATCGTCAGAAGATTTCCCTTTTACTGTTAGAAATCCTTGGTCTCCTTTGAGCCTGACTCTCACAGCTCGCTCTTTGTCCGAATTTAAATAACCTTGTATGATTCTAGTTTTGGTTTGGGCTTCTGATTTGAATGCATCCGATGTGACCAAAAATTTACGTTCTATTTCTATCATGCGTCACCTCCTAGTTCTTGAATTACTTTAGATTTGATTCTTCCCGATTTATAATCATGATTTGCCAACCAAACCATACAATTTGCTATCGTTTCTGGATGAATCGGACGATAGCGTTTCAATTCTCCAAACTGCAATATTGGCTTCAATAAAGAAAATACAAATTTCATAATCGATTCTCCAAGTCGTTTTTCTTCTCTATCACCCGTTATCAATGAAGGTTGTAAAATGTAAGTGTTCTTAATATTGAACTCTAGCACCGCGGCTTCCATTTTCCCTTTGATTCTGTTATAAAAGATTTTGCTGCTCTTTTTGGCGCCCAATGCAGAGATAACTACAAAGGTTTCGATATCATTTTCCTTACAAAGTGATGCAGCAGCCACCGGAATTCCATAATCAATTTTGGTGTAGATTTCCTTATCGGAAGTTTTCGCCTTGGTTGTGCCAATGCAACAAAATACCTCATCTGCTTTAAACTTCTCCTTATAATGCTCCAACTGAAACATATCAATGATATATTCGGTTAGTTTTGGGTGTTTAATACCACAAGAATTTCTGCTGAACAACGTAACATGTCCATAACGTTCATCTTCTAAAAGCATTTCCAAAAGCAAGCTTCCCGTAAGCCCTGTTGCCCCTAAAATGATTGCTGTTTTTGACATTTTTTTGTGATTTTAAACAAATGAATATATTGAGATTCTAGTTCCAAATTCTGGATTCCAAGAATATCAAATGGCATTTAATCCCTAAATTTACATCATGCCAATCGATTTACCAATAAGAAAGATTATTCATGTGGATATGGATGCGTTTTATGCGTCTGTTGAGCAAATGGACCATCCCGAACTAAAGGGAAAGCCATTGGCTGTTGGTGGAAGCGAAAAACGAGGCGTTGTGAGTGCTGCCAGTTATGAAGCTCGAAAATTTGGTGTGCGAAGTGCCATGAGTGGCGTTCAGGCCAAACGCAATTGTCCGGATTTGATTTTTGTACGACCTCGATTTGATAGATACCAAGAGATTTCGAAGAAAATAAGAAAGATATTTTATGACTATACCGATTTGGTTGAGCCGCTATCTTTGGATGAGGCCTATCTCGATGTCACAGAAAACAAAAAAGGGAATCCCAGTGCATCTTTGATTGCAAAAGAAATTCGTGAACGCATTTTTAAGGAAGTTGGATTAACCGCTTCCGCAGGCATCTCCATCAATAAGTTTGTAGCGAAAGTAGCCAGTGACTATAACAAGCCCAACGGACAGAAAACTGTCAATCCAGAAGAAGTGTTGTCATTTTTGGAGGCTTTGGATATCCGAAAATTTTATGGTGTCGGGAAAGTGACAGCAGAAAAAATGTACCAATTGGGCATCTTTACAGGAAAGGATTTAAAGACAAAAAGCATTGAATATCTTGATGAACATTTTGGCAAATCAGGACGCTATTACTACCATATTGTTAGGGGCATTCATAATAGTGAAGTCAAACCAAACCGTATCAGGAAATCATTGGCAGCCGAACGAACTTTCAATGAGAATTTATCTTCGGAAATTTTCATGCTTGAAAAATTGGACAAGATTGCCAAAGAAGTTGCAAAACGTCTCGAAAAAAGTAAGGTTTCTGGAAAAACAGTCACCTTAAAAATAAAATACAGCGATTTTACATTGCAAACCCGTAGCAAAACATTGCCGTACTTCGTAAGTGACAAAAGTGTCATTTTAGAAACTGCCAAAGAGCTATTGTTTCAAGAAAAATTGAGCAATTCCGTTCGGTTATTGGGTATTTCTATGTCAAATTTGAATACGGAGACTTCAAAAAAAACAGAAATGGATAAAAAAGAAACGATTGTGAGCGTGCAGTTGAAGTTTGAGTTTTAGATAACTTGTCTTAAGTTAACAGAAGTGTTATCTTTAAAAAAAATCACTGCCGCATGAAGTTACTTTTTACCCTAATTACATCCTTTATTGTTATTCAAAATTCCCTCTCACAAGGTAATGAATGCAATTGCTCAAAAGATTTAGATTTTGTTGTTGCTGAATCAAAAAACACTCCGAGTTTTAAGAGCCAAATAAATGATGACGCTTATCTCAATGATTTTGTAAAAAAGCTAAAAACATCCATCGAAAACGACCCGAATATCGAATTGAATTGTTTGGCCTATCTTCAACAGTATCTTAAGATTGTTAAGGATAATCATATTTATATTTCCAATTCCAATACTGAAATGGATTATAGCTCATTCTTTACGATAGAATCCAATCTTGAAAGCTATATTGAAAACGCTCAATCAGATACGACTGATGAGCTTACTGGCATCTACTCCTTTCTTGATTTGTACAAAGTTGCAGTCGTAAAAGATTCAGACGAAACCTATAAGGCCCTCTTGCTAGAAACCACCAATGATAAATGGACGGTAGGTCAAACAAAATTCACTCTTACTAAAACCTCAACAGGATTGGAAGGGATTTTTTATGATGGCATCCAACGACCAGCTTTTATAAAAGTTGAATATAAAAACGGACGCTTATACCCCGAAAGATGGATTAAGGAAGAGAAAAAAGAACTCTATGCTTTTGACCCATACAATCTTGACGATGAAAAATTTCAGTACAAAAAACTTGAAGACAACGTGCATTATGTTCGGTTAGGAAGCTTTAGCGGAATGACCTCTAATCATAATAAAGCTAAAGATTTAGTGGAAACTTTGGAAAAAGAGGTGTCATCAGGTACTGTTATCATCGACTTGCGAAACAATGGTGGTGGTGGACCAAGAACGTCCGATTTGTTCAAAAAATTTCTAAAAAAGAATAAAAAGGATTTAAATGTGTTGGTCATTCAGAACAATTATTGTGGCAGTGATTGTGAGCAATTTTTGATGAAGCTAAAGGAGCAACAAACTGTGAAAACCTTTGGAGAAAATACGAGAGGGGCAATTGCCTATGGATTTGGCAATTATAGTAGTCCAAGTCTCAAAACACCTTGTAATAATTTCTCTTTGGGACTGACAACAGCAAAATATGAGGAATATTTACCTTATGAAGTTGTTGGAATCTCACCAGATGTATATCTAAATTTTCAAGAGGACTGGATAGAGCAGGTCATGAAGTTTATAGAAATGTAAAAGCCTCAAAATCGTTATAAGTTTCAAGGCTCCATTTTTTTTAATGTCGTTTAGCTTTAAAAACTACAACTCGTAATCTCCGTAACTCGCAACGTATTTACCATCCCTTTATCCTGAATCGGCATTGCGGCAAGACTTACTAGCATATCTCCCAACTCTAAATACCCTTTTTTACATGCAATGGCGTTCACATCTTCAATAGTTTCGTCCGTACTTACAAACTTATCATAATAGAAGGCCTGAACACCCCAAAGCAGACTTAATTGCGTCAAAATTCTTTGATTCGAAGTAAATACCAAAATATGTGCGCTCGGTCGCCAGGCCGAAATTTGAAATGCCGTATAACCACTATTGGTCAAGGTTGAAATCGCCCTTGCATTGATTTCGTTCGCCATATGTGCAGCGTGATAGCAAATGGATTTTGTAATATACCGTTTGGTTCTGATATGTGGTGGAATCTGTGGCACTTTGATTAAAGGTGAATCCTCCACGCTTCTAATGATATTTGCCATTTGACGAATCACCTGAACTGGATAACTTCCTACCGAAGTCTCGCCAGATAACATTACTGCATCCGCACCATCCATCACCGAATTGGCAACGTCGTTTACCTCTGCTCTTGTGGGCGTTAAACTCGTAATCATGGTTTCCATCATTTGAGTGGCAATAATTACTGGGATTCTTGCCCTTTTTGCCCTCAACACCAATTGCTTTTGAATCAACGGCACTTCTTCTGCTGGGATTTCAACACCCAAATCGCCACGAGCGACCATTAAACCATCACAATAAGCGACAATTTTGTCAATGTTCTCAACGGCTTCAGGCTTTTCTATTTTAGCTATGATTGGAATTTTATGATCACTGTGTTCTTTAATCAATTCTTCCAATTGCATCAAATCTTCAGCATGTCTTACGAATGACAATGCCATCCAGTCCACCTTCATTTTTATAGCAAAAATAGCATCTTCAATATCCTTTTCGGTCAAAGCTGGTTGTGAAATATTGGTATTAGGGAGATTGACACCTTTCTTCGATTTCAAAGGTCCTCCTTGAATGACTCTTGCCTTAACTTCAGATTTTTTATCTGTGGAAACAACTTCAAAAATCAATTTTCCGTCGTCCAATAAAATGCGTTCACCCGGTTTTGCGTCTTGAGGGAATTGTTCGTAGGTCATATAAACGCGTTGTTTGGTACCTTCAAATTTCTTTCCGGTAGCAAAGATGATTTCATCTCCCTCATTCACTACAACTTCACCCTTCATAACACCAACGCGAAGTTTAGGGCCTTGCAAATCGCCAAGTATTGCTGCGTTGAAACCAAATTCATCATTCAGTTCTCTAATCATGTTGATGCGCTCTTCTACATCTTTATAGTCCGCATGCGAAAAGTTGACCCTAAATACATCAACACCTTCTTCCATCATAGCCTTCAATACCTCCTTTGTACTTGTAGCTGGTCCCAATGTGGCTACTATTTTGGTTTTTTTTCTTTTTAACATGTATTCAAAAAATTAAATTGTCTCTAGATTTTATTTTGTCGGTATCAATACCATAACTTGTAATCAATTGTGGTATGTTTTGTACCTTTTTAAGCAATTCACTTTCATCTATCGATTCTTCATCCGTTGTGATTTTAATAAAAAAATCAACTTTCTTAAATTCGGGCAATAGATGATATGTTTTTAAAACGGTTTGTTCTGTATTAAACAACGATCCTGAACTTTGCAAACTTGCCTCTTCTTTTTTGCAAACATTTGAAATCAAATTCCAAGTAGTTTGTTCCTGCTCGTTTTCCCATTGATAAATCGAATAATTTGCATCTAAATATTTATAGTCCAAATCTTGTGGTAATCGAACAAGATTGATATTTAAATGTTTATTAAGAAGATAGGCCAATCGGTAATCTTCTAACCGGCAATGAATGGCAATCAGGGAAAAAGAAGCATCATAAAAATCATCTACAAGCAGTTTGTGTACAGCCATAATTAAGCAATCATGAACGGTAAATATAGTATTTTATCGTTACTGCTGTATGAAGTTTTCATTATTCTTAACGAAAGAAACACACGAAAACGTTATAGTTTGTGGGTGTTTGAAGAATCTCCCTACGATGAAAATTAAAAAGGTCTAGAAATTTTATTTTGAAGTGCAAAAAAAGCTCGTTTGGATGCTTTTTCTTCCGCTTTCTTTTTAGAGGTTGCTCTGGCTTTGGCAATTATTTTATTGTCGATGGATAATTTTACACTAAAATGTTTGATATTATCATTACCTGTATCTTCATAAACATTATAATCAAAGGTTTTCTTTTCCTTCTGACACCATTCAATCAATAAGCTTTTATAACTTATGACTTTCCCTTCCAAAGTCTCAATATCCACATGGGCATCAATCACTCTTTTGTAAATAAATTTTTCACAGTACTTATACCCTTTATCCAAAAAAATAGCACCTACCAAAGCTTCAAATAAATTCCCGTGAATGTTGTTACCAAAATTACTTTTCGGTATTTTCGATTCCACAAAATCGATAAGGTTCAGCTCTTTCCCTAACTCATTGAGATGCTCTCTGCTTACAATTTTAGAACGCATTTTGGTCAGATAACCCTCATCTCCTTGAGGTGACTCACTGTACAAGTAGGAAGCTACAACAGCTCCCAGCATAGCGTCACCAATGAATTCGAGGCGCTCATAATTTATAGCCTGCCCATCCTTGTCTTTTACATTCATGGAGCGGTGCGTAAAAGCTTTAATGTAAAGGTCTTTGGTCTTTGGTTTAAAACCAATTATTTTTTCAAGTTGTAAAAAAAAATTCCCGTCACTTTTGGTACGGGAATTTTTTAATATTTTACGAATGTAATTCATTCGAAATTTTAATCTAATTTTTTGAACAGTACACAAGCATTGTGTCCACCAAATCCAAACGTATTACTCATGGCTACCTTAACATCTCTTTTTTGAGCTTTGTTAAGAGTCAAATTTAATTCTGAATCAATATTTTCATCAACAACAGTGTGGTTGATGGTTGGAGGCACAATACCATGTTCCATAGCCAAAATAGCTGCGATGGATTCGATAGCACCTGCCGCACCCAACAAGTGTCCTGTCATGGATTTTGTAGAGTTTATGGCAATATTTTTGGCATGTTCGCCAAATACTTCTGTAATAGCTTTTAGTTCGGCTACGTCCCCTAAAGGTGTGGATGTACCATGAGTATTGATATGATCAACATCTTCTGGTTTCAACCCCGCATTTTCCAAACAATTACGCATGACGGCAATGACACCTATTCCATCCGGATGAGGCGCCGTCATGTGGTAAGCATCGGAAGACAAACCTCCTCCTAATACTTCAGCATACATTTTTGCTCCTCTTGCTTTTGCATGCTCATAATCTTCAAGAATAATTGCTCCAGCACCTTCGCCCAATACAAATCCATCTCTGGTTGCATCAAATGGTCGTGAGGCGGTTTCAGGACTTTCATTTCTTGTGGAGAGTGCGTGCATAGCATTGAAACCTCCCATTCCCGCTATTGTTACTGCCGCTTCGCTACCACCGGTTACAACTACATCACAATATCCTAAACGTATATAGTTGAGGGCATCAATCATAGCATTCGCCGAAGAGGCACAGGCCGAAACAGTGGTATAGTTAGGTCCCATAAATCCATGCTTGATGGAAATGTTTCCTGGAGCTATATCTGCAATCATTTTGGGAATAAAGAATGGATTAAAACGAGGCGAACCATCCCCTTTTGCGTAATTCAAAACTTCATCTTGGAACGTCTCCAGTCCACCAATTCCAGCACCCCAGATGACACCTACACGTAGTTTATCAACCGAGTCAAGATCTAATTTAGCATCAGCAATAGCTTCGTCAGAAGCCACCATTGCGTACTGTGTAAATCGATCCATTCTGCTGGCAAGTTTTCGGTCTATAAAGTCCGTTGCCACAAAGTTTTTTAATTCGCAAGCAAATTTTGTCTTGAACTTTTCAGTATCAAAATATGTTATAGGCGCAGCGCCACTTTTACCAGCAACCAGAGCATCCCAATATTCATCTTTGGTGTTCCCGATTGGTGTTAAAGCGCCTAACCCTGTAACTACAACTCGCCTTAATTCCATAAAGTTTTGTTACTTATTTTGCTGCTTCTATATAAGAGATAGCTTGACCAACAGTCGCAATGTTTTCAGCTTGGTCATCTGGGATTTGAATATCAAATTCTTTTTCAAATTCCATAATCAATTCTACAGTATCCAATGAATCTGCTCCTAAATCATTTGTGAAGCTTGCTTCTGTAACGACTTCGTTTTCATCAACGCCTAATTTATCAACGATAATCGCTTTTACTCTTGATGCAATGTCTGACATAATTTTTTAATTTTAAGTTTAATTTGAACGGCAAAAATAAAAAACTTTATTTTAAAACCCATCTTTAATTTGAAATGTGTTTGTAATTTAATGAAAATCCATCGAAGTATTTCATTTTTGCGTTCCAATTGTTAATAATTATTCCTTTTTTTGTTCTGAATAATCTTGAATTGAATATCTGTTAAATGAAGAGTATCGTAATTTTTGCGTCCGGAAGTGGTACTAATGCTGAAAATTTAATCAAGTTTTTTCACAACAGAGAAACTGGTTCTGTTATTCAGGTTCTCACTAACAATCCTCATGCCAAAGTTTTGGAACGCGCTAAAAATTTGAATATCAGCGCACTGTCTTTCAACCGAATTGCCTTCTCACAGACCAATGATGTCCTTAATATTTTAAAAGCTTCAGAACCTGATTTAATAGTTCTTGCTGGGTTTTTGTGGAAAATGCCTGATTTCATTTTGAATGAATTTCCTAATAAGGTCATCAATATTCATCCTGCGCTTTTGCCAAAATATGGGGGAAAAGGGATGTATGGTAGTTATGTTCATGAAGCGGTAGTTTCCAATAAAGAAGCCGAAACAGGCATCACCATTCATTACGTCAATGAACACTATGATGAAGGCGCCATTATTTTTCAGGCAAAATGCGACGTAAATACATCAGATACAGCTGAAGATGTAGCTGCAAAAATTCATAAATTGGAAATGGAACATTTTCCGAAAGTGGTTGAATCTCTTCTGGTTTAGAAATGGGTAAGAAAAAAAAGAAATATTACACCGTTTGGAAAGGTCACAGAACAGGTGTCTTTGAAAAATGGGATGATTGCAAAGCGCAAATCAAAGATTTTCAAGGAGCGCAATACAAATCTTTTGAAACCTTTGACGCCGCAAAAGCCGCTATAAAAGGAAATTATAAAGATTATATTACCAAAGGAAAGTTTAAAAGCGAACTATCTGAAGCGCAACTCAAAAAAATCGGTCAACCTAACTACAATTCCATATCTGTTGATGCGGCATCCAGCGGAAACCCCGGCGTTATGGAATATCGAGGTGTCGATACAAAAACAAAAAAACAGTTGTTCATCCAAGGTCCTTTCCCAGAAGGCACCAATAACATAGGTGAGTTTTTGGCCATCGTGCACGGTTTGGCATTGCTCAAAAAAAACGAAAGCGACAGAATCATATATACGGATTCTAAAACAGCGATGAGTTGGGTGAAAAAGAAAACCTGCAACACCAAGTTAGAACGAAACCCAAAAAACGAAAAGTTATTTGAATTAGTGGAGAGAGCCATCTCATGGCTTAAAACCAATTCTTACACTACCACCATCGTCAAATGGGAAACGAAAGCTTGGGGAGAAATTCCAGCAGATTTTGGGAGAAAATAAATTCGTTTTTTAGCACTTAAAAACCGTATATTTGCACCAAATTTTGAAACCTCAACATGAGTAAATTAGTCATCGTAGGAACCGTGGCGTTTGATGCTATCGAAACTCCTTTCGGAAAAACAGACAAAATATTAGGCGGAGCCGCCACTTTCATAGGGTTGGCAGCCTCGCAATTTAATGTAGATGCAGCCATCGTTTCGGTTGTTGGAGGCGATTTTCCTCAAGAATATTTGGATTTATTATCCAACAAAAACATTGATATTTCTGGTATTGAAATCGTAAAAAAAGGTAAAACCTTTTTTTGGAGTGGCAAATATCACAATGATATGAATACTCGCGACACGCTTGCTACGGAGCTGAATGTGCTTGCAGATTTCAACCCTATCGTTCCAGAAGATTATAAAGATGCTGAAGTAGTGATGCTTGGCAACTTGCATCCGATTGTACAAATGGGTGTGTTGGAGCAAATGAACAAAAAACCTAAAATGGTCATCTTGGACACCATGAACTTTTGGATGGATTGTGCTTTGGAAGAATTAAAAGCAGTCATCAAAAAAGTAGATGTCATCACCATTAATGATGAAGAAGCGCGTCAATTGACAGGTGAATATTCCTTGGTGGTTGCGGCACGTAAAATCCATGAAATGGGCCCAAAATATGTGGTTATAAAGAAAGGTGAACATGGGGCTTTATTATTCCACAATGAAAATGTATTCTATGCACCGGCGCTTCCTTTAGAAGAAGTATTTGACCCGACAGGTGCAGGCGATACGTTTGCAGGTGGATTTGCTGGTTTCCTTGCAAAAACTGAAGATTTATCATTCGAAAACATGAAAAATGCGGTCATTTATGGTTCAACATTAGCCTCTTTCTGCGTTGAAAAATTTGGAACAGAACGCATGAAAAAACTAGAACACAAAGAGGTACATCAACGATTACAACAGTTTAAGCAACTGACACAATTTGAAATCGTCTTAAGTTAAAATTTTAAATGAAGATGTATTTTGAAAAAAGACGATTCTATATGACCTTTGAAAAAAAAATAATAAAAGCATATAAAATAGAATTAGCATAAACCAACGCGCTCCATTATGAGCGCGTTTTTTAATAAACACAATTTGGTGAGTTTGGCGTTGTTTTAACGACTAACCTCCATAACATAAATAAATCTCAAAAGCCCAATGAGCGATATGCTAAAACATGAGTGTGGTATTGCACTCATCCGACTTTTAAAACCACTGGAATTCTATAAGGAGAAATATGGAAGTGCATTTTATGGTGTGAATAAAATGTACCTCATGATGGAGAAACAGCACAATCGAGGACAGGATGGTGCAGGTTTTGCCAGTATTAAATTGGACACGGCTCCGGGCGAACGTTACATCAGTCGTGTGCGTTCCATTGCCCAGCAACCTATTCAGGATATTTTTGCGCAAATCAACGAACGTATCAATAAGGATTTTCAAGAGCATCCTGAATATGCAGATGATGTTGCGCTTCAAAAAAAACATATTCCATACATAGGGGAATTACTTTTAGGACATGTTCGGTACGGAACCTTTGGAAAAAACAGTGTTGAAAGTGTCCATCCGTTTTTAAGACAGAACAACTGGATGCACAGAAATCTAATTGTTGCGGGCAATTTCAACATGACCAATGTCAATGAACTTTTTGATGGTTTAGTGCGTTTGGGCCAACATCCAAAGGAAAAAGCAGATACAGTGACCATTATGGAGAAAATCGGTCATTTTCTGGATGATGCTGTCGCAAAAAAATACAAGCAACTTAAGAATGAAGGGTTCAGTAAAAATGAATGCTCCCCTTTGATTGCCGAGCGATTGAATGTTGCAAAAATATTAAAAAGAGCATCCAAGAACTGGGATGGTGGTTATGCGATGGCTGGTCTTTTGGGTCATGGTGATTCATTTGTACTTCGCGACCCTTCTGGAATTCGTCCTGCCTATTATTATAAAGATGACGAAGTGGTTGTTGTGGCTTCAGAACGCCCTGTCATACAAACTGTTTTTAACGTAAATTTTGATGATGTTAAGGAACTGGAGCCTGGCCATGCGATTATCACTAAAAAATCGGGAAGCACATCGATTAAAAAAATCATCGAACCTTTGGAACGTAAAGCATGTTCCTTCGAACGCATTTATTTTTCAAGAGGAAGTGATGCCGAAATTTATCAGGAACGAAAAAAACTTGGTAAATTATTGATGCCAAAAGTTCTTGAAGAAATTGATTTTGATACCAAAAATACGGTATTCTCCTATATTCCAAATACCGCTGAAACCTCATTTTTTGGAATGATTGAAACGGTGGAAGACCATTTGAACAAAAAGAAAACTGAAGCCATCCTTGAAGGAAACGGTAAATTATCGGCTGAAAAAGTCACACAAATATTATCGGAACGACCACGGATTGAAAAAATCGCCATTAAAGATGTNNGATTGTTATGGTATTGACATGGCCAGACTTGAGGGTTTGATTGCCTTTCGAGCCATGTTGGAGCTTTTAAAAGAGAATGATAAATACCATTTGATAGAAGAAGTTTACCATAAATGCAAAGCACAAACAGAATTGGAAGATAAAGACGTCCACAATTTCGTCAAAGATTTGTATGATGAGTTTACAGATGAACAAATTTCTGATAAGATAGCAGAATTAATTTCTGATACCTCTGTTAAAGCTGAAGTGAAAACCATCTTCCAAACTGTGGCTAACCTACATTTGGCTTGTCCTAAAAATTTAGGAGATTGGTATTTCACTGGAGATTATCCAACTGTTGGGGGCAATCGCGTAGTAAATAGAGCCTTCATCAATTTTTATGAAGGGAATGATGAAAGAGCTTATTAGTCAACTCGTTATATTTTATTGATTAAATGTATAAATAAAGCGCTTTGTCTAAAAAAAATGCGTTTAATCGGATAAACATGCATTTCGTCTAATAATTATAAATTCTTAAATTAATTCCGCATACTTTAGTGTCACCATAACATAAGTAGGTTAAGTTCATGGTAGATTTGGGGCAAAAAAAGGTGAACATCTGTTCACCTTTTTTTATTTTAATAGAAGTCTATTAACTCCCAATTCTCAAACCTTTGCACCAATATTATTCCCTTTATTTTGGAAAAAAATTTGTCATTCGTCGATTATAGAAAGCAAATCCATCGTTTAGCCTAATATATAAGTCGTTTATCTAATAAATTTAAATAATGAATTTAAGTCAGCATATATTTGCTTCAACCATAACATAAGTAGGTTAAGTTTATGGTAGATTTGGGGCAAAAAAGGTGGACACTCGTTCACCTTTTTTCATTCCAACTTTTTTTAAAGAAGCATCTCCATTTTAAACAAATTCTAACAAAGCTCCATCAGTATAAACCAAAAAAAGCAAACCCATTTGAGTTTGCTCTTCATATTTAAAAGAACCTAAAGTTTATTTTGCCTCGGCATATCGTCTTTCTACCTCATTCCAATTGATAACATTAAAAAAGGCATTGATATAGTCAGGTCTTCTGTTCTGATAGTTGAGATAATACGCATGCTCCCAAACATCCAATCCTAAAATTGGCGTTCCTTCACAACCTGTACCAGGCATTAATGGATTATCCTGATTTGGAGTAGAACAAATTTCAACCTTTCCTCCTTTATGTACACACAACCAAGCCCAACCAGATCCAAATCTTGTGGCAGCGGCTTTACTGAATTCGTCTTTAAAAGCATCAAACGTTTTGTATTTTGCTTCAATGGCATCCTTTAATTCGCCAGAAAGTCTTCCTTTGTTTTCAGGATTCATTACTTCCCAAAACAAGGAGTGGTTATAAAACCCACCGCCATTATTCCTGACCGCTTTGTTTTCCATATCAAGATTGATAAGTATATTTTCTATGGTTTTTCCTTCCAAGTCAGTTCCTTCAATGGCACTGTTAAGATTGTTGGTGTAACCTTGATGGTGTTTGGTGTGGTGTATTTCCATTGTGCGCGCGTCGATATGTGGTTCTAAAGCATCGTACGCATATTTTAATTTCGGTAATTCGAAAGCCATAATATTTATTTTTTATATGTTAATATTTATTTCTATCAAATTTACGCATAATACAGCGCATTAAAAAATATAAACTAGTGACGGGAAAAGTCTTATAAAAAATTTAACATTTGGATAATGCGTTTACTTTTTAAAGAAATAATTTCGGCAAACCCATTAAGAGTTTTATCTTGTATCGAAATTATTTTGAATGTCAAAAGAGTGTGCCTTTACAATCTACAACGCGTCTGCTGGAAGTGGTAAGACTTACACACTCGTCAAAGAATATCTCAAAATTGTCCTTAAATCCAGATCGCCTCTAGCATTCAAAACTATTTTGGCATTGACCTTTACCAATAAGGCCGTTGCCGAAATGAAGGAACGTATTATTAAAACACTCCAGGAGTTTTCTGATGCAGCCATTTTAACAGCATCCTCTTCAATGTTTAAAACGCTTTCTGAAGAACTCAATATGGAGCCCAAACTGCTTCATCAAAAATCAAAAAACATATTGGAAAACATAGTACATAACTTTGCGTCTTTTGATGTTTCCACAATCGACAAGTTCAACCATAAACTTATTAGAACGTTTGCCTACGACCTAAACCTGCCACTAAATTTTGAGGTAGAACTCGACACCATAAATTTATTGGGCAAAGCTGTGGACAAACTAATTGACAAGGCAGGAACCGACAAAGAACTCACCAAAATACTGGTGGATTTTGCCATTGAAAAAGCTGATGATGATAAGAGTTGGGACGTTTCCTACGATTTTAATTCCATCGCAAAACTTCTCATCAATGAAAATGATATTCCTTATATAAATGCTTTAAAGGGTAAAACACTTGACGATTTCAAAGCACTAAAGTCGAACCTGACCACATCCATTATTAATCTCCAAAACCAAATTGTCGAGAAAGCACAAGAAACTTTAGAGTTGATCGTAAACTACGGGTTACAGTTTGATTATTTTTCGAATGGTTATCTGCCAAAATATTTTCAAAAATTGTTGGACGGAAGTTTTGATGTGAATTTTGGTCTGAAATGGCAATTGGACTTAGAGGAAGGCAATACACTTTACCCCAAACGTGTATCTTCAGAAACTGCTTCAGCCATTGAGGGAATACAACCTCAACTTTTGAAGATTTTTTTAGACACCAAACAGTCCATTCTTCAATATAAATTTCTAAAAAATGCTTTAAAGAACATTACTCCTTTATCTGTCTTAAACGCCATCAACAAATCGCTTCAGGAACTAAAAGAAGATGAGGATCTGTTATTGATTTCTGAATTCAATTCTCTTATAAGCAATGAAATCAAAAACCAACCGGCTCCTTTTATCTACGAACGGATTGGCGAAAAGTTCAAACACTATTTTATTGATGAATTTCAGGATACTTCGGCATTGCAGTGGGAAAATATGATTCCATTGATAGATAATGCTCTTTCCGGTGAAAATCTTAAAGGTGAAACGGGTTCTGCCATGATTGTTGGTGATGCCAAACAGGCAATCTATAGATGGCGAGGCGGAAAGGCACAACAGTTCATTGACTTGTATATGGATAAGAATCCATTTTTTGTTGAAAAATGCGTTCGCAATTTACCATCTAATTACAGGAGTTTGAAACAGATTGTCACGTTTAACAATTCATTTTTTAAACACATCGCTGGTTTCGCGTTTTCAACTGAAAACCATCAAACTATTTTTGAAAATAGCAATCAAGTTGATACCATTGCCAAAGAAGGCTATGTAGAATTGACCTTTTTGGATGTCAAAAACATGGAGGAAGACGAAAGCAAAGATCTTTTGTACTGCGAAACCATATTGAAAACCATTTTAAAAGTTCAAGAAAATGGCTTTCATTTAAAAGATATTTGCATCATTACCCGAAAATCCAAAGAAGGAATTGCCATTGCTGAATATTTGAGTTCTGAAGACATTCCTATTGTATCGTCAGAATCATTGTTGCTTCAAAATTCTCCAGAAGTGAATTTTATAGCTTCCATAATTTCTCTCGCCACACAACCAAAAAATGATGAAATTAAGATTGAAGTCTTAAGCTATTTGGCAGAACACAAATTGAAATTGGAAGACAAACATTCCTTTTTCAATGGTTTGATTGCAAAAGAAGTGTCGCAACTATTCAAGAAACTCTCTGATTTTGGATTCTATTTTAATTTTGAGTTGTTTTTGCAGTTATCACTATATGAAGCGGTCGAAACCATTGTCAGGGCATTTCACTTAAATGAAACTTCTAATGCCTACTTGCAATTCTTCATGGATGAGATTTTGGATTATTCACAAAAACATGACGCAAGTTTTTCGGGTTTCATCAGCCATTGGGAACTCAAAAAAGATAAATTGAGCGTCGTGTCTCCGCAAGGGAATAACGCAGTGCAAATTATGACCATCCATAAATCGAAAGGTTTGGAGTTTCCTGTGGTTATTTTTCCATATGCCAATCAAGATATTTACTTCGATATGTCACCAAAAACATGGTTTCCGGTCAATAAAGAAGAATTTAATGGATTTTCAGACTTGTTCATCAACCTAAACAAAGACCTTGAGGGGTTTGGTGAATTAGGTTCATCTATTTATAAAGACTATCGCTCCGAATTGGAATTGGATACGCTAAATCTCCTGTATGTAGTCATGACAAGAGCGGTTGAGCAACTCTATATTATTTCTGAACTGGATTTGGATGCCAAGCAAAACGAAAAACTGAATTTGTATTCGGGATTATTCATCAATTATTTGAAGACCATCAATCAATGGAATGATTCCCAAAATATTTATACGTTCGGAAACCCATCTCGGCAATTAGAAGCAAAAGAAAAGCAGACTTCAATCACACAAGGTCAATTTATTTGTACTTCCAAAGAAGATCATACTCTCACCATTGTTACCAATTCGGGTTATTTATGGGGTACTGCGCAAGAAAAAGCACAGGAAAAAGGAAACCTGGTTCACAACCTCATGTCACAAATCAAAACTGCAAATGACATTCCTTTTGTGATGGATGATTTTTATTCTTCTGGAATATTGAACGCCGAGCAAGTTGAAGAACTCACCATTTTAATTGAACATATAGTCCACCACGCAGATTTACATCCCTATTATGCGGATGGACTAATAGTTTATAATGAAAAAGACATCATCACAAAAGAAGGTATTATTATGCGTCCAGACCGAATTGTTGTCACCAAGGCTAATGAAACAGTCATAATGGACTATAAAACTGGTCTTGAAAAACCGTCCCATTTACAACAATTATTGAGCTATCAATCTGTTTTGGAAGAAATGGATTTTAAAGTCACAAAAAAAATATTGATTTATATTAATGAGGACATTCAAGTAAAAGAATTTTAAATTTGCAATAAACTCTACAAACTCATGTACGGAAAAATCCAACAATACTTACAACAAGAACTACAGAACATCAAAGATGACGGACTCTACAAGGAAGAACGCATTATTACTTCGCCGCAAGGAGCAGAAATCACACTTACCACTGGCGAGACCGTTTTAAATTTTTGCGCTAATAACTATTTAGGCCTTTCTTCTCATCCGGAAGTCATACAGGCTGCAAAAGATGCAATGGACACTCACGGTTTCGGAATGTCTTCGGTGCGTTTTATTTGTGGAACCCAAGATATCCATAAAACATTGGAGCAAAAAATTGCAGATTTCTACGGTACAGAAGACACCATATTATATGCGGCAGCCTTTGATGCCAATGGTGGTGTATTCGAACCTTTATTGGGTGAAGAAGATGCTATCATTTCAGATTCTTTAAACCATGCTTCCATTATTGATGGCGTTCGTTTGTGCAAGGCAGCTCGTTATCGCTATCAGAACAGTGATATGAAAGATTTGGAAGAGCAGCTTATTGCTGCCAACGATAGAGGTTCTCGATTTAAAATCATTGTAACAGATGGTGTGTTTTCTATGGATGGATTAGTTGCTCCTTTGGATAAAATCTGTGATTTGGCAGACAAGTATGATGCTTTGGTTATGATTGACGAATGTCACGCAGCCGGATTTATTGGAGAAACTGGCCGTGGAACACTTGAAGAAAAAGGTGTTATGGGGCATATCGACATTATAACTGGTACACTAGGTAAGGCACTAGGTGGCGCCATGGGAGGTTACACCACGGGCAAAAAGGAAATTATAGATATGTTACGCCAACGGTCTAGACCTTACTTGTTTTCAAACTCTTTAGCTCCAGCAATTGTAGGCGCTTCTATTAAAGTGTTTGAAATGCTCGCAAATGATACTTCTTTACGCGATACTTTGGACGAAAATACAGCATATTTTAAAGCCGGATTAAAAAAAGCCGGGTTTGACATCATTGATGGCGATTCTGCCATTGTTCCTGTGATGCTTTATGATGCAAAACTCTCTCAAACAATGGCTAAAATGCTATTAAAGGAAGGCATATATGTCATCGGTTTCTTTTTTCCTGTAGTGCCAAAGGAAAAAGCTAGGATTCGGGTGCAACTATCTGCCGCCCATACAAAAGAGCATTTAGACAAAGCCATTTTTGCATTTACCAAAGTGGGTAAAGCTTTAGAAATTATTTAAAATCAATCCAAAAAGGTATATTTTAGGGCAAATAATCAATATTTTTATATATTTGTCTTTGTTAATATAATTTAACAACTTACTTTTGTTTACAATTAACACTTAAAATTAAATTATTAGAATATGAAAAATCTTAGCAGATTATTTATTGCAACGTTGCTTTTATTGAGCTTCAGCAACGCTAATGCACAAGATGAGAACAATCCTTGGGCTCTGGGAGTTGGTGCCAATGCGGTTGATTTATATCCTGTTGGAGAGACTGCACCCTTGGGCGAGTACTTTGACGAGTACTTCAATGTCTCTGACCACTACAATTATTTACCTTCTTTATCTTCAATCTCTGTTTCTAGATATTTAAGTGATGGATTTATACTATCTGTTGCTGGATCAATCAATGAAATTGACAAAATTGGTGATTCATCGGCTAACGATTTATCCTACTATGCAGTTGATGGTACTGTTAAATATAGTTTTGGAAGTTTATTAAAATCTTCTTGGATTGAGCCTTATTTAGGTGTTGGTGGAGGTTACACTTGGGTTGACGAAATTGGAGCTGGTACTTTAAATGGTACTGCAGGTTTTAACCTATGGTTCTCTGAAAACATTGGTCTTACAGTTCAGTCATCATACAAACATGCCTTTGAAGATTATTTACCAAAACATTTCCAACATACTGTTGGATTGGCTATCAAATTTGGTGGAAAAGACACAGATGGTGACGGTATCTACGACAAAGATGATGCTTGTCCAGAAGTTGCTGGTTTAGCTGCATTCAATGGATGTCCTGATTCTGATGGTGACGGAATTGAAGATGCTAAAGATGATTGTCCTAATGAAGCTGGTTTAGCTGAATTCAACGGATGTCCTGATGCTGACGGTGATGGTGTTCCAGACAATAAGGATGCTTGTCCAACTGTAGCTGGTCTTAAAGCTTTAGCTGGTTGTCCTGATGCGGATGGTGATGGTGTTGCTGATAAAGATGACGAATGTCCTAACCAAGCTGGTCCTGCTGCTAACAAAGGTTGCCCTTGGCCAGATACTGACGGAGATGGTGTATTAGACAAAGACGATAAATGTCCTAACGAAAAAGGAACTGTTGCTAACAACGGATGTCCTGAAGTTAAGCCTACTGTTGAGGTTATGAAACAATTGAATGAATATGCTAGAACTATCTTGTTTGATACTGGTAAAGCAACATTCAAAAAAGAATCTATCCAAACTTTAGAGTCTATGAATGCGATCTTCAAAGAATATCCAAAAGCTAACTTTGCTCTTGAAGGTTATACTGATAGTGTAGGTTCTGACAGATCAAACCAATTGTTATCTGAAAGAAGAGCTAATGCTGTAAGAGATTGGTTGATTGCTAATGGAATTGACAAAGATCGTTTGACTGCAAAAGGATTTGGTGAAGAAAACCCAATCGATTCTAACAAAACTGCTGCTGGTAGAACCAACAACAGACGTGTTGAAGTTAAACTTAAAGATTAATTTCTTTTCTTAAAGATTAATTTCTTTTAAAAATAAATAAGTTGAAAAACGCTCCGAATATCGGGGCGTTTTTTATTTTTATACTATGACAAGTTTTATTGAGGATGTTATAGTTGATTTACAAAAAAAAGAGGTTGATTTCTCTCAACTAACTTTCGTTCTTCCTAGTAAGAGAGCGGGTGTCTTTTTAACTCATTACCTTTCCATAAACCTTAATAAAACTTTATTTGCTCCAGAAATAATTTCTATTGAAGAGTTCGTCGAAAACCTATCAGATTTAAAATATAGTTCAAATACTGAACTGCTTTTTGAGTTTTATGAAGTCTATTTAACGATTACGCCCAAAGAGCAGATTGAACCATTTGACTCTTTTTCCAAATGGGCACAATTACTCCTCCAAGATTTTAATGAGATTGACCGTTATCTAATTCCTCCTGATTCTATATTTGATTATTTAAAAGCCATTAAAGAGCTAAATCATTGGTCACTTGCAATAGAACAGACGGATTCGGTTAAAAATTATATTTCATTTTGGACACGTTTGAAAACATATTATCATGAGCTAAGAGACAAATTGATTGCTCTTAAAAAAGGGTACCAAGGCTTGGTATATAGAGAAGCTGTAGATGGATTAGAGCATTATATAGCTTCCAATACAAATAAAAAGCATGTGTTTATTGGGTTTAACGCCTTGAATAAGGCAGAAGAAATTATCATTCAGGAGTTATTGCAGCAAGAACTGGCTTTAATTTATTGGGACATAGACGAAACATTCATAAATAACCCAATTCATGATGCGGGCTTATTTATGCGTTCACATAAAAGCGATTGGTCGTATTTTGAACAACATCTATTCAATTGGATTTCTTCACATTATAAATCAGAAAAAAATATTGAAGTTATTGGAACTCCAAAAAATGTTGGTCAAGTAAAATATATTGGAGAATTACTAAACAACATCCAAAATAAACAACTTAATGTTAACAACACCGCTGTTGTTCTTGGAGACGAAACATTATTGATGCCATTATTAAATAGCATTCCAAAGGGAATTGACGCTATCAATATAACCATGGGACTACCCATAAAATCAGTGCCATTAGCGTCGTTATTTGAAGAACTATTCCAGATACACAAAAAAACGTCGTCGACATTCTATTATAAAGATGTGATTTCAATTTTATCACATCAATTCATCAAACCTCTATTCGGATTAGACAGTGAAAACTATTCCGACTCTATTGTTCAACACATTCAAAACAACAACATCGTTTATCTTTCCCATAACAAATTGAGGGAGTTGGCAAAAGAAAAAGTCAATGTCATTGACTTAATCTTTGATTCCTGGAATGACAGTCCTGACACGGCTATTAAGAATTGCTCAAGACTGATTTTAACAATAAAAGATTTTTTGGATATAGAAAAGTCAAGCAACCTATTGGCATTGGAGTACTTATTTCGTTTTAATGAGATTTTTAACGAGTTGCAGTCACTTAACACAACATATCATCACATTAATAATATCAGTACCCTATTGAGCCTCTACAAAGAGCTTCTTAAAAGTGAAACGTTGGATTTTAAAGGAGAGCCTTTGCAAGGGCTTCAGATTATGGGAATGTTGGAATCTCGTGTGCTGGATTTTGAGACTGTTATCATTTCTTCCGTCAATGAAGGTATTCTTCCCGCCGGGAAAAGCAACAACTCCTTTATTCCTTTTGACGTAAAACTGGAAAATGGATTACCAACCTACAAAGAAAAAGATGCCGTTTATACTTATCACTTCTATCGATTGCTGCAACGTGCCAAAAACATATACATTCTCTATAATACAGAGCCAGACGTATTAAATGGTGGTGAAAAAAGCCGATTTATTACGCAATTGGAAATTGAAAATTTGCACCCGATCAATCATTATATTGTATCACCAAGAGTTCCATCTATCGTTCATCAGCTCAAAGTAATTAAAAAAACGGACAATGTTTTACATACGATAAAATCTATCGCAGAAAAAGGGTTTTCTCCATCCTCATTGACCAATTATATTCGTAATCCGATAGATTTTTACTATGAAAAGATTTTAGGCATCAAAAGCTATGACGAGGTAGAAGAAACTGTTGCTGCCAACACACTCGGAACAGTCATCCACGAAACTTTGGAAGATTTTTATATTCCTATTTTGAACGAAGTCTTGACCGAACAACACTTGGAGACGATGAAATCTTCCATTGAGACTACAGTAGAGAAGCATTTTAAGTCTTGTTACAAAGAAGGCGATATTACAAAGGGTAAAAACCTAATCATATTTGAAATTGCAAAACGTTACGTAAACAATTTCCTTAATAAAGAACTTGAAACCGTTAAGGCCGGAAATATCATCAAGATTATTGCTTTGGAAAAAGAAATCAGAGTCCCAATTCCAATTCCAGAACTTGGATTTCCTGTATATCTAAAAGGAACAGTTGACAGAATTGATGAATTCAATGGCGTAACCCGAATCATCGATTATAAAACAGGAAAAGTGGAGCAAAACAAAGTTGAAGTAGTCAATTGGGAGGACATTACAACCGACTACGACACCTACAGCAAAAGTTTTCAGGTGCTAACCTATGCATATATGTTGAATGAACTGCAATCTTTTTCAAATTATGTTGAAGGTGGAATCATTTCATTTAAAAATCTTCAAGGAGATTATTTTTTGAAATTCTCAAAAAAAGATAAAACAGGCCGAGGGGCGACAAAAGACAGTAACATTTCTCAAGAAACCATCGCTGACTTTTCTATTGAATTAAAGAAATTGATTATTGAAATTTGCAATCCTCATATTGATTTTGTCGAAAAAGTGATCATCTGATTTTCAAGCAATTTTTAGCAAGCCATCACTGCACTGGTACATTTTTTCAAACAATAAGTCTTTATTTACAGGTTTGGTCATGTAATCATTCATTCCTAGGTCTAAAACACGTTGCCTTGTTTCTTGCATAGCATCTGCAGTAACCGCAATAATTGGAATTTCCATAATAGTTTTTCCAAGTTCACCACTGCGAATGATTTTTGTGGCTTCATATCCATCCATAACTGGCATTTGCAAATCCATCAATACCATATCATACACATCTTTTTTCAAGGCATCCAAAGCTTCTGTTCCATTGTTGACCACTGCAAAACTCACATTAGGCGAACTGTTCAATAACTTACGCATCACCATTTGGTTCATAAGATTGTCTTCTACAACCAATACATGTAAGGATTTAGTGCTTTTTAATGTTTCTAAAAATTTATTTGTATGTTTTTGTGCATTGGCAACACATTTCAATGGTAAGTCTATAAAAACTTCCGTCCCTTTTCCTTCTTCACTTTCAATGATAATTTTGCCGTCAAAAAGCTCAACCAAATGTCTTACAATCGTCAGCCCAAGCCCAATACCTCCAAATTGTCGTTTGTGGTTCAATCGCATTTGATTAAAGCTGTCAAATACATTCTTTTTCGCATCTGAACTCATTCCGATGCCTGTATCTGATACATTAAACGAAAAACGGCAAATGTCTCCAGGCTGTTGATTGCATCGAAGCTTTAATGAAATTCCGCCTTCATTTGTGAATTTCACGGCATTCCCCAATATGTTATTAATTATTTGCACAAAACGTTCAGAATCGCCGTGAACTAGAGCCGGAATCTCATAATCCATCTCAAATTCATAATAAAGTCCCTTCTTCTCGGCTTCAATTTTCCAATTGTTACTGATTTGATGAAGTGCAATTGATGGGTTAAAATTTTCATTGCTAAGCTGAAGTTCATTCTTCTCAATCTTTTCAAAATCGAGTATGTCATTCACGTTGCTCAACAGACTTAACGAGGCGTTTTTTATGATTTCGAATTGCTTGCGTTCTTCATTATTGGTCTGTTCACTCAACTGCATTTCTGCAATTCCCATAATAGCATTGATTGGTGTCCTTAATTCGTGACTCATGTTGGACATAAAATAAGTTTTTAACTGACTTATTTCTTGTGATTTTTGCAAGGCTTCTTCTTGTGATTTTTCTTTTTCAACCCTTAATTTCCTTATTAAATTTGTCATCGACAACGATAGGAAAATAACTTCAAAACCAGAGCCAAACTTAGCACTGTTCAGCGTGTAAAAATTGTTTGGAAGCAAACTCAAATTGTTCATTACAAAACCCAACAATCCAATCACAAGGAAGAAAATACCGATTGAGAAATATGGGTCAATGGACATTCTTTTGAAGCGCATAACAAAAACAGTAGTGAGAATCAAAATCAGACTAATTAGACCGTTTAAATTACTGATTGGGTAAATTAATTCTAACGTTTTTTGATTGACAAATATCATAATAAACAATACCGCTAAAACAACATAAATAGTATTGAATGCTTTTTTGAATGTTGAAAGCCTTTCATGGACTTGTAAAAAGTATTCACAATATTTTAAGAGGAAAAAATTGGACAACAGGGCAGTAATCATCACTGCTCTGCTATTTATAAAACCTCCTTCTGGAAATATATATTGAAAAATCAATCCATCAAGCGACGCTTGCATGAATGCAATTGAGAATACATACAGCCCATAGTATAGAAATGATTTTTCCTTTAAACTGGTATAAAAGAACAGATAGATAATTCCCGCAAGAAACAGTAAGCCATAAAACAGCCCTAAAAACAATTGCTGTTTGTAATTAACTTGCCAAAAATCAGCTTCATTATATAAAGTTAATGGTAAATTAATGGTTTCACCATCACTTTTGACATGCAAATAAAACTGCTGAACATTTTGAGCAGGAAGCTCAATTTTAAAAATTGTAGAACGATGTTTTACCTGTCGCTCATTAAAAGCAATTTGGTCGCCACTTTTAAAACTTGAAATTTTATTGCCATCCAATTGATATAATTCCGCAACATCCGTTATTGGTCTGGCTGTCTCTAGATAATAGACTTTTGATTGGTCATTGGTATTTTGCAATTGAAACCGCAGCCAATAATTATCAGTAGTAAAACCAACACTGTGGTTTTCTGAATCTAGGGAATTATACTCAAATGACGCATTTTCTTGAACTTGATGGATGTTCAGTTCTTTCTGACCGACATCAGTAAATTCAGCGTATTCATAAAGTTGTCCCTTACTTGTGTCGGGATTAAATACAGGGTTCTGGCTATATAGGCATAACCCTATAAAGTAGGTAAAAAGCAGTAAATGTTTCATCGTTGGGGGTCTTAAAACATATACAACTTTACGAAAAAAAATCGAGGTTGGTTTTAAAAAAGCAAAAAAAATGCATTTTAATCTGATTTTTTTGCTTTTTGTCGATATTTGGACTCTTTTTCGCATAAAAAAAGCAACAATAAATAATCATTGTTGCTTATACTTGTGGAGAAGATGGGGCTCGAACCCACGACCTTTTGGCTGCCAGCCAAACGCTCTAGCCAACTGAGCTACATCCCCAAAAGATATTGGCGAAAGTAGTAAAAAAACTTAAATAATGGTGGTTTCTAAATAATTTGTACAACTCAAAATTTGTATAATTATCATTTCAACCCACTCAACACCAATACTGGCAAGTTAGTATAAAAATCTTTTTTTAGTATGGTGCTGTTTTCCCAAAGTTTAGTGAAAAAGCCTCGCTTACGCCTTACGACACAAAGCATGTCTGGGTCGTTTGTTTTATAATGCTCCAGAACCCCTTGGTAGGTTGATGGATTTTCCGAATAAATGGTTTCAGAAATTAAATTTGACAGTTCTTTATTGACATCAAAATCACCTTCATTGTGAAATGGTGTTTTAACCAATAGCAAATTGATTTTAGCCTTAAATTTATTTTGAATATCCTTTAAGGGCCCTAGTGAATTTTCCTTTTTAACAATTGCAGATTTTAATGCCATTAAAATATTTTCAATTGGCTTGAATGCATAACCTTCAGGAACTATCAAAGCCGGAATATTAGTTCTCTTTATGATTTTGCCAGATGTTTCTCCCAAAAACACTTCATCCTTAATTGAAGTTGTCCTAGGTTCAATCAAAATCAAATCGATATCAGCCGCTTGACAAACCAACTCCAACGTGTCGATGAGTTTTCCTTTGAAGGTCTTAACGATTACTTCGACATCCTTTGTATCCACATTAGCAACGTGCGATTTTAAAAACTCCATACTCTCACGCTCCAAAATATGGTCCACCTTCATCATAGTTCCCGCTTTCGTGTACACATTAAATATTTGTATCACATATAATTTTGCACCAAATTCCTTGGCAAAGTCAACTGCGTATTGCAAATGACTTACGGCATTTTTGGATGAACCGACTGGGACTAAAATATTCTTCATGTTCAAAAATTAAAACTAAATTTACCTAAAATTAATGCAAAAGTAAACATTATAAATGATTCGTAACGCTACGTTTACAGATATTGATGCTATTCTAAAACTCACAAAAGCATGTGCTGAGTTCATGATTTCCAATGGTGTTTTTCAGTGGAATGAACATTATCCCAATCGTTTGGCTTTTGAGCATGATGTTGAAAGAGGGGAATTATTCGTCTTGGAGCAAGATAAAAACATTATTGGCTGCATTGTCATTTCAACCTTGATGGATGAGGAATACATTCCCATACAATGGTTGACCAAAAATGAAAACAATGTGTATATCCATCGTTTGGCGATTCATCCTAATTATCAGGGGAAAGGGCTTGCCCAACAATTGATGGATTTTGCAGAGACAACTTCAAGACAACATAAAATGCAATCCGTTCGATTGGATACTTTTTCACAAAATTATAGGAACCAGAAATTTTATGAACTCCGAGGTTATCAACGATTAGGGGAAATTTATTTCCCAAAGCAAAGTGAATTTCCGTTTTACTGCTATGAACTCGTATTGTAAAATCAATTACATTTGTTCAAAATAAAACGATTTTAAATGGACGTTATGGAATTTTTAAGTGGTAACGGTTTGTTCTTAATTCTTGCAATCGTATTGATTGTGATTTATTTCTATAACCGAAGAAAAAACAAATAATCTAGCGTGTTTTGAGCCAACCTGTAATGCTCAATCGTTCGGTATTCACTGGTTTTACTTCGTGTTCAATGATTTGACTTTCAAAAACGACCACACGACCAGGAAACGGATAAATTACCTTTTCCACTTCTTGACCATTTTCATTGAGATATAATACCAATTCGCCACCATTTTCAGGCAACCAACCATCTTCATTCAAGTAACAAACAAAAGACAGTTTTCGCCTGTCATCATTTTGGAACGTATCGATATGACGTTTATAAAATGTCCCTGTTGGATACAATGCATAATGAAATTCTTTATGTAAAATTCCCAGAAAACAGGTTTTGTTCAGATAAGAGACCAAATTGTTTATTTTATTGAAGAATAGCAGTTCTGCGGTGTTTGCTTTCAACTCGTCTATCCATAAAATAACGTCTCCGCGAATGGATTTTGCAATGACTTCATTGGTTCGGTTGCCAATGGCTGCTTTTTTAAATCGGTCTTCTTCATGTTTTTCAAGCAAAGAATTTCGTAACACCAATACTTCTTCTGACGTAAAAAAGTCTTCTACAATCGCATATTTGTTGGCAACGATGTCTTCTATGATTCGCTCATACAAAGGATTTACAACAAACTCTATCTCTTCAAAAAGGGTATTCATAAATCTCTTCCGTTTAAAAAACGGGCAAATGTAGTCTAAAAACGAATTGCTTTTACAAAACGATTATCTTTGCACTGAAAATGAAATCATCATGAACACCATTCGCATTACGAAACAATTTTCTTTTGAAACCGGCCACGCATTATATGGCTATGATGGCAAGTGCAAGAATGTGCATGGACACAGTTACAAACTGTCGGTAACCGTTATTGGCAGCCCTATTTCAGATACCCAAAATGTCAAATATGGAATGGTCATCGATTTTAGCGATTTGAAGAAAATCGTTAAAACAGAAATCGTGGATGTGTTTGACCACGCGACCGTCTTTAATAAAAATACGCCCCATGTAGAACTGGCTAAAGAATTGGAAGACAGAGGCCATAACGTATTATTGGTGGATTATCAGCCAACAAGTGAAATGATGGTGATTGATTTCGCAGAAAAAATAAAGAAGTATTTACCAAAAAACATACAACTTCATTCTTTGAAATTGCAAGAGACTGATACCAGTTTTGCTGAATGGTATGCCTCGGACAATTAGAATACCCAAATCGGTCGCAGTCTGCAGTGCAAAGACTGAACATTCTATTTTATGTTCATCAATCAAAATCATTCGTGAATTCGTGGCTAAAATCTTTATATTTACTATATGAACATTCCACAAGGAAAAAAGATATACTTTGCCTCCGATAACCATTTAGGCGCACCATCATCAGAACTTTCACGTCCTCGAGAACAAAAATTTGTGGCTTGGTTGGACGAAGTGAAGCAAGATGCGGCGGCTATTTTTTTGCTTGGTGATTTGTTCGATTTTTGGTTTGAATATAAAACTGTCGTTCCAAAAGGATTTACAAGAACTTTGGGGAAACTCGCTGAAATCAGTGATTCAGGGATTCCCATTTACTACTTTGTTGGCAACCACGATTTATGGATGCATGGTTATTTTGAAGACGAATTGAATATTCCTGTCTACCACGAACCCAAAGAATTCACTTTTAATGATACTACTTTTTTCATTGGCCATGGTGATGGTTTAGGTCCTTATGACAAAGGGTATAAACGGATGAAAAAAGTGTTTACCAATCCGTTCTTTAAATGGTTGTTTCGATGGTTGCATCCCGATTGGGGCGTAAAGTTGGCGCAATATATGTCTGTCAAAAACAAGTTGATTTCTGGTGATGAGGATGCCAAATTTCTGGGTGAAGACAATGAATGGCTGGTACAATATTCCAAAAAGAAATGTGAAGAAAAACACAGAGATTATTTTGTGTTTGGTCATCGTCATTTGCCTTTGGAAATTAAGTTAAACAACACCTCCACATACATCAACCTTGGCGATTGGATTTCATATTATACCTATGGTGTTTTTGATGGTGAAACGTTTGAACTGAAAACGTTTAAAAAGTAATTATTCCTTTTCTTCTTTATTATAAATACCAATTCTGTGGGTGCGCAAAGTGTAATTTGAGTACAAGGAATCTAGCGATAGATTGAAACGAATTGCATTAGACGCTTTTTTAGGCATGTGACAATCAATGCAATTGGATTCAATCATGTTTTTTGATAACGAATTTAATTCTGATGTTGCATGTTGCACATTTCTATGGCAATTCATGCAATCCACACTATAGGAGTCTAAACTTTTTTTGTTTTGATTATGTGGGTTGTGGCAGCTCATACAATCCATTGTTTCACTATTGATAAAACATTTGCTTTGTGAGAGGAGTTGAAATTGATTTCCATGCACATCTATATTAAGCGTATCATGAATAGCAAATGAGCTTCTGAAATAGTCCGTAAGAGGCTCCCCAGGTTTATAATCAAAACGTGATTTTACTTTCATTCCCTTATTCCCCGAATGACAAAGTGCGCATGCATCAAGTCTTTGTTGTCTGCTCATGTTTTTAAAAGAGGGGATAAATTTTGCGGTTTTGATGTGGGGATTATTTTTTTGATACTCCACATGCATTTGTGCTGGTCCATGACAACGTTCACAATCGACACCAAAAACAATAGTTTTTGGGTTTATGATATCTTCGACATCCATAGACATAAAGTTTTTGTCATCAGAATTTATATTTAACATTCTACTACTTGCATTTGAACTATGACAAGCAAAACAATCCTTAATGACCTTTCTATCAAAATAAGGCTTATCATATGGAAATCCTGGACTTGTTCCCCACTTTTTTATAGCAGCATAATATGAAATTGGAAGTTCATAAGTGTTGTTGTTATGCCAAAAAACAGAAGTTTGGGCGTTTGTTTTCCCAAAAACAATTGACATGGGGTACGCTTTAATTTCTGCATTGTTTTTATACAGCACCTGGTAGAATTTATCCCTTCGTTTCTCCATGACTACTTTGGTGCTATCATCATAGTAAAATACATGATTATCTTCAGAGAAATCACCAAGCACACTTTTATTAGTTGCCAAAGCAGTGGCGCCAAAATGAGAGCTTTGAAAATGAGAATCCGATATCGTTTTATGACACTGTATACAGCTTTGCGCTCCAGCATAATCGATGCCACGCACATCTACATAAGATTCACCTTGATTGCAATTCGTAAAAATTAGTGCAGTACACAATAGTAAAAACGAACACACTTTGCTTTTCATAGCTATAAATATACTCGTTTTACAAAAACAAATTCTTTACTTCGGATGATTAATAAAATTATGGTTTTGTACTAAAAGTTCTGAAAACGAAAAGACTATTAACCTTCTTTTTCGTGTTCCTCTATATCCTTTGTTAAATCCAGTTTTCGGAATGAAGGTGATACAATTCCCGTCGTTATGACAGTCAGCAATGTCATTGTTCCTCCAAACACCACCGCTTGGACAGTTCCCATTAATTTGGCGGTGAGACCACTTTCAAACGCGCCCAATTCATTGGAAGACCCAACAAACATAGAATTGACGGAAGAGACCCTGCCTCTCATGTGGTCGGGTGTTTTAATTTGTAAAATGGTTTGCCTTACCACCACTGAAACACCATCGGTAACGCCACTAAAGAATAATGCCACCACTGAAATCCAAAAAATGGATGAGAGACCAAAAACAATAATACAAAGGCCAAAACCGAATACGGCCGCCAACAATTTCATTCCTGCATTTTTACTGATAGGTATGTAGGCCGTGAGGATGAGCATCAAAAAAGTACCAACTGCAGGAGCTGCTCTCAATACGCCAAATCCTTCGGGTCCAACTTTGAGGATGTCTTGCGCAAACACGGGCAACAATGCCACGGCACCTCCAAAAAGAACCGCGACCATATCCAATGTAATCGCTCCTAAAATGGCTTTGGTTTTAAACACAAATCGAATGCCTTCCTTTAAACTATCCATAATAGGTTCGCCGATTTTTGGATTCAACACCGGTTTTTTCTTTATTCGAAACAGGACCATTAATGAGAACATGACCAATCCAAAAACAAAACATAACGTCCAATGCACACCAATCCAGTTAATAGAAAAACCTGCAAACGCCGGTCCCAATACTGATGCCATTTGCCAAGTGGAGCTGCTCCATGTGGCGGCGTTGGGATAGGCTTTTTTCGGAACAATCAATGCGACCAACGAAAATATGGTCGGCCCGAAGAAAGAACGTACAAATCCACCGAAAAAAACAAGGGCGTAAATACAGTACAAAATGGTTTTTGTGGACCAATCCGAAACAATGGTTGGCCACGTCAGTAAAAACAATCCAAAGCTAATCAACGAAAATGCGGCAATACAGATGGCCAACAGATTTCGCTTTTCGCGCTGGTCGGCAATATGACCGGCAAACAAGGACATGGAAAGCGCGGGAATGATTTCCATCAGTCCAATAACCCCTAACGATAATGGGTCTTTTGTCAAAGAATACACTTCCCATTCAATGACAATAAACTGCATGGACCATCCGAATACAAGCGCAAATCTGACTAATAAAAAAATATTGAATTCCCTGAAGCGCAGTGCGGCGTATGGGTCTTTTTTGGTAGGTTTCTCCATAATTTTAAAACCTTATATTGGATATGTTTTGAGTTGAATCCGAAAAGGTTTAATATTAAAATTCTATGCAAAAATAAGACAAGAACGGTTGCTATTTCAGATTTCAATAAAATAAATTGGAGGTAAATCCACTTTTATCAATTCGTGAAAAATGAGGTAACAATATTAATTATTCTTTAATATCCCTCAATTTCAATTGCAAACTTACATTGCCTTGCCATTCATTTTCATCAATGGAATACACCGCTTTGAAAGATTTTTGATTCGTAATCAAATCACATTTGTCACCCAGGTTAAAACCAATGGCCACGATTTTATCTGCTTTGGGTTGAGTGACTGAAATCCTTAAATGTTTATCATCTTCACCTACACATTTGCCGTAGCCAGTATCTTTTAAGTTTTCGGTCATGAAAATTGGTGTCATATTTCCTGGTCCAAACGGCGCAAATTGTTTTAGTATGCGATAAAATTTTGGTGTAATGTCTCTCAATTCGATTTGTGTATCAATTCTGATTTCAGGAGTTAAAAGAGATTTGTCAATGGTTTTTGACACTTCATCTTCAAATGCCTGTTTAAAAGCCTCATAGTTTTCAGCTTTTAATGTCAATCCAGCGGCATATTTATGGCCGCCAAATTGTTCGATGTGGTCACTACAAGCTTCTAGTGCATTATAAACATCAAAACCAGACACGGAACGTGCCGAAGCCGCTAACTTATCACCGCTTTTTGTAAAAACCAACGTAGGTCTGTAATACGTTTCTATCAATCGAGACGCTACAATTCCGATGACGCCTTTGTGCCACGAATCATTATAAACAACCGTTGTAAAGCCGTCTTGTTCATTATTGGATTCTATTTGCAACAATGCTTCTTTGGTGATTTGTTGGTCAGCTTCTTTTCTATCTGAATTGAATAGTTCAATATCCATCGCATACTTCACTGCGAGATTAAAATCAGTTTCCGTTAACAACGTCACCGCATGATTGCCGTGCTTCATACGTCCTGCGGCATTGATACGAGGGGCCACGATAAAAACAACATCGGTGATGGTGAGTTCTTTCTTTTTGACTTGAGCAAGAATAGCTTTGATTCCTGGTCGTGGGTTTTGATTGATGACCTGCAATCCAAAATACGCCAAGGTTCGATTCTCTCCTGTAATGGGAACAATGTCTGCGCCAATCGCCGTCGCCACCAAATCGAGATACTCTACTAAATCTTCAATGGTTTTTCCATCATTGGATGCGAGTGCTTGAATCAATTTAAAACCCACACCACACCCACACAATTCATCATAAGGATAATCGCAATCAGTCCGTTTCGGGTCTAAAACCGCAATCGCCTTTGGCAATTCATTTCCTGGTCTGTGATGGTCGCAAATAATAAAATCAATACCTTTTTCTTTGGCATACGCTACTTTTTCGACCGCCTTTACGCCACAATCCAAAGCAATAATCAATGTAAAATCATTGTCGTGTGCAAAATCAATTCCCATATAAGACACCCCATAACCTTCTTCATATCTATCCGGAATGTAGGTAGCAACGGCTTCAGTTCTGGTTTTTAAGTAGGACGACATCAGAGCGACGGACGAGGTACCATCCACATCATAATCGCCAAAGACCAAAATGTTTTCATTGTAGGCAATCGCTTTTTCAATACGTTCGACTGCTTTGTCCATATCTTTCATCAAGAATGGATTATGCAAATCTTCTAAACTAGGTCTGAAAAATTGTTTAGCATCATCGTAAGATTCTATACCGCGCTGAATTAGCAAAGTGCCAACAGTCTCATCCACTTGAAGGGATTCTGACAATTGTTTGATTTTAAACGATTCTGGTTTTGGTTTAAGCGTCCAACGCATTTTATTTGTTGTGATAATGGATTGAGGTATTGACTTTGGCAAATCTGCGGAACATTTCCATCACACCGCAATATTTTTCAATGGATAAATCGACTGCTTTTTTGATTTTTGATTCTTCTAAATTCTCACCATAAAAATGGTATTCAACAGTTACTGTGTGGTAATATTTTGGATGTTCCTCCGTTAATTCGCCATAGGTATCCATTCTAAAATCCGATATTTTCACTTTCATTTTGTCCAAAATAGACACGACATCCAATCCCGAACAACCAGCAAGCGCAGAAAGCATCATGGCTTTTGGACGGAATCCTGAATTATGACCGCCATGTTCTTCAGACGTATCCATAAAAAGGGTTTTTCCACTTGGGTTATCTGATTCAAATTGTGAGTTTCCTTTCCAATGAGTGACTACTTTATGGTCCATAAGTTAAGTTTTTTTCGTTTATTGTCTATTCAAAAATACTACTAAAAAACAAAAATATGCCATTAGTAACACCATTATCTGCAGACCATGATTTAGAGACCAGAGAGTTGGCAGAATTCTTTAATGAGACCTTGGGATTTTGCCCAAATTCGGTGCTCACCATGCAACGTCGTCCCGCCATTAGTAAAGCATTCATCAATCTCAACAAAGCCGTGATGGCCAATGAAGGTCGCGTCACTTCGGCTCTCAAACGCATGATTGCTTGGGTCAGTAGTAATGCCACTGGGTGTCGCTATTGCCAAGCGCACGCCATCAGAGCCGCTGAACGTTATGGTGCAGCGCAAGAACAATTGGATAATATTTGGGAATACCGCACACATCCAGCATTTTCTAAAGCCGAGCGCGCCGCTTTAGATTTTAGTTTGGCCGCTTCACAAGTGCCGAATGCGGTAGATGAAGACATTAAAATTAGATTGCGAACCCATTGGAACGAAGGTGAAATTGTTGAAATGCTGGGAGTGATTTCTCTTTTTGGATATCTCAACCGCTGGAATGATTCGATGGGAACAAGTATTGAAGAAGGTGCTGTGGAAAGTGGGAATCAGTATTTGGGGAAACATGGTTGGGGGAAAGGGAAACATGGTTAATTCCTGCGACGGCAGGAATCTCATTTTTTTGCCACGAATTCACGAATGATTTTTATAAACCTTGCCAGAAATTGTGAGGTTTTTATGTGTCCTTTTAAATAATAATTCATTGTGCTAGGTTTGAATTATAATAAAGCTAATTTAATCCATTCTTTAAATCCATGTCTTAATACTATTGATTGGACAGAGATAGATTGGCATCAAATTTATCGAATTATGGAAACATATTTAAAATTCATAGCAATAGCAGTAATTTTAAACTCAATTGGCACTCATAAAATATTGCAAATTATTTTTTAAGATTGTTATATCCTAAAGCAACGATTAAAGAAATTGAAAGTTTTCTTAAGAATACTAAAACAAAGTTCAATTTTCCAAAATTATGGAAATAAGAATTTTACTTTCTGTTTCAACTCCGGCAAAACTTCTTTCTCAAACCAAGGATTCCTTGCCAGCCAAAACCGATTCCGAGGTGATGGATGAGGCAACGGAAAATAGATTGGCAAATAGTCTTGATAATTGGCAACTGTTTCTGTTAAGGTCTTTTTTGCTTTGCGTTTTAAATAATATTTCTGTGAATACATTCCAATTAAAATTACCAACTCAATATTTGGCATAAAATCCAAAAGCTTTTGATGCCATTGTGGTGCACATTCAGGTCTAGGAGGCAAATCACCACTTTTTCCTTTTCCGGGATAACAAAATCCCATAGGCACAATGGCAAATTTGGTTTCATCATAAAATTCTTCATCGGTGACACCTAACCATTTTCGGAGTTGTTTCCCGCTGGCGTCATCCCATGGAATTCCTGATACATGGACTTTAGTTCCTGGAGCTTGGCCAATAATAACAATTTTTGCGCTTGGATGTGCAGACACAACAGGTTTTGGGCCATGAGGTAAATGGTCTTTGCATATAGAGCATAGTTTTATCTTCTCAAGTAAATCCTGCATTTGTTTAATCTTCGTCTTTCAACATACTCTTTAGATCAATGCTATAGCTTGGATAGGTAAACATCTGTTTTTTAAATTCTGCAACAGTCATTTTTTGTTGAATGGCCATTGAAAATATATTGATAGTTTCATTTGCCTGGGAACTTAACAAGTGAGCTCCCACTATTTCATCTGTTCGTTCATTCACCAAAATTTTATAGGCATAAACTGGAATGTTTTCTTTCTTGGCATTGTACCAGTCACTGGCGTCGCCTTTAAACACTTTCACATTTTTATAGCGTTTTGTCGCTTCCTCTTCGGAATAGCCGACACTTGAAAGATTAGGGTTTGTAAAAACGGTCGATGGAATGCATGGCACCTCAAACTTTTTGGAGTTCGCTTTGATGATATTATTGCCCACAATATATCCCTGTAATCCAGAAAGAGGTGTTAAAGGCAGTGACTTGCTACTCACATCGCCACAGGCATACACATTAGGATTTGAAACACTTTGTAGAAAATCATCTACCAACACGCCACTGTGGTCTGATTTTATATTAGCATTTGAGAGTTCCAGCAATTCCGTGGAAGGAATTCTGCCAGCTGTATTGAACACCTTCTCTGATTGAATGGATTTACTTTTTCCTTTTAGTTGATAGTGTGTTTTTAAATTCTTCTTTAATTTTTCAATTGAAGTAACTTCTGCGTTGTAAATGAATGTTATTCCAATCGTTTCAATGTATGCGGCCAATTTCTCCACTAAAAAACCATCAAATTGTGACAGTGGTTTTGAATCTTGCTCAATCATGGTCACTTTACATCCCATAGTAGCCATCATACAGGCGAATTCCATTCCTACATAGCCCGAACCGACAAATATTGCCGATTTTGGCAATTTTTTTAAATTGAGAATATCATCACTGACCTTAAAATATTCTTTCCCTTCAATATCCAATTCTCTTGGAATCATTCCGGAGGCAATCACAAACGTGTCTGCTGAAATCAATTTGCCTTCAACTAAAATTTGGTTTTTACTTTGAAAAACTGGCGATTGGTGGTATAGTTCAATTCCTAATTCTGTCAGGTTTTTTTCTGTGCTTGCAGGTACGGAATCGGTAAATGAAGATTTGAATTTTTGTACGTCTTTCCACTTTATTTTTGGCAAGGTGGACACGCCGTGATTTGTTAGTAATTGACTCTTATGCATCAATTCGGAAAATTGTAATAGCACTTTCTTTGGGTCACAACCTCTGACGGCACAAGTTCCTCCAAAGGCTCGATTGTCGGCCATGGCAACTTTCATGCCTTTTTCAGCACAGATTTTAGCCGCAGTTTGACCGGCTATGCCTGTCCCGATGACGAAGACGTCATAATGTTTGGTTTCTTCCATAAACTTAATGATGCATAATAATTTTTGAGGCCAAGATTATTCTTTTGGTTTGCCTCCAACGACGATTACTATTTCACCTTTGGGTGGTTTGTCGGAATAATGTTGCAAAACTTCCTTTGCGGTGCCCCTGATTGTTTCTTCATATAGTTTGGTCAACTCTCTTGATACTGAAACGGCTCTGTCCTCTCCAAAATACTCACAGAAATTAGTCAATGTTTTAACCAATTTATGTGGACTTTCATAAAAAATAATCGTTCTTGTTTCTTCGGCTAAAAGCAATAATCGGGTTTGCCGTCCTTTTTTTACAGGTAAAAAGCCTTCAAAGACAAATTTTTCATTTGGCAATCCACTATTTACCAAAGCTGGTACAAATGCTGTAGCTCCTGGTAAACAATCTACTTCAATCCCATTCTCGATGCACGCACGGGTCAATAAGAATCCTGGGTCAGAAATTGCCGGAGTTCCTGCATCACTGATTAAGGCAACCTTGGTTCCACTTTTTATTTTTTGAATCAAATTGGCAATTGTTTTGTGCTCATTGTGCATGTGATGCGATTGCGAGGGTGTAGCAATTTCAAAATGTTTCAACAGTTTTCCTGAAGTACGCGTATCTTCCGCCAAAATCAAATCGACTTCCTTTAAAATCTCAATGGCTCTAAAGGTCATGTCCTTAAGATTTCCAATTGGTGTTGGAACGATGTAAAGTTTACTCATTAATCAAACTTACTTTCAACAATCTCCATAAAACGTTCCTCAAACTCTTCTTTCCCTTTCCAGTTATTGTAGTCGGGTTTCACAATATTTTGAATAAGATTTTTAGCTTCGGTGTAAGAATCTGATGTGTTAATTTGAGACAAAACCCTATCGTAATCCTCACGGCTACCATCAAATAAATGTTTTATAAATGCAATCTTATCATTTAATCCGATATTGAGTCCGCCTGTTTTGAGTTTGTCGTTTAAAGAGAATGATTTTTTCACTTCCTCACGCATCGCATGCTGCTTGGTAGAGACAGGGTCAAACACTGGTATGTCCTTAAAATCGGCGGTCATGGCATCAAAATCATGATTGTCAGATGGAGTTTTTGAAATTGCTTCCTCAACAATAATATCTATATCTTCAGATTCTTGTGGCATCTGGGCAAACATATCCTTAATTTTTTCCATGACAGGTTCCATAATTCCGTCATCCTCTACCTCATCAAGATTGATATAGATTTTGTCTTCACGCTCTATATTGTCACTTATTTTATTATTGAAAGCCTCATCCAACATTCCAAAAAATGACGAATCGCTTCCTATAGTAGGCATTCCTTGTTCAAAATTTTCATGGGCAAATTTTAAAACAGATAGCTTCTCATATAACTGTCCAACTTCGGTATGCATTTTTAATACATCTTCTTTTCCTTTCAATTTCAAAATTCTATGGGCAATGCTCATCAATTCTGATTCCAACTTCTTCTTCATAACTTTTTTAACTTTAAATCTGATTTATGCTTTTGATTTTTAATAAATTTACGCCACCTTTATAAAAACGTAGATTGACTTCGTTTTAGTGTTAAAATTACAAAATGTTTCTTGAAAATACAGTAAATCCTAAAGAACAATTTGGGTGGATTGAGGTTATTTGTGGTTCGATGTTCTCTGGTAAGACCGAAGAACTAATTCGAAGGCTTAAGCGTGCACAATTTGCAAAACAAAAGGTCGAAATCTTTAAGCCAGCAATAGACGTTCGTTATGATGAAGAAATGGTTGTCTCACATGATGCCAACGAAATTCGCTCTACGCCTGTTCCTGCAGCTGCCAATATTCCAATTTTAGCAGATGGTTGTGATGTTGTTGGAATTGACGAAGCCCAATTTTTTGATGATGAGATTATTCGTGTCTGCAATGATTTAGCCAATAAAGGCATAAGAGTGATTGTTGCCGGATTGGATATGGATTTTAAGGGTAATCCATTTGGTCCGATGCCTCATTTAATGGCAACCGCTGAATATGTGACCAAAGTTCATGCTATTTGTACACGGACAGGAAACTTGGCTCAATACAGCTACCGAAAAGCTAAAAGTGATGCATTGGTATTGCTTGGTGAAGTGGATGAATACGAACCATTAAGTCGTGCTGCATTTTACAAAGCAATGCTACGTGATAAAGTGAGAAACATGAAGGTCAATGATGCCGAAGAAGTAAGCTCAAAAACAAAAGATTCCAATGCCTAAAGCACAAGAAACCGTTCTCGAAATCGATTTAAAGGCATTAAAACATAATTTTGAATACCTAAAATCTAAAATTAGCGGAAATACCAAATTTTTGGCCGTTGTAAAAGCATTTGCTTATGGAAATGACGCCAATGAAATCGCTAATTATCTTCAAAATTTAGGCGTTGATTATTTTGCCGTCGCCTATACTTCCGAAGGCATTGCACTTCGAAAAGCCGGGATCACCACGCCTATTTTAGTATTGCATCCCTTATCTGTAAGTTTTAAATCGCTGATAGAAAATTGTTTAGAGCCTAATTTATACAACAGGAAGGTTTTAACCGAATTTCTTGAATTGGCAACAGCAGAGAAACAAAACAATTATCCAATACATCTTAAATTCAATACCGGATTGAATCGACTTGGCTTTTTGGAAAGCGATATTGATGATATATATTCAAAATTAAAAAACACATATGCCATCAAAGTGAAATCAATTTTTTCGCACATGGCGGCAAGTGAAGATTTAAATGAAAAAGAATTTACACTCCATCAAATTGATTCGTTCAAAAAAATTATTATGGAATTTAAATCAACCTTTGGGTATCAGCCAATCCTTCATATGTGCAATACCTCCGGAATATTGAATTATCCCGAAGCACATTTTGATATGGTTCGTAGTGGAATAGGTCTGTACGGATTTGGAAATTCAGAGAAAGAAGACAAAAACTTCAAACCCATCGCAAGTTTAAAATCGGTCATTTCTCAAATCCATGATATCAAAAAAGGTGAGTCCGTTGGTTATAATCGTGCCTTTAAAAGTGATGCTTCCCTAAAAACAGCCACACTGCCCATTGGTCATGCCGATGGTATCAGTCGTATTTATGGTAACGGCAAAGGATATGTGGTTATCAATGGTAAAAAAGCAGCGTTAATTGGAAACGTATGCATGGACATGATTATGGTGAACGTCACAGGAATTGATTGCAGTGAAGGTGATGAAGTCATAATTTTCGACGCAAATCATACGGCAAATGATTTGGCTCATAATGCCAATACCATTTCATACGAATTAATCACAGCCATTTCGCAACGTGTAAAACGGGTTATCAAAAAATAATTTGTTTCGTATATTTTAACATTTATTTATTTTTCTTACATTAGACACTTAATAACTAACTTAATACAACTATTATGTGGAAAGAATTTAAAGATTTTATTATGACCGGTAATGTCATTGATTTGGCTGTTGCCGTCTTGCTTGCAGGCGCTGTAGGCATGGTCGTCAATGGATTTGTAACCGATATTATGATGCCAATCATTGGTTCCGTTTCCGGTGGAGTAGATTTTTCAGATATGAAATATGTACTTTCTCCAGCGGTCGTTGGAGCAGATGGCACTGTCGTTACTCCAGAAAATGCCATCATGTATGGAAAATGGATCAACTCCATTATCAATTTGGTCATCGTTGGTTTTGTGTTGTTCATGATTGTTAAAGCTTATGGAAAAGTAAGAGCCAAAAAAGAAGAAGCTCCTGCACCTCCTCCAGGGCCAACAGAAATCGATTTGCTTAAAGAGATTAGAGATTCTTTAAAAAAATAAATTGTAGTAACTATCCGCTACACACATATTCTAACTTAAACCCGGTTCTGAAAAGAGTCGGGTTCTTTTTTAGTCAAATTTTAAAATATTGAAATGATTTATTATCTATTTTTGCATTTCAAATTTAATAAAGATGAAAGTAGCAGTAGTTGGTGCCACAGGCATGGTCGGTGAAGTGATGTTAAAAGTTTTGGAAGAGCGCAATTTCCCTTTTACAGAATTGATGCTTGTAGCTTCTGAAAAGTCTATTGGAAAAACAATCGGATTTAAAGGAAAGGATTACAAGGTGATTGGACTTGAAGAGGCAGTTTCCAAAAAACCCGATATAGCTTTATTTTCAGCCGGAGGTGGAACTTCTTTAGATTGGGCTCCAAAATTTGCTGAAGTTGGTACGACTGTTATCGACAATTCATCAGCATGGCGTATGGACCAAACTAAAAAATTAGTCGTTCCAGAAATCAACGCCGCGCAACTTACTAAAGATGATAAAATCATTGCCAACCCTAACTGTTCAACGATTCAAATGGTGATGGTTTTGGCACCTCTTCATAAAAAATACAAAATTAAACGTATAGTTGTATCAACTTACCAATCCATTACCGGAACAGGCTTGAAAGCTGTGAAGCAATTGGAAAATGAGCTCGCAGGTGTTAAAGGGGAAATGGCATATCATTATCCAATTCATAAAAACGCAATTCCACATTGCGATGTTTTTGAAGAAAATGGCTATACCAAAGAAGAAATGAAATTGGTACGAGAAACACAAAAAATTCTCAACGATAAGACTATTGCTGTAACTGCTACAGCCGTTCGTATCCCAACTTCTGGTGGTCATAGTGAAGCTGTAAATATTGAGTTTGAAAACGATTTTGATGTGAACGAAATACGTCAAATATTGAGCAACACGGAAGGTGTTATCGTTCAGGACAACCTTGATGTGAATGTGTATCCAATGCCAATTTATGCCAATGGCAAGGATGATGTTTTTGTCGGTAGAATTCGTAGAGATGGCTCACAGCCTAATTCATTAAATCTTTGGATTGTGAGTGATAATTTACGTAAAGGCGCTGCCACAAATACGATTCAAATTGCTGAATACTTGATAGCAAATAAGCTAGTCTAAAAATTATATTTTTCACTTGTAAGCTAGGGCTTTAAAACAAGTGAGCGGTAAATTTTTGTAGTACAACTAATTAATTATTGTGCCTCTTTGATAATAATTACCTTGGCGTACCAAGTTTACCGTATATGTATAAAAGTTATACAAAAATCTTACACATACTTTTGTTGTTTTCCATCGTTTTTTCTTGCGGAAAAGATGATGGTTATGAACCTGTAATAACTGATGATGACCCACTACAAGTATCGCCAGTTATTTTCGATATCGACCAAGTACCTTATCAAACACTTTCTGAGTATAATTTTTTTGAAGGACCCATGAAGGATTTGGATCCTGTATATGGTGTTTTACCCTACGATTTGATTTCTCCTTTGTTTTCTGATTATGCTCACAAAAAAAGATTTATTTGGATGCCAAACGGTGTCAGTGCTTCCTATGTAAATGATTATTCAGTGCTTGACTTTCCCATTGGAACTATGCTCATAAAAAATTTTTATTATGACAATGTCCTTCCGGACGGAACTACCAAAGTTCTTGAAACACGATTGCAAATCCGAAAAGAAGAAGGCTGGGTCTTTGCCAATTACAAATGGAATGAAGAGCAAACTCAAGCAACTTATGATTTAACAGGTAATTTTGTTGCTTTAGATTTTATTGAGAATGGCGCTACTAAAAATGTTAATTATTTTATTCCATCAGGTTCACAATGTTTGACTTGTCATAAATCTGAAAATGATGTGGGGATACCTATCGGTGTAAAACCACAGAATCTCAATAAAACATTGACCTATGATAATGGGACAATGAATCAATTGGACAAATGGATGGAAGTGGGTTATCTGTCTACTAATGTTCCTTCAAACATCCAGACGATGGTAGATTGGGAAGACAGCTCAAAATCTTTAGAAATGAGGGTTCGTTCTTATTTGGATATCAACTGTGCCCATTGCCATTCCGACAATCGGCATTGTGACTATAGACCTGTGCGGTTTGCTTTTCATGAGTCATCTGACATTACAAACCTTGGAGTTTGTGTAGAAGCACAAGAAATTTTTGATCCTTCTTTGAACTTTATCGTCAGTCCAGGAAATTCTGAAAACTCCATTTTGGCCGTTCGACTTAACTCTGTTGCTCAAGAATTGAGAATGCCATTGCTGGGAAGGACCACAAGACACGAAGAAGGTATTGAGCTTATTGAAGAATGGATTAATTCTTTGACAAATTTTTGCAATTAATGAGAAATTATATTTATAAATGAATAGATTTTTACTGACAATTACGATTTGTTTAGTGTCTTTTATGTTAAAAGCACAGAGTTTCGACTCGTGCACTCAAGCCTTGAATTCGACCACAATTACCGAAGGAACCTATCAAGTTGGCGCCATCAATGGAAATATACCACCAATTTTTTGTGATGGTAGTGCTGGAGGCTCTATCACAGCTGGGGAATGGATAAAATATATCCCAACGGATGATTATACCGTTACCATAAGTTCTGATCTAACATCGAATGTTAGCAAAGACACAAACTTTCAAGTATTGACGGGCAGTTGTGGAGCATTAACCTGTGTGACTTGGGATGATGATTCTGGGATTAGAACTGGAGCAAATACAAATTCATATTTATCAGTTGCCACCTTCTTGGTTTATGCTGGACAGACCTATTATATTATTTGGGACAACAAATGGTCCAATTGTAGCAATTTTGAATTCACCTTGAAAGAAGATCCTTTTGTGAACAAACCAGCACATTCCATTTCATTTGTGCAGCAAAATGTCTTTGCGTCAGGTTCGGACAGAGCGATGGTAGATATGAATGGTGATTTTCTTGACGATTTAGTGTCTATTAATCAATCGAACATCAATATCAATTATCAATTACCTACAGGAGGGTTTAATAGCGTAAACATCTCTACAACGCCCGCTACTTTTCAGCCATCCTGGAGTTTAGCTGCAGGAGATTGGGATGCAAACGGTTACAACGATTTACTTTATGGCGATGGTTTTGGAGTTACTTTTATGAGAGCAAATTCCAATGGAACTGCCTATACACAAATTTCTGGCCCTGAAGATGTGTTTTCACAGCGTTCAAATTTTGTTGACATCAATAATGACGGCCATCTTGATGCTTTTGTTTGCCATGACACAAATCCTAGTGTTTCTTATATAAACGATGGCCAAGGCAATTTAATATTCACAAATTCCAATGGCCTAGGGAATTATGCTTCTGGTGGAAATTATGCCTCAACATGGGTTGACTTTGATAATGACGGAGATGTTGACATGTTTATGGCGAAATGCGGCGGAAACGAAGCAAGAAGAACCAACCAGCTTTACAGGAATAATGGCAATGGTACCTTTACAGAGATTGGCGCTTCTTCAGGATTAGCTGATATTATCCAAACTTGGTCTGCGGCTTGGGGAGATTACGACAATGATGGAGACATGGATGTATATGTCGGCTCCAGCACAAGATATGACCACAAATTAATGCGTAATAACGGCGACGGTACTTTTACAGATGTTACCTCATTGGCCAATATTGGAACTGCTAAAATAGGCCATGAGAACATACCTGGAGATTTTGATAATGATGGGAATTTAGATATCTATTCGAACGGATCTATCCTTTTTGGAGAGGGAGATTTAAGCTTTACTGTGAATAGCTCCCCCACGATTCCATCAACAGGCTGCATAGGGGATTTGAACAATGATGGGTTTTTGGATTTCTTTTATGGAAGCATTTACACAAACAGTTCAAACAGTAATAATTGGATTAAAATTGCAACTGTTGGCGATACTGAAGGAGGTCATAGCAACAAGAACGGGATTGGCGCTCGTGTTGAAATAAACACCGATTCAGGAACTCAAATTAGAGATGTAAGAAGTGGTGAAGGATTTAGGTTTATGCACAGTTTAAATACACACTTCGGAATAGGCGCAAATACCACAATCAACTATGTAAAGGTGACTTGGCCTTCAGGAATTGTGGACACCATTCTAAATCCAAATATCAATGAATTATTGATCATCAATGAAGGTTTGACCTTGAGCACAAATGAATCTTTTGTAACCGATTTGATTTTATATCCAAATCCTACCAAGTCCGTTTTAAATTTAAATACTCTGCAAAATCTTTCCGATTCTATTGTCACTATTTTTGATATGAATGGTAAGCGTGTTTTAAATACAAAACTAACTTCGAATTCCATCGACGTATCAAAGTTAGAGTCTGGATTTTATATTCTTAAGTTAATGTCTGGAAACTCAATTAAAAACCAAAAGTTTATCAAGCAATAATTTACAGACCATACAAAAACCTTTTAAACCACTATCTTAAGAGGTTTTTTTTATGAATCATTTTTGTAGGTAGGAAGACACTCATCATAAATGTTATATTCTAAAAGGCAACCTAACAACTCAAAAAACAGTATTGTTTAATTGAAAAAATTTTATAAATTACTATAAAATCATATCTATAAAACAACATTTACAACTTGTTGTCTCTTTATTATGAAACCAAAAAACATTTCATTATTAAGAATAGGTTTATTATTTGTCTTATTATGTTCTTGTGATTCAGATAATGAATACGTTCCGCTTACCATTCAAACAAATCCAGATGTCGTGAATGGCTTTGCCAATATGCCTATTGAAATTAACGTTTTTGCGAATGATGTCAATATCCCTGCCAATGGAGTTTTAGAATTAAGTTCTCCTAATCACGGTACCGTTTCGATTTATGACATAAACACCACACCCTTCATCATCAACGATGATGTTGTTATATATACGCCAACTGCCAATTACACCGGTCAGGACTCATTTGAATATACGATTTGCCCTAACAATGATTCCACCTTATGTGAAACTGAAACTGTTACCATAACTCTGACCTCAAACTCCACCGTCATATTCGATTTAAATGAGGTGCCATACACAACATTGTCAGAATATCATTTTTTTGAAGGTGCATTGAAAGATTTGAACCCTGTCAATGGGGTTCTGCCCTACGATTTAAACTCTCCGCTTTTCAGTGATTATGCACACAAAAAACGATTTGTTTGGATGCCTTTTAATGTTGCGGCAAGCTATGTGAATGATTATAGTCCACTCAACTTTCCAACAGGATCCGTTCTAATCAAGAATTTTTACTATGAAAATATCTTGCCCAACCTTAACTCTAAAATTTTAGAAACCCGGCTCATGTATAAAAAAGAAGACGGGTGGCATTTTGCAAAATATGTCTGGAACGATGAGCAAACCGAAGCCACATTCAGCAACGAGGGTTCTTTTGTTAATTTAAGCTGGCTCGAAGGAAATCAGACAAAAACAACCAATTATAGAATTCCTTCACAAGCAGAATGCTTTACCTGCCACAATAAATTTGGAACACCTTTACCAATTGGGCCAAAACCTCAAAATTTAAATAAAAACTATAACTATACAGATGAAACCTCTAACCAATTGAGTAAATGGATTAGCCTTGGCTATCTTGAAAATAATTTGCCACCCTCCATAGTTTCAACTGTCGATTGGGCAGATGAATCGCAGCCTTTGGATACACGTGTTAGGTCCTATTTAGACATTAACTGTGCACATTGTCATTCGGAACAGAGCTATTGCGAGTATAGACCAATGCGTTTTGCATTCAATGAAAATGATGATGATACCAATATAGGGATTTGTGTTACTCCAGATACTCAAGTAGCTCCTTATACAAAAATTATTGTGCCAAATAATATTGGCTTATCTTTATTACATTTCAGAATAAGTACAACACAAGAGCAATATCGAATGCCTCTTTTGGGAAGAACCATAAAACATGAGGAGGGCGTTCGTTTAATTGAACAATGGATTAACTCGTTAACAAGTCAATGCAATTAATTAATTTCTCATACTATGAAAAAAATTACCCTCTTTTTAATTTTTATGCTTACAGTTTGCGGTTTGCAAGCGCAAGTGCTGAATGAACCGGCAAATTGGCCCAATATTAATTGGACAATTACGGGAAGCTATTTAACCGACCCAACAGTCTTTGAAGCTAACCCAACAACATCCTCAAACTTTGCCTATGATGATGACGATGCACTACAAGGACATTCAGACCTTATTGCTGCAGAATCTCCAATAATCAACTTAACTGCTGCTCATACAGCTGGAGAAACTTGGATTTCAATTAATACCCTTTACGTCTATAATAAAATCAATGAGATGCTAAAAGTGCAATATTGGAACGCTTCCAACAGCACTTGGGTGGATTGGGGAAGTGCATTTTCAGGAACACCAAATGCTCCAAATAATAATTATTGTAGCGGCACAAAAATCAATGTGTCTCTAGATGTTTTGGATATAGATTCATTTAACGCCACGCAATTATCTAATTTCAGATATCGTTTACTATTTGATGATAACGGCTCTTGGGGTTGGGGATTTTGTTTTGATTCTCCAACAATTTCATCTCAAGTCCCACCTGCATGCCCAAACATTAGCAATTTATCCGTTTCAAACATCAATGTTAATTCAGCTAATGTGAGTTGGCAACCTGGAAGTTCTGACTCCTCTTGGGAAATAGCAGTACAAGCTCCTGGAGAAGGATTACCTACCGGTCCAGGCGATCCAACATCTACTAACAATCCACACCTTCTTTCAGGACTCACGCAGAGCACTTCATATGAGGTTTATGTAAGAGGTAATTGTGGAAATGGTGATTTTAGTAATTGGATTGGCCCCGTAAGTTTCACGACATTATCTCCTTCAAGAGTTAATTTTATTAGACAAAATATTTCCGTTGCAGGCACCTACGACTTAACTGTTGTGGACATGAATGGTGATTTTTTGGATGATATTGTATCGGCCTCTTCAAATAATGTAGATGTATATTATCAATTAGTGGGCGGCGGATTTAACCATGTTACCATCCCAACCCCAACCGCAAATTATTTACCAGGCTGGAGTATGGCTGCGGCTGATTTTGACAGAAATGGATATACCGATCTGCTTTATGGAAGTGGAAGTGGTGTCACTTTTATGAAAGCTAACAATGATGGTACCGGATTCGTTGAAATGTCTGGTAGTGAAAGCATCTTTTCGCAGCGTTCAAATTTTGCGGATATAAATAATGATGGTCATTTGGATGCTTTTGTTTGTCATGATATTGCTCCAAATGTCTATTATATAAATGATGGCAACGGGAATTTTACATTCCATCAAGGTGGATTAGGAGATTATCCTTCGGGAGGTAATTATGGCTCTATTTGGATTGATTATGACAACGATAGAGATTTGGATATGTTCATTGCAAAATGTGGAGGAGAAACCGCCAGAAGGACGAACGTGATGCTTACCAACAATGGCAATGGCACTTTTACAGAAAATGCGGCTGCCTTAGGATTGGCTGACCCAATGCAAACATGGTCATCAACTTGGGGAGACTACGATAATGATGGCGACATGGACGTATTTATTGGTGGAAGTTCTGACCCTCATAAACTGATGAGAAACAATGGAAATGGTACATTTACAGATGTCACTGCAACCTCTGGAATAAGTGCGGTCACCACTTTAGGTCACGAAAGTGTAAGTTATGATTTTGATAATGATGGTTTTCTTGACGTGGCTTGCAACGGGGTTATCCTTTATGGGAAAGGTGATTTAACATTTGAGGACTTTGATTTCGATGAATTAAATTATTCTAACGGCTCTTTTGGAGACCTCAACAATGATGGTTTCGTAGATGCTTATTACAATAATATCATTTATATGAATGGTACAACTTCCAATAATTGGGTGAAAATAAATACTGTTGGAGTTCAAAGTAACATTAACGGAATTGGTGCGAGGATTGAACTTCATACCTCTGCTGGTGTTCAAATAAGAGATGTAAGAAGCGGAGAGGGATTTGAATTTATGAGTTCATTGAATACTCATTTTGGAATTGGTACGCAAACCACCATAAACAATATCATCATCTACTGGCCATCAGGAATTATCGATAATGTTATCAATCCAAACATCAATACAACCCACACGATTGTTGAAGGACAAACATTAAGTGTTCCAGATTCGGTTTTAGAAAGCATCGTCATTCATCCCAACCCTGTGGGCAACGTCTTGCAGATTTCAAGTCCTGTGAGCCTTAATGACAAAATTGCTACGGTTTTTGATGTCAATGGAAAACGAGTCTTAAACATGAAAATGGAAACTGATGGCATTGATGTTTCAGCATTACAAAGTGGAATTTATTTTTTAAGATTGGAATCCAACGGAACGTCGGTTCAGAAAAAATTCATAAAAAAATAACGATAAAAATGTCCTACCTATAAAAAGCCGTTCCTCTTGCGAACGGTTTTTTTATGGTATTTTTGCACCATGTTGCGCGTTAAAAATCTTTCATTCACATATTCGAAAACACCTGTTTTAGAACACATTGATTTTTCTGTCAATATAGGTGAACACCTTTCTATTATTGGTGAAAGTGGCTCGGGAAAATCAACATTGCTGAAATTAATCTATGGTGAATATGATTTGAGTGAAGGTCAAATTTTTTGGAAAGATATCGAAATTCTTGGTCCAAAATTCAACTTGATTGTGGGTTACGATTTTATGAAATATGTGTCACAGGAATTTGATTTGATGCCTTTCATATCAGTGGAGGAAAACATTGGAAAACACTTGTCTAATTTCTTTCCCGAAGAAAAAAATGAACGAGTAAAAGAACTTTTGGATATCGTTGAATTAAATGAGTTTGCGAAAATCAAAGTCAAGAATTTAAGTGGTGGACAAAAACAGCGTGTGGCTTTGGCAAGGGCATTAGCCAAACAACCCGAAATTCTATTATTGGATGAACCTTTCAGCCATATCGATAATTTCAAAAAACAATCGCTTCGCAGAAGCCTTTTCAATTATCTTAAACAAAAAAACATTACTTGCATTACGGCCACCCATGACAAAGAAGATGTTTTGGGATATGCTGATAGCATGATTGTGCTGCATGATAAAAGCATCAGTGCCAACGATTCTCCGAAAAATTTATATAAGTACCCTAAAACCTCTTTAGTTGCCTCCTTTTTTGGTGAATTTAATTTGATAAATGGTGAAATAATTTATGCCAATCGTTTAAAAGTCGTAGAAATATCCGATTTGAAAGTCATTGTGAAACAATCCTATTTTAAAGGAAGTTACTATCTGATTGAAAGCAATTTTAATAGCGAAAATATCTTTTTTGAACATCCAAACGCCATATCAAAAAATACCGAGGTTTTTCTGGCGATTGACTTATAAAGCGTCAATGATTGTAAAGCTAATGTCTCTAAAAACAATTTCGTCTCCTTGCTTTTTGCCCATTAATAATTGACCAATGGGTGTTTGTGCAGAAATGGCAAAAAAACTCTCATGTTCTATAGTAAAATCACCAGCGCTGACCGAAATAAAATAATTGGCTTGCGTGGTAAAAACAATGCTTCCCAATCCAATTGTTTTGGAGGATTTTTCAATATTGATTTTAGATAAAGCCTCTTTCAGTTTTTCTATTTCCGAAAGTTGTTGCCCCGCCTTTTCACGCTCCAATTGCAGCATGGCTCTTCCTGTTTCGTGCTTGTCTCCAGCACTACTTTTGGTTTCAGAAGTCAATGATTGTTGAATTTCATTGACAGTGTCCTGAACATTCCTCAAACGGTTCTCAACAAACTCACAACATAACCGGTATAATTGAGATTTGAGCTCCAAATTAATCTTTGTAAACCTTGTCATAATCCAATTTACCGCCATGAAAACCCATTTGCCGAACAGTCCATGCCTTGCGCCCAGCAATGTAGGCTGAAGCAGGATTTGCTCGATATTTTCGTGGGTTTGGAAGNNTAAATACCATTGCCCATTTCAATGCTGTTTAAATACACTTCCATAATCCGCTCTTTTGACCAAATCAATTCAATCAAAAAAGTGACATAAACTTCCAATCCCTTGCGAACCCACCCGCGGCCAGGCCACAAGAATACATTTTTTGCAGTTTGCTGACTGATGGTACTGGCGCCTCTTGTTTTCTTGGATGTTTTGTTGTGTTTAATTGCTTTTTCAATAGCCCCCATATCAAAACCGTTGTGCTTTAAAAAGTTTTGGTCTTCGGTGCATACAACCGCCAATTCCAAGTAATTGGATATTTCATCAATAGACACCCAATCGTGTTTCCAGACAACAGGTTTGTCATCCTGCCATTGCTCATAACTACGGATGACCATTAATGGTGTCGCGGGAACAGGAACCCATTTGAAAACAATAACGGCAATGAGCGGAATGGCTAAAAACCATAAAAATGCCTTTAATAAAAACTTGAGTATTCGTTTAATCATATCAGTCAATTAGTTGTGCCAATTCTTTACCTGTCAAACTTCCGATAGCAATTCCCATGCCTCCCAATCTTACACCGCAATATATGTTATCAGTAAGCTGTTTTACAATCGGTTTCTTTTGATTGCCCACGCCCATAATACCACTCCATCGATGCTCAACTTCAAACGGCGTATTTGGTAAAATGGTTGTTTTCAACAGTTCTTCCAATTTATTTTGAATCAATTCAGTTTGGGACATTTCTGTGGTTTCTTCACCTTTAAAATCTAAATTACGTCCGCCACCAAATAAAATTCGGTCGTCAATATTACGAAAATAATAGTACCCTTTATCGAGATGAAAGGTTCCTTTTATATGAAGATTTTGAATGGGTTTTGTAATCAATACCTGTGCTCTTGCCGGTTTGACTTCTTCTTTAATCAACTGCTTTGCAAAACCATTGGTGGCAATCAACAATCTACTGGTTTTAAAATCAAAATGATTGGTCTTTACATGAACAGATTCATTTGAATCTTGAAAATTTTCAACTGAAACAGAGCTTAAAATTTTAACACCCTTTCTCAATACCAAATCAGTTAACGCCAACATCATTTTTCCTGTATCGATTTGACCTTCAAATTTATTGTAATTCAGTTTCTGTTGAATATGCTCAAAGTGAAATTGGTTATCCTTGAACGAAAATACCTCGTCTTTGAACAATGGAAACAATAATGAATTGATAGCGTCTTGCTTATCCAGACAAAGTTCATAAAGTTCGTCATCTGCATTTGAATACAATTCATACCCTCCAAATTGATGGTATTCAATTGCTGTATCGGAAAGTGTTTTTCTCAATAATGATAAACCATCTAAACGCTTTTTTACCAAATTGAACACGTCCTCTTCAGAATGTGAATTTAAATCATCTATAATTTCACTTAAACTCCCAAAACATGCGAAACCAGCATTTTTGGTGCTGGCGCCTTGGGGTAAAATGCCACGTTCCAAAATGAGAATATTGGATTTTGGAAATCGCTCTTTGAGTTGCAGAGCACAATTTAAACCCACAATGCCACTGCCAATGATGGTATAGTCCACATGGCTCAAATAGGATTTTAGTTCCCAATAAGATAGATTCATGGTTCGTTAGTTATGAAGTAAAATTAGTGATTTTGTGTTAAGGATAGAAGCGGCATCCTTTTTTGTTTTTCACAAAAAAGATATAGCGGATATCCTGCCACTTGCTTTTCGGTAAAAAAGCAAGTGCACACCATAAAAAAACTCCGAAATTGCTTTCGGAGTTGGTTTGTCATTCTTCTGATATTGATTCCATTTTGAAACTTTCCATGAACTTGGTGGTGTAATTGCCAGCCAAATAATCAGGATTGTCCATTAGCTGTCGATGGAACGGGATGGTGGTTTTGATACCCTCAATCACGAATTCATCCAATGCGCGTTTCATCTTGTTGATAGCTTCTTCTCGGGTCTGTGCAGTAGTTATCAACTTCGCAATCATAGAGTCATAGTTTGGTGGAATGGTATAACCCGCATAAACGTGTGTATCCAATCGCACCCCATGACCACCTGGTGCATGAAGCGTGGTAATTTTACCCGGAGATGGCCTAAAGTCATTGTAAGGGTCTTCGGCATTGATACGACACTCAATGGAGTGCAGATTTGGCGTATAGTTTTTACCGGAAATTGGCACTCCTGCTGCCACCAGAATTTGTTCGCGAATTAAATCGAAATCAATGACTTGTTCGGTAATGGGATGCTCCACCTGAATACGGGTATTCATCTCCATAAAGTAGAAATTGCGGTGCTTATCCACCAAAAACTCGATAGTTCCTGCACCTTCATACTTGATGTATTCAGCAGCCTTCACAGCGGCCAGTCCCATAGTGTTACGAAGTTCATCTGTCATGAATGGAGATGGGGTTTCTTCGGTCAATTTTTGATGACGTCTTTGAACTGAACAATCACGTTCAGATAGGTGGCAGGCTCTTCCTGTCGAATCACCAACAATCTGGATTTCTATATGGCGTGGCTCTTCGATGAGCTTTTCCATGTACATGTCGTCATTCCCAAATGCTGCTTTCGATTCCTGACGTGCAGAATCCCAAGCGTCCTTCAGATTTTCAGCTTTCCAAACGGCACGCATCCCTTTTCCACCACCACCTGCGGTCGCTTTCAGCATCACAGGATAACCGGTTTTTTTGGCTACTTTTTCGCATTCTTCAAAATCCTTGATAATGCCATCGCTTCCTGGTACACAAGGTACACCTGCTTCCTTCATAGTAGCTTTTGCGGTCGCCTTGTCGCCCATTTTTGATATCATTTCTGCGGAAGCACCGATGAATTTGATACCATGCTCTTCACAGATTTTAGAAAATTTAGCATTTTCAGACAAAAACCCATATCCTGGATGAATGGCATCTGCATTGGTGATTTCGGCAGCCGAAATGATATTGGACATTTTAAGATAGGAATCTTTACTTGCGGGCGGGCCAATACAAACCGCTTCATCAGCAAATTTGACGTGCAAACTTTCAGCGTCAGCCGTGGAATATACAGCCACAGTCTTTATGCCCATTTCCTTGCAGGTTCTAATTACACGTAATGCAATTTCTCCTCTATTGGCAATTAATATTTTTTTAAACATAAATTCTTCAAATTTTCAATATTCAAAAAACAAATTCCAAATCTATTATTTGGATTTTGGGAATTGAAAATTGTGATTTTACATTAAGATGGGTCTACTAAAAATAAAGGTTGATCATATTCAACAGGGGAAGAATCATCAACTAAAATCTTAACAATTTTACCTGAAATTTCAGATTCAATTTCGTTGAATAATTTCATCGCTTCAATCACACACAAGACATCGCCTTCTTTGATTGTTTTACCAACCTCAACAAATACAGGTTTGTCTGGTGATGGTTTGCGATAGAATGTCCCTATGATTGGTGATTTAATCGTGACATATTTTGAATTGTCATCGGAAGCAACAACTGGAGCGGACGGAGCTTCCGTAGTTGCCACGGCAGCCTGTGGTTGTTGTGATACTTGTGGAGCAACAGGTAATTGCTGTACATAGGTTACACCCTCTCCTTTTTCTTCTCCACCGGTTTTAATAGTGATTTTGATATCGTCCATCTCCAGTTTCACCTCGCTGGCTCCTGATTTGGCTACAAACTTGATTAAGTTTTGAATCTCTTTTATATCCATAATAAATTGAATTTTTATTAATTATCGTTAGTTGGTTAGTTTATGAATTATATGCCCAAGTTAAATAAATAGAACCCCAGGTAAAACCTCCTCCAAAAGCTGCAAAAATTAATTTGTCTCCTTTTTTGAGCTGGGATTCATAATCGTGCAAAAGCAAAGGCAGGGTTGCAGATGTTGTATTTCCATATTTATGGATATTCATCATTACCTTAGATTCGTCCAAATCTATACGATTGGCCGTTGCTTCTACAATACGTTTATTGGCTTGGTGTGCCACAAGCCAATTGATCTCTTCTTTAGCTAAATTATTTCGCTCTAAAATTCGTTCCGTAACGTCTGCCATATTGAAGACGGCATTTTTGAATACCGTTTTCCCTTCTTGAAACACAAAGTGCTTGCCTTCTGCTACGGCTTCTGGTGTTGATGGATATGAAGAGCCTCCATAAGTCGCCTGAAGAAAATCTCTTCCGGTACCATCACTTTTCAAAAGTTCATCATGAAGACCCAGACCTTCGGTATTTGGTTCAAACAAAGCGGCTCCCGCACCATCTCCAAAAATGATGCATGTTGCTCTATCCTTATAATTTATCATGGAGGAATTCTTATCAGCTCCAATCAACAATACTTTTTTGTATTTACCAGACACGATATATGCAGAAGCCACGGACATTCCGTACAGAAAACTAGAACATGCGGCTTCCAAATCAAAAGAAAATGCGTTTGTTGCACCAATATGTGTTGCGGTAAATGCGGCAGTTGCGGCAGCTTTCATATCTGGTGTGGCTGTTGCTACAATTACCAAATCGATTTCTTTTGGGTCGATACCTGACTTGTCTATAAGATTTTGGGCTGCTTTGATGGCTAAATATGAAGTTCCTTTTCCATCTTCTTTAAGTATTCTTCTTTCCTTGATTCCTGTTCGGGTGGTGATCCACTCGTCATTAGTTTCTACTAATGTTTCCAAAATCTGATTTGTCAATACATATTCTGGAACGTATCCTCCAATGGCAGTAATTGCAGCGGTGATTTTACTCATTATAGTGTATTAAAATGACCTCGAAATTGACCAAAAATGGCCAAAAAAAGTAAATAATTGTTCAATTTACTAAATAATCGGTCAAATATGATGCAAATTAAGTTGTTTTTAAGACTTTCAAAAATTAATCATAAAAAAAACGCTCAAGGTTGAGCGTTTTATTATATGCATGCATAATAGTTATGCTAAATTCTCTTCTTTTTCAGAGTTGTCTATAAGCACTTGACCTCTGTAATAAAGTTTTCCTTCGTGCCAATGAGCTCTATGGAATAAGTGTGCTTCTCCTGTAGTAGGACACGTAGCGATTGTAGGAACAACAGCTTTATAATGTGTTCTTCTCTTATCTCTTCTGGTTTTAGAAATCTTTCTTTTAGGATGTGCCATTTTATATTGTTATTTATCCGTTAATAGTTTTTTTAATGTATTCCAACGAGGATCTGTTTCCTCTGTTTTTTCTTTTTCTTCAAGTCCCTTTGGGCTCAATTCTTCGAGTTTCTTAAGTATATCCGATTGCAAGGTTCCGTCTGCAATGCCTGGATGAACACGTTTTGTGGGCATTGACAATATGATTAACTCATATATGTATTGTGCCACATTTATTTCGTATTCGCCATGAGGAATGATCAAAATATCTTCATTTTCCTCATTGTATTCCTCTCCAAATTTAACGACCAGATCAAATGTGCCTTTCACTTTTTGGTCGTAAGGTTCATTTGTGGTATCGCAATTGACATTCACAAAACCTTTAACCTTAAAATGAAGCTCCAAAAATGTTGTCTTCTTTTCAAAAAGCAAATCAACATTTATATGGACGTCATTAAACTCGTCATACTCAAACTCTTCAAAGAACGCTTTATCAATCTGATATTCAAAATGATGCTTTCCTAGTTTTAAACCTACAAATTGTATGGTATATTCTTTCAGGGGCTTCATTGTCGCATTCATTTTGAGCCTGCAAATATACAAATATTTTATTTATGTAAAAGTGATATGAACAAAAAAATGTTTATATCTTTTTTGAAGCGTGTTTTAAAGGATTTTTGGAGAGTTTCTTATATTCTTTTCGATTGTTGAAAATTTTAATCGCCATAAAAACAGCTTCTTTGAAGGAACTTTCGTCGGCTTTTCCTTTTCCCGCTATTTCAAAGGCAGTACCGTGATCTGGAGACGTTCTAACTTTAGAAAGTCCGGCCGTATAATTGACGCCTTCGCCAAAGGTGATGGTTTTAAAAGGAATCAACCCTTGATCATGGTAAGATGCAATAACGGCATCAAAGTTTTTATAATTTTTGGAGCCAAAAAAGCTGTCGGCCGAATATGGCCCGTAAACCAACTTACCTTTATCTCTAATTTTTTCAAGTGTTGGCCTTACTACCTTATCGTCTTCTTCGCCAATAACACCATTATCGCCGGCATGGGGATTGATCCCCAAAATTGCAATTCGAGGTTTATTGATCCTGAAGTCCTGAACAAGTGATTTATAAACGGTTTCTACTTTTTCGGCAATCAATTTGGAGGTAATATGATTTGAAACATCCTTTACGGGAACATGATCCGTCAACAACCCTACCTTTAATTCGTCTGTTACCATAAACATGAGGCTGGTTCCACCTAGCTCTTTTGCTAAATAATTGGTGTGGCCCGGAAATTTAAATGTGTCTGATTGAATTGTCAATTTGTTGATTGGTGCAGTTACCAAAACGTCAACTGCATCATTCTTTAGAGCTTCTGTAGCTTTTTCTAATGACTTAACGGCAAGTTGGCCTATTTCATTATCCTCTTTGCCAAATTCAATGTTGGGGTTTTCCTTCCATACATTTAAAACATTCACTTTGCCTTCAACTATCTGATTGACTTCATTAATACCGTGAAAATTAACAGGACTATCGAAATGTTTTTTAAAAAAAGACATGGTTTTAATGGATGCAAAAATCACCGGTGTGCAAAATTCCAGCATTCTTGGATCTTCAAATGTCTTCAATATGATTTCTGTACCAATTCCATTTAAATCGCCAACTGAAATACCAACTTTTATAAGTTCTGCCTTCTTCATTAATATACTATCTTTGTATCACGCTGGATATCGTGATGATTGTCCTTGCAAATTTAACCATTTATTCGAGATTATGTTTACAGGCATCATTGAAGATTTAGGAGTTGTTACACATCTAAAAAAGGAACAAGAAAATCTTCACATTACATTAAAATCTAATTTTGCTTCAGACCTTAAAATAGATCAAAGTGTTGCACACAATGGTGTCTGTCTGACCGTTGTATCTATTGATAATGGAGAATACACGGTTACGGCAATCAAGGAAACTTTAGAAAAATCGAATATTGGTTCTCTTAAATTAAATAATTTGGTCAACTTGGAACGGGCAATGAAACTTGGAGACCGATTGGACGGTCATATCGTCCAAGGCCATGTGGATCAGACGGCGGTCTGTAAGTCTATAAAATCGCAAAACGGAAGTTGGGAATATACATTTGAATATGACTCTTCGTTGAACAATATAACTATTGAAAAGGGCTCCATTACAGTAAATGGCGTCAGTCTTACGGTTGTAAATTCAGAAAAAAACCGTTTTAAAGTTGCTATCATACCGTTTACTTACGAGCATACCAACTTTAAGTCTTATGAGGTGGATAGTGTTGTTAATCTGGAATTTGATGTATTAGGAAAATACGTTCAAAGGCTTTTATTGCTTCAAAAATAAATCTATGCTTATTTTGAAATTCATTTTTTTGATGATTCCATAAATCAATGCTACTCCAAAGAGTATGTAGATAGAGCTATCTATAGGTAACCCAGGCGGAGGTGGAGGCATCGGTGGTGGTGGTGTTATACTACCTTGTGCTTCACATACAAAACTTATTATTACAAATAAGATTGAGGCTAAAATTTTCTTGTTTTGTAATCCCATTGTGAAAATTATGCTGTAAATGTATAAAAAAAAGCGAGTTAACAAAATTATTTATGAAAAAAACATCCATAAAATGCAAAAAACATCGACAAAGTGTAATTGATAATTTGCTTTTTTTATACATTTTTCAGCGTAAATATATGTCTTTTATTACTGAAAAGTGAATATTAAAAAAAAAGTTTTTTTAATATTTTAATGAACAAAAAAACATAAATTATTATAAACTAACCTTTTAAAAGCCCTTTTTAAACGACCAAAGTCGATACGGAACTTACGAAATATTTGTCTAAATGGTTTTTGAGTCCAATAAGATTTCGAAAAAGTCAATCCATCGCTTCCCAAATAGATATTTTTAAAACCGATTTATAAATGAATTCGACAAAATAACTTAACGCCATTGAGGTAAAGTTATTTTTTGATTCTGAATAAAAATAAAAATTGGAGGAATTTATATCCTAAATTGCAATATGTTTTCAAGCAATCTCAAAAAATAAATTTGAATCTGTGAGTCTAGAAATTATCCTTGTTTTTGTAATCATCGGTGTGACGATTTTACTCTTCGCCACCGAATTTTTGCCCATAGATAAAATTGCTTTCCTAATAATTGTCTCACTTGTTCTATTGGGTCTTACAACACCCGAAGAAGCTATTAGCGGTTTTTCAAGCCCCGCGACCATCACCATCTTGATGCTGATGATTCTCTCAATAGGTCTCGAGGAAAATGGTGTGATTGATTTGCTCACGCAATCTATTAAACGTTTAAAAATTTTACCAATGATACTGATGGTGCCCGCATTTATGTTAGTTTCGGCATCCATATCTTCTTTTATTAGCACAACGGCAGTTGTCGTTATTTTCATAAAAATTATTGCACAGTTATCTGAAAAATACAATTTTTCAGCTCCAAAACTCTTGATGCCTATTTCCTTTGCAGGAATATTGGGCGGAAGCTGTACCCTTATGGGAACATCAACCAACCTTTTGGTGAATTCAGTAGCAAAAAAACTGGGTGCGGAACCATTTTCTTTTTTTGAATTTACATTGTATGGCGTTGTGCTTTTGGCAGTTGGTATTGTGTTTATGTCTTTTGCGAGTAGATGGCTCCCAAATACCAATACCGACGAGCTTGCCGAGACATATCTTGATAATTCATTTTTATTCACCTTGACAGTAAAAGAAGATTCTAAATGGATTGGAAAGCCCATTTCGGATGCTAAATTTTATAAAAATCCTGATATAAAAATTATAAAATTAATACGTGATGACATTGTCAATACTACTCCAGGGCCAAATACTACTTTAAGAGCGAACGATCAATTGGTTTTATTAAGTGATGTAAAGGCTTATGCCAGTATTTCAAAACAAGATTTCAGGCTTTCGAGTGAAGGTGAGATAGAAATCACAGACCCAATCGAAAATAAAGAAAACAAAGACTCCACTTATGATTATATAGAACTATTGATTTTACCTGGGTCTGAATTTATCGATAAGAGTTTTAACGAAATCAAAAGCCTACTGTACAACGTTGCTATCCCTTTGGGTATTCAAAACAGATTGCAATTTAAGAAAGGTTTACGCTTCAATTTGCCTAAAATCATTAAAAACACCAATCTACAAGCGGGAGACAAATTACTTCTTAAGGCCAACAAGAATGAAATCAGTCATTTATATTCCTTGGATAATACAGTGGTATTAAGGCATCACGACGAAGATTATCATATCAATCCCTATAAGCGTGCTATCAGTCTTATCGCTTTAATCATGGTTATTGGACTGGCGGCAACAAACGTTTTAACCATATTGGCGAGTACACTAACAGGAGTAGCGCTATTATTGGTAACAGATTGTATCAATCTATCAAAAATCTACAAAAAAGTTAACTGGCAAATCATCTTTTTGTTGGCAGGAATGATTCCTTTGGGAATTGCCATGCATAATTCTGGAACCGATATGTGGGTTTCTGAACGTCTACTCGATTTGTTAATGGGACAAAATCACATTATTATGTTGGGCGTTCTTTTTGGGATTACAATGCTTATGAGCGGCTTTATATCAAATAACGCGACGGCCGTTATTGTCACTCCAATAGCCATCACTTTAGCTGCTGGGCTGGATCTGCCCGCAAAGCCATTTATTTTGGCCGTTATGTTTGCTGCCAACTTTAGTTTTTTTACACCAATGGGTTATCAAACCAATACCTTGATATATGGAACTGGAGCCTATAGGTTTAAACATTTTGTGATTATTGGTGGGCTTTTGTCAATCATATTGTTAGTGGTGGGAACACTATTATTGTCAACGATGCTTTAAAATAAGTTCTTGACAAGAATTTATTCACTGCGGTTTTTACCGGTTTCCATTTCAATTATTCGAGCAACCGTTTTTATCAATCTATCATGGTTTTTGACAAATGGATTTTTTTGGTCCCAAACATAACCGGCCAAAACTGAACAGATTTGTCTTTTGATTTCAGGATTGCCTTCTCCTTCAAAAAATATGGTTTGTAGATTTCCTGTGTACCATTCTTTCACATAAGAAGCAAACACATTGACACCTTCTTTGATGTAATTTGAATAGTCATTTTCCCAGTCAACAACTTCATTTTTTAATTCCTTGGCGATCAGTTTTGCCGCCTTTAAACCAGATTCGGTGGCGAACGTGACACCTGAAGAAAACACTGGGTCCAAAAATTCGGCGCTGTTTCCTGTCAACGCATAACCTTTACCGTATAGTTGCTTTACCGATTTTGAGTAATTTTGAATGATTTTAGGTTCAAACAAAAACTCAACATCTTTAAACCGCTCATTATAATAATCTGATCTTTTTATCATTTTCCTCAGACGTTCTGACGGTGTCCCTTCAAAAGAATTGATAAACTCTGTTTTTCCCACAAAACCAAGACTGGTATTTCCATTGGAAAATGGAATGACCCAAAACCAAGTATCCTTATCAAGCACGTCAAAAGTAATCAGCGTTCCTTCTTTTCCCTCGGGACGATTTGTATCTTTTACATGGCTAAAAATTGAGGAATGTTCTGGTATAGAGGAAGGTTTGTCCAAATCAAGCAATCTCGGTAAAATGCGTCCATAACCACTGGAATCGATGATGAAATTTGCGTATGCTTTGTAAATGCTTCCGTCTTTATCTTTTATTGTAGTAGTTGACGAACCGTCTTCTGAAAAATGAACATCCATCACTTCATTTTCAAAAGCAAAATCCACTCCTTTTTTGATTAATTCCTGTGCAATTACATTATCAAAGTCCGCACGAGGCAATTGCCAAGTCCAATTATATCCTTCCGAAAATTTATCACTAAAATCAAATTCACAGATGGTTTTGTCTCTAATGAAACGTGCGCCTCTTTTGATTTCAAATCCTTGCTGTTCCAAAACCGGTAGCAAAGCAACTTCTTCAAAATGATCCATACATCTTGGCAGCAGACTTTCGCCTATGACAAACCTTGGAAATTTACTTTTCTCAATGACTTTTACAGAAATATTCTGCTGATTCAAATACGCAGCCGCAACACAACCCGAAGGTCCTGCTCCTATTATTAGCACATCGACTTTTACATCATTCATCAGGCCAAAGGAATTTAATCATTAATTATTCTAAATTTGTAGTCCAAAATAACTACTTTACTTTGGGTTTTCGTAAATTATTCAAAAAAATATTGTGAACAGTCACCAAATGGTAACACTTAAGGGCATATTGGAAATTGAAGCGTTTTATAAAATTATTTTTCAGGAGCAACCCATTGAAATTGATAACCAAACTCAAGAAATTGTCGAAAAAAGTTTCGATTTTTTAAAATCATTTTCGGAAAACAAAGTCATTTATGGTGTGAACACGGGTTTTGGACCGATGGCACAATATAAAATCAAGGGTTCCGAACGCATCCAACTTCAATATAATTTAATCAGAAGTCATGCTTCCGGAACAGGTTCCGAAATTCCACCAATGTATGTGAAAGCAGCAATGTTGGCACGTTTAAACACCTTGTCCTTGGGGAAGTCAGGTGTTCATAAATCGGTCATTGAGCTGATGTCCAACCTCATCAACAAAAACATCACACCAATTATTTACGAACACGGTGGCGTGGGTGCCAGTGGTGATTTAGTACAATTGGCGCATTTGGCATTGGTACTTATTGGAGAAGGCGAAGTCAACTATAAAGGAGAAAAACGAAAAACCGAGGAAGTTTTCAAATTAGAAAATCTCAATTCGATAAAAGTTGAACTACGAGAGGGGTTGGCATTGATGAACGGCACCTCGGTAATGACAGGAATCGGTCTTGTCAACACTATCTACACCAGAAGATTACTTAATTGGATGATTGCCTGTTCTTCAGCCATCAATGAAATTGTAAAGGCATACGACGACCACTTATCCTATGAATTGAACCAATCCAAAAAACACAAAGGACAACGCAAAATCGCAGAACGCATGCGTGAACATTTGTCGGATAGTCAACTCGTAAGAAAGCGCGAACATCATTTATATAAAGACACTGAAGAAGATTTAATTTTTGAGGATAAAATCCAGGAATATTATTCGCTGCGCTGTGTGCCTCAAATTTTAGGCCCCGTTCTCGATACCTTAAATACGGTAGAAACGATTCTTGTTGAAGAAATCAATTCCGCGAATGACAATCCGATTGTGGATGTTGAAAATAAGCACGTCTATCATGGCGGAAATTTTCATGGCGATTATGTGTCGCTTGAAATGGACAAATTGAAATTGGTTGTGACCAAAATGAGCATGCTCGCCGAACGACAACTCAACTATTTGCTAAATCCAAAACTGAACAATATGCTTCCTCCTTTTGTCAATCTTGGAAAATTAGGTTTAAATTTTGGAATGCAAGGTGTACAATTCACAGCCACCTCAACCACTGCTGAAAACCAAATGTTATCCAATCCAATGTATGTGCACAGTATTCCAAATAATAATGACAATCAAGATATTGTTAGCATGGGAACTAACGCTGCCTTGATTACTAAAAAAGTCATTGAAAATGCTTTTGAAGTGCTTGCCATTGAAATGATAACTATTATTCAGGCAATCGAATATTTGGATGCAAAAGATAAAGTGTCCTCGAAAACTCGGAAGATGTATGACGAAATTCGCAATATCGTTCCGGTGTTTATGGAAGATGTTGTGATGTATCCGTATGTGAACATGGTGAAGAATTTTCTAATAAACACAGAAGATGAGTAAACTCATAAAACGAAAATGCGCCCTCATCACAGGTGGTTCACGAGGGATCGGAAGAGCGATCTGTATCCAATTGGCAAAGGATTCCGATTATCATATTCTTGTGAATTTTAATTCCAATAAAACCGAAGCCGTAAACACTTTGGAAGCAATCGACAACGAAGGTGGTACAGCTGAACTTTTACAATTTGATGTTGCAGATGCGGAACAAGTTAAATTCACCTTGACATCATGGCAAAAAGAAAATGAAGACGCCATCATTGAAGTCATCGTCAATAATGCAGGCATCACAAAAGACGGACTGTTTTTATGGATGAAACCAGATGAGTGGAACGACGTTATCAACACAAGTATTCACGGTTTTTACAATGTGACCAATCACCTTTTACAGGATATGTTGCTCAATAAATATGGTCGCATCATCAATATGGTGTCTGTTTCTGGCTTGAAAGGTGTTGCCGGACAAACTAATTATTCCGCTGCCAAAGGTGGAGTTATTGCAGCCACAAAATCCTTGGCACAAGAAGTTGCCAAACGAAATATAACTGTTAATGCAGTTGCTCCAGGTTTCATCAAAAGTGATATGACCAAAGATTTTGACGAAGCAGAATTAAAAAAAATGATTCCAGCCAATCGATTTGGCACACCAGAAGAAGTTGCAGATTTGGTGTCCTTTCTGGCTTCCCAAAAATCTTCCTACATTACAGGCGAAGTCATCAGCATCAACGGAGGCATTCTTTAATGAATTAACCGTAAATTTGCCCACAATGATTTCAATTATCAATCCGCTTAATCAAGCATAACTTTACTTTATAGATGGCAACGGAATGGGACGGAAAATCGCGAGGCACCGTTTTTGGATTTAAGGTCTTCATATTTTTTATCAAAAATTTCGGCATTCAAGCGGCCTATAACTTAATGCATTTGCCTGTTCCTTATTTTTGTTTGTTTTCAAGAAAAAACGTGCGTGGACTGCGATTCTATTTTAGAAAACGGCTCAATTATTCTTGGTTTAAAACAGCCATTAGTGTTTACAAAACCTATTACGTCTTCGGACAAACTTTAATAGATAAAATAGCCATTTCCTCTGGATTGAGAGACAATTTCACCTATGAGTTTGATGGCGAACACCTTCTTCAAGAAGCCTTAAATCTAAAAAAAGGCGGCATCCTCATCAGTGCACATATTGGTAATTTCGAATTGGCACAATATTTTTTTAAAGGTCGTCTAGCGGACACTTCTATTAGTATCGTGATAACGGATCAGGACCATCAGCACATCAAGGATTATTTGAATCAATATTTGAAGAAAGATGAGATGCAATTCATTATAGTGAAGGATGATTTGTCGCACATCTTTGAAATCAGCTCTGCATTGGCACAGAATCGTATCATTTGTATTTCAGGTGATAGATATATGGAATATACAAAATGTATGGAAGCCGAGCTTTTAGGTAAAACGGCAAAGTTTCCAATGGGACCGTTTCATTTGGGTAGTCGTTTAAAAGTGCCTGTGCTGTTTGTGTATGTCATGCGCGAACCAAAACGACATTATCATTTGTATGCGCGACGTGTTGAAATCAAGTCAAGAAACGCACAAGATTTACTCGAGAAATACACACAAAGTGTGACGGAAATAATTCAGAAATACCCCTATCAATGGTTTAATTTTTACGACTTTTGGGACGATGCCAAATGAAAATTTACTAATAGAAACCATTACTAGTATAGCAGCGATAAAAAAACTGCTTCCGCATCGCGAACCTATGCTTATGGTTGATGGGTTGCTTTATTTTGATGGTAAAAAAGCTATTGCTGAATTAACTATTTTAGAGTCAAACATTTTTATTGAAAATAACGCATTTGCAGAAACCGGTCTAATTGAACACATGGCACAAACTGCAGCCTTGATGATTGGTTATAAATATGAAAACCAAAATTTACCTATCAAGGAAGGATTTATTGCAACCATCAAAAATTTGAAAATTGAAGGTTTACCGAACATTAATGATACCATTTCAACAGAAGCAATTATTACGTATGAAATGGCAAACATGACCAATGTAACTTTAGTGTCAAAACGACACAATGAAGTCTTGGCTTCCGCCGAAATGACCTTGGTATTAAAAGACAACGAATGAAAACGCTCACAACAACCCATCAAATTTCTGTTCGATTCAGCGAGGTGGATTCCTTGGGAATTGTCTGGCATGGTCATTACATTTCTTATTTTGAAGAAGCTCGTGAAACCTTTGGAAAACAATTTGGAATCTCTTATCTCGACATAAAAAAAGAAGGTTTTGCCGTTCCTATCGTAAAGACTGCAACCGAACATTTACGCCCATTAAAATATGGCGAAGTGATGACTGTTGAGACCACATTTATCAACACCAGAGCAGCCAAAATCATCTTTAATTATCTTATTAAAAATGAAGTTGGAGACCTTGTCTGCAAAGGCGAAACGACACAGGTATTTACATCCGTTGACACGGGAGACATGTCGCTGTCGAATCCTGAATTTTTCAAAGAGTGGAAGAAAAAACACCATTTGTTGAATGACTAGCACTTATTTGTCATATAACAACATCATTTCATTACTTGGTTTTGATAGTGAAACAGTAGTTGATGCCATCGAAAATGGGCAATCGGGTGTTAAGATTATTGATGACAAAAGTCTTTTTCACCATCCAATTTGTGCTTCAATAATTGATAATAAACAACTTGATAAAGCGTCAAATAATTTAAAGCTCAACGACAATTACACGCGCTTGGAAAGAATGATGATTGTGTCTTTAGATGAGGTCATCAAAAAATCAAAAATCGATTTAACTGAAAAAGTTGGTTTAATCATTTCCACAACAAAAGGAAACATCGATGTACTGGAAGCCAATTCAAAATTCCCAAAAGAACGTGCGTATTTAAGTGAATTGGGTAAAGTCATTAAAACTCATTTTGGGTTTAAAAACGATGCGATTGTTGTTTCAAACGCATGTGTTTCTGGCGTGTTGGCAGTTTCCGTTGCCAATCGGTATCTTCAACAAAAAATCTACGACCATGTATTTATAGTGAGTGGTGATTTGGTATCCGAATTTGTAATTTCAGGCTTCAACTCGTTTCAAGCATTGAGTTCAACCCCTTGCAAACCCTATTCGAGCAATCGTTCTGGCATCAATCTCGGAGAAGTTGCCGCATCTGTTTTGGTGACTTCTGATAAAAATAAATTGGCAATAGAATCTGTGGAATTGTTGTCTGATGCCACCTATAACGATGCCAATCACATTTCCGGACCCTCGCGAACTGGTGAAGGTTTAGTGCGAAGTATTTCAAAAGCAATGGAAGAAGCATCTTTGACAATTGAAGACATTGATTTTATTTCCGCGCATGGCACTGCGACTCCTTTTAATGATGAAATGGAAGCAATTGCCTTCAATCGACTGGGCTTACAAAACGTTCCAACGAATAGTTTAAAAGGATATTTTGGCCATACGTTAGGTGCTTCTGGTTTACTTGAAACCATCGTTGGCATGCATTCTTTAGATCGAAATAACTTGTTCGTTTCCTCTGGGTTTGACACTCTAGGCGTTTCGCAATCCATCAATGTCATCGAAAAAACAACTAAAAGACAACTATCCATATTTCTAAAAACCGCATCAGGATTTGGTGGTTGCAACACGGCCGCAATTTTTAAAAAAGTAAGCACATGACCAAGAAAACCATTCGAGCCATCGATGCTTTGCAAGAAGCCCAAAAAATTGCATTTGCGCCTTTTATTTTTCAGACAACCGTAACCTTACGGAAATTAGGTGTATTCGATTTGATTTTTGATGAACGGGGGCTTGGAGGCGTCACGATTTCGGACCTCTCAAAAAAACTATCTGTGAGCGAGTACGGTTTGGGAGTGTTGCTAGAAATCGCCGAAAGCTATGATATCGTTACCAAAGACGCGCAAGGCAAATTTGAACTGACCAAGACTGGATATTTCCTTAATTATAATAAAACCGTGGAAGTAAATATGAATTTCACAAATGACGTTTGCTATCAAGGCTTATTTCATTTAAACGAAGCCATCAAAAACGGAAAACCTGAAGGTTTGAAAGAACTCGGCGATTGGGATACCATCTATGATGGCTTGTCACAATTGACGCCAGAAGTCCAAAAATCATGGTTTGAGTTTGACCATCACTACTCCGACGGCATTTTTGAGGAAGCGCTCAATCGTGTCTTTAAAAACCGACCGAAAACCCTTTTTGATATTGGTGGAAATACAGGGAAATTCGCATTGCAATGTTTAAATCACGATGAAAACGTTAAAATCAATATTTTCGATTTGCCTGGTCAATTGAAAAAAGCCTTGGCCAATATCAAAAATGAAGGGTTTGAAAAACGAGTTGTGGGACACGAAATCAATTGGCTTCATGACAATCCCCAAATTCCAAAAGGTGCTGACGTCATTTGGATGAGCCAATTTCTGGATTGTTTTTCGGAAGATGAAATTGTAAAAATCTTAAAAACATGTGTGGCATCAATGGATTCAGACACAGAAGTCATCATCATCGAAACTTTTACAGACAGACAGAAGTTCGATAATGCCAAGTTTGTTTTGGAAGCAACCTCGCTTTATTTTACAGTGATGGCAAATGGCAACAGTAAAATGTATAATTCTGTAGTGTTTATGGAATTGATTTCCAAAGCAGGTTTGACTGTTAAAGAAGACCTTGCAATTGGTGAATTCCACACGATGTTAGTCTGTAAAAAATAAATCGAATTGAAGCAAAACGTTTACATACAATCCTATTGTCATATCAAAAACCATTCGGTTTCGTTGAATGGAAATACGGTGTTTTATAGTGATGACACAGAGTTTCCGAGTTTTATAAAATCTGCAGCGATACATTTGGAAACCAATTATCCAAAATTTTATAAAATGGATAATTTGAGCAAATTGGCATTTTTGGCAGCTGATATCTTGCTTAAAGAAAACAATCCATATTCAGATAAGACTGATAATATTGCCATTGTTTTATCTAACAAATCATCCAGTTTAGACACGGATAGAAAGCATCAAATCTCAATTTCTGATAAAGAAAATTACTATCCGAGTCCGTCGATTTTTGTGTATACCTTGCCAAATATCTGCATGGGCGAAATCAGTATCAAACATCAATTGCATTCAGAAAATACATTTTTAATTTTTGATAAATTCAACGCGAAACATCTCCATATCAATGCAGAATTTTTACTGAAAAACAACAAAGCAGATGAGGTACTTTGCGGTTGGGTAGATTTTGATGACAAAAATTACGAAGCTTTCTTATATTTAGTGTCAGAAAATGGTAATATTGCACATCTTCCAGAGGAGATTGAACACTTATATCACATAAAATAGAAAGTCGAAATGACGGAATTAAAGACAGAACTGAAAGAAAAAATCATAGAAATTCTTAATTTAGAAGATATCTCCATATCTGATATTGATGATAATGATGCCCTTTTTGGAGATGGTTTGGGGTTGGATTCCATCGACGCATTAGAACTGATTGTGATGCTAGATAAGGACTTCGGAATACAATTGACCGACCCAAAAGAAGGCAAAGAGATTTTTAAATCCATATCGGTTTTAGCCGCTTATATTGACGCACACAGGTCGAAATAAAATCCAAAACAAAGGAGTTGCCATTACTGGAATGGGAATCATTTCCGCCATTGGCAACAACCTTGACGAGAACAGAATATCCCTTTTATCTTCCACATCTGGAATTGGTGATTTAAAACATATCCACTCCAAACAGGCTTCCCAAATCAAGGTAGGGGAAATTGATTTTACGAATGAGCAACTCATCGAAATTCTTGAACTTCCAAAGGAAAACAACTTTACAAGAACCGCTTTATTAGGTTTGATTGCTGCAAAAGAAGCTGTCGCCAATGCAAATCTTACGATTGACAAAAGCATCCGAACAGGTTTTATTTCTGCCACTTCAGTTGGTGGAATGGACATGACCGAGCGCCATTTTAAAGAATTTCAAACAACATCTGAAACGCAAAAATACATAGCAAGCCATCATTTAGGCGATGGCACTCAAAAAATAGCCGACGAACTCGGAATCACAGATTTTGTCACGACCATTAGTACGGCCTGTTCTTCTGCAGCAAACGCCATCATGCTTGGGGCAAGATTGATTAAATCTGGAAAATTGGATCGTGTCATCGTTGGTGGAACAGATTCATTATCAAAATTTACCATCAACGGATTTAAAACCCTGATGATACTATCTGACGAGGCATGCACTCCTTTTGATGCAAATCGTAAAGGACTGAATCTTGGTGAAGCTGCTGCATATTTGGTTTTGGAATCGGACGAGTTTGTTGAAAAGCACGACAAAAAAGTATTGGCAAGACTTTCAGGATATGGAAATGCAAATGACGCATTTCATCAAACCGCATCATCCGAAACTGGCGAAGGTGCTTTTTTGGCAATGCAGAAAGCGTTGGAAGTAGCCAATTTATCTGCATCTCAAATCGATTATATCAATGCACACGGCACCGCAACACCAAATAATGATTTGTCAGAGAGTGTTGCCATTCAACGGATATTTTATAACTCAATTCCAGATTTCAGTTCTACAAAAGCGTTCACGGGACATACACTAGCAGCTGCTGGAGCGATTGAAGCTGTATTTTCTGTCTTGGCGATTCAAGAACAATCTATATTTCCAAATCTGAATTTCAAAACTAAAATTCCAGAAACTGGATTGATACCAACAACTGTTTTAAAACACAAGCATATTGAACACGTGCTTTCGAATTCCTTTGGTTTTGGAGGAAACTGTTCCACCTTAATCTTTTCCAAAGCATGAAGAAATGTTACATTCATAGCGCTGTCTCCATTTCTGCTCAACATAGTTTTGAATCGAGTGGATTTGAATTGCATTCGATTTCAGGAAAAAAAGTGGAAGCCATTCATCCTAATTATAAAGAATTTATTTCCCCAATTGCATTGCGAAGAATGGCAACAGGTGTCAAAATGGGAGTTGCAGCCGCAACCAAAGCGCTTCAAATCGCCAATCTTGAACAACCTGACGCGATTTTAACTGGCACAGGAATGGGTTGCATCGAAGACACTGAAAAATTTCTAAATGCCATCATTGCAAACGAAGAAGAATTTTTAACACCAACTGCGTTTATCCAATCGACACACAACACCGTTGGTGCACAAATCGCTCTTAGTTTGAAATGCAAAACCTATAATAATACCTATGTTCATGGTGCGCTGTCGTTTGAATCCGCTCTGATGGATGCACAATTGATGCTACAACAAAATGAAGCAACCAATATTTTAGTTGGCGGTGTGGACGAATTGGGAGCTGAAATTATTGATGCCGTCCGGTTAATGGAGGATAAAACTTCTGATGGCATCAACCTGCCTTTTGGAGAAGGCGCTTCATTTTTTGTGCTGTCTTCGGAAATGAAAAACGAAGGTATAGAATTGATAGATGTTCAAAGTTTTAGTGCGATTTCAACAGAAACAATCCACGAAAAAATTCAGGAGTTTTTAAATCTTAATGAGTTGAGTTTTTTGGATATTGATGGGTTGGTTTTAGGAAATAATGGCGATGCATTTGATACTTATTATGACAATTTAATCGCTCATTTTCCTGAAACAATTCCGAACATATGCTACAAACAATGGAGTGGAGAATTCTACACAGCCTCAGCATTTGGTTTATTTGTGGCTAGTGAAATTTTTAGAAAAAATGAAATTCCACAGAATTGGTTTAAGAACAAGCCTTCAAAATCAGAGATGAAAACCCTACTTTTATACAACCAATTTAAAGGTCGTGACCATAGTTTTATTTTGTTGAGACGATGCTAAATTTCAAATATATTGCTTGGACATCTATTGCAATTTTCATAATTCTTCTCATCTGTGAGCCTATTTTGTATGTTTCTTTTTGGTGGTATATGTTACTGTTTTCAGTATTCTTTTGGCTAGTTTTGATTGGGAGTTTTTCCATGAGCTGGAAATTGTTTTTAAAAGGGTTCACTTCAAAAACTAATATTCAAACAAAAAAGATCGCCATCACTTTTGATGATGGTCCAAATCCAAAATATACACCTATTGTATTGCAACTTTTGAAGGATTATGAGGCCAAAGCGAGTTTTTTCTGTATAGGAAGACAGGTTGAAAAAAATCCTGAAATTCTAAAGCTAATATATGACGAAAGTCACGACATCGGCAATCATTCCTATACCCACAGCAATACAATCGATTTTAAATCCACTGAGGGCTGGCTCGAAGAATTGAAACATACCGACCAAGCCATTTTTAAGGTCATTGGAGAAAAGCCCACGCTTTTTCGTCCGCCTTTTGGAGTAACCACGCCGCATTTGGCAAAAGCTATTAAAGTTACTGGCCATCAAGTTATCGGTTGGAATATTCGCCCTTTTGATATGGCAATTAAATACCGAGAGGTGATTCTAAAAAGAATCCTAAAACAGGTGAAACCAGGCTCTATAGTTTTGCTTCATGACAAACATGAGCATATCGAATTTGTTTTGGAACAATTGTTGCAATTCCTGAAAAAACAGAATTACGAAATGGTCACAATTAATGAGTTAATCAATGAAACATAAAATTTTATTACTTTCCATAGTGTTGATTTTCGTGAGCAGTATCCAACTTTTTTCGCAGGAAAAGATGACCGATTCTGAACAAAAAACGTTTAAGGAAAAAGTTCAGAAGACAGCCCAGAACACTAAAAGTATTCAAAGTGATTTTACACAGACTAAACAGTTGAGTGTTTTAGATAATGCCGTAATTTCTGAAGGAAAATTGACCTTTAAATCCCCAAATTTTGTCAAGTGGGAATACTCGAAACCCTATAAAAATATTGCCATTTTCAAGAATGACAAGCTGTTAGTGAACAACGAAGGCAAAAAAGACGAAATGGACTTGAGTTCCAATCGGATGTTTAGAAGTCTTAATACTTTAATTGTGAACAGCATCAAAGGTGATATGTTTGATGAATACCAATTTGAGATATCCTATTTTAAAAATGGTGCAGATTATTTGGTAAAATTCATTCCTAAAGACAAGCGAATGAAGAAATTCATATCGACTTTTGAATTAAAGTTCGAAAAGGAATCCACGCAAGTCAACGAAGTGAAACTCATTGAACCCAACGAAGATTTCACCTTGATTGTTTTCAAAAACAAACAGTTGAATGGAACAATTTCAGATTCAGTATTTAAAATTTAAACATGCTTTTAGAAGATTTTTATAGCGTTCAGAAAATGAAACCCTTTGATGAAAATTCATTTGAATTGGTAGTTGATCTTCATAAAAATCACGAAATCTTTAAAGGTCATTTTCCAAAATTTCCCTTGACGCCTGGCGTTGCGATGCTACAAATTATGAAGAACGGATTGGAACAGCATCTCTCGGAGTCACTTATATTGCAATCCTCCTCTCAAATAAAGTTCTTGAATCTGGCGAATCCCAATGAACAAACGGTCCTTGTTTTCAATATGGAGGTAGAAAGAGAAAATGAACGCTTCAAAGTGAAAAACACTACAACTTTCGAAGATGGAAGGACGGTATTGAAATGTAATGTTACATTTGTAAAAATATAATCCCACGAATCGTCTGGAATGGAACCTGCCGAAATTACATCCAAACTAAAATCCTATCACTGTTGTGTGGTATTGCCCACTTACAATAACCCAAAAACATTGCGTCGCGTCCTAGATGGCATTTTGGTTTACACGTCCGATATCATTGTGGTAAATGATGGTTCTACTGATTCCACCAAAGACATTTTAAGTAATTATCCGCAAATTATTCAATTGCATCAACCCAAAAATGTTGGTAAAGGTCACGCCTTGAAAATCGGTTTTAAACATGCACTTTCCATTGGGTTTGACTATGCCATCACTTTGGATACTGATGGGCAGCATTTCCCTGTTGACATTCCACATTTTATAGTGGCTTTGGATGTTTCCGAAAATAAAAACATCCTCATTATTGGTGACCGAAACATGAATGAAGCCGATGTGTTGGCAAGAAGTGCGAAAGGTAATCGAGTTTCTACATTTTGGATGAAAGCTGCTACAGGACTCAAGCTTCAAGATTCGCAATCTGGTTTTCGTTTGTATCCCATCAAATATATGAAAGACATTCGCTTCATGAGGTCTACAAAAAAGTTTGAGTTTGAGATTGAGGCCATCGTCAAATCCTTTTGGTCGGGAACAGAAATTATACACGTTCCAATTCTTGTTTTGTATGACATGAATGAGCGTGTCTCACATTTCAGACCTTTTATGGATATTGCCCGAATGGTTGTTCTGTACACCTGGTTTTTACTCGTTCGATTGTTCTACATTACACCTCGCAATTTTTTCAGGAAACTAAAAAAAAAAGGACTTAAACGGTTCATTGTCGAAGATTTTTTGAGACATCAGGATTCCCCAAAAAAGAAAGCGCTTTCTATTGCATTGGGCGTATTTATTGGTTTGTCGCCACTTTGGGGGTTTCATACCATCATCGTGATTTTCTTGGCGATTTTATTAAGGCTGAACAAAGTCATTTCCTTTGCTTTTTCCAACATCAGCTTACCTCCTTTTATTCCTTTGGTCTTATTATTAAGTCTGCAAACAGGAAATTGGGTATTAGGAATCGACACGCATTACGAACTCGATACGGTTTTGGATAATATTAACTTGATACAAAACCTCAAATCGTATATCGTAGGGAGTATCGTGCTTTCCATTTCATCCGCACTTATTTTTGGTGGATTGGGCTATATTTTATTCACAATGTTCGACAAGAAAAAAGTGTTGGTACATGATTAGTTTTTTCAACAGAACATATCGATCCATCCAAAAAAAGAGAGGTGTATTCGCCCTCTTGTTAATCTTGATTTTTACTGGACTTATTTGGATGGTCTCTCAAATAAAATTTGATGAGGATATTTCCAAATTGATTCCTTCCAACTCGGAGAATGAACAGCTTCAAAAGGTGTTGAATACCGCAAATTTCAGTGATAAAATTATTATCAATATTCGGAAAGATTCTGATGGTTCTCTGGAAGATCTGACCGATTATGCGCAAGACTTTTTAGATAGTTTGGATGCAAATTCTTCAGACTACATCAAAGACATTCAAGGAAAAGTGGAGGATGAAGCCATTTTTGAAACCTTGGATTTTGTGTTTGAAAATGCGCCATTGTTTCTTACAGATGGAGATTATCAGCTGATTTTAAACAAAATTTCAAAAGATTCCATTGCAGCATTGACGGAATCCAATTATAAAATTTTGGCATCACCTTCGGGGCTTATCGCTAAAAAAACAATTGTCAAAGACCCTTTGGGAATTTCCATCATGGGATTGAAACATTTAAAACAATTGGGCTTTAATGACGATTTTGAATTGAAATACGGTTTTTTGGTCAGTAAAAATGGACAGAATTTGTTGTTGTTTATTACCCCGAACTATAAGTCCAGCGAAACCAATAAAAACGAACTTTTTGCCGAGCAACTCTATCGCTTTCAAAACAAATTGAACACAGAATATCAAGGAAAAATAAATAGCCAACTTTTTGGAGGCACATTGATTGCGGTCGCCAACGCACAACAAATCAAAAAAGACATTCAATTAACAGTATCCATAGCTTTGATGGTTTTGTTGTTGCTTTTTGTTTTTTTCTATCGAAAATTTACCATTCCCATAATATTGTTGATTCCTACAATTTTTGGAGGTTTGTTGGCGGTGGCAATTTTATCTGTAATTCGAGAGGATATTTCCGCCATTTCCTTAGGAATTGGTGCCGTTCTTTTGGGTGTGACTTTGGATTATTCATTACATGTTTTGACAAACATTCGAAACAACGACACCATCGATTCACTTTACAGCGATGTCACAAAACCCATTTTAATGAGCAGTCTTACAACCGCTTTGGCGTTTCTGTGTTTGTTATTTATTGATTCCCAAGCCTTGCAGGATTTGGGGATTTTTGCAGCTATAAGTGTGTTGGGTGCCTCTGTATTTGCTTTGATTTTTATTCCACAAGTTTATAAAACTGAAGTGTTCAACACCGAACGGAAATCAACTTTTATTGATGGAATTGCTCAATATCCATTTCATAAAAACAAAGTCTTTATCGGTGTCATTGGTCTATTAGTTGTGGTCAGTGCTTTTACATACAGCCATGTGAGTTTTAATAATGATATTTCCAAATTGAATTACGAACCTCAACATTTAAAAGAGGCCGAAAGGCGACTTGATAATTTGACCAATGAAACCTCAAAATCTCTTTATCTTATTTCCTATGGAAATTCAATACAAGAGGCTTTAGAAAAGAATGACCACGTTTTTAGTGAATTGAATCAACTAGAATCGAACCAAAAAATTATTAGTTTCAACTCCATTGGTGCTTTGGTCACCTCCGAAAAATATCAACAAGAAAAAATTGACTCTTGGAAACGTTTTTGGACCACAGAAAAAGTCAATCAAACCGAGACGAGATTGATTGAAAGCGGGCAACAATTTGGATTTAAAACCACTACTTTTCAAGAGTTTTATTCACTGTTAAAAGCTGATTTCAAACCATTAAACATTGAAGATTTTCAAACGATTGGTACCATTCCAACGGAAGATTTTATCGCATCAAAAGAGGATTTTTATACGATTACCTCAATAGTGAAAGTACAAGATGACCAAATTCCTTTTATCAAAAATCATTTTAAAAACACAGCACAAGTCATGGTCATCGACCGTCAAAACATCAATGAAACTTTGCTCGGACATTTAAAAACCGATTTCAATAATCTTATAGTGTACTGTTTTGCGGTGGTTTTGGCATTGCTCATCCTGTATTATCGAAACTGGAAATTGACCTTGATAACCGTGCTTCCAATCGCAATTACGTGGTTGATTACCATTGGAGTCATGGGAGTGTTCAAAATGGAATTCAATATTTTCAGTATTTTGATTTCGTCGTTTATTTTTGGTTTGGGCGTTGATTACAGCATTTTCATGACCAATGGACTAATGAAAACAAACGACAATGACCAACATGTGTTGAATACTCACAAAACGTCAGTTCTGCTTTCGGTTATTACGACTATTTTAGGAATTGGGGTCTTAATTTTGGCAAAACACCCAGCTTTGCAATCCATTTCGCTGGTTTCGATGATTGGAATTTTGACAGCGATGTTAATTGCGTTTACGATTCAGCCTTTTCTGTTTAAACTTCTTATTTTTGATAAAAAGGAATAGTGCTATGGGCAAAATCAAAACCATTCCAATAAAACGTATTAAATCCATCACTAAAGAGGATTTTATTGAGCAATATTATAAGCCTCAAATACCTGTATTGATTGAGGATTTGACCAAAGATTGGACAGCCTACAAAAAATGGAACCTCGATTATATCCAAAGTTTGGCTGGTGACCAAATTGTGCCTTTATACAACAACGAACCCACAAAAGGCAGGCAAAATTCAGTCGTTCCAGCGAAGAAAATGAAGCTCTATGACTATATTGACATCCTTAAAACCCAACCCACGGATTTGAGAATGTTCTTTTTCAATGTGCTCCAAAAAATGCCAGAACTTACGAAAGATTTTAACTATCCAGATATCGGATTGAAATTCTTTAAAAAGCTTCCAGTCATGTTCTTTGGTGGAAAAGGTTCTAAAGTTTTAGCCCATTACGACATGGATTTAGCCGATTTATTACACGTTCATTTTCATGGGAATAAACACGTTACGTTGTTTGCTCCTGACCAAGCTAAAAATCTTTACAAGGTGCCTTTTACAGTCCATAATTTAGAAACAATTGATATGGATGAACCGGATTTTGAAAAATATCCAGTGTTGCAAAAAGCAGAAGGAATTTCCGTCACCATGAAACATGGTGATGCGTTGTATATGCCAAGTGGTTATTGGCACTACATTACCTACGATGATGGTGGGTTTTCCATTACATTGCGAGCGTTTCCTCGCAAACCATTACGACTGGCAGAGCTGTTTAAAAACATCATTTTTATGCGAACGTTTGAAAATTTAATGCGTCGCATCTTTGGTCAAGGTTGGGTAGATTATAAGGAAGAAAAAATGGTGCAGCGTATGAATCGCAAGTATCACAAAGAACGTCGAGGTGCTTAAACGAACCTATATATTCAAATTAGTTTTTGGTTGGTTAATTGGGATGGCGATGGTGTCCTGTGGCATCAATAAGTCCCTTCATAACCTTCCAGATGTAAGCAGCTACAATTCCGAGATTCCTGAAAAAACGGTCGTTAATGACTCTACTTTTTTCGTTGGAAACAGTTTTTTGACCAAAAACAGACAGGGTCTTTGGGAACTTTATGTTGAAGGCGACCCCTTGGAAATTGGACTCATCACAGGTCGATTGACACAACCGCTCATGTACACGCAGGAAAAAGTGTTTTTTGACAAAATCAACGACCTTGTTCCTTCTGAAGGCAAACAAAAATTTTTACGGAAATTTTTGTCTTGGTACAACCGAAAAATGTACCAACACATACCAAACGAATTTAAAACTGAAATCTATGGAACCTCTCAATATATGTCCAAAGACTTTAATGGTCTTGCGACACCCTATTTGCGTGCATTGTATCTACACGGAGCGCACGATATTGGGCATGCGTTGAAAGATTTGATGTTGGTCGGTTGTACGTCATTCGCTGCTTGGGACGAAAAAACAGACGATGGNNGTGACTTGGCCAGGATTTATTGGTGTGGTCTCAGGGATGAATGAAAAAGGGTTGACCGTTACCATCAACGCTGGAAAATCTAAAATTCCATTGGTGGCAAAAACACCTATTTCGATCGTGACACGAGAGATTTTACAATATGCGTCAACTATAGATGAAGCCATTTCCATAGCCAAAAAACGTGAGGTTTTTGTTTCTGAAGCGATTATGGTCGGAAGCGCGATGGACAAAAAAGCCGTGTTGATTGAAGTGTCGCCAAAGAAATTCGGCGTTTATGACGTCGACAACAGCAATCAATTGATTTGCTCAAATCATTTTCAAAGTGAAGCCTATGAAAACGACCGACGCAACCAAAAGGCTATTGAAGAAAGCCATTCTGAATATCGCTATGAGCGAATGACAGAATTGCTTTCCGAAACACAAAAATTGGATCCAACAGATGCAGTTGCTATCTTAAGAAACAAACAAGGTTTAAACGACGCTATGATTGGTTATGGCAACGAAAAAGCCATTAACCAATTGTTGGCGCATCATGGCATCGTTTTTAAACCTGAAGAATTGAAAGTATGGGTTTCTTCAAGTCCATATCAGTTGGGAGAATTTGTAGCCTATGATTTGAATGACGTGTTTTCCAATCGGGATAACCATCCATCAAAAGTGTCTGTTTCGGATGATGATTATAATATTACGGAAGATGATTTTGTTCATTCGGAAGCTTTTAAAAATTACGAATCATATCGCATTTTGGAACGGACCATTGAAAAAGCCATTCGCAGCGAACAACCAATAGATTCAACTGATTTAAACAACTTAATACGATTCAATCCAGACTATTGGAAAGCCTATTATTTAGTTGGAAAATATCAGTATAAGAACAAGCACTATTCCGAAGCCCTGGAAAATTTTGAATTGGCAAGGACTAAAGACGTAACGACTTCGGTTGATGAAAAAGAATTGCGTAAATTCATTAAGAAATCCAAACGAAAAGCAAAGCGATGATTCCAGACATAGAACTAAAATCAACATCAGAAATCAAAGCTTTTCAAGAAACAAAATTGAAGGAAGCGCTGCAATATCTTTCTGAAAAATCACCTTTTTATCAAACCCTTTTTAAATCAAATAATATCTCAATTTCGGAGATTCAAACATTAGATGATTTATCAAAAATTCCAACGACGTCAAAAGATGATTTACAACGTTGCAATGATGATTTTTTATGTGTCCCAAAACAGGACATCATCGATTACGTCACGACTTCTGGAACATTGGGAGAACCTGTCACGTTTGGCTTAACCGATAAGGATTTGGACCGTTTGGCTTACAACGAAGCCATTTCGTTTGCCTGTGCAGGTATGACGAATCAGGACACCTTGCAATTGATGACCACAATGGACAGACGTTTTATGGCTGGTCTGGCTTATTTTTTGGGTGCTCGAAAATTAGGCGCTGGAATTGTTCGGGTAGGCGCTGGCGTTCCAGAATTGCAATGGGATTCCATCAAAAAATTCAAGCCAACTTATTTAGTAATTGTGCCTTCCTTTTTGCTCAAGATGATTGATTATGCCCAAAAGTATGATATCGATTTGGATGCCAGTCAAATCAAAGGCGTCATTTGCATAGGTGAACCGATACGAAATGAAGATTTTTCATTAAATGCCTTGGGACAAAAAATCAAAGAGCAATGGAACATCAATCTGTTTTCGACCTATGCTTCCACCGAAATGAGCACAGCTTTTACGGAATGTACCGCTCAACAAGGTGGTCACCATCATCCAGAATTGATCATTGTTGAAATTTTGGATGATGATAATTTACAGGTGAAAGATGGAGAGGTTGGGGAATTGACCATCACAACTTTAGGCGTGGAAGGCATGCCATTGTTACGTTTTCGAACAGGAGACATGGTCAGGGCACATTCCAATCCATGCAGTTGTGGACGAAATACACTACGTTTGAGCCCAGTCATAGGTCGTAAGCAACAGATGATAAAATATAAAGGCACGACACTTTATCCACCAGCGATGTTGAATGTCCTGAACGATTTTAAAGACATCGACAGCTTCGTCATTGAAATTAGCAACAACGATATCGATACGGATGAAATTTTGGTCAAAATAGCTTCAGATAATCCTTCAGAAGAATTGCTAAAAGACATAGAAAATTATTTTCGGACGAAGTTGCGGGTGAAACCAACCATTCAGTTTCATTCTAAAGATGAGATTCAAAAGATTCAAATGTCAGAAATGAGTCGTAAGCCAATCTTGGTACTAGACAAACGCAAATAACGTCCTCAATTGAAATCAATGATGGAACAAAAAAACAATGTTCTAAATCGTGTCAACAAAAAACCAATCCTCTGGGATGCATTTGTTGATGCAAATGGAACCCAAAAACCATTAGTCATTTTTTGTCATGGTTATAAAGGTTTTAAAGATTGGGGCGCTTGGGATTTGGTTGCAAGAGAATTTTCAAATACTGGATTCTTCTTTGTGAAATTCAACTTCTCACACAATGGTGGAACCATGGAAGAGCCTATTGATTTTCCTGATTTACATGCGTTTGCGGAAAATAATTATTCCAAAGAATTGGATGATTTGCAAGATGTCATTGATTATCTTCATTCCATGGAAAATCCATTTTATGAGGAAATAGACCCGAATAACCTAATCTTGATTGGACATTCAAGAGGAGGTGGTATTGCAATTTTAAAAACTTCCGAAGACGACAGAATTACCCAACTTGTCACTTGGGCCAGTGTTGATGATTTTGGAAGTCGCATGGGTGATAAAGCCGAAATCGCTGCATGGAAAAAAGAAGGNNCATGTGTTTGGAGCTTCACATCCTTGGACACAACAAGAATTGCCGTCTAAATTGCAGGAAATGGTGATTGAAACCATTAAGTTTATTCAATCTCACAGTCACTGAGTTAAGCATTATATTTTAAAACACAAATGCCAATTCTGATGGGAATCGGCATTTGTTTGTTTCACTAAATGGTATTTTATCCTGTTTGATTTTGCTATTCCGAAATGGAGACATTCGCAGTATTTAATTGCTTGAGATATCCATGTTCCCAGACAATGATAATATCTTCGGAGTTTGCTGGTGATAGTCGGATGATATCTTGAGTAACGACGTCTTGTCTTGCACTATCGATGCTTACATCATTTGAAAGCAAGGCATATGATTTAAACACAATTCTGTCTAATTCCACTCCGTTCTTCACGGCTCTGATTTGATATTGTTTTTGTGAATCGGCATCTTCGCCAGCTTCTCCAAAGAAAAATTTCATTTCAGCATCCACATTACTGACCATCGTTTTTTGGGAAATCAACCCGCCCCAAATCCAGCCAACTTGTGGTCCCATTTTTACTTTGTACCATCTACTGCAAACATCATTGATGGTTTGTGGTGTGTCACTTTTAGCTAACAATCGCACATACGTGCCAATATTCAATGTAGTCAATTGCTCACATTGTGCAGACGGACAATCTCTCAACGCGACATCATCTGCCAATAAATATCGTGAAGCTTTGGCTGCCGAGTTGGAATATATATCAAATTCTACTTCCTGGTTTTGGGACATCATGGTGGTTGCTATCATTAGTACCCCAATAATCATACTGTTCTTTAAGGTTTTCATACTATTTAAATTTAAAGGTTTAACATTTATTTACCTCAAATTTATAAGAAGTGCTTACTGCTGTTAGTGCCATTTTAGTATGCGTTAAGGATCAAATAGTAAGCGTAGAGAGAATTGCTTTGTCATACAATTAACTATTTCAAACATTCAGTTAGAATTCTTTTAGGCATCATAATGTGTGTGTTTCAAAAAACAAATGATTAGTTTTAATTAGAAAAAATGACATAAAAAAAGCCCTACATTTCTGTAAGGCTTGTGTTTACTGGTGGTCCCACCTGGGCTCGAACCAGGGACCACCTGATTATGAGTCAGGTGCTCTAACCAACTGAGCTATAGGACCGGTTAAGAGGATGCAAATCTAATATATATTTTAATATGCTACAACAATTTTATGGCTTTATGTCTTGACATAATTCAATGAGAACGCTATTGGTCGTTTTGGGGTGTAAGAAAGCCACAAGCTTATTATCGGCGCCTTTTTTAGGTGTTTTGTTAAGGACGACAAATCCTTCGTCTGACAATCGTTGTATTTCTTCTTCGATATTATCCACGGCAAAGGCAATATGGTGAATGCCTTCCCCTTTTTTTTCTATGAATTGAGCAATTGGGCTTTCTGGGTTCGTTGCTTCCAACAATTCAATTTTATTTGGTCCTGCTTTAAAAAAAGAAGTATTCACGCCTTCACTTTCTACAGATTCTACCTTATAGTGTGGTGTTCCAAAGAGTGATTCGAATAATTTATTTGAAGTTTTTAAGTCCTTAACCGCAATACCAATATGCTCTATTTTGTTCATACAAAACTCATTTTGTCCATTCAAAAATACGATAATCCTCAAATATGCTCTATTTTTGCAGTTGATAAGTCTTAATTTGGGCTTTTAGTTATTAATTTTAAGCCAATTAGAAATCGATTGGCGCCTAAAAATAGAGTGTTTTGGAAGAAAGTCATAGACAGAAAAAAATAGGAGGAATTTTACAGGAAGATTTGGTGGATGTGCTTCAAGGTGCTGCTACCAAAGGTGGAATGCGTGGCGTAATTATTTCGGTGAGCAAGGTAAATGTGACCGCCGATTTATCAATTGCTAAAGTGTATTTGAGCATTTTCCCAAATAAGGAAGCGGAAGAGTTATTAAAAGGCATACGCTCCAACACGCCTTTAATTCGTCATGAGTTGGCACAACGCACAAAAAACCAATTGCGACGCATGCCTAATTTGGAATTCTTTATTGATGATTCTTTAGAATATATTGAACGTATTGATAAATCTTTGAAAGGTGAGGAGAATCCAATTAAGGACAATGATTTATTGGATAAACGTAAAAAATCATAAGTGAATTTCGCACTTTACATCGCCAAGCGTTACTTATTTACCAAAAGTAGCAGCAATGCCATCAATATCATGACCATTATTGCCGCTTCAGGCGTAATTATTGCAGCAGCAGCCTTGTTTATTGTACTGTCGGGTTTTGCGGGCTTGAAAGATTTCAGTTTAGGCTTTTCTTCCGTCGTTGACCCAGATTTAAAAATACTTCCTGCACAAGGGAAATCTTTTCTTTTAACGGAAACAGATTCTACGTCCTTATCTAAAATTGAAGGTGTTTCTAAATTTTCAAAAGTAATCGAAGAGCGAGTTTTTGTGGAATTTGATAATAAAAACCTGATCTGTACTCTAAAAGGAGTCGATGATAATTATCTCAACGTCACACAAATGGATTCCATGATTACCCAAGGAAGTTGGTTTACTTCAGGTTCTGGCCAAATCGTTTCCGGATGGGGAATAGCTCGCAACTTATCTATGGGTGTCCTTGATTATGGAAAAACGCCTAAAATTTATGTGCCAAAACCAGGAAAAGGTCAAATAAGTTCTGTAAAAGGTGCTTTCAATACCATGACAGCGGTTAATATCGGTGTCTTTCAAATTAATGAAGATTTGGACAATACGTATGTGTTTACAGATATTGTGAATGCTGAATATTTATTGAAATATAAACCGAATCAAATCAGTTCCATTGAGTTGAAACTAAAACCAAATGCAGACGAATCGCAAGTAACTGAAGCTGTTTTAAAAACTTTTGGAAATAAGGTTATGGTGAAGAACAGGGCGCAACTCAACGATGCGCTTTACAAAATGTTGAACACCGAAAACCTAGCCGTCTATCTAATCTTCACATTAGTTATTATCATTGCGCTATTTAATGTCATAGGAGCATTAATCATGATGATATTAGACAAAAAAGGATCATTACATACCTTGTTTAATTTGGGGGCTACAACAAAAGATATTAAAAGAATATTTTTTCTCCAAGGCAGTTTAATGACCATTTTTGGAGGCATCATAGGTCTTACTTTAGGGGTTGTCATTGTGTTTCTCCAACAAAAATTTTCATTAGTGATGTTGACGACCTCCCTACCCTATCCAGTAACTTTGGAGTTTATGAACGCTTTAATTGTTCTTGTGACCATTGTGATTTTGGGAATATTGGCTTCAAAAATTGCCTCCGGAAGAATCAGTGAGCGATTGGTAGAAAGTTAGTTTTCAGTGTTCAATCGCAGTTTTCAGTTTAATTCGATCTAACTATGGATGTTTGTATTTGGATATTTACAGAGCAGCCATAAACCGTGCCGTAAGGCTCGACATAGCGGATATTCCTATATGAATTTTAGGAAAACATTCGTGAATTCGTGGCTCCAGTGATCTATCAAAAAAAAACAATTCAACAACAAACAGCTCTACAATCAGCGATGTTATCAAGCAAATTCGTATCCTGCGAAATCAGCCAACACCTCATCAAAAGCAGCAAATACATCCATCGAATCATCGCTAGTCACCATCTTCATTCGGTATTCTTTGAAATTTGGGATGCCTTTAAAGTAATTGGTGTAATGGCGTCGGGTTTCAAACACACCGAGCTTCTCGCCTTTCCAATCAATGGACATTTGAAGGTGTCTTCGAGCCGCATCTACCCGTTCTTCTAAACTTACTGGTGCTAAATGTTCGCCAGTCTTGAAAAAATGCTTTACTTGTTTAAAAAACCAAGGATTGCCAATGCTGGCTCGACCAATCATACAGCCATCCAAACCATAGGAATCTCGCATTTCCATAGCTCTTTCTGGAGAATCGACATCACCATTGCCAAATACAGGGATGTACATTCGCTGATTGTTCTTTACTTCTGATATTGGTCTCCAATCAGCATTGCCCTTATACATTTGGGCACGTGTACGACCATGAATGGAAATCGCTTTGCAGCCTACATCCTGAAGTCGTTCGGCAACCTCAACAATTCGTATGGAGTCGTGGTCCCAGCCTAAACGTGTCTTTACTGTTATTGGCAAATGGGTGCGTTTCACCATTTCTTCAGTGAGTTTTACCATCAAATCAATGTCTTTCAGAATTCCTGCACCAGCGCCTTTGCAAACCACTTTTTTTACAGGGCAACCAAAGTTAATATCAATAATGTCAGGGTTTGATTTTTCAACAATATCAACGGTTTGCAGCATACTATCCAATTCTGCTCCAAAGATTTGGATGCCAACTGGGCGTTCTTTTTCATAGATATCTAGCTTCATGACACTTTTTGCCGCATCGCGAATCAATCCCTCACTAGAGATAAATTCTGTGTAAACAACATCTGCGCCTTGTTCCTTGCACAACGCTCGGAATGGTGGGTCACTCACATCTTCCATTGGTGCCAAAAGCAATGGAAAGTCAGGTAGTTGTATGTCGCCTATTTTTACCACTATTGATATTTTGGGGCAAAATTACATTATTTTGCTTAATTGTGTATCTTCATCATTCTTAAACTCTAATCAACCTGAATTTGCAAATTCCTTTCGAACCCATCATTTTAGGTTACAACATCAATATCCATTTGGTATTGGAGTATTTGGCATTTTTCATCGCTTTCAGGTATTATGTCTATTTAAGAAAAGGAAGCGAAGACACGATTTCATCCATGAATCGCTTATCTATCATTCTTGGCGCTGTCATTGGTGCACTCATTGGCTCAAGGCTAATTGGATTTATGGAAAATCCTAATATTGAAATTTCAAAAGAAACAATTATTCAGCTGTTAAACACCAAAACCATTATGGGTGGCTTGTTTGGCGGCTTGCTTGGCGTCGAAATTTCAAAGAAAATTATCGGTGAAACACAATCTTCTGGTGATTTGTTTACACTTCCCATTATTGTAGGCATTTTTATTGGTCGCGTAGGTTGTTTTCTTTCGGGCATCAAGGAATTCACATATGGTAAAGAAACAGATTTTTTTATGGGAATGAATTTGGGCGATGGATTGAAACGTCATCCATTGGCATTGTACGAACTCTTCTTTCTGATGGTTCTATTCATTTTTCTGAAACAACTTCAAAAGCATCGAAATTTAGAAAGTGGAATGCACTTCAAATATTTCATGATTCTGTATTTCAGCTTTCGATTTATAATTGAATTCTTGAAACCCAATACATTTTTTATCCTTGGATTGAGCAGTATCCAAATTCTTTGCCTAATTTGTCTCATCTATTACCACAAGACCATTTTAAACCTGTTCAAACATGCCCGTTAGAAAATACACTTATTACGATTTTACGTTGAGCCTTTGCCACGAATGCTTGAAACGTGTTGATGCCAAAATCGTATTTGAAGATGGCAAGGTGTATATGCTAAAAAGATGCAATGAACACGGCAACAGCAAAGTGTTGATTGCTGATGATATCGAATATTATAAAAACATCCGCAACTACAATAAGCCAAGCGAAACACCATATACATTTAACACCAAAACCCATTATGGCTGTCCGTATGATTGCGGATTGTGCCCCGACCATGAGCAACATTCATGTTTGAGTATTGTGGAAGTGACGGATAGGTGCAATTTAACTTGTCCTACCTGTTATGCTGGCTCCTCTCCTACCTATGGACGACATCGTACTTTGGATGAAATTAAAAAGATGTTGGACACAATTGTGAAGAATGAAAAAGAGCCAGACGTGGTGCAGATTTCGGGAGGAGAACCAACAATTCATCCACAGTTTTTTGAGATTCTGGATTATGCCAAAACCTTACCTATTCGCCATTTGATGTTGAATACCAATGGGATTAAAATTGCCAAAGACAAAGCATTTGCGGAACGGTTGAAAACATACATGCCAGATTTTGAAATCTATCTACAATTTGATTCGTTTGAAGATAGCGTGTTGCGTGAGCTTCGTGGTGCTGATTTGAGCGACATTCGTATGAAAGCTCTTGAACACTTGAACGAATTGAATCTTTCAACAACATTAGTGGTAACACTTCAAAAAGGTTTGAACGACCACGAAATTGGAAAAATTATTGACTTTGCCTTAAAACAGAAATGTGCGCGTGGGGTCACCTTCCAGCCCACTCAAATCGCTGGCAGATTGGAACATTTCAATCCAGAAACCGATAGAATGACTCTAACGGAAGTGAGACGGAATATTCTAGAACAAACCACTATTTTCAATAGTGATGATTTGCTTCCTGTTCCTTGTAATCCTGACGCTTTGGTAATGGGTTATGCCTTAAAATTGGGTAGAGAGGTATTTCCGTTAACCCGTTACATCAATCCAAATGATTTACTTGATAACAGCAAAAACACCATTGTCTATGAACAGGACGAAATGCTTCATGGTAAAATGATTGAATTATTCAGTACGGGAAATTCAGTAGAAGTTGCCGAAGAAAATTTAAAATCGATTATGTGTTGTCTGCCCAATATTGACGCGCCAAATTTGGGTTATGATAACTTGTTTCGAGTGATTATCATGCAGTTTATTGATGCTTATAATTTTGATGTAAGAGCTATTAAAAAGTCATGCGTCCACATTGTAGATAAAGATTATAAAATCATTCCATTTGAGACGATGAATTTGTTTTATCGGGATGATAAAAAAGCGTATTTAGAAACCTTGAAAGCAGAAATTCTCTAGTTATGTCGGATATAAATTTAGACGGGTTACTCCTTTTGATTATTTTAATAATGGTTGGGCCAGCAATCTTATTGGCAATCATTGGTGGTATTCTCCGCTACAACCAAAAGAAAAAAGCGGCGAAGGTGTTTTTCATCCTTTCTGTCGTATATCTTGTAATCAGTTTTGGAATTTGTGGCAGCATGATGTTGTCTTAAAAACAGTAACCAATACATCAAATTATGAAAGCGTTATTAATTGAAGGTGATTATACGGGAATTTTTGTCATCATATTAGCAATCATGTTTGGGCCTCCAATTTTGTTTGCAATCATTGGGTTAAGCTACCGAAACACGAACAAAAAAACCGCAAAGGTATTTTACATTATTGCAGCTGTTTATTTACTTATAAGTTTGGGCGTTTGTGGAAGTTTGATGCTTTGATTTTTTGGCTTTTAAAGCCCAAATTCCGTAGGTGCCCAAAAACAATTCTGCAAAGGTTCCAAAAACATATCCAAATGTAGGGGTACCATCAAGAAGCCAACTCAACACTCTTCCTAGGCTCAATCCCAACATAAATATGATGTTAGAGATTAGTGCTGTTTTAAGATAATTTGATTTAAATATGCCAAGAATCCAAAGTGCCGAAAACCCCAAATACAATCCCAAAATAGCTTTAAACTGATTAAGTTCTTCTATGGTGTCAAGATGAATATCAAATTGGGACTCTGGCTTGAAACCGTAGATAAAAGCAACGGGTATGACAATTAAAACCGAAACAATCAAATGTATCTTGATGACGAAATCTCGTTTGGTTTTTAGCATTTAGTGATACTTAAAATTTCAAATCCGCTTCAATTTGTTTGCCATTTCTATCCACAATTACTTTGGTCGCATCTCCCTCTTCAAAAACCGACAACGCTCGCATATAGCTCATCATATCTACAACCGTACTATCGCCTAATTTCACGACAATATCTCCTTTTTGAAGTCCTGCTCTTTGAGCCGGTTTGTCTTCGCTTACACCATCAATACGCATTCCCTTCCCATCAAACAAATAATCTGGAATAACTCCTAGACCAACTTTAAAACGCGGTGTTTCTTCGCTTTCATTCTTTGTTTTTCTAAAGGATAGTTTTCCAGCTTTATCCAAATCGGTAATCACCTCAAAAATGTAATTTGAAATTGCTTCCATTCCTTCATAATTCAATTTGTCTGAATCATCACTTGGTTTATGATAATCTTCATGTTGCCCGGTGAAAAAGTGCAATACGGGAATATCGTTCAAATAGAAAGAAGTATGATCCGATGGCCCCACACCAGATTCATTTTCAACCAATTTAAAGCGGGTGTTTGTAGCATTTAAAGTTTGTTTAAATCGGGGTGAAGTCCCAACGCCGTAAACAGCCAATGTACTATCTGCTTTTAAGCGACCTACCATATCCATGTTAATCATGTAATTAGCTTTTTTGATGTCTAGTGTTGGATGCTTCACAAAATAATTGCTGCCCAACAAGCCCATTTCTTCTCCAGAAAAAGCCATAAACAGATAGTTGTTTCCTTTATTTGCATCTTTAAGTTTGCTGACCAAATTCAACATAACAGCCACACCACTTGCATTGTCATCCGCCCCGTTATGGACAGCCTTTTCTTTTCCTCTGTACAAAGAGCCTTCGCTCCCAAATCCTAAATGGTCGTAGTGTGCGCCAATGATGATCGTGCTTTCAGCATTATTGTCAATAAACCCTAAAATGTTTGTGCCTGTAATTGTGCTGTCTTCTGACATGGTAGTATAGGCAACTTCACTGTGAGGGTCGGTTTTTGGTTTAAAACTAAACGTTTGATAAAAGCCGTTTGTACCTTTTGGTTGCAATCCCAATTCTTTAAAACGCTTGGAAATATAGGCTGCCGCTTCCTGTTCGCCTTTGGTTCCCGTTTCCCTACCCTCGTAAGTGTCGGAAGCCAGCACAGTAACATCATCTTTTAAACTGATGGTTTTTGTGGTTTCTTTTTTGCAAGAGGTCATCAACACTAAAAAAAGGACTGCTAATATGGATTTCATAACGATAAACATTAATTTTGCACAAAATTAGTCAATATTTAAGTAACTCAACAACGCTTTAGTCGTTTGTGATATCGAACACAGTCCTATGAAATATGTTTTTATACTCCTTTTTGCTGTTTCCGTTTTTTCTTGTAAAAATGAAAAAGAACTGAAATCACAAAGAACAAGTTCATCTAAAAAGACCTCAACCGATTCTTTGATTTTCCCAGAAGAAAAGCACTTCAAATCCATCAAACAAATCACTTTTGGTGGTGACAATGCAGAGGCTTATTGGAGTTTTGATGACCAACAAATTGTATTTCAATCTAATAATAAAAACTGGAATGTGAACTGTGACCAAATGTTTGTGATGAATGCTGACGAAACATTTGAGAGTAAAATTCCACCAATGGTAAGTACCGGAAAAGGTCGTACCACCTGCTCCTATTTTTTACCCGACAACAAACATATCATTTATGCCTCAACCCATTTAGGTGGCGAGGCTTGCCCTGAAACACCAATGAAAAAGGACGGTAAATACATCTGGCCGATTTATGATACTTACGATATTTTTGTGGCAGATTTAAAGGGAAATATTACGGCTCAATTGACCAATGAGATAGGATATGACGCCGAGCCAACCGTGTCTCCAAAAGGTGATAAAATTGTCTTTACCTCCACACGAAATGGTGATATCGATCTATACACAATGAACATCGATGGAAGTGATGTCAAACAGATTACTTTTGAATTGGGCTATGATGGTGGCGCTTTTTTCTCACCAGATGGTACAAAAATTATTTTTCGCTCGTCTCGCCCAAAAACAGAAAGCGAAGTCGCAGAATATAAAGATTTGTTGAGTCAAGGCCTGGTGCAACCCACCGAAATGGAGCTTTATATCTGCAATGCGGATGGAAGCGACCTGCGTCAATTGACCAGTCTAGGCAACGCCAACTGGAGTCCTTTTTTCTTACCGGATGGGAAACGTGTCATTTTCTCATCAAACTTTGAGGCCGAACGTGGTTTTCCCTTCAATTTGTATATGATAGGAATCGATGGCAAAGGATTGGAGCGCGTCACTCACAGTGAAACCTTTGATGCATTCCCGGTGTTTTCAAATGATGGTAAAAAACTGATTTTCTCTTCAAACCGAAACAATGGTGGTGGAAGAGATACGAATTTGTTCATTGCGGAGTGGCAGGATTGATGTCCAGCCGACAGTCGTTGTGTTCAGTGTAAAATTAAAGATTCCTGAACTTTAAAAATTAGTTCCCACTTTTCTCCAAACGATCTGTTTCCTGCTGTTCTTTTGTGCGTTGGTTTGTGCTTAAGTTTGTGTTTCCGAATTTATAACGGAAGCCTAATTTTATAAACCGATTATCAACATTATCGGTAGCTCTTCTGCTTTGATTTAAATAACTAATGGTTTCTTCAAAATCTTGCGTGTTGAACAAATCTTCCGCTGACAATGAAATGACTGCTTTCTTGTTCCATATCGTTTTGGAAACGGACAAAATAGACACAATTCTATCTTCTATGATACGATAACCTTGAATGTTCTTTCCGACATAATACATTGTTAGGTTAGCATTCAAACTTTGGTCCTTCAAAAAAGTCCAATCGTTTTGTAGGATGCTATAATTAGACCATCTATTCTGGCTTACAGGTATTCCTTCAAAAATAGCATTGTCTTCAATGTTATAAAATGATGTCACGGCGTAAATCGACCAATGATCCGTTACATTAAAATAGGCTGAAAAATCAAAACCAAACTCTGTGGTTTTATCAAAATTCAAGGGTTGAAATGTAACGATGTTGTTCACATTGTCCTGTCTTGGCAATTCGTAAATATTGTTGTTTGAAGTTTTATAATAAGCCTCAACCGTAAAATATTTATAAAAGGATGATCCAATGACCGAATGATTCGAGATGATGGGCTGCAATCTTGGATTTCCGCTGACAACCGTAAAATCATTCAAAAAGAATTGGAAAGGGTTTAAATCTTGATAATTGGGGCGTTGAATGCTTCGTTTATAATTTGCATACAACGTGAAATTATCAGTGAAGGAATAACTCAAACTTCCCGTTGGAAACATCTCCAGATAATCCTGTTCGTTTTTGACATTATCCAAAACAGACAACCCTTCTAAATCGGTTTGCTCTGCTCTCAAACCAACACTTAAATTTACTTTTTCCCAATCTTTGGAATAATTGAAATAAGCCGCATGAATGGATTCATCATAATCAAAAACATCTGTATTGTTCTCATCAATTGTTTCTTGACCACTAACAATATCAAATTGTGTGATGTCGCTATTATTTTTAATCCTTGAGGTTTTTAAACCTGCTTCAAATTGGGACGAATCGTTTATAGGCAAGCTATAATCGGCTTGAACGGTAAAAATTTTAGTGTCCTGATTGTTGTCCGTTCTGAAGGCGGTCTCCTGCAAGAAACTATTGCCGCTATCAAAATAATCACTAAACACGTTTTGGTCCCGTTTATAGTTGTAAGTTGTGTAATGTGTGTTTAAAGCAAGGCGCTCACCAGATTCATTAAATTTATGGACAAAATCAAGATCAAAACCGAGATTATATTTTGCATCGTCCGATTGATTTCGGGAATTGATATAATATTCCAAGGATCGAGAAGCATCAAACACGTTTGTATTGTTTATGATATCGTATTCAAAATATGGCAAGACCAACATATTGGACGACAAACTCACGGTATTGTTTTCGTTAATTGAATAATCAAAGTTGAAATTCAGGTTATGTGTTTTTGACCGATTGATTCTATTGACGTCAGATTCAAATATTTGATCAATCATATCATTTGCATCAAAATAATTAACAGCATCTGTTTGTTCACGATTGATTTTGGCGTCTGCATAGGTATAATTTGCAAAAAAATCAATCTTATCATTCTTAAAAAAATGGCTCATTCCAGCTTCATATCGTGGAAAAACACCTTGCGCATAATTCGCAAATACATTTCCTCTATAACCCGTGACCAAATTTTTGCTCATCACAATATTGATCACCGCACCACTTTCGGCATCATATTTTGCGGATGGATTTGTAATGACCTCAACAGATTTGATACTGTTCGCCGAAGAACCTTCTAGCAACTGAACCAATTCCTCGTTGCTTAAATGCACTTTCTTGTCATTGATATATACCGATGGTGTCGAATTTTTTACTTGAATATTCCCATCCAATACCAAAACCCCGGGAGTGCTTTTAATAACTTGAAACATGTTTCCTTCTATCAAAGCGGTATTTTCTATATTGAAGACCAGTCTGTCAGCTTCTTTTTTTAGGGTAGGTCTTTTAGCTATAATATTGATTTCGTCCAATGCTTCCGAATTTTCTTCCAAAACAATAGTGCCCAAATCAATGTTTTCGGTAAGTTCAACAGATTTATAAATATCTCTAAAACCTAAAAAACTCACTTTTAACAAATAGCTGTCTTGTGATAACCTATCGAGAATAAAAAAACCACGTTCATCGGATGTCACACCCTTTAACACTGTGGAATCTTGGGCTTTCATCAACAATACATTTGCATAGCTGACAGGATTGCTTTCTCCATCGTCAATAAATCCAGAAATTGAGATTTCTTGACCAAAACCTTTGGCCATTGTCAATAGGGCACAGAAAATTAGAAGAAAAAAAGTAGGTCGTTTCAAAATCGTTTTTTGTTAATCATTGCAATATATAAATTGTTTTAGACTTTATTTTACGGTTTTTCCTCAATTCAGTTCGTTTTACTAACAAAATAAAAGCATTTAAAGCATAATAAATCAGTTATATTTGCAGAATATTTTAGTTGAAGGAATTGATTTTATGAAGCACATTAGAAACTTTTGCATCATTGCACATATTGATCACGGGAAAAGTACGCTTGCCGATAGGTTATTGGAATTTACCGGGTCTGTAACAGACAGAGAAAAGCAAGATCAACTTTTGGATAATATGGATTTGGAGCGCGAACGTGGTATTACCATTAAATCGCACGCCATCCAAATGGAATATACCTTTGAAGGAGAGCAATATACACTCAACCTTATTGATACTCCAGGTCACGTAGATTTTAGCTACGAAGTATCTCGTTCTATTGCGGCTTGTGAAGGTGCTTTATTGATTGTGGACGCGGCTCAAAGCATACAGGCTCAAACAATTTCAAATTTATATTTAGCTTTAGAAAATGATTTGGAAATCATTCCTGTACTTAATAAAGTTGATTTGCCAAGTGCAAATCCTGAAGAGGTTACCGATGATATTGTGGACCTTTTAGGTTGCGATCCGTCAGAAATTATCCACGCCAGTGGCAAGACGGGATTTGGTGTCGACAATATTTTGGAGGCCATCATCAAACGTGTACCTTCTCCAAAAGGAAATGTTGATGAACCGCTTCAAGCCTTGATTTTTGATTCTGTTTATAATCCATTTCGTGGTGTGGAAACCTATTTTCGTGTGATTAATGGTTCTATCAAAAAAAATCAACTTATAAAATTTATTGCCACAGGAAAAACCTACAATGCGGATGAGGTTGGAACCCTAAAACTAAAACAATTCCCTCGACAAGAAATAAAAGCTGGTGATGTTGGATATTTGATTACTGGTATTAAGGAAGCAAAAGAAGTAAAAGTTGGTGACACCATAACAGACGCCAAAGAGCCAACCAAAAATCCAATTGCAGGTTTTGAGGACGTAAAACCGATGGTTTTTGCCGGTATTTATCCTGTGGACACAGAAGATTATGAAGAGTTGCGTGCCTCTATGGAAAAACTGCAACTCAACGACGCTTCATTGGTATTCATTCCAGAAAGTTCTGCAGCCTTAGGATTTGGATTTCGTTGTGGATTCTTGGGAATGTTGCACATGGAAATCATCCAAGAGCGTTTGGAACGCGAGTTTGACATGACCGTGATTACAACGGTGCCCAACGTATCCTATCATGCATTCACTAAAAAACATGTGGATGAGTCTATCATAGTCAACAATCCTTCCGATTTGCCCGACCCATCGGGTTTGGACCGAGTAGAAGAACCATACATTAAAGCTACGATTATTACCAAAGCTGATTTTGTGGGCAATGTCATGTCTCTATGTATTGATAAGCGTGGTGTTATTACCAATCAGACCTATCTGACCACAGAACGTGTGGAACTTACCTTTGATATGCCTTTGGCGGAAATTGTTTTTGACTTTTATGACCGATTAAAGACGGTTTCAAAAGGTTATGCGTCGTTCGATTATTCTCCAATAGGAATGCGTGTTTCAAAATTAGTTCGCGTTGATATCTTGTTGAACTCACAACCCGTAGACGCGCTTTCTTCATTGATCCATGCGGATAGTGCCCAAAACATTGGTAAAAAGATGTGCGAAAAACTGAAGGAATTAATACCTCGTCAACAGTTTGATATTCCTATTCAGGCGGCAATTGGCGCTAAAATCATTTCTCGTGAAACCATTAAGGCTTTGCGTAAAGACGTGACGGCCAAATGTTACGGTGGTGATATTTCGCGTAAGCGTAAACTACTTGAAAAGCAGAAAAAAGGAAAGAAACGTATGCGCCAGGTTGGAAACGTGGAAATCCCACAAGAAGCATTTATGGCTGTATTGAAGCTGAATGATTAATTAACAGAAATTCTCTTAAATTTTTATAGTATCTTAATGTAAGATGGTCAAATATTTTGTAGTTTTAAAACGACTCTAAAATAATCTAATGACCATATTTCATATTAGTGCCGAATGTTACCCAATAGCCAAAGTTGGAGGTTTGGGTGATGTTGTTGGGGCACTTCCAAAATATCAGAACAAATTAGGCGAGACAAGTAGTGTCATTATGCCTTTTTACGATAACAAATTTACACGTTCAAATGACTTTGAAACCGTGTATGCGGGAAAGCTACAGCTTGGCATGCCAATGGATTTCCGCATTCTTACCTTAAAAGACAACGATTTAGGTTTTGATATTTATTTTGTAGATGTTCCCTATCTGCTTTTCAAAGATTATGTCTATTCTGATAAAGATACGGGTCGTTTTTTAGCGTTTCAGATCGCCACACTCAACTGGTTGGTTCAATTGGCAGAAAAACCACACCTTATTCACTGCCATGACCATCACACAGGCTTGATTCCGTTTATGATGTCGCAATGCTATGCATATCAAAAATTAAAGTCTACCCCGTCGGTTATTACGATTCATAACGGACAATATCAAGGATGGTTCAGTCATGACTTGGTACATTTAATACCTCCATTCGATTTTAATAACGTGGGATTATTGGATTGGAACAAAATTATTAATCCACTAGCCTCAGGAATTAAATGTGCTTGGAAAGTAACGACCGTATCACCAAGCTACATGGAAGAACTGAAGTATGCCGCAAACGGTTTGGAATTTTTATTGCAAAGTGAAAGTCATAAATGCGTTGGCATTCTCAATGGGATAGATACTTCTGTTTGGAATCCTAAAACAGACGACTATATCGTTAAAAACTACACAACACAATCTGTTGAATCTGGAAAAAAAGCAAACAAACTCTGGGTATGTGAACAGTTTGGCCTGAATCCAAAATTACCATTGTTTGTTTTTATAGGCCGTTTGGTTGGTGAAAAAGGTGCCGATTTGTTGCCTTTTATTTTTGATTCTGTCTTGAAATCCAAAAAATTGTCAGTCATGATGCTGGGTTCTGGCGATGGAAATGTAGAAAATCAATTAGAAGGTTTAAAACAATCACATCATGGCTATTACAACAATTATATTGGTTACAACGAGAAATTATCACACATTCTTTATGCTGCAGCCGATTTTATATTGATGCCTTCTCGTGTAGAACCATGTGGCCTTAACCAAATGTATGCCTTGCGTTATGGAACAGTTCCAATTGTCAATAGCATTGGTGGTCTTAAAGACACTATTATAGATGTTGGGGAAAAAGGATTTGGTATCCGACATGGTGGTCCAAACGTCCATGAAGTGGTTCATGCCATTGGTAGAGCAATCGAATTCACTGAATTTACCGAACATTTCAAAAAAAATCGTAAATTAATCATGCAAATAGACCATTCCTGGGATGCGTCAGCTCAATCTTATATCAATTTATATCATTCAATACAACCCTAATTATGTATCACGACAATGTTATTTCAATCATCCTTGGTGGTGGCCAAGGCTCTCGACTTTATCCCCTTACAGAATCACGCTCTAAACCAGCGGTTCCAATTGCTGGAAAATATCGTTTAGTGGATATACCTATTTCCAACTGTATTAATTCTGAAATAAAGAGAATGTTTGTGTTAACCCAATTCAATTCAGCTTCTCTCAACAAACATATAAAAAACACGTATCATTTTAGTTTTTTTAGTTCTGCTTTTGTGGATGTTTTGGCTGCAGAGCAAACCATCAATAGTGATGCATGGTTTCAAGGTACGGCAGATGCGGTCCGTCAAAGTATGCATCATTTTTTGAGTCATGATTTCGAGTATGCTCTCATTCTTTCAGGTGATCAATTATATCAAATGGACTTTAATAAAATGTTGGATGCGCACCGAGAAGCGGATGCCAAAATCACTATTGCAACACTTCCTGTTAAGGAGAAGGAAGCAACCTCTTTTGGGATTCTAAAAACAGACGAAAACAATGTGATTACCTCATTTATTGAGAAACCCGATGCGAGCTTGTTACCAGATTGGACTTCTGAAGTGAGCAACGAAATGAAAAAACAAGGCAGAAATCATTTGGCCTCCATGGGTATTTATATTTTTAATAGAGATTTATTGATTGAATTGATGAATAATCCTGAAACGAATGATTTTGGAAAAGAAATCATTCCACAATCCATTGATAAACATAAAACATTGAGTTATCAGTTTGAGGGTTATTGGACTGATATTGGTAACATTGATTCGTTTTTTGAGGCAAATTTAGGCTTGACCGATGAAATTCCGCAGTTTGATTTGTTTAATAATACAAACCGAATTTATACAAGGGCAAGAATGTTGCCAACCACTAAAATAAGTGGCACAACACTAAATAAAGCGGTTATAGCCGAAGGTTGCATCATTAATGCCGCAAAAATTGAACATTCGGTAATAGGAATCCGTTCGCGCATTGGTAATGAATCTACTATTATCAACACATATATGATGGGTTCTGATAGCTACCAAACCTTAAGTCAGGTCACTTCTAAATCAAAAATCCCAATGGGAATTGGTGAACGTTGTTTTATCAAAAACGCTATTATCGATAAAAATTGTTGTATTGGTAACGATGTAAGAATCAACGGCAGTAGTCACTCAAAAGATACCGAAACTGATACTTATGTTATAAAAGAAGGGATTGTGGTCATCAAAAAAGGAGCGACCATTCCTCACGGAACTGTCATCAATTAACTCAATTGCCATACTATTTTTGAAGCCTCAATCTTGTTTTGGGGCTTCTTGATTTTTAGGTTTTTCCTTATGTAGTTTTTCTACATCAAAGGCTTTTCCCAAATACACCAATTGCCATCCTTCGGTAAACTCTTCATTATCTTTATCTATATTGGCTATAATATGCAGTTCGCCTTCAGCATCTTTCAAAAATAGAGAAATAATATCCTTGTCCTTTGCGCTTAATTCTATTAGGCTCTCATAATTGGCCTTGTCAATAATATCTATTTCATGGATAGCCGGATATCTTCTAGTGGTTTCGGTCAATGAAATAAAATCATCTGTTTGAATAAAAATCCCTTGTTTTGGCTTATGGTTTGGGTCGTTTAATTCGTCTGAAGTAATCAATCGGAAAGCCCCATTCTCTCCAAATTCCTTCCCAAACTTATTTATTGCAAACTTATTGATGTCTGAATTACCTGTAAGCGCAATTAAATAACCGACATCGCTTAATTCTATATTATCGCCCAGGCTATCCGAATAAATATTGGAATTGATTGCTTCAAGTCCCATTTCGGTGGCTTTTGAAATATTGGATTGATTGCTATCAATAAGAACCACGTGTCTTCCGTTTTGCTCTAGATAGTTTCCAATTAACCTAGAGGTCTTGGATGCTCCAATAATGAGTATGCCGCTCGATTTTTTTAAGAAAACCCCCGATACTTTGGCGAAAAACCTAGCGGTTGTTGCATTGAGTAAGACCGTTCCTAACACAATCATAAATACCAACGGCGTTATATACTCTGCACCTTCGACTCCTTCTTTGGCTAGTTTCAGCCCAAATAGAGATGCGATACCCGCAGCGACTATACCCCTTGGACCAACCCAACTGATGAAGAGTTTCTCATTGAATTGTAAGGACGAATTTAATGTGCTTAAGAACACCCCTATAGGTCGCAAAACAAATACTACGATCGCAAACAAAACTACCGTGTTCCAATTATAGATGAGCAAAAGGTCTTCAATATTGATGTTTGCAGCTAACAGAATAAATAAAATCGATATCAATAAAACACTCAATGATTCCTTGAAGTAGAGCAATTCCTTTAGGTAAGGGGAATTAGAATTCCCTAAAACCATTCCCATAACCACAACGGCCAACAGCCCAGATTCGTGAGCGAAATTATCTGACAACACAAATACACCAAGCACACTTGCCAATGCAAATACATTCAACAAATAATGAGGAATTAAGCGCTTATTGATTGCTAAATTAAGTCCGTGAGCGAATGTAAATCCGAAAGTTGTTCCGAAAAGAACGATTTTTCCAAACTCTATAAAAGCTGTTTTTGTGAACTCCCCGCCTCCTTCGACACTAATGAATTCAAACACCAAGACCGCAACCAAAGCACCAATTGGATCAATTAGAATACCCTCCCATTTCAAAACAGCAGACACATCTTGTTTTAGGGGAATGTTTCTTAAAATCGGAGTAATAACGGTTGGCCCCGTTACAATAATCAATGCTGAAAACAAAAACGATATTTCCCAGCTCAAATAAAAGATAAAATGGGCCGCTACAGCTGCGCCAAAAAAGGTTACGATAGAACCAACTGTTATTAGTTTTGTAATTACCGGACCAACATTCTTGATTTCCTTTACGCGAAGCGTCAGCCCTCCTTCAAAAAGAATTACACTGATGGACAAAGAAACAAAATAGAACAGACTTTCGTCGGGAAACAAGCCCTTTCCATCTTTCCAAATAGGCTGAATCCATTTAGTACCATCTGATGACAGAAACTCCGCTGCAATCGGGCCTACCAAAAGACCTATTAATATCAAGGGTAAAATCGCTGGGATTTTTAATTTCCAAGCAAACCATTGTGCCAATATGCCCAAAATGATGATTCCTGCTAATTCTAACATGTTTTAGTTGATTGCTATTAATGCTGAAAGATAGTAAAGATTTTTATAGTGCTTAAAAATTATTATCGATTCAAAAACCCATCGAATCAATAATTATGTAGATTGTTGCTCGGTCTTGCCACTTTCAGACTTGTAGTACAGCTTTTTCAAGCTTTTTTTAAGAATTGTAAATCGATATATGCCAATAAAGAAAAAAATTGCACTAAAAATTAAAGCTGTTATTCCCAAATATTCTAAATCTGGATAATTTTTTAATTGAATAACAGTAATTCCCCCCAATAGCAGATATAAGGAAGATTTGATATAAGAAAGCAACGTGCGCTCGTTCGCAAGCCTTGTGCGCTCAATGGCGAGATAATCTCTTAAAATGACCTCCTCGTCTGGCTTGAAATCCCGGCCAAACCTCAACAATTTCATTTTTTTGATTTTTAGAGGCGTTTCAATAATGCGTTTCATAAATACTAAATTGTTTCTATAAATTTAGTTGAAATTCTAAAGCTTTCAAAAGGAATCTGTTAAAATCCCAAAAGCTTTGAAATGTTAAATTACACCTAATAAACACAGTGATTTTTAGCTTTTACTTAAGGCTTTTATAAATTTGCTGTACATACTTAAGATTAGATGCCATGCAATTATATCCGATAGAATCCGGAAATTTCAAACTCGATGGAGGCGCCATGTTTGGAGTCGTCCCAAAATCGCTTTGGAACCGTACCAATCCAGCGGATACCAATAACATGATAGATATTGCGGCACGTTGTTTGCTTATTGAAGATGACAACCGATTGATTTTGATTGATACGGGAATGGGTGATAAGCAAAGTGATAAGTTTTTTGGATATTATGATTTGTGGGGGAATGATTCCATTGACAAATCATTTAAACAATACGGTTTTCATAGAGATGACATTACAGATGTTTTTATGACCCATTTACATTTTGACCACTGCGGCGGAAGCATTCAGTGGAACAGAGACAAAACAGGTTATGAACCAGCATTTAAAAACGCACACTTTTGGAGCAACAAAGACCACTGGAAATGGGCCACGGAACCCAATAATCGTGAAAAAGCATCCTTCTTAAAGGAAAATATATTACCAATGGAAGAAAGTGGACAATTAAAATTCACATCGCTGCCTGAAAAGGATTTATTGAAAAATTCAGAATTGGGTTTTGATATTTTCTTTGCGAATGGACATACTGATAAGCAGATGATTCCGTTAATTACTTACAAAGATAAAACAATCGCTTTTATGGCGGATTTATTGCCAACCGCTGGGCATTTACCGATTCCATTCGTCATGGGTTACGACACAAGACCTCTTTTGACCTTGACAGAGAAAGAAAAATTTCTGAACATGGCAGCGGACAACAATTTTTATTTATTCTTGGAGCATGATGCCCATAACCAAATCATAACCGTTGAACATACCGAAAAAGGAGTTCGACTTAAAGACGTTTACACCACCAAAGAGGTGTTTTCATTATAAATTAATAGCAAAAACAAATGAAATTTTATTTTAAACCCTTCATCTATTCTGCCCTATCAATAAGCCTATTGTTTAGCTGTGGCGGAACTTCCTCGGGAGTAGTTTCAACTCCATTAGAAAATATTGATACGATGCCGCTCAAGGTGTCCAAATTGACTGAAACACAAAAACAACATTGGGGACATTTAGATCTCCTTAAGGACACAATTCCTGGAATGAGTGTTGATAAGGCCTACAACGAAATTATCAAAAACAAAAAAGGCCAAACCACAATTGTTGCAGTTATAGACTCTGGGATTGACATCGACCATGAAGATTTGGATGGTGTCATATGGACCAATACGAAAGAAATTCCAAATAACGGAAAAGACGATGACAACAATGGCTACATTGACGATATCCATGGCTGGAATTTTCTTGGAGATGGCTACAATGAGCAATTGGAATATGTCCGGTTGTTGTCTAGTGGCAATACTAGCGATCCAAGATATGCTGAAGCTCAAAAATTGTACAATGAAGAAGTTCAAAAATACACGCAGTACAAATCGCAATACGACCAAATTGCCCAGCAAGTCAATTCTGCCGATGAATCAGTATCTAAATATTTAAAAAAGAAAGATTACACTCAAGAAGAAGTCAATGCCATCAAAACGACTGACGCGTCACTTCAACAATCTATTTCCGTTCTCAAATATGTGTATAGTTTGGATGCGGGTTCTATTGATGAGTTTAAAAAAGAAATCAATGATGGCTTGGTAGAAATCAACGACCGTTTAAACTTTAATCTCAACAAAGATTTTAAAGGCCGAAAAACAGGCGATAACCCAGATGTTTTAAATGATAAGCCTGGTTATGGAAATGGAAATGTAAAGCCTGTTATAAAATCAGAAAGCCATGGCACTCATGTCGCTGGTATTATTGCTGCCGAACGCAACAACAAAAAAGGGGGAGATGGTGTAGCCAATAATGTACAAATAATGTCTATTAGAGCAGTGCCAAACGGCGATGAATATGATAAAGATATTGCTAATGCCATTCGTTATGCCGTAGATAATGGAGCAAAAGTCATAAATGGAAGTTTTGGGAAATCATTTTCTCCTCATAGCGACTGGGTAAGAGACGCTATCAAATACGCTTCCGATAAAGATGTGGTTTTTGTACATGCAGCTGGCAATGATGGAGAAGATTTGGATGTTTACTATAATTTTCCAAACGATCAAGTGGACAATGAAAAAGAGGTTTCTGATTCATTTATTACTGTTGGTTCTTTAGACCCTATTTATGGATCAAAAATGGTGTCAAGTTTCTCTAATTTTGGTAAAATCAATGTGGATGTGTTTGCCCCGGGTGGCGATATTTATTCGACCTTTCCTGAAAACGATTACGAATCCATTGGAGGAACTTCAATGGCGTCTCCTGCAGTTGCCGGGATTGCGGCGCTGATTCGTTCTCAGTACCCAAAATTAAAAGCATCGGAGGTAAAAGATATTATTGTAAATTCAGGATTGCCTTTAACCACAAAAGTGGTTGTTGCAGGGAATGCCAATGATGTGAAGTCATTTACGGCTTTGTCAAAATCTGGAAGAATAGCAAATGCTTATAACGCCTTGATTATGGCTGAAGAACTCTCAAAAAACCAATAAAAGTTAAACACAAATAAACCTCATTAATTTAACTTTTTGAGGTTTCATCTTTTTAGTTCATGAAATTTATTCTCAAATCTTTTTCCCTTTTCGTTTTATTAGTGTTTGCCAATGACACTTGTGTCGCACAAGTATCAAGCATGGTCGTAACACCAAACTATTGGCAACAACATGTAGATTACACAATGGATATCGATATGAATGTTGAGAATTATCGTTATACCGGAACACAAAAACTAGTTTATACCAATAATTCTCCCGACGTTTTGAATCGTGTGTTTTATCATTTGTATCCGAATGCTTTTCAACCCGTAAGTGAAATGGATGCAAGGGTTCAAAGCATACCTGATCCAGATAGAAGAATGGCGCCAAACATAGGGACTAAAGAATCGCCAGTTTATGAAAGTCGAATTGCCAAATTGAAACCAGATGAGATTGGTTACATCAAAGTGAATTCGTTGACTCAAGATGGCAAAAAACTGAATTATAAAACTGTTGGAACCATTTTGGTTGTTGAATTAGCAGAACCTATTCAACCGGATTCAAAATCAACATTCGATATGCAATTCGAGGCACAAGTTCCTATTCAAATCCGGCGTTCAGGCCGAAATAATAGCGAAGGTGTTGCATTGTCAATGTCGCAATGGTACCCAAAATTAGCGGAATATGATACCGAAGGATGGCATGCAGACCCATACATTGCTCGTGAGTTTTACGGCGTTTGGGGTGATTTTGATGTCAAAATCACAATCGACAAAAATTACACGATAGGAGGTACTGGGTATCTTCAAAATCCCAACGAAATTGGTCATGGTTACGAAACCCAACCGATCAAAAAACAACAAGGAAATACCCTGACCTGGCATTTTAAAGCACCCAACGTTCATGACTTTACGTGGGCCGCAGATCCTGATTATAACCACGATACATTCCAAGTTAAAAAGGGGCCGCTTTTACATTTTCTATACAAATCCACAATGCCTAAAGAAAAGTTGGAAAATTGGAAGAATTTGCAACCAAAAGTTGCAGAGTTTATAACCTATTATAGTAATTTGGTGGGGAAATATCCTTATGAGCAATATTCGGTGATCCAAGGAGGTGATGGAGGAATGGAATATGGCATGTGCACTTTGACGTTAGGGGAAGGTACCTTTAATGGATTGGTAAATGGTACTTTGGTACATGAAGTTGCCCACTCTTGGTTTCAATTCATTATTGCCAATAATGAATCGAAACACGAATGGATGGACGAAGGTTTTGCAACCTATATTGAATATAGAGCAGTTGATACTTTGTCAAAAAAAGGAATGACAAACCCCTGGGAACGTGCCTATAATACTTATATCAATTATGCAAATTCAGGCAAGGAACAACCAGAAACCACCCATGCCGATCGCTATTACTACAATCGTTCTTACTCGGTGTCATCGTATTATAAAGGGTGTATATTTTTAGCGCAATTGGGTTATATTATTGGTGAAGAAAATTTAGATAAAACCCTCAAACGCTATTTTAAAGAATGGTCCTTCAAGCATCCAAAACCTTTAGATTTTATTAGGGTTGCAGAAAAAGTTTCGGGTATGGAATTGGATTGGTATTTAACCGAATGGACACAAACCACCAACACCGTAGATTATGGAATAAAAAGTATGGATAATAACGGAAATTCTACAAAAGTCACGTTGGAACGGATTGGATTGATGCCAATGCCTTTGGACATAGAAGTTGAATTTACCGATGGGACAAAACAGCAATTTTACATTCCTCTACGTTCTACATATGGTTCTAAATCAACTTCAGCTACAGAATTAAAAGATTGGGCATGGGCATATCCAACTTATGAATTTACCATTGACAAAGCCAAACCATATATAAAATCAGTTACGATTGACCCAAAAGGCTTTATGGCAGATGTGAATAAGGAGAATAATAAAATGTGATTTTAAGGCAATATGAAAATAAGAAAACCACTAATTAAAGTGGTTTTTTTATTAATCAAACCTCACTACCTTTGAGCATACATGAAGTTCACTTTTAACAAGAAAGAAAAACTAAAAAGCGAAAAACTAATCGCCCAGCTGTTTGCCGAAGGTCAAAGCATTGTGGTGTACCCGTTGCGTTTGGTCTATCTTGAAACAACTTTTGAGGATGCTGTCAGAGTAAAGGCTGGAGTATCGGTAAGTAAACGAAATTTTAAAAACGCCGTAGATAGAAACCGGATTAAGCGTTTGTTGAGGGAGGCATATCGCCTTCAAAAAGAGATTGTTTTTAACAATAGTTCCAAACAATATGCGTTAATGATTTTATACGTTGGTAAAGATGGAACGGATTTTGAGGCCGTTAAAATGAAAATGTCCAATCTGTTGGAAAAATTCGTCAAGGATAGTTCCAAAAATAATTATTCCTAACACCATGAAAAGTGTTTACGCTTTTTTATTCTTGACACTTCCCTTGATGTGTTCCAAAAGCAGCCCGGAAGACACCATGTTATATGCTAATGAAGACGTTGATTCCCGTTTGGAAGTTCCATATACTCAAGCATTAAAAATAGAAAATGATAATTACAGTCAAGAAACAATCCCAGACCAAAAACTTATTAAAGAATCACTTCTTCGGTTTGAAACCAAAGATTTAGAGAAAACCTATAAACAGGTTCAAAAATTTGTGGTTCAAAATAGCGGTTATATTCAGGATGATGAGGCCACAAAATCATACAATCAGTTTACAAGACGGCTGATTATTAGGGTTCCCACCACTACATTTCAAAAAACAATTGATTCCATTGCTTCAAACGTAGAATATTTCGATACCAAACAAATTACTTCAAGAGACGTCACGGAAGAATTCATCGATTTGGAAGCGCGTCTGCAAGCCAAAGAAACACTTGAGATTCGCTACCTCGAATTGCTCAAAAAAGCTAACAGTGTTAATGAAATACTCGAAATAGAACGTGAACTATCAACCATTCGAGAGGAAATTGAGTCCAAACAAGGGCGTTTAAAATATTTGCAAAACAAAGTATCATTGAGTACATTAACTGTCGAATTTTACAAAATCACTTCCGAGTCGGGCGTGACGGTTTCGTATGGCCAAAAAATGTGGAATGCCATTGCTTCCGGATTTGACGGCTTATCTTTCTTTTTCTTGGGAGTATTATATATGTGGCCGTTTATAATCATCCTGATTTTATTTGTCTTTCTTTTAAGACGATGGTTGAGGCGTAAAAAACAGTGAGGCTTTAAAAGTGAAAACCTATGATGATGAAAAAATTAATACAAAAGCAAGTTCTTGTTCCCGTAATGGCTTTGGCCATTTTTATTTCTGGAAGCGCATTCTATAAAGGTGAATTTTTTGAAATTGCCAAACAGATCGAAATCTTCACAACGCTGTATAAAGAGCTCAACATGAATTATGTGGATGAGACCAATCCTGGAGAGCTAATGGATACGGCTATAAAAAGCATGTTACAGGATTTGGATCCCTACACCAATTTTTACAATGAGCAAGACGTAGAAGATGCCCGGATCAACAATACCGGAGATTACACCGGAATTGGAGCAAGTGTTTTAACACTCAAAGACAAACTGGTCATCGTGGAGCCTTACAAAGATTACGCGGCTGATAAAGCTGGACTTAAGGCTGGAGACGAAATTATCAAAGTTGATAACATTGTGGTAGCTGATTTTAAAGATGATGCAGGAAATTTACTTCAGGGAGCCGCTGGAACGACCGTAAATCTTACTTACTTAAGACAAGGAAAAACCGAAACAGCCACCATAAAGCGTGAATCAGTTGAAATACACGATGTACCACACTTTTCGATGCTGGATGATGAAATTGGATATATCGTCCTTCGAAAGTTTGGTGATAAAGCATCAACAGAAACGTTAACTGCTGTTAGAGCACTAAAAAACCAAGGTGCCAAAAAACTGATTTTAGATTTAAGAGGTAATGGAGGTGGATTACTCAATGAGGCTGTAAACATTGTAAATATTTTCGTTCCTAAAAATCAATTGGTGGTTACCACAAAGTCAAAAGTTGAGAAATATAACAAAACCTATTTTACACAAAAAGATGCCTATGATACCGAAATTCCATTGGTGGTACTTATTGATGGCAAAAGTGCTTCAGCTAGCGAAATAGTTTCTGGAGCGTTACAGGATTTAGACAGAGCTGTCATAGTTGGTGCGAGAAGTTTTGGAAAAGGCTTGGTACAACGACCAAAACCATTGGCTTATGGAACCCAAATGAAGATTACTATTTCACGCTATTACACACCATCGGGTCGCTGTATTCAAGCTTTGGATTATTGGAATAGAGATGAAGAAGGACATGCCACTAGAGTGAGCCAAGAAAACTATAATGCTTTTAAGACCAGAAGAGGACGAACAGTTTATGATGGTGGTGGCATTCAGCCCGATATTGAATTGGAAGCTTCCAAAATCAGTCCAGTTACTTCAGCTATACTTGATGAAAATTTGATCTTCAATTATGCCACTAAATATTACTATAACAATTCTGTGAGCGATTTAACTAACTTTAAATTAACTGATAGCGATTTTAATGCCTTCAAAACCTATTTAAAGTCCAATAATTTCAAATTTGAAACAAAAACCGAAAAAGCATTTGAAAAAGCTTTAGTGGTTGCAAAAGATGAGGAATTGGATACAACAGTTGATGCGAATTACAAGGCATTAATTTCAGCTTTAGATGCTTATAAGAATAAGGCTATTGATGAAAACCAGAAGCAGTTGACCTCTTTATTAACAGACGAAATCGTGAAACGGTATTTTTATCGTGAAGGTTTATATACTTATTATGTGACACATAATACTGAAATCCAAAAGAGTACAGAGCTGCTTAAAAATCCTGTAAAGTTTGCCAGCTATCTAAATTTATAATCTATTGGCCTTTTGAAGTTACCAAGCTCTAATTTTGAGTATATTTATAATCCCTATCTAACAATTAATGAAGACTTTAGTTCTTGTTTTTCTTTTGGTATCTCAATTGGTGTTAGCTCAAAAAGAGTTGACACACGAGGTATATTTTGATACAGACAAATCTGAAGTTCCCGAAACTGAACATATTAAGTTATTGGCATTCCTTTCAGAAATTGAGTCCTTGGACATTGAACGCATTTCCATTTATGGTTTCTGCGATGACCGAGGCAGTCAAGAATATAATCTAAAACTATCTAATGACAGAGCCAATAATATTCGAGAAATTTTTTCCAATAATGAATTTGATGAATCTGTAATCATCAATGTCGATGGAAAAGGTGAAGTATTGCTGAAAGTGGTACAAGAAGAAAATGTAGAAAAAATAAGAGGCCTAAACCGAAAAGTACAAATTATAGTGAAGCCTGTTTTTCCTCCTAAACCTGTGGTCGAAACCAAAAAAAAGGATGCTGCTGAAGTTTTGAAAGGAGATATTAAAGCGGGCGACAATATTGTTTTGGAAAATATTTTATTCAAAACTGGTTATAGCTATCTTATACCTGAATCCGTAAAAACTCTTGAAAACATTACCAAGGTCATGGTAGAGCGAAAAGATATTTATTTCACAATTCAAGGTCATGTGTGCTGTACCCAAAACAGCAGAGACGCCATTGACAGAAAAACCAAACAACGTAATTTATCCCTCGCCAGGGCAAAATATATTTATGAATATATGGCGAAAAAAGGGGTGGATAAAAAGCGTATGAAATTTGTGGGTATGCGTCGAAAATTTCCACTTGGTGGAGAGCCAAAATACGATCGTCGCGTTGAGATTTTAGTCACTTATGTTGGAGATAATAACTAGTTTTTTATCATTCCAATATGAGGAATGCCATCTTCAAGATATTCCTCACCAACAGCTTTAAATCCTAAATTAGTATAGAATTGCTTCAAATAAACCTGTGCTGATATTTTAATGGTTTCGGTATCATAATAATTCTTAATTGCTTCAATAGATGCATTCATGATATCATAACCATAACGATATTTACGTTCATTAGTAATTACAACCACGCGGCCAATGCTTGCATTTTCAAAATAATCCCCTGGTTTAAAAATACGTGTGTAAGCCACTAATTTTTTATTTTTAAAACCCATAACATGCAACGCTTTTTGGTCTTTATAATCCAAATCCTGATATACACAATCTTGCTCAACCACAAAGATTTCACTGCGCAACTGTAAAATAGCATACAGTTCGTCAGTGGTAAGTTGTTTAAAAGTTTTGGTCTGTATCTTTAACATCAGTCTTGAACGATTATTTCTTTTGGGTCTTCTTTGTTAAATTCGGGTTGGATGTTTATATGGTTGATTGCAAATTCATTATGTAATACTTCTTCAATTTGATGTAAAATCACATCGAACTCACTTATGGTAATATCTTCCTTAAAATCGAGATGGGCTTCCAAATGCAATTCATCATCATTTAAACACCAAATATGAATGTGATGCAAACGATTCACTTTCGGAATTTGATGCACAGCTCTAACGACATCTTTAATGTTGATATGTTCAGGCGTAAATAACATCAACATTTTTGAGGACTTAATCAACAAATCATATCCAACCCAAATAAGATAAAGAGCAATTAAAAATGTCAACAGACTATCGACCCAAAACCACTGAAAATATTTCATCAACAATCCACCAATCAATACGGCAACACTCGCCATCATATCGGTCAGAAGGTGCAAATATGCCGAACGCATATTCATGTTGTTTTTAGAATCCTTCTTAAGTAATAAAACACTAAATCCATTACCCAAAATGGCAACCAATGCCAACCATATCACCAATCCGGATTCAATTTCTTGAGGGTTGTGAAAACGTTTATACGCTTCTATAATCAATAAGACGGCTACAATTACCAATGTGGATGCATTGATAAAGGCGGCCAAAATTTCGGCACGTTTATAACCAAAGGTTCTGTGAATAGAAGCTTTTTGCTTCGAAAGTCTAGAAGCAATATAGCTTACAATCAATGATAATACATCGCTAAAATTATGCAATGCATCACTCAATAAGGATAAACTCCCAGAAAGCAAACCACCAACAACCTGTCCTGCAGTAATCAGAATATTTAGAAGAATAGAAATCAATAAATTTCTACCCTTCATATCTTTATGGTGATGAGAATGGTCGTGAGCCATTTTTTATGAATGTGCTACTGGGATTTTTTCAACACGTTTTTGGTGCCTTCCACCTTCAAAGGACGTGTTCAAAAAAGTATCCACCATTTCAATCGCTTGTTGTTCGGCCGTAAATCTAGCCGGAATGCTCAAAATATTGGCATTGTTGTGTTGTCTTGCCAATGCCGCAATTTCCTTGGTCCAGCATAAAGCTGAACGTACGCCTTGATGTTTGTTGGCCGTCATATTGGCGCCATTACCGCTTCCACAGATAATGATTCCAAAATCCACTTTCTTGTTATCAACGTCATTCGCAACTGGATGCACAAAATCTGGATAATCAACACTATCGTTGGAGTCTGTTCCGTAGTTGTTAACTTTATAGCCTTTAGCTTCCAAATGCTTTAAAACGGCTTTTTTATAATCAGTGCCTGCGTGGTCATTGCCTATTGAAATAGTCATAATTATAGGGTGTTAGATTGAGCCTATAAAGTTACTAAATGAAGCAGAATAAATACCTTTATTCAGTATTAAAAAAGGTTAATAACAATATGTATGAGTTAGGTATTCATTACTTGTTCATAAGTTGCTATCAAAATCTAAAAGATAAATTTGCGGAATCCATTTTTTATTCCAAACTAAAACTGGAATGACACCACCAAAAAAGTTAGCTGTTTTATTTGGATGAGTTATCAGACAAAAATCAGTGGAAATACACATCATTTTTAAATAAAGTTATGCTATTTTTAGTCTCAACATACGTTATAAACAGTTGTTGATAACCTTATGAATAGAGGTATCTATCAAGCTTTTATATCTATTTTGAATGTTAACTCTGTATTAACAAGATGTAAAATTCACATCATCAAAATAAAAAGCTAAAAAGTTATACAGCTATTAACACTCTATCATAATCATCATTATTTTTTTTAAAATTAAATTAAAAGATGATTATCTAAATATTAAATGTGGATAAACTTTTTGAAGGTAGAATGTTGTTTAATTAATAAACCGTAGCTTTGCAATAACTTAGTTACCAATCTTCTCCTTTAATTAAGTTACTAATAACCGAATTTCACTTAACTTTAGAAATTCAATATGATTACAATTATAAATGACAACAAAGAAAAAAAAGAAATCCAATAAAGGGATTTCAAACTTAACAAATACCATTCTAAGTATTTTAAAAAAAGATAGAAACCAATCCTTCAACTATAAACAAATTGCTGCAAAACTTCAGGTCACTGATGCCAGTAGTAGAAACCAAATCATTAAAAAACTCAACGAACTCCTCGCTAAAAAGGAAATCGTAGAAGTGGAGCGTGGCAAGTACAAAGCAGTCGTCAATACGGAATACCATATAGGGAAACTCGATATGGCAGCCCGTGGTTCTGGGTACATCATTTCAGAGGATTTTGATGAAGATGTGTTTATTGCCTCCAATAATATCAACCGAGCTTTGCATGGCGACGAAGTAGAATTTTATGTGTATAAGCGCCGTAAAAAAGGAAAATTTGAAGGCGAAATCACGAACATCGTTAAACGTGCCAAAAGTGAATATGTTGGTGTGATACAGGTCCATAAAAATTATGCCTTCGTGGTGGTAGATGGCACAAAAATGTACAAAGACATTTTTGTCCCTATCAATAAAATAAACAATGCCGAAGACGGGGATAAAGTCTTGGTTTCACTGGAATCGTGGGAAGAAGGCGAAGATTCTCCAATCGGAAAAGTATTGAAAGTCCTAGGGAAACCAGGCGAACATAATACCGAAATCCATTCGATTTTAGCGGAATATGGCTTGCCTTATGAATTCCCGCATGAAGTGGAAGAATTTGCTAACAAGCTCGATACTTCGATTACAAAAGAAGAAATAGCCAAACGTCGCGACATGCGAAAAACATTGACCTTCACCATTGACCCAAAAGATGCCAAGGATTTTGATGATGCATTGTCGTTTGAAGTGTTGGACAATGGTTTGTACGAAATAGGAATCCATATTGCGGACGTTTCACATTATCTTCAGGAAGGAACCATTCTCGATGAAGAAGCCTATTCAAGAGCAACCTCGGTCTATCTAGTGGATAGAGTGGTGCCGATGCTTCCAGAAGTTTTATCAAACAATGCCTGCTCATTGCGACCACACGAAGAAAAATATACCTTTTCTGCAATCTTTCAAATGAATGATAAAGCGGAAGTCAAAAACCAATGGTTTGGAAGAACGGTCACTTATAGCGACGCTCGTTTTGCTTATGAAGAAGCCCAAGTGATTATTGAAACAAAGGCAAATCAAATTCCAGCAGAAATTTCATTGACCGGAGAACCGTATTTAGCGGACCAAAAAGTGGCAGATGCTGTGTTAAAAATGGATGAATTGGCAAAAATCATGCGTCGCAAACGTATGAAAGATGGTGCAATTTCATTCGATAAAGTGGAAGTGAAATTCGATTTGGACGAACAAGCCAATCCAATTGGTGTATTTTTTAAAACCAGCAAAGATGCCAATAAATTGATTGAGGAATTCATGTTATTGGCAAATAAAAAAGTGGCAGAATTCGTTGGAAAACAATCACCAAAAAAGACTTTTGTCTATCGTGTGCACGATGAACCGGACGAAAGTAAATTGGCAGCACTTCAAGGTGTCGTTTCAAAATTTGGTTATAAATTGAATTTTAAAGACAGAAATAGTATCTCTAAATCCTTAAACGGATTACTTCAGGATGTTGTTGGAAAAAAAGAACAAAATCTTGTGGATACCTTGACCATCCGAAGTATGAGCAAAGCGGAATATACCACCCACAATATTGGACATTATGGTTTGGCATTTGACTATTACAGCCACTTTACATCGCCAATTCGTCGTTATCCAGATGTGATGGCGCATCGTTTGTTGCAACAGTATCTGGATGGTGGAAAATCAGCCAATGAAGATGTGTATGAGGAAAAATGCAACCATTCCAGTAATATGGAAAATTTGGCCACAAAAGCAGAGCGTGATTCCATCAAGTATATGCAGATTCGTTTTATGGAAGACCATAAAAATGAAGACTTTGTAGGTGTGATTTCGGGTGTGACCGATTGGGGAATTTATGTGGAAATCATTTCCAATAAATGTGAAGGTATGGTGAGTGTTCGGGATATGAACGATGACCATTACCAATTTGATGAATCACAATATGCCATGGTTGGTAAAAAATCTGGCATGACCTATCAATTGGGTGATGAAGTAGTTGTAAGAGTTAAGAATACGGATTTAGTCAAAAAACATCTCGATTTCACACTCATTGGAAAACCAGAAATAGAAGTGTAACTTTTCTAAAAGTATAGCCACTAATTAGTTTAAAGATTAAATTATGATACTTACCACAACCAACTCAATTGAAGGTTTTAAAATCATTGAATACAAAGGCGTTGTTTCGGGAATTGGAGTCAACGTTCAAAAAATGAAAATGACTTTTAATATGGAAAAATACTACAAAGCAATTGGAGACAGTATGAGCGAAGTAAAAGAACAGGCTTTTCAACAGTTAATGGACAATGCAAAACAAATGAATGCCAATGTGGTTGTTGGAATTAAAGTGGATATTGAACTGACTTCCACCAATTATGTTGCTGTGTCCGTTACGGGAACTGCTGTGAGTGTGGCCGTGTGATGCTGTATTTGGTAAAGGTACAAGTGTCATAGTCACTTCTTTTTTTTAAATTTGTAGAAACACAAATTTAATGTTTGACGACATCCTATCAGCCATTCCTTTTGGTATCATCCTAGCGTTTACAATTGGCCCAGTTTTTTTTGTGCTGTTGGAAACCAGTGCCACCAAAGGTTTTAAAAGCGCCTTGATTTTTGATTTGGGCGTGATGTTGGCAGATATTTTCTTCATTGCCGTTGCTTTTTTTAGCACCAACAGACTTCTTGAAAAGATAAAGGACGACCCAAACTTTTTAGTATTCGGTGGCGTTTTGTTGGTTGTTTATGGTTTTATCACATTTACAAAAACATCCAAATCCTTTCGTTCGATTGTTAGGGAATACCATAAAATTGAAATCCAAAAAAACTATGGCAAACTGTTTCTGAAAGGTTTTTTGCTCAATTTCATCAACATTGGGGTGTTGGCTGGTTGGCTTGGCTTTATTGTAATTGGGAATTCCTTGACCGAAACAAAAAATGGTTTAATTGTGTTTTTAGCAACGATTTTAATCACCTATTTCGTGGTTGATTTATTCAAAATTGCGATTGCAAAAAAACTAAAAAACAAATTGACGCCGCGCCGCATCTACAAAACAAAGAAGGTAATTGCATTGGTAATTTTAGGTTTTGGTGTTTTGTTATTGATACAGGCCTTTTTTCCAAAGGAAAAGGAAATGCTTAAGGACCGAATTGAACAGATTAATCCAATCCATTAATTCTTTTAAAAGGCAATCACATAAAATAGCTGTTGCTGCTTTTGTTCCATTTTAGTTAATTCTTCATAAAAATTTGTAATAAAAAACCCTCAACTAAAGTTGAAGGTTTCTCGAGGTGTCGAGCGGATTCGATTTGTTTAGCAGCTTTTGCTTGACTTTACTAAATTTTCTTAAAAATTGTTATAAAAAAAACCCCCAACTAAAGTTGAGGGTTTTTCGAGGTGTCGAATGGATTCGATTTGTTTAGCAGCTTTTGCTAGGCTTTAATTAATTTTTTATAAAAATTTGTAATAAAAAACCCTCAACTAAAGTTGAAGGCTTCTCGAGGTGTCGAGCGGATTCGAACCGCTGTAGCAGCTTTTGCAGAGCTGAGCCTAGCCACTCGGCCACGACACCATAATTGAACGGCAAATGTATAAAAAAATCAGTATTTACAAGTGTTTTTTTCGCTTTTCAGCCATTTTAATCGTTACCTTCTCAACATCACCACCAATGGGAGGATTCAATTTGCTGATTTTTATGCTGACTTTTTGAACCATATCGTCTTCACCTAAAATGCGCGTGACAATACGTTTGGCGACCGTTTCGAGCAAATGGGTGGGTTTGTACATTTCCTCTCTGACAATTCGATTTAAAAACACATAATCGACCGTATCACTCAATTGGTCAGAGACTGCTGACGGTTGCAAATCGGCTTTTACGGTTAAATCAACCCGATAATCGCTCCCTATTTTTGTTTCTTCGGTTAAGCAACCGTGATTGGCAAATACCCTGATATTTTCAACTTTGATGACTCCCAAAACAATTCATTTTCCACAAAAATAGTACACTATATTTTAATAACTTTGCATTTTTATTTTAAATATGTCTGAAGAATCAAAACCCCTCAATTTTATTGAGCATATCATAGAAGAAGATTTGGCGAATGGAATGTCCAAAAATGATCTCCGTTTCCGTTTTCCGCCAGAACCAAACGGCTATTTGCATATTGGGCATACCAAAGCAATCGGCATCAGTTTTGGGTTGGGTGAAACATACAACGCACCGGTTAATCTGCGTTTTGACGATACCAATCCCGCCAAAGAAGAACAGGAATATGTGGATGCCATTAAGGAAGATATTTCATGGCTTGGTTACAAGTGGGCCAATGAGTTGTACTCTTCTGATTATTTTCAGCAACTATATGATTGGGCGATTCAATTCATCAAAGATGGAAAGGCATATGTCGATTCACAATCCAGTGAAGCCATGGCAGAACAGAAAGGGACACCAACCCAACCAGGAGTTGATGGACCATACCGAAATAGAAGTGTAGAAAAAAACCTTGAGTTGTTTGCCAAAATGAAAAATGGCGAATGCGAAGAAGGTTCGCATGTTCTACGTGCAAAAATCGATATGCAACACACCAATATGTTGATGCGAGACCCAATTATGTATCGTGTGTTGAAGAAGCATCACCATAGAACTGGAAATGATTGGTGCATTTATCCTATGTACGATTGGACCCATGGTGAAAGTGATTACATTGAACAAATTTCACATTCCTTATGCTCACTCGAATTTAAGCCTCATAGAGAACTTTACGATTGGTTTTTGGACCAAGTGGTCAGCGAGGACAATTTGCGGCCAAAACAACGCGAATTTGCACGTCTTAACTTAAGTTACACCATCATGAGCAAACGTAAGTTGCTCAAGTTGGTCGAAGACAACATTGTTTCAGGATGGGACGACCCACGAATGCCGACCATTTCGGGCTTGCGTCGTCGAGGTTATACACCAAATGCCATTCGCAAGTTTGTTGAAACCGTTGGTGTTGCAAAACGTGATAACGTCATTGATGTCGCGTTGTTGGAATTCTGTATTCGTGAGGATTTGAACAAAACTGCGCCAAGAGTCATGGCGGTGTTGGACCCTGTAAAGTTGGTCATCACCAATTATCCTGAAGGCAAGGAAGAATGGTTGGAAGCCGAAAACAATCAAGAAGATGACAGTGCTGGCTTTAGAAAAGTCCCTTTTTCACGTGAATTATATATCGAAAGAGATGATTTTAAGGAACAGGCTGGAAGTAAATTCTTCAGGTTGCAATTGGGTGAAGAGGTGCGATTGAAAAATGCTTACATCATCAAAGGAGAAAGTGTTGTTAAGGATGACAATGGAAACATTACCGAAATCCATTGTGCCTATTCCGAAGACACCTCCAAAAAAGTAAAAGGCACCTTGCATTGGGTATCTATAAAACATGCTTTGAAAGCTGAAGTGCGCGAGTACGATAGATTGTTTATGGACGAAGCTCCTGATGCCCATTCCGATAAGGATTTTATGGAGTTTTTGAATCCTGAATCCTTAAAGATTGTGACTGCATTTGTCGAACCAAGTTTAAAAGATGCCAAGATAGGAGATAGGTTTCAGTTTCAACGGATTGGTTATTTCAATGTGGATAAAGATTCCACAGCAGAAAAATTGGTGTTTAACAAAACGGTTGGCTTGCGCGACTCTTGGGAGAAACAAAAACCTGTTGAAAACAAAGCTCAAAACCAACAAAAACCACAAAACAATCAACCGCAAAGAAAGGCGATTGATATCATACAGCAATTGGGAAAAAAATACACCAACCTTCCCGAAGAAAAACAGTTAAAAACGAAGGCTGAAATTCAGGAGTTGGCTAAAAATGTGTCTTACGATGATTTGCAACCTTGGTTCAATACAGCGGCAAAAAAGATTGGAACCCGCATTGCCACCATGATTACATTAGGTGTTCTTTTGGAAAATGGATTACAGAGAAATGGGGACATCAACACCTTCATTCAAAGCGGAATAGATGATAAAGATGAGCTTTTGCACAAAGTGTCAAGCTCGCTTTAAAATCCCAAACAGACTTTTTAAAACCTCAATGTCATAGCATTGAGGTTTTTTTGTACTTTTAATCAACTAACTAATACATTATAAATTATGGAAATGAATTATTGGGCCATGATTGTGGCCGCATTGGTAACTTTGGTGGTCGGATTTATTTGGTACCACCCAAAAGTGTTTGGAACTGCTTGGATGCATGCAGCAGGACTCACCGAAGAAGAGCTAAAAACAGGAAATATGCTCAAAATCTTCGGATTCACGATTATTTTATCATTGATGATGACTATGGTGATTATGGCACTTGTAGTCCATCAAACTGGTGCTTACGGAATGGTTGGCGGTATGCCGTCCGATGAAACCTTGCCTTCCTTTCAGGTTTTTATGGATGATTACGGTATGGCCTTCAGAACTTATAAACATGGCGCGCTTCATGGATTTATAACAGGATTGTTTTTTGCGTTTCCAATCAATGCCATCAACGGCTTGTTTGAGCACAAAAGCGCCAAATATATCTTTATAAATTCAGGATACTGGATTCTAACCTTAACCATCATGGGAGCCATTATCTGTGGTTGGGTTTAATTTTATTGACTAATTTTACAACATTAAAGGCTGAATGATTCGAGTTCAGTCTTTTCTTTTTCAGGTGATAGAATTCGAAATTTACAAGAAATCCAAAGAACTTCCAAGCAATTGGAACAGCGTCGTGTCTCATGATGTGTTCCTTCAAACATCCTATTTTGAGGCATTGGAAATCGCATCACCAAAGAACATTTCTTGGTTCTATTTGGGAATATTTAATGATAAAAAACTGGTAGGTGCTGCCGTTATCCAACGTGTTGAACTTTATTTGGAGGATATTTTTAGAAATTATAAAGATTCCTGCTACAGACAGAAATTCAAGCATTTTGTTTCTAAATTCTTAAAAGGGAATATGCTCGTGGTTGGCAATCTAATGCATACGGGTCAGCACGGTATTTATGTTGATTCCAATGCCATTTCTCAATTGGATTTTTTGAAAACCGTCTACAATGCGTTGAATGAGCTTAAACAAATCATAAAAAAGAAGCATAAGAAGAACATTAGAATCATCATGTTCAAGGATTATTTTACGGATGACCCGATTCATTTGGAAGATGCATTTTTCCGTTCTGAAAAGCTTCATAAAATAAGTGTCCAACCCAATATGATACTTACGATTCAGCCGCATTGGAACAACCTCGATGCCTATCTGTTGGATGTGAATACAAAGTATCGGCAACGCTATAAAGTGGCGAGAAAAAAAGCAGCACGAATTGTAAAAAAAGAGTTGAGCCTCGAAGACATCGAATCAAATTCCAATCGACTTTATCAACTTTATAAGACGGTTTCGGATAATGCAAAAATCAATACGTTTATTTTACCTGAAAACCATTTTTGTGAAATGAAGCGCCATTTAAAAAACAACTTCAAGGTTTTCGGATACTATTTAGACGGCTCATTGATTGGATTTTATACTTTGATTCTCAATCAAGACAGCCTTGAAACTTATTTTTTGGGCTATGATGAAGCGCATCAATATCCGAACCAACTCTATCTCAATATGCTTTACGATATGTTGAATTTTGGTGTAGAAAATCAATTCAAATCCATAGTGTTTGCTCGTACGGCTATGGAAATAAAAAGTTCTATAGGCGCAAAACCTGTAAATATGAATGTATATTTAAAACACACAAATTCCTTTATGAATGGTTCCTTGGAGCGTATTTTTAAATTGATGAATCCCACACAGGAATGGGAAGAACGTCATCCGTTTAAATAAATTTATTAGCTTAAAAATGCGTTAATTCTTTTGTGAAGCGTATTTATTTCAGTAACTTTTTTCTTTAAAACAAAAGATTATGGAACTACCACACAAAATATTGACAGAAATATCACAAATTTCAAGAGAAATTGAAGAAAAATATCCAGAGCTGCAAAAGTATTTGGAAGAAACACCTCAAACCTTATCAGACGAAGAAAACAAGGTTGGTACAATGGATGAGAAAGCCCTCAAAGACTATCTCGAAAGTCTAAAATCAATTGTCAAGAAGTACAAGGAAGAGCATTAAAATTAAAAAACCTCGAAAGAATATTTTCGAGGTTTTGCTTTTTGGAGTAGTACCTGTTATTGATTTTTGGAATCTTTACCATCACTCAAACGCTTCTTATTCTTGGCTTCCTTCATAGCTTCCCCAATTTGATTGCTTGCGGTAAAGCTCGCCACCATATTGTTCAACATGTCGCTTCCCGCTTGCGGTGAATTTGGCAATAAAATCAAGTTGCTGTTCACGTGTTCGCCAATGGATTGTAGCGTGTCATAATGTTGCGTGACCACAATCAAGGCAGAAGCTTCTTGTGAATTGATTCCCACACGGTTCAACACATCGACAGATTCTTCCAAACCACGGGCAATTTCACGACGTTGGTCTGCGATACCTTGACCTTGCAAACGCTTGCTTTCCGCCTCTGCTTTAGCACGCTCAACGATTAAAATACGAGCCGCATCACCTTCAAATTGAGCAGCAATTTTTTCACGTTCTGAAGCGTTGATTCGGTTCATTGCGGCTTTTACTTGGGCGTCTGGGTCGATGTCGGTGACAAGGGTTTTAATGATGTCATACCCATAATCAGACATGGCGTCATTCAACTCGGTTTTAACAGCAATGGCGATATCATCTTTTTTGACAAACACATCGTCCAATTTCATCTTTGGAACCTCGGCACGCACCACATCAAACACATAACTTGTGATTTGGTCATGGGCGTAATCCAATTTGTAAAATGCATCATATACTTTTTCCTGAATGACCTTAAACTGAACAGAAATTTTCAAACGTACAAACACATCATCCAACGTTTTGGTCTCAACGATGACATCCAATTGCTGAATTTTTAAACTCATTCTACCAGCAACACGGTCAATGATTGGAATTTTCATCTGTAATCCGGAATGTCTAATACTTTGAAACTTTCCAAAGCGCTCAATAATAGCAGCTGATTGTTGTTTCACGGTAAAAAAAGATGAGATTAAAATAATAAATCCCAGAAAAATAAAAGGAATCGCTAAAAAGTCCATAACAGTTTTTTTAATGGTTAAAAATATAAAAGTCTAATTTAAGTTATATTTGTTATAAAATACTTTAAATATCATGCAAATCAGACAGTACGTTATATTAGTAGCCTTGAGTATGGGTTTTGTTACAAGCTCTTTTTCGCAGCGTCGACCTCATGGTGTGGTGAACATTACCAATGGTATCGGTGTCGGAGGTGGTTTGACACAATTCGATATCAAAACAGATAATTTTGAAACCAAAGAAGGTAATGGATGGATAGGAGGTATGGCCGCAACATTAGATTTGCCTCACAGATGGTACACCGTAAGTTATGGCATGCAAGTGTCGGAAAGTACCATGGAAATCATGGGAAGAAGCTTGCCCGTTTCCGCTACAGAACCTTTAGAATACAAGTTGATGATGGTTCAAATGCAATTTTTATTCCATGCCAAACTTGCCAAAGATTATTTAATGATTGATGCAGGACCGATGCTTCAATACAATAGCAAATTGGAGCTGAAAGATGATAGCCAAGAAAATTATTTAATCAATGGTTATACAAACTTAATGGCAAAGGAAATTAGTGATATTTCAAAATTTAACGTGAATGCATCTGTAGGTGCCACCGCGGGTTTTAACCATTTTAAATTGCGGGTTCAATACATTTATGGATTGACAAACATGTTCAATAAACTAAATGACCAAAATCTGGATGCAACTCCAGATAACAAAACATTTAAAGGAAATCAGTCGATGTTGGCATTTATGGCATTTATCTATTTTTAAAGCGTCTGAATCAAATTTTCAAGTCTTTGGACGGTTTCGGCTTTTCCAATCATAAATATAATCTCAAAGACATCTGGACCTTGCATAGCGCCAACTAGTGCCAATCGTAATGGTTGCATCACTTTACCAAAACCAACTTCTTTTTTGCCAATCCAAGCTTTTACGTCCGTTTGGATGTTTTCAACAGTGAATTCAGGAACGTGTATGAGCACTTGAGCCAATTCGCTCATCAATTCACGGGCATCATTGGTCATTATTTTAGCAAACGCTTTTTCATCATACTGTTGTGGAGCTTGAAAAAAGAAGGAACTCAAATCCCAAAAATCACTAACAAAAGTGGCGCGCTCCTTAATGATTCCGACAACCAAAGCAATGTAATTGACATCAATATCCTGTAATTGAGGTTGGCTGGTTTTGAATGCTTCTGCCAACTCATCATCACTTTGGTATTGCATGTATTGATGATTGAACCATTTGATTTTATCTGGGTCAAAACGAGCTCCCGATTTATGGACACGTTCCAATTCAAAGGCTTCAATCAATTCGTCTAATGAAAATATCTCTTGTTCAGTGCCAGGATTCCAGCCAAGAAACGCCAAGAAGTTGACCATCGCTTCTGGGAAATATCCATCTTCTTTGTATCCTCTTGAAATTTCATTGGTTTCTGGGTCTGTCCATTGTAACGGAAATACAGGAAAGCCTAATTTATCACCATCACGTTTGCTCAATTTTCCTTTTCCGGTTGGCTTTAGGATGAGAGGTAAATGTGCAAATTGCGGTTTGTTCCAACCAAAAGCATCATATAATTGATAATGTAATGCCAGTGAGGGTAACCATTCTTCACCACGAATTACATGGGTGATTTCCATTAAATGGTCATCCACAATGTTCGCTAAATGATAGGTGGGCATGCCATCACTTTTGAACAAAACCTTATCATCCAAAATATTGGTGTCAATAGTCATGTCACCACGAATAATATCGGTTAAATGTAATGTTTCATCCTGTGGAGACTTAAAACGGATCACATAATCGTCTCCAGCATCCAATTTTGCCTGAGTTTCATCTTCTGTAAGGGTCAACGAATTGGAAAGCAAATGTCTGTTATGCCAATTATAAATAAAGGTTTTGCCCTTTGCTTCATGGTCTTTTCGGTAGTAATCCAAACTTTCAGCCGTATCAAAAGCGTAATAGGCATTGCCTGAATCAATCAATTGGTCTGCATATTGCTTGTACAACTGTTTGCGCTCACTTTGTCTGTATGGACCAAATTTTTCATTCTTTCCAGGACCTTCTTCAAAAGGAATTCCACACCAGTTCAATGAATCCACAATATACTGTTCAGCACCTTCAACATACCGATTTTGGTCTGTATCTTCAATGCGAAGCACGAAAGTTCCGCCATGTTTTTTAGCGAATAAATAATTGAACAATGCAGTGCGAACACCACCAATATGTAGAGGTCCTGTTGGACTTGGTGCAAATCGCACACGAACGTTTTTGGTCATTTGTTATGAATTGAATTGCAAAGATAGGATAGATGAGAGAACAGAGAAAAAAGAAGCTAAAAAAATATAGTTGTAAGGATTTTTAGGCAACTCTTTCTCAAATCCACTTTAAAATTAACACAACCTTATCTAGTTTAGATAATTATAGAATAAAATAAAATTGTAGTTTAGTAAGTTAAATAATGAGATGTTGAACCATTACACAACCATACAGGCCAAATTAGAGCAATTCATTAGACGTTTCTACACCAATGAACTGTTAAAAGGCGCGATTTTATTTTTCGCAATAGGGTTGCTTTATTTATTGGTCACTCTTTTTATTGAGTATGTTTTATGGCTAAATCCCTCAGCGAGAACCATTTTGTTCTGGGTTTTTGTTGCAGTTGAGTTGGCGTTGTTTGCCAAATTTATTGCCATTCCTATATTGAAATTATTCAAACTGCAAAAAGGAATTAATTATGAAGATGCTTCCAAAATCATCGGACAGCATTTTCCAGAAGTGAATGATAAATTATTAAACGTGCTTCAGTTGAAATCTCGCAATGTCGGAGCTAATGAGTCGGAATTATTACTGGCTAGTATCGAACAAAAATCTGCAGAGTTACAACCCATTCCGTTTAAATTGGCTGTAAATTTTAGACAAAACATCAAATATTTAAAATATGCAGCCATTCCTGTTGTAGTTTTACTTCTGACGTACGTTACTGGCCACTTCAATTGGTTTAGCGATAGTTACGAACGCGTGGTCAATTATAAAACCGCCTATGAACCACCGGCACCTTTTCAGTTTTTTGTGGTAAACGAAAAACTTCAGGCCATCGAAAATAAAGATTATAAGTTGTTGGTTAAAACTGCGGGAAGTGTGATTCCCGAGAACGCTCAAATCCATTATAATGGTGAGACCTATTTTTTACAACAAACTGCTCCAGGACAATTTGAATATGTGTTTTCGCAACCCAAAAGTGAAATTGATTTTAACCTGTCAGCGAATGAAGTAAGGTCGAAAGATTACAACCTTGAAGTTATAAAAGTTCCAACGTTGGTTAATTTTGAAATGGTTTTGGACTATCCATCTTATATTAACAAACAGAATGAAACTTTAAAAAGCACAGGTAGCGCCACAATTCCAGAAGGCACCAATGTGACATGGAAAATCAATACACGTTCTACAAATGAAGTGTCTTTGTATGCAAAAGATACGATTCAATTTAGGAACCCGTCTGAAGGTAAATTTGAAGCATCCAAGCGCATCTATCAAAATTATGATTATAGCATTTCAACAAGTAATGAAAAGTTAAAGGATTATGAGAATTTGGCGTTTTCCATAAATGTCATTCGCGATGATTACCCAGAATTGAACGTGAAAATGGAAAAGGATTCATTGGATAATCAAACGCTTTATTTTTATGGGCAAATAAGCGATGATTACGGTTTAAGCAAACTTCAATTGGTCTATTATCCTTCCAATAAGGAAGAGCAGAAGGAGGTTAAAAAAATGCCCATTGCCTCTGGAAATTTTGATGAATTTGTCACAGCGTTTCCAAATAATTTGGAGTTGGAAGAAGGTGTTAATTATGAATTGTTCTTTCAAGTATTTGACAATGATGCCATTCACAATTATAAAAGTACAAAAAGTAATGTGTTTACATACAGAAAGTTAACCAAAGAAGAAGAAGAGAATAAGCAACTAAAAGAGCAGAACGAAACCATCCAAGATATGGGTAAATCCTTTGACAAGTTAAAGGAACAAGAACAGCAACTGAAAGAACTTTCTAAAACCCAAAAGGAAAAGAACGAACTAAATTTTAACGACAAGAAGAAATTTGAAAACTTTTTGCAGCGCCAGAAGCAACAGGAAGAGATGATGCAAAACTTCAATAAAAAACTAAAAGAAAATCTAGAAAATTTTCAACCTGAAAACGACCAAAAGGATGAGTTTAAAGAAGACCTGAAGGAGCGATTAAAAGATAATGAAGAACAACTCAAGAAGGATGAAAAGCTTTTGGAGGAATTGGAAAAACTCCAAGATAAAATTGAGAAAGAAGAGTTGAGCGAAAAATTGGAGCAACTCGCCAAACAAAACAAAAACAAACAAAAAAGCCTAGAACAATTGTTGGAGTTGACCAAGCGATATTATGTGGCCAAAAAGGCTGAAAAATTGTTAGATGAATTGGATAAGCTTGGCGACGAGCAAGATCAATTATCCAAAGAAGATAAAGAGAACAACACCAAAGAGGCCCAAGAAAAGTTGAACAAGAAGTTTGACGAGTTTCAAAAAGAAATGGATGCGTTGCAAAAAGAAAATAAAGAATTGAAAAAACCTATGGACGTGCCTCAAGACAAAGAGGCTGAAAAGGACATTCAAAAAGACCAACAAGAGGCAACGGATGATTTAGAAAAAAAGGAAGATAGCGAGGAGAAAAATGACGAAAAAAACGCTCAACAAAGTCAACAAAACGCTCAAAAAAAACAGAAACAGGCTGGAAAGAAAATGAAACAAATGAGCGGCGAAATGAAGCAGTCTATGATGTCTGGCGGTGGAGAACAAATGGAAGAAGACGCTGCAATGTTGCGACAGATTTTGGATAATTTGGTATTGTTTTCTTTTGACCAGGAAAATTTGATGAACCAATTCAGGAGCATTCAAATCAACAATAATTCCTATGGTAAATATTTGAGAAAGCAGAGCAGTCTTCGCGAACATTTTGAGCATATTGATGATAGTTTGTTTGCCTTGTCCTTGCGTCAACCTATGATTTCTGAAACAGTGAATTCAAAGATTACGGATGTGTTTTTTAATATTGATAAATCGTTGGGACAATTATCCGAGAATCAACTCTACCAAGGTGTATCGACGCAACAATATACCATAACGGCAACAAATGATTTGGCCAGCTTTTTGAGTGATGTTTTGGATAATATGGAATCGCAAATGAACCCGGGTCAGGGTCAAGGACAAGGTAAAGGCAAGGGAATCGGTGAAGGTCAGGGCGGCATGCAATTACCAGATATTATAATGAGCCAAGAAGAGCTGAACAAACAAATGGAGAATGGTATGAAAAAGGGTGACAAGAGCGGAGATTCTAAAGAGGGAACAGGTAAAAAAGATGGTAAGGAAGGTCAAGGTGAAGATGACGAAGGTGATGGTGAAAGTGGTGAATCGGGTAAGAATGGAAAAAATGGAAAGAACGGAAAAAACGATCTTCCAGTTAACTCTGACGGTGAAAAGGAGGGTGGAAATGAAGCCTTGAATGGTCAATTGTATCAAATATATCAACAACAACAGCAATTGCGTCAGGCTTTGGAAAATAAATTGGGAGAAGCAGGAACAAAAGGAGAGGGCAAAATGTTATTGCAAAAAATGGAAGAAGTTGAACTCGATTTAATCAATAAAGGATTTACAAATCAAACGCTTCAAAAGATGATGGATTTGCAACATCGTTTGCTTAAAATGGAAGACGCAAGTTTTTTGCAAGATGAAGACAATAAGCGTAAAGCCGAGAGTAATCAGAAGCAATACAATAACGACAGCAATAATCAGATTCCAGCGGCAAAGGAATATTTCAATACTACAGAAATTTTAAATCGCCAAGCCTTACCTTTGCAGCAAGTTTATAAAAAGAAAGTGCAAGAGTATTTTAAGAAAACCAATGATCAGCTTTAATTACGAAACGGATTTCAGGCTTCAAGATGAAACAAGGATTTCAAATTGGATAACATCTGTTATTGTTCAGGAGAAGTTCAATGAGGGAGAAATCAATTATATTTTTTGTGATGATGAGTATCTGTTAAAGTTGAACATCGAGTTTCTTGACCATGATACGTTAACCGATATCATTAGTTTTGACTATACGCTGGGCAAGCAGATAAACGGGGACATCTATATTTCTGTTGAAAGAGTGCACGAAAACGCCAATGATTTTGACGTTGATTTTGACACAGAATTAAATCGAGTTATGGTTCATGGGGTCTTACATTACTGTGGATATAAAGACAAATCAGAGGAGGATGAGAAGGCAATGAGGTTGAAAGAAAATTACTACTTATCGAAGCTTGCCTAATATTCAGGAAATCAACGTATATTTGCAGGCTGAAAATTTAAAACAAAGAATAATATTAATAATGTTCCACGTGGAACAATTCAGAGTTCATGTTTAACGAAGTTTATGACGTCATAGTGGTTGGTGCAGGGCACGCGGGTAGCGAGGCGGCTGCGGCTGCCGCAAACATGGGAAGCAAAACATTGTTGATTACCATGAATTTGCAAAACATTGCCCAGATGTCTTGTAACCCCGCAATGGGAGGAATTGCGAAAGGGCAAATTGTACGCGAGATTGATGCGCTTGGTGGTTATAGCGGAATTGTTAGTGACACATCAGCGATTCAATTCAAGATGCTGAACAAATCAAAAGGCCCGGCCATGTGGAGTCCGAGAGTCCAGAGTGACCGTATGAGGTTTGCAGAAGATTGGCGGATGATGTTAGAAGCCACTCCAAATCTCGATTTCTATCAAGAAATGGTTTCTGGATTGATTGTTGAAAACCATAAAATCGTCGGGGTTAAAACTTCCTTGGGGATTGAGGTAAGGGGGAAATCGGTTGTCCTTACCAATGGAACATTTTTGAACGGACTGATTCATATTGGTGACAAGAATTTTGGAGGTGGTCGTGCTGGTGAAAAAGCCGCAACCGGGATTACTGAACAATTGGTCCAATTAGGTTTTGAGTCTGGAAGAATGAAGACAGGGACACCGCCGCGAGTGGATGGTCGTTCGTTGGATTTTTCCAAAATGACTGTTGAATCTGGCGATGCAATTCCCGAAAAGTTTTCCTTTTCTGATGTAACAAAACCCTTAACCGCCCAAAGAGATTGTCATTTAACCTATACAAGTCCTGAAGTTCACGAGTTGCTGCGTGAAGGGTTTGATAGATCGCCAATGTTTAATGGAAGAATACAAAGTACTGGACCTCGTTATTGCCCATCGATTGAGGACAAAATAAATCGGTTTGCCGATAAAGACAGGCATCAATTGTTTGTAGAGCCGGAAGGCTGGAATACGGTAGAGGTTTATGTTAATGGTTTTTCTACCTCGCTACCAGAAGACGTGCAGTTCAAAGCATTGCGTTCTGTTGCTGGTTTTGAAAACGTGAAATTTTTTAGACCAGGTTATGCGATAGAATATGATTACTTCCCACCTACACAATTAAAGCACACGCTGGAGACAAAGCTCATAGACAACTTATATTTTGCAGGACAAATCAATGGAACCACAGGTTATGAAGAAGCAGCGTCTCAAGGTTTGATGGCTGGAATAAATGCCGCATTAAAGGTGCAAGAACGCTCGGAGTTTATCCTTAAGCGCGATGAAGCATACATTGGGGTTTTGGTAGATGACTTAATTACAAAGGGTACGGAAGAGCCTTATAGAATGTTTACTTCTCGAGCTGAATATAGAACATTGTTGCGACAGGATAATGCAGATGCGCGTTTGACACCAAAAGGTTATGAGTTAGGCTTGGCTAGTGAAAAACGATTGAGACGAATGGAAGAAAAACATTCCAAGGCAGAAGCTTTCGTTGAGTTTTTTAAAGGTACAAGCGTAACCCAAGAAGATATAAATCCTATTCTAGAGTCCAATGATTCTGCTCCGGTAAATCAGACAGGAAAACTATTTAAAATTTTTGCTAGACCTAATATTTCTATGGATGATGTTCGCAAAATTGGTGTTGTTGAGCAGTATATCCAAGAGCACGATTTGGATAAGGAAATCCTAGAGCAAACGGAAATCCAGGTAAAGTATTCGGGTTATATTGATAAGGAGAAGAATAATGCCGATAAGTTGAATCGATTGGAAAATGTAAAAATTCCCGCTAATTTTGACTATTCTCAACTTAAATCCATGAGTATAGAGGCAAGACAAAAATTGGAAAAAATAAGACCAGTGACGATTTCGCAAGCGTCAAGAATCAGTGGTGTTTCTCCTAGCGACGTGTCGGTTCTTTTAGTGTACATGGGAAGATAATTNNGGAATCTTTATTTTATGGAAGAAAAAGAAATTCATATCACCGTAAAAGATCACTCAGTTTCAGGAGAAACTTTTCAATTGATTTATAACGAAGAATTCGAAATGCTCGAAACTTTTCCTCAACCTTCTTTAGAAAAATTACCCAATTATTATCAAAGCGAAGATTACATTTCGCATACCGATGCTAAACGAAACTTGTTTGAAAAAGCGTACCATTTTGTAAAATCATTGGCTTTAAAACAAAAACTGAGGTTGATTAATAATGTTACACCAAACCAAAGAAATCTTTTAGATGTAGGTTGCGGAACTGGCGATTTTCTCCAAATAGCAAAAAAAAATAATTGGAAGGTTTCGGGAATAGAACCCAATGAACACGCAAGACAAATTGCAAATAAAAAAACCAACAATGCTGTTTTTGATGTAGAACAGCTTTTAAAGTTCGAGTCGAACAGTTTTGATGTCATTACGTTGTGGCATGTACTTGAACACTTGCCAAATTTGAAGGAACAAATTTCTGTTTTAAAAACCTTGTTAAAAACTAATGGAACATTAATTATTGCCGTTCCAAATTTTAAAAGTTACGATGCTCATTATTATAAAGAATTTTGGGCCGCTTATGACGTCCCAAGACACCTTTGGCATTTTTCCAAAAATTCGATTTCAAAATTGATGTCAAAGGAACAATTGAAAGTAATTAAAACAGTACCGATGAAATTCGATTCGTATTATGTCAGTCTTCTTTCTGAAAAATATAAATCTGGATTTATGAATCCGTTGAACGCTTTTTGGGTTGGATGGCGTTCAAATAATAAAGCGAGTCGTTCAGGGGAATATTCTTCCTTGATTTATATTATAAACAAGAGTGAAAATTGAATATAGCTCAAAAAACGACGTTTCTCTAATTAAAACAGCCAAACACCTGTCGTTTTTCTGAAAGCGCGCCAAAAGCTATTTAAATCGGCTCGTTTTCAATAAAAAAAAACTATTGATTTTTTGTGCGCTATTGTTTTTATCAATATTAAATATTTTAGCATTATTCGCATATACTTTGCTACATTTGCAAAAATTTAAAATTCACTCAAGAAATGAAAAAAGTATTATTGTTGGTTTTCGGAATGTTATTAATGGCATCATGTCAGAAAGAAATGAAAACGGGATTTATTGATAACAGCGAACTTATAAAAGAATATCAAAAGAGAAAGGATGTTGAAGCTACTTTCAAAACGAAAATTGAAAAATTCGACAAGAAGATAGATAGTATAGGGAAGTCATTTCAAGCTAAAGCGGCTATGTTACAACAAAACGATCCTAAATTGGCGAAAAAAGAATCTCAAGAACAGTATCAGGCATTGACACAACAATATCAAATGTTTCAACAACAAACCCAAATGGAGGAGCAAGCAATTCAAAAGGAAAGCCAAACCGAAATTGACACTTTAATTAAAGAAGTGAGAACCTTCGTTAAAGATTATGGCAAGAAAAACGGTTATACCTTTATCTTGGGAAGCAACGAGGCTGGTAGTGTTATGTACGGCGAAGAAAGCAAAGACTTAACAAAAATAATTTTGGAAGAGTTAAATAAAACATATAAAAAGGATTAATTTTTAAATGTTGAAGAATAAGAGCCAGCTATAAAGCTGGCTTTTTTTATTGAGTTACATTGTAAATATTAAGATTCGAAAGAAAAATTCATTTCAAAATAGATCAAACTAAAATTCTCATCAAATAATAACATTTATTTGCGTTGTATTAAAGTAACAAATCTAATTTAGGTTCGTCAAAATAATCAGCCAATCGTAAATAACGAACAATCAAAATGAAACAATTATTTTTAGGTCTTTGCCTATTTTTTTGTTCCCTTATATTAGCCCAAGAGAAGTACAGCATCCGAGGAACGATTAAAGATATAGACAATGGAGAGACCTTGCTCGGTGCCACAGTATTTTTGAAAGGAACCACCAATGGCACAATTACCAACGAATATGGGTTTTTCTCCTTAACAGCGCCTGAGGGCAATTACACGCTTATTATTTCTTATTTAGGGTATGAAAGTTTGTCTAAAGACATACAATTAGCTTCTGATGTAACTTTAAATTTTGAGCTTTCAGAATCTACTACAGCATTGAGCGAAGTTGTTATAATAGCCGACGAGCCAGAACAAATGAGTATTAAAAAGCCACAAATGAGTGTTTCTAAACTCAATGCAAGCACTATTAAGCAAATGCCAGCGGTTTTAGGTGAAATTGACGTCATCAAATCCATACAAATGCTTCCCGGTGTAACAAATAATGGTGAGGGTTCGGCTGGTTTTAATGTTAGAGGAGGAGCGACCGATCAAAATTTGGTTCTTTTAGACGAGGCTATCATTTATAATACTTCACACTTCTTTGGGTTTTTCTCTGTATTCAATGCGGACGCAATCAAAGACATTAAATTATACAAAGGTGATATTCCATCCAAATTTGGAGGTCGTGTATCTTCTGTTTTAGATGTAAGACAAAAAGATGGAAATAGTAAAAATTTTAATCTAAACGGAGGTATAGGTTTGATTTCTAGTCGATTATCTGCTGAAGGGCCACTGTTCAGTGAAAAAGGTTCATTTTTGGTAGCGGGAAGGGCTTCCTATGCTCATTTGTTTATGAAAGCCATTGACGAATTAAAGGATGATAAGATTTCATTTTACGATTTAAACCTTAAAACCAATTATGAAATCAATAAAAATAACAGGGTTTACTTATCTGGATATTTTGGAAGAGACGTATTTAATCTTTCAAAAATTATAGAAAACAGCTACGGAAATGCCACTGCAAATGTGCGCTGGAACCATATTTTTAATGATAAATTGTTTTCCAATCTGTCGTTAATTTACAGTCGATACGATTATCAAATCATATTGGATTTTATTGAGCTGGATTGGATAGCGGATATTAAAAATTACAATTTAAAGTATGATTTCAAATACTACCTTAATGATAAAATAGATTTGGAATTTGGAGTTAGCGGCATTTCGTATTTATTAAACCCAGGAGAGGTAAGGCCAACATCAGAAACCTCACCTATAAACTATTTAAAACTGGACCAAAAAAGAGCATTTGAAGGCGGATTATATATCAGTGCCGAGCATCAAATCACTGATAAATTGACCGCACAATACGGCTTGAGATATAGTAGGTTCTCAAGACTCGGCGGTCAAAATATAACCAATTACATAAACAATCAACCAGTTGTTTACAATACACAGTTAGGTATTTATGAAAGAGGTGAAGAAGCTTCGGAAACCTATTTTTCAAAGAACGAAAGTATTAAATCCTATGATAATTTTGAGCCGCGATTGGGCTTGTCATATCAACTTACAGAGGCGGCTTCCATTAAAGCCAGTTATACCAGATCTTCACAATATTTACATTTGTTATCGAACACATCATCCGTTACACCTTTGGATGTTTGGACGCCAAGCGGAAAATATATAAAACCACAATTATCAACGCAATATGCTTTAGGCTTTTATAAAAATTTTAATGATAACGCTTATGCTTTAGAGCTTGAAACCTATTATAAAACCATAGATAATCGAATCGATTATATAGATGGCTCGGATTTAATAGGAAACAACACGATCGAAACTGAGATTTTAAATGGTGAAGCTAGAGCTTATGGATTAGAGATTTTATTAAGAAAAAACAAAGGAAAATTCACAGGTTGGTTGGCTTATACGCTTTCAAAATCCGAACAACGAACACTGGGAGACAAAGCAGGAGGGCCAGGAATCAACAATGGAAATTGGTACAACACGCCATATGATAGAACCCATGATGTGTCTCTTACAGGTATTTATAAATGGAGTGATAAATGGAGTTTTAGCTCCAATTTAGTCTTCCAAACCGGTCGCCCTGTCACTTATCCCAATGGACAATATATTTACGAAGGATTATCTGTCGCTACGTATTCAGACAGAAACGCTGATCGACTGCCTGCCTACCATAGACTGGATGTTTCCGCAACTTATACACCCAATAGAAAACCGGATAAACGCTGGAAAAGCGAATGGGTGTTTGGCATCTATAATTTATATAATAGAAGAAATGCAGCTTCCATATCATTTAATCAAAACAATCAAACAGGTTTAAATGAAGCTACTAGAATNNGACATTTACTTCATGCGAAGATGTCATTGAAGTTGATGTGCCTACTGGACGCACCAGACTTGTTATTGAAGCCTCTATAGACTGGAAAAAGGGGACTTCAGGGAATAATCAAATCATTAAGTTAAGTACTTCAATGCCTTATTTTGATATACCATCAATCAATAGTGTTACTGGCGCTTCTGTAAAAGTGACCAATGCAAACACAGACGAAGAATTTGTCTTCACAGACCAAAACGATGGCACCTATTCCACTTCAAGCTTTGTGCCTATTGTTGGCAACAGGTATGATTTGGAAGTTATTTATAATAATGAAACATATACAGCAAGTGAAACTTTAATCGCAGTTCCTGATATTAACAGTATTACACAGTCGGTTGAAGGCGGCTTTGATGATGAGCTTTTGGAGGTGAATGTTTATTTTGACGACCCAATTGATGAGGAAAACTATTATCTAATCAGTTACTTTGAAGCTGGGGATCTGTTTCCTTATCTAGGAGATATTTCAGATGAATTTCTAAACGGAAACGAAATCCATGATTTCTTTGAAAAGGACGATGATGAAGATAACAATCAAGCACCTTTTCAAGCAGGAGACACAGTGAATATTAACTTATACGGTATTTCTGAAAGATATTACAATTACATCCGATTGTTAATCGAACAATATTACAGTGGTGGCGATCCATTTTCTTCTACGGGAGCTCAAATTAGAGGCAATTGCATCAATGAAACGACAGAAGATAATTATGCCTATGGCTATTTTAGAGTGACGCAGCTTATTAAAACATCCTACACATTTCAGTAAAATATTGGAGCACAAAAGAAAAGGTAGCTGCTTAACTGGCTTTTTTATGTAATAAACGGGTCAGTTTTATAGATAAATCGGTCAGGATTATTTTAGAATTTCCGTTGCGTTCTATATGATAAATTGCGTTTTGAAGTTCATCACTGATTTCTAAAATATTGGCTTCATTGACATAGGGTGCAAAATTTTCAAGTTTAAAATTTTTGGTTTTCGTTTCAATGTACACTAGTTCTGTGGCATTATAATTAAGCAATAATGCCTGCCTGAAGAAATCAACACAAAACAATAAGAACTGCTTTTGGGTTTCGCGTCCTGTTTTGGCAATTTCCTCACTCCAACTGATTAAATCGTGAATTGCACTTTTGTTTCCTTTAGCTTTAAAAGCAGAACGAATCCAAAAAACAAACCAATCTTCAAATTGTAAATCTTCAGAGTCTTGATAGACCAAGTCACAGGCTTTATTGTAATTTCCATTTGCTTGATGCGCTATTTTCGTTGCAACCGAATCTTCAAGTTGATAATTTTTAATCAACGCTTGTTTTACAACCGCTTCGGCCAAAGGCGGAAAATGCAATACTTGGCAACGAGACCGAATGGTATTGATGATTTGCTCTTCATCTTCTGCTATTAAAATAAATACAGTTTTGTTTGGTGGCTCTTCAATAAGTTTAAGCAATTTATTGGCTGCAGAGGTGTTCATTTTTTCGGCCATCCAGATGAGCATTACTTTATAGCCGCCTTCATAGGCTTTTAAGGATAATGCTTTTACAATATCCAAAGCTTCGTCTACACCTATTTGACCTTGCTTATTGTCAATTCCGAGCATTTTGTACCAATCGAACAAGTTCCCATAAGGCTGTTCTTTCAATAACTGTCGCCATTCTTCCATAAAATGACTCGATACCGGATGACTTTTTACCTTGTCATTAGTTGCCACCGGAAAAGCAAAATGTAAATCCGGATGCGATAAATTATTGAATTTGATATTACAGGCCTCATTTCCATTGTTGTTTTCAGAATTTTGGTTCTGACACAAAAGGTACTGTGCATAGGCAATTGCCATTGGTAAGGTGCCGCAGCCTTCAGGACCAACAAATAATTGTGCATGAGGTACGCGACCATTATCAACGCTTTGAGTCAAATGATTTTTGAGATGTTCTTGTCCGTAAATTTCTGAAAATAGCATATCGCAAAACTATATTTTTTTCACGAATAAGTTGTGGTAACACAAATGATAGTTTGCAAACACACTATGTATTGTGTTTGATTTTCAATCTTTACCCCTATATCCTATGATATTGAATGTTATTTTCATCTTAAAACTGATTTTATATGGTGTCATAATTACTTACATTTGTTAACAAAATTTCAAAACCACAAAAAAATGAAAACCCTTAACGACTTCAATTTTAAAGATAAAAAAGCCCTGATTAGAGTTGATTTTAATGTGCCATTGGATGAAAATTTCAAGGTTACTGATGATACAAGAATTGAGGCTGCCAAACCAACAATCATTAAAATATTGGAAGACGGCGGAAGCTGCATTTTGATGTCGCATTTGGGAAGACCTAAAGGAGTCCAAAAAGAGTTTTCGTTAGAGCACATTGTTAAAAAAGTCGAGGATGTGTTGGGTGTTGAAGTTAAATTTGTTTCAGATTGTGTTGGAAACCAAGCGGAAGAAGCAGCAAAAAATTTAAAGCCAGGTGAAATATTACTACTCGAAAACCTTCGTTTTCACAAAGAGGAAGAAGCGGGAGACAAGGAATTTGCTGAAAAGCTTTCGAGATTAGGTGATATTTATGTCAACGATGCTTTTGGAACTGCACATAGAGCACATGCCTCGACAACCATTATTGCTCAATTCTTTCCCGATAAAAAATGTTTTGGAACTTTATTGGCTCAAGAAATTGAAAGTATAGATAAAGTAATGAAAACAGGAGAAAAACCTGTTTTGGCGGTTCTTGGTGGCGCAAAAGTGTCTTCAAAAATTACGATTATTGAAAACATTCTTGATAAGGTTGACCATTTGATTATTGGCGGTGGCATGACATTTACATTCGTGAAGGCTCAAGGTGGTGATATTGGAGATTCCATATGCGAAGACGATAAAATGGATTTAGCTCTGGATATATTGAAACAGGCAAAGGAGAAAAATGTACAGGTTCATTTACCTGTAGATGTGGTTGCGGCAGACGCCTTTGATAATAATGCAAATACGCAGGTAGTGGATGTTTATCACATTCCGAATGGTTGGCAAGGTTTGGATGCGGGGCCTCAATCCATCAAGAATTTCCATGAAGTGGTTATGAAATGTAAAACAATTCTTTGGAATGGTCCTTTAGGTGTTTTTGAGATGGAAAACTTTGCTAAAGGAACTATTGAACTAGGAAACTCTATAGCTGAAGCTACCAAAAATGGTGCATTTTCATTAGTTGGAGGTGGAGATTCTGTTGCCGCCGTAAAGCAGTTTGGCTTTGAAAATAAAGTGAGTTATGTAAGTACAGGTGGCGGCGCAATGTTAGAAAGTCTTGAGGGGCAGGTTCTTCCCGGTATTACTGCCATTTTAGAAGATTAAAAAATCGACGAAAAGCACCTATTTATCGATTAAATGCAAATTATTGTGTTAAAATGTTGTTTTGTATTCTCTTTTTGAATATAATTGTACGATTTAACCAATCATATCGTTTAGATATCTTATAGATTTTACAAATGAACAAGAAGCATATAACCCTGACTTCCGCTTTATTGCTATGCTTTTCAATAGGTTTTGCGCAACTCAAACCTGATGAAAAACAATCCAATAATATTAAGCAGACTAAAATTGATTCTATTTTGGATGGGAATCCTACTGGAATTAAGACAATAGAACCTATTATTGACTCCTTAACGATTAAAAAGTTAGAAGATCAACAAGAAGCCTCGGCTTATGATGAAAAATGGTTGGAAGAATTGTACAGTAATACACTTTTTGACACCATTTATGAATCTATAACAGATATCAAATACGAAGAGGTAGAACTTCCTGAACTTTCTACGGACACTCTAAAGGCACGACTGCATAAAATGAGTGCCAAAACACCCTTTAATATCGAGTACAATCCAGGGTTAGAAAGTGTCATTAAGTCCTACCTAAAAAACAGAAAATCCACAATGCAACGCCTTATGGCATTGAGCGAATACTATTTTCCATTGTTCGAAAAGGAATTGGATAACATGGATGTGCCTTTAGAAATTAAATATCTTGCCATTGTGGAGTCTGCCTTAAAACCAAGAGCAAAATCGAGGGTGGGAGCCACAGGTCTTTGGCAGTTTATGTATCCTACAGGTAAAATGTACGGGCTGAATGTTACAAGCTACGTGGATGAACGTAGTGACCCTATAAAATCTACGATTGCGGCGAGCAAATATTTGGCAAAGCTCTATGAGATATTTGGAGATTGGGATTTGGCACTTGCTGCTTATAATTCAGGGCCAGGAAATGTTAGTAAAGCGATTCGTCGTTCTGGAGGATATCAAAATTATTGGAATTTAAGACCTCATTTACCTCGCGAAACGGCCGGCTATTTACCAGCATTTTTGGCAACAATGTATATTTTTGAATATGCCGAAGAGCATGGATTCAAAAAGGCCGCGTCACAATACCGATATATGGAAACAGACACCATTCATGTAAAACAAACCATAAGTTTAGACCAAGTTGCTGAAATGATGGAATTACCAATTGAGGAGTTGCAGTTTTTAAACCCTTCCTATAAATTAGACATCATTCCTTATGTTGAAGGTGAAAACTACACCTTGAGATTACCCAGACATGCAATTGGAAAATTTGTGACCAACGAAAAAGAAATATATGCCCATGTACAAGCAGAGCTTGATAAACGTGAAAAACCGATGCCGCAGCTTTTCGAACAGGAAAGTCGTACAACATATAAAGTAAGGTCAGGGGATTATCTTGGAAAAGTAGCCAGAAAATATGGTGTCAGGGTAAGTGACATCAAAAAATGGAACGGGTTAAGGAGCAATAATTTAAGAGTAGGACAAAATCTAAAAATTTATTCTAGAAACGCTTCGGCAAGTTCAACAAACTCTACTCCTAAAACCGAAACTTCTGTGTCTAAAGCCATTGCTTCAACCGATATGAAAACCTACAAAGTGAGACAAGGCGACTCGCTTTGGAGCATTTCTCAAAAATTTTCTGGAGTTTCTGTTGATGATATCAAAAAATGGAACGATATTAGTGGTACTCACTTAATAGTAGGAACCACATTAAAAATATCAAAATGAAACTCTTTTTAAAGATTGTTGCAATTTCACTATTATTTTTAAATTTCAGTTGCAACGATAAATCTTCCAACCAACGACTTGTACCAGCCTCATCAGGAAAAATCAATGAACTTTTAGTTGTTGTAGACAATCTCCTTTGGGAAGAAAATATTGGTGAAGCTGTTAGAGACATTTTTGCAGCTTCAGTTCCTGCATTAAACCAAGAAGAGCCATTATTCAACATCAAACAAATGCCCACCCAGGTGTTTTCTGGGTTTGCAACTAAAAGCCGTTTGGTTTTAAAAATAGAAAAAGGAAAAGCGGCAGGAACTTCAATAAGAGAAGATGTGTTTGCCAAACCTCAAACATTGATTCTTGTTTCAGGACAAACCAATCAGGAAATCATCGATCAGATGAAGGCCAACGCAGATAAAATCATTATGGCTTTGAAAGCTGAAGAAATCAAAGAAAAGCAACGTCGTATTAACCTGTCATTATTTGACACTAAACCTATTCAGGAACAGATGGGAATAGACATCAAGTTCCCTACAGCCTATAGAATTGCCACACATGACAACAACTTCTTTTGGATTAGAAAGGATATTCCTACTGGCAATATGGATTTTTTGATCTATGAAGTGCCATTGAGCCGAATTCATAAAAACGACAGTACGACTGTAGGAGACATTATAAGAATGCGAGATTCTATCGGCAAGGCCCACATTCAAAGTTCTGTGGAAGGTGCTTATATGATCACCGAAGAAGCCTACGCTCCTTATGTATTTGACACAACTATTGACGGCAAGCCGACCATCGAAACAAAAGGCATTTGGGACATGAAAAACGCATTTATGTCTGGCCCTTTCATCAATTACGCAATTGAAGACAAGAAGAATAATAGATATGTGGTTTTGGAAGGCTATGTTTTTTCGCCCTCTGTTGAGAAGCGCGATTATATCTTTGAGCTTGAAGCGATATTAAAATCTGTAAAAATAAAGTAACAAAAAAGCCAACGTTTCTTCCGTTGGCTTTACTTTTTTAATAGGCAATTTAAGCCTTATTCTTTTCTATCCGAAGTTGCTTTTTTGTCAGACTCATCTTTACTGGCATCTTTAAATTCTTTGATACCACTACCCAAACCTCTCATCAATTCAGGAATTTTTTTCCCTCCAAACAATAACAAAATAACAACAGCTATCAATACCCATGAACCTGGTCCAATAGCGCCTAAAAATATACTTGCTGATATCATAACATTTTAATTTGAGTCGCAAAGTTAGTAATTAAAGTTCAATTTATGCGTTAAAATCAAACTTTAGAACAATAGCAATACTAATTGAACGATTTTTAATTAATTTTGTTTTTAATGGCAGAGAAAAATAAAGATAAAAAATTCACAAAGAAACTGCTTCATAAGTATCGTTTGGTGGTGCTGAACGAAGACACATTTGAGGAACGCTTTGCAATAAAACTCACGCGACTGAATGTATTTGTCATCGTGATGCTTACCTCCATTATTTTAATTGCCGGTACAACCTTTTTAATAGCTTTTACATCGTTAAGGGAATTCATTCCTGGGTATTCTTCAGCTAAATTAAAAAAGCAGGCGACGGAGCTTAATTTTAAAACAGATTCGCTCCAACAGGTCATCACCCTAAATGAGCAGTATTACGCTTCCATAAAAAGAGTACTGACAGGCGATGTAAAAAATGTACAGTTCAATAGGGATTCTATTATAGAAGCCGCAGGCAAAGATGTTGCAGCGCTCAAGGTTTCGGCCACCAAAGAAGATTCATTGCTGCGTGAAAAAGTAGATAAGGAAGATAAATACAATCTCTTCGAAAACAGTGTCTCTGCCTCAAATTTTGTGCTCTTTCCTCCTGTAAACGGGACCATTTCTGAACCTTATGATCTAAAAACAAAACACTATGCAGTGGATGTAGTTGTTGCCAAAGACACGCCAGTCAAAGCCACGGCGGACGGAACGGTTATTTTTGCTGAATGGACCGCAGAAACAGGTTACGTCATGATCATTGAGCATAGCCAAGAGTTGATATCTGTTTATAAACACAACGCCTCACTGACCAAGCAACAAGGAGATTTAGTAAAAGCAGGCGAAGTGATTGCCATGGCTGGAAACACAGGAGAATATACCACTGGGCCACACCTTCACTTTGAATTATGGAGTAAAGGCTATCCAATCAACCCAACCAATTTTATCGATTTTAAATAATGCTTTCACTAAAATCTGTTTTAGCCAAACCATTTGCTTCAAGAGTAAAAAAGTCGATTTTAAAATGGGCAAACACACCCGTTGAAACACAAGAGAAAACTTTTCAAAATTTGATTTCTGAAGCGGTCAATACCCAATTTGGCAAAGACCATGATTTTATCAGCATCAAGACCCATTCTGATTTTGTAAAACGTGTTCCAATTCGCGACTACGAGCAATTAAAACCGTATGTAGAAAGGGTTGTTGCGGGCGAAGAAGACATTCTGTGGAATGGCAAGCCAATTTATTTTGCCAAAACTTCAGGAACGACCTCTGGTGCCAAGTACATTCCAATCACAAAGGAAAGTATGCCAACGCATGTTGAGGCGGCCCGCAATGCCATATTAATGTACATCGCAGAAACAGGCAATAGCAAATTTGTAGATGGTAAAATGATTTTTTTGCAAGGCAGTCCCATTTTAGAAAAGAAAAATGGTATTCAATTGGGAAGGTTATCAGGAATTGTGGCGCACTACGTTCCTAAATATCTTCAAAAAAACCGAATGCCCACATGGGAAACCAATTGTATTGAAGATTGGGAAACAAAAGTGGATGCCATTGTTGAGGAGACGCTACCTGAGAACATGACCATTATTTCGGGAATTCCTTCATGGGTGCAAATGTATTTTGAAAAAATCAGCCAGAAGACAGGCAAGAAAGTTGGAGATGTATTTAAAAACTTCAACTTATTTATTTTTGGAGGTGTAAATTATGAACCATATCGTGCAAAATTTGAAAATCTGATTGGAAGAAAAGTGGATAGCATTGAACTCTATCCTGCTAGTGAAGGTTTTTTTGCGTTTCAGGACAAACAAGATGAAAAAGGAATGCTGTTGCAACTCAATTCCGGAATATTCTATGAATTTGTAAAGGCTGATGAATTTTTCGTTGACAACCCAAAGCGAATCACCATCAAGGACGTGGAGATTGGCGTAAACTATGTGATGATTATTTCTTCAAACGCAGGACTTTGGGCCTATAATATTGGCGACACGGTTCAATTTACTTCCACAAATCCTTATAAACTTATTGTTTCCGGCCGTATTAAACATTTCATTTCTGCATTTGGTGAACACGTTATAGGAAAGGAAGTTGAACAAGCGTTGGAAGATGCGTTAAAGAATACTGAGATTCGAGTTTCTGAATTTACTGTTGCCCCTCAGATCAATCCGGATGAAGGGCTGCCTTATCATGAATGGTTTATTGAATTTGAAAATGAACCAGAAAATTTGATGGAAATCATTCAAAAAATTGAAAATTCGCTTCAAAATCAAAATTCCTATTACCTGGATTTAATTGAAGGCAAAGTTCTTCAACCTTTAAAAATAAGGCTCGTGAATAAAAACGGATTTCAGGATTACATGAAATCTATCGGCAAATTAGGCGGTCAAAATAAAATCCCTCGACTCTCCAATGACCGCAAAATTGTTGACGCAATGGTAAAATTAGAATTAACTAAATAATACTATATTTGCAGGCTAAAGAAGACTATGAGCAATAAAAAACATCATGCAAGAACGAGGGCTCAAGAGAGTTCAAATGCCATTGAAAGAATGTATATCACGATGCGACATTTGTTCAATCGCGGATTTTATAAGCCAATGGGTATTTCCGGAGAAACACTTCGTGAAGCCTTGTTGCAATTAAGACCGGAGATTTATGGGTCTATTGGTGAAGAAAAAGCGGAATTGGAAGGCCTTTTGTATGTTATAGACAGGCTTCCTTATGGTATTGAAGAATGCACCTTTATCAATTTAACAAGTGATGAAGGCTACAGCAATTCTCATTTTAAAGCAATTATACCTCCAAAAAGAAGAAGAAACTGTTTCCGTATCGACGAGGAACAGATGAATATTGAAATCACACGTGGACGTTCAGAAATTTATGATATTCTTACCCACTTGACCTTCATGTTTGTGGAGTCCCATAAAATCAGCAAACGCGTGTTGATTGATGAGCAAGGTACAACCACCCGCGATTGGGTAAAGTTGGAAAAAGCTGTGATGTCTAAAAACGAGTTGTCGCAAACAGAAAAAGAAGTTGCCATAACCCATACAGCCAATATTTTAGGAAGAACATTTAACGAATTGACGCAAGTATATGATTCTTTTGCCCTTCCAGACCAGCCAGATCGTTTATTGCATTTGGTGTATTGGTTGGGGAAATTAGCACTGGAAGAAGTAGTCAACAACAATAAACGCACAGTAACTTTTAGCCCTGTTTTAAGAGAGCGTTTGGGACATCATATTCATGGTGAAATTTGGGCCGATACAATTAAGGAAGCGCTGCTAAAGAATAATCTTATTGAACGACCAATACACATCATTAGCGCTAACATGCACAGTGTCATGAATTCGTTGTTTGCGCCACAAGCATTAAAATCTTTTGCCGCGAAGAAGACAATTTTTGAAGTCTATGAGGCTTTGAGCCAAAAAGGAAATCAGGAACTGCGCAATAAAGTGACTAAAGAAGCGTTGCAAAGAGGCATGATATATATTCCAGACAGTTCTGGCACTTACATCGATGTACAAATTTTTGATACAGCCAAAATCGATTTTTCAAAAACGGATATGGACGTGTCAACAAAAGAAGACGATGCAAACAAGCCGGTCATTTTTGTTATGGATTATGCTTTTGGAGAACAGGCCTACGAAACCATGGACGAATTGTTAAAACCAATTAAGGTGAATGGCAAAAAAGTTCATTTGAATGTAGAATCCGTTTCTATAATGGGTAAAGCAGGTATTCTTGAAGGTGGCAAAGGGGACATTATGATACCTTCGGCGCACATTTTTGAAGGCACTGCGGATAATTACCCATTTGATAATGAGCTTTCTAAAGACGATTTTGACAATCAAGGAATTCATGTCTGTGAAGGTTCGATGATAACCGTTTTGGGCACATCATTACAAAACAAAGAGATTTTGAAGTTCTTTTTCAATTCCACATGGAATGTTATTGGACTCGAAATGGAAGGAGCCCATTACCAAAAAGCCATTCAAGCGGCTGCAAAAGTTAGAGGAAGTATCAACCCAGATGTAAAGGTTAGATATGCATATTATGCAAGTGATAACCCTTTAGAAACAGGAAGCACTTTAGCTTCAGGCGGGTTGGGAACATCAGGTGTTAAACCAACCTATTTGATTACAAGAAAAATATTGCAACAAATTTTTAATTGATACTTATATGAATTCAGAAATACCTAAAAGCGATTCTACTGATGAAGTAGATTTGGGTCATGTTTTTAATGCGATAGGAAGACTTTTTGAGAGACTTTTACGATTTATCGGCAAAGTTTTAAAATATATATTTTCTCTTATCATCCATGCGTTCAAAGCGGTTATAGAAAATTTCAAAATAATAGCTACCGTGATGATTATTGCCGCGATCTTAGGCTTGGCCATGGAGTTATTGCTTCCTAAAACCTATTCATCTTCGATGTTAATACGGCCTTATTTTGATTCTCAGTATCAAGTGGTTAATAATATCAAATATTATAATGCCTTAATATCTAATAAGGATTACAATATGTTATCCTCAATCTTTATGATTGATACTGATGAAATCAAAAAACTTCAAAAGTTCGAAATAAAATATGGACCAGAGACAGAAAATGAACAAATACTTCAATTTGACCAATTTAAAAAGTCTCTAGATAGCATCACCGCATCAAAGTTGGATTTTGAAGATTTTATTGACAACAGAAGCATTTATTCAGCTTCGTTGTATGAAATAAAGGTTTTGGCTCACCAAAAGGATATCTTTTCAAAACTTGAAGAAGGTTTCAGCAACTCCCTTTCAAACGTTTATTCTGAAATGAAAATGCAAAAAAGAGATTCCATGTTAGCAATTCAGAAAGAAAATATTTTGGAGCAAATCAAACAAATAGATTCCTTACAATCCATTTATATCAACGTTCTTAATACAGAATCCCAAAGCAGTAAATCTGAAATTAGCTTCGGATCTGATGGGATTTCTATGAATAAAGATAAAACAAACACCAAGGAATTTGAGTTATTGACCCAAGAAATAGATTTGAGAAATCAGTTAAGGTCATTGGAACAACAAAAGGTAGAAAATGACGCTCTTTTTGATGTTATTTCTGATTTTCAAAAAATTGGCCATGTTGAAAAAAGACTGTTGCACAGATACTCTCTTGTTTTTCCTGTATTGGCGTTCTTACTAATGTGCTTTATTTATATCGCTGTTAGAGCTGTAAACTTTGCAAGACAATATGAGGATTAAAAATATATTAATAACAGGTGGTTCTGGATTTATAGGCTCACATGTTGTTAGGTTATTCGTTGAAAAATATCCAAATTATCACATCTATAATTTAGATGCACTCACATATGCGGGGAATTTAGAAAACCTAAAAGACATAGAGCATCATCCAAACTATACCTTTATTAAAGGTGATATTACCGATGAGCCTTTTATCGAGTCACTTTTTATAGAGCATAAATTTGACAATGTCATACATTTAGCTGCCGAATCTCATGTTGATAGATCCATCAAAGACCCTTTAGCTTTTGTGAAAACAAATGTTATAGGCACTATGATTTTGCTCAACGCATTTAAAAATACATGGAAGAGCAATTTTGAAAACAAAATATTCTATCATATAAGTACGGATGAGGTTTATGGAACTCTTGGAGAATCAGGCCTTTTTACAGAATCCACACCTTACGACCCAAATTCTCCTTATTCGGCTTCAAAAGCTAGCTCCGATCATTTTGTAAGAGCCTACGGAGAAACATATGGATTACCTTATATCATAACAAACTGCTCAAATAATTATGGGCCCAATCAGTTTCCTGAAAAACTGATTCCTTTATTTATTAATAACATCATCCATAATAAACCACTTCCCGTCTATGGTGATGGTAACTATACGAGAGATTGGTTATTTGTTATTGATCATGCACGAGCAATTGACGTAGCATTCCATGAAGGGAAAATCGGAGAAACTTACAATATTGGAGGGTTTAACGAATGGAAAAACATTGATTTGGTAAAACTTTTATGTACACAAATGGATGACGAATTGGGACGAGATAAAGGCACTTCCGAAAAACTCATCACTTACGTAAAGAATCGTCCAGGGCACGATTTAAGATACGCCATCGATGCCACAAAAATAAAAAACGAATTAGGTTGGTCTCCATCACTTACATTTGAAGAAGGGTTGAAAAAAACAATTCGTTGGTATTTAGACAATGAAGAATGGCTCAAAAATGTTACAAGTGGCGACTATCAGCATTATTACCAAAAACAATACCATTAACAGATGAAAGGAATTATTTTAGCGGGAGGCTCTGGCACTAGATTACATCCCTTGACCTTGTCCATAAGTAAGCAATTGATGCCTATTTATGACAAGCCGATGATTTATTATCCGCTTTCTACCCTAATGTATTCCGGAATCAAGGAGATATTGATTATTTCTACACCCAAAGATCTTCCATTGTTCAAGGATTTGTTAGGCGATGGTAAAAAATACGGGTGTCAATTCGAATATGCAGTTCAGGATGCTCCAAATGGACTGGCAGAAGCTTTTATTATTGGGGCCGATTTTATCGGTCAAGATAAGGTGGCACTCATTTTAGGGGACAATATTTTCTATGGTTCGGGCCTTTCAAAACTTCTTCAGGAAAACAATGATCCAGACGGAGGCATAATTTACGCTTACCGGGTTCACGACCCTGAACGTTATGGTGTTGTTGAATTCAACCAAAAAGGTCAAGCAGTTTCGATAGAAGAAAAGCCGACCAAGCCAAAATCAAATTTTGCAGTGCCAGGGATTTATTTTTATGACAATACCGTAGTAAACATAGCTAAAAACATTAAACCAAGCCATCGAGGAGAACTTGAAATAACAGATGTTAATAAAGAGTATTTGAAGCAGGGCAAACTGAATGTCAGTATTTTGGACAGAGGTACGGCTTGGTTGGACACCGGAACGTTTCAATCCTTGATGCAAGCATCACAGTTTGTTGAAGTTATTGAAGAGCGTCAGGGTCTTAAAATTGGATCTATTGAAGGCGCTGCATATGAAATGGGATATATTAGCGAAAAACAATTCAAAGAATTGGCTAAACCACTATTAAAAAGCGGTTATGGAAAAAACCTGTTAGGGTTATTGAACAACAAATAATGACTGTTACCGAATCACATCTACAAGGCTGCTATATTATAGAACCAAACGTTTTTGAAGATAAAAGAGGGTATTTTTTTGAAAGCTTTAATCAAGACCGATTTAATAAATTAATCGGAACCCAAATTAACTTTGTTCAAGATAACGAATCCGCTTCCACCAAAGGCGTTTTAAGGGGGCTACATTATCAAACAGGACGGTATGCCCAAGCCAAACTAGTTCGTGTCATAAAAGGCGCCGTATTGGATGTTGTTGTTGATTTGCGAGAAGGTTCTAAAACGTATGGACAACAATTTTCCATTGAATTATCAGAATCCAACAAAAAACAGCTGTTCGTTCCTAGAGGTTTTGCCCACGGGTTTATCGTGTTGAGCGATACCGCTATTTTTTCTTATAAATGTGATAATTATTACAACAAAGCTTCAGAAGGCGGAATTATCTATAATGACGAAACTCTAAATATTGATTGGCAACTTTCGGAAGATAAATTTATTATTTCTGAAAAAGATTTAGAGCTTCCAACGTTTGAAAAATCAAGGCGATGAGCATTAAAATTTTAGTCACTGGCGCCAATGGTCAATTGGGAAAAACAGTGAAGGATTTATACAATGATAATAGCGACAATTTTGAATTTTTCTTTGTTTCAAAATCAGAGTTGGATATTTCAGACAGAAAAACTCTTAATGAGTATTTTGCAAAACATTCTTTCGATTACTGTATCAATTGTGCCGCTTATACCAATGTAGAACAAGCCGAAGAATCAATTGAAGACGTTTTCAAAATAAATGCAAATGCTGTTGGGTTTTTGGCGGAATGTTGTAAAAAATCCAACACTATCCTTATTCATATTTCCACGGATTATGTATTTGATGGCAAGAAAGACACTCCTTATTTGGAAACGGATACAACAAATCCCATCAATCAATATGGACGCTCAAAGTTGGCGGGTGAGCTAAAGATACAGGAGATTTTAAAAGAATATTTCATTATCAGAACTTCTTGGCTGTATTCTAAACACCCCAAGAATTTTGTAACAACAATTGTATCTAAAATTAAAGAAGGAGCAGATTTAACCATCACGACTTCTCAAAAGGGTACTCCCACAAGCTGCGTTGAACTTTCAAAGTTCATCCATTGGTTGATTAAAAGTGAAAGTAAAGATTTTGGAATGTATCATTTCAGCGCAAAAGGAGAGGCAACTTGGTATGACTTTGCAATGAGAATCTCAAATCATTTCAAAGACTATGACAAGAATAAAATTAAAGCGACCACATCCTTTAAATCGAAAGCAGAACGCCCTGAATATAGCGTGATGAGTAATTCAAAAACACAAAAGCACTACAATTCTCAAAACAACTGGAGTGAAGATGTTGATGCGGTTGTTAACCAAATTTTGGCAAACAATTGATTTAAGACCATTTGTCATTATCAATTCCTACAACAAAACATTACCTTTGCTACTTCAAATTTAAATAGTTTTTAACCTTAGTCTTTTTTAAGACCATATAATTGAAGTTAAAACATGCAGCAAAAAGTAGCATTAATTACTGGAGTTACAGGCCAAGATGGCGCCTACTTGAGTGAATTCCTTCTTAAAAAAGGATATATTGTTCATGGTATTAAAAGAAGAGCCTCACTTTTCAACACAGATAGAGTAGATCATATCTACCAAGACCCTCACGTCGAAAACCGTAATTTTGTGCTTCATTATGGGGATTTGACTGATAGTACAAATCTCACGAGGATTATTCAGGAAATACAGCCAGACGAAATCTACAATCTTGCAGCCATGAGTCATGTGCATGTGTCTTTTGAAATTCCAGAATATACGGCAAATGTTGACGGTATTGGTACTTTGAGGTTGCTTGAAGCAATTAGAATTCTTGGATTGGAGAAGAAAACAAGAATTTATCAAGCATCAACATCCGAATTATACGGAAAAGTTCAGGAAGTTCCGCAAACTGAAACAACACCATTTTATCCTAGAAGCCCTTATGCGGTAGCAAAAATGTACGCGTTTTGGATTACGGTCAATTATCGCGAAGCATATGATATTTATGCATGTAACGGAATTTTGTTCAATCACGAATCACCAATTAGAGGGGAAACATTTGTGACTAGAAAAATTACCAGAGCAACCTCAAAAATTGCGTTGGGACTTCAAGATAAAATCTATTTGGGAAATTTAGACGCCAAAAGAGATTGGGGACATGCTAAAGACTACGTTAGGATGATGTGGATGATTCTTCAAGCTGACAAAGCAGAAGATTGGGTAATTGCGACCGGAAAAACGACAACAGTAAGAGACTTTGTAAAAATGTCTTTTGCACATGTTGGTATTGAACTCGAATTCAAAGGTNNGGAAAAGAAGTGATTGCAGTTGACAAGGCATACCACAGACCAACAGAAGTAGATTTGTTAATAGGCGACGCTACAAAAGCTAAAGAAAAACTAGGCTGGGTTCCTGAATACGATTTGGATGCCTTGGTTGAGGATATGATGAGTAGTGACATCAAACTGATGAAAAAACAACAATTCCTTAAAGAGAACGGTTACGACATCAAAAACTATTTTGAATAAATCGATGAATAAAAATTCTAAAATTTATTTAGCGGGTCATCGAGGGCTTGTGGGCAGTGCTTTAATGGAAAACCTTTCTGAAAAAGGATACTCCAATATTGTTACGCGTACACATAAAGAGCTTGATTTGACCAATACTATAGAGGTCGCCAAGTTTTTTGAAACAGAAAAGCCTGAATATGTGTTTTTGGCTGCGGCAAAAGTGGGTGGGATTGTGGCCAATAATGCCTATCGTGCGGATTTTATCTATGAAAATCTGATGATCCAAAATAATGTCATCCATCAAAGCTATTTGAATGGTGTCAAAAAACTTCTTTTCTTGGGCAGTACTTGTATTTATCCAAAAAATTCACCTCAACCCATGAAGGAAGAGTATTTATTGACGGATACTTTGGAGTACACCAACGAACCTTATGCGATTGCTAAAATAGCAGGCGTTAAAACCTGTGAGAGTTATAATTTGCAATATGGCACTAACTTTATTTCGGTAATGCCAACTAATCTTTATGGCCCAAATGACAATTTTGATTTAGAAAAATCACACGTTTTACCCGCATTGATTCGAAAAATTCACTTGGCAAAACTCTTGAACGAATCAAAATTTGACGAGGTCTTAAAAGACACAAAATTAAAAACAATTGAAGAAGCCAAAGAGCACCTCTTAAGATTTGGTGTTACTGAAAACAGCGTTGAAATTTGGGGCACAGGAAATCCAAAACGGGAGTTTTTATGGTCAAAAGATATGGCTGACGCTTGTGTGTTCATCATGGAAAACCGAAACTTTAAAGACATCTTTTCAAAAGATAAAAAAGAGATAAGAAACACTCACATTAACATTGGGACGGGTCAGGAAATATCTATAAGTGAGTTGGCTCACAAAATTAAGGATCTGGTTGGCTTTAAAGGGAATTTGGTTTTTAATTCAGATAAACCAGATGGAACCATGCGAAAGCTAACAGATGTATCAAAATTGAACAATCTCGGCTGGAAACATTCAGTGTCTTTAGATGAAGGATTAACTAAAATATACAATTGGTATCTCAATGATAGATGAAAATTTAAAAATAGCGATAAAAGCTTCGTTGAAAGCAGGTGAAGTCATCATGAAAATTTATGACACCGCCTTTGGTGTGGAATTAAAGGACGATAAATCACCCCTGACAGAAGCAGACAAGCAAGCAAATGATATCATCAATGCACATCTAAAACCCACAAATATTCCAATTATAAGTGAGGAAAATAGACAAGCCGATTATTCCACAAGAAAAAATTGGGAAACCTGTTGGGTTGTTGATCCTGTTGATGGCACAAAAGAATTTATAAAGCGCAATGGAGAATTCACGGTGAATATTGCATTGGTGACCAATCAGAAACCTGTTTTGGGCGTTATCTATGTACCAGCTAACAAGATTTTATATGTGGCAAATGTCAGCACTAAAACTGCCTTTAAAGCCGAATTAGAATTACACACAACAACCATTGATGAGGTGTTGAAAATCGCTCAACCATTGAGGCCTCAATCCATAAGAGAAGAATTGGTTCGCGTGGTTGGAAGCCGATCCCATATGAGTGCGGAAACATTGGAATTCATCGACACTTTAAAAGCGGATGGCAGTGATGTTGAAATTGTATCAAAAGGAAGTTCCTTAAAATTCTGTTTAATTGCCGAAGGAAACGCAGATGTCTACCCTCGTTTTGCACCCACAATGGAGTGGGATACCGCAGCAGGACAAGCTATTTGTAACGCAGTAGGTGTTGAGGTTATTTCTAAAGAAACAGATCAACCATTATTATACAATAAAGAAAATTTACTAAACCCTTGGTTTTTGGTGTCAAAATAATGAAGGATAGTTCAAGAAAGCGACATATTGCCAAGGCCATTACATGGCGAATTGTAGGAACAATTGATACCATTGTTTTGTCATGGATTATTTCTGGCAATCCATTTACGGGATTAAAGATTGGATTTGCTGAAGTTGTTACAAAAATGCTTTTATATTATTTCCATGAACGGGTTTGGTTTAAAATCTACTTTAAAAACAGTAACAAAAGGCACGCTTTAAAAACCGTTACTTGGCGGATTGTAGGAACATTGGACACAATGACCTTGGCGTGGATAATCACAGGAAACCCGATGACAGGATTCAAAATTGGAATGGCAGAAGTTGTTACTAAAATGGCACTTTACTTTTTTCATGAAAAAATATGGCATAAATCAAATTATGGACTCGAAAATCGCAATACACAAATAGAATGAAAGAGAATATTTTTGAGCAGCCCTATCAAATTTCTGTTCAAGACAGAAAAAACCTGAATGGTCACGAATCATTTTTATTGTGGTTTACAGGGCTTTCGGGTTCCGGAAAGTCCACTATCGCCAACAAAGTCGAAGAAGCACTCCATTTAAAAGGAATAAGGACCTATACGTTGGATGGCGACAATATCAGAAAAGGACTTAACAGTGATCTAACGTTTGCTCCAGAAGATAGAACAGAAAATATCCGCAGAATTGCAGAAACCGCTAACTTAATGATTGATGCTGGATTAGTAGTTTTGGCTGCATTCGTCTCCCCTTATAAAAAAGACAGAGAGAACATCAAAAATATTGTCAAAGATGTTAATTTTGTCGAGATATATGTAAACACAAGTATCGAAGAATGCGAACGGCGTGATGTAAAAGGTCTTTATAAAAAGGCCAGAGCGGGCGAAATAAAAAACATGACCGGTATTTCGGCACCATACGAGGCTCCTGAAAATCCAGATATTGAAATTTTCACAGAAAAGGAATCCGTTGACCAGGCCGTAAAAAAAATAATGGATGTGATAGCATCAAAATTAAAGCTTAACCATGAGTAAATATTATCTTAATTATCTAGACGAATTAGAAAGTGAAGCAATTTTTGTTTTAAGAGAAGTTTGTGCACAGTTTCAAAATCCGGTTATTTTATTTTCTGGAGGAAAAGATTCGATTGTTGTCACACATTTGGCAAGGAAAGCTTTTTATCCAGCTAAAATTCCGTTTTCACTGATGCATGTTGACACGGGCCATAATTTTCCTGAAACCATTCAATTTAGAGATGATTTGATAAAAAATTTAGGGCTGAACCTCATTGTGGGCTCTGTTCAAGAATCTATTGATGAAGGAAGAGTCGCAGAAGAAAAAGGTAAAAGCGCAACTCGCAACGCGCTACAGACCACCACGCTTTTAGATGCCATTGAGAGCAACAAAGTTGACTGTGCCATAGGAGGTGGAAGACGAGACGAAGAAAAAGCGAGAGCAAAAGAGCGTTTTTTTTCGCATAGAGATGATTTTGGGCAATGGGATCCTAAAAACCAACGCCCAGAACTTTGGAACATCTTCAATGGAAAACATTTTGAAGGAGAACATTTCAGAGTATTTCCAATAAGCAATTGGACCGAAATGGATGTGTGGAATTATATCGAAAGAGAAAACTTGAGCATTCCATCATTGTATTTTGCACATGAAAGACAGGTGGTATGGAGAAATGATTCTTGGATTCCATATTCTGAATTTCTGACACTTGAGCCCGATGAAAACATCGAAAACAAGAAAATTAGATTTAGAACCTTGGGAGATATCACAATCACAGGGGGTATTGAGTCAGAAGCTGATACGCTAAAAAAAATTGTAGATGAAGTGTCCACCATGCGCCAAACAGAACGCGGCAATAGAACTGATGATAAACGTTCTGAAACAGCGATGGAAGACCGTAAGCGCCAAGGGTATTTTTAATCTCTAACTAAAGGAAATTATTTTAGTCATTCAAAATTAACACGCAATAATACTCACAATATGATAGACAATAATCAACTACTACGTTTTACAACCGCAGGAAGTGTCGACGACGGGAAGAGCACATTAATAGGACGTTTATTATACGATTCAAAATCTATATTTGAGGACCAATTGGAGGCCATTGAAAAAACAAGCAAAAAAAAGGGTCATGAAGGAGTCGATTTGGCGCTTTTCACCGATGGATTGAGAGATGAAAGAGAGCAAGGCATTACAATTGATGTGGCATATAGGTACTTTACAACTCCAAAACGAAAATTCATTATTGCAGATACACCAGGACATGTTGAGTATACGAGAAACATGGTTACTGGAGCTTCAACGGCGAATGCAGCTATAATACTTGTTGACGCCAGACACGGTGTTATAGAGCAAACAAGACGACATGCGTTTATAGCGTCATTGTTGCAAATTCCTCATATTTTGGTATGTATTAATAAGATGGATTTGGTGAATTATTCGGAAGACGCTTACAACAAAGTAATTGATCAGTTTGAAGAATTTTCTTCCAAATTATTAGTGAAAGATGTCCGTTTCATTCCGATCAGCGCACTTGAGGGAGATAATGTCGTAAACCGCTCTACAAATATGGAATGGTACCAAGGCGCTCCATTATTACATACGTTAGAAACAGTACACATTAGTAGCGACGTTAACAAGATAGATGCACGTTTCCCCGTGCAAACGGTTTTAAGGCCGCAAAACGATTCACACAGGGATTATAGAGGGTATGCAGGACGCGTTGCAAGCGGTGTGTTAAGAACAGGTGATGAGGTTACGGTATTGCCGTCTGGGTTCACTTCAAAAATCAAAAGCATCGACACTTTTGATGGCGCTTTGGAAGAAGCGTTTGCGCCGATGTCTATATCCATTTCTTTGGAAGATGATATCGATGTAAGCAGAGGCAATATGATTGTTCGTTCCAACAATAAACCAGAAGTCGTTCAGGATATTGAAGTCATGCTTTGTTGGTTGAATAAAACATCCTCAAAACCGCGAGAGAAATACACCATCTATCATACATCCAATAGTGAAACTGCCATGATAAAGGAATTGATTTACAAAATTGATATGAAAACATTGGAAAGAAACACCAATGATGATACTTTGAATATGAACGATATATGCAAAGTGAAAATCAGAACCACCAAACCTTTGATGATCGATTCTTATAGAGAAAATAGAACCACTGGCAGTATCATTCTGGTTAACGATTCTACCAACGAAACAGTTGCCGCAGGAATGATTGTTTAATTTTTTTTTTAGATAGAATAAAATCAACTGTTCATACAATCCGCTTAAAAGACACAAACAAATAATGTGTCATTAAAAAGAGTATAAATGAAATTTAAAGGTGAAAAGAAATTTGTCAAGAGGTTTATTATAGTAGCTTCTTTGACAGGTTTTGCGCAGATAATTTCATTAGTTTCCGTTGGATTTTTAAAAAAGCTTGACCAATCTTTGGTCTATGACATTGGCAATTATGAGTCTTTGATAGTTGTTTTTACAGCTATTATATCTCTTGGCTTGCAGATTGTAACTGTTAGGGACATTGCCATTTCTGATAAATGGAAAGACATCTTACTAAATAGTCAAAAAGATCGATTGACTTTTTCACTTTTAATTTTAGTATCAGTACTTTTCGTTGATCTTATATTTAAGACTATTGAAATTGAAAATATGCTATTTTATGTGGTCATTCCCTTAATAGCATTAAATTCAGACTACTCCTTCTACGGAAAAGGCGAACCAGAAAAGGGAGCATTTCTATCTTTTGTTAGAGTTGGGTTTCTTTCTGTCTTTATAATTTTAAGTGTCATTTTCGATAACCCATTCATAAAAATAACCTATATTATTACTGTATTGGTTACTTATTTTCTGGTTGGTATTGTTTCTTCTTATTTTAATGAACAACCTTATTTTGTTGGTATCAAAGGTGATTTTTATAAATCGTATTTAAGTTCCATTAATGTTGGTATAGCTTCATTTGCACTCGTTTTTTTCGGGTTGGGTATTATCTCTTTTGCAAGTTTTTTTTATACGGAAGCTGCTATTGCAAATGTGTATCTTCTGTTAAAAATATATGTGTTTTACATAGGTATTAAAAGACTTGTGGTACAAATACTGTTTAAAGAATTAGTCAATGAAAAATTGGCATTGACTGTAGATAGGGTGGGCATTATAGTTGGTATTGCAATTGTTATACTTTTGACCAGCTATCCAGAAATGATTATTATTTATTTCACCAAAGACTATGAAAACTCTGTGAAGAACTTGATTTTTCTTTTGCCGGCTATTGCTTTTTCTTCTATTTCAATTACCAGTTCTGTATCACTATTGCTCAAAGGAAAAGACAGAACATACTCTATAGGTTTTATATTGGGTTCGGTAGTCATTTTACTGTTAACATGTATCTTAAGTCTTTTAGATAACACCAAAGAAAATTATATTTATATATCAATATCCATAGGAGAATTGGTTGTTATTGCTATCCATGGTTACGGTGTGGGCAAGTTATTATTTTTCAAAAGCCGACTTGTTTTCTTTTTTGGTTCAGCTATTGTTTTGATTGTAATAAATCAAGCGTTATTGATGATGGATAATAAGGTTCTATCCCTTATAGCGTTTTCGTTGGTTACAGGGTTTCTTATTCTTCATTTTTTAAAGTCGGAGTCCAAATAATTTAAATTTATATGGAGCAATTTCAAGAAAATTTTCACTATACGGCACATCGCGAAGCCAACATCATTTATATGAATATTATGAAATACTTTAAACAAGTTTGTCCATTATGAAACGAATACTCTACCGACTCATTATATGCACAATGATATTATCCATATCATGCAAGAACAACAAAAAAACAAACAAAGAGGATGTTACAGAAACCGAAAATTCTAAAATAAATAAGAGTTCTTATTTAGATAAGGAATTAGAAGACGCATTATATAAGGGTTATTTCGCAAAATCCGAGAATGGATATGATACTGTTCTTAAAGACAACATCCTATATCTTTTGAAAAAAAATCCAACGGATGCGGAGAAGAAGGATAGTTTCTTTTTACATATTTTACCGAAAGGCGCAAAAGAAATTAATATGGATTTTGAGGCAACAAGGTTTAGATACAATGACAAATTAAGTGACAATTTCTCTACAGTGTGGGTTTATAAAAGAGAGCTTCCTAAAATTGATGGCCCCTATAGCATCGAGGTGGGTCAAACAGATGGCACAAAACGGACTTGGAGCACATCTGTTTTAGTAGATGGGTTAAATACTAAAGATTATATCTATAATAATGAATATGTAGCATTCACTAAAAACAACTACTATTTAAAAGAATTTGAAACCGCTTTCAATGAAGGCTACTTTATGAAACACCAAGAAGGATTTGATTTACTTTTAGATAATCATACGGTATATTATATCAAAAGCAATGGAGCGGATTCCGATTTGGAGGATTTGTTTTTTTTGCACATAAAATATGATCAAAGCGAAGAGGTTCACAACTATGATTTTAATGGTAAAGCACATCAAATAAACCAATTATTGGGTAAGAAGTATCAAAATTTTATCATCCTTAAAAGAGATGTTTTGGATAAAGGCGAAATCACTGAATTAAGTACTGGACAATTCGATAAAAACACTCGCAGCTGGTCTGTTCAATACAATATTGAAAAGTTATACGATGATATAAATTTCATTTATAATGATCAATACGAAGAGGATATTCTTAAATAATTATCGATTTTCTTTTGATAAACACTATAAATAGACCATTCCCTCGGTTGAGTAAAAAATTGCTAAATTTCAGGATTATTAAGAAATGTAAAATAGGTGGCTATGAAATTTAAAGGGCTATTATTAGATTTAGATAACACGTTGTATGGCTATAATAGGCCTCATAAAACCGCTCTTTCTTTGCTTTTAGAAAGCTTTTCCAAAGAATTCAAAATGGATATTGAAACGGTGAAATCCAACTTTGACCTTGCCAGAAAAATCACTCATATGTCTTTGACAAACACGGCAGCATCCCACAATCGACTTCTCTATACACAAAAACTTCTGGAAATCAGCGGGATCAACAGCCTTCCATATGCACTTAAATATTATAATATCTATTGGGATACTTTTTTATCTGAAATAAAACTTTTTGATTCTGTCATTGGGACGTTGGAAGCGTTTGCAGAAAAAGGAGGGAAAATAGTAATTGTAACGGATTTAACGGCACATATCCAATACAGGAAAATCGAAAAATTAGGTTTGGAAAAATTGGTAGATTTTGTTGTTACGAGCGAAGAAGTTGGAATAGAAAAACCGAGTCCACGAATGTTTCAAACAGCATTGAAAAAAATTGATTGTTCAAGTGACAAGGCTGTTATGATCGGTGACAACTGGGGTAAAGATATAGTTGGCGCTAGAGCTTTAAAAATTGATTCTATCTGGCTGAATATCGACAATGAAAAGCGAGAAGTTACTCAAGGAATCACGGAAGTAAAGGCTTTCAACGAAATAAATTTATTTTAATGAAATGGAAGAAATAAGCACATTAATCAAAATGTCAAAATATGCAGGGGAACGCTTTGATTTGGTTCAGGCTGGTGGTGGAAATACATCCGTGAAATTTGACACCAACAAAATGCACATCAAAGCGTCGGGATATTTGCTTTCGGAAATGAACCGACAAAAGGGTTTTACGACCGTTGACATCAATAAAGTTTTATCGATTTTGGAAGATGAGCACATCATGTCAATAAAAGATAAGCGCGATAAAGACTCTAATGCATCTGAAAGGTTGACGGCCTCTCAAATAGCTGTAGGCGACAGACCTTCCATTGAAACGTATTTGCACGCTTTATTGTACAAATACACCTTTCACGTCCATGCAATCGCCGTAAATGTCATCTTATCACAAAAAGACTGGAAGCTCAAAGCTGCAGAATTAGATGAAAATGCCCTATGCATTCGATATGAAACACCGGGAATTGAGCTGGCACTTGAATTAAAAAAACAATTGGCTATTTACAAAAAGTCAAAAGGACTATTGCCAAAGGTCATTTTTTTGCAAAACCACGGGTTGATTGTGAGTTCGGATGATTATTCAGATATAGAAAACATAACGGAAAGCGTCGTTTGTAAAGCAGAAGAATTGATAGGTGTAGATTATTCAAGATATCGTTTTGCCACTCAATTATCGAAAGCTTATAATAGTGCATACAGATGTGAAGATATCGCCTATCTATCAGAAGACCAAACCATTAATTCTTTATTGAATGACAATTTGAAAGTATATCTTAAAAAACCATTTTCTCCAGATGGTTACGTTTTTTGTGGCTATACATTTTTAGAATTGAAGGAATTGTCCGAAAAACACTTTAAAGAGTATCAAACCACCTATTTTGAACGCCCCAAACTAATCATCTTTAATGATTCACTTTATATAATGGCGCAAGATTTAAAGAAGGCAAAAATGATTGAAGACGTGCTTAAAAACAATTTGCTAATATTAAATAGTCTCAAGGACAAAATAAACTATTTGGAAGATTCAGAAATTGATTACCTAGGCAATTGGGAAGCAGAAAAATACAGACAAAAACTATAAAACAAAAAAGATGAAGATTGTGATCCCCATGTCAGGCATGGGAAACCGTTTTGTAAAAGCAGGATATACCACTCCCAAGCCTTTGATTGAAATTGAGGGAATACCCGTGATTGAGCATATCGTAACAATGTTTCCAGGTGAAACAGATTTCGTTTTTATTTGCAATAGTATGCATCTTGAAGAAACCGATATGCGATCTGTATTGCAAAAAATCGCGCCACAAGGAAAGATTGTAGAAATACCACCCCACAAAAAAGGACCTGTTTATGCCGTCACCTTAATTGAAGATTTGATTAATGACAACGAAGAAGTTATTGTCAATTACTGTGACTTTTCCTGTTATTGGGACTATCATGACTTTTTAAATCACACACGTAGTCGCAATGCCGATGGAGCAGTTCCAGCATATAAAGGATTTCATCCACATATGTTGGGAACGACCAATTATGCCTTTATGAGAGATGATAAGCAATGGATGATCGAGACAAAGGAAAAGGAACCGTTTACAGATAATCGTATGGAAGAATATGCTTCCATGGGCACCTATTATTTCAAGAAAGGAGCTTACGTCAAGAAATATTTCAAAGAATTAATGGATGAAAACATTAACTTAAACGGTGAGTTTTATGTAAGTCTCGTGTATAACCTTTTGGTCAATGATGGGCTTACGGTATCTATTTACGATGTGCAACACATGCTGCAATGGGGCACACCACAAGATGTTGAGGAATATTTGGGCTTTTCGGACTATTTTAGAGCGTTGTCAAATTTTGAAAATAAAGACGTCTTTCAAAAAGACACTATTAATTTGATTCCACTTGCTGGTGCTGGGAGTCGGTTTACAAAAGAAGGATTCAAGGATCCAAAGCCATTGATCGACGTGAGCGGAAAGCCCATGATCATTCAAGCAGCTGAATATTTGCCAAAAGCTGACAAAAACAGTTTTGTCTGTTTAGAAAGCCATATCAATAACTACCCCTTAAAGGAATCTATCAAATCCGTTTACCCAAACGCAAAAATAACGGTGATCAATACGCTTACGGAAGGTCAAGCGTGCACTTGCGAGTTGGGTTTACAAGATGACGATGACGGCTGTGCATTGTTGATTGCTGCATGCGATAACGGAATGATTTGGAACTCGAAAAAATATAAAAAACTCATTGCGGATGATTCGGTGGACGCCATTATCTGGTCCTTCAGAAATCATCCGTCTAGTGAAAGAAATCCTGAAATGTATGGATGGATTAAAACAGACGGAGATGACATCACGGGTGTTAGCGTAAAGAAAGCCATAAGTGACAACCCTCGAAAAGACCACGCCATTGTTGGGACATTCTACTTTAGAAAAGCAGCCTATTTTAAGGAAGCTCTAAAACGAATGTATAAAAACAATACAAGGGTCAATGGCGAATTTTATGTGGATAGTACCGTAAATGAATTAATCGCTATGGGCTTAAAAGTCAAAGTTTTTGAAGTGGATCATTATTTGGGTTGGGGAACACCGAATGATTATTGGACCTTCAAATATTGGCAAAGCTTTTTTCATAAGGTCGATTGGCATCCTTATACCTTATCAAAAGACAGCACTTTGAACAAGGAAAAATTAAAAGAATTAGATCAAGAATATAGAAATTTCAGTCAAGAATGGCATTAGACGCGGTATTGAAAAAACAGTTCATCCGTTTTTTTGTCTCTGGTGTTACAGCGGTGGCGATTGACATGGGGATTTATTACTTACTAAAAGAACGGTTGGACTACAATATAGCAAAAGGAGTGTCCTTTCTTTCAGGAACAATTGTGGCCTACATTCTTAATAAATTTTGGACTTTTGAGGAGAAAAAATATTCTTCTGTTGAGTTGATAAAGTTTTTTACCCTTTATTCATTGACTCTTTTTATAAACATATATGTCAATCATTTAACACTTAATCTCTTTCAAAGTGTTTTATTTGCATTTTTGATTGCTACAGGGGTGAGTACTGTTCTGAATTTTGTTGGTCAAAAATTTTGGGTTTTTAAAAAATGACTAATAATATCTCAAACAATTATAGTTGCACTGACACAAATGAATGTATATAAGTTATGTAAAATCTCGCTTGTGAAATAAATTCTTAATAAAGATGAAATTATCAATTGTCATACCCTGTTATAATGAAAGCAAGAATATTCCGCTGATTTTTTCTAGATTTTCGGAAGTCATCAAAAGAAATGATATTGAAGTGATTTTTGTTGATAACGGATCATCAGATGACTCCGATGCGGTTTTGAAACAATTGTTGCCCAATTACCGTTTTGCAAAATCAGTTAAAGTCGAAGTCAACCAAGGATATGGATTTGGCATTCTGACGGGTCTAGAAGCTGCTTCTGGGGATTATATAGGGTGGACGCACGCGGATATGCAAACTGACCCTTATGATGTGATTCGTGCTTTGGAAATTATAGAAAAATCACCAAATAAAAATATTTATGTAAAAGGAAATAGAAGAAAAAGACCATTTATGGATCAATTTTTTACTATTGGAATGAGTTTTTATGAAAGTGTTTATCTAGGGGAAAAGCTATGGGACATAAATGCACAGCCCAATATATTTCCAAAAGACTTTTATTCTAGTTGGAGCAAACCTCCTCATGATTTTTCTTTAGATTTGTTCGCGCTTTATATGGCCCAAAAAAGTGATTTAAAAATTAAGCGATTCGACGTCTTTTTTCCTGAAAGAATGCATGGTTCGTCCTCATGGAATACAGGATTTGAAGCAAAGAAAAAATTTATAAAGCGAACTTTAGAGTTCAGTAAAAAACTAAAGAAGAGATTGCAATAATAAATGACAGAATATATTTCACATAGAGTTAATACAGTTGAAGAGCTATTAAGTTTGCCTCGCGAATACGGTGTGGAGCTTGATTTAAGGGATGCGAAAGACGGAAGTATCATTATATCCCATGATCCATTTCAAAATGGTGAAGATTTTGAAGACTATCTAAAGCAATACAATCATGGCACGATGATTTTGAATATCAAAAGCGAGCGAATCGAACATAAAATTCTCGAGTTGATCAAAAAATACGATATTAAAAATTATTTTTTTTTAGATTCTTCCTTTCCAATGATATATAGTTTGTCTCGTGGAGGAGAAAAAAATATGGCACTTCGTTTTTCGGAATTTGAAGGCGATGATACCATTAAAAGCATGCAAGGAAAGGTCAATTGGATTTGGGTGGATTGTTTTACAAAGCTTCCCATCACCTTAGAGTTATTTGAGAAATTTAAAAGCCTAGATTACAAACTTTGTTTGGTATCTCCCGAATTGCAGGGGCGAGAAGACGACATCGTTGCTTATCGAGATTATCTTCGCGCGAACAGCATTGTCTTTGATGCCATTTGCACAAAAAAAAGAAATTTTAACTTGTGGAAAGAGACGAGGTAATGATAAAAGGACTTTTTACAAAACAAGGTGAATTCAAATTGGATTTTCTAAAAAGCAAACTGTTTTTAATAGGCTTGTTTGTGAAAATTATATGTTCCTTTCTTTTTGCCGGGGAAAATTTAAGAAGCAAGTTCATACCATTTGTAAACTACTTTACATCTTCAGGATTTCAAAACCCTTATCAACATTTTCAAAATGCAGGTATAACAGACGCTTTTCCCTATCCGCCATTGATGCTCTATATTTTGAGCTTTTTCGGCAATGGATTTTTTAACCCGCAATTGCTCTTTTTCAGGATACCCTTGTTAATATGCGACATTGCCATTTTGATTGTTCTTACAAGGTTGTTTAAGGCATATCAGAAGAAGATTTTGTTCTATTATTGGTTGTCGCCTGTGTTGTTGTATATCTCATACATCCATGGCCAGTTGGACATCATTCCTATCACGTTTCTGTTTCTGTCTTTTTATTTTATTTATAAAGAGAAATTTATTTTTGCTTCTCTGGTTTTAGGATTGGGTATTGCCACGAAAACAAATTTGGTAATAGTCATTCCATTTTTTGTGCTTTATATCTGGAAAATAAAGAATACAGAAAAAATCAAAAATGCAATTCTTGCGTTATTGCTTATCGTGTTACCAGTAGTTATTTTCAATTTCCCGTTCCTTTTCAACGAAGAGTTTGTGAAAATGGTCTACAACAACAAAGAGCAGGCTAAAGTCTTTATGAGCAATATGACGATGGCAGACAATCTTGTGTTTTACGTAATACCGTCAGCTTACATTGTACTATTGGCGATAGCACTTCGTTTTAAACGTTTGAGTAAGGATTTGTTTATACTTTTCATAGGTTTTACATTTTCGCTTCTATTGCTCTTTATTCCACCAAAACCAGGATGGTATTTTTGGATCATTCCATTTTTCATATTCTTTTATATCAAAGAAAACAGACTGCCAATTATACCCTTTTTTGCGTTGCAACTTGCGTTCTTTATCTATTTTGCTATCATTCCAGAATCTGATTTTGGATTTGTTTATTACACAAGTAATCACAATTGGACATTGTATGAGGTCTTGAGCACAAGAGGATTCAATACAAAACTTTTGGTGAATCTATCTTTTACGTTATTGCAGACTGTTCTGCTGCTAAATATTGTTTGGATATATACTGCAGGGATCAGAAAGAATACGCTGGAAAAGTTGAAAAACGTGCCTTTTTTGATAGGTATTGGCGGCGATTCTGGAGTTGGTAAAAGTACACTGACAACTTCTCTGCAAAATATTTTTGGGCACCAACAATTGACCATCATAAGGGGTGATGATATGCATAGGTGGGAAAGAGGCCATGAAAAATGGGATGAATTTACTCATTTGTCGCCCAAGGCAAATAATCTGCACGAAGAAATTGAACAACTAAAAGTCTTAAAGAACGGAAAACAGATATTGCGTCGGCTTTATGATCATAGTTCTGGCAAGTTTACCGAACCTGTGCCTGTGTATTCCAATAGATTAATCGTTTTTGAAGGGTTGCACCCCTTTTACATAAGAGCGAAACGAGAGTTGTTTGATATAAAAATTTTTGTAGATCCAGAGGAAGCATTGCGCTTGCACTGGAAAGTCAATAGAGACATAAAAAAAAGAGGCTACACGAAAGAAAAGGTACTTGAACAATTAGAATATAGAAAACAAGATTCTATTAAATACATACAATCCCAATCGCATTATGCCGATATTTGTATTTCATATTTTCCCGTCGATATTTCTTTAGAAAATGATAGCGAACAAGATGTAACAATAGGATTGAAAATAACTTGTGATACGAACATTGATTTGAATTACTTTTTAGAGATGTTTGATAAGGTTGAAACAATGACCATTCAGCATGAATATGATATTGATTCCCAAACAATCATCTTAAAAGGTACGATAGCATCCTTTGAAATTGAAGAATTAAGTTATGCTATTTTTGATAGTGTTGAATACGTATCCGACAATGCGATTTGGGAAGCAGATATCAAAGGGGCATTGCAAATATTCTTATTATATTACATTCAGAAAAAAATAACCAATGAATAGAGTCAGATCCATGAGAGAATTGTCCCATAATAAAAATATCCAGTTTTTGGGCATCGTAGTTACATTTTTCGTGCTGTTCATTGGTGTTCGAAAAAATTACCTTCAGAACAATATGGAAATCTATAATGACGACGAGATCCATACGGTTTATTATGCCATTCAATCTATGGAAACTGGAAGGGTTGAAAATTTCAGATCTCTTGAGGGCTCACGTTGGATGTATAGGCTCTTTTATCCTGGTGCATTAATCAAGATGTCGCAAAAGATGGGTGGAAACACAGCACTGACAGGGTGGTCAAGAACTGGACACAATTATATTTTGGATGAATACATCCACAAAGATGCAAGTCCATTTGCGGTGAGACATCGAATGGCAACCGACCCCAACCTTCGCGATTTCTTTTACTATATTAGGCTCCAAAGCCTGATTTTTGTCTTTCTGTCCCTGATTCCTTTGCTATACTATTGCTTTAAACATAAATATTATATAGCATTGGTCTTTTTGATTGTATTTCCTGTTTTTAATCACCAGTTATCGTATGAACAGAGCTTGGCTTATGTAGAGCCTTTGCTCTTGGGATTTATAAGCATTGTTTTGTCGCTTTTCTTATATCTGTTCGATAAGAGAAAAATATCTTATTTCATGATAAGTTTCATAGTCTTTGTTGGCGCATTCACCATTTCAGTGAAATTTTCTTCCTTATTTTTTGTAGTCATGCTTTTGGCAACGCCCTTTATTAACAAAGAGGATGAATTTTCGTTTGAACCTATCTTAAAGAAGATGCTGTTTATAGTAGGGGCGTTCGCTTTTTTTTTCGTCCTGATCAATTATTATGGGTTTTTTGGCGATTTCAATATGATGTTGCACGATTTTGTCTCCAATTTCTGGAATTATTCAAACGGACAATCCATAAATGCTAGTAGTTCAGAAACAGCGGGCTTCATTAACAACTTTAAAAGAACCTTTTACCAATGGAAAGATTTGATTGGATATGCTATTTACATCCTTCCGATACTATGGATTCTTGGTTTTAAATATGCTGACAGATCTGAACGTATAAAATATGGGATCATCTTTTTTGTTCTGACCGTATCAATTTTCAGTTTATTAGGACAAGTAGAGTTTTATGATCGTAATTTGGTGCCATTTTATATGCCGTTTTTATTCATTTCAGGAGTGTCACTATCTATTATAATTAGAAAGTATAATGACAAGGTGAGATATAAAAATAAAAAAGTATTGGCTCCTATTGTATTGATAGTTTTTTTAATTGGTTATTCATTTGTATTCTTCAAATTTAAAGACACCATATTGCCAAGTTCACAAAAGCACCTTGTGCGCGCATTAAATGAAGTGCCGAATCTGGAAGCAAGAAAGATTGATTTTATCAATATGGACGAGTCTATTTTGGAGTCATACGCAAATGAGAAAAAAGACATTACTTCAGACATCTTTTATACTTCTGTGAATTACAAAGAAAAGCTATCCAAATTGGTTACAAACTTCGGATATAATGATGTGGTTATGGTCAACAGAGACAAGAATAATTATAACCAATACAGTAACTTTTTGTTGCCAAGATATTATGACACCAATATGCAATATGGGGATAATTTCATCTTTTACAATAAGAGTGTTTATGATGCCGAAGACGAAGGGAAAAATATTTTGCAAAACCCCGTTGTTTTGATGGAAGGTCTCAATTTGCAAGAAATAAAGCTGAAAAGGATAGATTCAACAACTCATGAAATAACCATGGTTTTTGATGATTTTGCAAATGAAGAATTGTTGAATGGTAAAATCTTTTATTTTCATGCCTATAGCTATCCCGATAATATAAATGGTCTTCCAGAAGAAAGAATTCAATATGGTTATGACAATTTGGATTTTAAAGAAATGAATGTGAATCACGCTTTTGGTAAGCCAATAATTACACGAAAGTTCAATCCAACGCTTGATAGGTATCAATCATTTCGTTTTGGGTTAATGGATGTAAATAGTGGTGTTGTAATTAAAGAATTTGCAATAGAAGCTATTCAATTATAACAAAGAGGAATTCATGCAAAACAATACAATCGCATGCTATTTAGACAGGTATTTAAAATTCCACTTTGCAATAAATTTTAAAATACTCGCAATGTTCCACATATTGTATTTGCTAAAAATATGCTTGGAGCTTTTCTCGTTGAGATTGTGGTAAACATAAGTGGAATTGACGGCAACAACTTTCATTTTTTTTTGTTTTGCTTCAAAACAAATGTCAATGTCCTCACAATAAAGTCGATAGCGTTCATCCAAAAGAGTTTGGCCCTCTTTCAATAACTTATTCGTAATCAGCATACAGGCTCCAAGACACCAGTCAATCTCTGGCCCACTCATTTGATGTTCGTTTTGAGACCTCAAAACCCCCAATCTCTTTTTAGCAACGGTAATAAAACCAGGAAATTTTTTCCAACTGACCTGATTTCGACCATCAGGATATTTCAAAAGCGGTGTTGCAATACCTATTGAGTTATCATTTTGCATGGTAGTGCTCAATACCTTTATAAAATCAACGTCAAAATAAGTGTCTGGATTTAATAGAAGGTAATATTTACTATCCAAGTTAAAATGCCTAATGAGATCGTTGTTGTTTTTTGAAAAACCCTCTAAAGAGGTTTTGATTAGCACATTTTTAGAAAACGAGCTGTTTTTTAGTTTGGATAGGGTGTCGTCGGTAGATACAGCATCACAAAAAAACACATTGGTATATCCAAACTTTTCGATGGAAGCTAATAGGTTATCAATATAATCTGAATGGTTATGGGTGACCACAAGAATTGAAATGTCTTTTTGGGGCTGTATCATTTTAGGATTATTGTCACTATGTGGGCAATGAATTTTTCAAAAGAATAATTTTTTAGGTAAAGTGCTCTGCATTTCATTTTTAAGTCTTTCAAGTCTTGAGACGATTGACCAAATTTAGATGTAAGTTTATATAACTCTTCATAATCCTCTGTAACTTCAAAAGCGCATCCAGACTCAATAATGCTATTTGCTGCTTCTTGGGCGGTGGTTAATATAGGCAACCCACTCATTAAAGCTTCAATATATACCAAAGGTGAAACTTCGTACCCTGAATCGCTCAACAAAAGTAGAAAATCATTGGTTGATAAAAAATCAAATTTGGATTGATCTTCCTTTATAGGGCCATAATAATTGATAAACGGATATTGCTCTTTTAATGCAACAAAAATGTTTTGGTGTTCTTTGGTTAATATTCCTCCACAAATATTGATTTCATAATCACCTTCTTTATCATCTAAAAATTTGATTAAACCAACCAAACGATCTAATCCTTTTTCTTTTGATAAATTAGAAAAAAAAAGAAGTTTAGTTTTTTTATGTGTTTTTAAGTTGGCAACAAGTTCGCTGCCATTATAATAATCGGGTAAGGCATTCGGCACCAAAAAGGTCCTTTTATGACAATTTCTGATTTTAGTATATTGAGATTGGTTGATTGCAATAATATTCACTTTTTTGAGAATGAACCTTGTGAACACATTGCATCTTTCCTCCAAACCATTTGCATGAACATGAGTGGTAACGTTGCAATTTTTTAATTTACATAAACAAAGCATTATCAAATCTCTGTAAAAAGCAAAACCTTTTGGTGTTAGGTTTAAATACACAACATCCCCTTTCTTCAACTTGGATAAACTGCTTAATAGAGTAAATGTTTGTAGAATTTTATTTAGACTTAAACTTCCAAAGTTATCAAAGCCTTTTGCTTGAGCGGTATCAATGGTAATAAGATTAAATACATCTTGCTTCTTAAAGGCGTCATGGATATAGGTAGAAATGACCTTTACGCCATTATTAGGCCCACTTAAAGGAAAACAAAAGTATAGGTTTTGTTTATTCATTCTATTTCACCCTTGGTTTAATGATGTTTTTTTATTGATTGAACCACAGGAATGTAGGAAAGAAATGAAAAATGAAAAAAAGACAATTCCTTTATTTAATTCGAGGATAGTTTCAGTTATGGCAACACCAGCAATTATCATTATAAAATAAATTCCAGCCAAATTTTTTATTTTGTAAAAATACACGAATTCAGCAAATAAAATAACCGGAAACAAAAATCCCAGAATAAGACCAAATTTTAAAAAATCTTCTAAATATTGATTGTGAGGATTAAAAACCTTTGCTTCTTTTCGCATCATGTAGAGCAATTGCCCAACATTTTCCTTTTCGTATAATGAGTTCAACCGTAATTGAACTTCTTTGGAAGATCCATACCCTACCAAGGGACGCTCTTTGGTGAGTGACAGACAGCTTTCCCATATTAGCACACGAATGCCTCTTCCTCCCCAGACTTCTTCGACAGTAAACTTGTTTTTATAATTAATGGCTTCTTTAAATCGCTCTTTTAAAGGAGCTATATTTAAGATCAAGATCATTGCTATCATTATGGCGGCTGATGAATAAAATAACGCATCAATCCACTTCATCTTTTTGCTTTTTAGTTTCAACGAAATTTGAAACACAAAAATTAAGACCAATAATATCCACACCATTCGTACGGATAACAAAAAAATATAAAACAAAATTCCAAGGGTAAGGAATGCCACGGTTCTCTTTAGCAGTTTGTTTTGGATACTACTGTAATAAAGAAGTGGATAAACCAGGGAAAAGAGTAAATACAAGCTTAAGTATGTGGCATGAAAACCAATGTTTTGTGATAAATCATGATGGGTGATGTTTTTGAAATCACCCGCAGAAAGCAGGTGGAATAGTCCAATTAAAAAAGCAATGGTCGCACTAGTGAACCCAGAAAAAAAGAATAATGCAAGAAATTTTTTATAATCATTTTTGGTAATATTTAAAGCAAATACAGCAAGTGGAAATATCAGAAAAGAAAGCTTTTTTTCCAAATCATTCATGACCCCTTTGGTGTTTATCTCATATAAAAAACCTAAAAAAACTATAAAATACAATAGGGAGAGCCAAATAAAATTCTGCTTACGCATAAGGGAAGCGATATCTATTTTTTTGTAATGCAGCAATACATTTATGACCAATAGAATGGTAATAACATTGGTAACTATCATGGGCAAATAGAATGCTATCGCAAAAAGATACAACAGCATTTTTCCAAGATTGAGCCCGTTAATATTGTTTTTTAATTTATGATAGTTCATGTTTTTCCGCCATATCGTTAAGTTCTTTGTTAGAATGTATTTTAACATCAAGCATCAAAAACAATTCAAAAATAATAATCACAGAAAAATATTCGAACCAGTAATCCAATAAAAAATACCCTAATAGAGCAAACAGCATAAACTTTGAATAGGTTAGTATTTTCCATTTTTTGAATATAAACCCGATATATAGAGTCAAAAACAAGAACAACCCAACAAATCCATACTCACCTAACAATTGGTTGTAAAACGAAAACGGTTGATTGGCGGTATTGTTACGATCATCCCATTTGTTTTTAAAATCATGGTTCCAAATGCCCAGATGGTTTTCCTCAAATTCTGGCGAAGCATAGACAAATTTTTGAGGAAACCAGGTTACATATTCCCCAGAACAAATAAATGCGACCCTAGACGAAAAATTGCCGCCTCCGGCACCCAGAAGAAAATTCTTGGTAGAGCTTAAATTGTAGTCCAAAGTCTCTCCAAACGAATGAAATTTATATGGAACATGCTTCCCATTGTCCAAAGTTCTGTTGATGTATCCCATCGCATATTTTACATTGGAAGGAGAAACAAGAGCAAAAACGACAACACCTAACAATGACAATGTGACAAAGTATATTTTAAATCGCATTTTTATCTTTGAAAATAAGAGAACACAAACCAAAAAACTTGACAAAAACAAAACAGTTCCACTCATATAGGTTGCCATAAGAAGCCCGGTCAATGCAATGACGGCGTTTGTCCATTTTTTTGTGAACATATAAAAAAGGAGGAAAAAGGACATTATAATCATGCTTACAGAAGAGTTGCCGAAGATGGACATCATAAAATCTCCAGCTGCCGCCGAAACGCTATAAGGATTTATGTTTTTATACTCTATGGACAGTATGACATATTGTAAGAAAATAAAAACCACACAAATTACAAAATAGATGTACATCGTTTTTTTTATAATGTCCAAGCTTTTCGTTCGGATAAAATAATTGACTTGCGCGATGATAATGAAAGAGATGGTCCAAAAAATAAAAACCATCAAGAAGTTTATCAAGTAGCTAAACCCAACCGCAAAAAGATTATATAGTCCATAAAGAATATGGAATAAAACAATCATTATATAAAATTTTGAGAGGCCACTGATTTTTAAAATCGGCATTGGCCTCATAAGCATGATTATAATGATTCCTACTAATTTCAGCTGTATGTTGCCTTGAGTAACAAGCAACAAAAACACCAAAAAATTAAGATCAATCTCCTTAAGTTTTAAACTCATTGATACTATTTTATAATTTTTTGTTCATAGTAAAAATAAGAACTGAACAAAATTAGGGGTATTGCAAAATCAGCACTAAAAATTACACCACTACTAAAAAAGGCCAAAATTACAATAAGAACCAATAAAAACATGACTATCGTGTTTTTAATTTTATAATTGAAGATATACTTTTTAAACAAATATAGATATGTAAGAGGACCAAAAACACCAAAAAACAAATATGCATCTATAATGTCCATTTCTGGTCTCACCAAATGAAAAAAACCACCTCCAAAAAAATAGCTTAAAAATGACCAATGGACTTCTATAAACCTCAATTTATACTCCACCAACAAGTCACTTCTAAAAGAGGTAATGGCAGAAACTAACCCTTGATCATGATAGATGGTTTGGAAAACACTAAACCTAGAGCTTAAACCATTTATAATAGAGTCCCTAAAAATATAAATGCCAGTAAGGGTCAAGAAACCTGCTATAAAAAAACTTAATCTCTTATACAGTTTGACATCATAAACATGAAAAACAAACAACAGTGGCAAACAGAAATACAATCTTTTTGTCCCTACCAATAGCGCAATTAATATTGACAAAACAAGATAGAGAAAATATTTAGCGTTCAATTTTACTCTCCAATTATAATAATAATAGATAATCATAAAAATGAACAAATAACTCACATAAGTGCTTCGTTCCAAAAGCCCCTTATAGCCAAAACGTGGCGATTTATAATAATAAGTATTGAACCATTTTATCTCAAAGCAGAACCCAATCACTATAAATATGGCATTGAGCCAAAATAGAAATTGTACCAATTGTAAAGCTTTTAAAGTGGTGATTTTGTTAATTGAAAAAAAAGGGACCAATAGAATAGGCAAAAAACAAGCGCTTAAGTAGTAGATCAAATTTGATTTAATGTTTTCAATAAAATCAATGTTTTTCAAAAACAAATTACTCAAAAGAAAACAGGAGGTTAGTATTGCTAGTGATAAAAACAAATTGACAACATAGTTCTTTCTATATATCCTATAGACTACTATATATATTAAAATTGAACAAATACCAATAATTTTTGAGACCCCCGTAAATCTCCAAAACCCCCAATCAAAACATCGCGACAATGTGTTTGCAACATCGCCCATGAAAAACAATAGTATATTAAAACAAAGCAACAAACAAAGTGAGTCCTGATAAGTCTTCTCTTCATTTTGGTTTTTTGAAATCAAATTTTTTAAATATAAAAGTTATTTTTAATCTATGTTTGTGTTTTCAAATGGCTAAAAACAAGTTCGATAGCATAAACTATTAGTACAATTTAAATGAATTTTATGATAAAACGTTTGCAACAGAACAAAATTATCTCGTATGTGCTATAGACTCAGCCAAAACTAATTAAAACCTATGATTTATTTGAGTTTAAAGTCCCTTTTTCAACTTACTTCCCTATTTTTGTAGCCTAAAAAAAAAGAAATGAGTATAAAAAATATTTGCTGCATCGGTGCTGGTTATGTAGGAGGTCCAACAATGGCTATTATTGCCCAACAATGCCCTCATATCAAGGTAACTGTTGTAGATTTGAATGAAAAACGAATAGCCGATTGGAATGATGACAATTTGGACAACCTGCCAGTATTTGAGCCCGGATTGGATGCAATTGTGAAGGAAGCCAGAGGGAGAAATTTATTTTTTTCGACGGAAGTTGATAAAGCAATTGATGAAGCCGAAATGATTTTCATATCTGTGAACACGCCTACAAAGACTTATGGCAAAGGTAAGGGAATGGCAGCAGATCTTAAATATATAGAGCTTTGCGCCAGACAAATCGCAAGAGTTTCTAAACAAAATAAAATTGTTGTCGAAAAATCGACACTTCCAGTTCGAACGGCATCTGCCATCAAAAGCATTTTAGACCACACAGGGAATGATGTAAAATTTGAAATATTATCCAATCCAGAATTTTTGGCAGAGGGAACGGCAGTTACCGATTTACTGAAGCCTGACCGTGTCTTGATAGGTGGTGACACAACGCCAGAAGGCGATATGGCCGCTAAAGCTTTGGTCGATATTTATGCAAATTGGGTGCCTAAAGAGCGTATCTTAACAACCAATGTTTGGTCCTCTGAATTATCAAAACTTACGGCCAACGCTTTTTTGGCACAACGCGTATCATCTATCAATGCAATGTCCGAAATTTGTGAGGAAACAGGCGCAGACGTCAACGAAGTGTCAAAAGCTATTGGTATGGACAGCCGTATCGGGTCAAAATTTTTGAAGGCTTCAGTCGGGTTTGGTGGCTCTTGTTTTCAGAAGGACATCTTCAATTTAGTTTATATTGCCAAATCTTATGGTCTAAATGAAGTAGCAGATTATTGGGAACAGGTCATTCTTATGAATGAGTATCAAAAAGAACGATTTACCAATAAATTAATTACCACATTATATAATACAGTTTCTGATAAGAAAATCACATTTTTTGGTTGGGCATTTAAAAAAGATACTAACGACACCAGAGAGTCTGCGGCAATAAAAGTTGCGGACAATTTGTTGAATGAGCAAGCTAAAATTTCGGTTTACGATCCTAAAGTTAAAGTCAATCAAATTTATGCAGATCTTGATTATCTTAAAACACGAACAAGTGCTGAAAACAAAGCACTATTAACGGTAGAGTCCGACCCATATGTGGCTTGTGAAAATTCCCATAGCATTGCAATCTTAACCGAATGGGATGAGTTTAAAACCTACGATTGGCAAAAAATTTATGATCATATGCTTAAACCAGCCGTTGTTTTTGACGGAAGAAGTCTTTTGGAACGAAAAAAACTGGAAGAGATTGGGTTTATTTATTATAGCATTGGTAGTGGAATTACAGGCAATTAAGTTAGAAATTTTTTAATAATTATGAAAAAAGTACTTATAACAGGCGCAGCAGGATTTTTAGGCTCTCATCTTTGTGATCGATTTATTAAAGAAGGATTTGAGGTTATTGGTATGGACAATTTCATTACTGGTGACGCCAAAAACATAAGCCATTTAACACCGCATCCAAATTTTATGTTCATTGAGCATGATGTAACTCAATACATCAACATCGAAGGAACGCTTGATTATATTTTGCACTTTGCTTCACCGGCTAGCCCGATTGATTATTTAAAGATTCCCATTCAAACATTAAAAGTAGGTTCACTAGGCACTCATAATTTATTGGGGTTGGCCAAAGCTAAAAACGCCAGATTGCTTATTGCATCAACCTCCGAAGTATATGGAGACCCTTTGGTACATCCACAAACGGAAGATTATTATGGTAATGTAAACACGATAGGGCCAAGAGGCGTCTATGACGAAGCCAAACGTTTTCAAGAATCGATTACGATGGCGTACCATCGTTTTCATGGTCTGGAAACGCGGATCGTTCGAATATTCAATACCTACGGCCCGAGAATGCGACTAAATGATGGTCGTGTCATTCCTGCATTTATGGGTCAGGCCTTGCGAGGAGAAGATATAACAGTTTTTGGAGATGGTTCTCAAACACGATCGTTTTGCTATGTTGATGATCAAGTGGAAGGTATCTTTAGGCTTCTGTTCAGTGATTATTCTAAGCCTGTCAACATTGGAAACCCTCATGAAATATCTATAAAGGATTTTGCTGAAGAAATTATTAAATTAACAGGGACAGATCAAAAGATAATTTACAAGCCATTACCTGTGGACGATCCTTTGCAGAGACAACCCGACATTAGTTTGGCAAAAAAACTATTCAATTGGGAACCGAAAATACACAGAGCAGAAGGAATGAAAATCACGTACGATTATTTTAAAAATCTTTCGGAAGAAGAACTTTTCAGAAGCGAACACAAAGATTTCGTTAAACACATAAAAAGATAAATTGAGTTTATTTAAACAGGGGCGATATTCTGGATATTTAAGGCCTATATCTTACTTAATCGATTTAAGTATTATTAATGGGCTTGCTATTTTTTATTTTTACAAGAATATTGATCCTATCATTTTTATAGTGTTTATTTCTTTATCGTGGGTCATCCTATCCATTTTCTCCAAATTTTATGAAGTCTATCGATTTACGCGAGAAGTAACCATTTTAGCATTGACTTTTCGTCAAATGGTCTTATTTACGCTCATAATGTTCGCTTTTTCGGGATACAATTATGATCTGTACATCTATCCAATAACCATTTTCAAACATGTGTTGTTATCTTTTTTTGGGATAGCATTTTTTAAATTCGCTCTCTATTACCTTCTTCAGAAATATAGGACTTCATTTGGAGGGAATTATAGAAAAACAGTGATTTTTGGAGTAAATAAAAAGACATTGGCTTTGGAGGGTTTTTTCAAAAACAATCCGGAATATGGATACATTCACAAACGAACATTTAGCTTTAAGGACAAAAGAGAAATTGAACTTACGGATTGTTTTGAGTATATCAAGAATGAAGATATTGACGAAATTTACTGCTCAATCTCTGAACTTTCAAATTACCAAATCAATGAGATCTCGGATTTTGCAGACAATAATTTGAAAATCCTGAAATTCCTTCCGGATAATAAGGAGATTTATTCAAAAAAATTAAAATATGAGTATTATGACTATATTCCAATACTTTCCTTAAGGAATATTCCGTTGGAAGACTCCATAAATACTGTTGTTAAAAGATCTTTTGACATTATTTTCTCAAGCCTAATCATCGTTTTTATTCTGTCATGGCTTACACCCGTTATAGCCATCCTGATCAAGATGGAATCTAGAGGGCCAGTATTTTTTAAGCAGTCAAGAAATGGATTCAATTACAAGGAATTTGATTGTTACAAATTTAGATCCATGATGCCTAACAATGACGCACATTTGTATCAGGCAACTAGAGACGACCAACGAGTTACTAAAATTGGAAAATTCATCCGCAAAACAAGCATTGATGAATTGCCACAATTTTTTAATGTGCTTTTTGGGGATATGTCCGTCGTTGGTCCTAGACCTCATATGGTAAGCCATACAAATATTTATGCCAAACGGATTGATAAGTTCATGGTTCGGCATTTTGTAAAACCAGGAATTACCGGACTTGCTCAAATAAGCGGTTTTAGAGGTGAAATAGAATCAGATAAGGACATTATTGGCCGTGTTAAATATGATATTTTTTATATCGAAAACTGGTCCCTATTGTTGGATTTGAAAATTATTACCAGAACGTTCCTTAATGCGGTTAAAGGGGAAGAAAAAGCGTATTAAATCTTAACGACAAGTGCATTTAGTTGTTTGTTAAAATCAAAATGTTCAATGGCTGCCTGTTGTATCATTTCCCTTTTTTTCAATTGCAGATCAGATTTACTTATAGTTGAAATAACCTGATTCAAACCCTCATAATCCCCAGCTTTAGCTATCCAGCCCAAATGATGCTTCAACATTAAATCCTCGCCTTCTCCACCTCCAAAATAAAGCATAGGGAGACCCAATTTTGCGTATTCAAATATTTTTGAAGGCACAGAGCCATAAATGCGATTGAGCAGGGGAATAATAGCCAAATCATATTGAATAAGGGCTTTGTGAAGCTCTTCGCGGGTCATTTCACCATGATAGATAATTGGGAGGTTTGGGTTGGCGACAATGAACGCTTCAATTATTTTCTGTTCAGCTCCTTTCCCATATATATGAAATTCGAAGGAATTATAATCCAATGATTCACAAAGTTTAAAAATACCTTGTGCAATGCCCAATAATCCAGCATACACAATCCTGATTTTATCTGAACTTGAACAGCTTTTAATTTCGATATTTGGCACTTCAAAATCTGGATAATTTCGGTATAAAAACGTTTCTTTTTTAGGGAACATTGATAAGATGTGTGCCAAAATTTCATCGCTTTGTCCTAATATCAAATCAGCTTTTTTATAATTGAAACGTTCGATTTTTTCCAGTATTCGATAACTAAAATTTCTTTTGAAAGCACCCAATTCCAATCCGGCTATTGGCCATAAATCACTTACATTCAATATGAGTTGACGCTTTTTTGAACGTAAAAACAGCATACAGGTAAAGGAAACCAATAATGGTGGCGATTGTACAATGACTTGTTTCGGAATTTTATTCCAGGCAAAGAACCAGACCAAACTGAAACTATAAGAGAGCATAGCAATCAACCGTAACAGTTTGTTTTTTGAATTACTTGCATAAATCCACAACCGATGAATTAAAATCCCGTTCTCAACCGTTGAGGTTTTAAATTTTCCTCTATAGGCTTCAAAAATTTGTCCAGTAGGATAATTGGGTAAAGGTGTTAGGACTGAAACATTAAAGTGTCGCTTTTTAAGGCCGTTTGCCAAATGAAAAATCCGATTGGAAGCAGCACCCGTTTCTGGTGGAAAGTAACTCGTTATGATGAGAATGTCTTTCAATCCAAATGATAAATTTTGACCAAATGTTGTATGATTCGCTTAGCGGCTTGCCCATCCCATAATTCAGGAATTTGTCCTTTTTTCCACTTACCAGAAAGCAGCAAATCAAAATTATGTCTTATTTTTTCAGGATCATTCCCTACCAAAACGTTTGTGCCAATTTCACATGTTTCAGGGCGTTCGGTGTTTTCACGTAAGGTGATGCAAGGAACATTCATAACAGTTGTTTCTTCTGTAATTCCTCCAGAATCTGTCAACATGGCAAAAGCATTTTTAACCAAATAATTGAATTCTAAATACCCTAATGGCTCTACATAATGAAGGTTTTCGAAATTCAAATCTAAATCCTGCAACAGTTTTTTGGTTCTCGGATGTACAGGAAAAATAATAGGGTAGTCTTTTCCTAATGTGACAATTTGAGAAATCAATGCTTTTAATTGTTGTTCTTCGTCCACATTGCTTGGTCTGTGAAGAGTCATAACCATGTATTTTTTTTCCTCCAAACCTAAATCATTCCAAAGTTTAGGCTGCTTCAACCGTTGCTCATTTTTGCGAAGCGTATCAATCATCACATTGCCCACAAAGAATATCTGCTCATCTAAAAACCCCAGTTTTGTTAGATTCGCATTGGCATAAGTTGAGGTGGTAAAAAAATAATCGGTTAAGCTATCCGTGACCATTCGGTTGATTTCTTCAGGCATCCGCAAATCACCCGAACGAATACCAGCCTCCACATGCGCAACTTTCACGCCTTCTTTTTTGGCAACAATAGTGCATGCCATGGTGGAGGTGACATCGCCAACAACCATGACCAAATCGGTTGGATTTTGTTTTAAATCTTTTTCAAAACCAATCATAATTGCTGCGGTTTGTTCTGCTTGCGTACCGCTTTTTACTTCCAAATTCACATCAGGGAACGGAATATTCAGTTCTTCAAAAAAGGTATCACTTAAATTTTTGTCATAATGCTGCCCAGTATGAACAAGCCTAAAGTTAATATCAACTCCTTCCTGTTTTTTTTGGTTGATGGCGTCAATGATTGGCGCTATTTTCATAAAGTTTGGACGTGCACCTGCAACGATGGTAATGATCATTTGTTTTGTTTTATTAATGATGAAAATTGTTTCAATTTACCACTTTTTGAACGTTGCAATCTTTCTTGACGCTCAAAAACAATGGTCAATCCGCTTTCGAGATAGTGTTCCATTTCGGTGGTAATAATTTTTATTTTAGGTTCAGTTAGCGGCTCTTCACTTACATATTTAATTTTAAAAGTATCTTTTTCAAGCTGTTCAATGACGAATTCTTTGACATTCCCATCATCTTCCACGATACTTTTTGTTATATAATAGAATGTTAGACCGGCCGCTTTCTTTCCGCTTGGCAAGATAGCGATATCGTTGGTCCTGCCAATCAATTTTTCTAGAATTGGGTTTTTTATGGTGCTTTTTTTTGAAAGGACGCCAATGTCTCCAATGTCATAGCGTATAAAAGGATGGGCTTTGTTGTAAAGCGACGTAATGACAATTCGACCTTCTTCGCCATGAGGAAGTACGTTATCATCAGCGTCTAAAATTTCAACAAACAACGTTTCGCTATTCATCTGCCATTCACCCTTCGGGTTTTGAAATGCGATAAGGTCCAATTCGGACGCGCCATATTCGTTGATTACTGGAACTCCAAACTGCTTTTCCATTAAAATTTTATCTTCATNNGAGGCTTAAAAATTTTGCAAACTGTACAATAGAACTGGTGTATCCATTCAAATAATCAAAGGGTGTTTCTTTAAATTTTTTTAAGTGTTTCTCAAAGGCAGCATTACTTAAATCAAATACTGAAAAACGATAGCGTTTGCTCAACGCGTCCTTAAAACGCTCTTTGTAATATCCTTTTAAATCCAAAGGAATTCCATAAAAACGTGCTTGTTTAGAGGTGTTGAAATCCAAGCCAAACCAATGAAAACGGTCTTGAATGACCGCCCAAGTCAGTGCATGGCAAAATTTGTCCTTTGCAAAAATAAAAGGGTCGCCAGACGAACCTGAAGTTTTGTTGATATATATATTTTTTATCGTAAATGCTTCTGAAAGACGGTCTTTTAAAGGTTTTTGTAAGTCGCGTTTGGTCATCACAGGAATCGAATTCCAATTTTTTGCATTGGCATGATTTACCTCTGACTTATAAAATGCATTGTGACTTAAATGATAGTCAACAATCTCTTGTTTTTTTTGTTCCACATAAAGTTGAAATTCCTTCTCATTCTTTTGCTGAATAGTTTGCAGAGCAGATTTTGCCTTCTTAATAGGAAAGCCATTGAGTTGCAATGAAAAGTCGAAAATTTTCAATGGAAAAGGATAAATTCTTTATTGGTGTAAAGTAAAGAAATTTATTAAACTCTAATAGCCGTTCGTGGGGGAACATTTAGACGTATTATAAAAAAGATTCGTGTATTCGTGCCATAAACTTTATTTTTGCACCAAACAAAACAACTATGAACATCCTAATTCTAGGCTCAGGTGGAAGAGAACATACTTTTGCCTGGAAAATTACTCAAAGTCCATTATGTAAGCAGCTTTTTGTTGCTCCAGGAAATTCTGGTACCAAGCAAATTGCAGAAAATGTAAACATCAGCGTGACCGACTTTGAAGCAATAAAAAAACTTGTGATTTCTAAAGCGATTGACATGGTTGTTGTTGGTCCAGAAGATCCTTTGGTCGAAGGCATACATGACTATTTCTTAAATGATGATGCATTGAAAGACGTTGCGGTAATAGGACCTGAAAGAGCAGCAGCACAATTAGAAGGGAGTAAAGAATTTGCTAAAGAGTTTTTGTTTCGTCACAATATTCCCACAGCGGCTTACCAAAGCTTTGATGCCAAAACAGTAAAGCAAGGGTATAAATTTCTTGAAACTTTAAATCCACCATACGTTTTAAAAGCCGATGGACTTGCAGCAGGAAAAGGTGTCGTAATTTTAAATGACTTAAATGAAGCAAAAGATGAATTAAAACACATGTTGGTCGATGCTAAATTTGGAAAAGCAAGTAACAAAGTGGTCATTGAAGAATTTTTGGATGGCATCGAATTGAGTTGTTTTGTTCTCACCGATGGTAAGCATTACAAAATCCTTCCAACGGCAAAGGATTATAAACGCATTGGTGAAGGTGATACAGGCTTAAATACGGGCGGTATGGGAGCAATTTCTCCAGTACCTTTTGTAAATGATTCGTTCATGCATAAAATTGAAGAACGTATAGTCAAGCCTACCATTTTAGGCCTTCAGAAAGACAATTTGCCATATAAGGGATTTGTCTTTATTGGTTTGATAAAAGTAGGCGATGATCCAAAAGTAATTGAATACAATGTTAGAATGGGAGACCCAGAAACCGAAGTGGTTTTGCCACGACTTAAGAATGACTTGGTGGAATTATTTCAAGCGGTCGCAAATCAAACATTGAATGAACAAGAAATCATCATCGACGAGCGAGCTGCAACCACAGTAATGTTAGTATCTGGGGGTTATCCAGAAGCGTACGAAAAAGGCAAAGAAATCACCGGGCTAGAAAAAATAGAAGATTCAATTCCATTTCATGCAGGAGCCATTATGAAAGATGGTAAAATTGTAACTTCTGGAGGACGTGTAATGGCGATTACTTCGTATGGCAATACATACCAAGAGGCCATAAAAAAATCTTACCAAAACATAGCAAAACTACATTTTGATAAGATGAATTATCGTAAGGATATCGGGTTTGATTTATAAATAAGAGTGTGATGTAACACTTTTGTCCTCTTCATTATTATCATTATATTTTTTCAATTGAAGCATCCAATAAACAAACGCTACCATACCAATAATGATAAAAATCCAAGACATAAAGTTTGCAGTCCACCAATTTTCCAATTGCATTTTTCGCAATGCATCAAATGGTAAAAACAAATAGTTTACAAATAAATCTTGAATACCGTAAAAAAAGTCTTTCATTGCAATAAGTATTATATTTACAGGACAAAATTACATTTTATTTCTGATTTTAAATAATTAGTCGGCTAAATTCATTAATCAATTTAAATGATTACAAGTTTTTTCAAACAAGCAAAACCCATCCATTTTGTTGTGATGAGTACATTTTTGTTGATGGTATTTGTGGCGTCAAAAATTTATGTGATCCATGAACCATTGACGGTTAAATTGTTTGGAAAGCAAGCGTTTTATTTTGTCATTGTCCTCTCGTCTTTATTCATACTTGATTTCTTTGCGAGCAGAAACAGTCTTACAAAAAAGAACAGCTATAAATTGTTGATGTTTGGATTGTTTATGGCAATGTTGCCAGAAACACTTTTGAATTCCAAAACATTAATGGCTAATTTTTTCATCTTATTGGCATTACGACGAATTATAAGTTTGAGAACCCAAAAGGATGTTAAGAAAAAATTGTTTGATGCAGCTTTTTGGATAAGCATTGCCACATTGCTTTACTTCTGGGCAATATTATTTTTTATATTGATTTTTGCGGCTATGATTTTATATTCAATAATCAACATTAAAAATTGGATCGTGCCATTGACAGGTATTTTGTCTGTAGTGATAGTTTGGGTTTCGGTGATGCTGATAATGGACTACGATTTTACAGATTATTTTAATGAACTTTTTGTCTATAGTTTTGATTTTACAGGGCTCAATTCGGCACGGATTATCATCGCGACCACAATTCTTATTTCTTACGGAACTTGGGCTTCATTTTATTTTATTAAGCACCTAAAAGACAAATCGAAAAGTCTTCGTCCTTCTTTTAATATTGTGGTTTTATCTTCTATAATTTCGTTGTTGATTATTTTGATTTCACCAAATAAGAACGGAAGTGAATTTATTTTTCTGTTTGCACCTTTATCAATCATTATGACCAATTATTTAGAAGTCACAAAAGAAGTTTGGTTTAAAGAAGTTTTGGTTTGGGTTCTGATATTGATTCCGGCTGTTTTTTTAATTCTGTAGTTTTTCGCCAAAAGCCAAATCTCCTGCATCACCAAGCCCAGGAATGATATATCCTTTGTCGTTCAAATTTTCATCCACGGCGGCAATCCACAAATGGGTATTTTCCTTGAAATGTTTTTGAACATAATTTACGCCAACTTGCGCGCCAATCACACTAACCAAATGCACTTCTTTTGGAGTGCCAAATGGTTTTAAAGCTTCAAAAGTAGCTACCATCGATTGACCCGTTGCCAGCATTGGGTCTGCTAAAATCAGCGTCTTGCCTTCAAGAGACGGACACGCTAAATACTCTACAATGATTTCAAAACTCTCCGGATGTTTTTGATGTTGACGGTATGCGGAGATAAAAGCATTTTGGGCATCATCAAAATAATTCAAAAGCCCATGATGCAAAGGAACTCCCGCCCTCAAAATCGAACATAATACAATATCGTTTTTTGGCAAATTCATAGTGCACTTGCCCAAGGGTGTTGTAATTTTTGAAGACTGATAATTCAATTTTTTGCTTAATTCATATCCCAAAACCTCCCCAATCCGTTCAATATTTCGTCTAAAACGCATGCGGTCTTTTTGAATCTTTACATCGCGCATTTCAGAAATAAAAGTATTTAAAATAGAGTTTTCTTCGGTTAAATTATGAATCTGCATAAGGTGGTTGTTGAGGTTTTGAGTGGTAAAGTTAATTAATTTAGACTTATATTTACAGTCTTAAAATTATAGCATATGTTTTCCAAAAAAGCCAATGATATTTTCCAAGACGTCATTAAAACGTATCATATTGTTAATACAGTTGAGCAGCCTTTTTCTAATAGTTATGATGAAAAAACCAATCTTATTGAACATTTATTATATCGTAAATGTTGGATAGACACCGTACAATGGCATTATGAAGACATTATTCGAGACCCAAATATCGATCCTGTTGCGGCGTTGAAGCTGAAGCGTCAAATAGATGCCTCTAACCAAGACCGAACAGATATGGTGGAATATATTGATAGTTATTTTCTTAAGAAATACAGTGATGTACAACCAAAATCGAACGCAACTATAAATACTGAAAGCCCTGCATGGGGGATTGATAGATTATCAATATTAGCTTTGAAAGTGTATCATATGGAAGAAGAGGCAAATCGCAAGGATGCTTCCGAATCCCACAGAATGGCTTGTCAAAAAAAGCTGGATGTTCTACTCGAACAGCGTACAGACCTTTCAACTGCAATTGATACCTTGCTTAACGATATCAAAAATGGGGATAAATACATGAAAGTCTATAAACAGATGAAAATGTACAATGACGACGAACTGAACCCTGTTTTGCGAAGTCAAAAATAATTTCCATCAACATGGGAATCTTGATTTAAGATGTCAAAACCAAAACATATCCTCATTATTCGATTCTCCGCAATGGGTGATGTAGCAATGACGGTTCCTGTCTTAAGAGCTTTTACGGAGCAATATCCAGAAGTAAAACTTACCGTCCTAACACGCGATTTTTTTAAACCTTTCTTTAAGGATTTAAAAAATGTTGACGTTTTTGCAGCAGATTTAAAAGGAAAACATAAAGGACTTTTTGGGCTATTTAAACTATCAAGAGAATTAAAACACATTGGTATCGATGCGGTTGCAGATTTGCACAATGTGCTTCGAACTAAAATTCTTAAATTTTTTCTATTTGGAATCGAAGTCGTTCAAATTGATAAGGGTCGAGAAGAAAAAAAAGCATTGGTTTCTGGTGAAATTTTCAAACAACTTAAAAGCACACATCAGCGGTATGCAGATGTTTTTGAATCACTTGGTTTTCCTCTTGATTTGCGAAACCCCAAATTTCCAAAACGAGCACAATTGAATTCGAAAACAGAAGCCGTTGTTAGGGAAAATAAGGATTACAAATGGATTGGAATAGCGCCATTCGCTGCCCACGAAGGCAAGATGTATCCGTTGCAATTGATGGAAGAGGTTATCGAAACGCTTTTACAAACCAACAAAATCATCTTATTTGGCGGTGGGGAAAAGGAAATACAACAACTAAACAGATTGGAATCCAAGTTTAAAAATGTCATCAATGTTGCAGGAATGTTGAGTTTGGAGGAAGAAGTGGATTTAATCTCAAATCTCGATGTGATGCTCTCCATGGATTCTGGAAATGGACATTTGGCAGCTATGTATGGAGTCAAGGTTGTCACACTTTGGGGCGTGACACACCCGTTTGCCGGATTTTCACCATTTAATCAAGACGATGAAAATTCACTTATGGCAAACCGAAATATTTATCCACTGATACCGACTTCGGTGTATGGCAATAAGTTCCCAGAAAGTTATAAAAATTGCATGAAGTCAATTTATGTAGAAGATGTTGTGAAAAAAATCGAAACAATTCTTTAATCTCACATCTACTTTAGATATCATCATAATCCACACGAATGACAGGGGTCGTTGGATGCGCTTGACAAGTCAAAATCAAACCCTCTTCAAGTTCGCCATCGGTCAAAATATTGTTTTGGCGCATTTTAACCTCACCTTCTGTTAAACGAGCCAAACAACTGCTACAAATTCCTCCTTGACAGGAATAAGGGGCGTCTAGATTTTCAGCTAAAGCAGCTTCCAATACAGATTTCTTTTGGTCCATCACAAAGGTTGTTTCTTCATCATCGAGCATAACAGTGACCCGTGTTTTTCCGTCATTTAGATCGCTGTCGATTGGCTTTGCTGGAGCAGTAACGGTAAACAATTCAAACAAAACTTGAGATTCGTTGATGCCATATTCGAGCAATACGTCTTTCACAGTATCAATCATTGGTTCAGGGCCACAAATGTAGAATCTATCAAATTTGGTGTCCTTATAATCGTTTTTCAAGATAAAATTGACCGTACTTTTTTCAATTCGGCCAAAAAGAGCTTTGTCTTCTTGCGATTGACTATAAACGAAATGAATTTTTAACCGATCTAAATATTTTGATTGCAGGTGTAATAATTCATCCAAAAAAATCGTGTCTTTTGGAGATTTGTTGCCATACACCAATACAAAATTACTGTTTGGCTCATCTTCCAAAACGGTCTTGAGAATGCTCATCACTGGTGTGATGCCACTTCCTGCTGCAAAGGCGGCAATGGTTCGCGATTGGGCTTCGTTAGGTTCAAAAATAAATCGTCCATTTGGTGATGAAACATCAAGAATATCACCAACTTTTAACTGCGAGTTGGCAAATGAAGAAAAATTTCCATCCTGGACCGCTTTTACAGCGACTTTTAAAATGCCACTATTTGGAGACGAACAAAGCGAGTAATCTCTACGGACTTCTTTTCCATCAATTGAAGATTTTAGAGTAATATATTGCCCTGCTTTAAACTTAAAAGTATCTTTTAATTCAGAAGGAACTTGAAAACTTATGGTCACACAAGATTCGGTTTCTTTATGTAGTTCGCTAATGGCGAGTTTATGAAATTGAGACATTAATTTTTTTTGCAAAAGTAAGAAACATTCATAGAATCGCATTTTGATTGTAACAAAAAGTGTTTTAATATTACTAATCTATCGAACACAACCAATACAAAATGATAAAACATTTTCTAAACCTCGAATGGAAACAGTTTTTTAGGTCCGCAACAATGGGCAAAAGTATCGCCCTAAAAATTCTGATGGGCTTTTTGGCACTCTATTTCATGGCTACCTTTTTGATTTTGGGCGTTGCGCTCTATCCAGGGCTAAAAAAAGTGTATCCAGAGCAAGACCCTTTTGTTATTGTCAATGGCTTTATATTTTTCTGGATTTTGGGCGATTTGATGATTCGATTTTTCTTCCAAAAATTGCCCGTAATGAGTGTCAAACCGCTATTGACACTGCCTATCAAAAGAAGCAGTGTAGTCAATTTTGTGCTGGGTAAGTCCATGCTTTCTTTTTTTAATTTTCTTCCTCTTTTTGCTGTAATACCTTTTGGAGTCACCTTGCTGGTAAAAAATTATGACCCAACTTCGGTGGTAACTTGGATGTTTTTAATTCTGATTATTGCACTCATCAATAATTTTTTCAATTTTATTATTGAAAGCCTTTCGGCAGAAACAGAACTGTCATTTTTGCCAATCATCGCTTTGATTGCAGTATTATACGGGTTGAATCACTTCAACATCATTAACATTTCCTCAATTCTTTCTGCTGGAATCATAGCCATCACTAAAAATCCATTGTTACTGATTATTCCGATTGGATTGTTGGCACTATTGTATGTTTTCAATTTCAAGATTTTAAGAAAAAAACTCTTTCTAGATAGCTCCCTAAAAGCCAAAGTTCAGGAAGTGAATGCTTCAAATCTTGAATGGACCAACAAATTTGGAGACATTGCGCCTTTCATGCAGCTCGATTTAAAATTGCTTTGGCGTAACAAACGTCCAAAATCTTCTGTTTGGATGCTCGGTCTTGGATTGATGTATGGATTGTTCTTTTATCCACAGCCCATGTATCAAGATATGGTTTGGTTGTACGCCTTTATTGGCATCTTCGTTACAGGTATTTTCTTGATAAATTTTGGACAATTTATTCCAGCTTGGGACAGTGGTTACTACAAACTATTGATGAGCCAAAATATTAAATATGAGCAATATCTCAAATCAAAATACACCTTGATGACCTTGAGTGTGATTATCTTATTTGTGTTGAGCATTCCTTATGTCTATTTCGGATGGAAGATTCTTTTGGCACATTTTGCGGCCGCTGTTTATAATGTAGGGGTCAATACCTATGTCATTTTGCTTGGTGGCTCTTTTAACAGAAAAAAAATTGATTTAAACCAAAGAGCAGCCTTTAATTTTCAGGGTACTGGCGCAGTACAATGGTTGATTGGATTACCCTTAATGTTGTTGCCAATGGCTATTTTTTCGGCAGCGTATTACATCTTCAATTTTGAAGTTGGGATTGCGGTATTGATAGTTTTGGGATTACTGGGAATTGTATTCCATCAAAAATTAATGACCTTCATTACTGGGAAATATTTAGATTCAAAATATAAAATGATTAAAGCTTTTAGCGAAGACGAATAAAACGAAACATTATGATAATTACTTCAAACCTTTCCAAAAAATATAACGACACAACCGTTCTTAACATTGAGAGCCTTGACATTCCCAAAGGGCAAAGTTTTGGTCTTGTGGGCAATAATGGTGCTGGAAAAACTACGTTCTTCAGTTTGCTGTTAGATTTGATACAACCAACCACAGGGCACATCAAAAACAATAATATTTTGGTTCACGAAAGCGAAGACTGGAAACCTTTTACATCGTCTTTTATTGATGAAAGTTTCCTTATTGGCTATTTGACAGCCGAAGAATATTTTTATTTCATTGGTGAATTAAGAGGTCAGAATAAGGCAGATGTTGACAAATTGGTGTCACAATTTGAAGATTTCTTCCACGGTGAAATCCTTAAACAGAAAAAATATCTTCGAGATTTGAGTAAAGGAAACCAGAAAAAAGCAGGTATTGTCGCTGCCTTGATTGGTAATCCAGAAGTCATTATTTTGGATGAACCTTTTGCGAATCTTGACCCTACAACACAAATCCGATTAAAAGGAATCATTAAGGATTTGGCAGAAACCAAAGGCGTTACAGTCCTTATTTCGAGTCACGATTTAATGCACGTCACGGATGTTTGCGAGCGAATTGTTGTTCTTGAAAAAGGACAGGTCGTGAAAGATTTGGCCACTAGCGAAGCCACATTAAGAGAATTGGAAACCCATTTTGCTGGATAATTTTTACGGCACACGACCTCAAAGGCTTTAAAAAACTTTGATGTTTTAGTTAACACCCAACTTTGTGTCCTTGTGCCATTAAGGGTCAAATCCACATATCGAAAAGTCCCCAATATTTCCTCAATAATTCAAAAAGATGCTTATTTTTACAGCATTGCATACTATTTGCAACAGTTTTTAGTTATCTATTAACCAAAACAACCACGTTGAATACATCTTTAAAAGCCATATTTCTTTTGTTTGGAACAACACTTATTGTCACAAGTTGTTCCCGTAAAAATGACACGTTCATCAATAGGAATTTCCATGCTTTGGGTACCAAATACAATATTCTTTATAATGGTGAAATCGCATTGGAAAATGGTCGAGATGCCATAGACAACGCTTTTACTGACAACTATTGGGAATTACTCCCGGTGGAACGAATGCAAGTGGAAGAAGATGTGATGCTTCCCGGCCAATCTAAAAATGCCGATTTTGAACGCGCTGAAGAAAAGGCAATCAAGGCCGTTCAAAAACACGGAATGAACATCAACGGGAAGGAACACAATCCACAAATCGACGAGGCCTATTTGTTGTTGGGCCAAGCACGCTATTTTGACCAACGTTTTGTTCCCGCATTGGAGGCTTTCAATTATATTCTGTACAAATATCCAGCAAGTGATAAGATTAACACCTCAAGAGTCTGGCGCGAAAAAACCAACATCCGATTGGAAAATGACGAATTGGCTATCAAAAACTTGAAGCGATTGATTAAGCAGGAAGTTTTGGACGACCAAGATTTGGCAGATGCCACGGCAAGTATGGCACAAGCATATATCAATATCAAAGCAAAGGATAGTGCCTTGACCCAATTGGCTATTGCCGCTGAAGTGACCAAAAAGAATAATGAAAAAGCCCGCTATAATTACATTAGAGGCCAATTGTATAATGAGTTTGGGTATAAAGACAGTGCCAATTTAGCTTTTGATAAAGTCATTGACTTGCATCGAAAAATTCCACGGGCTTATTATATCAACGCACATTTGGCCAAAGCAAGCAATTTTGACTACGAAACAGGGGACCAAGTTGCATTTTTGGAATATCTCACGGATTTGGAAGAAGACCGAGAAAACAGACTGTTTTTAGGTAAAATCTATTATCGTATTGCAGAATTTCATAAGCAAAATCAATCTGACTCTTTAGCGATAGCTTACTACAACAAATCACTTCGCTCACAATCGACCGACAAGCCACTTCGCGCCGTGGATTACACGACGCTTGGAGATATGAGTTTCGATAAATCGGAATATAAAATAGCTGGAGCATATTACGATAGTACAATGAACAATTTGGTTTTGAACAGTAAACCTTACAGAACCATAAAACGAAAAAGAGAAAATCTTGAAGACGTCATTTACTATGAGGATGTCGCGCAAGTGAATGACAGTATTTTAAATCTTGCAAGCCTTTCAAAAGAAGACCAATTGGCGTTGTTCACAGAATACGCAAATAATTTGAAAGCAAAAGCCGAAGCCGACAAGGAAAAAGCCGAGGCAGCAAAACGACTAAACACAGGTCTTAATACCGCCAATGATGTTGACAAAGGCATTCAACGAAATGATGCCGCCAATAATAAGGCTGGTGGAGGAAAACAGGAGTTCTATTTTTACAATACAACAACCGTTGCCTATGGCAAGAGCGAGTTTTTAAAAATTTGGGGTGACCGTTCATTAAAAGATAACTGGAGGCTATCTGACTCACGAACCAATTCGGGAGGTGGTCAGCTAAACAATTCGTTATTTACAGACGCCTCAGAAGATGAATTATATGACCCAGAGTTTTACATTGCAAAGATTCCAACGGACCCAAAAGTATTGGACAGTTTGGCGAAAGAACGAAATTTTGCATACTATCAATTAGGGTCTATTTATAAGGAAAAATTCAAAGAATATAACTTGGCAAAAGATAAATTGGAGAAGTTGTTGAATAACAATCCCGAAGAACGATTGATACTTCCTTCCAGATATAATTTATATAAAATTTATCAGGAGCTTAATCTTAATTCTGAAGCTGAATTGGTAAAAAATGACATTATCAACAATTACTCAGAGTCACGTTATGCGGAAATTTTGAGAAACCCCAATTCGGGATTGGCAAAAGACGAAAATAGTCCTGAAAGTTTATATGAAAAACTATTTGAGGACTATAACAATCAAAAATTCCAACAAGTCATTGACCAAGCTTCAACGTATGTTACCCAATTTGAAGGCGACCCAATGGTTCCAAAGTTCGAAATATTAAAAGCATCGGCAAAAGCTAGGCTGTATGGTTTTGAAGCTTATAAGGAAAGTGTCAATTTTATTGCTTTGACTTATCCAAATTCACCAGAAGGTAAACAGGCACAAGTCATCATACAAACAGTGATTCCAACTTTAGAAAAGAAGGAATTCGCAAACGACGAAACCTCCAAAAAATTCAACGTCATTTATCAATTTGATAACACTTCAAAAGATGACATTGATGAATTTATCAAGAAATTGGACGAAGAAATAAAAGAGATACGCTATTACGACATGTCTACTTCTAAAGACATTTATGACAAAAACACAACTTTTGTAGTGGTACATGGACTTAAAAGCATACAAGGCGCGCGAGGTTTTGCCGATTTGCTTACAGAGCGTAAATCAAAAATAACCAGACCCTATATTGCGATTTCATCAGACAACTATGAGATTGTTCAAATGCACAAAAATTTAAATGATTATTTAGCAATTCAATAAACTAACAGAACCAATGTTTTCAGGAATAAAAAAAGAACATATGGCAACAGACACAGGAACACAGCAAAACACTATCGCTAAAGGCTCTACCATTACGGGAGATATAGTGAGCGATGGTGATTTCAGAATAGAAGGAACAATTCAAGGAAATGTCAAAACACCCGGAAAGGTGGTGATTGGCAGAACCGGAATTATAAAAGGCACGTTAACAAGTGCCAATGCTGATATCGAAGGTAAGTTTTCCGGTAAATTGATACTTACGGATACGTTGTCATTAAAATCAACTGCGTATGTTGAAGGAGAGGTAGAAGTCGCTAAATTAGCAGTTGAACCAGGAGCGACCTTCAATGCCACTTGCGCAATGAAAGGAGCCATAAAAGAATTGGGCAATGGCGGACAAAGACCACAACAGCAACAACAAGAGCGAAAAGAAGGCCAATCAGCTTAATTCATACGCTAGATATTCGAGTATTGCTATTCAAATGTTTGCCATTATTGGAATAGGTACATTTATTGGCGTAAAACTTGATGAAAAATACCCGAACAAGAATAATTTGTTCACATTAATCTTATCTTTGACCTCTGTAATAGGCTCCATTGTTTTGGTCATTCGCCAAATAATAGCCAATTCTAAAGAGGACGAATAATATGAATGAACAATTTAAGTCAAGACAACTTTCTTTTTTACTCCAAAACCTTGTTGTTTCTCTTATTTTATTTGGGGTTCATTCCTATCTGATATCCTATTTAGCCACAGACTTTAATCTGTTTTTTCCTTTATGGCAAATTTATCTGTTCCATTTTATTATAACTACAGCTCTTTATACGGTCATTAATTTTAAATATTCGAATGGCAAAACGGATGTTTTTAACACTTTTATGGTTATTACATTTCTAAAAATGACCTTTGCCATTCTGTTTCTGTTGCCTTTATTATTATCCGATTTTGAGAATAAGCAGCCAGACGTTTTCAACTTTTTTATACCCTATTTCCTATACTTGTTTTTTGAGGTCTATTCTGTGACTCAATTTTTGCAAAAAAAGCCTTAAAAATCATTCTTTTAATATTGATAAAAAAAGTGTTTGCCAATTAACTTATTGTGCGTACATTTGCACGGAATTTAAAGCAAGGTATTTTTAAGCCATAAGGAATGACAGTAAGCACCGTTAAAAACGTATTGTTTTCAGTTCTTTTTTTGACAATTTCATTTGTTGGGTTTGCAAAAGAAGAAACGGAAAATCCTGAAAAAGAAAAGTTTGACGCTAAAGAGATGATTATGCATCACGTTAAGGATGCGCATGAATTTCACGTTATTGATATCAATGACAAGGCGGTTTCAATTCCTTTGCCAATCATTCTTTATACAGACAATGGTCTAGTAACTTTTATGTCCAACGAATTTCACCATGACGATTCTGGTCATCATGTTGTTGAAAAAGATGGGATGAAATTCGTAAAACTTCACGAAAAGATTTATCAATTGAATGGAAATGCGCATGCTGTAGAATTTGATGCAGAGCACCATCCAACTAATGCCTCAACCCCTTGGGATTTGTCTATTACAAGAAACGTCTTTATGATGTGGGTTTCTGCCATTGTTTTGCTATTGATTTTCGTAACTGCCGCCAGAACTTATAAAAAATCCGAAGGCAATGTGCCAACTGGCATTGCTGGTTTTGTAGAGCCACTTATTGTGTTTGTGCGTGATGATATTGCACGACCAATGATTGGAGAGCATAAGTACAAAAAATACATGCCTTATTTATTGACCATATTTTTCTTTATCTGGATCAATAATATTTTTGGATTGATTCCAATTTTGAATGGTGCCAACTTAAGTGGAAACATTGCGTTTACAATGGTACTGGCTTTGTTCACTTTTATCATCACAACGGTTAGTGGCAACAAGAATTATTGGAAACACATCTTTTGGATGCCAGGCGTTCCTGTTCCTATGAAGTTGTTCTTAATGCCGATTGAGTTAATTGGAATTTTCACAAAGCCAATCTCTCTCATGATTCGATTGTTCGCTAACATCACAGCGGGACACATCATCATCTTGGCATTGATGTCATTGATATTCATTTTTGAAACCGTATTAATTGCACCAGTTTCTGTAGCATTCTCATTGTTTATTACTGTTATAGAAATTGTGGTAACAGCAATTCAAGCATATATTTTTACAATTTTGTCAGCCTTATATTTTGGTATGGCAACTGAAGAAGAGCATCATTAATTAATTTAAATTTTATAACTATGACTATTACTGGAATCGCAGCTATTGGAGCTGGTTTAGCAGCTATCGGAGCTGGAGTTGGTATTGGTAAAATCGGTGGATCTGCTATGGAAGCTATGGCACGTCAACCTGAAATGCACGGAAAAATTCAAACGTCTGCATTGATTTTAGCAGCCTTCGTTGAGGCGGTAGCGCTATTTGGTGTTGTTGTTGCTCTTTTGCAAGGATAATCCAAGACAAAGTAAATTATATACAGAAGTAACGGTTGGTTGCTTCTGTATATAAAATTTAAAATTAATTAGAAACACAAAAAGAAATGGATTTAGTAAAACCTGGTTTTGGACTCGTCATTTGGACAATCATTACATTCTTATGTTTGTTGTTCATCTTGAGAAAATTTGCTTGGAAACCTATTCTTGGAGCCGTTGAAGACCGTGAAAATGGAATCAAAGACGCCTTGGCTTCGGCTGAAAATGCCCGTAAGGAGATGGAAAACCTAAAAGCAGATAACGAACGCATTCTTAACGAAGCTCGTGCTGAACGCGAATCTATGTTGAAAGACGCTCGTGACATCAAAGCAAAAATGATTTCTGATGCAAAGGACGAAGCACAGTCGCAAGCAAACAAAATGATTGAGCAAGCACAAAGCGCTATCGAAAGCGAGAAAAAGGCAGCAATGGCAGAATTGAGAAATCAAGTTGCTACCTTGTCTGTTGATATCGCAGAGAAAGTGGTTCGTGAAGAATTATCCAACAAAGACAAACAATTGAAATTGGTTGAGTCTATGTTGAGTGATGCAAAACTAAATTAATACACTGATGGCACAAACAAGAGCAGCAATACGTTATGCGAAAGCAGTTTTGGATTTGGCTAAAGATCAAAAGTCAGCTCCTGCTGTCAATGATGATATGAAGTCAATTGCCAATGCGGTGGTAGCAAGTAAGGAATTGGACGAGATGCTTCAAAGTCCTGTAGTGCCAAATGCGACAAAGAGATCCGCTTTGTTAGCTGTATTCAAAGATTTAAATAAATTAAGCGTGAACCTAATTGATACGTTGATTACCAACAAACGTATTGATGTGTTAGGGGATGTCGCTCAAAAATACAATCAATTGTTCGATCAAGAACAAGGAACTCAAGTAGCTAAAGTGACTACAGCTGTTCCTTTGACGGACGAATTGAAGAAATTGGTGCTTGTTAAAGTCAAAGAATTAACAGGAAAAGATGCTGAAATCAATAATGTGATAGACGAAAACATATTGGGAGGTTTCATCCTTCGTGTTGGCGATTTACAATATGATGCGAGCATTGCAAACAAATTGAGTAAACTAAAAAGAGAATTTACATTAAACTAAAAGAGTTAGAATCAGATATCTAATATCTAACATCTAACTTCTAATATCTATAAAAATGGCAGAAGTAAAACCGGCTGAAATATCAGCAATCTTAAAGCAACAATTGTCAGGGTTTGAAGCAGGCGCTTCATTGGACGAAGTAGGAACAGTATTGACTGTTGGAGATGGTATTGCACGTGTGTACGGACTTTCAAACGTTCAATATGGTGAATTAGTTGAATTCGCTGGAGGACTTGAAGGCATCGTATTGAATCTTGAAGAAGATAACGTGGGTGTTGTATTGTTGGGTCCTTCAAAAGAAATCAGTGAAGGTTCTACTGTAAAACGTACAAAACGTATCGCTTCGTTAAAAGTTGGTGAAGAGATTGTTGGTCGTGTTGTGGATACTTTGGGTAACCCAATCGATGGTAAAGGTCCAATTGGAGGGAAATTATACGAAATGCCATTGGAGCGTAAAGCACCAGGTGTTATCTTCCGTCAACCAGTTACAGAACCATTACAGACAGGTATCAAATCAATTGATGCGATGATTCCTGTAGGTCGTGGACAACGTGAGTTGGTAATTGGTGACCGTCAAACTGGTAAGACAACAGTTTGTATCGATACCATTTTGAATCAAAAAGAATTTTATGATGCAGGTGAGCCTGTATTCTGTATTTATGTTGCCGTTGGACAAAAAGCGTCAACCGTAGCTAATATTGCTCAAACATTGGAAGATAAAGGTGCTATGGCTTACACAGTGATTGTTGCCGCTAATGCTTCTGACCCTGCTCCAATGCAAGTTTATGCACCATTTGCAGGTGCTGCGATTGGTGAGTATTTTAGAGATACTGGCCGTCCAGCCTTGATTATCTTTGACGATTTATCAAAGCAGGCTGTTGCTTACCGTGAGGTGTCGTTATTGTTACGTCGTCCACCAGGACGTGAGGCGTATCCAGGTGACGTTTTCTATTTGCACTCCCGTTTATTGGAGCGTTCTGCAAAAATCATTGCAAATGATGATATCGCAAAAGAAATGAACGATTTGCCAGAGGTTTTGAAACCAATCGTTAAAGGTGGTGGTTCATTGACTGCTTTGCCAATTATTGAAACACAAGCAGGTGACGTATCGGCTTATATTCCAACCAACGTAATTTCCATTACAGATGGTCAGATTTTCTTGGACGGTGATTTGTTCAACTCTGGTGTACGTCCAGCGATTAACGTAGGTATTTCAGTATC
>DINI01000021.1 GCA_002426755.1 Flavobacteriaceae bacterium UBA5544
TCAAAAAGAAGAGCGGATATTTTACGCGATTCTTCAAAAGCAGTCCTATTGCGAATTAATAATCCGTTTTGAGCTGAAACAGCCGTTGATATGGCGACTACCAAAGGAATCGCAAGACCCAATGCGTGTGGACAAGCAATAACCATAACCGTTACCATTCGTTCCAATGCATATACAAATGGAAACCCAAGAATCAACCAAACAGCCAATGTTCCAAAACCAATGGCCAAGGCAATGTATGTTAACCATTTTGCAGCCCTATCTGAAAGATTTTGCATTCGGGACTTTGTTTTTTGCGCTTCCTCGACCATTTTGATGACCTTGTTAAGATAACTGTCTTTTCCTGTATGCTCAACTTTTACCTTTATTGTGCTATTGCCATTAACTGAACCGCCAATTACTTTATCTTTTTCTTCTTTTTTTACTGGTTTAGATTCTCCTGTTAGCATTGATTCATTCAAGTAACTGGAACCTTCAACAATGATTCCATCAGCTGGAACTTTCTCGCCAGGCTTTACTAAAATCACATCGCCTTTTAACAAATCTTCCAAAGGAATGTCTTCTACGGTATCATCCTTTACTCTATGCGCTTCAGCGGGCATCATACTTACTAAAAGTTGTAAAGCTTTGGAAGCACCCAAAACACTTTTCATTTCTATCCAATGTCCCAATAGCATTATAGCAATTAGTGTAGAAAGTTCCCAGAAAAAATCCTCTCCACGTAAGCCAAAAACTGTCGCGGTGCTATAAAAGTAGGCAACACTTATAGCCATAGAAATTAGGGTCATCATTCCTGGTGCTCCTTTTTTTATTTCAGACCAAAAACCTTTTAAAAATGGCCAACCACCGTAAAAATAAACTACAGATGAAAGGGCAAAAAGCACATACGAATTACCCGGAAGTAAAAATTCATACCCGAAAAATTCCTGTATCATTGGCGAGAAGAACAATATGGGAATGGTAAGTACGAGCGTTACCCAAAACCGTTTTCTGAAGTCGGCAATCATCATTTTATGATGGTCGTGACCCATTTGTCCGTGTCCAGGATTATGGCCTGAATGGTCGCCTTTTCCGTGGTTCATTTTAGAATGGTCTTCTTTTTTGTGTTTCATTTTCGAATGGTCCATTTTCGAATGGTCCATTTCCTCGTGATTGTGATGTTCGTGATTTTCCATTATTGGTTTTGTTTAAGTGTTATCGTAATTTTTTTCTCATTGCTTCAGAAATATTTTCGGCATAGACACCATAGGCATCTACCAAAAGTCCCTTTATACCATCTTTGGATGAAATAGCATAAAGAACGCTGTTATCGTCTGTACTGCTCATACCTTCAAAACGATGGGTTTCATCCACATCAAAATCTTCGGGCTGAATTTCTATTTTCAGTGAGGCACATTGCAAGCATTCTGGTTTCAAGTTGAAATCATAGGTATATCCTCTTTGTTGAAGGTCATTGATTGCTTCTGAAAGGGTGTCGTAGTTGTTCATTTTCTTTTATTTATAAGTCATTGTGAAATAACTGTTGTCTTCTTCGGTAAATTTCTGAAAGGTCAATAGGCCGTTCTCATTTAATTTTTCTATTACATTATAATTTAATTGCTTGATACGAATACCCAACGCATAGGCCTTAATATTGATTTTTGATTTAATATTGTTTTTGTTACTGTCTAATTTTCGGTTGTAAATCTTTATAGTACTTTTTGAACCGAAGAAATTCAACAATCCTGAATCAAAGCTCATTTCCAATTCTATATTTGCCAAGTTTTCCAAATCATATAGCTCTTTAAAATTTGCAGATGTGGTATTGATTTCGGTTTCCTTTGATTTTGGGTTGAGAACGGAAATGCCATTACCATTATACTGGCTTCATCTGGTTTACAACGATAAGTGGTTGTATATTTGTCAGTAGATTGTTTGTCTTTGTCAAACAACTCTGTGATTACCTCAATTTCATAATATTCATTTTTCCTTTTTGTTTTTCCGGCTTCAAAAGTTTGTTTGTTTAAAAAGTCGCCATCTTCATCAAAATTTTCCCGAACTACAACCCTGCCCGAAATCTGCCCAATAAGCATTTCAGTTTGTCCAGTCATTGTAATGCTGAATAAAGTAAGTAATACTATGAAGACTCGTTTTTTCATATATGGTGCATTAATTTCTTTACTTCTTTTGCCAGTATATCGCTTAAATCAATCCCATTTGAAGGATGTGGGATGGTATTGCAAGTCACTATTTTTTCTACTCCGGAATCCAACAAATCCCGATAGGCATTACCTGAAAAAACGGCGTGAATACCAACACATATTGGTGGTTTCATTCCTGCTTTTTTCAAATGTTGTACGGTTTCAATCATTGTTCGAGCTGTAGAAATAATATCATCTACCAAAATTGGTGTGGTGTTTTTATATTTTTCCACATCAGGCACAGAAACTTCCACATCCCGGTCACCGTGACGCACTTTTTGCAATACTGTAAATGGTGCTCCTGCATTTTTTGCTACTTCAGAAACCCATTGTTCGCTTTCGGAATCCGGACCTATTAATACTGGGTTTTTTATTTTTTCTTTTATCCATTTTGAAATATCATCTGCAGCGTGAATGACTTTGTTTGGAATTTGATAGACTTCGCTTAAAGAGCTAATCCTGTGTAAGTGCGGGTCAACAGTTGTAATGCTATCAGCAAAACCGGAAATTAACTTCCCGAAATAGGTAGAGGTAACGCCCTCACCCTCATTAAATATTTTGTCTTGTCGCATATATGCCAAATACGGTGCTACTAAACAGGTACACATAGCACCTAATGATTTGGCGGTGTGGCTTAAAAAATATAGCGGTAATAATTTCTCATCAGGGTCGTGTAGGGTGCAGACCAAGACCACACATTTATCTTTTACGTCAGATAATATGCGCGNNCTCTGTTAATTCCTCGTTTCCGGGAAGGCTGAATAATATCGTTTTCATAGTATGTTTTTAATTTATGGTTATAATATCCTTGTGATTATTTTTATATTCCATTGCATAATTGAGTTCGCCTTGGGATTCCGCATATATGGTATATAGTAATTGGTTCTCTTCAACTTGCTCTCCTAGATGGACATTTAAAAGAATACCTGCGGATTTAGATTGAGGTGCACCAGAAAGCTTGGCGAGTTTTGCAATCTTTCGATTATCTATCCGCTTTAGACTGCCTGATTTTTCTGCTCTGATTTCAATTTTATAAGGTGCTAAAACAGGTTTTGAAAAGCGGCCTTGGGCCTTACAAATGGCAAGGAATTTTTCATAAGCCTGACCAGATGTAAGCACTTCTTTGGCGGTTTCCGTTCCTTTTCCTTTTTCGACTTTGCCCGAAAGCTCTATAAGTTCTCCAGCCAAAAGCAATGACCTTTCCATTAAGTCCATCGGCGCATCTGTCTCATTTTTCAAAACCTTTAGTATATCGATGGCTTCTAAAGTTGGACCAATCCCTCTCCCTACAGGTTGCGTACCATCAGTAATGACCACTTTCACATTCAACCCGACAGTGTTGCCTACCGTTTCCATATGGTTTTTTAGTTTTTGTGCCATTTCTTCACTTCTAACTTTCGCAGTTTTTCCTACGGGAATATCTATAACAACGTGGGTTGAACCTGCCGCCGCCTTTTTGGAAAGTACCGAGGCTATGAGTTGCCCTTCGCTATCAATATCCAAGGCCTTCTCAATCTTAATCAGTACATCATCAGCGGGGCTTAATTGCGCTGTACCACCCCAAACAAAACAACCTCCTTCTTTTTCTACCACAGCCGTTATTTCTTCGGAAGAGAGCGTAACATTGGTCAGAACTTCCATAGTATCTGCTGTACCTGCGGGCGAAGTAATGGCTCGCGAGGACGTTTTTGGCATTATAAGTCCATAAGCAGCTACAATGGCCACTACCAAGGGTGTGGTTCTATTACCGGGTAATCCGCCAATGCAATGTTTATCGACAACGATTTCTTTGTTCCAATTCAATTGTTTTCCAGAAGCAATCATAGCTTTTGTGAGGTCGGATATTTCATCAATATCCATTCGGTCTCCTGCACAGGCCGTAATGAATGCTGAAAGGTGTATATT